>NZ_JIBO01000009.1 GCF_000688655.1 Lonsdalea quercina subsp. quercina | reverse complement strand
CACGCCGGAAGACCAAGGGTTCCTGTCCAACGTTAATCGGGGCAGGGNGAGNCGACCCCTAAGGCGAGGCCGAAAGGCGTAGTCGATGGGAAACAGGTTAATATTCCTGTACTTGGTGNTACTGCGAAGGGGGGACGGAGAAGGCTAGGTTATCCGGGNGACGGTTGTCCCGGTTTAAGCGTGNAGGTGGATGTTTTTGGTAAATCCGGAACATCATTAACACTGAGGCGTGATGACGAGTCACTACGGTGATGAAGTGACCGATGCCAAGCTTCCAGGAAAAGCCTCTAAGCTCCAGGTAACACGAAATCGTACCCCAAACCGACACAGGTGGTCAGGTAGAGAATACCAAGGCGCTTGAGAGAACTCGGGTGAAGGAACTAGGCAAAATGGTGCCGTAACTTCGGGAGAAGGCACGCTGGCGTTGGTGAAGGGACTTGCTCCCGGAGCTGATACCAGTCGCAGATACCAGCTGGCTGCAACTGTTTAATAAAAACACAGCACTGTGCAAACACGAAAGTGGACGTATACGGTGTGACGCCTGCCCGGTGCCGGAAGGTTAATTGATGGGGTCAGCCGCAAGGCGAAGCTCTTGATCGAAGCCCCGGTAAACGGCGGCCGTAACTATAACGGTCCTAAGGTAGCGAAATTCCTTGTCGGGTAAGTTCCGACCTGCACGAATGGCGTAATGATGGCCAGGCTGTCTCCACCCGAGACTCAGTGAAATTGAACTCGCTGTGAAGATGCAGTGTACCCGCGGCAAGACGGAAAGACCCCGTGAACCTTTACTATAGCTTGACACTGAACCTTGAGCCTTGATGTGTAGGATAGGTGGGAGGCTTTGAAGTGTGGACGCCAGTCTGCATGGAGCCAACCTTGAAATACCACCCTTTAATGTTTGATGTTCTAACGTGGGCCCCTGACCGGGGTTGCGGACAGTGTCTGGTGGGTAGTTTGACTGGGGCGGTCTCCTCCCAAAGAGTAACGGAGGAGCACGAAGGTTAGCTAATCCTGGTCGGACATCAGGAGGTTAGTGCAAAGGCATAAGCTAGCTTGACTGCGAGAGTGACGGCTCGAGCAGGTGCGAAAGCAGGTCTTAGTGATCCGGTGGTTCTGAATGGAAGGGCCATCGCTCAACGGATAAAAGGTACTCCGGGGATAACAGGCTGATACCGCCCAAGAGTTCATATCGACGGCGGTGTTTGGCACCTCGATGTCGGCTCATCACATCCTGGGGCTGAAGNAGGTCCCAAGGGTACGGCTGTTCGCCGTTTAAAGTGGTACGCGAGCTGGGTTTAGAACGTCGTGAGACAGTTCGGTCCCTATCTGCCGTGGGCGTTGGAAGATTGAGGGGGGTTGCTCCTAGTACGAGAGGACCGGAGTGAACGCACCACTGGTGTTCGGGTTGTCATGCCAATGGCATTGCCCGGTAGCTAAGTGCGGAAGAGATAACCGCTGAAAGCATCTAAGCGGGAAACTTGCCCCAAGATGAGTCTTCCCTGGGACTTTAAGTCCCCTGAAGGGCCGTTGAAGACGACGACGTAGATAGGCTGGATGTGTAAGCGTAGCGATACGTTGAGCTAACCAGTACTAATGACCCGAGAGGCTTAACCTTACAACACCGAAGGNGTTTTTAGAGAGACGAGATTCAGCTTGTTCAAAGATTGGTTCTGGTGGTTGCACGGGAAGAGAGTGTAACGGCTGGAATGAAACAGAATTTGCCTGGCGGCGATAGCGCGGTGGTCCCACCTGACCCCATGCCGAACTCAGCAGTGAAACGCCGTAGCGCCGATGGTAGTGTGGGGTCTCCCCATGCGAGAGTAGGGAACTGCCAGGCATCAAATAAACGGAAAGCCTCTGGATAATACCAGAGGCTTTTTCGTATCTGAATNCCTCAAATCACCCATAATTTTAACTTATTTGACCATCGTAATTAACGATAAATCATTAAGTGTATACATTATTCTTTGCCTGCAAACAGGATCCTGTTTTACTGTATATATGTTGGATAGTTATGTCCTACGAACAGGAGAGAAAAAAACGTATGACGGGAAATATAAATTTAAAAACATTAACGCCCGGAGAAAATGATTCTCGACAGAGGATCAAGGCAATTGTGGGAGCATCATCGGGAAACTTGGTAGAGTGGTTTGATTTCTACGTATATTCGTTCTGCTCTTTATATTTTGCTCACATCTTTTTCCCTTCTGAAAATCCGACTACACAGCTTCTACATACCGCGGGTGTATTCGCTGCGGGCTTCCTGATGCGTCCAATCGGGGGATGGTTGTTTGGATTCATAGCCGACAAGTACGGACGCAAAACGTCAATGCTTATCTCCGTCTGCATGATGTGCTTCGGGTCTTTGGTTATCGCCTGTCTGCCCGGTTATGACACTATCGGCACCTGGGCACCTATACTGCTCCTGTTTGCTCGTCTCTTTCAGGGATTGTCTGTTGGCGGGGAATATGGCACTAGCGCCACCTATATGAGCGAAGTTGCAATTGAAGGACGGAAGGGGTTTTTCGCGTCGTTCCAATACGTCACGTTGATCGGCGGTCAGCTACTGGCCCTGTTAGTGGTTGTCATATTGCAACACACAATGCCTTCTGAGAGCTTGTATGCTTGGGGATGGCGTATTCCATTCTTCATTGGTGCAATTCTGGCTGTTGTTGCCTTATTTTTACGCCGCTCGCTTAATGAAACCTCGGATAAAGCGTCGCGCTCACATAAGGACGCAGGCTCTTTGCGTGGACTATGGAATAATCGCAAAGCGTTCTTGATGGTCTTGGGATTTACGGCGGGCGGGTCTCTGGGGTTCTATACATTTACCACCTACATGCAGAAGTATCTCGTCAATACTTCTGGTATGGCACCTGAACTGGCGAGCGGTCTGATGACGGTGGCGCTTTTTGTATTCATGCTGTTGCAGCCTCTGTTCGGACATTTGTCCGACAAGATTGGACGTCGCAACTCCATGCTGTGCTTTGGTGCATTAATGGCGTTGTTGACGGTGCCTATTCTGACCCTTCTGCAGAGCGTGACCAACCCGATAATTGCCTTTGTGTTAGTTCTTCTTTCGCTGATTATCGTCAGTTTTTATACGGCAATCAGCGGGATTTTGAAGGCAGAAATGTTTCCTCCAGAAGTCAGAGCAATGGGCGTAGGGTTGTCCTATGCGGTAGCTAACGCACTGTTTGGAGGTTCCGCTGAATATGTGGCGCTTTCACTGAAATCATTGGGATCGGAAAACGCCTTTTTCTGGTATGTTTCGGCCATGGGCGCGATCTCATTCCTGGTCTCTCTGGGACTGCATCGCAAAGGGCAAGGCAAGACACTTTAACGCAGCGCGAGCCAAATGCGTCATAAGGCCTATAAACGAACATATAGGCCCTGTGTCCTGCGTCTTTCGGGCGCGGGACTTACCTACTCCTATTCAAGGTAGATAGATCTGCGAGCGATATCCTTGTCGATTTTAGGTGACAGGCATACCTATATTTGGGGCGCTGTAGCTGAATACTCTCTATTTATAAGGTAGCTAGCTGCGAAATAATAAAGCAGACGTTTCCTGAAAACAGGATTAATTAATGGGTTGCGTCAAAGTTTGTTAGCCGAGTTAATACATTCACATTACTCCGCTTGGAAACTTTGGCGCAACGGCTAAAAGTAAAGTACTTAATCAGATCAGTGAGAGAGATGAATAAAATTGATCGCTCATCGGCTGTCATCGAATATTTCATAAAAGACATCACAGAATACGGCTAATGAGCTTATCTATTCTCNCCCTGCGTACACGGCGAATGAGCTTGCGAACTTTGACCGGATATTGTGCGATACTTTCCAGCTGCTGATAGCTGCTCAAAATATGTGTGTTTTCACGAATACAAGTCAGTTCTTTAATTCGCTGTTCCAACAACTGTTTTTGAGGATCGTGGATCAAAATAGCATTCTCGAGATCCAGTCGCCAGGCGCGAGGATTAAGATTATTGCCGGTCAATAGCTGCCATTTATTGTCTACCCACAGTCCTTTTAAGTGGAAACTATTATCGCCATCTTTCCATAGACGTACGACTAATTGCCCATTGTCGATATATTTTTGCAATCGACTGAGGAAACGGCGGAGGTTGATTTCATACAGGTAGGGAAGCGCGCCTATAATTTTGAATGGCTCTGTTTCCGGGATATAAAAATCATTAGCTGTCTTATCGCCAATAATAATTTCGATCTTTTTTCCATTACGCAGTAGGCTGACAACGTTTCTGACCAGCGGTGCAGGTAGATTAAAATAAGGTGTGCACATCACCAAATGTTGTTCAGTACAGCACATCAAATGATGAATGGTTTTATTTAATGGACTCTGTTTCCCTAATCCCACCAACGGCGTTATGGCTAGCTGATTATTATTACTTGGTACGTTTGGTAGGCGATAATTGAGGGTGCGTAGCATCTGACGGAATCGACGAATCGCATTTTTGATTTCAGCGGTCTTAGGTCTGTCTTTCATATCAAGACGCTGTATCGCCGATGCCGCCAGTAGCCTCTGTATGTAACCCGCCATCGAATCTGCCAGCGTCTTATTATCAATCAGCTGATATCGGTCATAACGGTATTTATCGTGTTGCTGTAAATAGACGTCATTCAGGCTGGCGCCGCTGTACAAGACGACATCATCGATAATAAAGCCTTTCAGATGGAGTACGCCCAGGGCTTCGCGTGTATTAACCGGAACCCCATAAACGGGAAACTCGATACCTTCACAACGCTCCTTCATTGCGTGATACCAGTCTGCATTGGTATTCGCTGCCGCAGCGCCAATACGACCGCGCTGTGCGCGGTGCCAGTCCACTAATACGCGAATATCCAACTCAGGGCGCTGGCGTTTCGCTTGGTAAAGTGCGGATAAAATCGTCTCACCGCCGTCATCGTGCTCTAGATACAGAGATACGATATAGATGCGTTGTTCTGCCTGGAGAATCCGTTCGACAAGCGTGCGACGGAATTCCTCTGGGCGATGGAGTGTTTGCACGGCGTCGGCTGACTGAGGAATTTTGGGCAGTTGTGCAAGGTGTTGTTGGTATTTAGTTCGCTTTAGTTTTGACAACATCACAGTGCGATTCTTCTCTTATCATGGTATGACCGGGCTGGTCATGGTGAACGTTAAATATGGCCGAATCGGGCAATAATAACATCACTTTCCCGCTGTTGTGAGCAGGTTTTGTCTTTTAGTCAGGACTCTTGACCTTAACGATGACTCGATTCGACATGGTACTCAAAAGGCTATTCGGTTCATATAATGTCTTTCCCCCGCCATACTGTCTAAGACATATTGGCTTAAAACGGATGCCGTTCTGCCTCGCCCGTGAATAAGTTCACGTCTGTTGCCTTAACCACTGAACACGTGAAAAATCAGCCTATTCCGATGCAAAAACATGTGACGTGTATATCCAAAGTGAGGGGATTAACGTGTGTTTTCGCTTCTGTCTGCTGGATGGTGAGGTTTTCCCGCGAGGTAACTTTTTCTGAAGTGTTCAAAGTGATGATTCAATGTTTGCGCCGCCACGTTATCCCCAGCCTGCTCCAAGAGCGCCACGGCGATCTCGGCAGTACACTGCTGACCCGCTAAACTCGCTTCACGCAATTGATAGCGAGATAAGGCCTCAATACTAAGCGACAAAATGGGCAGGCTATCCAGGTAGGGGCTTTTACGGAACATCTTGCGGGCTTCTGGCCAAGTGCCATCCAGCATAATAAAAAGTGGAGTTTTACCCGTATCAGGCAACTGGTGAAACACCTTTCGTTCCTTTTTTTCTTCTTCGGCCAGAAAAACCACATAAGGTTGATAGTGCGATGATTGAATAGCCGCTAAAAGCGCTGGATTGGGCATTGTGCGTGACCATTGAAAAGCTAATGTGTTCGGCAGAATATCCGCGATGAGGCGACCCGTATTGCTGGGTTTCATGGGTTCCGTATCGAACATGATCAGGCAAAAGCGGCTTCGTGCTTGCTGTGGAACGATGGTGTGACACAAGCAACGAATGGTGGGAAGCAGGCATCGTTGACACCGAACAACGCGACTTCCTCGAGCGTTAAACGGGCGAGNGGCGAGCGCTAAGCGCTGTTCGCGCAATTGAAGGACGGCGTTTTGTGTCATAGTGCCCCGCAAAAAGACGCCATTCTAATCGAGCCACGGCGGGACCAGAAGCCCCGCATAGTGAAATTGTCCTGCAAGCGGCGTCAGAGTGACTCTTCCAGCCAGCTTTCGAAAGGCGCTTTCGGCATGGCGCCATTGAGCATATCAACCATCTGCCCATTCTTGAAAATCATAATCGTCGGGATGGTGCGAATACGAAAACGCTCGCTCAGTTCGGGTTCGGCTTCTGTATTCACTTTCACAAAGCGAATTTTGCCGCCGTTTTCTTCTGCTACGCTGCTATAAACGGGCGCGAAATTAACGCACGGACCACACCATGGCGCCCAAAAATCAATGACGACGGGAAGATCGTCTTGAAGTATTTTATCGAGGGTTTTTGTCGTGGCGTTAATCACTTCTCCTTTGAATAGCGTCTCCCCGCAGCGTCCGCAGGTGGCGTTATCTTCAATGCGCGTTTCCGCTAGGCGGTTGGTAGTGTGGCATGATGCACAAACCGTATTCATAACAAGGCCTCAATAATCAAAGGACTAACATGGGTCAGTGAGATGTTGAAGGACACCGCCGCGAGTGCAACTGAAGACCAGCAAGCGGCGATTGTGAGTGTGACTTAAGTATCGTGACCGGAACCTTAAGGAACAACGTGGTTTACTCAATGGCTACAATAGTTCCTGACTTTTATGTGCCGGTCGGTAGCTAAGCGAGGGGACATAAGGTACTCTTCGCGGCGAGCGCGTAGGTGGAGAAAAAGATGAGCGATTCATTCAGTGGGAAAGGCGGCAAGGTCCGCGTTATGTACGTCCGCAGTAACGATGAGGACGATAAAAAGGATAAGAATTCACGTCCGTCGGACTCGCGACGCAATAATAGCAGCGACAATCGCGATAAAAAACCGCGCGATAAACGCGGCCCCGCGTCGCGGGATGGCGGCGGTCGTGACGAGGGTTCTAAGTGGCGTGGAGAGAAGCGTCAGGAAGAGCGCCCCGCTCGTCGAGAAACGACAGGTGATTACGACTCGCCCTGGAAAACGGTTTCACGTAGCCCAGATGCCGTTCCCGACCATGGCGGTATTGTCGGTAAAAGTCAGTTAGATCCTGCGCAGCTGCGCCGTCAGCGAGCTGAAGAAACTCGCGTATATGGTGAAAACGCCTGTCAGGCTCTCTTCAAGAGCCGTCCCGAATCGATCGTACGAGCCTGGTTTCTGCAAGAAGTCACTCCGCGTTTTCGCGATGCGCTGCGTTGGATGGCGGCAAACCGTAAGGCATACCACGTTGTCGATGATGAAGAGCTGACCAAAGCGTCCGGTACCGATCATCATGGCGGTGTCTGCTTCCTGATCAAGAAGCGCCGTGGCACCGAGGTAAAAGATTACCTGAGTGAAGCTGGCGAGAAAGACTGTGTTTTGGCGTTGGAAGAAGTGGGTAACCCGCATAACCTTGGTGGGATCATCCGTAGCTGCGCGCATTTCGGCGTGCGTGGCGTTCTAGTCCGTGACGCAGCGATACTGGAATCCGGCGCGGCAGTGCGTACGGCAGAAGGTGGCGCGGAACACGTAAAAGCCATCAGTACCGACCTGTTGACCGATGCGTTGGATGAGTTTCGACGTGCCGGCTACACCATCGTGACCACGTCCAGTCATAAAGGGACACCGCTTTCTGGCGCTAAATTACCTGCGAAATCGGTCATCGTTTTAGGTGAAGAGGGCGATGGTTTGACTGACGGAGCCTGGGAAAAAGGCGGCATGAAAGTTTCTATCGACGGGACTGGAAAGGTCGAAAGCCTGAATATTTCCGTAGCGACCGGTATTCTGCTGGCAGAATGGTGGCGCCAGAATCAAGGCTGACCGGTGACATCCGGTTTTTAAGCGTGATATAGTAAAGGCCAGTCAGTGTCAGCTGACTGGCCTTCTTCATTTGGCACCCTCGCCGGGCATGGCTAGGTGCCGGTCAACATTGAAGTGCTGAGTATGGCCCACATGAGTGGGTCATTCTTTACAGCGTTTTCACATCCAGTTCCGGCGGAATGTAGCCGTAATCCAGTTCTTCAACCACAAAGCTACGAGAACCAACGAATTTGATCTTCACGGTCGGCGCTTCAGTCCCACCGATACGGTACTCCATACCTGTTGTTTCAACGTCAGTAGGAATGCTATCGATGAAGGACGTTACCAGGCCGTTAGGCATGACATAGTGCGAGTATGTCTGGTAAGGCTGGCTGGACGGGTTACCTAACACCAGACCAGAACTGTTCATCGGCTGATATTGGCCGAACAGCTCGTTGCCCACAAAACCGTAAACACCATCCGGACCGGTCAAACCATCAGCATAGGTATACGTGTGGCTGATCGTCATCAGGTAGTACTTGTCGTCCTGGAATACGAAGTGAGGACGTTCAGTTTGATCGTTGACGCCAACAGCAGTAACCAGCGGCGGTAACAGTTCCCATTGATCGCCATCTTCATCCAGCGCAACAGCAATACCGATACAACCGGTCTGGTAGCGTGCGCCACCCACTTCTTCGTAACCTGGCGGTACATCGCCCAGTTCGTCATCACCGACGACATGAGAACCTCGTACACCCGCAACGTTACCTTCGAACAGCATGTACAGCTTGCCGTTTTTCGGGTCACGGAACGGCCATGGATCACGGAAGGCCCAGTACTGGTTTTGTTCTTCAGTCTGGTAAATCGCGCCATCGGCGTCGAACAGGCTGAACACTTTGTTGAAACCGACCATTTCTACACCGGTAGACGTCGTCACAACGCGGCCACGTACTTTGGAGACGGTCGAACCAGGGGTTACCGCAGTGTAGTAGAATGCGATATCGCCTTGTTCATTCAGCAGGATGGGCGAGCCGGCCCATTCGCGAGTGGTAGGTGAAACGCCTTCAGCCATCATGCGGCCACCGAAGGTCCAATCTTTGCTATTGCGAGAGAACCAGTAGCAGATCTTTGCACGACCATGACGGTCATTCCAGTCTAGAGTAATGTTGTAGTTGCCGTTTTCATCCAGGTAATCCGGGTTGTCTTCCTGACGATCCGCGGTAAGGGTGAAAATGACTGACCAACCATCGACTGACACAGTGTGACCGTTAATATCACGCAGCGGCATGGTATCCCAGATGAATACGTCTTCGCTCATGGTTTTAAAGTCGGCACTGACCACAGGCTGAGTCGTTGTGGGATCGTCAAACGTGACTTTCAACGCATCGGCACGAGTCCAGATTGTCGGTTTGTAAGCGGGGGTGGCTTTCAGCTCTTTACGAATGGCCATGAATGTATCTCCTATGAAAGTGATTTATTTAACTGTACATCTGTACAGTGCTGATACTATATACAGTATATTTATAGCATTCAATGGTGATTTGATAATTTTAACTAATTCGGGGTTATTGTTTTAATGTGGCAATTTTGTGGTTTATTATTTCAATTGTTGGTTTAAAAATGCGTTTTATTGTGGTTTTGTTCTGATGGTGTTTCGTTTTTGCGCATTTTGAAGTTTTAAGCCACGAAGGCGCGAAGTTGTTATAAAGAAGAAAATGCCGTAGGTGAAGGACATCTGAATGATGGCGTGACGTCAGAATTGAGGGTGAAAGCGTTCAGTAAAACCTGATGGAGAGCCTAGAACCGTATCCCCTTCGTCCATAGACAAAAAAGCCGTCCTCAAAGAGGACGGCACGGTGATAAGACGTCGCGGTGATTTAGTGGGCGCCGCCTCCGCTTCCAGAACTGGCAAAGGGCGGTCGAGCGAACCACACCAAAACAATCAGCGCTATAAATATTGCCGCCGCCGCCCAAAAAATTTCATTTGCAGCAATGATCAGCCCTTGCCCGGTGATCTGCTGGGCGAGATAAGAAGATACTTGCTGCTGGGTAAGCCCCAAGGCCTCCATTTGCTGATAGAACTGCTGTGCAATAGGGTTATAAGGTGAGATAGATTCCGTCAACTGTGCGTGATGCAGCGCTTCGCGTCGTTCCCAAAGCGTGGTTGTCAGCGATGTGCCTATGGAGCCAGCAAGGGTACGCGAGAAGTTGAACAAACTGGATGCCGCAGCCAGCCTCTCTGGTCCGAGTCCCGAAAGAGTAATCGTCGTCAGAGGCATGAAGAAGCATGCGACGGCAAATCCCTGCACGAACTGCGGCCACGCAGAGGCGGCGAAGTCCATTGAGGGTTCGAAGGTATAGGTCCGCCAATAGAAGCAGACGGCGTACATCACAAAACTGAAGCTGACCAGATAGCGCATGTCCAGGCGCGGCGCGAAGCGCCCAATAATAGGCGAAAGCAGCACTGGCATCAGTCCTACGGGGGCTGATGCCAATCCTGCCCAGGTGGCGGTGTAACCATAGACTTCCTGCAACAGCTGCGGCATAAGAACGATGGCGCCGAAATAGAACATAAACGCCAGGCTGGTGCACAGGCAGCCAATGGTGAAGTTGCGGGATTTGAATAAGGATAGGTCGACTACCGGATTATCGTCCGTCAGCTCCCATACGACCAGGAACACGAGTGCTATCACCGCGACGACGCAAAGCGTGATGATCTCTGTCGAGTTAAACCAGTCCAACTCCTTCCCGCGGTCGAGCATCATTTGCAGGCAACCCACTCCCAAGACCAGCAATACAAGTCCGATGGTATCGATTGGCCTGATCGTAACCGCAGTCTCACGTCCGCGCAGCAGCTGCAATGTCAGCAGGACCACCAGAGCGCCCAGCGGAATGTTGATGAAGAAAATCCATCCCCAATGATAGTTGTCGCTGATCCAGCCGCCGAGTATCGGACCGAAAATCGGTGCGACGACGACGGTCATCGACCATAGCGACAGTGCGATACTGCGTTTCGCTGGAGGATAGTTGTTCAACAGAAGGCTTTGCGAAAGCGGGATGATAGGGCCCGCGACCAGCCCTTGCAGGACGCGGAAGAAGATCAACATTTCAAGACTGTTGGAGATCCCGCACAGCCAGGACATAAGTGCAAACAGTCCCGTAGCCCAGACGAAAAGGCGCACTTCTCCAAAGCGTTTCGCCAGCCAGCCGGTAATTGGAATGGAAATGGCGTTCGCTACCCCGAAAGAGGTGATCACCCAGGTGCCCTGAGAGTTGGATGAACCCAGATTGCCGGCAATCGTCGGGATCGCCACATTGGCGATGGTGGAGTCCAGTACCTGCATGAAGGTGGCCAGCGCGAGCGCGATGGTCAACAAAGCCAGCTGTATTCCCTCTAGCGGTTTCTTCTGCACGTGTTTATCCCCCATAATCAGCCTGCGTTAGCATGGATAATCTCGTCGATGAGCTGATTGACCGGCGCCATGTCCAGTTCCAGCGCATTGCTTTGGTAGGCGGGTTCGCTACGCGGTATGTCAGATAAAACCTTGCCGTCCGCTTTGGCGGTATCGACATTGACCAGCATTGACAGACCGATGCGCAGGGGATGATCCGCCAATTCTTGCGGATCGAGCTCAATGCGAACGGGAAGGCGCTGGACGACTTTAATCCAGTTGCCGGTGGCATTCTGAGCGGGTAGGAGGGAAAAAGCGCTGCCGGTTCCCATATCAAGACCGACGACCTTGCCTTTATACACCACATCGTCTCCGTACAGATCGCTGACGATGGTGGCAGGCTGACCGATACGCATATTGGCCAGCTGCGTTTCCTTGAAATTGGCGTCTACCCACAGGCCTTTCGCGGGCACGACCACCATCAGAGCCGATGTCGAAGCAATACGGGCGCCGACTTGCACGCTGCGGCGCGACACATAACCGTCTACCGGGCTTACGATGTGCGTACGCTGCAAGGCCAGCCAGGCGTCACGTAAGTCGGCGGCACTCTGCTGTATCGCCGGCTGCTTTTCCAGAGGCGTGTTGAGAATGAGCGCCTGATTGGCGGCGAATTGCTGTTTAGCGGCGTCGAGCGACGCCTGAGCGCTGGCAACGGCATCGCGTGCGTGCTGCACGTCTTCGCGTCCGATGGCATTGACTTTGCCCAGAGCTTCTCGGCGGTTCAGATCGCTAACCGCCTGGTTTAGCGCCGTCTGCTGGAGTGCGATATTCGCCTGATACTGACGACCATTGATAATTAACTGATGAACCTGACGCACGCTATTCGCCAGCGCGGTTTGCGCGCGCTCGTAAGCCTGTTGGGCATCGGTCGGGTCGAGTTCGACCAGTACATCGCCTTTCCTGACGAAGTCCGTGCTGTCGACATTG
Source organism: Lonsdalea quercina subsp. quercina (assembly GCF_000688655.1). GTDB lineage: Bacteria > Pseudomonadota > Gammaproteobacteria > Enterobacterales > Enterobacteriaceae > Lonsdalea > Lonsdalea quercina. The sequence continues at coordinate 91,374 of NZ_JIBO01000009.1, read as the reverse complement.
ACGCTGGTCACACTGCCGGCGACCTGCGACATAATCTGGATCTGATTACCCGCAACGTAAGCATCATCGGTCTCCTGATGATGACGTAAAACCAGGAACCAATAGGCGAGCCACAGGCAGCCTAGGAATAAAAAGAAAATAGTTAATAGCGTTAAGATGCGTTTCCTACGGGTTTTGTTTTTTTTGGCAGGTTGCGGTGCAGATGTTTCCACAGTGGAGCTCATGGTTTCCCCTAATGTACTTCTCATTATTGAATGGGTAATTGCCATACGGCGATGTAAGGATGGTGTCGCTAACGCTCTGGCTGCGATAAACAGACAGCTCGTGCCGGAGCCACACTGAGAACAACCCGTCATTCCTGGCACATAGGGGTGTGCAAGTCACAACAATGTCCGCCTGGTGTCGGTAAACGTCAGTGTGGTGCGGCATGGAGCTGACTGATGATGGTGAAACGCTATGACGTCATGTCTTTCTCAATTTCGTCAAGGCGGCCTAATAGCTTACGCATCAGTGTTTCCAACTCGAGCTGTTCTTCGTCATCCAAGACAGAGCATAGCCGATGCAGGCTGTAATGTTGCGGAGGAAGTAGCTCATTCAAAAAAGCCTTCCCTTTTTCTGTCATAAACAAATGCAGACACCGCCGGTCGCTTTCACTCTCTCTGCGCTCAATCCAGCCGCGTTTTTCGAGTTCATCCGCAATACGCGTGGCGTTGGTGCGTGATGAACCGAGCGCGGCGCTGAGCTCAGAAGGCTGAATGCTGTAAGACTCTTGAGATTCAAGCGTCAGCAATGCCATGAACAGCGTCTCATTGATGTTCTGCTCCTTCAGCATTCGGTTACGGTGTTCAAGTATTTTTGTCTGTAAATGTAGAAACAGACGGAGCATCGTCACTTCCTTATAAGGGAAGTCTGGATGACGAGTTGCGCGCATGCGCAGCATACTTTCAATTGGTGCAAACGAACTTTCCATTTATGTCAACCTCATTAATCACTTTCTGTATAGTAACGCAGGTTATTACTTAGGTAAATGACGGAAAGTACTAAAAGAGGAAAAAAACTGAGGCATGAAAGCACATAACTTAATATTTTGTTGATTTTTATGTGTTTTATTTTATTTCTCCCTGTTTTGTTTTGATAAAAAAAACAAAATTTCCGGAAGAAGAGATTTGAGGAAATCCTCTTTCGGGTCAAATGATTCGAAAGAGGGGGCTTGGAATTAGGAAACGTCGTTTCTATTGCACCACCAAACGACCAGGGCCGAGAGGCTGATTAGAAAACCCGCAATGGAAACGCCCAGCCAGCCAAAGTACTGAAACATCATGGCGGAGACCATCGAGCCTAGCGCCCCGCCGATGAAATAGGCGGTCATATATCCCGAAGTGATACGGTTGCGGGCTTCAGGCATATCGCGATAAATAATACTCTGATTCGTGACATGAACGCCCTGAACCGTGAGATCCAGCGCCAGAATCCCCAGCAGCAGCAGCAGGATCGAATGCATGCCAGCCGCGATAGGCAGCCACGACAGCGCTAGTACGATAAGGCCGGCGGTCGTGACCGTTTTAGCATGGCCGCGGTCCGCCAGGCGTCCAGCACGCGTGGCCGCCAGCGCGCCTGCCGCGCCGGCTAACCCAAACAGGCCGATAACCCCCTCGGAGTAACGATAGGGCGGTGAGGAGAGCAGAAACGCCATGGAGGTCCACAGGATGCTGAAGTTCGCGAACGTCAGCCCACCCAAAATGGAACGTATACGCAGCGGCTTGTACGTCATCATCAGATGGAAAATCGATGCCAGAAGCTGCGGATAGTTTAGCTGATTGTCTTGTTTGTAACGCGGCAGCGCCCGCCACAGCAGCAGGGACAGGACGATCATCAGAACGCTCGCGACCCAGAAAACCAGCCGCCATCCGCCCAGCGACGCCAGCGCGCCCGCCAGCGTTCGCGCCAGCAATATTCCCAGCAGCAGACCGCTCATGACGGTGCCTAGCACTTTACCGCGGGTTTCCGGCGAGGCCAGCGTCGCGGCCAGCGGCACCAGTACCTGTGCGGCGACGGAGAACATCCCGGTCAATGCGGTGCCGAATATCATCATCCACAGCGACGATGACGACGCGGTGATCAGCATGCCGGCGGCGGACAGCAGGCTCATGACCACAATCAGTCCTCGGCGCTCCAGCATATCTCCCAGTGGGACCAGCAAGAGCAGGCCCACGGCATAGCTGAGCTGGGCTGTGGTGACGATAAAGCCCGCCTGATTGGGAGAGAGCATGAACGCATTGGCGATGGCGTCCAGCAGGGGTTGTGCGTAGTAATTGCTGGCGACCATCAGGCCGGTTGCGGCCGACATTAAAAGGGTGAGCGCCGGGCTTAACGTTTGGGGGCGTGGTATGGCGGTATTCATGGCAGGGTTAACTATCTGTTAAGGCTACAGATAAATAGTATCGGACAGATCCCTCATTGATACCACCTTTTGAGTCAATTCAATGCGTCATAATTCCAGACTGAATTATCGTCGTCACTGTGACGTCAAGGGAAAGCAAGATAAGAGGGGCCAGTCAAAAGGATGGGGCGTCGTCGCGAAAAAGCGGGTAGGCGTATGGCGGAGGAAAGAGCGCCTGATGGCCAGGCGCTCCAAATAACGATTTACTTAGCCGCGTCGCGCGCGCTGTTGACCCATGCGTCAAACTGCTGCTGGTGGGCCTTAATCCAGCCGTCAACGTGACGTTCGATCGCGTCTTCAGACGACTCGCCTGCATGCATGCGCTGGTTCTGCGCATTCACATCGGCAACCGGCAGCCACATGCTGGAGAACAGTTTGGCTGCCGCCGGGTTTTTCTCTGCCCATGCCTTGTTGGCGGCGATACGAACGTTGTTCNCCGGGAAACCATAGTCGGCGCCGTTAGGCAGCTTGGTGCTGACGCCTTTCATATCCCCAGGCTGGGAAGAGAAAGGAACCTGCAGCCAGACGACATCGCGTCCTGGCACCAGGACGTTGCTGACCCAGTATGGCGTCCAGGTGTAGTACAGGATCGGCTTGCCTTCGTGGAAACGAGTAATGGTATCGGCGATCATCGCCGCGTAGTTACCCTGATTATGCTCCACCGTCGGGGTCAGGCCGTAGGCTTTCATATGGTTGTTGATGGCCGCTTCGCAGCCCCAACCCGGGTTACAACCGGTCAGATCGGCTTTGCCGTCATCGTTGGTATCAAACAACTTGGCGATTTTAGGATCTTTCAACTGGGCGATGTTGGTGATCTTGTATTGTTCCGCTGTTTTCTTATCGATCAGGTAACCCTGTGCCGCACCCGAGATGTAGATGCCTTGACGAAAGAATTTAGCGTCGCCGCCTGCGGATTTATACTGGTCGTTCTGCAGCGGATCCCAGTTGACCGCCATGAAGGTCGCGTCGCCGGCTGCGATAGAGGTATAAGCGACGTTGTAGTCCACTTCACGTGTCGGTTGTACGGTGTAGCCCAGTTTTTCCAACGCTTTGTTCACCAGCTCCGTCTGGAACGTTTCTTCCGTCAGCGTACTCTGAATCGGCTGTACGGTAATGCCTTTGCCCGGAAGTTCGGCAGCCGCGAGAGAGGTACTAAGTACGGCGGTCAGGGCAAACGAAATTATGCCTGTTTTACGCATAACAATTCCTCTTGTTGATATCGGGGACACGTTGCTTCCCCTGTCATTATGATGATTTATCTTGATGTGACCGGCCGGAGCCGGTNACGAGAGTCAGGACTTGATGAAAGGACGGGCCAGTAGACCGATAGGACCGCTGTTGAACCAGCGCTGATTGTTACGGCTGCGTTTGTCGCGGCCCAGAGACTGAGTCAGTCGGTCAAGAATGATGGCCAGAATGACGATCCCGACCCCACCGATCGCAGCCTGTCCCATATCGAGCCGGCCGATGCCGCGCAGCACCATTTGTCCCAGACCACCGACGGCGATCATAGAGGCGATGACCACCATCGACAGAGCCAGCATCAGCGTTTGGTTGACCCCGGCCATAATGGTCGGCATCGCCAGCGGCAGCTGAACTTTGAACAGCAGCTGACGCGGGCTGGCACCGAAGGACTCTGCGGCTTCCAGCAGGTCGTCAGGGACCTGACGTATGCCCAGTATGGTCAGACGGACCATTGGCGGCAGCGCAAAGATAATGGTCACCACTACGCCCGGCACGTTGCCGATCCCGAACAGCATAACGATCGGCACCAGGTAGACGAACGCAGGCGTCGTTTGCATAGCATCCAGCAGGGGGCGGATAATCTTTGCAGCCCGCTCGCTGCGCGCCAGCCAAATTCCCATGGGGAGGCCGATGAGGACACAGAAGAACAAGGCGGTCAGCACCAGAGACAGCGTGACCATCGCCTGAGACCATGCGCCGATAGCGCCGATCACGATTAAGGAGATAAACGCCGCCATCCCCATGCCGAAGCTGGAGACCTGCCAGGCCAGCAGGGAGAACACGATGATGGCCACCGGTGCCGGCATTCCCATCAGCAGTTGCTGAAAGGCATTCAGGATAATATCGACCGGCNCGCGCACGCCTTGGAATACTGGGCGGAAGNGCATGACTAGCCAGTCGATGCCGCGGGTCACCCAGCTATCCAGCGGGATTAGCGTATGTTTGAACGGATCGAGCAGGCTAAAATGCTCGGGTTCCGGCGCTGGCGCGCTGCTCAGCCAGTCGGTGCTCCCGGCGGGAACATCGGTGCCGCCGGCGGGNGGAGCGGCGTTGCCCCAGGCATCAGCTCCGCCGCCATCGGTCGGGGCGGGAGCTGCGCTCCAGGGATCGGCCTGCGGCGCGGCGGTCGGTTGCTGGGCGGCTTGTTCAGCGGTCGTGGTTGACTCCCACGGGTTAGTCGCATCAGTCATTCAGAGAGCCCTCTTTATCCAGTGCCTGCAGCAGCATCCCTTTGGAGATGATGCCCATGTACTCGTTGTTTTCGCCGACGACAGGTATAGCGCAGGGAGCCTGCGCCACGAGGGAAATCAGCTCGTTGAGCGGCATGTCGGCGGGAACCGGAGATGGTTCGGACAGTAACGCTTGGTCTAGCGGCAGTTGCGCCTTGTGGGCCGCTTTCAGTGATTCAATCGATACGATACCGATGAATTTCTGGCCTCGTTCCAGCACATAGCCGAACTCTCGGTCCTCTTCCTGCAAAATAGCCAGCGCGGAACGCGGGCCCACGCCGGCTGTTTTGCGGATGATGGCGACCGGACGGCGGCGCGCGATATCTTTGGCGCTGAACACCTGACTGATGTCGACGCCGCGGAAGAAGGTGCGCACATAGTCGTTGGCCGGGTTGTTCAGAATCTCATCCGGCGTTCCGACCTGAATGACTTCGCCGCTGCGCATGATAGCGATACGGTCGCCGATACGCATGGCCTCGTCGAGGTCATGGGAAATGAACACAATGGTACGCTGTTGACGAGATTGCAGCTTGACCAGCTCATCTTGCATTTCAGTACGAATAAGGGGGTCGAGCGCCGAAAACGCTTCATCCATCAGAAGGATGTCTGGGTCGTTCGCCAGTGCGCGAGCCAGGCCCACGCGCTGACGCATCCCGCCGGACAGCTCGTCAGGGTAGGATGCCGCGTAGGCTTCCAGCCCAACCTGTTGCAGGGCGTCGCGCGCTTTCTGCTCTCGTTCCGCTCTGGGGATGCCCGCCAGATCCATACCGAATGCGGTGTTGTCCAGGATGTTCAGATGGGGCATCAGCGCGAATGACTGAAACACCATACTGATTTTTTTGCGGCGAACTTCGCGCAGGGCGCTATCTGAGATTCGGGCGATATCCTCGCCGTCGATCAGCACCTGACCGCGCGTGGGTTCTATCAGACGATTGAGAAGGCGTACTAGCGTGGATTTTCCCGAGCCGGATAATCCCATGATGACAAATATCTCGCCTTCTTCAATGGCCAGATTGGCGTTTTCCACACCGACCGTAAGTCCGGTCTTTTCAAACACCTGATCTTTATTTAAGCCCTTGTCCATCAGCTTGAATGCACGGTCAGGATGTTCGCCGAATATTTTGTAGAGATTTTTTACTTCAAGTTTAATTGCCATGAAATTGGTTAGTTCCTATAGTGACGATATTGCTTTGATGTTATGCGCTATAGATCTGCCCTGTTAACTATAAAACAGCCGTACACCCTACCATAATAATCATTTGAGACAACCCCTAAAGCCGGATTGAGTAATTTCTCTCCCTTCTTATTTTCGGTTTTTTTACGTGTTTCTATACCTCAAATTTACAGGGCTAAATATCTAAATTCGAAAACCATTAATAATATTAAACAAATATAAAATGCATTAAAATCATTGTCTTGTGTTGTTTTTGGTCGTTTCTGTGTTGATTAATCGAAATATGTTTTCACTTCCCTGATTTTGTGGTTTTGCAATATTTAGATCGGCATGAATAAATAGGGTATTGGCAAGCAGCTTTCGGTGAAAAAAAAGGCCGGTCGCTGAAGGTGTTAGCCTAGTTTTGCTAAAATAACAACAGCGTATGGGTGGTTTTTCGCACGGGACGTTACCGGAACTCAGCGAACAGTAAATGTCGTTATCTTTCCGCGATGGATAATATCCCTTCGATACAACGGATATATTCCGCGTCCTTTACCGAATACAAGGCATTATTTTGCTCAGCGCCACACCTCCACACGTGAGGTCATCATCAAAAAGCGGACCTCATGAGCAGCGGATTCAGCGTTTTGCGAGAGGCGCGATGTTACCTCCGGTCTTCCAATCCGTGTTGACGCCCACTGTCGACTCGCGGCTTGTCCGTTGTGATGGGATTGAGCGGCGACGCCTCTTTGGAAAGAACGAACAAATAGGTGATTTTCGGCGTGCGGGAATGCGTTCTGCGTTGTGAATGCCCCCTCTGCCGCCAGTAACCGCATTTCGCCCAATATCCCCACTCCGTCGTGCTATGGCGGAGATATATCCCCCATCTTTGTCATCCTCCTCGCTGTTTTGTGCGACCTGACCTGTTGCGTGTCTGCAATATCGATACCCAGGCCGATATATCAAAACGAAAAAAAGTACTGAATTGAATATAAAGGAATTATGCACTCGAAGTGCGAAAAATAAATTAAATGCACTCAATTAAATTTACCTGAAAATAAAAATAAATTATGGATAACACTAAAAGTTTCAAATTTTATTGAATGCAAATTTAAAAACTTAAATAGAAATTACTTGGTGGGTATTTATTAATAAATAAAGTGATGTATGCATATTTTCATAATGCTACTCTCGGTCTTGCTTTTAATTTAAGCGAGGAAATATAAGTATTATGTATGGAAGTAACTCATTGGATATTAGAGGAAAAGGATATGACCATGTTGAAACTAACATCGCTTATGGCTATGAGCCTGAGTATTATTATTTCAAACGGCGTTGAGCCAGCGAAAGCCGAGAGTGCTCCAGCACCAGCTTCAATACAGCAATCCAATGATTATCCTTCATGGTGGAAGGAAGCTATTTTCTATCAGATATATCCACGTTCCTTTAAGGACACGAATGGAGATGGTATTGGGGATATCCCAGGTATTATTGAGAAACTGGACTATCTAAAAGGATTGGGTATCAATGCTATTTGGATGACGCCACATTATGATTCGCCGAATACCGATAGCGGTTATGACATTCGTGATTATAGAAAAATCATGAGTGAATATGGAACGATGGACGATTTTAACCGTTTGATGGCTGAAATGAAAAANCGCGACATGCGTTTGATGATTGACGTGGTGATTAACCACACCAGCGATCAAAATGAGTGGTTCAAGGAAAGTCGGTCGTCAAAAAGTAATCCTTATCGAGACTTTTATTTCTGGCAGGAAGGCAAGAATGGGGGGCCGCCAAACAACTATCACTCGTTCTTTGGCGGTTCAGCCTGGGAAAAAGATGCCAAGACCGGTCAATATTATCTCCATTACTTCAGCAAACATCAGCCGGACCTGAACTGGGACAACCCGAAAGTCCGGCACGATCTCTATGATATCGTCCGTTTCTGGCTCGACAAAGGGGTCTCCGGTCTACGCTTCGACACGGTCGGCACCTACTCCAAGTTCCCCGGTTTTCCCGATCTGACGCCTGAGGAACTCACCAACTATGCAGTAACCTACACGCAGGGGCCGAACCTGCATAAGTACATCCATGAGATCTACACTCAGGTCTTGTCTCAGTACCCCAACATCGTGACGGCGGGTGAAGTCTTCGGCGTACCGTTCAAACAGGTTCCTCTGTACGTCGATCAGCGTCGGGAAGAGCTGGATATGGTCTTCACATTCGATCTGATCCTGCTGTATCGCCACATGACTGAAAAATGGCACTACCGCGACTGGACGCTGAGCGAGTTCAAACAGGTGGTGCAGAAGATGAATGATGTCGTGGGAGATTATGGCTGGAACGCGTTCTTCCTAGGAAATCATGATAATCCACGCGCGGTTTCGGCTTTCGGCGACGATCGCGAGGAGTGGCGAAGCCTGTCCGCTCGGGCGTTGGCGACGCTTCAGATGACGCAGCGTGCGACGCCCTTCATCTATCAAGGGGAAGAGCTGGGCATGACCAACTATCCCTTCAAATCTATCTCGGAGTTTGATGACCTCGAAACCAAGGGCTCCTGGCAAGACGTGGTGGAGACCGGCAAGGTCAAGGCCACCTGGTTCTTGGAAAACGCTAAAAAAACGACCCGAGATAATGCTCGCACGCCGTTCCAATGGGATGCGCAGAAAAATGGCGGCTTCACCACGGGTACGCCGTGGATCAACGTGAATCCAAACTACAAAGTGATCAACGCCGCGAATGAGGTCGCACATGATGATTCCATTTACCACTACTACCGACAGCTGATCGCGCTGCGCCATCGAACGCCTGCGCTCACTTACGGTAAATACACCGATCTGGCGCCGAAGAGTGAGGACATCTATGCCTACACCCGGACCACCCAAGACGCTAAATATCTGGTCGTGATCAACTTCAAAGAAAAGGTGGTCAATTACTCGTTGCCGCAGGCGCTCACGATTGATAAAGCGCTCATCGAAAGCGGCGCGAAAGCCGCCCCGGCGCATAATGCGTCTTCGCTTACTCTCCAGCCCTGGCAGTCTGGCATCTACCAGTTGAACTGATTTGTTGATACAGGAGTACTGAACGCGTCTTCGCCACGGGCACAGCCTTTCGCTCACGTCGAGCCGGGCTGTGCCGCGNGGCGAAACGTATGGACGCATTGACGCAGTTGTCCCTCATGAAGCCGTTTATTCAGGCAGTTCCACCCGCCGTGTTTCTTTATATTCATTTCTTTCTGACGTCGCTCAGGTCATTAACTTATTGGAAGTGAGGAATAAGTTTTTTTGTTTAAATATGGTGGTGTGAATTATCGGTAAATAAGTGTAACGAAATGAATGGCTTTTCAACGCGTTATTCGCTTTGAGGCGCTGATGGCGAATAAATAAGATTAACGGAATGCGCTTTTTGTCGGTGATATTACAATGTTATTTGAAAAATAAAACATCTCGTTATCGATATGAATTTGTGAAAATCGAGGATGAAATAATTTTGGGCGTTATCCAATGGTGGTGATGAAGTTGCCGTGATGAGGTCAGGTTCTCTCAGTGTCGACGCTTTCAAAACGGGAGTGGTGGTTCTATTTGTTGATTTTTATTGGTTTTTGTCCCCCTCCGCCAAATGTGAATTCTCAATAATCACGCGAAGAGACGTTTTATTATCCAATCATAATAAGCTCAATGATTTTTAATGGTGAATATAAAAAAGAGGCTATTACTCTTCCAGTAATGTTTTTTTAGGTATTCTTTGTGTTTTTACTAATTCATGGGTATAGGGTTTTAAGGTATTAATTCAATATTAAAGTGATGTGTGCTTATTTTCATGGTGCTATTCTCGACCTCGCTGTATTTACATGCCTTCGCCATAACATCAGAAATAAAAACTGTATTTTTCTTATTGTTTCAAACAAGGAAAAAAAGGATATGAATAAACTGAGATTGGCATCGCTGATTGCGATAAGTCTAGGTATTGCCCTGTGCGGGAATGTCCCTCAGGTTCAGGCGGAGCCTGGGGAAGCCGCTTCTCCTCATGGCGCCGTTATTCAGCGTTCTGACGACTACCCGACCTGGTGGAAGCAGGCCGTCTTCTATGAGGTTTATCTCCGCTCCTTCAAGGATGGTAACGGAGATGGTATTGGTGATTTGAACGGCTTAATTGAGAAGCTGGATTATTTACATAATCTGGGCATCGACGCCATCTGGATCACGCCGCACTACGATTCCCCAAATCAGGACAGCGGATACGATGTGCGTGATTATAAAAAGGTCATGAAAGACTTCGGCACAATGGAAGATTTCAATCGGCTCGTCTCTGAAATGAAAAAACGCAATATGCGTCTGATGATCGACATCGTGTTTAACCACACGAGTGATCAACACCCGTGGTTTCTGAAAAGCAAAGAGTCTACCGATAACCCTTACCGCAGCTACTACTTTTGGCGTGATGGCAAAAACGGCGGCGAGCCTAACAACTATCCGTCCATCTTCAGCGGTCCGGCGTGGGAGAAAGATGCCAAGACCGATCAATACTATCTTCACTACTTCAGCGTACATCAGCCGGATCTCGATTGGGGAAACCCGAAAGTCAGAGCCGCGCTCTACGACATCATGGAGTTCTGGCTGTCTAAAGGGGTATCCGGCCTGCGATTCGACTCCATCAATACCATCTCCAAGCAGCCGGGATTCCCGGATCTGAATCAGCAGCAATTGGGACACGCCGCGGCCACTTATGGCACCGGTCCAGACGTGCACCGCTATATCAACGATATGAATCAGCACGTGATGTCACATCACAAGGATATGGCGTTTGCCGCTGAAGCCTTCGGTGTGCCGCAAGAGTCGCTGAAAGATTATGTCGACCAGCGTCGTCATGAAATGGACATGGCCTTTACCTTCGAGTCGGTGCTGTTCTACCGCTATCCGGGCGAAAAGTGGCATTACAAAGGCTGGGTGCTGCCGCAGTTGAAAGAGGTGGTGCAACACGCGAACGAATCCGGCGGCGAATATGGCTGGCTTNCGTTCTTCCTCGGCAATCACGATAACCCGCGCGTGGTCTCCACCCTCGGCGACGACCGCCCGGAATGGCGTGAACGCTCCGCGAAAGCGCTGGGCACGCTGCTGCTGACGCAGCACGCCACGCCGTTCATCTACCAGGGCGACGAACTGGGGATGGTCAATGCGCCGTTCAAGTCCATCGACGACTACAACGATATTCAAACCAAAGCGTTCTATAAAAACCTGGTGCTCAGCGGCAAAGTGAAGGAGGACGACTTCCTGAACAACATTCGCATCACCTCGCGCGAGCAGAGCAGAACGCCGCTGCAGTGGAACGCTGAAAAAAATGCGGGCTTCACCACCGGTACGCCTTGGTACACGGTCAACCCGACCTACAAAGAGATCAATGCGGCGAGCGAAGTGTCCAATCCGAATTCCGTCTACAACTACTATCGTGAACTGATCGCCCTGCGTCACCGCATCCCGGCGCTGGTTTACGGTAAATATGCCGATCTGGACGCGCAAAACCCCGACGTTTTCGCCTATACCCGCAGCTTGAAGGGCGAACGCTACCTGATGGGGATCAACTTCAAGGAAAAAGCGATCGACTACACGCTGCCGGATCATCTGGCGATAGGCGAAACGCTGCTGGAAAGCGGTGAAAAGGCAAAACCTGAAGCTAATGCGACGGTGCTTAATCTGCAACCGTGGCAGGCGGGGATCTACAAACTGAAATAACGCGCTACACGGGCATGGCCTTCATGCCCTGTATGACGTCGCCCTTACATCCCGGCTCAGGCCGGGATGTTTTTGTAGAGCGGGCGCGGTATTTCGGGTTACCCGGCAGCAAAACGTCTATTCCACACCGGACATAGACAGGCGGCGAAGCCGATAGCCTGGGCTGCGTTCATGGCGGGCCAGAAAGCGATAACCGCCCGCGCCCAGCGCCGCGCCGATAAACCAGTTGAAATTGGCGATCGCATGCCACGACGGCATAAAGCCGATAAAGAGACAAATGCCGACGGCGGGGAGCAGCGCCAGAACGGCGTTGGGATTAAAACCGCGGCGATACCAGTAACGCCCCTGTGGCGTCGCGTTAAACAGATCGTCGACGCACACGCGTCCGCCTTTGATCAGATAAAAGTCGGTCAGCAGGATCCCGAAGAGCGGGCCAATGAAAGCGGCCAGCACGTCCAGCGTGTAGTGGATCAGTTCGGGCGACTGGAAGAGGTTCCAAGGGGTTAGCAGGATCGACCCCACGGCGGCGATCATTCCGCCCGCGCGAAAACTGATCCGCTGTGGCGAACAGTTGGAGAAGTCGAAGGCCGGCGACACAAAGTTCGCCACGATATTGATGCCGATGGTCGCGATGATCATGGTCAGCAGGCCCAGCGCGACGGCAACGCCGCTGCCGATGTGACTCACGGTTTCGATCGGATCGGTGATCATCTTGCCGAACAGCGACTGCGTACCGGAAACGATCACCACCGTTACGATGGAGAACAGCAGGAAGTTGACCGGCAGCCCCCAGAAATTGCCGCGGCGCACGTCGCGCATCGTCTTGCCGTACCGGGAAAAGTCGCCGAAGTTCAGCAACGGCCCGGAGAAATAGGACACCACCAGCGCGATGGCGGTGATCATCTGCCACAACTGCTCGCCCGCGCTCAGGGAGTGACTGGACAGCGTGAAGGAGATGCCCTCCCAGCCGGTCTGGTAAACAATCCAACCGGCCAGCCCCAGCATCACTATATAGACCGCCGGACCGGCGAAATCGATAAAACGTTTGATGGCCGCCATGCCGTGCCAGAACACCATAGCCTGTAGCAGCNAGAGTATGCCGAAGCATATCCAGCCCAGCGCGGACAGGCCCAGCCAGTGAGGCTCGGTCAGCGGGATCAGTGAGGGGTAGAACTTCAGCAGCGCCAGCATCAGCGCGTTGGCGGCCAGATAGGTTTGTATGCCGTACCAGGCGAAGGCGATCAATCCGCGGATCACCGCCGGGATATTGGCGCCGAAAACCCCGAAGGCCTGACGACAAATCACGGCATAGGGAACGCCGCTCATCTGGCTGGGTCTGGCGATCAGATTGGCGCACAGTTGAACGATGCCAATACCGGCCAGCAGACAGACCAGCACCTGCCAGCTGGCCAGCCCCAGCGTAAAGAAACTGGCCGCGACGACGTAGCCGCCCATACTGTGCACGTCGGACATCCAGAAAGAAAAAATGTTATACCAGGACCAGTTCTGCGACCGCACCGGCGCGAGGTCCTCATTGCATAACCTGGGGCTGTAGTCTGTCCGCATGGCGCGGTTCGATGAGGTATTTTCTGGCATGGAATCTGCTCCTTTGGATAACCGAACGTCTTCTTCATACGATGGTGTATACAAAGGGTGTTTTGCAGGATTCGGGCCATAATCTATTTTTTGTATACAAAGCTTGAGGTTTGAAGTGTACGATTTAGCCATGAAATGGTGATGGAATAACGTGATGAACTATACCTATGGTCTTGAAGACGAAACGCTTTCTCAGCAAAAGGACGAAGTGATTTATCACGCTTTGCTGAATGCGATTGTGGAACACCAGCTGCTGCCGGGCACCAAATTGCCGGAAGAGGCGCTGGCGGAGGTCTTTGGCGTGAGCCGAACCGGCATCCGCAAAGTGCTGCAGCGTCTTGCCGCAGTGCAAATGATCAACCTGGCGCCCAAGCGTGGTGCACAGGTCGCCACCCCCTCGGTGGATGAAGCGCGGCAGATCTTTCATACCCGCAGTCTGTTGGAGTGCGCCAACCTCCCTCAGGNGGTGGCGCATTGCCGGGCAAGCCACTGTCAGGCGCTGGAAAAAGTGGTGCAGGCGGAAGACAACGCCCATCAGGATCAGAATGGCGCAGAGGCGATTCGCCTGTCCGCCGCGTTTCACATTCAACTGCAGGCCATCTCCGGTAATGCCGTATTGACCGGCATGGTGTCTCAGCTCACGCTGCGTTCTTCGCTGGTGATTGCCGCCTATGGCGCACCGTGGCCACAGGGGTGTCGTTATCACGATCATCAGCGGTTGGTCGCCCTGCTGAGAGACAAAAAGACGGCGGCGCTCACGTCGGAAATGCAGCGGCATTTCGACGACATCACCGCCCATCTGCGATTTGATCGCGACGACAGCGTCGCGCCGGATTTCTCCCGCCTGTTCGGTCATCTCAACAGGGAAGTGAAGGCATGAGCGGCTGTGTGATTCAGGTCATCAACCCGAACACCAGTCGGGAAATGACGGAGACCATCGGCTCCGCCGCCCGGCGAGCGGCCCACGCGGGCACCGAAATACGCGCCGTGTGCGCCTCTCNCGGCGCGCCGTCGATAGAAGGGCACGTCGATGAGGCCATCGCCGCCCTCGGCGTGCTGGAGCAAATCCGGCAGGGCAAGGCGCAGGGCGTGCACGGTCACGTTATCGCCTGCTTCGGCGATCCGGGTCTGCTGGCCGCGCGGGAGCTGGCGGCCGCGCCGGTCGTCGGCATCGCCGAAGCCGCGATGCATATGGCGACGCTGGTGGCGACGCGTTTTTCTATCGTCACCACGTTGCCGCGCACGCTGGTCATCGCGCGGCACCTATTGCATCAGTATGGCTTTGAGCGCCACTGCGCCGCGCTGCACGCCATCGACCTACCGGTGCTGGCGCTGGAAGACGGGCAGGGAGTGGCGCAACAGAAAGTGCGCGAACAGTGTATACAAGCAAAACAACAGGATGGATCCGGCGCTATCGTGCTGGGCTGCGGCGGCATGGCGGATCTGGCCGGCGAGCTGACGCGGGAGCTGGAGATCCCGGTGATCGACGGCGTCAGCGCTGCGGTCAAACTGGTTGAATCCTTGGTCGGGATGGGGTTGACCACCAGCAAGCACGGCGACCTCGACTATCCGCTGCCCAAACCGCTGACCGGTCCGTTCAGCCAACTGCGCTGACATCGGTTTTATCTCCTCAGCCACAGAAAAGAGAACACAGCATGAAGACAGTGACGCAGGCGTTGCGGGAAGGGCGGGACTACCCGCGCGATCTGATGGGTTATGCGGGCCAGCCGCCGCACGCCCGTTGGCCGGGAGGCGCGCGCATCGCGGTGCAGTTTGTCCTCAACTATGAGGAAGGCGCGGAAAATAACGTGCTGCACGGCGACGCGGGCTCCGAGCAGTTTCTGTCCGACATCATCGGCGCGGCCAGTTACCCGGACCGCCATATGTCGATGGACTCGTTGTATGAGTACGGGGCTCGCGCGGGTTTCTGGCGCATTCACGCGGAGTTTCAGCGTCGCGGTCTGCCGCTGACGGTGTTCGGCGTGGCGATGGCGTTGGCGCGCAATCCCGCCGTCGTGGCGGCGATCCAGGCGGCGGACTACGACGTGGTCTGCCACGGCTGGCGCTGGATCCACTACCAGGACACGCCTGTGGCGGTTGAACGCCAGCATATGGCCCAGGCCGTGGAGACGATGACGGAGCTGTTCGGCCGCCCGCCGCTGGGCTGGTACACCGGCCGCGATAGCCCAAACACGCGTCGGCTGGTGGTGGAACACGGCGGCTTCCAGTATGACAGCGACTATTATGGCGACGATCTGCCGTTCTGGATGCCTGTGGCGGGGAATGACGGCGCGGCGCGGCCCCACCTCATCATTCCTTATACGCTGGAGGCCAACGACATGCGTTTCGCCTCGCCGCAGGGGTTCAACTGCGGGGAGCAGTTCCTGACTTACCTGAAGGACAGCTTCGATGTGCTGTATGCCGAAGGGGAAACCGCGCCGAAGATGATGTCTGTCGGCATGCACTGTCGGCTGCTGGGGCGGCCGGGTCGCTTCCGCGCGCTACAGTGTTTCCTCGACTACATTCAGCAGCATGATCGGGTGTGGATTTGCCGTCGGCAGGATATCGCCGACCACTGGCGTCAGCACCATCCTTATCGCGGTTGATACCGCCCTCGCCATGAAGTCAAAAAGGCCGCGCAGATCATCGCGGCCTGTCGTCATCACGCGGCTGCCCGGCGCGTTTACGTCATCAGGCTGACGTGGGCGGCCACAATGCGCCACCCCTGCTCGGTGCGGATCCAGGTTTGCATCTGGCGACCCACCTTCTCTGAATGCGCCCGACGAAACTCGGTGCTGGCGACGGCCATATCCCGGCCGTAGCTGGTGATCACCGTATTGTGCAACTGACGGTCGAGTCCGGCTGAGGAACGGGCGGCGCGAAACGCCCGGATTTGCTCAATCCCGTAGAGGTTCTCGGAAGCGCCATAGCGCACGGTGCGCGCATCGTGCCAGAACAGGGCGTCGAGTTCATCGACGTCGTTGCCGGTCAGCGCTTTTTCGTAGCGGGAGAAGGCGGCGGTGACCTCTTCCAGCACGTCGGGCAGGTTGATGTCGTTGAGCTGCAACATGTCGGTTTCCTTGCGTTTCAGGGCTGTAAGGGGATGACGGAATGCGTGATGCCTTGCTGCTCCAGACGACGGGCCGCGCGCAGCGCAATGTCCTCGCGCCACGGCGCGGCAATCAGCTGAACGCCGATGGGCAGCCCGCAGTCGGTGAGCAGCGGCACGGTGACCACCGGCAAACCGACGAACGAAATCGGCTGAGTCAGCATGCCCATGCTGGCGCGAATGGGCAGATCCGCCCCGTTAATGCTCATGGTTTCCTGACCGATCGGCGTCGCCGAGCAGGGCGTCGCCGGGGCGATCAACAAATCGGTGTGTTCGAACAGCGACAGGACTTTCCGCCGGAAGTGGTCGCGAAAGCGCTGTGCCTGAACGTACCACGTCGCCGGGATCATCGCGCCGGCCAGCAGACGTTCGCGTGAATGCGGTTCGATCTGTTCCGGCACGCTTCGCAGCGCGGGCAGGTACTGATTCCCGCCTTCGCTGGCGGAGATCAGGAACGCGGCCGTACGAGCCAGCGCGGCATCGTCGAACACCACGTTATCATCGGCCCCCAGCGCCCGGGCGACCCGCAGCACGGCGGTTTTCGCGTGTTCGTCGCACCAGTCGGCGAAATAGCCCGCCAGAATTCTGGCGCGTATTGGCTGCGCGTCATCGTCCAGCGTGGCCGAGCAGTCCAGCGACGCATGCGGCGTTTGAAAACGATCGTGGGCGTCGACGCCTTGCAGCAGATCGAATACCTGCGCCAGATCCTCCGNGTTACGCGCCATCGGGCCGATGTGATCGAGGCTGGCGACGAAGGGCTGCGTGCCGCGGCGGGACAGNCGGCCAAAGGTCGGCTTAAGGCCGAAAATGCCGCATAGCGACGAAGGGACGCGAATGGAGCCGTTGGTGTCGCTGCCGAGCGCGAAAGTCACCAGCCCGGCCGCGACCGCCGCCGCCGAACCGCCAGAGGAGCCGCCCGCGATGCGCGTCAGGTCATGCGGGTTGCGGGTCGCGCCATAGTGGGTATTCTCCGTCGTGAAGCCATAGGCGTAGGCGTCCATGTTTAACAGCCCCGACAGCAGCGCGCCCTGAGCGCTCAGCCGACAGACGGCGTAGGCATCCTGCGTGGCGGGGGGACGCTGGCTGAACAGTTTGGCTCCCGCCAGCGTGGTTTCTCCCGCCACGTCGAACAGGTTTTTGACCGCATACGGCACGCCGGTCAGCACGGGCAGCGCGCAGCCGTCGCGGCGTTGTCGGTCGAGTTGCGCGGCCTCTGCCAGCATGCGCGTCTCGGTGACGCGGGTGTAAGCATTGAGCTGAGGATTGCGCTCGGCAATGTGCGCGAGCGTCTGTCGGGCGATATCCTGCGCGGACAACTCGCCGCGCTCTTGCAGCGCATGAAGCTCATCAATGGAATAGCTGCCGGGGTGGCGTGTCGCACTCATAACTGATAAACCCCCGCAATTTCTTCACGTTCGTCCAGCGGAAAGGCCATCAGCGGCAGCGCCATATCGGCGATGCGGCTGAACTGTCGCTGTAATTCCTGGCGGCGGGCCGGATCTAACTCCAGCGCCAGCAATGTTTCCATTTGCCGCAGATAGTCGGCCAGTGCGGCGTCATCAATTTTCATCTCACTCATGGTTCCCTCTGTGATCATCGTTGTTGTCGCGATCTTGCAGATTTAAAAGCCGAGGGCGCTGCCGTTGCTGCGTGGGTCGAACGCCCCTTCGAGCATACCGTTAGTATGGCGTACGATAGCCCCGGCGTGTCCGACGCTCTCGCTGAAATCGGGCAGCATCTCCACCTCATGGCCCAGCGTGCGCAGCGTATCGACGGTGGCGGCCGTGAAGCGGTCCTCCAGCTTGAGACTGTCGGAGGTTTGTCCCCAGGTGCGGCCCAGCAGCCAGCGGGGCGCGGCGATGGCCTGTTGAAGCGGCAGTCCCTGCACCACGTGGCGGATAAACAGCGCCGCCTGCGTTTGCGGCTGGCCGTCGCCNCCCATCGATCCATAGACCATCGTCCGTCCGTCGGACAGCCGTGCGGCGGCGGGATTCAGGGTGTGAAACGGCTGTTTGCCCGGTTCCAGCGCCAGCAGATGCTGCGGATCGAGGCTGAACGAGGCTCCCCGGTTCTGCCAGACGATGCCGGTCTTCGGCAGCACCACACCGCTGCCGAATTCGTGATAAATGCTCTGAATAAACGAAACCGACAGCCCGTCGCTGTCGCACACGCCCATCCACACGGTGTCGCCGGGGCCTTTGCCTTCCCCCCACGGCGCGGCGGCGTCAATATTCACGCGGGTGCTCAACGCCTCCAGCGCCTCGGCGCTGAGCAGGGCCGGGATATCTTGCGTGACGAGCCTGGGATCGGTGATGTAGGCATCGCGCAGTTCGAATGCCAGCTTGGTGGCTTCGACAACGCGGTGGATCGTTTGTGCCTCGTTGAGATCGGCCATGTCGAGCCGGTCGGCGATCCCGAGGATCGCTAACGACACCAGCCCTTGCGTCGGCGGCGCCAGGTTGAAGATCTCGCCCTGACTGTGGGCCAGCCTCAAGGGCGCGACGCGTTTGGCGCGATAGTTCGCCAGATCATTCCGGGTCACCGGCATACCCACCTGCGTCATGGCCGCCGCCAAGGTATCGGCCAGCGGGCCGCGATAAAAACTGTCGAGACCGTCTTGCGCCAGTTGCGTTAGCGTGCGGGCGAGATCGGGCTGAGTGAAGCGGCTGCCGGGGAGAGGGGGTGTACCGTCTGGCAAGAAGACGCGGCGAAATTCGGCATGGGCGCTGAGTGCCTCACCCTGTTGCGTCAGCGCGTCCGACTGCGAAGACGTGACGGGCATACCGTGTTCGGCGTAGCGGATCGCGTCGGCCAGCAGCCGCTTCAGCGGCAGCGATGTTCCGCGCAGTTCGGCGGCATAGCGCAGCGCTTCCTGCCATCCGCCGACGGTGCCTGCCACAGTGATGGCGGCTTTAGGGCCGCGATGCGGAATGCGGTCCAGACCGTCGTATATCGCGCGGTTGGCCAGCGAGCCTGCCGGTCCGCTCGCGTCGATGGCGATGGGATCGCCCTGCGGCGGCACGATAAGCCAGAAACCGTCTCCGCCCAGACTGTTCATGTGCGGATAGACGACGGCGATGGTGGATGCGGCGGCGACCATCGCTTCAATCGCATTCCCGCCCTCCCGCAACACCGCCTGAGCGGAGGCGCTGGCCAGGTGATGGGGCGTCACCACCATGCCGGCGGGCGCACNATTACTGTACATCATAAAAAAGATTCCCAACGCTAGGGGACAAGGCTCCGGCGCTCAACGCTGGCGAGCGATAAATCGGAGGTCATACGTCGCGCCGTGAGGGTGCCCATGGATAATCGACTCAAGACAAAAGCAAGAAGCATTCCACTCTTTTTCCTCTTACTGTCCCCGACGAGAGGTGTGCTAAGGTGCAGCGATACCGTGAAGGGATGAAACGAAAGTTACAGAGGCAGGCATGAAGCAGATTGATGAACGGCTACGCAGCCACTTTAATGCGCTCTCCCCCCAGGAGCGGCGAGTCGCGGAGTTTATTTTCGATCACCTCAACGACCTGATCAGCTACAACAGCGCGGAGCTGTCGCGACTGTGCGGCGTCTCCAAAGCGACCGTCAGCCGGTTGTTCCGCCGTCTCGGCTATCCCAGCTACCGGGAAATGCGCGACGAGCTGCGCACGCTGCGTCAAAGCGGCATGCCGCTGGCCGACAACCGCGACGCGGTGCAGGGCAATACGCTGCTGGCGCGACACTATAAGCAGGAGATGGCGAATCTGACCCAGTGGGTCAATCAGATCGACCCGGTGCAGTTCGGCGCGGTGATCGCCGCGCTACGGCAGGCCCGGCGCGTCTGCCTGATTGGGCTGCGCAACAGTTATCCGGTGGCGCTGCATCTGCGCCAGCAGCTATTGCAGGTGCGGCCGCAGGTCTGCCTTTTGGCGCAGCCGGGGCAGACGTTGGCGGAAGAGCTGGCCGACCTGAATCCGCAGGATGTCGTGATCGTAGCCGCGTTTCGCCGTCGTCCTCGACTGATCCCGTCTCTGCTCGCCCAACTGAAGGAGAAACAGGTCCCGGTGCTGTTGCTGTGCGAGCCGCAGGCCCACACTCTGCAACCGCTGGCGACCTGGACGCTGAGCGCGCCGCTGGACAGCGTCTCCGCCTTCGACAGCTACGCCTCTGCGATGGGGCTGGTCAACCTGCTGAGCAACGCGTTGCTGCATGAAATGTTGCAGGACGGGCGTCAGCGCATCCACCACATTGCCGATCTGTACCAACAGCTGGATGAGCTGGAGCAGCGTTAGGCGGAGTTTCGCCCGGCGTGTGAGCGCCGCATGACTGGCTCGACATCATGGGCAACCTACGTCGAAATGTCAGGTACTCGGTCCACAGGCGTCATTCCGCATGCCTATCGCCATAACGTCCCCTGACGTCAATGCCCTGGAACTTCGGTGATGCGTTGAATAACCCATGATGGCGGCCATGCCGTCATGCCAAAGGACGTGTCGATAGCGCTCAGCGATAAGCCGGTTTTCAGCACCAGAAGAGTGCCATTGCTCTTTTATGGTGCGTTATTTCAGGGCGAGCGTCGTCGTCTTTTCTTCGCCGTCCCCGCAATGCTACTTCCCGCTCACTCTGACAGAAAGCTTATCTACAGGAAGGCCTGCGCTTTTTTTTGCTGTTCATCTCACCCCGCCGACAACCTCATTATTGGCATATATCTTGCTCACTAGTTTGTAACGATAGTTTCATCATTGTTTATTGAGAATCTTTTGTTTCACATTGGCGAACCAGGAGCAGAGCGATGGATATCAGAAAAGGTTTCTTGGCCGTGGTCAGCGCGGCGCTGTTTTTTGTACAGTCTGGGCATGCTCTGGCAGATCAGCTGCAAGACATTGAAAAGCGCGGCGTACTGCGCGTCGCCGTGCCGCAGGACTTCCCGCCGTTCGGCTCGGTCGGCACGGACCTGCAGCCGCAGGGCTACGATATCGACATGGCCCGTTATCTGGCGAGTGAGATGAAACTAAAGTTGCAGCTGGTGCCCGTCACCAGCGCCAACCGGGTGCCTTACCTGCAAACCAACAAGGTGGATCTGGTGATCTCCAGCCTGGGTAAAAACGCCGAGCGCGAAAAGGTGATCGACTTTAGCCGCGCCTACGCGCCGTTCTTCCTGGGCGTGTTCGGACCGAAAGACGGCGATCTCGCCAATCCTCAAGCGCTGGCGGGCAAAAGCGTGGGCGTCACCCGCGGCGCGGTAGAGGATATGGTTCTGACCGACATCGCGCCGAAAGAGGCGCAGTTGAAGCGCTATGAGGACAACAACACGACGCTGTCCGCCTACTTGTCCGGACAGGTGCAGTACATCGCGACCGGCAACCTGGTGGTCGCGGCCATCGCCGCCCAGAACCCCACGAAAGCGCCGGTGGCGAAATTCATGCTGAAGGATTCGCCGTGCTTTATCGGCCTGAAAAAAGACGAGCCCGCTCTGAAGGCGAAGGTCGATGCGCTGATCGACAAGGCGGTGCAGGACAACACGCTGAACGGCCTGTCGCAGAAGTGGCTCAAGGCGCCGCTACCCGCCAATCTGGGCGCGTGACATGACCTATCAGCTTGATTTCGCGGCGCTGTGGCCTTACTGGCCTGAGATGCTGGCCGGTCTGTGGGTCACCCTGCAACTGACGGTGCTGGCCACGGTCGGCGGCATTGCCATCGGCATCGGCGGCGCCGCGCTGCGCAGCGGAAAGCCGAACGTGTTGAGCGGATTGTGGGGCGTTTACGTGGAGGTTATACGCAACACCCCCTTCGTCGTGCAGCTGTTCTTTATCGTGTTCGGACTGCCGAGTCTGGGGCTGAAGTTGACCGCGGGGGAGGCGGCGCTGATCGCCATGCTGGTGAACCTCGGGGCCTACAGCACCGAGATCATCCGCGCGGGCATTCAGGTGACGCCGAAAGGCCAATGGGAGGCCTGCCGGGTGCTGGGGCTGACGCGTACGCAGACGTTTCTGCGGGTGATCCTGCCGCCGGCGCTACAGCGAATTTATCCGGCGCTGGTCAGCCAGTGCATCATCGTGATGCTCGGCTCCTCGGTGGTGTCGCAGGTGTCGTACGAAGAGCTGACCTTCGCCGCCAATCTGATCCAATCGCGCACCTTCCTGAGCTTTGAGGTGTATCTGGTCACCACGCTTCTGTATCTGGCGTTGTCGCTGCTCATGCGCCAACTGCTGATGATGTTGGGGCGACGTTTTCTGGGAACGCAGGGCGCATGATGAACTTTACCGACTGGGATATCGTACGCAACCTGCTGCTGGCGGGACGCTGGACGGTGCTGCTGTCGCTGACCGCGTTCTTCGGCGGCGCGCTGGTGACGCTGCCTTTGCTGCTGCTGCGTTTGACCCGCCGTCCCTGGCCGCTGCGCCTGACCCGCGCTTACGCCAACCTGTTTCAGGGCACGCCGCTGCTGATGCAGCTGTTCCTCGCCTTCTTTGGTCTGGGCCTGTTCGGCATCGACGTCAGTCCGTGGGTGGCCGCCGCGCTGGCGCTGACGCTCTTCACCAGCGCGTTTCTGGTGGATATCTGGCACGGCAGCGTACTGGCGCTGCCGCGCGGTCAGTGGGAAGCCTCGCGCTGTCTGGGGCTGAGCTTCTGGCAGACCTTGAGCCGAGTCGTCGCGCCGCAGGCGATGCGCATCGCCATCGCCCCGACGGTGGGCTTCTCCGTGCAGGTGATCAAAGGCACGGCGCTGGCGTCCATCATCGGCTTCGTCGAACTGACCAAGGCCGGAACCATGCTGAACAATGTCACCTATCAGCCTTTCAAGGTGTTCGGGCTGGTGGCGCTCGGCTACTTCCTGCTGTGTTATCCGCTGTCTTACTACAGCCGCTATTTGGAGAAGAAATTCAATGCCGCTCATCACCCTTAATCAGGTGCATAAGTTTTACGGTCAAAACCACGTGTTAAAGGGCGTGGACCTGGACGTCGAGATGGGCGAGGTGATCTCCATCATCGGACGCAGCGGTTCGGGTAAAAGTACGCTGCTGCGTTGCATCAACGGACTGGAAGGCTATCAGGAAGGTAGCATCAAGCTGGGCGGAATCACCATCACCGACCGGGAGTCTCAGGCGCGTGAAATCAGCCGTTCCGTCGGGATGATCTTCCAAAATTTCAATTTGTTCCCGCATATGACCGCGCTGGAAAACGTGATGCTGGCGCCCCGGTTGGTGCTGGGCAAAAGCGCGACGGAGTGTCGCCGTCTCGGCGAACAGATGCTGGACAAAGTCGGGCTGGGCGAACGGCGGGACTACTATCCCGCCAATCTCTCCGGCGGACAGCAGCAGCGTGTGGCTATCGCCCGCGCATTGGCGATGAATCCGAAGGTGCTGTTGTGCGACGAAATCACCTCGGCGCTGGATCCGGAGCTGGTGGGTGAGGTGCTCAAAGTGCTGGAACAGCTGGCGGCGGAGGGCATGACGCTGATTCTGGTCACCCACGAAATGAATTTTGCCCGCGAGGTCGGCGACCGCGTGGTGTTTATGCATCAGGGCACCGTGTGGGAGCAGGGCGAAGGGAGCCGCCTGTTCGCCCAGCCGCAGACCCCGGAACTGAAACAGTTTATCGCCTCCGTGCGCGGGCTGACCGAAGCCTGACACGCGGCGCAACCGGTACGCCTTTCTGCGTCCGGCGCGGCTACGCACACCATGAATTAAGGACATCAGGAGTTCACCACTATGCAAAGCGAACTGTTCGCTCAAATTAATCCGCCTCATCGTCTGCTGATGGGGCCAGGTCCCATTAACGCCGATCCGCGCGTTCTCCGGGCGATGTCCAGTCAGTTGATTGGCCAGTACGACCCGGTGATGACCGGCTACATGAATCAGGTCATGGCGCTGTATCGCCAGCTGTTTCGTACCGAAAACCGTTGGACGATGCTGGTGGACGGCACCTCGCGATCGGGCATCGAAGCCGTGCTGGTTTCGGCCATCCGTCCCGGCGATCGGGTGCTGGTGCCGGTTTTTGGCCGCTTCGGCCATTTGTTGTGTGAGATTGCCCGTCGCTGCCGCGCCGAGGTGCATACGATTGAAGCGCCGTGGGGCGAAGTCTTTACGCCCGACCGCATTGAGGACGCCGTGAAACGCGTCAAACCGCGTCTGCTGCTGACTGTTCAGGGCGACACGTCGACGACGATGCTGCAACCGCTGGACCAGCTTGGCGACATCTGCCGCCGTCACGGCGCGCTGTTGTACACCGACGCCACCGCGTCCTTTGGCGGGAACCCGCTGGAAACCGATGCCTGGGGGCTGGATGCCGTATCCGCCGGTTTGCAGAAGTGCCTTGGCGGGCCGTCCGGCAGTTCGCCGGTGACGATCAGCGAACGGATGGCTGCGACGATCCGCCGGCGCCAATGCGTGGAGCAGGGGATCCGCACCGACGATCATCAGGATGGCGACGAGGAGAGGGTGTATTCCAACTACTTCGATCTGGGCATGATCATGGACTACTGGGGACCGGAGCGGCTAAACCNCCACACCGAAGCGACCAGTATGCTGTTCGCCGCCCGCGAGTGCGCCCGCATTATTCTGGAAGAGGGGCTGGACGCCTGCATCGCCCGCCATGCGTTGCACGGGCAGGCGCTGTTGGCCGGGATCGAAGGTATGGGCCTACAGGCTTATGGCGATCCGGCGCATCGCATGAACAACGTTTTAGGCGTGACGATCCCCGAGGGGATCCACGGGGAAGCCGTACGTAAGCTGCTGCTGGACGATTTCGCCATCGAGATCGGCACCTCTTTCGGCCCGTTGCAGGGCAAGATCTGGCGGATCGGCACGATGGGCTACAACGCGCGCAAAGACTGCGTCATGCAGACGCTGACCGCGTTGGAAGCCGTACTGAATCGGCTGGGCTTCCGCTCGGTGCAGGGCGCGGCGTTGCAGGCCGCGTGGGATGTCTACGCCAGTCAGCAGGCATCGGCATGAGCAACGTGGCGATGACGGCTGCCGAGGCGCTCGACGCCGCGCGGCAGGTCATGGATCGCTGCGATGCGCTGGCGCAGATTTCCGAAAGCGCAGGCCAACTGACGCGGGTCTACCTGTCACAAGAACATCTGCGCGCCAATCAGGTGGTCGGCGAGTGGATGCGTGCGGCGGGGATGCGCGTCTGGCAGGACAGCGTGGGCAATATCTGCGGCCGCTATGAGGGCGAAACGGCCCATGCCCCGGCGCTGCTACTCGGTTCGCATCTGGACACGGTGCGTAACGCCGGTCGTTACGACGGCATGTTGGGCGTACTTTGCGCGCTGGAAACCGTCCGCTACCTGCATCAGCGTCACATTCGGCTGCCGGTGGCGCTGGAGATCGTGGGTTTCGGCGATGAGGAGGGCACGCGGTTCGGCATCACCCTGCTGGGCAGCCGCGGACTGACCGGCACCTGGCCGGCGGAGTGGCTGGCGTGCCGGGATGCCGACGGCGTTTCCGTGGCGCAGGCGCTGACGCAGGCCAAATTGTCTAGCGACGCCATCGGGGAGGCGGCGCGCGCGCCGAGCGAGATTCTGGCCTATCTGGAACTGCATATCGAACAGGGGCCGTGTCTGGAGCAGGCCGGGCTGGCGCTGGGCGTGGTGACGGCGATCAACGGCGCACGGCGGTTGAACTGCGCTTTTTTGGGCCACGCCGGCCACGCGGGCACGGTGCCGATGGGCCAGCGACAGGATGCGCTGGCGGCGGCGGCGTCCTGGATGACGCAGATGGAAGCGCTGACGCAATCGGGCGATCCGCATCGGGTCGCGACCGTGGGAGCGTTGCAGTGTTTGCCGGGGGCGGCCAACGTTATCCCCGGCGAAGTCAGGCTGACGCTGGATATCCGCGGACCGGAAGACGCGGCGCTGGAGGCCTTGCTAAGCCAGTTGCTGCATGCGGCGGAGGAGACAGCGGCGCGGCGCGGATGTCACTTCAGCGCGGAGGAGTATTATCGGATTCCCGCCACGCGCTGCGACGCCAGGCTGCAGGCGATGTTGTCCGACGCCGTGACGACGGTGCAGGGAACGGGCCTGTCGCTGCCGAGCGGCGCGGGGCATGACGCGATAGCCATCGCCGAACGTTGGCCGGTAGGGATGCTGTTCGTGCGCTGTCGCGGCGGCATTAGCCATCATCCCGATGAGTCAGTGCTGACTAACGACGTGGCGCAGGCGGTGCAGGCGTTGCTGCTGACGGTGCAAAGCGTCGCACGCAACGGTCTGAGGTGAGTGTGGAGAATCTCGGGCGCGCCCGTGCGGTTGCGACAAAGGGGGCGAAATAGGGCAGGCTGTATCACCGTCGCTGGAACGATAAGGTGTAAATCGGTTCTGATTGTGGCGCGTGAGGTTTTCGTGAATGGCGGCTCGCGCCACACCGTCTATCCCACCGTCTCTTTATGGACGAAAGAGCATGGCGCATTCGACGCCACGCCTGATAGCCGAAAAGTTAGCGCTGACTCACTTTGTCGGGAACAAGGCGAGAGGCGCGTGCTACAGGTCGAACTTGTCCGCGTCGCGCCAGGCCGGGAAAGCTTCCCGATAGGCCTGTAACGCTTCCAGCGACAGCTCCGCATCCAGACGCGCGGGCTGATTTTCCGGGGCGCTGGCCAGCGTCTGACCCCGCGGGTCGAGGATCACGCTGTCACCCTGATAACGGTGGCCGTTGGCATCGGTGCCGACGCGGTTGCAGCCCGCCACATAGCTCTGATTTTCAATCGCACGGGCCGTGAGCAGCGTCTTCCAGTGATGCGCGCGCGGCGTCGGCCAGTTAGCGACGTACAGCAACAGGTCGTAATCTTGCTGGTTGCGCGCCCAGACTGGGAAGCGCAGGTCGTAGCAGATCAGCGGCATAATGCGCCAACCGCGCCACTCCACCACCAGCTTTTTCTCCCCCGCCTGATAAAACTGATGTTCGTCCGCCATGCGGAACAGATGCCGCTTGTCGTAGCGATACAGCGCGCCGTGCGGATCGGCGAACAGAAAACGGTTCGCCGCGCCTTTCGGCGTTTGCACCGCCACGCTGCCCCCGATGAGCGCGTTAGCGCGCTGCGCCCACTGGCAAAGCCATGCTTCCACCACCGACTGTTCCAGACTGTGTTCGGCGGCTTCCATCGCGAATCCGGTGGNGAACATTTCCGGCAGCAGAATCAGATCGCGCCCCGTGATGTTCTCCAGCAACGCGTCGAAGTGACTCAGGTTGGCTGGGCCATCCATCCATGCCAGGGGTTGCTGCAATAGGGTGATTTTCAAAGTCGACATAGGCGCTCCGCAGCGGCATCCAACGTGGATTCCTGTTTAGCAAAACATAACCGAATCAAAGTATGGGGGAAAGGGTCTGCGCAGAAAACCGACAGCGGAATGGCGGCGACGCCGACGTGTTCGGTCATCCAGCGGCAGAAACTCACGTCATCCTGCGTCGAAATCGCTTTGTAGTCCGCCAGCAGGAAGTAGGTGCCCTGACACGGCAGCAGTTCGAAGCGGCTGGCGGACAGGGCTTTGACGAAGCGGTCTCGCCGCGCTTGGTAAAAGTCAGGCAGTTCGCGCCAGTGTTCCGGATGTTCCCGCAGCATATCGGCAATCGCCAGCTGTGCGGGCGTGTTGACGGCGAACGTCAGGTACTGGTGGATTTTGCGCAGTTCGGCGCTGATAGGCGCGGGCGCCACGCAGTAACCTACTTTCCAGCCGGTCATATGAAACGTTTTGCCGAAGGACGAGACGGCGACCGCCCGCTGACGAAGCTCGGGATGCGCCAGGACGCTGGCATGGCCTTGCGGGTCGAAGCAGATATGCTCGTACACTTCATCGCTCAGCACGTAAATTTCGCGTTCTGCAATCGCCTGCCAAAGGGCATTAAAATCCGACGTTTGCCAGACGGTGGCGGATGGGTTGTGCGGCGTATTGAGGATCACCAGACGGGTTCTATCGCTCAGCAGTTCGGCGAACTTCGCCCAGTCCACCTGGAAGGCGGGCGGCTGTAGCGCCAGACGCTTCACCACGCCGCCGGCCAATTCGATGGCTGGCGCATAGCAGTCATAGCTGGGGTCGAAGCAAATCACCTCGTCGCCCTGGCGCACCAGCGCGCTAATGGCGGCGAACAGGGCTTCCGTCGCGCCAGCCGTGACCGTGATTTCATGATCGACATCCGGTTCCCAGCCATACAGCTGCCCGGTTTTTTCAGCGATGGCCTGTCTCAGCGGCGCGACGCCGGTCATCGGCGCGTATTGATTGGCTCCCTGACTGACGTGAAAGGCCAGACGTTCTTGCAGATAGGAGGGACCATCGAAATCAGGAAAGCCCTGCGACAGATTGATCGCCTGATGTTTCTGCGCCAGCGCGCTCATCTGACTGAAGATCGTCGTGCCGAGGGAAGGAAGNTTACTTTGGGGGATTAGCGCCGCGCTCATGACTGAAAACAACTCCTGCAAACTTGTATAGCTAGCCAATATATCACGCTGTCAACAATTGGCAATCAAGACGCTTGAACGTCTATATGGCTAAACAAATTGCCGCTTGAAAACAGCAAAGCAGACTTATCGTATTGATATGTGGCGCTAATACTGTTTGAAATCGTTTTTAAACTAGTGAGCGATAAAGGAGGGCAGCAACCAGGCATAAACAATCCTGAGGAACAGGAACGCCAGTGCGAACGCTGGCTATTTGGAAGTTAAACCACATAAGGACATATTTGTTTATGAATACCGTAATGAAGAATGTAGATACGATCGATTTTGGCAAGCGTCAATCCATTCGAAATCTCGACGTGTTATCTGGCCCATTGGTGCCGTATGGACCGGCCATTTTCAGGGTGAAACGATTACCCGAATATTTATTGGCTCATCTCCCTCTCCCTTTTGATTCGACGTCCTGTCGGGCCGTCAACGATTTATCTTCAGCGCTACAGGCGGGNCTGCGCGCGATGCTGGCCGCGACTCTTCCGCGCAATTTTCTCCAGTCCGTGTTGCCGATGACGGCGCAGGGGTATGGAACCTCGACGACGGAACCGACCACCTGCGCCTGCGGTCGTGATATTACGCTGGGCGAGCTGCGTAAAATCGCGCCAAAGGCCGATGAAGACAAACTGATGACCTACCTGAAGGCCTTCAATGATGGCTTCGCCAAATATGGGATGACGACATGCAGGGAGAAAGCGCATTTTCTCGCACAGTGTTGCCACGAAAGCCTTGGGTTGGTGTACACCTCGGAGATTAACGGGAGCCAAAAAAGTTATGCGCCGTGGTACGGACGCGGACTGATTCAATTGACCTTTGAAAAGAACTATCGCGCTTACGGCAGCGCCGTGGGGGAGGATGTTTATTCTAATGAAGACAACCGGAATAAACTGACCGTCTATCCGCACTGTGTGCAATCGGCTTTTTGGTTTTATATGGATTATGGCAACCAGAATCTGAATAGTTACGCCAAAAAAGATGATTTCAATATGATCACGGCTCGAATCAACGGCGGTTTCAATGGTTATGACGACCGCTTGCGCTATTTCGATAAGGCCACTGAAGTGCTGAAGTGTGCGCATCTCAACCAATTAAGAAAGTCGAACGGATTCACTTTCGAGGAGAGCGGCATTTATAACAACAAGGTGTATGCGTACAGCTGGGCGCGTTATCACGATCCTCTGAGTAAGGAACAGGGAACGCGTAAAGACAAGGCCGAAGCGCTGGTGGCTTATAAAAGGGCGTTGGCGTTATACCAGGCCGCGAAGGACGCCACCAAGGTCAGCGCGATTCAAACGCGAATAGATAATTTGAGTTAACAGGCAGGGGCTGATTCAGCCCCTTTTTTTATGCCCGGCTCTTCCGAACGCAACAGGCGAATNCCGTGACGTCTGCGATGTTGTCAGGAAGCGCGACGGGTTATTTCGCCAGCCTGGAGAGATTATTGATGTCTTCACCAAACGAGCAGAGTTGGTCGGGCATTCGATTTTTATCGGAAGAGTAAGAGAAAAACTGACCGGCAGGTTCAGCTTGAGTCGCGAGATTCTTGAACGAACCCATGCTGTATTCGACACCGTTGATATGGAAGCTGACCACATTGTATTCGGGCGATCTTTCGATGTTTCGACGATAGGTTTGGCTAATTTCCTGCACGGTTTCATCCGCAACATGGCTTTCCCCGTTGAGGATTAATACCAATTTCCCTGCCTGATTTTCCAGCGAGATGCGATCGCCCTTGTCCGTCGGACAATAAAACAGCAGCGTGTCGTCAGGCGACGGCGCGGACTGAGCGGGCGGACAGAAAACGATAAAACAGCACAAAGAAAGAGGGATTTTAACCATCCTTTTCACGGTTTTCTCCTTGGCGGGAAGGGCTGATGATCTTCTTGAGATNCCCGTTTTCTCCGGGTAATCTCTCGCTTTAACGTCCTGCCTGTCATCAGGCGAAGGCGCAGCGGTCAGAGGGCCGACACGGTGAACGTGAAGGGCCGCGAGGCAGACACATCACTGATGTACCAGTGTAGACGCTGTCGGGCGCGGACCTCAACACCGGCCGAACGCCTCCTCATCGAACCCGCGGATTTCTCGCTGCCGGTCAGGCGTGCGGCGCGAGCCAGGCACTTCGCCGTCAGCGCTAAAAGCCTACATCAGCGCTTGAGTCAGAGGTTGTCGTCGCGGGCAGGGTGAGACCGGCACGTTGACCTGTATTCTCTCTGATCTTTATAAAAAATCATGCTCACTGAGCGGCAATAACAACACTGAACGCCGACGGTTGCGTCGGAACGTTTGGGGATTCACCTGCACTGGGAATAGACAATGAGCGATAACGTATATTTGGCCGACCTGCTGGCGGCCTGCCACTGGATCGGCGAAAAAGGCTGGTGTCCCGCCACCGGCGGCAATATGTCCGTCCGTCTTGATGGGGCGCGCAGCCTGATCACGGCATCGGGCAAAGACAAGGGCAACCTGAAACCTGAAGACTTTTTGCAGGTCGACATTGCCACCAACCATGTTCCCTGCGGCCGCACGCCGTCTGCGGAAACCGGTTTGCACACCCTGCTGTATCGTCTCGACGCGCGCATCGGCGCCGTGCTGCATACGCACTCGGTAAACGCCACGGTGTTGTCCCGTGCGGAGAAAAACGACGCCCTGTTGCTGGAAGGCTACGAGATGCAGAAGTCGCTGGCCGGCCAGCGTTCGCATCTGGACCGCGTCACCATCCCCATTTTCGATAACGATCAGGACATTCCTGCGCTGGCCGAACGTGTCGCGGCTCGCCATCGGTCTTCGCCGCTGCGCTATGGTTTTCTGGTGCGGGGCCACGGCCTTTACTGTTGGGGGGAGAGCGTACAAGAGGCGCGCCGCCATCTCGAAGGGCTGGAGTTTCTGTTCCAGTGCGAACTGCAACGACGTGTGCTGGAGGCGCAATGATCAAGGCCATCGTGACTGATATTGAAGGCACCACCAGCGACATTCGCTTTGTCCACAACGTGCTGTTTCCCTATGCCCGCGCTCGACTGGCGCAGGTGGTGGCTCAGGCGGAAGAACGGCCGGATGTCGCCGAGGCGCTGGACGCGCTGCGTATCGAATTAGGGCAGCCAAAAGCCAGCCAAACTGAGCTGGTGGACGCATTGGCGCAATTTATGGATCAGGATCGCAAGTCGACGGCGCTGAAAGCATTACAGGGCATTATCTGGCGCACGGGCTATCAGCAGGGCGATTTTCACGGCCATATTTACGACGACGTGACGCCGCAGCTGCATGCGTGGTTAGAGCAGGGCATTAAGCTGTATGTCTACTCTTCCGGCTCGGTCGAGGCGCAGCAGTTGCTCTTCGGCTACAGCGAGGNGGGCGATTTACGGCCGCTGTTCAGCGGGTATTTCGACACGCGCGTCGGCGCCAAGCGTGAAGTCACGTCCTACCGGAATATCGCCGACGCTATCGCGTTGCCGGCGGCGGAGATCCTGTTCCTCTCCGATATTCATCAGGAGCTGGACGCGGCGCGAAGCGCCGGATGGCAGACCTGTCAGCTGGTGCGCGCCGAGGCAGACCCCCACAGCGATCACCCGCAGGTGAGCCGCTTCGATCACATCGACGTACAGGAGATTTCCTTATGAGCGCACTCACTATTTTCAGCGATCAAGACGCATCCCAGCCGGTCTGGGAGAGCCGGGACGCGGAGGCCATCCGTCAGCGTCTGAACGCCATCGGCGTTCGCTTCGAGCGCTGGCAGGCGGACCGTGCATTAAGCGCCGAGCCTGATGCGGAAGAAGTGCTGGCGGCCTATCAGCACGAAATCGACAAGCTGGTGGCGGAAAAAGGCTATCAGAGTTGGGATGTGATCAGCATGCGCGCCGACAATCCGCAGAAGGAGGCGTTGCGCGGTAAGTTTCTGTCTGAGCATACCCACGGGGAAGATGAAGTGCGTTTCTTCGTAGAGGGCGCAGGGCTGTTCTGCCTGCATGTCGAGGGGCAGATTTTCCAGATCCTGTGTGAGAAGAACGATTTGCTGTCCGTACCGGCGGGAACGCCGCACTGGTTCGATATGGGATCGTCACCGAACTTCACGGCGATCCGGCTGTTCGACAACCCGGAAGGGTGGATCGCGCACTTCACCGGCGACGACATTGCCACGGCCTATCCGAAGCTGGCCTGATTGACTGACTTCAAGCGTCTCCCCACCCGAGCGGCGGGGAGGCGTCTCCTACCGCATTAACGCGACAGCGTCTGCTGAAAAATGCCTTCCCGTACCTGCTCGGGCGTCACCACACCACAATCCAGCACCCAACCGCTAATCAAGGCGGCCGGGGTGACATCAAAGGCCGGGTTATACACCGGCGCATCCTGCGGCGCCCACTGAGTGTGGCCGAAGCTTCCTGACACGCCGGTGACCTCGGCGGTGGCGCGCTGTTCGATGGGGATCGCGCGGCCCTCCGGACAGTGGGGATCGAGCGTGGTGTGAGGCGCGGCGACGTAGAAAGGAATGCGGTGATAATGCGCCAGCACCGCCAGGCTATAGGTGCCGATCTTGTTGGCGACATCGCCGTTGGCGGCGATGCGGTCCGCGCCGACCCACACGGCATCGACTTGGCCCTGCGCCATCAGCGACGCCGCCATCGAGTCGCAAATCAGGCGATAGGGAATACCCAATTCGCCCAGTTCCCAGGCG
The DNA here is from genome assembly GCF_000688655.1 of Lonsdalea quercina subsp. quercina. Classification (GTDB taxonomy): domain Bacteria; phylum Pseudomonadota; class Gammaproteobacteria; order Enterobacterales; family Enterobacteriaceae; genus Lonsdalea; species Lonsdalea quercina. The sequence continues at coordinate 57,778 of NZ_JIBO01000009.1, read as the reverse complement.
GTAAGGCGTCCGCCTTGCAGCAACGGCCGGGTTTCATCCACCCATACGTTTTCAATCTNGCCCTGCTGATGAGCGCGCAGCAGTATCCCGATCGCCGTGCCCACGCCCGCCGTCGCCAGTCCGCCGGTGTTGCAGTGTGTCAGCAGCCGGCTGCCGGAGGTGACCAGCGTGGCGCCGTAATCCGCGATGCGATCGCACAGGGCGCGATCTTCCTCAATCAACCGCAGGGCTTCCCGCCCCAGCGCCGGGATCCACTCCGGCGCCGCCAGCGCCTGCTTCATGCGATCAAGATTGTTCATCAGGTTGACGGCGGTCGGGCGTGCCGCGCGCAGCGTCTCAAGCGCGACCGTCAGCGCCTGTCGCGACAGGCCGCCTTCCGCCAGCAGTGCCAGCAGCAAACTCGCCGATAATCCGATGACCGGCGCGCCCCGCACGCGCAGCGCTTTGATGTGTTCTACCAACGCAGGGACGTCCGGGCAGGGATGCCAGACCATCTCCTGCGGCAGCGCCTGCTGGTCCAGGATCCAGAGCTGGTTATCGATAATCTTCAGACTTGTCGTGTTAATGTTTTGCATTCAGGGTTAAATCCGTGTTGCGCTATTGCATCAATTTTTTTATTCTGCCAGTATGCTTTACGGATGTATAGACGTCCAAACGCTTTTATGTCTAAAACAACAATAAAACGACCAACAGCACCACATACCAGGGGATTCGCAATGTCGCAATACCGTACTTTTCACGCAGACGATGCTGTAGCATACNCCCGCCAATACGGCGGCGTGGCAGAGGCACATACGTTGGTCGCCGCCGAGGAGATTGGTGACGGCAACCTGAATCTGGTCTTCAAAATCCGCGATACGCAGGGCGTCAGCCGTGTGATTGTCAAGCAGGCGCTGCCCTATGTGCGCTGTGTCGGCGAGTCGTGGCCGCTGACGTTGGACAGATCGCGCATCGAAGCGGAAACTTTGCTGACCCATGCGCAGTTTTGCCCGCAGCATACCGTCGCGGTGTTGCATTACGATCCCAAACTGGCGGTGATGGTGCAGGAAGATCTGTCCGATCACCGCATCTGGCGTAACGAACTGGTGGCGGGGCGCCATTACCCGCAGGCGGCCTCTCAGCTAGGCGAGTATCTGGCGCAGACGCTGTTTCATACCTCCGACTTCTATCAGCCGCCGCACGATAAGAAAGCGGCCGTCAGCCGTTTCACTAACCCGGAGCTGTGTCAGATTACCGAGGATCTGTTCTTTACCGACCCTTATATCGACCATGAACGTAATCAGTTCGAGCCGGAGCTACTGCCGGACGTACTGGCGCTGCGGGAAGATCGCGCCCTGAAGCGCGCGGTGGCGGCATTGAAACACGGTTTTCTCGCCAAGGCGGAAGCGTTGTTGCACGGGGATGTGCACAGCGGATCGATTTTCGTGGCCGAAGGCAAGCTCAAGGTGATTGATGCCGAGTTCGGTTTCTACGGTCCCATCGGCTTCGATGTGGGGTCGGCGCTGGGGAACCTGCTGTTGAATTACTGCGGCGTGACGGGATTGTTAGAAGCAGAATCGGCAAAGATCGCCCGATCTCAGCGTCTCGAGGAGTGCGCCACGCTATGGCGGACTTTTGCTGAGCGCTTTACGGTGCTGTGCGCAGAGCAAGGTCGTGAGCCTGCGCTGGCGGCTGACGGCTATGCAGAACTGTTTTTGCGTCAGGTGTGGCGAGACGCCGTCGGGTACTGCGGCAGCGAATTGATTCGTCGCACCATCGGCCTGGCTCACGTCGCGGATCTGGACGGTATTGGGGATCCCCAGGCGCGTTTGACCGCGAAAAGACATGCGCTGGCGCTGGGCAGAGCGCTGATCGTCGAAGCGCCGGTTGTCGGCGACATCGACGTGCTTTTGACGCGGATCCGTCAGTTCGACGTCTGATCCACTCCGTATCGCAGTCGGTGCGGCCAGGCCGCCGTCACGACAGGAAAATAGCATTCGTGGCGGTGGTCGACGCATCGAATATTGCGCTCATCGGTCATGGCGGCGCGCCAGCGCTTCAACGCTTGGCGACGTCAGGCGCACAATTCCACTCCTCGTTGTTTCTTCGTGTTCCTTCCCCACATATCGCTGAAGTAAGGGNTCTTTCAGGCAAGAACCACTTGAATGTGTCGCTGTTTTCGAATGAGGGCTTTGCGATATTGGCGCTATGTGGGCGTTGTTCATCTGTTCATAAAACACCGAAGGTTAAAGTCGGTGAGTTGTGGCTATTTTCACCTATCATTTTCATGAGCAGGATTGCATTAACCNCCATGAACGCTTGGATTACGGCATCAATGCGCTGATAGAGGGTAGAAGATGAAAAAACGCGCTTGTCATCGACACGATGGCAGCCTGTTACCGTCGGCGGGTATCGCTTACGCGGCCAGTGCTGACCCGTATATTGAACGTGACACGCAGGCTTTGTTAACTGCGCTGAGCCGCGGGGATGGCCCGCCGATTGAGCAACGCTCTCCGGCAGAGGCGCGAAAGGTACTGGCCGATCTGCAGGCGAGCGTCGAAGTAGATCTGTCCGGCACCATCATCTCGCATAAAACGATTCAGGTGGACGGGCATCCGCTGGCGTTGACCATCGTGCGGCCTGACAACGTCGGGGACATGCCGCCCGCGTTCATGTTTTTTCATGGCGGTGGCTGGGTGCTGGGTGATTTTATGGCCCACCAGCGTATGGTCAGGGATTTGGTGCTGTCTTCTCATGCGGCGGCGGTCTTTGTGGACTACACCCTCAGCCCTGAAGCGCATTATCCCGTGGCAATTCATCAGGCCTATGCCGCGACCCAATGGGTGTCTGAGCACGGCGCTGAAATCAACGTCGACGGACAGCGTCTGGCCGTAGTTGGCAATAGCGCTGGCGGTAACATGGCGACGGTGGTCAGCTTGATGGCGAAAGAAAAGGGCACGCCGACGCTTCGTTATCAGGTGCTTTTCTGCCCGGTTACGAATGCCAAATTTGATACGGAATCTTACCAACTTTTTGCGGAAGGCCGTTTTCTGACTCGCGCTATGATGACCTGGTTTTGGGATCACTACACAATTAGCGACGCGCAGCGCGCCGAGATTTACGCATCGCCGCTGAGGGCGAGCGAAGCGCAGTTGAAAGGGTTACCGCCAGCCCTGATCCAAACCGCAGAAAACGATGTATTGCGAGACGAAGGAGAAGCCTATGCGCGTCATCTGAACGCGGCGGGCGTTGATGTCGTGCAGGTGCGTTACAACGGCATGATCCACGACTTTGGTTTTCACAACGCGTTAGTGAACGTGCCGGAAGTTCAGGCCGCGCTAGATCAAGCTGGCAGCTTGCTGAGAAAGCATCTGCAGTAATCACCGCGTGTCGAGAGGCATGTTTTAATGTCTTATACTGCCGATACGTCGGCGGTTTTTTTTCATTCCAGCCGTGCCTTGCAACGTGGTTCTATGTGATGGACGGTGGAAACTGTGCGTTAAATAATCTCCCCTACGTGACCTCCGCCGCGAATCATATCAATCGTTAATTGTCCGCTTCTCCGGGTTTGGGCGATCCGTTACACTGCATGGCAGACCATCGTGATATCACCTAATGAGAGGGTTCCATGTATCAGGACTTAATCCGTAAAGAGCTAACAGAAGCGGCGGATACGCTGAATACCTTTTTGAGCGACAATGCCAATATTCAGTCGATTCAGGATGCGGCGGTACTGCTGGCGGACGCGTTCAAAGCGGGCGGAAAGGTAATCTCCTGTGGGAACGGCGGTTCTCATTGTGATGCCATGCATTTCGCTGAAGAGCTGACCGGCCGTTACCGTGAAAACCGTCCGGGACTGCCGGCGATCGCGATCTCCGATCCGAGCCATATCTCTTGCGTCGGCAATGACTTTGGCTACGACTTTGTGTTCTCGCGCTACATAGAATCGCTTGGACGTGAAGGCGATGTGCTGTTGGGGATCTCCACCTCGGGCAATTCCGGCAATATCATCCGGGCCATTGCGGCCGCGCGCGCCAAGCGGATGAAAGTCATCACGCTGACCGGCAAAGACGGCGGCAAAATGGCGGGATCGGCGGACGTCGAAATCCGCGTGCCGCATTTTGGCTACGCCGACCGTATTCAGGAAATCCATATCAAAGCGATTCATATCCTGATCCAGCTGATTGAAAAGGAAATGGCGGAGAGCTAATCCCGCTGCGCCTACGGTGCATCAGGCAGCATCCCGCACCGGTGCAAAGGCTGTCGTTGCCGCGAAATCGCTTCATCAAGGCGCGGACGGGCGCTCCGCAGAAGATGGGGATGTCACGTTGGCCCTAAGGAGCAGAGCTGCGCTGTTTTTTAGGGCCATTCACACCGCACGGATCTCGCCTGAAGACGCAGGCTAATCACCGCCAGCGGCTCTGACGTTTTCATCGCGGGTCACAGAGGTAAGGAATCCACCATGTGTGAACTGCTTGGGATGAGCGCTAATGTCCCAACTGATATCTGTTTTAGTTTTTCCGGGCTGATGCAACGCGGCGGCCGTACCGGGCCGCATCGTGACGGCTGGGGCATCACCTTTTACGAGGGCAATGGTTGCCGTACGTTCAAAGATCCGCTGCCTAGCGCCACGTCGCCCATTGCACAGCTGGTACAGAAGTATCCCATCAAGTCCTGCGCCGTGGTGTCTCATATCCGCCAGGCCAACCGCGGTGCGGTGGCGCTGGAAAACACCCATCCGTTTACCCGCGAGCTGNGGGGGAGAAACTGGACGTTCGCCCACAACGGTCAGTTAAAAGGCTATCGCAGCCTGAAAACCGGAACCTACCGCCCGGTAGGGCAGACAGACAGCGAATACGCCTTCTGCTGGCTGCTTCACCATCTCTCGTTACGCTATCCCCGTACGCCATCTCACTGGCCTTCGGTCTTTCGCTATATCGCATCGCTGGCGGAAACGCTGAGCAAAAAGGGCGTGTTCAACATGCTGTTGTCCGATGGACATTTCGTGATGGGGTATTGTTCCACGCGGCTATGCTGGATTACGCGCCGTGCGCCATTCGGCAGGGCGACGCTGCTGGATGATGATGTGGAGATCGATTTTCAACAGCAGACCACGCCGGATGACGTGGTCACCGTGCTGGCGACGCAGCCGCTGACGGGGAATGAAACCTGGCATCAGATCGAGCCAGGCGAGTTCGTGTTATTCCACTTTGGTGAGCGCATAGTTTGAAAACGGGTTCTTGTTCGGCGTCGCCTGATTCACCATATACTGGCCGTTAAACACCGCAACGGCCGGGGGCTGGTGGTGCTGGTTGAAGTAGGCGTAGCCCGGCTGCAACTGCTGCCAGAAATTGGCGTAGGTAGAATTGCGATGCCGCTGCAGGTTTTTGTCCGTCATGCGGAACGGGTAAATCGCCAGTTCGACTTTCGCCTGCCCGTTCAATAGCGCCCGCTCGACGTAGGTGTAGATCTCATCGATGTACTGATTGGTCATCGCATAACAGCCGACCGATACGCACTCGCCGTGAATCATGAGATAGCGTCCGGAATAGCCCTGGGCACGGTCATATTCGTTGGGAAAACCGACGTTGATGGCGCGGTGAAATCGGCTATCCGGTTTAAGCTGATGCAAATCGACCTGATAAAATCCTTCCGGACTTTTCATATCGCCTTCCACACGTTTGGGACCGAGACCGCCCGAGTATTTGCAGATGGGATAGCTTTGCACCAGACGATAGTCGGTGCCGATTTTGGCATACAGCTCCAAAAGCCGCTCTTCTTTGAAGATTTGAATATAAACCGGCGAGCCTAACGCCTGCTGCTTGAAAGAGGTCGTGACCGGAATGACTTCGCTCGCATAGCTGGTAACAAATACGGAAGGCAAAAAAAACAGCGTCGCAAATGACAGTGCGATTTTTTGCATTGATGGATCCTGATAACTGAAGCTGTGTGACATACGGTATTTTTGTGGTGTCGTCCCGTATTCCTGTGCCTAAGGCGGTGTAGCGCTGTCACATTAGCACTGCGTTTATTTTATTCAAGTGGGAAATTATGTCAGACGCAAACAGCGGTGAAAGAGAGGTCGGACCGGGGGCGTCATCGTGGCCGGAATGACGGCTCCGCGCCCAGCCGATAAGGCGCGAGAAGGTCAGGGCAAAGCACCGGTAACACGACGATTTTATTAAGAAACTTATTGGCATCAACCCGTCTGAGGCAGAAAAGGGAAACCCTCCCTGAGACAGGAAGCGAGCGCGAGCCATTTTTCTTTTAGCGTATTTTCCACGAAAATCGGGCGGATGAGCGCGCCGTCAGGGCCTTTGACTTTCGCGGTTCACTGGCGCGACGTGGCTCCGGTGGTGGAGCTGCTTGCATCATTCCATATTGGTACTGTATTTTTATACAGATACCGGAGGGGATATGCGCAAGATTATTCATGTCGATATGGATTGCTTTTACGCCGCCATTGAAATGCGGGACAACCCGCGCCTGCGCGATATTCCCCTTGCCATCGGCGGCAGCGCGCTGCGCCGCGGGGTGATCAGCACCGCCAATTATCCCGCTCGCCGTTACGGCGTACACAGCGCAATGGCGACCGCGACCGCTTTGCGACTCTGTCCGCATCTGACTTTGCTGCCGGGACGTATGGAGGTGTACAAAGCCACCTCCCTCCAGATCCGTCAGATCTTTGCCCGCTATACCGAACTGATCGAACCTTTATCGCTCGACGAAGCGTATCTCGATGTCACCGACAGTCTTCACTGCAACGGCTCCGCCACGCTGATGGCGCAGGAAATACGTCAGACCATTTTCGATGAGCTGAATCTGACTGCCTCCGCGGGCGTCGCGCCCATCAAGTTCCTGGCGAAAGTGGCCTCGGAGCAGAACAAACCCAACGGGCAGTTCGTCATTACGCCCGCTGAGGTGGATGACTTCATTCTGGCGCTGCCGTTGGCGAAGATCCCCGGCGTCGGTAAAGTGACGGCCAGCCGGTTGTCCGAGCGGGGGCTGCATACCTGCGCCGACGTGCGGCGTTATGATTTGTCCGCGCTATTGAAGTCGTTCGGCAAGTTCGGGCGTGTGCTGTGGGAGCGCTGTCATGGTATTGATGAACGCCAAGTGTTGCCTGACCGGCTGCGTAAATCCGTCGGCGTCGAGAAAACGCTGGCGGAGGATATTCACGACTGGCCTCAATGCGAAGCGCTGATCGAAACGCTGTATGACGAGCTGGAGGTGCGGCTGCGTCGGGTGAAGCCGGATCTGCATATCGCGCGTCAGGGCGTGAAGCTGAAATTCGACGATTTTCGGCAGACCACGCAGGAGCACGTCTGGCCGGTGCTGAACAAACAGGATCTCATCCAGTTGGCGAGGCAGACCTGGGAGCAGCGGCGGGAGGCGCGCGGCGTTCGGCTGGTGGGATTACACGTGACGCTACTGGACCCGCAGCTGGAGCGACAGCTGGTATTTAACTGGGAGCGTTAATCGAGGGCGCTTGGCGCCGCATCCGGCGAGGTTTCCAGCCGGATGCGGGAAGGGCAGGCGATGAACGCCTTAGCGTTTCTCTGGGATGGCTTTCAGAACCGCAGTCAGCAGTTGCCAATAGAGGCCGACGCTGACGATATTTACCCGCTCATCCGGCGAGTGCGGTCCGGTGATGGTCGGGCCGATAGAAACCATATCCATCTCCGGATAAGGCTTCTTAAACAGCCCGCATTCCAAACCGGCGTGTATCACCTGAACGCTCGGCGTTTTATCGAACAGCTGCTGGTAGGTTTCCCGCACCAGTTGCATGACCGGCGATTGCGCGTCCGGCTGCCAGCCCGGATAGCCGCCTTTGGGACGCGTTTCCGCGCCGGCCAGCTGTCCCAGCGACGTCAGCATGCTCACCACATAGTCCTTGCCGCTGTCGATCAGCGAACGGATCAGGCAGTGCACTTCCGCCTGTGTCTCCGTCATGGTGATCACGCCGACGTTAAGCGAGGTTTCCACCACGCCTTTCACCTCGTCGCTCATGCGGATGACACCGTTAGGGATCGCGTTGAGCAGGGCCACTAGCCGATCGCGGCTATCTGTGGTCAGGGCTGCGGCGGCGTCCGACGTCGGTTCGACCAGAATAGTGATGTTTTTTTCCACCGCGGCCAGTTCGTGTTTCAGTACGGCCACATAGTCCTGCGCTGCCGCTTTCAGCGCAGCGATTTTATCTTCTGCGATGGCCAGCGTGACCGCGCTTTCGCGCGGGATGGCATTGCGCAGCGTGCCGCCGTTCAGGTCGAGAAGACGCAGGTCCAGCGTTTTCGCCTGCTCCGCCAGGAAACGGCCCAGCAGTTTATTGGCGTTGCCCAGCCCCAGGTGAATATCGCAGCCGGAATGACCGCCTTTCAACCCTTTAATCACCAGCTTCATCACCTGATAGCCCGCGGGCACCGCTTCCCGCTGCAGCGGCAGACGCGTCAGGAAATCGATCCCGCCCGCGCAGCCCATGTAGACTTCGCCTTCCTCTTCCGAGTCGGTGTTGATCAGAATCTCTCCCTGCAGCCAGTTCGGTTGCAGGCCGAAAGCGCCGTCCATGCCGGACTCTTCCGTCATGGTGAGTAGCACTTCGAGCGGACCGTGTTCGACGCTGTCGTCGGACAGGACGGCCAGCGTAGACGCCATGCCGATACCGTTGTCAGCGCCCAGCGTGGTGCCGCGCGCTTTCACCCACTCCCCGTCGATATATGGCTGAATCGGATCTTTCGTGAAATCATGCGCCGTATCGTTGTTTTTCTGCGGCACCATATCCAGATGCGCTTGCAGCACGACCGGCTTGCGGTTTTCCATGCCCGGCGNCGCCGGTTTGCGCAGCAGAATGTTGCCGACGCGATCGCGCTCTGAATGAATGCCGCGCGCCTGCGCCCATGACAGAATGTGCGCCGCCAGCGCCTCTTCATGATAGGAGGGATGCGGAATGGAACAGATCGTGGCAAAAATATCCCACAAGGGCTGTGGGGAAAGCTGAGACAATTCAGACACTATTCACGTCTCCTTTTCAGCAGCCTAAGTCCGCGTCTGGCGCGTGAGGCGCTACAGGTTAAAAAAATGATCGCGCTTGAGCGCGGCGATCGGGCATCATGAAACAGAGTATCACTTTCCCGCCGCCGGGGAGAGTCTGTCAATCCTGGTGGCGAAGAATCGGCTGAGGTGGCTGGCAGCGGGCGGATTGCTAACGATGGCGGCGGGGATTTTGTCGCCACCCACAAAACTCAATCGGATAAAGGCTGGTTTTTATGAGGTTGCCTATCTATAATCTCGCGCAACCTTTTTCCCCCTCCGACTATGATAAAGCCGACTCCACCGTTGGCCGGGATATATTATATGAGTGAAAAATACGTCGTAACCTGGGATATGTTGCAGATTCATGCCCGCAAACTGGCCGAGCGTTTACTGCCGGCGGACCAATGGAAAGGCATTATCGCCGTCAGCCGCGGCGGTCTGGTTCCTGGTTCTCTGCTGGCCCGCGAACTGGGCATCCGTCATGTGGATACCGTATGCATTTCCAGCTACGACCATGACAATCAGCGTGAGCTGAAGGTGCTGAAACGTGCCGAAGGCGATGGCGAAGGCTTCATCGTGGTGGACGATTTGGTCGATACCGGCGGTACCGCCAAAGCGATTCGCGATATGTATCCGAAAGCGCACTTCATCACCATTTTTGCGAAACCCGCAGGGAAACCGTTGGTGGACGATTATCAGGTTGATATCCCGCAGGATACCTGGATTGAGCAGCCTTGGGACATGGGCGTGGTGTTCGTGCCGCCGCTGTCCGACCGCTAATCGCTCCCTGATTTGCCGTCTATCACGCCCGGTTTTGCCGGGCGTTGTCATTTCCGACTCTTTTCCCTCTCCCGTACTGCATTTCCATGTAGTGTTGAGTACACTTTAGCGAAACGCTCTCTCTGCTGCTTGACCTTTATGGAGGCTGCTGNGGTTCAGGCCAACCTGTCCGAAAAGCTGTTCAAACCGTCCTTCAAACATCCGGAAACCTCGACCCTGATCCCGCGCGCGCATCACTCCACCAGTGCGATGCACTCCGCCCTGGAAGGCAGCGACAACAGCGCCTGGTATCGGATGATCAACCGCCTGATGTGGATTTGGCGCGGCGTAGCGCCGCTGGACATCGAGGAGGTACTGTCGCGCATTGCCGCCAGTACAGCCCAGCGCAGCGACGACGCGCTGTTGGATACGGTCATCGGTTACCGCGGCGGAAACTGGATTTACGAATGGGTCGTACAGGGAATGCGCTGGCAGCAGCAGGCGACGGAAAGCGAACACGATGAAGAGAGCAAAGGGCAGTGCTGGCTGAAGGCCGCCGCGCTGTACAGCATCGCCGCCTATCCGCACCTGAAGGGCGATGAGCTTGCCGAGCAGGCGCAGACGATGGCGAATCGCGCCTATGAAGAGGCTGCCGGCCTCCTGAGCTATGAACTAAAAACGCTGTCTATTCCCATCGACGGCGGCGGAACGCTGACCGGTTTTTTGCATATGCCCTCTCAGGGCAGCGCGCCGTTCCCCACCGTACTGGTGTGCGGCAGCCTGGACCTGCTTCAAAGCGACTATTACCGCTTGTTCCATGACTATCTGGCGCCGGCGGGGATGGCGATGCTGACGATTGATATGCCATCAGTCGGTTTTTCGTCGCGCTGGAAGTTGGACCAAGACTCCAGTTTCCTGCATCAGCAGGTATTGAAAGCCTTGCCGGACGTGCCGTGGGTGGACCATACCCGAGTAGGGGCATTTGGTTTTCGCTTCGGCGCGAATATCGCCGTCCGGCTCGCGTATCTGGAATCGCCGCGTCTGAAGGGCGTTGCCTGCCTGGGGCCGGTGGTGCATTCGCTGCTGGCTGGCGCCGTGCGTCAGCAGGACGTGCCGGATATGTATATGGATATCCTCGCCAGCCGGCTCGGTATGCCGTCTTCCACCTACGCCGCATTGAAGGCTGAGATGGGGCGTTATTCTCTAAAAACGCAGGGACTGTTGGGTCGACGTTGCCCAACGCCGATGCTCTCCGCTTACTGGAAGGACGACGTACTTAGCCCGAAAGAGGAATCCGAACTGATCGTCAACTCATCGCTCCAGGGCAAGCTACTGGAGGTCAAAGCTTCACCGGTCTATGAAAGTTTCCATCTCTGTTTACAGCAAATCAGCCATTGGTTAGGGCGTCAGCTTCAGTAGCGATGTCTTTATCTGCCGCATGATCGTCCCCTTTATCGTCCCATTACCTTGAATGGGATGGTGATAACGTATTCATTAGCTATGCTATTTGAAAAACAAAATAGCTTCGAAGGTAAGCCGCCGCGCGTATGGCTTCGCAGCGCGCGCAAAAAACATTCCTTCCTAATTGGATGATAAGCAGCTGGATAACGTTATTATGGAGAGAAGGTGGATCTTACTTGTTCTGATATTTTCGATGTTACCCCTTATGTTGTTAGCCAGGGCCGATGCGTCCAATCTTAAAACAGAGATGAATCAGGTTTCGGCTGCCGACCTACGCCGTACCGTATCCGGTATCGTCAGCTACACTCGATGGCCATCCGCCCAAATGGTTCCCACGCTTTGCGTATTCTCTTCAGCGCATTTCGCTGCCGTGCTCACCGATATGCGTAATGAACAAGATACCCCTTTATTCAATGCAATCTTGGTAGAAGATGTCGATGATTTTTCGTCCTCGCACTGCGATGCGGTATACTTCGGCAGGGAATCCATTCAAGAGCAGGTCGGAATTTCAAGCCTGGACCCGGCGCATCCACTCCTGACTATTTCGGAGCAAAACCCCGAATGTGTTGATGGCAGCGCGTTTTGTCTTATCTTCGCGGATAAAAAGGTCAGTTTCTCTGTCAATTTGGACTCGTTGTTTCGTACCGGGGTGAAAGTTAGTCCCGAAGTCTTAATGCTTGGTCGTCCGCGGAATGCTAAACATGGATAAGCCAGCCTCTACGTCCAGTACAGTCACCGGCAGAATCACTTTCAGGAATGCCCTGGCGCGTATCAGTACCTTGAGTATCGTCATCACCATGACGGTGTCATGGATGTTGATCACCACGGCGTCGCTGATTTCATTCAAACAGTATTCTGAGAAGAATCTGCAACTGCTCACCAGTACCCTGAGCCAAAGCATCGAGGCCGCTGTCGTGTTCCGCGACGGCGTGGCGGCCCGTGAAACGCTGAGCACTCTCGGCCAGCAAGGTCAGTTCAGTCAGGCTATAGTCACTGATGCGAACGGACGTAAAATCACATTCTGGCAAGCCGCGGGCAGCGAGCACGCCGACCCGATGAGCCGTATGATCGCCAAATGGCTTTTTCCCAGTTCGGTACTGCAGCCCATCTATCACCGTGGCAATCTCGTGGGCCATATCGAGATTTCGGGCAGCGACGCCCCGGTTAAAAGCTTTGTTTACTTTTCCCTGCTGGTGCTCACGCTTTGCCTGGTCTTCGCCTCGATATTGTCCGTCATCATCACCCGTCATCTGCACCACGGCTTAATTATGGCGCTGCAGAATATTGCCGAGGTGGTGCACGATATTCGTGAAAATCGTAATTTCGCCCGGCGTGTACCGTCGGCAAAGATTGTTGAACTGGATGTCTTTAGCCAGGATTTCAACAGCCTGCTCGAAGAGATCGAAAGCTGGCAGGAGCAGATTCTGAAAGAGAATGATTCCTTGCTGAAACGTTCTCTGCACGATGCATTAACGGGCCTGGCCAACCGCACGGCATTCTGCAGCGCGCTCGAAAACGTGCTGGAAGATGAAGACAGCCACAGCCATACGGCCGTGNTGTTTATGGATGGCAACCAGTTTAAATACATCAATGATACCTATGGCCATGCTGCTGGCGACAAGGTGTTGATAACCATCGCTAAACGATTGAAATACTGCGCAGGAAAAAAAGACCTTCCGGCGCGATTGGGCGGCGATGAGTTCGCTTTAATCCTGTCTGACGTCCAGGATATGGATGACGTTATNCCCATCGTGAACAAGATCCGCCGTCGCGTGAGTCAGCCGATCGAACTTCAAAATGGCGCGGAAGTTGTGATGTCGCTAAGCATTGGCGTAGCGATTGCCGATCAGTACTCCACTATAGAGGACCTCCTGGAGCAGGCTGACAAAAACATGTACCTGGAAAAGCAAAAATACCGGCGACATGCGTTAACGAGGTAAGTGGTTGTATGAAGTTCACTCTGCAGTTCGTGTTGATTGCCGCGCTGGCTCTAGGGCTGACGGCCTGCCAGTCGCACAAAGATCCGTTTACTCCTGAGCAGGTTGCCGCATTGCAATCGACTGGATTCAAGCCGAGCGAAGAGGGGTGGACTCTGGGGCTGACGGAAAAGGTGTTGTTCGGTGTCGATCAATCCACGCTGACCCCCCAAAGCCGGGCGGCGATAAAAAGAGTTGCCAATACGTTGTCCGCCGTAGGACTGAGCCATGCACGCATGGATGGTCATTCGGATAATACGGGTGAAGATCGCTATAACAAGGCGCTTTCCTTACGCCGTGCGGAAGTCGTCGCGGATGTTTATGCCGTCAGCGCCAACATTCCGCGTAGCCATATCCAGACGCGTGGCTTAGGTAAGGATTATCCCATTGCGAGCAATGCGACGGCGCAGGGTAGAGCGCAAAATCGCCGTGTCGCGATCGTGATCACCGCCCCGTAAATTCTCCCCGCTGGCGTCAGGCCTCGATAAGCACGCCTGTCGTCAAGCCTTATTTATCCCGCAATTTGGTTGAAAAATGCGGCATCTCTGCTAATAACTTAAGGGTAAAACTTGGAGAATGCCGAATGACATTATCGTGTGGACATACGCGACACCGTTTGATTAAAAACTTTACCTCTTTGGGACCCTATTTGCGGGAAGGCCAGTGCCATGATTTCTACTTCTTCTTTGACTGCCTGGCGATGTGCGTCGATGTCAAAGCGGATCCGGAAAAACGCGAGTTTTGGGGCTGGTGGTTAGATTTGGAAGCGCAGGGACAAAGTATGACTTACTCGTATCGTTATGGCCTGTTCGATGAAGCTGGCAACTGGTCTGAAATTAAGTTCAAAGACAAAGCCATCACCGAAAAAGTGCACACTACGCGTCAAAGTTTCCACAAGCGACTGGAAGTCCTGGTACAGCAGCTAGCCCCCCCCTATTCCTTAACGGAAAGACCCTAACGCCTCTTCAGGTCACGCGCCGGTGCCGGTTTTTTTTCGCGTTGTGCCTGTTGGCATAACGCGTCTCTCCTGTTACAACGTTTTCTTCATCATCCTCTTTTTTTATACAAAGCAATGGCAGAAAAATTATGAATGGCAGCCAAACAGTGGTTGTAAAGCTGGGCACCAGCGTGCTGACAGGCGGGTCTTCTCGCCTCAACCGGGCCCATATCGTAGAACTTGTACGTCAGTGCGCGCAGCTGCATGCCGCAGGGCATCGCATCGTGATTGTAACTTCAGGCGCTATCGCCGCAGGCCGTGAGCATCTCGGCTATCCCGACCTCCCCGCAAATGTCGCCACCAAGCAGCTTTTAGCCGCTGTCGGACAGAGTCGACTCATCCAACTATGGGAACAGCTGTTTTCGATTTACGGCATCCACATCGGTCAGATGTTACTGACCCGTGCGGATATGGAAGATCGAGAACGGTTTCTCAATGCGCGCGACACCATGCGCGCACTGCTGGATAATCGCGTCGTCCCGGTGATCAATGAGAACGACGCGGTCGCGACGTTGGAAATCAAGGNGGGCGACAACGACAACCTGTCGGCGCTGGTCGCCATTATGGCGGACGCCGANAAGCTGCTTCTTCTCACCGATCAGAAGGGCCTTTTCACCGCCGATCCGCGCGATAATCCCGAGGCGAAGCTGATTAGCGACGTGTCGACCATCACCGATGAGCTGCGTCACATCGCCGGCGGCAGCGTATCAGGCCTGGGCACCGGCGGTATGTCGACCAAAATCCAGGCGGCCGAAGTGGCCTGCCGCGCCGGTATCGACGTGATCATTGCCGAAGGATGCCGACTCGGCGTCATCGGCGATGTGATGAATAATGTGTCGGTCGGGACTCACTTTCATGCCGTCGACGAGCCGCTCGAAAAACGCAAACGTTGGATTTTCGGCGCGCCTCCGGCTGGTGAGATCATTGTCGATGACGGCGCTCTGTCCGCCATCCAGGAGCGCGGCAGTTCTCTCCTGCCAAAAGGCATTCGGGAGGTGACGGGGATTTTCTCGCGTGGCGAAGTCATCTGCGTACGCAGCCTTTCCGGTCGTGATTTGGCACATGCGGTCACTCGCTACAACAGTGATGCATTGCGCATGATTGCGGGTCACCACTCCCAGGAGATTGAAGATATTCTTGGATACGAATACGGTCCGGTGGCGGTTCATCGGGACGACATGATTATTAATTAAGGAGTACGCGGTGCTTGAACAAATGGGCAAAGCGGCAAAACAGGCCTCTTATCAACTAGCGGCCTTGAGCACCAGTCAGAAAAATCAGGCCCTTCTCGCGATAGCCGATCTGCTGGAAGCGGAGAGCGCCTCTATTCTGTCCGCCAACGAACAGGACGTTGCCGCCGCTCGTGAAGAAGGACTGAGCGAAGCGATGCTGGACCGTCTGCAACTGACCCCAGCGCGTTTGTCGGCGATCGCCAGCGACGTGCGTCAGGTCTGCCGCCTCAACGATCCGGTCGGCGAAGTCATCGATGGACGGATCCTGGACAACGGTCTCAAGCTGGAACGTCGACGCGTACCACTGGGCGTGGTCGGGGTTATCTACGAAGCGCGTCCCAATGTGACGGTCGACGTAGCGAGTCTGTGCCTGAAAACCGGCAATGCGGCCATTCTGCGCGGCGGGAAAGAGACTTATCGCACCAACGTGGCCACGGTCAGCGTGATCCAACGGGCGTTGACGCAGTGCGGCTTGCCGGCGGCGGCGATCCAGGCGATTGAAAAGCCGGACCGCGAACTTGTTAACCAATTGCTGAAGCTCGACCGCTACGNGGATATGCTGATCCCGCGCGGCGGCGCGGGTCTCCACAAGCTGTGCCGAGAACAGTCCACGATCCCGGTTATCACCGGCGGCATTGGCGTCTGCCATATTTACGTTGATGAGTCGATGGAGTTCGATCCCGCGTTGCGCATCATCGTGAACGCGAAAACTCAGCGTCCCAGCACGTGCAACACGCTGGAAACGCTGCTGGTGCATCAGCGTATCGCTCAGGATTTCCTGCCGCAGCTGAGCGCCGCGATGCATAAAAGCGGCGTCACGCTCCACGCCTGCCCGCGTTCTCTGCCGCTGCTAAGCGGGGGACCGGCGCAAGTCACGGCCGTTGAAGCCGCCGACTTTGACGATGAGTGGCTGTCTCTGGACCTGAATGTCGCGCTGGTGGACGATCTTGACGATGCCGTCTCCCACATCCGTGAGCACGGTACGCAGCACTCAGATTCGATTCTGACCCGTTCGCTGAGCCGTGCGGAACAGTTTATCCGTGAAGTCGACTCCTCCGCTGTCTACGTGAATGCCAGCACCCGTTTCACCGACGGCGGACAATTCGGACTGGGCGCCGAAGTCGCCGTCAGCACGCAGAAACTGCACGCCCGCGGCCCGATGGGACTGGAAGCGCTCACCACCTACAAGTGGATTGGCTACGGCGACGATCTCGTCCGCGCTTAATCGCCCGTGTTATAGCGATTTAGTTCGTTATAACAGGCTGCTATAACAGGAAAAAAGCGCTCGTTGGCCCGATTATAAAATCGGCAGACGAGCGCCAGATGCTTGACTTGCTGGCATGATTTCACTAGTTTGTCACCCCGTAACACAACGTCAGGCATTCGCCGGGCGACCTAAAAAGCCGATATAGCTCAGTTGGTAGAGCAGCGCATTCGTAATGCGAAGGTCGTAGGTTCGACTCCTATTATCGGCACCATTTCAACATCCTCAAACGACCGTTTTTAACTCCCAACAACTTTCGTATTGTGACGTGAAATAACTGTTTCACTGAGTTTACCGTTTTTTTGTTCGTCTTGATTTATGAGCGTGCTGCGTAATCTGTGAAGGGATGAGTGTAAAACGACAGCGCCCCTGATAAAGGGGAGAATGAGTTCGCGGCAGAGACTCCGGACTTTCGAAACAATGTAGCGCGACCGACAATTACGTCCTCTAGATTGACATTAATCTCCATGTTGAATTATTACTCGGAGGGTGAATATCTCTATTTCGATGACGATATTTCTGACCTATTCATGGTCTATTGCATTTCCACTTCTCATGGTGAGGAAATGTTCACGCATGTCGTACTCGTTCACTTTAAACGGCAAAAGTGAACAACAAAACTCTTGCAATGGGTATGATAAATAAAAAACAGCCATGGATAATTTAATTATGTCGCTTTTCCATATTGAAAATAAATCACTGAGCGCAGTGAACAAAACCAACTTTCAATCCGCCGGTATTACTGAACGGTATGATTTACAGCAGGCGCTAAAAAGCAACATTGCCTCTATTGCACCGGATTGCCTGATTATTTCTGAGGAGTTCTCCGATTGGGAGGATAGCCGACGCCGAATTGATTTGCTGGCGATAGATAAGAACGCAAACCTTGTCGTCATTGAGCTGAAACGGGATGAGACCGGCTCGCATATGGAACTTCAGGCCCTCCGTTATGCCGGGATGGTGTCGACCATGACGTTTGAGAAAGCATGCGGATATTACGAGTGCTATCTCCAGAAGCAAGGCACCGAGCGCAACGCGAAAACTGAGATTTTAAATTTCACCGGTTTAGATGAGTCGAATATCGATGAATTTGGTAATGATGTAAGAATAATCCTTGCCTCTGGAGATTTTAATAAAGAGATTACTTCTTCCATTCTTTGGCTAATCAGCAAAGGGATTGATATAACCTGTGTGAGAATGACATGTTATTCTTTTAATGAGAATATCTTTATCGATATAGATCAGATAATCCCTGTCCCTGAAGTGGCTGATTACCAGGTCAAGTTTCGTGAAAAGCAAATTGAACAAAAAATTATCAAATCAAAATCCAGAGACTATTCGATGTATAGTTATAATGGAGAAATCTTTAATAAAAGGAATTTAGCTTTGAAGATGATGTCTGACTGGATAGCGAATAATGATTTAAAAGATATTGATTCCGTTCGTTGCGCGCTGGATAGTCGGTTGAATAATAAAATAATTGAGTTGGTGTCGGAAATCCCTGACAATAAGATTAATCGTTATCATATGAATGACGAGGATCTCATTGAGCTTCCTTCCAGAGAAGTGGTCACAATTTCGAATCAATGGGGGGTAGGTAACATTAATATTCTTATCGAATTTTTAAGTCGATATAATCAAGTCGTTGAGAAAGTCAGTGGCTGATCGCAGNATGGTTTTAGTTGACTAATATTTTAAAAAGGGGCGAGCTGCCCCTGTGTTCATTTTTTTTATTTCGCCAGTACATTGATACTCAACTGTGACGGTTGTCTGCATGCAGCCTGAATATGACGGTTTCGTACATTGAGACGTGAATCCTCCGAATGGTTCGGCTCCTGAATAGCCCCAAGCAGCACAACGAGCCTTAGCTGCTACCATGCCCTGTTTTGGATCTATTACCGGACTTTCAAACAACCCAAAAGAATATCCCATGCGAACTGTGCCATCGGATTTACTACCACCTGTCGGAATAAGCTCTTTCTTTATTGAACATCCGGAAATAAGTAGCGTGAAGCATAATGCCATCATTAACTACGTTTTCATTTTACCTTTATTTGTTATTAGTGGTGGGGGGGTAACTCTTTATTTTATATTTCAATGTGAGTAACATAGTGATTTTTATGTGAATAGAAAATTCATTAAAATTAAACTAAGCAAGGGGAATGTATTCGATAAAAAGCAGCAATCAACAAAAGTGGAGCGAATGCACTCCCTGTTGTCGTTATTTTTTGTGAATATTAAATTCAAATATCATATTTGGCCGTTCTCTTTCCCCTTTCATATCCGGTATTCAATACGCCGCGGAGTTCGATCAGTAGAGGTGTCACTTCTTTTTCCGCGCAGGGTTTATGTTCAAGTCCGTGTTTAACCGCAAACATTTCTCCGGCGTTGAGGGGCACTGCGCCATCGTGAAAATCGATCAGCAATGTGCCTTCCGGCACGTTGAATGTCTCGTCGGTTTCTTTGTGAGTGTGCCTGACAAACTTGCCTTCGATTTTGACGACTTGAAATTAATAGCCATACATTTCAGCGATGACTGTCGAGGGCAATGGCATTGTGGATCCCGCGGATTAAGGTATAGAAGTATTAAAAATCTAATGAGTGACTCGTAATAAGCTTCAGATCGTCAGGCGGCTTTGAGCGACCAAGACGAGGGGATTCACCGGCGACTCAAATCGTCTGACTTTCGGGCGCCAGTTGACCCGCGATGGATCACTAACCCGGAGCCAATCCCAATCCCCCCAGATGACCACTGCGTTGCTGAGCGATTCCTGCTATTCAGCGTGGCGTCTCTTTCCCATGTCTCCGCTTTAATCCCCGCTTTTATGCCGCCGCATCGCCCCGTATCACAATCCATTAACTATATTTAAAGTGTGGTTATTTTTATGCCTTTCTTATGTATTTGTTTTCTAACAATTAACAGGAGGAAACATGAAAGATGAAAAGGATCGAAAGCCGACGAAGAGGGTAAAACTGGATGCATCTCAGTCGGTCAAGCCTCATCTGGCGGATACCGCACCCGACGATGCCGCGCTAAAACCGGCAAGCAGTCCGACTCCGCCAGGCGCGGAACCGATGTTTCCCGGCAGTGCTAAAACGCCTAAAAACACTAACGCTAAGTTGAAACAGCTGGACAAATACCGTACCGATCCTGAGCACGAAGCCCTGCGTACGGATCAGGGCGTTAAAATTGCAGATAACCAAAACTCACTTAAGGCAGGCGCGCGTGGTTCTACGCTGCTGGAAGATTTTATCCTCCGTGAGAAAATCATGCATTTCGACCATGAGCGTATTCCTGAACGCGTGGTCCATGCACGTGGGGCGGCCGCGCACGGCTATTTCCAGGTTTACGCGCCGCTCTCCCGCTACACCAAAGCGGAGTTTTTGCAGGACCCGAAAGTAAAAACGCCAGTGTTCGTACGTTTCTCCACCGTGCAAGGATCGCGAGGGTCAGCCGATACGGTGAGAGACATCCGCGGATGGGCCACCAAGTTTTACACGCAGGAGGGCAACTTCGATCTGGTCGGGAACAATACGCCGATCTTCTTTATTCAGGATGCGATCAAGTTCCCTGACTTCGTGCATGCGGTGAAGCCGGAGCCTCACAATGAGATTCCTCAGGGGCAGAGCGCGCACGACACCTTCTGGGATTACGTCTCCCTGCAACCGGAAACGTTGCACAATGTGACCTGGGCGATGTCGGATCGCGGTATTCCGCGCAGTTATCGCATGATGGAAGGTTTTGGGATCCACACCTTCAAGCTCATCAACGCCGAAGGAAAGTGTCACTTCGTGCGCTTCCACTGGAAGCCGGTTTACGGCGCGGCGTCGTTGATTTGGGATGAAGCTCAGTTACTGACGGGGAGAGACCCCGATTTCCATCGTAAGGAGTTGTGGGAGGNAATCGAAGCCGGCGATTATCCCGAATACGAGCTGGGACTGCAAATTATCCCCGAGGAGGATGAGCACAAGTTCGATTTCGATATCCTCGACCCGACGAAGCTGATCCCGGAATCTCTCGTGCCGGTGCAACTGGTCGGTAAGATGACGCTTAATCGCAATCCGGACAACTACTTCAGCGAAACAGAACAGGTGGCGTTCTGTCCGGGCAATATCGTCCCAGGGATCGACTTTTCCGACGATCCGCTGCTTCAAGGGCGGTTGTTCTCATATCTGGATACGCAGATTAGTCGACTGGGCGGACCGAATTTCCACGAGCTGCCCATCAACAAACCGGTTTGCCCGTTCCATAATCATCAGCGAGATGGTATGCACCGGATGGAAATCAGCGGAGCGGCGAATTACGAACCCAATTCCATCAATAATAACTGGCCTCGGGAGACCGCCCCTGCACAGGCTAACGGTGGATTTTCGNCCTATCCACAGGCGCCGGACGGTGAAAAAATTCGTCAACGCAGCGAGTCTTTTGCTGACTACTATTCTCAGCCTCGCTTGTTCTGGCTAAGTCAGACCGACGCGGAAAAAAAACATATCGTAGGTGCCTATAGCTTTGAGTTAGGGAAGGTGGCGCGTCCGTGGATCCGTGAGCGCGTCGTCGATCAGTTAACATATATCGATCACGATTTGGCAGAGAAAGTGGCGGAGAATCTGGGGATGAAACTCACCGCTGAACAGCGCCAACATCCTTTGCCTGGCGCTATCAACGGTATCACGACGGATGCAACGCTCAGCCTGTATGCGGCGGATAAAAAGCAGACGTTGAAATCCCGACAGGTCGCGATCCTGGCCGCGGACGGCGTATGCGGCGCATCAGTCGAGAAAATCGAAAAAGCGCTGCATAAACTGGGGATTCATACCAAAATCTTTGCCCCCCACCTTGGCAAGATCAAAACGCTGCAAGGGCAGGAGCTGGAGGTGTCGGGCACGATTGAGGGTAACCCTTCCGTTCTGGTCGATGCGGTGATTGTACCGACTGGTAAGCAGAGCATTGAGACGCTGAAATCCGATGGCAACGCCAAGTACTATCTGCTGCAAGCGTTTAAGCATCTTAAAGCGATAGGGCTGCAAGGGGATGCGCTGAGCCTGTATCAGGCGCTGCCGCTGCCTGAACCGGATGAAGGCGTGCTGATAGACGAAGAGGCCAAAAAGGTCACGGAGAAATTTATTCACGCTATGCGGGAACACCGCGTATGGTCTCGTGAGCCTGTCGCGCAAACCATTCCAAGCTGATGTGGCGTAACTGATTAGTCTGCTGTTGCTTTCCTAAATCACGGCTGTGCCTGTCTCAACCACGAGAGAGGGCAGCCGTTCCTGTATTGACGATTCTCCAGCAGCCATAAGTTATTGATGATCGCCTTCAGCGTTAGCTCAAGCTGAAAGCTGTGAGTGAGCCGTGATATTTCGCCGAAAAAGATCGGAGTCGGCGCTGCCGAGGGTTTTAAAACATGGCGTAACACTATCCGCAGGCGTTACAGAGACCCCGTTGGGGGAACTGCCGAAGCTGCCCTATGCTGTGTATTGAGGCTCCGTGGATGAGGGCGCCGACTTTCTGGGAGAAATGCTGGTATGAAGATAAATCGTCGACATTTTCTGGCCGGTTCGGCAGCGGCGCTGCTGACAACGCCTATCCGTGGCAGTTGGGCGACCAACGAACCGCTGAGGAGTCATCTTCCGCTGTGGCGTGACATTCCGCCGGGCGGCGGTGGGCCGTCAGGGGACGAAGTGCTTTCCCCAGGCGGTGCGCTGAAAAATATCTCCCATCCCGCTCTGGAGGTGTTTACGCCAACGAATCCGAATGGCTGGGGTATTTTGGTCGCTGGCGGCGGGGGCTATAAACATATCGAAATGGGCGATGAGGCGTGGCCTGCCGCGCAGTGGTTGGCGGCGCTCGGGTACTCGGCCTATGTTCTCAGCTACCGCTTGCCGGGGGAAGGCTGGGGCGCGGGCAGTCTGGTCGCATTACAAGATGCGCAGAGGGCGCTGCGGATGATACGCCATCGTCAGCAACACGTCGGCGTTTTGGGATTTTCCGCAGGAGGGCATCTGCTGGGAATGGCGATAACACGCACCGATTTTAAATCTTATCCGGCAGTGGACAGTCTTGATGACGTTCCCGCCTATGCTGAACATGCCGCGCTCATCTATCCAGTCATCACTCTGGAAAAGCCCTATACGCACACCTCGACCCATAAAATTCTGGTGGGGCCTCACGCTGATCCTACGGCAGAGGCCGCGTGGTCGGTACAACATTTCGTGACTTCGGCCACGCCGCCGGTGTTTATGGCGCAGGCGAAAGATGACACCATTTCCGATCCACATAACACGTTGATCATGGCGGCAGCCTGTCAGCGACACCATGTTCCGGTCGAAATGCATCGTTATAGTCATGGCGGACATGCTTTCGGTATGGGGAAGGCGGGAACGCCGACGGTGAAATGGCCCGCCAGCTATCGGGAGTGGTTGGCGACAGTTCAGGAGCGCGCCACCAGCAGAAACTCTGTAAAAACGAAGGAAGCGTGAAGCGCTTAAAACGTGGCGCCGCTACTCGTAGGGACCATGTCGCATATCGACGGGCAGCAAGATAGTGTCGACGATGATAGAGAAGGGNAAATCGATAAACGTGATGTATTTCAGCCAGGTATCACGCACGTCCCACTGCACGCCGGGATAGTATTGATGACCGTGTCCCTGTCCCTTGATGTTGCGACTGATGATGCTGCCGCAGCCGGACAGAAGGCTGCTGATGATGAGCATGGCGATAACTCTTTTCACTATATCCTCGGTTTAAGCGTCGATGGGGTGCCGTATGCGGTAACGAATGTACGTCAAAAAGGGGCAATCTGGCGATCTGAATCGGATAATCTTACTGTCATCTTATACATAAATGTTCTCTGAACGTCAGTCTTTCCGTCAAAGTGGCATAACATGGCGTTTTTCTTACCGTCGACTCTGCCGACACAGGCAATTCCTTCCCGATGGACTATGATTAACATTCCTTGAATATCAATTAAATAACGCTAAGTAGCGTTTTTTAGTACCCCGGTTTACCTTCCGTTTGGCTGGTACATGATTATTTAAAGCGCGATATAAGGGTGGAATTGAATATTAAAGTACCGATTACGGATGCCGATATTCATGTATCATGACCCACCCGAATCATATCAACATAAAGTAAGCAATAGGATGATTGAGATAATTACTATGGGCGACAACCAAGACTCCGATTTGAAGCGTAAAGCCTGGACTGCTTCATTTTTTGGCTGCCTGCTGTTTTGGATTGCTGTAGGTGCCTTAGCTTATTTCTGTTTCTGAGTGGCTCATGCCGATCCATCGGCTGATGAATGCCCCATTCTGGATAGTTGTCTTGCTAGTATCACCTCAATAACTCCCTCGGAGTCGCATTAGCAGGGTTGGCGTTATGCTGATGATGCCAACAAATGACGAATCGACGAGAGACGCTACTGCTACGAGCGGCCGGGCCGGGCGTCTTTACCCTCTTAAAATCTGAACTGTCCTTTCTGTCATTTCAATAAGTAGATATCGCATAGGCCGTGTGGCCGAGTACAGCGATCTTTTCTTTTACCCCCTATCGTGCCAGACCCCAGACCCCGGTTGAAGCATCCGCGTGGCTACTTAGCTTTAATATTCAGCCCTGGCTCACATTCAATGTGCCTGCGATGACACGTGTTGAGACACTTTCCCGGCATAAAATCGCTGACCAGCCGACAACGAGGTTTCTCACGTGCGGTTCGTTGCCTCGCTAGTCTTCTTCTGTATTCACCATCCGCCCGACGTTGGAAGCGATATCCTGCATGACGTCTCGTGCCGCCTGGCTAATTCCCCCGAGTTGGAA
This sequence comes from Lonsdalea quercina subsp. quercina, assembly GCF_000688655.1. Lineage (GTDB taxonomy): Bacteria > Pseudomonadota > Gammaproteobacteria > Enterobacterales > Enterobacteriaceae > Lonsdalea > Lonsdalea quercina. The sequence continues at coordinate 33,267 of NZ_JIBO01000009.1, read as the reverse complement.
AAATCCATGAATGACGCCCAGATAGCGTTTGCATCGTACGCTCACGCCCGTCTCCACCAGCGTGCGATACAGCTGTTCTCCCTCATCACGCAGGGGGTCATACTCCGCTGTGATAATCAGCGTTTGGGGAAGATCGTTCAGGTCGTGCCGCCACAAGGGGCTGGCTTCAGGATGATGGTACTCAGACGAAGCGAAGTAAGCTTCATAGCCGGTGAGCAGCGTATCGCGAGTGATAATGAAGTCGTCGCCATGGGTGTGGTACGTGTCACAGCGAGCGGTGGCATCCAACATGGGGTAAATCAGCACCTGCCCGCGAGGCTGCTGGCCCCCGCGATCTCGTAACCGCAATGCCGTGATGAAAGCCAAATGGCCGCCAGCGCTGTCTCCCATCAAAACCAGATTGGCGGCATCGATTTGTAACGTCGTCGCCTGCTCCTGAATAGCACAGAATGTTTGAAAAGCGTCGTCGTGGGCGGNAGGATAACGATGCTCCGGCGCAAGCCGATACTGGACGGCAATGATGCGACATCGGCTGTGATACGCCAGCTGGCGCANTGTGTTGTCGTGAGTGGCAAAGCCGCCGCTGACGAAACAGCCGCCATGATAATAGACGATGGCGGGGGCATTGGACGGTGCCTGGAGCGGCGAGTAGATCCGCAGAGACACCCCCTGCAATGCCCGCGCCTCCACACTAACGCGTGTTTCACTATCGCCGGACAGGCTGGCCGCGGCGATGTATCCCGCCCGGCGTCCATCAATAGATTGGTGTCTTGCTGATGGGCGGCCTGCGTTGATGAAGTCCTGAACGAGTGCGGCTATGCCGGGCTCAAGCGTCATGGCGATAGCTCCATAATGCGTATTCATGGATAGGCGCAATCGGAGAGGTTGACGTCATCCTGTCAATACCTGGGTGGAAAGCATTGACGGTAGCGCACTCGCTTTGACGACGTCAAAGCCTCTGAGACGAAAGTCGCTAGCCTGTTTGCAGAAGGTGATGAAACTGGTTTCGTCATGAAGAGGAAGGGGTTAACGCGATGATGCGACAGCTGTTATGACTTTGATGGGAAGCAGCGGCCGATAGTCAGGCCGCCGGGAAGAGGAAAGTTTACTGCCCTTTCACGTCGCCGCGTTCGAGCGTGGTAACGCTGTTGCCCATGGCATCTTTTGTACTCATATCTGCCCCTTTTCGCTGCAAATCGTGGAGAAGCTCGGTACGTTTGAACAATGCGGCATACATTGCCGCCGTCTGTCCGGCGTTGTTACGTTCGTCCGGGTTGCATTCAGCAGCGAGTAGCCGTTTGGCGATGCGCAGTTCTCCTTTGAATACGGCGCCCATCAGCGCGGTATTACCTCGTTTGTCCTTCAAACAAGGATCGGCCCCGTGTTTTAGCATGAGTGCGACGGCATCATCGTGGCCGNGATAGGCCGCAAGAATCACGGGGGTATACCCTTTTTCATCCTGCACGTTCAGATTGTAACCCGAGCGGATGAACTCGGTGATGACAGGCAACTCGCCATTTCGGGCGGCATCCCACAGATAATGATTTAACTGCGATGGTACGTTCCCGGCATCTTCCGGCGGTTGAGCTTGCGCAAGACCGATTAGCATCAGCAGGCCCGTAACGAGCGATAATAGACGTTTCATGATGGTATTCCCTGAAATGAGTGGCCGCCCGCAGAGATCCCGACGGGCGGCCGGGCATCATTAGTCGCTCAGTTTAGCGGCCAGACTCTTCACCTTCGCCAAATCGCCTTTGGCGATCGTCGTCAGTCGTGAGCCATATTCCTGATCGGCTTTATAGAAGTAGGACAGCATGATGTTTCTGCTTTCAACGTCTGCCGTTCCCAAGGCTGAACCCAGGCTGTTAACCAGATCGGTGCGATCCTTTTCGCTATAAGAGCGGTACAGCTCGCCCGTTTGCTTAAAGTTCTGCTCCTTCTGGATCTTGCTTTGCTGTGTTGTCCCAGTCAGCGTAGTTTGGCTATAACGGGCGGAAACCAGCTCTTCACGCGGATGTAGTCGGCTGGGCTGATAGTTCACCCCCTCATCCTGGGTGTGCCCGTGGTTCAACGTACCATCCTGATTGCCGTTATTGACGGCTTTAAGCGGCGCATTGATCGGCAGGCTCAGCCCCGTCGTGCCTACCCGGTACAACTGGGTATCGGCATACGCGAACAGTCGGCCTTGCAGCAGTTTGTCTTCAGACGCTTCGATACCGGGAACCAGATTCGCAGGCGCCATCGCGACCTGCTCGGTTTCCTGGAAGAAGTTATCCGGGTTTTTGTTCAGAACCATCTGTCCGATTTTGCGTTCAGGGACGTCAGGCCAGATTTTGGTGGCATCCAACGGATTGAAGTCGAACTTCTGCAAATCTTCCGGCTTCAGCACCTGAACATAAAGATCCCACTTCGGATAGTCGCCGCGCTGGATCGCGGTGACCAAATCATTGGTCATGTGGCTGTAATCTTTGCCCTGTACTTCTTCAACCTGTTTGGGGTCCAGATTCTTCACGCCCTGCAACGTTTTCCAGTGGAACTTCACGTAGTGAACTTCACCTTTCGCGTTAATCAGTTTGTAGGCGTGAACGCCGTTACCATCCATATTCCGGTAAGTCGCCGGCGTNCCTTCGTTGGAGTAGAGCAACGTCAGCGTACGGGTGGATTCCGGCAGGTGGGAGAAGAAGTCGAAGCGACGTGCATCGTTATCCTGGTTGGTGCGCGGGTCCGGCTTGAACGCATGCACCATATCGGGAAACTTGATGGCGTCTCGAATGAAGAAGGTGGGGAAGTTGTTGCCGACTAAATCCCAGTTACCCTGTGTGGTATAGAATTTGGTGGCGAAACCGCGCGGATCACGCAACGTTTCCGGGGAGTGGTTGCCATGCACGACGCTGGAAAAACGAACGAAGACGGGGGTGTGCGTTCCTTTTTTGAATACCTCCGCGACCGTGAGATTGGAGATGTCGTCCGTGGCGGTAAACTGACCATGCGCGCCGGTTCCCCGAGCGTGAACCACACGTTCCGGAATGCGTTCGCGGTCAAAACGCTGCAGCTTCTGTAGCAGTTGGACGTCCTGAAGAAGAACCGGGCCATTGGGACCGGCGGTTTGCGAGTTCTGGTTATCGCCCACCGGGGCGCCATTGTCGCGGGTCAAGGTATCGGCGAATGCCGACTGAAACACGATAAGTGAAGATACGGCGACCAGCGTTCTTTTCCAGCCGGCGCCACGATGCGTTGCGGGTATATTGCTCATAATTTGCCTCTTCTTCCTTGCGATGTTCAACAATAAGGAGTGTATTGCCGTCGAGTCCGTTGTGCTGATTTCCGGCAAACCGCGGTCTATAGCCGCCTGATGCTCTGTCTTTCCTTGGGCGTGTCGTTGTTTCCCTCTGTTCAGGCCTGACCGGGTTGCCACCTATAGGTCGATCATCTCGGTAAGCACCAAATAGTTACTTGCCGTGACCGAATTACTTTACCTGTTTTAACCTTATGCTTGAGGCTGTTATTTCTATTGAATTGATAGGTGGGNTATAGCGGCAGAATCGTTTTGCGAAATCGGAAAAAAAGAGGGGGAAAGAGGGCGTCGGCGGAGAGGTTTCCCGCCACAGACAATGTCATCCTGGCGGGAAATACACGACGTTATGGCTAAGATGATGGCTTATTTAAATACCATACCACCGTCGATCAGCAATGACTGACCCGTCATGTAGTCAGAGTCCGGCCCACAAAGGTAGGACACGCATGCCGCGACGTCTTCCGGCGTGGAAGGACGACCCAGTGCTATCTGCTTGGTGAACTGCTCCGTACCATAACCTTCCGGTTGACCTGCCGCGGCAGAGAACTTGCGGTCGAATTCTTGCCAGAGCGGAGTAACGACGATGCCAGGGCAAAAGGCGTTTACATTAATGCCCAGCGGCGCAAGGTCGCGAGCGGTTGTTTGCGTCAGTCCGCGAACGGCAAACTTACTGGCGCTGTAGATGGACATATCGGGGTTGCCGACCTGGCCTGCTTGTGAACAGGCGTTGACGATTTTGCCGCCGTGCCCCAGTTTTTTAAACGCTTCTACCGCGGCCTGAGTTCCCCAGATGACGCCTTTGATGTTGATATCCACAACGCGGTCGATGATCTCGGTCGTCATGTCTTCAATCGGGCCACGCGGCGCAATACCGGCGTTATTCACGATCACGTCGAAACCGCCCAGCTGCTGTTCGGTCGTTTTGACTGCGGCGAAGATTTGATCGCGGTCGGAGACATCCGCCGTGATCGCGATGGCTTTACCGCCGGCGGCGGTGATTTTCTCAGCGACCTGCTTGGCGCTTTCACCGTTATAATCAACGATAGCGACCGCGAATCCATCTTTGACAAGGCGAAGCGCGATGGCTTCACCAATTCCCTGACCCGCTCCTGTAACCAGCGCGACTTTATTTGTCATCTGTTATCCCTTCAATAAATGTTATTAATCAATTGGGAACAGGGTAGCGTCTGGCGTATTAAATAAAAACTCATAATAAATTCAGTGACTTTTACCCGGCATGCAATAACCAATAGCGCTTATCAACCCCAATAATTGTTCTCTGGCTAACCATTTTGGGCTTGGTCCGGGGAAGTTCCTGCGAGGGAATATCGAAAATGAGTGGGGTGGGAGGAGCCGAAGAGTAGCGTTCTCTCGTCTAACTTAATTGTAGGACGGGAGAACGCTGGGGGGCTGGCAGCGCCGTTGAGGCTGCCATCACGGGTTAACGCGTCGAATTAACTAAATACCATACCGCCGTCGATGAGCAGCGACTGACCGGTCATATAGTTGGAATCAGGGCTGGCCAGGTAAGAGACGCAGGCGGCCACGTCTTCCGGTTCGGACAGACGGCCCAGCGTAATGCGTTTGGCGAATTGTTCGGTGCCATAGCCTTTGGGTTTGCCCGCGGCTTCGGAGATTTGGCGGTCGATTTCATCCCACATCGGCGTTTTCACGATACCGGGGCAGAAACCGTTAACGGTAATACCCAGCGGAGCCAGGTCGCGTGCTGCGGTTTGCGTCAAACCACGAACGGCAAATTTGCTGGAGCTGTAGACAGCCAGTTCCGGGTTGCCAATATGACCCGCTTGGGAACAGGCGTTGATGATTTTACCGCCGTGTCCCAGTTCTTTGAACGCTTTGACGGCGGCTTGAATACCCCAAATCACCCCTTTCAGGTTGATGTTGTAAACCTTATCGACGATTTCCGGCGTGATTTCTTCAATCGGCGTGCTCGGCGCGATACCTGCGTTGTTGACGATCACATCAAAGCCGCCCAGCTGTTGCTTGGCTGTTTCAACGGCGGCAAAGACCTGGTCCCGGTTGGAGACGTCGGCTGTGACCGCAATCGCTTTACCACCCGCTTCATTAATACGCTGCGCTACCGCTTTAGCGCTGTCACCGTTGTAATCCACAATAGCTACGGCAAATCCGTCTTTAACCAAGCGAAGGGCGATAGATTCCCCGATGCCTTGACCCGCACCGGTTACCAATGCAACTTTCGTCATGTTCTATTCCTTAGTATGTAATAGTTAAACCGTTCTAATGAGGATAGCTGTAGACCTAAAGAATAAAAACTTATAGTGAGAATGATTATTGTTAGTTGGCTTTAAATAACTTATCGATATTAATGCGCGCATCGTTATTCGCCACTCGCTATTCACCAGTTGTTATTCACCACATAGTGCATGGCGATTGATGAGGGGCAGTTTGAAGATCATCCCCTGTAAAACCGGGTCATCATGAGTAAAGGAAGGGTGAAATCAGAAAGTTTGTAACATGCCAAATTCACCTTACATCCTCGCCATCAACCTTACCGACCTATGACAGTTCTATACATTCAGGTTGATAGATTAGAGCCATCCCTTGTTGATGTTGTGTTATTCATCCCTGTCTGAGAGTAGTTATTTACCCGCTTCCGAGCGGGTTTTTTTTGTCTGTTGATTATGATGAGGCTGCTGACGGCGCTGGTTTCTGCTCTGCCAGTTTTTTGAAGCGTTGAAGGGTATTGTTCAGCATTTCTTTAGAAAGCAACGCGAACATCTGGCCGATTTGTCGCCCCAGAAATCCGCCGGGCGCATCGAAATAGATCGTCAGCGTGACTTCGGTGCCTTTTCCCTGAGGGGCTGGCTGAAAGACCAATTTGCCCTCATTGGGAACACGGGCGCCTGCGAGGGAACACCAGTGGATGAAACTGCCAGGCTGTTCCTCAACGATACGAGCTGTCCATTCGATGCTTGGACCGAGCGGCGCTTTGACCCGCCAGAGAGAATCCGTGGCGTTGAGAATGTCTATTCGAGCAAAGTGATTCATCAGAACCGGCAGCGTCTCTGGCTTACGCCACAAGTCGAATAACATGTCAGCAGGTCGGTCTATGACGATCGATTTGCCAAAACGGGTGGCGTTAGGACCTTTCACGCCCATATTGTTCAAGAACGTTGATGACACGTTCGTCCCTCCTTTATTTGGCGCCATAGGTCGCTATCGAGAATGGTATTCCCAAGTGTATCGCAGAATGTGCGTTCGCAGGATCGTTCTATCGGCGTGCCTCATCGCGTTGATGAAAAGGAGACGACGATCTGAATGTTATTGCTGGTCTTTATGCGTTTCTCATCCTTGCTGCTTATCGGTTTGCACTTCGGGACTTGCCACGTTTTTTGAGGCGAGAAATGCTACCCTGAGGGGTAACAGCTTCATTACTATAGTGAGTCGATAGATGACAGAACATGCTATTTTTCAGTTGAGTGAGCAGGTTGGCGAACGATTGAAATCCCGCGGCGCGCACGTGACCTGCGCAGAGTCCTGCACAGGGGGCGGGCTGGCGAAGGTGATTACTGATGTCTCGGGCAGTTCCGCGTGGTTTGACTACGGTTTTGTGACCTACAGCAATCGGGCCAAAGAGGTACTGGTCGGCGTCAAGTCGGAAACACTGGCGGAGTATGGAGCGGTCAGCGGCGAAGTGGTTGAAGAAATGGCCTCAGGCGCACTGGATAAAGCCGATGCGGATTATGCCATTTCTATCAGCGGTGTCGCCGGACCGGATGGCGGTACCCCCGAAAAACCGGTCGGCACCGTATGGTTTGGCTTCGCCGCAAGACAAGACAAGGGGTTCGTCCGCAGAATGCAGTTCGACGGCGATCGTAACAGTGTCCGCCAACAAGCGGTCCAGTTTGCGTTGGAAACGCTGCTGAATACTTTTCTGCAAAATTAACCTTGATGCTGTATGAGTGTACAGTATAATGTCCGTCACCCGTTCGGTGAATCATGAACAAGCAACAGCGCAGATGCAGCCTCGTGCTGCGAGACAGGAGTAGAAATGGCTATTGATGAGAACAAACAAAAGGCACTAGCAGCAGCACTGGGTCAAATCGAAAAGCAATTCGGTAAAGGTTCTATCATGCGTTTGGGCGAAGATCGCTCAATGGATGTTGAAACTATCTCTACAGGTTCCCTGTCCCTGGATATCGCGCTGGGCGTCGGCGGTTTGCCTATGGGCCGTATCGTTGAAATCTACGGGCCGGAATCCTCAGGTAAAACCACGCTAACGCTGCAGGTGATTGCCGCCGCTCAGCGTAAAGGCAAAACCTGTGCCTTCATTGATGCGGAACATGCGCTGGACCCTATCTACGCGAAGAAACTGGGCGTTGATATCGACAATCTGCTGTGTTCCCAGCCGGATACGGGCGAGCAGGCGCTGGAAATCTGTGACGCGCTGGCGCGCTCCGGCGCGGTCGATGTCATTATCGTTGACTCCGTAGCGGCATTAACGCCGAAAGCGGAAATCGAAGGTGAAATCGGCGACTCTCACATGGGGCTTGCCGCGCGAATGATGAGCCAGGCGATGCGTAAGCTGGCAGGCAACCTGAAACAGTCCAGTACGCTGCTGATTTTCATCAACCAGATCCGTATGAAGATTGGTGTGATGTTTGGTAACCCAGAAACGACGACTGGCGGTAACGCGCTGAAATTTTACGCTTCAGTACGATTGGATATCCGCCGTATTGGCGCTATTAAAGATGGCGACGAAGTTGTGGGTAGTGAAACCCGTGTGAAAGTGGTGAAAAACAAAGTTGCCGCGCCGTTCAAACAGGCAGAATTCCAGATTATGTACGGTGAAGGTATCAACACCTTTGGCGAACTGGTCGACCTTGGCGTTAAGCACAAGCTGATTGAAAAGGCGGGTGCCTGGTACAGCTACAACGGTGAGAAGATTGGTCAAGGTAAGGCCAATGCATGTAACTTCATCCGTGAAAACACTGCGATCGCGAACGAGCTGGATAAAAAGCTACGTGACATGTTGCTCAATAAAGGCAATGAGTCGGCCGTAGCGGCTGCCAGCAGCGAAGCGGGTCTTGATGAAGAAACAGCAGGTGAGTCCAAAGAAGATTTTTAATCAGTTCATTATGTTAGCTAGCAGCAGCCATACAACTATCAAGGTCACGCATGTCTAAAATATTGCGTTATGCCATGAATGTGTTGGCGGTCCGCGACCACAGTGAAACCGAGTTACGCCGCAAAATTGCGGCGTTCTTGTATTCCCCGTCAGAAGAAAATGGCGATGATTCCATTGCCGTTACTCAGGAAATTGAACAGGCCGTTGCCTATTGCGCCGAGTATGGTTGGCTCGACGACCAACGATTCGCTCAACGTTACATTTCTAGCCGGAGCAGGAAGGGGTATGGCGCTCAGAGAATTCGCAGCGAGTTGAGTCAAAAAGGCGTGGACAAATCCACGCAAATCCAGGCATTACGTCGCAGTGACGTCGACTGGTATCAATTGGCTCAGCAGGTTGCTGAGCGTAAGTTTGGTCATCCTCTCCCCTTAGAATGGAAAGAAAAAGCGAAAGTTCAGCGTTACCTCTTGTATCGCGGTTTTTCGCATGATGAAATCCAATCTCTATATACGAATTTTTCAGATTGAATGCATGCGGGATTTTACTTCCCTCCTGAGAAAATTTATCTTATTCCCACTTTTTAGTTCGTGATGGGTTCGATCATGTCGGTATGTTGCACGGATCGAACCCGCGACCATTCTTTTAGCTTGATTTCAGGACAATTATGAGCAAGAGCACCGCTGAGATCCGTCAAGCGTTTCTCGATTTTTTCCACAGTAAGGGACACCAGATTGTCCCCAGTAGCTCCCTAGTACCTAATAACGATCCAACACTGTTATTTACGAATGCGGGGATGAACCAGTTTAAGGACGTATTTCTTGGTCTGGATAAGCGTAGCTATTCGCGCGCGACTACGTCTCAGCGTTGCGTGCGTGCCGGTGGGAAACATAACGATCTCGAAAACGTAGGTTATACCGCACGTCATCACACTTTCTTTGAAATGCTGGGTAACTTTAGCTTCGGCGACTACTTCAAGCATGAAGCTATCCGCAACGCCTGGGAATTACTGACCGGCGAGCAGTGGTTCAATCTGCCTAAAGAAAAGCTATGGGTGACCGTCTACGCGACGGATGACGAAGCCTTCAATATCTGGGCTGACGAAATTGGCGTTCCGCGCGAGCGCATCATTCGTATTGGCGACAACAAAGGCGCGCCCTATGCGTCAGATAACTTCTGGCAGATGGGCGATACGGGGCCATGCGGCCCATGTTCCGAAATCTTTTACGACCACGGCGACCACATCTGGGGCGGACCTCCAGGCTCTCCGGAAGAAGACGGCGACCGCTATATCGAGATTTGGAACCTGGTGTTCATGCAGTTTAACCGTCAGGCCGACGGCACCATGCTGCCTCTGCCCAAGCCTTCGGTGGATACCGGCATGGGGCTGGAACGTATTTCAGCGGTACTGCAGCATGTGAACTCCAACTACGAAATCGATCTGTTCAAAACACTGATCGCTGACGTGGCGAAAGTCATTGGTACAGACGATCTTGATAATAAATCGCTACGTGTCATTGCCGATCATATTCGTTCTTGTGCTTTCCTGATCGCAGATGGCGTCATGCCGTCCAATGAAAACCGCGGTTATGTGTTGCGCCGTATCATTCGACGCGCCGTACGTCACGGCAATATGCTGGGCGCCAAAGATACCTTCTTCTATAAGTTAGTGGCGCCGCTGATTAGCGTTATGGGGCCGGCCGCAGAAGACTTGAAACGTCAGCAAGCGCTGGTCGAACAGGCGTTGAAGAATGAAGAAGAGCAGTTTGCTCGGACGCTGGAACGTGGGTTGGCACTGCTGGACGAAGAGATTAATGGCCTGCAGGGCGATACGTTGGATGGCGAAGCGGCTTTCCGTTTGTACGACACTTACGGCTTCCCGCTGGATTTGACCGCGGATGTGTGCCGTGAGCGCAATATCAAGGTCGATGAAGAAGGCTTTGAGCGGGCGATGGACGCGCAGCGCCAGCGAGCTCGTGAAGCGAGCGGCTTTGGCGTGGATTATAACAGCCAGATCCGCGTCGATACGGCCACTGACTTCTGCGGCTACGAAAACACAGCAGGCAATGCCAGCATTATTGCGCTTTACCGTGAAGGTCAATTGGTCGATGAAATTCATGCCGGTGAAGATGCCGTGGTCATTTTGGACAACACGCCGTTCTACGGTGAGTCCGGTGGTCAGGTGGGGGACCGGGGTGAACTGAAAACGACCGATGCGCGTTTCGTGGTGGAAGATACCCAGAAATATGGTCAGGCTATTGGTCATATCGGTAAACTCAGCCATGGTACGCTGAGAATTAATGGTACTGTGAATGCCGTTGTTGACCAGGCGCGTCGCGATCGTATTCGTCTGAACCACTCTGCGACGCATCTGCTGCATGCGGCACTTCGTCAGGTGCTGGGTGAGCATGTCGCTCAGAAAGGTTCATTGGTTAATGACCGTCATCTGCGTTTCGACTTCTCGCATACGGAAGCCATGAAACCGGAGCAGATTCGCCAGGTTGAAGATATTGTCAATGCTCAGGTTCGTCGCAATTTGCCGATCGAAACCGAAGTGATGGCGATTTCAGAGGCGAAGTCAAAAGGCGCTATGGCGCTCTTTGGCGAAAAGTACGATGACCATGTTCGTGTGCTGACAATGGGTGACTTCTCGATAGAGTTGTGCGGCGGCATCCATGCCAGCCGCACGGGCGACATCGGCCTGTTCCAAATTGTGTCGGAATCAGGCNCTGCTGCGGGTATTCGCCGTATCGAAGCCGTGACGGGCGAGAATGCCATCAACGCACTGCATCGTCAGAGCGATGTATTGCAGGAAGTGACCGCACTGGTTAAAGGCGATAGCAATAATCTGGCGGAAAAAGTACGTTCTGTCATCGATCGCACGCGTACGCTGGAAAAAGAATTACAGCAGTTGAAAGCGCAGCAGGCAGCACAAGAAAGTTCCTCTTTGGCAGGCAAAGCGAAAGAGGTGAAAGGCGTGAAACTGCTGGTTGTCCAGTTGGATAACGTTGAGCCCAAGATGCTGCGTACGATGGTCGATGACCTGAAAAACCAGTTGGGGTCAGCGATTATCGTTCTGGCTACGACAGCCGAAGGTAAGGTCAGCCTTATCTCCGGAGTGACGAAAACGTTGACCAGCAAGGTGAAAGCTGGGGAGCTCATCGGCTTTGTCGCCAGTCAGGTTGGCGGTAAGGGCGGTGGTCGGCCTGATATGGCCCAGGCCGGAGGCAGTGACGTTAACGCCCTGCCAGCGGCTCTGGAGAGCGTTGAAGCCTGGGTGGNTGATAAGCTATAACTAATTTATCAATGTTATCTAGACATACGTCGTAACCTTTAACAGTTTTGGCGCCTTGGGCTTGCGGAAACGGACGAACGCAAGCCAGATGGAGTTTACCGGCCCTTTGAAAACCGGGGCCTGTGAGACCTTCCATCTGGCTGTGATAACAAAAATCGCAAGCTGTCTTATATCGACTAGACTGAACATTAGTAACAACTATGAGTGGGATGATGAACAATCATCATCTGGGTTTACGTTTTCTTGGCCCATGACGGATAATGGTGAGAAAATGAAGGGGCCTGACTCTTTATAATCTTTTCAAGGAGCAAAGAATGCTTATTTTAACTCGTCGAGTTGGCGAAACCCTCATGATCGGCGATGAGGTTACGGTTACTGTACTGGGAGTAAAGGGCAATCAGGTACGCATTGGTGTCAACGCGCCCAAAGAGGTCTCCGTTCACCGCGAAGAGATTTATCAGCGAATTCAGGCAGAGAAGTCTCAGCCAACATCGTATTAATTGACAATGCGTCTCGCAAAACGAGGCGCCATTGCTTCTATCGCTCGTTTTAGTCGTATTTCCCGTTTTTCCCGTTTTTCCCATCTAAGTTCCGCATTTGTTTCTTCATGCTAGCGAGCATGATAAGCAATTGTTTTTCTGTTGATAAAATACACGTTGTGTTGCCAATCTGTACGTATTGACCGCGAAGTGTGCAAACAAACAGGGTGAGGGAAAAATTGTTTGACTTATAAGTCGTGGAAAGTAATATGTGCGCCACGCAGTACCGGTGAGCACGAAACGAAAGATGAGTTGAGTATCACTGGTGATGTTAGGTGAGGTGGCCGAGAGGCTGAAGGCGCTCCCCTGCTAAGGGAGTATGCGGTCAAAAGCTGCATCGAGGGTTCGAATCCCTCCCTCACCGCCATTAATTGATAATGCATCCGTAGCTCAGCTGGATAGAGTACTCGGCTACGAACCGAGCGGTCGGAGGTTCGAATCCTCCCGGATGCACCATCANACAGTTTGTTGTCCTGATGGCTCCTTGTAGTTCATCAGAGAAAAGAGAAGTTTGCAGTTAGTTCTTATGCATCCGTAGCTCAGCTGGATAGAGTACTCGGCTACGAACCGAGCGGTCGGAGGTTCGAATCCTCCCGGATGCACCATCNCTACTGTTTCATCCTCTGTTTTCAAAATTCTTAGCGCACCATTCTGATATGCATCCGTAGCTCAGCTGGATAGAGTACTCGGCTACGAACCGAGCGGTCGGAGGTTCGAATCCTCCCGGATGCNCCATCTTCTTTCTTAGATTTATTTTCCCCTTTATCTTCTTGTTTCTCTGCCTGAGTTCTTCATTTTCTCCAGCGCTGTATCACGCTTCCCATTAGTTCTCTTCCTCCGGTTTCTTACAATCACCATAATGGCCTGTTTTTTATATGGTTATTGAATAAGCGACAAGTTTTTGACTTTGCGCTAAAGTAGATATCCTTTTTTTAAAGTGCCATGGAGGCAAGATGTACGATCGCTATCTGGGCCTCATATTCGATATGGATGGCACTATTCTGGATACCGAGCACACTCACCGTCTGGCCTGGAGACAGGTGCTTGCGCGGCGGGGAGTGGAGTATGATCCAGCGCCTCTTGTGTCACTCAATGGCGCGCCAACCTGGCGTATCGCCGAATTTATCATTGCCAGACATCAGCTCGAACTCGATCCTCACCAACTCGCAGAAGAAAAAACTTCGCTAGTGATGGAAATGTTGCTGGATGCCGTCAGACCGTTGCCGCTGATGGACGTGGCGAAGCATTATCACGGCCGGCGGCCAATGGCGGTTGGAACAGGAAGTCGACATGCGATGGCGGAACAGCTACTAAGCCATCTTGGGGTCAGACACTATTTTGATGTGATTGTGGGCGCCGACGACGTGGAAAATCATAAGCCGTTCCCCGATACCTTCCTGCGTTGCGCCGAACTGATCCAGGTAGCCCCTCAAGACTGTGTCGTTTTTGAAGATGCCGACTTCGGTATTGAAGCCGCGAGGCGGGCAAATATGGACGTTGTCGATGTCAGAACGTTGTGAATGAAGTCTGGTCTTTCATCTCGCTTTTCGGAAGCAGCTTTCTCAGCGCCACGTTATTACCCGGCAGCTCGGAGGTTGTGCTGGTGTCGCTGTTGGTCGCAAAAACGTCCAGCCCATGGCTTCTGGTCGCTATCGCAACGGCCGGTAACACGCTTGGCGGTTTAACCAATATGATCGTCGGCCGACTCATACCCGAACGCCACGGCGGGGGAGGGCGAGCTATGGCTCAGCGCTGGTTAGAGCGTTATGGTGTTGCTGCGCTATTATTTAGCTGGGTGCCTATCATTGGAGATATGCTCTGCGTCTTGGCGGGCTGGCTACGTTTACCGTGGGGGCGAGCTTCGCTCTGTATTTTTATTGGGAAAACGCTACGTTATCTTGTGCTGTGCTGGATGACGTTACAAGGGGTTGCATGGTGGTCCTAGCCAGTTTTAATCGCGTCGGATGGACGGCATCCGACATCAGTTATGCTAACAACTATTACATATTAACTAACGGGAGGTCGCTTTGATCCCGGACGTATCAGAATCTCTGTCCTGGCTGGAACAACATCCTCAGGCCATCAAGGGAATTCAGCGAGGAATAGAACGCGAAACATTGCGTGTTATGGCCAATGGACATCTGGCGCAGACCGGACATCCGGAAACGTTAGGGGCCGCATTGACGCACTCGTGGATCACCACAGATTTTGCCGAGTCTTTGTTAGAGTTTATTACTCCGGTTGATAAAGATATTCATCATCTGCTGACGTTCCTGCGCGACATTCACCGATATGTCGCTCAGCATCTGGGTGAAGAAAGAATGTGGCCGCTCAGCATGCCGTGCTTCGTCGCCGCGGAAGATGATATTGAACTGGCCCAATACGGCTCATCCAATATTGGACGGATGAAGACGCTGTACCGCGAAGGGCTGAAAAATCGTTATGGCGCTCTGATGCAAACCATTTCCGGCGTGCATTACAATTTCTCTTTGCCGCTATCTTTTTGGCAGCAAAAAGCGGGCGTGGTCGATGAAATCAGCGGTAAGTCCGCGATCTCATCCGGCTATTTTCAGCTGATTCGCAATTATTATCGCTTTGGCTGGGTCATCCCTTACCTTTTTGGCGCCTCCCCAGCTGTCTGCTCTTCGTTCCTGCAGGGGAAAAAATCCTCCATTCCTTTTAAGCGTACGGAAAATGGCCTTTGCTATCTGCCTTATGCCACTTCGCTGCGTCTCAGCGATCTGGGGTATACCAACAAGTCGCAGAGCAATCTGGGCATTACCTTCAACGATCTGGATACGTATGTCGCAGCGCTTAAACAGGCTATTGCCACCCCTTCAGAAGATTATGCTCGACTGGGCGTGAAACGAGATGGTCGCTACCTTCAGCTCAATACCAACGTTCTGCAGATAGAAAACGAATTGTATGCGCCAATCCGCCCTAAACGTGTCACGCGCTCGGGAGAGAAGCCCTCAGATGCTTTGCTGCGTGGTGGCGTCGAGTACATCGAGGTCAGATCGCTCGACATTAACCCCTTTTCCGCCACGGGTGTCAGTGAAGAGCAGGTGCGCTTCCTCGACCTATTTCTGATTTGGTGCGCACTGGCCGATGCGCCGGATATGAGCAGTGAAGAGCTGCAATGTACTCGTAAAAATTGGAATCGCGTTATTCTTGAAGGGCGTAAGCCCGGACAAACCATCGGGATGGGCTGTGATTCGCGGCAGCAGCCGTTGGCTGAAGTCGGGCGCGAGCTGTTTGCCGATTTACGTCGGGTAGCGGAATTGCTGGATAAAGAGCATGATGAACCTTGTTATCAGCAGGTCTGTGATAACCTAGTCGCCCAGTTTGACGATCCAGAAAGCACGTTCTCAGGCCGATTGTTGAAAATGATGCTTGAAGAAGGGAGTGGAGGCGTCGGTTTGGCGCTGGCGGCCCAATATCGTGAAACCTTGCGAAAAGAGCCGTTGGAAATCCTGACCGAAAGCCAGTTTATCGCCGAGTCTGAACGCTCATGGCTGCGGCAGCGACAGCTGGAATCTGAAGATAAACAAAGTTTTGACGAGTTTCTTGCCGCGCAATAACAGCGGGTAAAAAAAGAAACGGCCACACCGTAGTGTGGCCAAATAAACATCTCTGTTAATAGGGATGATGATGATAAATGCGCGTCTTTCATATGTTATGACTTGCGCCAAGAAAAAAAGTTTCCTGGAAACCAGAAAAAAACATTTTTTTCGATGAGGAGGTGGCAACATGCCATTACTAGATAGCTTTACTGTCGATCATACGCGTATGGCAGCCCCTGCGGTACGGGTCGCAAAAACCATGAAAACTCCTAACGGCGATACCATCACGGTCTTCGACCTGCGTTTCTGCCGTCCTAACCATGAAATCATGCCGGAACGCGGTATTCATACGTTGGAGCATCTGTTTGCCGGTTTCATGCGCGACCATCTGAATGGTGAAGGGGTCGAGATCATCGATATATCCCCGATGGGATGCCGCACGGGTTTTTACATGAGCCTAATTGGGACGCCGGATGAAGTCCGCGTGGCTAAGGCTTGGAAAGCTTCAATGGAAGACGTTCTGAAAGTGAAAGAGCAGCGGAAGATCCCTGAACTGAACGAGTTCCAGTGCGGTACTTATGATATGCACTCCTTGACCGAAGCGCAGGATATTGCTCGCCACATCCTGGAGCACGATGTTCGGGTCAATAAGAATGATGAGCTGGCCTTGCCTAAAGACAAGCTGGCTGAGCTGCATATCTGACAGCCTTGAGAAAAAAAGAGAGCATAGCGCTCTCTTTTTTGTGTCTGAAACGTAAGTTTAATGAACGAGAAAAGGATTAATCATACGGCTGCCGAAATAGGACAGCGTCAACAGCAGCGCTCCTATGAGGTTGAAGTAAACCACACGGCGACCCCTCCAGCCTTCATGGTAGTGCCCCCACAGCAGCAGAATATAGACGAACCAGGCTAGCAAAGAGAACAGCGCCTTGTGGAGATTCTCTTTATTGTTGAGCAAGTCGCTCATGTAAAACATCCCGGTGCACAATGTCAGCGTCAGTAGAATCACCCCGACCTGAGTGATGTGGAACATCTTGCGTTCAATGCTGAGCAGCGGCGGCATATCCGACGTAAATCCCAACATTTTATTCTTCAACATGTAGTCCAGAGACGCCATTTGCAGCGCGTACAGCGCGGCAATCATCAGCGTGGCGTAGGCGAACAGCGCCAGGCCGATATGCACCATCAACCCAGGTTCATTTTCGAGATGAGTGATGAATTCACCCGGCATAAACGTCGCGAATGCCAGGTTTATTAGCGCGAAAGTATAGACAACGGGCAGCAGAAACCAGCCGCGATTGCGTGTGGCGACGAAGGTCATGACCGAACAGATCATCAGACTGACTAGCGAGCCGATGTTGAGCAGGCTCAGATTCTGCCCGGCGTAGACATCAAAGATGCGTTGATAGAGCGCCACGGCATGACAGGCAAGCGCGAGCACCGCGGAAGCGACTGCCAACCGACGAAAGGCGCTGTTCTTTTTCAACAGGCTGGGAACAATCAGCCCCAGGCTGAGCGAATAGGCCGCTAAAGCCACGATGGCGAAAACAGACATAGCGTTAGATTATTTAATACCGACAGAGTAATAAGGACGGCCAGTATAGCCTTAGTCATTACGGCCCACCAACCTGTTATCCGTAAACACGCGCGGAGATTGCCGCCGCTTTCGTGTTATAATCCCCACCGTTCACGTCGCGATAGCGGCCAGTTTACGTTGAGCAGAGCTATGTTTGAAAATCTAACCGATCGACTATCGCGCACTTTGCGCAACATCAGCGGCCGTGGCCGACTGACTGAAGAGAATATTAAAGAGACGCTGCGCGAAGTTCGCATGGCGTTACTTGAAGCCGATGTGGCACTGCCTGTGGTGCGTGATTTCATCAATCGCGTCAAAGAGCGGGCTGTCGGCCACGAGGTAAATAAAAGCCTGACGCCGGGGCAGGAGTTCGTCAAGATCGTTCAGAACGAACTGGTTTCCTCCATGGGCGAGGTTAATGCCGAGCTGAATCTGGCGGCGCAGCCTCCTGCCGTTGTCCTGATGGCGGGTTTGCAAGGTGCGGGTAAAACGACCAGCGNCGGTAAGCTGGGTAAGTTCCTGCGCGAAAAGCAGAAGAAAAAAGTGCTGGTGGTTTCAGCGGACGTGTATCGCCCTGCGGCGATCAAGCAGCTGGAAACGTTGGCGCAGACGGTTGGGGTCGACTTTTTCACTTCCGACGCCGGTCAAAAGCCGGTTGATATCGTCAATCAAGCGTTAAAACATGCCCAACTGCAGTTTTATGATGTGCTGCTGGTAGATACCGCGGGTCGACTGCACGTTGATGACGCGATGATGGATGAGATCAAGCAGGTCCATGCAGCATTAAATCCCGTGGAAACTCTGTTTGTGGTCGATGCCATGACGGGGCAGGATGCGGCGAACACGGCGAAAGCGTTTAACGAAGCGCTGCCGCTGACCGGTGTGATCCTGACTAAAATCGACGGTGACGCCCGTGGCGGTGCGGCGCTGTCTATCCGCCATATCACTGGCAAACCGATCAAATTTCTCGGCGTCGGTGAAAAAACGGAGGCGCTGGAGCCGTTCCACCCGGATCGTATCGCGTCCCGTATTCTGGGAATGGGTGACGTCCTGTCCCTGATCGAAGAGCTGGAAACCAAGGTCGACCGCACCCAAGCCGAGAAGCTGGCGAAAAAGCTGAAAAAGGGCGACGGGTTTGACCTGACCGACTTCCTAGACCAGCTCAAGCAGATGCGCAACATGGGCGGCATGGCCAGCATGATGAGCAAGCTGCCTGGTATGGGCCAACTGCCGGATAACGTCAAGTCACAGATGGATGACAAGGTTCTGGTGCGTATGGAAGCCATCATCAACTCCATGACGCAGAAAGAGCGCGCTAAACCTGAAATTATCAAGGGATCACGCAAACGCCGTATCGCTATGGGTTCAGGCATGCAGGTGCAAGACGTCAATCGGCTGCTGAAGCAGTTCGACGACATGCAGCGCATGATGAAGAAGATGAAAAATGGCGGTATGGCGAAAATGATGCGCGGAATGAAAGGTATGATGCCACCGGGCTTTCCGGGGCGCTAACGTCCGATGTTTTACCGCGGCGTAGAAAGTATTCGGGGATGAAACACGCTTTAGATTGCTTTTTACGCCAAAATGAGTAAAATTTTCGGGCTTTTTATATGACACTGGGCCCCGTTCCTCGATGGGGCCCGGTTGTTTTATTCACTAAAGAGGATGTTATGGTAACTATTCGTTTGGCACGTGGCGGCGCTAAAAAACGCCCGTTCTACCAAGTCGTCGTGACCGATAGCCGCAATGCGCGCGACGGTCGTTTTATTGAGCGTGTAGGTTTCTTCAACCCGATCGCAACCGGTCAGGCCGAAGCACTGCGTCTGGACCTGGATCGTATCGAGCACTGGGTTGGCCAGGGCGCTACCGTTTCTGATCGCGTTTCTGCGCTGATCAAAGACGCTAAAAAAGCAGCATAACCTGTTGCGGTGGTGACAATGAGCAAGCAGCTTAGCCCTCAAGCCCCGAAAAACCCGGTAGTTCTCGGGAAAATGGGGTCTACGTATGGCATCAGAGGTTGGCTCAGAGTGTTTTCCTCCACCGAAGATGCCGAAAGTATTTTTGACTATCAGCCCTTGTATCTCCGGAATAAAGGCGGTTTGCAGCTCATCGAAATAGAGAGCTGGAGGCACCATAATCAGGACCTGATCATCAAGATCAAAGATGTTGAAGATCGGGATGCCGCGAATCTGTTGACCAATTGCGAGATTGTTGTCGACGTCTCTCAGCTTCCTGAGCTGGATGAGGGTGATTATTACTGGAAAGATCTTATTGGCTGTGAAGTCGTAACCGTCAACGGTTACGGGCTGGGCAAAGTCATCGATATGATGGAAACCGGTTCGAACGACGTGATGGTGGTAAGAGCTAACCTGAAAGATGCTTACGGGGTCAAGGAGCGGTTAATTCCGTTCCTGACAGAGCAGGTGATCAAGCATGTTGACCTCTCTACTCATCGTATTGAAGTAGATTGGGATCCTGGTTTTTGATCTCCGTACAACGCGCAGTAACGGGTGGAACGATGCTATGTGGATTGGGGTAATCAGCCTGTTTCCAGAAATGTTCCGCGCCATTACTGATTATGGAGTCACTGGCCGGGCAGTAAAAAATGGCCTGCTGAGCGTAGAATATTGGAGTCCGCGAGACTTCACCTACGACCGGCATCGCACCGTGGACGATCGCCCTTATGGCGGTGGCCCCGGGATGCTGATGATGGTGCAGCCTTTGCGGGATGCGATTCATGCAGCTAAAGCAGCGGCAGGCGAAGGCGCTCGGGTGATTTATCTGTCACCACAGGGCCGCAAATTAGATCAGCAAGGCGTACGTCAACTTGCCACAAATGAGAAGATGATTCTGGTCTGTGGAAGGTACGAGGGGATTGACGAGCGCGTAATCAAAACCGAAGTCGACGAAGAGTGGTCTATCGGTGATTATGTACTCAGTGGCGGCGAACTGCCGGCAATGACGCTGATTGACTCTGTTTCCCGGTTTATCCCGGGCGTGCTGGGTCATGAAGCTTCCGCAGAAGAAGACTCTTTTGCGGATGGGTTGCTGGATTGCCCCCATTTCACCCGGCCTGAAGTGTTGACGGGGATGGAAGTGCCGGCGGTTTTACTGTCAGGCAACCATGCTGAAATACGTCGCTGGCGTTTGAAGCAGTCGCTGGGCCGAACCTGGCTTAGAAGACCTGAACTTCTGAAAAGCCTAGCTCTGACTGACGAGCAAACAAGGTTGTTGGCTGAATTCCAACGGGAACATCAGTCACAACAAGAGTATTAGGGGGCCGTGACGGCGCAGTGCCGGGCGAACCCATATATCAGTTTACCTAGGGTAAGAGACATATTATGAGCAACATCATTAAACAGATCGAACAAGAGCAGATGAAGCAAGACGTACCTTCATTCCGTCCGGGTGATTCCGTGGAAGTGAAGGTATGGGTCGTTGAAGGTTCTAAAAAACGTCTGCAGGCATTCGAGGGCGTGGTTATCGCTATTCGTAACCGCGGTCTGCATTCTGCATTCACTGTTCGCAAGATTTCTAACGGCGAAGGCGTGGAACGTGTATTCCAGACGCATTCTCCAGTAGTGGATAGCATTACTGTGAAACGCCGTGGTGCCGTACGTAAAGCGAAACTGTACTACCTGCGTGAGCGTGCTGGTAAGTCTGCTCGTATCAAAGAGCGTCTTAACTAAGAACGCGCTTTCGCGACATCCGAAAGTCGTTTTGAATGAGGGGGTGGCCTATATGCCGCCCCTTTTTTTGTATGCAAAAAGCGTTAAATTAACGGGGGTATATCGAATATTCGAGATCTAAGGAGAAATCATGGACAACTTAGAGCAAGTTAACGCTATTCTGGGGAGTCCCTTTGAGGGATTTTTTCGGCCACTACGGCATTTTTCGCCATAGTCGCTCGGCTCTGGCTCATGACTGTTCCTGAAGATCGAAAAGGGTGGGGAGTTATTGAGGGAGTGAAACCCTGGATGATCAGACTGAGCGGAATAAAATGTAGAAAGAAGCTGCTTAAGCCTCCGAGTTGGTTCGATTATGTTGCCGCCGCTATTTTTTTCATTTTGTTTGTTAGCCAGTTAAGTATGATGACTTACGTCATGGGCCGCTATGTTATCAGCGTTCCCCACGACTGGGCGTCATTAACGATGAAGGNGGAAGGGAAAGAGAACTTCCTGTTAACGCTGGATAAAGCTAAGGGGGTAGTCGATCAGCAACCTTGGGAAATCACGCCCACTAACTGTAGGAGCAAATCTTACAACGATATCTCACTTGATTTACNCCTTTCTCCCGCGCTGATACGGACCGTATGCGATCACATTGGTATGGAAAGCTCACAGCGTAATATTCAAAAAAAGATCGATGAGACGCGCTATAACAAAGTTTGGTTTATCGTCACTTATCTATATTTCCTGCTGTTTTTTGTTTTCATTCTTGCCTCGATATTCTCAGACATCCTGTTGCGTAAAAAAGCCGTCGCCCACCATGAGAAAGAAAAAGCCATTGCTGAACAGTACTTAACGTAGCCTAGCTGTAGGGGGCAGAGGTTGACTCTCTTTAAACCACGTTATCCACATTCAATGAAAAAACGGTGCCGTTCTTACGCTCAGTTCAAATCGAATTAGCTTGAGAACTCGGTGATGATGATAAATAAAATACAGTTGAGTGTAATTATAAGTTTACATACGGCGACTGGTTGAGGATTTTCTTTTTGTCTTTGAGGCGGTTTTCTTCAACTTCAGTGTCTGACGAGAAAATTGTTCAACTTCCGTCTAGGGTTTTGGGTTGTGTCTGAGCCCCCCCATTTGGTGGTGTTTCTTTTTTATTATATGTTTTTAATGATATTTAAATTTCAATGGGGAGTGATTCAATGCTTTTGGCGTCACCCCTCTTCAGTATGGCAAGGCGTCCCAGGACAGTGAAGGTTTGTCTATGTCGGTGACTGTCCTCAAGAGCGGAGTCTGCCTGGTGTGACACTCCGCTTATAGCGGTAATTATAACTTTACAGAGTGTGGTTTTAAAGATTTACACCCTATGGTAGTGTGTCCCGAGTCATTTCATAACCGCCGCCATTGCATAGGCACAGCATAAGGGACAGGACGATGATCATGCAGAAAGACGCGCTGAATAACGTCAATATCGTTGAAGAGCAGATATTGATTACTCCGGATGAATTAAAGGCGAAGTTTCCCCTGAGTGAAGAAGCTCAGCAGGCGATTTCTCGCTCCCGACAAGCCGTGGCGGATATTATCCACGGCCGCGATAATCGGTTGCTGATTGTGTGCGGTCCTTGTTCCATCCATGACACCGATGCCGCGCTGGAGTATGCCCGCAGGTTACAGGCTCTGTCGGCAGAGCTGAGCGACAGGCTCTATATCGTCATGCGTGTCTATTTCGAAAAGCCCCGGACCACCGTGGGCTGGAAAGGGTTGATCAGCGATCCGCATATGGACGGTTCGTGCGATGTGGAAACCGGGCTGCATGTTGCGCGCGACCTGCTGCTGAAACTGGTGAATATCGGTCTTCCCCTGGCGACGGAAGCGCTGGACCCCAATAGTCCGCAATACCTCGGCGACCTTTTCAGCTGGTCAGCTATCGGAGCGAGAACCACGGAGTCGCAGACTCACCGTGAGATGGCATCCGGGCTTTCCATGCCGGTCGGATTCAAGAATGGCACAGATGGCAGCCTTGGCACCGCTATCAATGCTATGAAGGCCGCCTCGATGGCGCACCGTTTCATGGGGATCAACCAAAGCGGGCAGGTTTGCCTGCTACATACGCAGGGGAATACCGACGGTCATGTTATTTTGCGTGGCGGAAAAAGACCGAACTACAGCGCGGAAGACGTGGCGGAATGCGAAAAACAGATGCGTGATGCGGGACTGAAACCGGCCCTGATGATAGATTGTAGCCACGGAAATTCGAACAAAGATTATCGTCNCCAGCCGCTGGTGGTGGCGTCTGCCGTGGAGCAGCTCAAAGCCGGCAATCGGTCCATTATCGGCCTGATGCTGGAAAGCCACTTGAATGAAGGCAGCCAGTCTTCCGAACAGCCGCGTTCTCAGATGCATTACGGTGTGTCTGTCACGGATGCCTGCATTAGCTGGGATAAGACCGAATCATTATTGCGATCGGTGCACCAGGACCTTGGCGCGATACGCACCCATCAGTAAGGAGAAGAGTCATGACCGCTGAACTGACCGCGTTACGTGATCAGATTGACGAGGTAGATCAGGCACTATTGGCATTGTTGTCTCGGCGGTTAAAACTCGTCGCAGAAGTGGGCGAAGTCAAAAGTCACTATGGATTACCGATTTATGCGCCAGACCGGGAAGCGGAAATGCTGGCTTCTCGTCGAAAGGAGGCCGAGGCCCTAGGGGTTCCTCCCTCTTTGATTGAAGATGTGCTGCGGCGCGTCATGCGTGAATCCTATTCCAGCGAAAATGACAAAGGGNTTAAAACGTTGAACCCTTCACTGCGGTCGGTCGTCATTATCGGCGGTCGCGGTCAGATGGGACGCATGTTCGATAAAATGCTGACCCTTTCTGGTTACCAGGTCAAAACCCTGGAACAGGAAGACTGGCCTCGGGCGAACGAACTGCTGGCGGATGCGGGAATGGTGATCGTCAGCGTACCCATTCATCTTACCGAACAGGTGATTGCCCAACTGCCGCCGCTGCCGAAGGACTGCCTGCTGGTGGATTTGGCATCGGTCAAAAATGGCCCGCTGCAGGCGATGCTGGCCGTACATCAGGGGCCGGTCGTGGGGCTGCACCCGATGTTCGGGCCGGATACGGGCAGTCTGGCCAAGCAGGTGGTGGTGTACTGCGATGGGCGCCAACCCGAAGCCTATCAGTGGCTGCTGGAACAGATTCGAGTGTGGGGCGCGCGTTTGCATCGCATTAGCGCGGTCGAGCACGATCAAAATATGACCTTCATTCAGGCATTGCGCCATTTCACGACGTTTGTTTACGGGTTACACCTGACGGAAGAGAATGTTCAGATCGAACAATTGCTGGCGCTGTCATCGCCCATATATCGGCTGGAGCTGGCGATGGTGGGGCGGCTGTTTGCACAGGACCCGCAGCTTTACGCGGACATCATCATGTCATCCGGCAACAACTTGGCTTTGATCAAGCGTTATTACGAGCGGTTCGGCAAAGCGATTGCGCTCTTAGAGAATGGTGATAAAGCGGCGTTCATCAATAGTTTTAAGAAAGTGGAGCATTGGTTCGGCGACTATTCTCGTCGCTTTATGAGCGAAAGCCGTACATTGTTACGACAGGCCAACGATATCCGCTAGCCCTTCATCTGCAAGAACACTGCGCCGCCATCTCCTTATGGACATGGCGGCGTTTGCGTTTAACCGCCCAAATCGACCGGGACGACATTTTCGCTAGGGTAGCAGCCGAGGACTTTCAGCGAACGAGTGATCGCCGTGAGTTCATTGATGGCTTTCTGCATCGGCTTGCTGCGCAGGTTTGCCTGGACATCAATGTAAAACATCTCTTCCCACGGGTTGCCGTGGATAGGACGAGACTCCAGTTTGGTCATGATAATGCCTTGATCCCGCAGAACCTGTAATGCTTCGACCAGCGCGCCGGATTGCTGGCCGGTCGCCATAATTAACGTGGTTTTAGCCGGAACCTGTTCTGCAACGTCGATTTGCTTGCGAGCCAATACGATGAAGCGGGTGTAGTTTTGGGTCTGGTTCGCCAGGTTGTGCTCCAGCACCTGCAGATTGTAAAGCGTACCTCCGGCCTCACTCCCTAGCGCCGCGGCGTGAGGGGAGTTCAGCTCGGCCACTTTCGCCATCGCGGCGGCGCTGCTTTCGCAATACTCGATTTTCCAGTGGGGGAAGCGATTGATAAAATGGCTGCATTGCTGGAAAGGCTGAGGATGGCTATAAACGGTTTGGATCTGGTCAAGCTGAGTGTCTGTAGCCACCAACACGCAGTGGTCGATCGGGTTGGAAAGTTCGCCCACGATCGACAATCCTGTGTGTTGCAGCAGATCGTAGACGTCGTTAATCGATCCTGAACTGGTGTTTTCGATCGGTAAAACGCCGTAATCTGCGTGGCCATTCTCAACCGTGGTGAAAATATCCTGAAACTTCTGGCAGCCGCATTCGATGATCTGATCGAAGTGACGCGCGGTGTATTGACGTGCGGCCAGGNGGGAATAGGAGCCTTTAGGGCCGAGGAACGCCNCACGAGCCGAGAGTGCGCCGGTTTGATTCAGGTGCTGTTGGAGCAAAGCCTGCTGGGTCAGTACGGAGTCCTCGATGATCAGCTGGAACAGCCGGGTGATGTAGTGACCATCGAGTTGATACTTCTTGCCCGCTTCTACCAGGCGCGCCAGCAGGTCGCGTTCACGCTCTTTGTCTCTGATAGGACGATGCGTGGTTTGCTTAGCGCGGGCAACGTCCAGAGCCAACGCTCGTCGTTGAGCCAGAAGCTCCAGCAACTGTAAATCCAGCGCGCTGATGCGGTCGCGCAGTGCTAATAATGGATTGTCGGTCATTTTGCTTTACCCTGTTTGCTGTCCAGAACAAAAAAAAGCCTCCTGTTTTCAGGAGGCTTTTTGTTCGTCTTCGTATTCTTACTCACACGACCAAGCGCCCCCCCTGCGGGGGAAGAAAAAGAAGAATACGAAGAACAATGAGTGGTGTGTCATCGATGAAATCCTGATGGTTGATAGGGCTAGGTTAACGACTGCCTTTTCATCCTGTCAATAAAAAACGCGCCTTTCGGCGCGTTAACAACATCGACGGTAGGGAAGACGGGAATTACTCTTCCGGGGTTGGCAGCGGCGCGATGTCTTTGAGGCAGGTGTCTGCACGGCGCGCTTCGCCTTTATGCTGAACCTTATTCAACTGTCGTTCGAGCTTGGCGATGAGTTCGTTGACCGCAACATACATGTCTTCATGTTTTGCGCTTGCGACTAGCGGTCCGTTCGGTGTGCCAATGGTGGCATCAGCGACAAAGCCTTTGGGTTCTTTCGACAGGATAATGTGTGGGTTGATTAGGTTGGTTTGCCACTTGTCCAGCTTGGTGAGACGGTCTTCGACATGTTTGCGTATTGCCGGGGTGATATCCATTTGCTTACTGGTAATGTTGATAGTCATAAACGTTTACCTCTCTGCCTTGTCCGTCTTGGATAATTTCAGCATACCCCGAGATGGCTAAAATGGCAGGGTTTTGAGTCTTTTTTTTGTCATATATCGGAATGGTCGTGTAATTTGTGAGCGACTTTTGGAATTACGGCCGCAAGCCTTGTCAGTGATGGGGCGTTATGCCAATCTTTTCAATATTTGCCGCCTGACATTGCCTTGCCTAATAGGCATTGGGCATAAAAAAGGCAGCCTAAGCTGCCGTTGTGCAATCCTTTCAAACGCATTCGATCAGGCTTGATTAGCCGAGATCAGCTTAGCGACTTTGTCGGCCTCTCCGGTCAACTGCATCTGGCGATAAGCATTTTCCATCAGCGGCAGAGCCGTACGCGTGGCCTGCGTATCCGGGTAGTCTTTCAGCATCTGCTCAACACGATTAACCACCGCGACATAAGCGCCGCGTTTCGTGTAATATTGCGCGACCGAAAGTTCATACTTCGCCAAACGCTCTTTCAGAAACGCCAGACGTTTGCCGGCATCGGTCACATACAGGCTGCGAGGATAGCCCTCCGCCAGTTGGCTGAACGCCTTGAAGGCGGCGCGAGCATACTGCGGATCGCGGTCTGAACGATCTACACCGAAGAAACCCTGCAATGCACTGTCATCTAACGCCATGTTGGTTAATCCGCGCATGTACAACACGTAATCCACATTGGGACTCGTGGGGTTCAGACGCAGGAAACGGTCGATGGATGCCTGAGCTAACGGTAACTCAGCAGATTTATAGTAGGCGTAGATCAGGTCAAGCTGAACCTGCTGGGAATAAGGGCCGAATGGATAACGGTTATCCAACGCTTCCAACTGCGTAATGGCTGCCTTAAAGTTGCCCTCCTGCAATTTCTCCTGCGCGGTGGCGTAAAGCTCGGCAGGTGGACGGTCTGGAACCGCATCCTTGGTGCTGGAACAACCCGCCAGCACCAGGCTCAACGTGGCAGCAGCCACCAGATATTTCATACGCGTCATGACGTTTTGATTATCCTCAGAGTGTTTTTTTACGGGAAACTGTCCGTTAAGCTCCCGATGAAGACCAGCTACAATGGTACATGATTTTATACGGCATCGCCGTTAAAACCCAACGTAAAAGAAGCGGCATACTATGGCACAACAAGTACAACTCACCGCAACGGTGGCCGAATCGCAACTCGGACAACGTTTAGATCAGGCTTTAGCCGAATTGTTCCCTGATTATTCACGTTCTCGCTTAAAAGAGTGGATTCTGGACCAGCGCGTGCAGGTGAATGGCACCGTGATTGATAAACCTAAAGAGAAGGTGCTGGGAGGCGAAACGATTGCCGTCGACGCGTTGATCGAAGAGGAAGCCCGTTGGGAACCTCAGGCGATCCCGCTGGATATCGTCTATGAAGATCAGGATATTCTGGTCATCAACAAGCCGCGAGGCCTGGTCGTCCATCCGGGCGCGGGCAATCCGGACGGCACCGTGCTGAATGCGCTGCTTCATTATTGTCCCGAGATTGTCGATGTGCCGCGTGCCGGCATTGTGCATCGACTGGATAAAGACACCACCGGGCTGATGGTGGTCGCCAAAACCGTGCCGGCGCAGACCCGGCTGGTGGAATCGCTGCAGGCCCGCGAAATCACGCGTGAATATGAAGCCGTGGCGATTGGTAATATGACGGCGGGCGGCATGGTGGAAGAACCTATTGCGCGTCACCCTACGAAACGCACGCACATGGCCGTGCATCCGATGGGCAAACCGGCGGTCACTCATTACCGGATTATGGAGCATTTCCGTGCTCATACCCGGCTCAGACTCCGTCTGGAAACGGGGAGAACCCACCAGATTCGCGTTCATATGTCCCATATCGCACATCCGCTGGTCGGCGATCCGCTCTATGGCGGCCGTCCCCGTCCCCCGAAAGGCGCATCGGACGAATTCATCAGCGTGCTGCGCGGCTTCGACCGTCAGGCGCTCCACGCCACCATGCTGAGACTGTACCATCCCGTCACCGGTATTCAGATGGAGTGGCATGCAGCGTTACCGCAGGACATGGTGGATTTGGTCGCCGCACTGAAAGCGGATACCGACGAGTTCAAGGATNAACTGGACTGGTGACGACATGCTGATTCAGCCCGACTGGCCCGCGCCAGCGTCCATCCGCTCCTGTTCTACCACGCGTAGCGGGGGAAGCAGCAGCGAACCCTATGCTTCTCTTAATCTCGGCCACCACGTGGGCGATGACATCGCATGCGTGGAGCAAAATCGCCGTCGGTTGGTGGCAGACGCCGAACTCCCTGCTGAGCCGCATTGGCTTCAGCAGGTGCATGGGACTCAGGTCGTCAATCTTGACGACGCATTTCCCGGGACGACGGGGGATGCTGTCTATACCTCCCGTCAAGGCAAGGTCTGTGCGGTGATGACGGCCGATTGTTTGCCGGTGCTGTTTTGTTCGTTGAAAGGGAATGAGGTTGCGGCGGCGCATGCGGGTTGGCGAGGCTTACAGGCCGGTGTGCTGGAACAGACGCTGCAGGCTTTCCGGGCGGCGTCATCGGACATTATGGCGTGGCTCGGTCCCGCTATTGGACCGCAGCAATTTGAGGTCGGCGCTGAGGTGCGGGAGGCGTTCATGGAGAGCGACCCCGCTGCGGCGCACGCGTTTGTCGCGCGTGACGATAAGTACCTGGCCGACATTTTTCAGCTAGCCCGACTGCGACTGCGCGCGGCGGGCGTCACCCGCATTTACGGCGGCGAATACTGCACGGTGGGCCGTCCGCAACACTTCTTCTCCTACCGCCGCGACGGCGTAACCGGTCGGATGGCAAGTTTAATCTGGCTGATATAACCTTCTGAATTAGGACGGTCCAGCGCGTAGAACATTATTCCTACTATTATTACTGACAAATCATCTTGAAAATTTGGGGCTAGGCCTCATCTAATCTCCAGTAGCACATTTGATCAGTACAAATCGGAGGAGTTATGCGTCTGGATCGTCTTACAAACAAGTTCCAGCTTGCCCTCGCTGATGCCCAATCTCTCGCTCTTGGTCGAGACAATCAATTTATCGAACCACTGCATTTAATGAGTGCCCTTTTAAATCAGGAAGGAAGCACGGTCAGCCCGCTGTTAACCGCAGCTGGCGTTAATGTCGCTCAACTGAAACAAGAGATTGAGCAGGCGTTAAGCCGTCTTCCGCAGGTTGAAGGGACGGGGGGCGATGTACAGCCATCCAATGAATTGGTGCGGACATTAAATCTTTGCGACAAGCTGGCTCAGAAAAGGGGTGACACCTTTATATCGTCGGAAATGTTTGTTCTGGCGGCGTTGGAAGCGCGGAGCACGTTGACGGATCTGTTAAAGAACGCCGGCGCAAACATGGATAGCGTGACCAAAGCGATTGACCAAATCCGTGGAGGAGAAAACGTGAACGAACAAGGGGCTGAAGATCAGCGCCAGGCATTGAAAAAATTCACGATTGATTTAACCGAACGAGCCGAGCAGGGCAAGTTGGACCCCGTCATCGGTCGTGATGAAGAAATTCGTCGCACTATTCAGGTGCTTCAGCGCAGAACCAAAAACAATCCGGTACTCATCGGCGAGCCAGGGGTCGGTAAAACGGCCATCGTCGAAGGGTTGGCGCAGCGTATCGTCAACGGGGAAGTGCCGGAAGGGTTGAAGAATAAACGCGTGCTGGCGCTGGATATGGGCTCGCTGGTAGCGGGCGCCAAGTTCCGCGGCGAATTCGAAGAGCGCCTGAAAGGCGTCTTGAATGATCTCTCGAAACAGGAAGGTAGCGTTATCCTGTTTATCGACGAACTGCACACAATGGTCGGCGCGGGTAAAGCCGACGGTGCTATGGATGCGGGCAATATGCTGAAGCCTGCGTTGGCACGCGGTGAGCTGCACTGCGTTGGGGCGACCACGTTGGACGAATATCGCCAGTACATTGAGAAAGATGCTGCATTAGAGCGTCGATTCCAGAAAGTGTTTGTGGCCGAACCGACGGTGGAAGACACCATCGCGATTCTGCGCGGGTTAAAAGAACGCTATGAATTGCATCATCATGTTCAGATCACGGACCCGGCGATTGTGGCTGCGGCGACGTTATCCCATCGTTATGTCGCAGATCGTAAGCTGCCGGACAAGGCGATTGACCTGATCGATGAGGCGGCATCCAGCATTCGTATGCAAATCGACTCGAAGCCTGAGGCGCTGGACCGTTTGGACCGACGCATCATTCAACTGAAGCTTGAACAGCAGGCGTTGAAGAAAGAGTCTGACGACGCCAGCCTGAAACGGCTTGAGATTTTGAATACCGAGCTGGAGGAGAAAGAGCGTGACTACTCTAAGCTGGAAGAGGAATGGAAAGCCGAAAAAGCCTCGCTGACGGGGACTCAGAATATTAAGGCCGCGTTGGAACAGGCCAAAATTGAATTGGAACAGGCGCGCCGTCAAGGCGATTTGGGCCAAATGTCGGAATTGCAGTACGGCAAGATACCTGAGCTGGAAAAACAGCTGGCAGCGGCGACGCAGTCGGAAGGTAAAACCATGCGCCTGCTGCGTAACAAGGTGACGGACACCGAAATCGCTGAAGTGTTAGCGCGTTCTACCGGCATTCCGGTATCAAGAATGCTGGAAGGTGAACGAGAAAAACTTCTGCGCATGGAAGATGAGCTGCATCAGCGGGTGATTGGACAGAATGAAGCGGTGGAAGCGGNGGCGAACTCAATCCGACGTAGCCGCGCCGGCTTGGCCGATCCTAATCGTCCTATTGGTTCGTTCCTTTTCCTGGGGCCGACAGGGGTGGGGAAAACCGAGCTATGCAAAACGCTGGCGAAATTCCTTTTCGATAGCGACGATGCGATGGTGCGCATCGATATGTCCGAATTCATGGAAAAACATTCGGTATCCCGACTGGTGGGGGCGCCCCCGGGATATATCGGTTATGAGGAAGGGGGTTACCTCACGGAAGCGGTGAGACGCCGTCCTTATTCCGTCATTTTGCTGGATGAAGTCGAGAAGGCGCACCCTGATGTGTTCAACATCCTACTGCAGGTGCTGGATGATGGCCGCTTGACAGATGGGCAGGGACGAACGGTGGATTTCCGTAACACGGTGGTCATCATGACGTCCAATCTGGGATCGGACGTGATTCAGGAACGGTTCGGCGAGATGAGCTATAACCAGATGCGCGATATGGTCATGAATGTCGTCAACCACCATTTCCGCCCTGAGTTCATCAACCGTATTGATGAAGTCGTGGTCTTCCATCCGTTAGGCCGGGAACACATCACGTCAATTGCCCAGATTCAGCTGCAGCGTTTGTACCAGCGACTGGAAGAACGGGGCTATAGCGTGACGATTTCTGAACCTGCGTTGGAGATGCTGGGTAAAATCGGGTTCGATCCGGTATATGGCGCCCGCCCATTGAAGCGTGCCATACAGCAACTGATCGAAAACCCGCTAGCGCAGCAAATATTGTCAGGCAAGCTGCTTCCGGGTAAGCCGATTACCCTGGATGTTGATGGTGAGTCTATCGTCGCGCATCAGTAGCGTTAGGCTGTTTCACACAACGAAAAGCCCAGAGTCTTTTATCTCTGGGCTTTTTTGTTGATTAAATACGCATTTCGAGGCTTTAAACCGCACTGGATTGATGTTTTGGTTTAAATGTGAGCGGTCGGTCATTTTTTTGCATTTAGCGCTTGTCAGCCCGAAATAACTCCCTATAATGCGCTCCCACTGACACGGCGCAGCGGACAACGCGACGCGGTGACAGTCGGAGAAAAACGAAGAAAGTCGTTGACTCTGAATGAGGTAAGCGTAGTATACGCGGCCTCACGTTAGTCGCAACGGCGGCAACGAAACGCTCTTTAACAATTTAATCAGACAATCTGTGTGGGCACTCACAAGACACTATCGCAATCAGATACGAAAAAGTCTTGAAGAGTGAACAACAGTTAATTCATTACGAATGAACAGTAAATTCTTTGAGCATCGCTATTAACTTAGCAAATCAAGCTTTTAATTGAAGAGTTTGATCATGGCTCAGATTGAACGCTGGCGGCAGGCCTAACACATGCAAGTCGAGCGGCAGCGGAAGGAAGCTTGCTTCCTTGCCGGCGAGCGGCGGACGGGTGAGTAATGTCTGGGGATCTGCCCGATGGAGGGGGATAACTACTNGAAACGGTAGCTAATACCGCATANCGNCGCAAGACCAAAGNGGGGGNCCTTCGGGCCTCACACCATCGGATGAACCCAGATGGGATTAGCTAGTAGGCGGGGTAAAGGCCCACCTAGGCGACGATCTCTAGCTGGTCTGAGAGGATGACCAGCCACACTGGAACTGAGACACGGTCCAGACTCCTACGGGAGGCAGCAGTGGGGAATATTGCACAATGGGGGAAACCCTGATGCAGCCATGCCGCGTGTATGAAGAAGGCCTTCGGGTTGTAAAGTACTTTCAGCGGGGAGGAAGGCAGTGAACTTAATACGTTCGCTGATTGACGTTACCCGCAGAAGAAGCACCGGCTAACTCCGTGCCAGCAGCCGCGGTAATACGGAGGGTGCAAGCGTTAATCGGAATGACTGGGCGTAAAGCGCACGCAGGCGGTTTGTTAAGTCAGATGTGAAATCCCCGAGCTTAACTTGGGAACTGCATTTGAAACTGGCAGGCTAGAGTCTTGTAGAGGGGGGTAGAATTCCAGGTGTAGCGGTGAAATGCGTAGNGATCTGGAGGAATACCGGTGGCGAAGGCGGCCCCC
>NZ_JIBO01000008.1 GCF_000688655.1 Lonsdalea quercina subsp. quercina | reverse complement strand
GTACTTCTGCGCGGACCGCGTGTACTCCAGCGCTGATCATCTGGTCTTCAACCGAACGACGGGTTTGCGAGACACTTGGGTCGGTTAATTCCACTAGGCCTGAATAAAAAAAAGAAAACCGCCGCGACGGTTTTCTTTTTTTTTGCAAATCCGTTTTTTTAATCAGAACAGGGATTAATTCCCTTCGTGCAGTTTTTCGTCTTCACGGCAGTTGCCGGAGCTGCAGTGGCCGTAAAGGTACAGGCTGTGGTTGGTCAGTTTGATCCCGTGGCGCTCTGAAATCTCACGCTGGCGAGTTTCAATAGATTCATCGCTGAATTCAATGACGCGCCCGCAGTCCAGACAAATCAGGTGATCATGATGCTGTTGCTGAGTCAGTTCAAAAACTGATTTTCCGCCTTCGAAATTGTGGCGGGTAACGATACCGGCGTCATCAAACTGGTTCAGTACGCGATAAACGGTGGCCAGACCAATTTCTTCTCCCATATCAATCAGCTTCTTATACAAATCTTCCGCACTGACGTGATGGCAAGTTGGATCCTGCAGTACTTCCAAGATTTTGAGACGAGGAAGGGTTACTTTCAGGCCGGCCTTCTTTAATGCGGTGTTGTTGTCAGTCATGCGGATTTAGTCCTGTTACTCTACTTTCATCAAGGGAGGCTAACTAGCCTAATATTATCGGTCGGCTCAAACATGTTTATTCGTCTCAATTATAGAACTGCATAGGCGAAATGAAAACCGCAGAACCGTAACCATATCAGGCTTACCCATCGGTAAAGGGGACGGCGCAACGCCGTTTTAAAAGCGAAAAATGGTGAGAAACCAGCTAACCGAAGGGGTTATTGTACCGCGCAACGCGGAAAAGTTAAAAAAATGTATCTATCTTTACGACAGATTTTACCTATTGATACGGCTCCGACACAAATTTGCGCCGGGCCGCAACGGGGATTACGGTTCCAAAAAGCTTACAAATTCAGCTCAGCGCTGATTTGTTTCACCCATGCGCTCACGCGCTCCTCCGTCAGCTCCGGCTGACGATCTTCATCAATTGCCAGGCCAATGAAGTGAGAGTCATCCGCCAGACCTTTGGAGGCTTCGAAGTAGTAGCCTTCGGTTGACCAGTTACCGACGATGGCCGCGCCGCGCGGTTCGATAATGTCGCGTAAGGTGCCCATAGCATCACAGAAATACTCGGCATAATCTTCCTGATCGCCGCAGCCAAAGAGCGCTACGCGCTTGCCGGTGAAATCGATGTCTTCCAGCGTCGGGAAGAAGTCGTCCCAGTCACACTGTGCTTCCCCGTAGTACCAGGTTGGAATGCCCAGCAACAGAATGTCGAAACGCTCAAGATCTTCTTTGCTGCTTTTGGCGATGTCATGGACTTCTGCGACATCGGTGCCCAGCTGCTGTTGGATCGCCTTGGCAATGTTTTCGGTATTGCCAGTATCGCTGCCGAAGAAAATACCTATAAGTGCCATGGATAATATAACCTCTTGATTCCTAATGAAATGGCGCCAGAGCTACCACAGATCGGGTAATGATAGCAGACCCTTTCTGAGGGAGAAACTTGTATCTGCCGATGCTTAGGGNCTCTCCGCCTTTGCGTTGATTTCTCATATCTTAAATATTTTTATAACTTTTTTAACTCACTATCTTATTGAAAGCAGTTAACTAAATATTATTTCAGGTTTTTTTCTCACTTTTGCGAGGTCTGCCCTCTAAATTTTTGCCCGATATTGACGATGGTGAACACAGAGCGCTTTGTCAGTAACGCCCATTCAAGACCGTGCTTTGCCTTAACGAAGACGCTTCATCACAATTCTAGCTACACCACACTTAATTTTTGCTTCAACGGGGAGTTTAGATATGCAATTGCTGAGAAATATTGCTATCCGTACGGCATTACTATGGGTATTGGGCACCTTCTGCGTGCTGTGGGGCGCTGTTTCGGCCTACACCTTCTATTCATTCCATGCAATGACCCAAACATCACACACCAGCACCCTGCTGGTTAAAAATATGAACCTGGTCAATATGGGCAACGATCAGTACTTCCGAATGGTGACTCGACTGGCCAGATCGGTGGACTATCGTCGGTCGGGCGATATTGTCAACGCCGACAAAGAGCAGCAGTCTGCGGCGGAAGCGCTCAATAATATGAAAGAGGATTTGGTGGCGTTCAAAGAGATCGACCACGGCGGCATGGATGGTTCTTTGGCCGATGCGGTGGCTAACGACTGGGCGAATCTTGTCCAGAATGGTGTAGAGCCGATGTTCCAGCGCGCAGCTGCTTCCGCGCTGGACGAGTATCAGGGTTATGCCAAAACGACCGTCCCTGCATTGAGCCGTCAGTTCGGCATTTCAGTAACGGCCTTCAACAAAGCGGGCGCGGAGAAGTTTAGCGCGGCGGGCGAACGCTTCAATCAGCTGACCTTCATCGGCCAGACCATCCTGGTGGCGGGATTGATCGCGGGCCTATTGATGCTGCTGTTCACCGACCGTTATCTGGTCAAATATTTGATGCGTCCTCTGAACGAACTCCGTGACTACTTTCAGATCATCGCCGCCGGGCGGTTGGGAAAACCGATTGCGGACTTCGGCAACAATTGCGTGGGCAAACTGTTCCCTCTGTTGCGTGATATGCAGAGCAGTTTGGCGAATACGGTCAGCACTATCCGTACCAGCGCGGAATCGATATATCAGGGCGTCTCGGAAATCGCCGCTGGCAATAACGACCTCTCGGCGCGAACGGAGTCTCAGGCCTCGGCGCTTGAGGAGAGCGCGGCCAGTATGGAGGAGTTAACCTCGACGGTTAAACAGAACGCCGAAAATGCAGGGCAGGCACGTCAGCTGGCGCAGCAGGCGTCGGCGACGGCGCATAAGGGGGGCGAACTGGTCGATAACGTGGTGAAAACCATGTCTGAAATCTCCAGCAGCTCCAAGAAGATCGCTGAAATCACCACGGTTATCAACGGGATTGCGTTCCAGACCAATATTCTGGCGCTAAACGCCGCGGTGGAAGCGGCCCGTGCCGGAGAGCAGGGACGTGGCTTCGCCGTCGTCGCGGGAGAAGTGCGTAATCTGGCTCAGCGAAGCGCGCAGGCGGCTAAGGAGATCGAACATTTAATTTCCGATTCGGTGCGCAGCGTCGATTCCGGATCGTCCCAGGTCGCGGACGCGGGCACGACCATGAGTGAAATTGTCCGCTCCGTCTCGAACGTTACCGATATCATGGCGGAGATTGCCACGGCGTCCGAGGAACAAAGTAAAGGGATCGCTCAGGCAGGGCAGGCGATTGCGGAAATGGATGGCGTGACGCAGCAGAATGCCGCGTTGGTAGAAGAAGCTTCCGCCGCCGCGCGCTCGCTGGAAGAGCAGGCGGCTCTGCTGACGCAGGCCGTGTCGGTCTTCCGCCTGACGGAATCGTCGGCCAAAGACGCGCCTGTAGCCCGAAACCGTGAAGTTAAACCCGCCGCTGCCGCGCCTGCGTTGAAAGCGCTGCCTTCCAGGAAGTCGACGGATAATTGGGAAAAATTCTAAAAAGCGGCACGGTTTCAGACGCCGTCTGACATGTTCGTCCACCTTATCGTCGCCGCAGGAGCGCGATGATAAGGGTGGATGGGGGGGAGTAGGAATAGCAGGCAGAGTGGGGTAGCCAGCGAACGTCGTTATGATCCCCTCGAATTCAGAGCGTCCTGAACGACATCTTAAGTGAAATCAACGTTTAGTCCTGGCCAGCTGAGACAGCAACATTTGCTCAATCAGCTCACTCCGGCTGATATTTTTCTCTTCCGCCAACGCGTTGAGAATATCGACCGCTTCCGCGTTAATTTTCAGCTCAACTCGACGTAGCCCACGATTCTTGTCTCGTCGCAGCTGATTTCGCTTATTAATTCTCAGCTGTTCATCTCGTGAAAGCGGATTGGTTTTCGGACGGCCTGGACGCCGCTCATCAGCGAACAGATCCGGTGTGGTGCGATCCGTTTGTTCTTTTGCCATAGGTAGTGGTACTGCAAAGATTCGGACCAAAACGCGCATTTCATTCGCGACATTTTGATGATGTGATTAACAATGCCAGTGGCTAGACAGCCGACCCTTAAGNGCGTAAAGCGGGCGACATGATACCCTAGCGGAACCAGCCGCGACAATGGTTTACGGCGTCGCGGCGAACGGTTGGGCTAACTCTGCGCCATAAAACGGTGTATCGCCCGCAGCACGGCCTCAGGTTTTTCCGCATGCACCCAATGCCCCGCACCCGCGATGGCATAAGCCGTCGCGCCGGGAAACTGACGCAGCAGCGCGTCGCGATAGCGGCGATCCAGATAAGGCGAATTCTCACCGCGAATAAACAAAATGGGATGCGCCCAGACGGGTACATCTTGCCAGCCTGAAATGACATCGTATTGATCCCATAAAACCGGCACGTTGAATCGCCACTCTCCTTGAGCAAATGACTTCAGCAGGAACTGAATCACGCTTTCATCGGCGATGCTTTCGCGCATCAATTCCGCCGCGGCAGTACGTTGTGTGATCCCGGCGGCGCTGACGGCTCTTAGTGCGGCAAAGATGTCGTCGTGTCGTCGGCTGTGATAATGCACCGGCGCGATATCAATCGCGACGATGCGCTCAATGCGATCCGGGATCAGCGCGCTCAGCNCCATGGCGACTTTTCCGCCCATGGAGTGGCCGATCACAATGACACGATCCAGCGACAGTTCGTCCAGTAGATCCACGACATCTTGCGCCATATCTTGATATTGCATGGAAGGATCGCGCGGAGACAACCCGTGGTTACGCAGATCGATCTGTAAAATATCGTGTTGATTTTGCAGATCGCGGGCCAATACGCCAAGATTATCAAGGTTACCGAACAGGCCGTGAATGAGAATAACCGGAAGCTGCTGCTGAGGCAGTTGCGCGTTTTGCCAGCGATAATTCAATTTCATAGTGAAGTTCATTCAGGGAGACGTTTGCTTAGGGTATCATGAGTTTATCCTGCGATCTCGCGGTGCCATGAACGATCGCCTCAGGCGNCCCTCCATGCGCAAAGGCATCACTCAGCCTAATCTGACTTTATGCGGATACCCGCGTTTGCTGCTGTTCGCGGGAGAAAGGTAACTTTATACTCCCTGATGATTGAAGAAATAAAACCGTACTGGATAAAGATGAAAACTATTGAGGTCGACGAAGAGCTTTATCGTTATATCGCCAGCCATACCCAGCATATTGGCGAAAGCGCATCCGACATTTTACGGCGTATGCTGAAATTCAGCGCCGGACAGGTTGTACAGACAGCCTCCTCCACAGTTGCGGCGGCGGAAAAGCCGGCGGCGACGATCCAACGTAGCCCGCGTGACCGGGTGAGAGCGCTCCGCGAGCTGCTGTTATCAGACGAATACGCTGAGAAGAATAAAGCGATCAACCGCTTCATGTTGATATTGTCCGTATTGTATGACCTGTCACCTGCGGAATTCGGCGCAGCGACCGAGTCGCTCCACGGCCGAACCCGCGTCTACTTTGCCGGTGACGAGCACACGCTGCTGCAAAATGGCACGCACACTAAACCCAAACATATCCAGGGCACGCCATACTGGGTTATCACTAACACCAATACGGGTCGTAAACGGAGCATGATTGAACACATCATGCAGTCGATGCAGTTCCCGCCGGAGCTAATCGAGAAAGTCTGCGGTACCCTCTAAATCACGCGTCAGGAAAACAAGGCAATGGCTAATCACCCGAGAGCTGGACAACCGNCCCGGCAGAGCGACTTGATTAACGTCGCGCAGTTGACGTCGCAGTATTACGTGTTGCAACCGGACCCCGCTAACCCGGCCCATGCCGTTAAATTCGGCACCTCCGGTCATCGCGGCAGCGCCGCGCGTCACAGTTTCAATGAAGCGCATATTCTGGCTATTGCCCAGGCCATCGCCGAAGAGCGCAGTCGCCAGGGGATTAGCGGTCCTTGTTACGTGGGGAAAGACACGCATGCGTTGTCTGAACCCGCGTTTATTTCCGTTCTGGAAGTGCTGACGGCGAATGGCGTGGATGTGATTATCCAGCAGGATAACGGCTTCACCCCGACACCGGCGGTCTCCAACGCGATTTTGACGCATAACCGCAACGGCGGTGCACTGGCGGATGGCATTGTCATCACACCGTCGCACAACCCGCCGGAAGACGGTGGCATCAAGTACAATCCCCCCAATGGCGGACCCGCAGACACCAACCTGACCAGCGTGATTGAAAAGCGCGCCAACGCGTTGCTGGCCGAATCGCTGCGCGACGTTCAGCGTCAGACCGTGGACGCGGCCAAACAGGGCGGTCATCTTCACGAGCAGGATCTGGTGCAGGCCTATGTGGAAGGGCTGGGCGAGGTCGTCGATATGGCGGCCATTCAGCGCGCCGGGCTGAAGCTGGGCGTCGATCCTCTGGGGGGTTCCGGTATCGCCTACTGGCAGCGGATCGCCGAACACTACCAGCTGGATCTGACGATGGTTAACGACGAAGTTGACCAGACGTTCCGCTTTATGACGCTGGATCACGATGGCGTCATCCGTATGGACTGTTCATCCGAATTCGCCATGGCGGGACTGCTGGCGCTGCGCGACAAGTTCGATCTGGCCTTCGCCAACGATCCGGACTACGACCGCCACGGCATCGTGACCCCCGCCGGGCTGATGAATCCGAACCACTATCTCGCCGTCGCGATCAACTACCTGTTCCAGCATCGTCCGCAGTGGAACGACAGCGTCGCGGTCGGCAAAACATTGGTCTCCAGCGCGATGATCGACCGGGTCGTCAACGATCTGGGCCGCAAGCTGGTGGAAGTGCCGGTCGGCTTTAAATGGTTTGTCGATGGGCTGTTCGACGGCAGTCTGGGCTTCGGCGGCGAGGAAAGCGCGGGCGCGTCTTTCCTGCGCTTTGATACTCAGCCGTGGTCAACCGACAAAGACGGCATCATCATGTGTCTGCTGGCGGCGGAGATCACGGCCGTGACCGGTAAGAACCCGCAGCAGCACTACGATGAATTGGCGAAACGCTTCGGCGCGCCTAGCTATAACCGTATCCAGGCTCCGGCCACGCACGCGCAAAAAGCCGCGTTGTCCAAGCTGTCGCCGGAACAGGTCTCCGCCAGTACGCTGGCGGGCGATCCGATCACCGCGCGTCTGACCACCGCGCCGGGCAATGGCGCGTCCATCGGCGGGCTGAAGGTGATGACGGACAACGGCTGGTTTNCCGCGCGTCCTTCCGGCACGGAAGAAGCCTACAAAATTTACTGTGAAAGTTTCCTCGGGGATGACCATCTGCGGAAAATTGAAAAAGAAGCGGTAGAGATTGTCAGCGAAGTGCTGGACAACGCGAAATAACGTCCGTTACCACGCGAAATTTAAAAGGCACCGATGACGGTGCCTTTTTTGTTATTAGCCGGAATGTTAGCGACGAAAAGCGTTGTTTTGGTCAGTCGCGGTCTTAACGATTATGCGAATGTTGCGCCCGTATCATTCTGTCCGCCTGCCGTGTTGCTGGGGAGATTCGAGCGTCGCCGTTCCTCATGCCGAGGATAAATCCGGCAGTGACGAATTGGACAATGTCATCGAAAATGGGGGACGATTGCCATTATCCAAGTGTAACCATCAGCGTGACCACTGGGATCATCACAGCGCATATTGCGGATAGCCAACCCGCTACTTATAACTCTTTTCCCGCTCAAGAATAAGCGGAAATGCCGCTTCAGCCTCATGCGAAAGGCTATCTTCAGGGGATGAAACGATAACCGACGGCGGTCTCCGTCACCAGGTGCCGCGGGCGGGCGGGGTCCAGCTCCAATTTTTGGCGCAGGTGTCCCATATAGATGCGCAGGTAGTGGCTGTTCTCTACCGCATTAGGCCCCCACACGTCATTCAGCAATTGGCGCTGCGTCAAGACTTTGCCGGGATTAGCGACCAGCAGGGACAGTAAGCGGAACTCGGTGGGCGTCAGATGTAGCAGTTCGCCGTTGCGAGTCACCTGACGATCGAGCAGATCGACACTGATGTCTCCGAAGGTCACCTGCGGGCTTTCCTGCCGCGACAGCGTAAACCGACGCTGTGCGACACGCAGCCGCGCCAGCAGCTCGCCAATGCCAAAAGGTTTTGTCAGAAAATCGTCGGCGCCAGCGTCCAGCGCCGCGATTTTATCCTGTTCATCGCTGCGGGCGGACAGGACGATAATCGGGATGCTGCTCCACTGGCGCAGGTCGTGAATATAATCGATGCCGTTGCCGTCCGGCAGGCCCAGATCGAGGATAATCAGCGACGGCTTGCGGGTGGCGGCCTCGATCAGGCCGCGCTGTAGCGTGTCGGCCTCAAAGACATGACAACCTTCCCCTTCGAGCGCTTGCCGCACGAAGCGCCGTATCTCTTTTTCATCTTCTACGAGCAATATGTTGGTAAGCACCTGCGTGGTGACTCCTCTTATTCAGGTTCCAGATCCGGCGGGGTTATCAGCGGCAATGTGAAGTGAAACACGGCGCCGCCGCCTTCGGCATTCGTCGCCCAGATTTTTCCGCCGTGAATGGCGACGATGGCCTGACAGATAGCCAGTCCCAACCCTACACCAGGAATGGCGGATTCCTGATGTCCTCGGGCGAATTTATCAAAAATCATCAGCTCTTTACCGGGGGCGATGCCGGGGCCGTTGTCCTGCACGCGCACTTCAACGTAGCGCTCGTCGGTTGCTGCGACGAGCGGCAGTGCGGAGAGCGTAATAGCGGCTTGGTCTCCCGCATACTTGACGGCATTCTCCAGAAGGTTAATCAGCACCCGTTCTATCAGGATGGCATCGCAGTAGACCAGCATCAGATCTTGCGGCAGCGCCAGCGCCAGCGTCACGTCTGGCGCGTCTTCGCCATTTTCCAGATGCCGCACTGCGCTGTCCGCCAGCTCCTGAAGCGACTGCCAGGCTTTGCGGGGATGGAAACTGTCCGACTGGAGACGAGCCATATCCAGCAGATTATTGACCAGCCGTATGGTGTTCTGGATCTGCCGTCCGATCTGGCCGGCTTGCGGAGCATAAGGCGATGCCTGCGCGCTCAGATTCCGTGTCAGAATCTCCGCCTGTCCGGACAGCACCGTCAGCGGCGTGCGCAAATCGTGGGACAGCGCGGACAGCAGCGAGTTGCGTAACTGCTCTCGTTCGGTATCCAGACGCGCCTTCTCGGCGCTTTGGATGAGATGCAGCCGTTCCAGCGCATTGGCGATCAAGACGGTGCAGGTCTCCAGCATGCGCTGCTGTTCGGGGATCATCAATTGGCGCGCATGCAGCGGCTCAAGCGCGATGACGCCGAACGTCAGCTGCGGCGTCGACAGCGGCTGAATCTGGTAAGGAACGCCGGGCAGGGTACGGGTTCCGTAGCCCGCCGGCGCATGATGGTCGAAGCTCCAGCGTGCGATAGCCGGGTCGACGATAAGCGATTCCGGCGTCTGCGCCGAGACGGGCTTCAGCTCGGTCGTCGGTGAGGACGGCGTATCCGCCAGCCAGATCGCGGCGCGAGCCTGAAACGTCGAGCCAAGATAGTGACGACTGGCGGCGGCGATATCTTCCACGGTCAGGCTGCGGTTAAGCGCGTTGGACATCTCGTACAGATGGCGCATGCGCTGTTCACGGAAGCGGGCGACGCGTGCCTGGTAGCGCACGCCCGCGGTCAAGCTGCCCACCAGAATGCCGACGCTGAGCATCACGATAAACGTGACCAGATACTGTGCATCGGCCACGGCCAGTTTGCCGCGCGGCGCGACGAAGCAGAGATCGAAGGCGACGACGTTGATCAGCGCGGCAAAAACCGAGGGCCAACGTCCGAAGAACAGCGCGACGATCGCC
This sequence comes from Lonsdalea quercina subsp. quercina, assembly GCF_000688655.1. Taxonomy (GTDB): domain Bacteria; phylum Pseudomonadota; class Gammaproteobacteria; order Enterobacterales; family Enterobacteriaceae; genus Lonsdalea; species Lonsdalea quercina. The sequence goes on along the minus strand of NZ_JIBO01000008.1, from coordinate 272,955 downwards.
ACGCCAAGCAGGTAAATCATCACCAGATTCACCGGTTCGAGCATGGAAAATGGAGACCACAGCGCCAGCAGCGTGATTGCGGCGCACAGGGCGATCGCCAGCGCGCAGCCATACAGCTGACGCCGCCATTTTTCGGTGGGACTCCGGTTATCTTCCGGTTTGTCTGGCGGGGTGGCGGGCTCATCCTGAACGGCAACCACCACCAGATCGAGATCGGGTCCTAATAGCCCCAGCTTCTCGGCGAATCGCGCCCGACGCCAGCGATTCCATCGGCGATCCGTGTGACGACCAATCACGATTTTGCTGAGATTATGTTCGCGTGCGTAACGGAGGATGGCGTTTTCCACGGAGGGATCGGACAAGGTGGCCGTTTCTGCGCCCAAATCCTGCGCCAGCTTCAACGCGCGCAGGATGGCCCGGCGTCGGGATTCAGGCAGTCGGTGTAACCGGGGCGTTTCCACGTACACTGCGTGCCAGACGCCGCCCAACCGCGCCGCCAGCCGGGCGGCAGTCCGCACCAGTTTTTCATTGCCCGCGTCCTGACCGATGCAAAGCAGAATCGCGTCGCGGGTATGCCATACGCGCTCGCCGCCCTGAAGGTCGCGCATCGCCCGCACCTGGTCGTCCACCCGGTCAGCCAGCCGACGCAGGGCCAGCTCACGCAGCGCAACGAGATTGCCCTTGCGGAAGAAATGTTCGATGGCGCGCTCCGCCTGCTGCGGAAGATAAACCTTGCCTTCATGCAGGCGTTGGCGCAGGTCGTCCGGCGGCAAATCCACCAGCACGACTTCGTCCGCATCGTCAAAGAACGGATCGGGGAGGGTTTCGCGTACACGTATACCGGTGATCCCGCCCACCACATCGTTGAGGCTTTCCAGATGTTGCACGTTGACCGTTGTGAAGACATCGATCCCGGCTTCCAATAGCTCCTGCACATCCTGCCAGCGTTTAGGATGACGACTTCCATGCAGATTACTGTGGGCCAGTTCATCTACGAGGATCAGCGCAGGCGCTCGCGCCAGCGCGGCGTCCAGGTCGAACTCCTCATAATCTCTGCCCGCTGCCCCGATCTTTTTCCCCGGCAGTTGCGGCAACCCGTCTAACTGCGCGAGGGTCTCCACGCGCCCGTGGGTTTCCACCACGCCGACCAGCACATCCAGCCCCTGCTCCTTGAGACGGCGAGCTTCTTGCAGCATCGCGTAGGTTTTACCGACGCCCGCGCTGGCGCCAAAAAAAATCTTCAGTTTTCCCCGCGGGGATTCTCCAAGCTGGGACAGCAACGTATCCGGGTCGGGACGACGCGGTTCCTCATGGGTCATGAACGGTCCTTATCGCAAGGCTCAGTGAATCATGGGTTGGGTCTAACAGTAATACATAAGCGGCGGTGTTTCCGCCAGAGCCAGGCGTCTCCGGCGTTTTATTCGCGGGTGGCGAAAGTCAGCTTTTTTATCATCGTCAGGCCCATCCCTTCATCAATTTTTAGGATAATTACGGCCCGGTTTTCTGGTCGGATGAGTAGCTAACCGGGCACAAAGCGGGTAGAGTTTTAGCCTATTGCAGTAACGCGTTCATCACCTGCGGGAGTGCCTCCCGCGCATCGTATGACTCGGAGGATGGCCATGTCTTGCGCTTACCCGTTCCACCGTATTGTTCTGCGCCGCAGCGCGGTTGTGATTATTGGTCTGCTGGCTTTGCCGGTGATGCTGTTCCGTCGCGATCGCGCCCGTTTCTACAGTTACCTGCATCGAGTATGGTTAAAAACCAGCGACGAACCGGTGTGGCATAGGCAGTCAGAGCATGCCGCCGGCCACTTTTATTGACCGCAGCGCCGAGGGACCGCGTATCTATCCCTCCTTCGCGTCTGAAATCGTCAGGCGCGAAGGCATGATTTTCCTCATCTTTCTCATGAGTTGCCTGTAAATCCGCTATGCTATTGAGATAGCAATTTCTTTTGATGAGGCACCTCATGTCGAACTCGTTAATTCCCGTTGGCATAAGCGCCTGCCTGCTGGGAAATCAGGTCCGTTTTGACGGCGGACACAAGCGTTTTGGGTTTGCTGCGGATCAACTCACCTCCTATTTCAGCTTTGAGCCGATATGCCCCGAAATCGCGGTTGGGCTGCCGACGCCGCGTCCGGCCTTGCGTTTGGTCAAGAACGAACACGATGAAACCGTGTTGCGCGCCAGCAACGGCAGCGATCTGGACGTGACCGAGGAAATGCACGCCTTCTCGGCAAGCAAGGTGAACGAACTGAGCCATCTGTGCGGCTACATCGTCTGCGCCAAATCCCCCAGCTGTGGGATGGAGCGCGTCCGCGTGTATGACGCCGACCAGAAAAACGCGCGGCGAAGCGGCATGGGTCTCTTTACCGAACACCTGATGGCCGCCATGCCGTGGTTGCCTGTAGAAGAGAACGGCCGCCTGAATGACGCGGTGCTCCGCGAGAACTTCATCGAGCGAGTTTTCGCACTGCATGAGCTGAATCAGCTATGGCAACAAGGGCTGACCCGCGGGCGGCTGGTGGCGTTTCACAGCCGTTACAAGCTGCTGTTGCTGGCCCATTCTCAGACGGAATACCGCACGCTGGGACGTTTTGTCGCCATGATGGACCAGTGGGAGTCTCTGGAAGCCTTCGCTGCGGAATACCGGCTGCGCTTGATGTCGCTGCTCTCGAATCCCGCGACCCGCCGCAATCACACCAACGTTCTGATGCATGTGCAGGGCTATTTCCGCAATCAGCTGAATGCCTCACAGCGCCAGGAGCTGACCCAGCTTATCGATCGTTATCGCCAAGGGGTCCAGCCGCTGCTGGCTCCCATTACGCTCCTGCGCCACTATTTGTCCGAATATCCGGACGACTACCTCGAGCAGCAGCGCTATTTCGCGCCGTATCCCGAAGCGTTGCGCTTGCGGTACGGCTACTAGTTTGTTGTCATAAGGACTCGCTATGGCTACGCACTTGGTCTGGTTTCGCCACGATTTACGCATGAGCGATAATCTCGCGCTCCACGCTGCCTGTCAGGATAAAAAAGCCCGTGTGATCGGGTTATTCATCGCCACGCCCCGGCAGTGGGCTAACCATGACATGTCCGAGCGTCAGGCCGCCCTGATGTTCGATAACCTGCAACGGTTGCAGCAGTCTCTGCATGATAAAGGCATCCCGCTGTTCTATCAGCAGTGCGGCGACTTTAACGACAGCGTTGATGCGCTGGTCGAGTTTTGCCAGCGCGAGCAGGTGACGAACCTGTTCTACAACTATCAGTACGAGCTGAACGAACGCCAGCGCGACAGAAAAATGGAGCAGGCGCTGGACGGCAAAGTCGTCTGTCAGGGCTTTGATGACAGCTTGCTGCTGCCGCCCGGCAGCGTCATGACGGGCGACGGCAAGATGTATCGTGTCTTCACGCCGTTCAGCAAAGCGTTCGTCAAACGGTTGCAGCAGAGCGAAACCGTCTGCGTGCCAGCGCCGACCGCGCGCGGCAAGATGACGGACGATGTTCCGCCGGTGAAGCCGTTCGACTATCCGTCAATTTTAGTATCCGAGGACTTTCCGGCGGGCGAAGAGGCTGCGCAGCAGCGGCTGCGTCAGTTCTGTCGTCAGAAGGCCGACGGCTACGCCTCTCAGCGAGACCTCCCCGCCGCGCCCGGCACCAGCCAGCTTTCGCCGTATCTGGCGCTCGGCGTCATCTCCCCGCGGCAGTGTCTCGAGGCGCTNCTGGCCGAGTATCCCGAGGCGCTACGTCAGCCAGACAGTAGCGCTTTTGTCTGGTTCAACGAACTGATCTGGCGGGAGTTTTACCGCCATTTGATGGTTTTCAGCCCTGAGCTGTGTCGCCATCAGCCGTTCATTCCCTGGACGAAGCAGGTTGAGTGGCGGGACGACCCGAAAGGGCTTAAAGCCTGGCAGGAAGGCCGCACCGGCTTCCCCATCGTGGATGCGGGCATGCGACAGCTTAATCACATGGGCTGGATGCATAACCGGCTACGCATGATCTGCGCCAGTTTCTTGATTAAGGATCTGCTGATTGACTGGCGCGAGGGTGAGCGGTATTTCATGAGCCAACTGGTGGACGGCGACCTGGCCGCCAACAACGGCGGCTGGCAGTGGGCCGCGTCGACGGGGACCGACTCTGCGCCCTACTTCCGCATCTTCAACCCGAGCACGCAGGGGGAGCGCTTCGATCCGGACGGCGACTTTATCCGGCGCTGGGTGCCGGAGCTGTCGAAGGTGCCCGGCAAAGCGATTCATCATCCTCTGCGTTGGGCGGAACAGCAGGGGCAAAAGCTAGACTACCCGGCGCCTATCGTCGACCATAAACAGGCGAGAACCCGCACGCTGGCAGCGTTCGAGTCCGCCAAGAACACACAATAAATTATCAGGGAGCCGTTGTACCTATGCGTAATACCGAACTGGAAACCGTGATCGACCGATTTCTGAATGTGTCCGCTTTTTCCGACTACGCCCCGAATGGGCTGCAGGTCGAAGGCCGCAGCGATGTGAAACGTATCGTTACCGGGGTGACGGCCTGTCAGGCCTTGCTGGACGCCGCCGTGGCGCAGCAGGCCGATGCGGTGCTGGTGCATCACGGCTATTTTTGGAAAAGCGAGCCGGCGGTTATCCGCGGAATGAAACGTCGGCGTCTGAAGACGCTATTGGCCAACGACATCAATCTGTATGGCTATCACCTGCCCTTGGATGCGCATCCTGAGATCGGCAACAACGCCTGTCTGGCGAACATGCTGAATATCACGACGCTGGGCGAGATCGACTCGCTGCTGCCTTATGGCGAGCTGCGGCAGCCGCAGAGCGGTGATGAGCTGCGCCACCAGCTGGAGGAGGCGTTAGGGCGCTCGGTGCTGCACTGCGGCGATCATGCGCCGGCGATGATCAAGCGCGTGGCATGGTGTACCGGCGGCGGGCAAGGATTTATCGATCAGGCCGCCGATTTCGGCGTGGATGCCTTCATTACCGGGGAAGTATCCGAAAAGACGGTGCATACCGCACGAGAAATGGGACTTCACTTTTATGCGGCCGGGCATCACGCCACGGAGCGAGCGGGGATCCGCGCGCTGGGCGAATGGCTGGCGCAGCAGCATGGCTTTGACGTGACCTTTATCGACATTCCCAATCCGGCCTAATTGACCGTCATCGCTGGGGATGAGACGGGACGACGGTGATACGGCGTCGCGGCGGAGGTTTTCAGGGGAGGTAAGGATGCAACAGGTTCGCTGTTATCTGCTGGGAGAGAGCGCGGCGGTGCTTGAGCTGGCGGCGCCGCCGGCGCTGCAAAGTCAGCAACGTATCTGGGCGCTGGCTGAGCGTCTGCGCGGGGAAAGCGGGGTAGAAGAGGTCATTCCCGGAATGAATAATCTGACCGTCATTCTGGCCCAGCCGGTGTTCGCGCCGACGGCGGTGTTAGCCCAGCTTCGCCATGCCTGGGATGAGATCTCGGCGAAGCCTCAGGCTTCTCGGGAAGTCGATATCCCGGTGATTTATGGCGGGGGGAATGGGCCGGATTTAGCGCATGTCGCGGCGCACTGCGGTATGACGCCGCGTCAGGTCGTCGAATGTCATGCCGCCACGCGCTATGTCGTTTACTTCATCGGCTTTCAGCCCGGCTTCGCTTATCTGGGCGACCTGGATGCGCGGCTGTATACCCCGCGGCGCGCAGAACCCCGTTTGCAGGTGCCTGCCGGCTCCGTCGGCATTGGCGGCCATCAGACCGGTATTTATCCTTTATCCACCCCCGGCGGTTGGCAGCTGATAGGACGTACAGAACTTTCGCTGTTCACGCCCGCATCGACGCCGCCGACGCTGCTGCGGCCGGGCGATCGGGTTCGCTTCGTTCCACAGCGGGAGGGCCTATGCTGACTATTATTCGGGCGGGTTTGCAAACCACGGTTCAGGACCTGGGCCGCTTCGGCCATCGCCAGTTCGGCATTGGTCAATGCGGGGCGTTGGATGTGCCCGCGCTGAGCATCGCCAACCTGCTGGTGGGGAATGAGGCCGACACGGCCGCGCTGGAGATCACGCTCGGTCAGTTTACGGCCAAATTCACCCGCCGCAGCTGGATCGCGCTGAGCGGGGCGGACGCGCGCGCGGAGCTGGATGGTCAAACGCTGTGGACCGGATGGCGTTACCCGGTCGAGCCGGGGCAGACGCTGCATCTGGGCATGCCGCGACACGGCATGCGCAGCTATCTGGCGATTTCCGGCGGCATCGACGTGCCGGAAGTGTTGGGGTCGCGAAGCACCGATCTTAAAGCCGCCTTCGGCGGATTGTCAGGACGTCCGCTGGNGGATGGCGATAGCCTGCCACTCGGCGCACCTGGACGGCAACTGAGCAAGCCGATCGGCATAAAACAGCTTCTGTTTCACAACCGGGTTCGGGNTTTAACCGGGCCGGAGTATCAGGAATTCAGCGAAGTCGCGCACGACGAGTTCTGGCGTACCGGCTGGCAGTTAAGCCCGCAAAGCAACCGAATGGGATATCGGCTGCAGGGACCGGCGCTGGAGCGCGTTACCCACCGCGAGATACTGTCTCACGGGGTGTTGCCGGGGGTAATTCAGGTGCCGCACAACGGCAAACCGATCGTCCTGATGGCGGATGCTCAGACGACCGGCGGCTATCCGTGCATCGCCAGCGTGATCGCCGCCGATCTTTATCATCTGGCCCAGATCCGTCTGGGCGAGAAGGTGCACTTCGTTCACTGTTCGCTGCCAGAGGCTCGGCAGGCATGGCTGACTCAGCGGCACTATCTGGAACAACTGGCTTGGAGGCTACATGGTGATTGACTTGAACGCGGATCTGGGAGAAGGCGGGAAACATGACGAGGCGTTGTTACCGTTGATCAGCTCCGCCAACATCGCCTGCGGTTTTCATGCCGGCGATGCGCAGACGATGCATCGTTCGGTGCGCTCGGCCATCAAATACGGCGTCACCATCGGCGCGCATCCGGGCTATCCCGACCGGGAACATTTCGGCCGCCGGGCGTTGCAGCTTTCGCCCGACGCGGTCTTTGCTCAGGTGGTTTATCAGGTCGGCGCGCTGGCGGCGTTAGTCAAAGCGGAGGGCGCGCGGATGTTCCACGTGAAGCCCCACGGTATGCTTTATAATCAGGCCGCCAAAGATCCGCAGCTGGCGGACGCGATCGCCAGAGCGGTCCAAGTGGTCGATCCCTCGCTGCATCTGGTCGGTCTGGCGGGGAGCGAGCTGATTGAAGCCGGAAAACGACACGGGCTGAAGACGCGCGAAGAAGTGTTCGCCGATCGCAGCTATCAGGCCGACGGCACGCTGGTGCCGCGCGATCAGATCAGCGCGCTGATCACCAGCGATGAATTGGCGCTGGCGCAAACGCTGGAAATGATCCAGCGTCAGCGGGTGCGCGCCACCGACGGCAGTTGGGTTCCGGTGAAAGCCGATACGGTGTGCCTGCACGGCGACGGCGACCATGCGTTGCAGTTCGCCAACAAGCTGCATCATAGTTTTGCGCAGTACGGCATTCACATCGCCGCCTGCTGAATAAATAGCGTTAACGGGAGCGGGGGTTATGCCGGAAGGCCCTGAAATTCGTCGCGCGGCCGATGCGCTGTCGGCGGCTATCGTCGGGAAAACGCTGACCGCCGCCTGGTTCGCGTTTCCCGCATTGAAAATCTATGAACCACAACTGACGGGGTCGCAGGTGACGCGGATTGTGACCCGCGGCAAGGCCCTGCTGACCTATTTTTCCAACGATTTCGTGCTGTACAGCCACAATCAGCTGTATGGCGTTTGGCGCGTGGGGTTGCCCGAAACGTTGCCAGAGACCAAACGCGACCTGCGCGTTCGGCTGACGGCGGCAGACACTGCTGTGTCTCTGTACAGCGCTTCCGATATCGACATGCTGACGGTCGACCAACTGGCCACGCATCCTTTCTTGCAACGCATTGGTCCGGATGTGCTGGATATGACGGTGACGGCTGAACAAGTGCAGGCGCGATTGCTGCTGCCTCGTTTTCGTCGTCGCCAGTTCAGCGGGCTATTGCTGGATCAGGCTTTCCTGGCCGGATTGGGCAACTACCTCCGGGCGGAGATTTTGTGGCAGGCCGAGCTGGCGCCCCGGCGCCGCGCCGCGGACTTGTCGCCAGAGCAACTGGCGGCCCTGAGTCAGGCCCTGCTGGACGTCCCTCGTTTATCTTATCGGACTCGCGGCGAAGGGAGTGAGCGACGGCATCACGGCGCCGTGTTCCGCTTTCGCGTTTTCCATCGCGCTGGCAAGCCCTGCGAACGCTGTGGTCACCTTATTGAGCGCACCGTGTTGTCGTCGCGCCCGTTTTACGGCTGTCCCCACTGCCAGCGTTAAGCTGAGCAGGACACTGTGTGGCGGCAATAAATGTGCATGACGTTGGTTCCGGAAGGGGAGCCGCGATGGGCGATCAGAGGGGGCGACGGAGAGTCGATGGTATCGCTCCGAACCGAACATCGCCGACCCGGAGCCGCGTTTCATCAATGCTCTTTCACCTCGGGTTCGAAGTCGCGGCGTTCGTAACCGGTGTATAGCTGGCGCGGACGTGCGATCTTCAGACCTTCGCCGTGCATCTCACTCCAATGGGCAATCCATCCGNCCGTACGCGCCATCGCAAAGATGACGGTAAACATCGATGACGGGATCCCCATCGCTTTCAGGATTATGCCGGAGTAGAAGTCCACATTCGGGTAGAGTTTGCGCTCAATGAAGTACGGATCGTTCAGGGCGATGTGCTCCAGCTCCAGCGCGACCTCCAGCAGATCGTCCTTGGTTTTCAGCTCCTTCAGCACTTCGTGACAGGTTTTGCGCATGACGGTGGCGCGCGGGTCATAATTTTTGTACACGCGGTGGCCGAATCCCATCAGCCGGAACGAATCGTTTTTGTCTTTCGCGCGCTCAATAAATTCTGGGATGTGTTTGACCGAACTAATCTCTTCCAGCATTCGCAGACAGGCTTCATTAGCGCCGCCGTGGGCGGGGCCCCACAGCGATGCGATGCCGGCGGCGATACAGGCAAAAGGATTGGCCCCGGACGATCCGGCGGTGCGCACGGTCGACGTGGAGGCGTTCTGCTCATGGTCCGCATGCAGAATAAGAATTTTGTCCATGGCGCGTTCCAGCACCGGATTCACCACATAGTCTTCGCACGGCGTGGCGAACATCATGTGCAGGAAGTTGCCCGCGTAGGAGAGGTCATTACGTGGGTAGATGAAGGGCTGACCCAGCGAATATTTGTAGCACATGGCGGCCACGGTCGGCATTTTTGACAGCAGACGATAGGCTGCAATCTCGCGGTGCCGCGCATTGCTGATGTCCAGTGAGTCATGATAGAAGGCGGCCAGCGCGCCGGTCACGCCGCACAGCACCGCCATCGGATGCGAGTCGCGGCGGAAACCGTGAAACAGGCGGGTAATTTGCTCATGGATCATGGTGTGGCGGGTCACGATGGTTTTGAATTCGTCGTATTGCGCCTGCGTAGGCGCTTCTCCAAACAGCAGCAGATAGCAGACTTCCAGATAGTTGGATTTATCAGCTAACTGATCGATCGGGTAACCCCGGTGCAGAAGGATGCCTTTATCGCCGTCGATAAAGGTGATTTTTGACTCGCAGGACGCTGTGGAGGTGAAACCAGGATCGAACGTGAAATAACCTTTCGCACCGAGGCTGCGGATATCGATCTCGTCGTAACCGAGCGTACCGGACAGGACATCAAGCGCGATAGGCTCTTGACCGTCGATAGTAATCGTTGCGTGTTTGTCAGCCATTGACATTCTCCTTAGCGTTTTAGTTAACGACATTGCTCACCGTGACAGCGAGTCATCCTACCTGGGAGCGGCGACCGGAAGCCGGCTGGCATGACTCGGTAAAAACCGGTTGTTTAGGACGGCGCCAGCGGCGGTGATTTTCCGCTGAGCGCAGGCAGTTTCGAGTCAGGCGGTTGCCGTTAATCCGACGTGTCGTCCTAAATTGAGTGTAGTCATACCGATGACTTTTACGTGGACTCTTTCGACACTGTTACACAACCCATCTCAATCGAAAAGCGTCGTCTCTCACCTTCGTTATCAGTCACAAGCACCCAATCATTTGTTAAATTAATGTTTAATAATCGCCTACATAATCAGTTTGTTTTTAATAAATTGTTAAATGCGTGATCCAATTCACCATTCCCAGCAAATTCCCTTAAACTCTATGTGTGCTATTTGTAATGATATTGTGAAGCACCTATACTTTTTTCAGGTCTCCGGAATACCCTGCAGTAGGAGCACCCAGCGTGATAGGTTTGCGCCGCCCAGGCTTAAAATTGGCTGATGGGGCGTGCGGCGAAACAAGGAGATGCCCGACTTATCTTCCTTTATGCAACCGTTCATGCTGTCTGACCCCCACAACAGGTCCGGAGTAAGAAAATAATAAAAGTTGTGTGGGCGAACCTGTGAAAAAACAAAGACCTGTGAATCTGGATCTGCGAACGTTCCACTTTCCTGCTACCGCGGTAGCATCTATTCTCCATCGCGTTTCCGGCGTCATCACCTTTGTTTCAATCGGTATCCTGCTCTGGCTGCTGGGCCTCTCTCTGTCTTCCGAAGATGGCTTCATGCAGGCGTCGGCCATGATGGATAGCGTCATCGCCAAATTGATCGTCTGGGGGATTCTCACCGCGCTGGCCTACCATGCCGTGGGTGGTTTGCGTCATCTGCTGATGGATTTTGGCGGCATAGAGGAAACGTTTGCCTCGGGTGAACGCTCCGCATGGATCGCTTTTGTTATTACTGTCGTGCTTTCAATCTTGTCTGGAGTCCTTGTATGGTAAGCAATGCTTCTGCACTTGGGCGTAATGGAGTACACGATTGGTTATTACTTCGCGCTGCTGCCATCGTCATCGTGCTGTACGTTTTGTATCTGGTGGGGTTTTACGTCACTGCGCCCGAACTCACCTATCCCCTCTGGCGTGATTTCTTCGCCCTGCGTCTCACTAAAGTGCTCACCCTGATGGCCCTGTTTTCGATTCTGGTGCATGCCTGGATCGGCCTGTGGCAGGTGTTGACCGACTACGTCAAACCGCTGGCCGTTCGGCTCACGTTACAGTTGGCGATTGTGGTCGTACTGATGGTGTATGTCATTTATGGAACGATTGTGGTGTGGGGGGCGTAATGAATTTGCCGGTCAGAGAGTTTGATGCAGTTGTGGTTGGCGCGGGCGGCGCGGGTATGCGCGCCGCGTTGCAAATTTCCCAGATGGGGCTGTCCTGCGCCCTGATTTCCAAGGTATTCCCGACGCGTTCCCATACCGTCTCCGCACAGGGCGGTATCACGGTCGCGCTGGGCAATACCCACGAGGATAACTGGCAGTGGCATATGTACGACACGGTAAAAGGGTCGGACTACATCGGCGATCAAAATGCCATTGAGTACATGTGCAAGACCGGACCGGAAGCCGTGTTGGAGCTGGAGCATATGGGGCTGCCGTTTTCGAGGTTGGATGACGGGCGTATTTACCAGCGTCCGTTCGGCGGTCAGTCGAAAAACTTCGGCGGCGAGCAGGCGGCGCGTACCGCGGCGGCGGCCGACCGCACCGGACACGCGCTGCTGCACACGCTCTATCAGCAAAACCTGAAAAATCACACCACCATTTTTTCCGAGTGGTACGCGCTGGATCTGGTGAAAAATCAGGACGGCGCGGTGGTGGGCTGTACTGCGATTTGTATCGAAACCGGCGAAGTCGTCTATTTCAAAGCCCGCGCGACGGTGCTGGCGACCGGCGGCGCAGGGCGCATTTATCAGTCAACGACCAATGCGCATATTAATACCGGCGACGGCGTGGGCATGGCGCTACGCGCCGGCGTGCCGGTGCAGGACATGGAAATGTGGCAGTTTCACCCGACGGGGATCGCCGGAGCGGGGGTGCTGGTTACTGAAGGCTGTCGCGGCGAGGGCGGCTATTTGCTGAATAAAGACGGCGAACGCTTTATGGAACGTTACGCGCCGAATGCGAAAGATCTGGCGGGCCGCGACGTCGTCGCACGCTCCATCATGATCGAAATCCGCGAAGGCCGTGGGTGCGACGGTCCGTGGGGGCCGCACGTCAAGCTGAAGCTCGACCACCTCGGCAAAGAGGTCCTGGAGTCGCGCCTGCCGGGTATTCTGGAGCTTTCCCGCACCTTCGCCCATGTCGACCCGGTGAAGGAGCCGATCCCGGTGATCCCGACCTGTCACTACATGATGGGCGGCATACCGACCAAGATCACCGGTCAGGCGCTGACCGTTAACGAACAGGGCGAGGATGTGGTGATCCCCGGCCTGTTCGCCGTGGGGGAGATTGCCTGTGTCTCAGTGCACGGCGCGAATCGTCTCGGCGGTAACTCGCTGCTCGACCTGGTGGTGTTCGGCCGCGCCGTGGGGATGCATTTGGAAGCGTCTTTGTCGGAGCAGGGCGCCAGCCGCGATGCCAGCGAGTCGGATATCGAGGCCTCGCTGACACGTCTCAACCGCTGGAACAACAACCGCGATGGGGAAAGCCCCGTAGAGATCCGCCGGGCTTTGCAGGAGTGCATGCAACATAACTTCTCCGTCTTCCGCGAAGCCGACGCGATGGCTCAGGGGCTGGAGGAGCTGAAAACAATCCGCGAGCGGTTGCAACNCGCCCGTCTGGACGACACGTCGCAGGAGTTCAACACCCAGCGCATCGAGTGTCTGGAACTGGATAATCTGATGGATACCGCGTTCGCCACCGCGCTGGCTGCGAATTACCGCACGGAAAGCCGTGGCGCGCATAGCCGCTCCGACCACCCCGATCGCGATGATGAACACTGGCTTTGCCACACGCTGTATCTGCCGGAGACCGAAAGCATGACGCGCCGCGAGGTGAACATGCAGCCGACGCTACGCGAGGCATTCCCGCCGAAAGTGCGCACCTATTAGAAGACGGAGAGACGGCGATGAAACTTGAATTTTCGATTTATCGTTACAACCCGGATATGGATAACGCTCCACGGATGCAGGACTACCAGTTGGAAGCCGACGAAGGGACGGACATGATGCTGCTGGACGCATTAATCCAGCTCAAGGAGCAAGACCCTACGCTCACCTTTCGCCGCTCTTGCCGTGAGGGCGTGTGCGGTTCGGATGGGGTGAATATCAACGGTAAAAACGGTCTGGCATGCATCACACCGGTGTCCAGCCTGCGTCGCGGCAACCACAAAATCGTGATTCGACCGCTGCCGGGATTGCCGGTGGTACGCGATTTGGTGGTAGACATGGGGCAATTCTATGCCCAATATGAGAAAGTTAAACCTTACCTGTTGAATAATGGGAAGAATCCTCCAGCACGTGAAAATTTGCAATCGCCGCAGGACCGGGCGAAGCTGGACGGGTTGTATGAATGTATCTTGTGCGCCTGCTGTTCCACCTCTTGTCCCTCTTTCTGGTGGAATCCGGATAAATTCATCGGGCCTGCCGGGTTGCTGACGGCGTACCGATTCCTGATCGACAGCCGTGATTCGGAAACCAAGCCGCGTCTCGACGGGCTTGACGACGCTTTCAGCGTGTTCCGTTGTCACAGCATCATGAACTGCGTCAGCGTGTGCCCGAAGGGTTTGAATCCGACGCGCGCCATCGGCCATATTAAGTCAATGTTATTGCAGCGCGGCGCCTGACGGACGCATCGAGCTTAAGGCCTCCGACTTCGGACTGGGGCCATCGGGAATGGGTTTTTATCCCGCATTCAGGCGCGATAGACCCTGATCATTCGGTTCCCTTGGCGGGCTGAATTTAGCTCACCAGGCTCACCGNCGGCATGCGGAGTGAACCGCTTATCCGGCAACGCCGCTTTTGATGCGGCGCAAAAAAATGTTAACCACGGCGAAAACTGAAGCACATCAGCTTAAGGGATCATAATGCAGAATGGTGCAATGAAGGCCTGGTTGGATTCCTCCTATCTGGCGGGGGCGAACCAGTCCTACATAGAGCAGCTCTATGAAGATTATTTAACCGATCCGGCCTCTATCGACACCAGTTGGCAAACGATTTTCCAGCAAATGGNGGCGACGGGAGTCAAACCCGATCAACTGCACTCTCAAACCCGAGACTATTTTCGTCGTCTGGCGAAGGACAGTTCACGGTACACCTCCTCTATCCACGACCCGGACAGCGACGCCAAACAGGTCAAAGTGCTGCAGCTCATCAATGCGTTTCGCTTTCGCGGCCATCAGCATGCCAACCTCGACCCGTTGGATCTTTGGAAACAAGAGCCCGTTCCTGACCTTGACCTCGCCTATCACAATCTGACCGAAGCGGATTTGGACGATACCTTTAACGTAGGTTCGTTCGCTATCGGCAAAGAGACCATGAAGCTGAGGGATTTGTACGCGGCGCTGCGGCAGACCTACTGCGGCCCCATCGGCGCGGAGTATATGCACATTACCAATACGGAAGAGAAACGCTGGATTCAGCAGCGCATCGAATCCGTGGTCGGTCAGCCGTCGTTCAGTGTCGATGAGCGTAAGCGTTTTCTAAAAGAGTTGACGGCGGCGGAAGGGCTGGAGCGCTATCTGGGCGCGAAATTCCCCGGCGCCAAACGTTTCTCTCTGGAAGGCGGGGACGCGCTAATCCCGATGCTGAAAGAAATCGTGCGGCATGCCGGTAAAAACGGCACGCGCGAGGTGGTCTTGGGGATGGCGCACCGTGGACGCCTGAATGTGCTGGTCAACGTCTTGGGCAAAAAGCCGCAGGATCTGTTCGACGAGTTCATCGGCAAGCACAAGGAGCATCTCGGCACGGGCGATGTGAAATATCATCAGGGCTTCTCTTCGGATGTCGATACTGAAGGCGGCAGGGTGCACCTTGCGCTGGCCTTCAACCCCTCGCATCTGGAGATCGTCAGCCCGGTCGTCATCGGCTCGGTGCGGGCGCGTCTGGACCGTCTGGATAATCCCAGCAGCGCGCTGGTCCTGCCCATCACTATTCACGGCGATGCGGCCATGACCGGTCAAGGCGTGGTGCAGGAAACGCTGAACATGTCCAAAGCGCGCGGTTACGACGTCGGCGGGACGATCCGTATCGTCATCAACAACCAGATAGGGTTCACAACCTCCAATCCGCGCGACGCGCGTTCGACCGAGTACTGCACCGACATCGGCAAAATGGTGCAGGCGCCCATTTTCCACGTGAACGCGGATGATCCCGAGGCCGTGGCCTTTGTGACCCGGTTGGCGCTCGACTTCCGCAATACCTTCAGGCGCGACGTCTTCATCGACATGGTGTGTTATCGCCGCCACGGTCACAACGAGGCCGATGAGCCGAGCGCCACTCAGCCCTTGATGTATCACAAAATCAAAAAGCACCCGACGCCGCGTAAAATCTACGCGGACCGTCTGGAGCAGCAGCAGTTGATTCAGCTGGAAGACGCCACCGAAATGGTCAACCTTTACCGCGACGCGCTGGACGCGGGCGAATGCGTGGTGGAAGAGTGGCTGCCGATGGATACGCAGGCGCTGGCGTGGATGCCCTATCTCAATCACGACTGGGACGAAGACTACCCGCATCAGGTAGACAGGAAGCGCCTGCAGGAGCTGGCCCGACGTATCAGCACCATCCCTCCGGCGATCGAAATGCAGTCTCGGGTCGTGAAAATATACCATGACCGCGCCGAAATGGCAGAGGGCGGTAAGCCTTTTGACTGGGGCGGCGCTGAAACGCTGGCCTACGCCACGCTGGTAGATGAAGGCATTCCTATTCGGCTGTCGGGTGAAGATACCGGCCGCGGCACCTTCTTTCACCGTCACGCGGTCGTGCACAACCAGAAGAATGGCTCTACCTATACGCCGTTATCGCATGTGCATAATGCGCAAGGGGAGTTTAAAGTATGGGACTCGGTGCTGTCGGAAGAGGCGGTGCTGGCCTTCGAATACGGTTATGCCACGGCCGAGCCGCGTACGCTGACCATCTGGGAGGCGCAGTTCGGCGATTTCGCCAACGGCGCACAGGTGGTGATTGACCAGTTCATCAGCTCTGGCGAGCAGAAATGGGGACGGATGTGCGGCCTGGTGATGCTGCTGCCGCACGGCTATGAAGGGCAGGGACCCGAACACTCCTCGGCCCGCCTGGAACGCTATTTGCAGCTGTGCGCTGAACAGAATATGCAGGTCTGCATCCCTTCCACCCCGGCGCAGGTTTACCACATGCTGCGGCGTCAGGCGCTGCGTGGAATGCGCCGTCCATTAGTGGTGATGTCGCCGAAGTCGCTGCTGCNTCATCCGCTAGCGACATCGACGCTGGATGAGCTGGCCTCCGGTAAATTCCAGCCAGCGATTGGCGAGGCCGACGACATCGATCCGCGCGAGGTGAAGCGCGTCGTGATGTGCGCAGGTAAGGTTTATTACGATCTGTTGGAAAAACGACGCAAGAATGAGCAGAAAAATGTGGCGATTGTCCGCATCGAGCAGTTGTATCCCTTCCCTCAGCAATATGTGCAGTCCGTGCTGGAACCGTACGCTCACGTTCTCGATTTCGTCTGGTGTCAGGAAGAGCCGCTGAATCAGGGCGCCTGGTACTGCAGCCAGCATCATCTGCGCGAGGCGATCCCCTTCGGCGCTTCCCTGCGTTATGCCGGCAGACCGGCATCCGCATCGCCCGCCGTGGGGTACATGTCCGTCCACCAAAAGCAACAGCAAGATCTTGTTGATGACGCGCTGAACGTTAATTGAATCAAAAGGATAGATAATGAGTAGCGTAGATATACTGGTTCCCGACCTGCCCGAGTCCGTCGCCGACGCCACCGTGGCGACCTGGCGCAAGCAGCCGGGCGACAGCGTCCAGCGTGACGAAGTGCTGGTTGAAATCGAAACTGACAAGGTGGTGCTGGAAGTGCCTGCCTCCGAAGCCGGCATCTTGGATACGGTACTGGAAGCAGAAGGTGCGACCGTGACCTCACGCCAGATCCTCGGGCGTTTGCGGCCCGGCGACAGTAGCGGCAAAGAGTCCAGCGAAAAACCGGCGAACAAGGAGTCTACGCCAGCCCAGCGTTACACCGCCGGGCTGGAGGAGGGGAGCAACGACGTGCTGAGTCCGGCGATCCGCCGACTGATCGCGGAGCATGATTTGGACGCGTCGGCGATTGCGGGCAGCGGCGTGGGCGGTCGCATCACCCGGGAAGATGTCGAAAAACAGCTTACCCGGCAGCGCGATGCCGCCGTAGTCGCTCCGGCGTGCGCGGGAGAGGCTGCGGCAGTACCGGCATCTGACTCTTCGCTGGACCGCCGCAGTGAAAAAAGGGTGCCGATGACGCGCCTGCGCAAGCGGGTAGCCGAGCGACTGCTCGAAGCCAAAAATAGTACGGCCATGCTGACGACGTTTAACGAAGTCAATATGAAACCCGTGATGGCGCTACGAAAACAGTACGGTGAAGCGTTCGAAAAACGGCATGGCGTCCGCCTGGGATTTATGTCGTTCTATATCAAAGCGGTGGTAGAAGCGCTCAAACGTTTTCCCGAAGTGAATGCCTCCCTGGATGGCGAAGATGTGGTGTACCACAACTACTTCGACGTCAGCATTGCCGTCTCTACACCGCGTGGTCTGGTGACGCCGGTGCTGAAAGATGTCGATATGCTGAGCATGGCGGATATCGAGAAACAGATTAAGGAACTGGCAATTAAGGGGCGTGATGGCAAACTCACCGTGGATGAGTTGACGGGGGGAAACTTCACCATCACCAATGGCGGCGTGTTTGGTTCATTGATGTCGACACCGATCATTAATCCCCCGCAAAGCGCGATTCTGGGGATGCACGCCATTAAGGATCGTCCGATGGCCGTTGAAGGGCAGATGGTCATTTTGCCCATGATGTATTTGGCGCTTTCCTACGACCACCGACTCATCGACGGTCGCGAGTCAGTCAGTTTCCTGGTGACGATCAAAGACATGCTGGAAGATCCGGCGCGTCTGTTGCTGGACGTTTGAGGCAGAGGTTCAAGATAGAGTAGGGCGGCTTGACGCCGCTTTTCGTCACCCAAACCGTCTGTATATCGCCACTCATAAAATCGTGGATTTATCTTCAAATATAAAATGGATTGAACACCATGAATTTACACGAATATCAGGCAAAACAGCTCTTTGCTCGGTATGGCATACCGGCTCCAGAGGGCTATGCCTGCAAGACGCCCCGCGAGGCGGAAGAGGCCGCCGAGAAAATCGGCCAAGGTCCGTGGGTCGTCAAGTGCCAGGTGCATGCCGGGGGAAGAGGTAAGTCAGGCGGCGTTAAAGNCGTCAACAGCAAAGAAGAAATTCGCGCTTTCGCGGAACACTGGTTGGGCAAGCAACTGGTCACTTATCAGACTGACGCCCACGGGCAGCCGGTGCAGCAGGTGCTGGTCGAAACCGCGACGGACATTGCCAGCGAGCTGTACCTCGGGGCCGTTGTCGACCGCGGCAGTCGTCGCGTCGTGTTTATGGCGTCCACGGAAGGCGGCGTAGAGATTGAAAAAGTCGCGCAGGATACGCCGCATCTTATCCACAAAACGGCGCTGGACCCCTTGACCGGACCGTTGCCGTATCAGGGCCGTGAGCTTGCCTTCAAACTGGGCCTTAGCGGTAAACAAGTTGCCCAGTTCACCCAGATTTTCATGGGGTTGGCCAAGCTGTTTCTGGAGCGCGATCTGGCGTTGGTTGAGATCAACCCGCTGGTCATCACCGGGCAGGGCGAACTGCTCTGTCTGGACGGCAAGCTGGCGGTGGACGGCAATGCGCTGTTCCGTCAGCCCGAGCTGCGTGAAATGCACGATCCGAGTCAGGTCGATGAGCGTGAGGAACACGCGGCGCAGTGGGAGCTGAACTATGTCGCGCTGGACGGCAATATTGGCTGTATGGTCAACGGCGCGGGGTTGGCGATGGGCACGATGGATATCGTGAAGCTGCACGGCGGCGCGCCGGCCAACTTTTTGGATGTGGGCGGCGGCGCGACCAAAGAGCGCGTGACCGAAGCTTTTAAAATCATTCTGTCAGACAGCAAGGTCAAAGCGGTGCTGGTCAACATTTTCGGCGGCATCGTACGCTGTGACCTGATCGCGGATGGCGTCATCGGTGCCGTGGCGGAAGTGGGGGTCAACGTACCGGTGGTGGTGCGTCTGGAAGGTAACAATGCGGATCTTGGCGCGCAGAAGCTGGCGGAGAGCGGTCTGAATATCATTNCTGCAACCGGCCTGGCGGATGCGGCTCGGCAGGTGGTCGCTGCCGTGGAGGGAAATTAATGTCTATTCTGATCGATAAAAATACCAAAGTGATCTGCCAGGGTTTCACCGGGAGTCAGGGAACGTTCCACTCCGACCAGGCGATAGCCTATGGGACTCAGATGGTTGGCGGGGTTACGCCGGGCAAGGGCGGTACCCAACACCTGGGTTTGCCTGTGTTCAACACGGTACGCGNCGCCGTTGCGGCCACCGGCGCGACGGCGTCGGTCATCTATGTTCCGGCGCCTTTCTGCAAAGATTCCATTCTGGAAGCAATTGATGCGGGCATCGAGCTGATTATTTGCATCACCGAAGGTATCCCTACGCTAGACATGTTGACGGTGAAAGCCAAGCTGGAGCAGACCGGGGCGAGAATGATCGGCCCGAATTGTCCGGGTGTGATTACGCCGGGCGAATGTAAAATCGGCATTATGCCCGGCCATATTCATCTGCCGGGAAATGTCGGCATCGTTTCACGCTCCGGTACGCTGACCTATGAAGCGGTCAAGCAGACGACGGACGTCGGTCTGGGCCAGTCTACTTGCGTTGGCATCGGCGGCGATCCCATTCCAGGCTCAAACTTCATCGATATTCTGTCACTGTTCGAGCAAGATCCGCTCACGAAAGCGATTGTCATGATTGGCGAAATCGGCGGTACGGCGGAAGAAGAAGCCGCGGCTTTCATCAAAGATCACGTGACCAAACCCGTTGTCGCCTATATTGCGGGCGTCACTGCGCCGAAAGGGAAGCGGATGGGTCATGCCGGCGCCATCATCGCAGGCGGGAAAGGAACGGCTGACGAGAAATTCGCTGCGTTGGAAGCGGCTGGCGTGAAGACGGTGCGTAGCCTGGCGGATATCGGCGAAGCGGTAAAAAGTATCATTACCCGTTAATGGGGTGAACGATTGATTTCGCGGATAGCTAAAGCGTCATGACCACCATAAAGACCATCTTCGGATGGTCTTTTTTATGTTTGCGATAGGCGAATATTTAAATGGTAATGACTCTCATTTCTAAAAATAACGTTGCGGCAACAATATAAACCCATAAATATAAAAACCGTCATCATATATAAACAAAATTGCAGTAATTACCCTGATCGACAAGTCGGCAAATATTAATTATTGAAACGTTACGGTCACGTCAAATTAACAACATCAGCCTAATGAAAATGGAATGTGTCCCATTGTTAACATGAAAGGCGGATATTGCGCCAAATCAAAAAATGCACACTGGATATCTTCGTCAAAATACGCTTAAATTGCGCCCGATCAATTATCTGCCAAAGGTATGTGATTGTGAGGGCGGGGTTAAATCAAAACCCTAACCAGCGTCACGTAAAAACCTATTTATTACAGGGGATTGTAGGCGTAATATACCGGTCACTTCATTTTAGGTGCGATATTGGTAATTTTTATAACCTTTCTTAGGCTTATTTTAATTAGACAGCATGTCGTGGTGGGATTTTCGTCATGCGATGTTTAAGCCTGTGTTCAGCAATTAGTTGTGTTCTTTTAGGGTATTGCAGCCGTTATTCAACGGATTGCCTCTACTGCGAGCGAAACCTTCCTGCGAGGAGCAAGGAGTCAAGATGTTTGATATAGTCGAACTGTCACGTTTACAGTTTGCCTTGACAGCAATGTACCATTTCCTGTTTGTGCCACTAACGCTGGGGATGGCGTTCCTGCTGGCAATCATGGAAACGGTCTACGTCCTGTCTGGCAAACAAATTTATAAAGATATGACCAAGTTCTGGGGCAAGCTGTTTGCGATCAACTTCGCACTTGGCGTGGCTACCGGGCTGACCATGGAATTCCAGTTTGGGACCAACTGGTCTTACTTCTCTCACTATGTTGGTGATATCTTCGGGGCGCCATTGGCTATCGAAGGCCTGATGGCGTTTTTCCTGGAGTCCACCTTCGTCGGCTTGTTCTTCTTCGGATGGGATCGCCTGAGCAAGGTACAGCATATGGCGGTGACCTGGCTGGTCGCTCTGGGTTCCAACTTCTCCGCGCTGTGGATTCTCATCGCCAACGGCTGGATGCAAAACCCTATCGCTTCCGACTTCAACTTCGAAACTATGCGCATGGAGATGGTGAGTTTCGCGACTCTGGTCTTCAACCCAGTTGCACAGGTGAAGTTTGTGCACACGGTTGCCGCCGGATACTGTACGGGCGCCATGTTCATTCTGGGCATCAGCTCTTACTATCTGCTGAAAGGCCGCGATATCGCGTTCGCCAAGCGTTCATTCGCTATCGCCGCCAGCTTCGGGATGGCTTCCGTGCTGTCTGTTATCGTACTGGGTGACGAATCCGGTTACGAAATGGGCGACGTTCAGAAGACCAAGCTGGCTGCAATCGAAGCCGAATGGGAAACACAGCCTGCTCCAGCTGCGTTCACGCTCTTTGGCCTGCCGGATCAAGAAGCCAGAGAGAACAAATATGCGATTCAGGTTCCTTATGTTCTAGGCCTGATTGCAACGCGTTCTACAGATAAAACCGTGACGGGTCTGAAAGATCTGATGGAGCAGCACGAAGTGCGCATCCGTAATGGCATGAACGCCTACCATCTGCTTGAGCAACTGCGCGCAGGCAACACTGACCCCGCCGTTCGTGAAGCCTTCAACGCCAGCAAGCAGGACCTGGGTTACGGCATGCTGCTGAAACGCTATACGCCGCAGGTGTCCGATGCATCCGAAGCACAGATCCAAATGGCCGTGAAAGACTCTATTCCTCACGTGGCGCCGCTGTACTTCTCGTTCCGCATCATGGTGGCCTGTGGGATCCTGATGCTGATCATCATCGGCCTCTCTTTCTGGACCGTGCTCCGCAACAAGATCGGTCAGCGTAAATGGCTGCATCGTGCCGCGTTGTACGGTATTCCTTTACCGTGGATCGCGGTGGAAGCCGGATGGTTCGTCGCGGAATATGGTCGTCAGCCTTGGGCGATTGGCGAAGTGCTGCCGACCTCTGTCGCCAACTCATCGCTGACAGCAGGCGATCTGCTGTTCTCTATGGGATTAATTTGCGGTCTGTACACGTTGTTCCTCGTCGCAGAAATGTACCTGATGTTCAAGTATGCGCGTCTGGGGCCAAGCAGCCTGAAAACGGGTGCATATCACTTTGAACAGCCGACCGCTGCAGCGACGGAAGCAAGGTAACAGGAGTCCACTATGTTTGAGTATGAAGTACTGCGTTTTGTCTGGTGGGCGCTCATCGGCGTACTGCTGATTGGCTTCGCCATCACCGACGGCTTCGATATGGGCGTGGGGATGTTGGTCCGCCTGATGGGCCGCAGCGACGTTGAACGTCGCGTTATGATTAACTCCATCGCGCCTCACTGGGACGGCAACCAGGTATGGCTGATCACGGCGGGGGGCGCGCTGTTCGCCGCCTGGCCGATGGTCTACGCCGCAGCGTTCTCCGGCTTCTATGTCGCCATGATCCTGGTACTGGCGTCGTTATTCTTCCGTCCGGTCGGTTTCGACTACCGTTCGAAGATTGAAGACGCGCGCTGGCGCAACATGTGGGACTGGGGCATTTTCATCGGTAGCTTCGTGCCGCCCCTGGTTATCGGCGTTGCTTTCGGCAACCTGTTGCAGGGCGTACCTTTCCACATCGATGCCTATCTGCGACTGTACTACACCGGTAATTTCTTCCAGCTGCTGAACCCGTTTGGTCTGCTGGCGGGCGTGGTCAGCGTGAGCATGATTCTGGCTCAGGGCGGGACTTACCTGATGATGCGTACCAACGGCGAACTGCACCTGCGCGCTAAGGGCGTAGCGCAGTTGGCGTCGTTGGTTCTGTTCATCACCTTCGCCCTGGCTGGTGTCTGGGTCGTCTACGGCATCGACGGTTACACCGTGACATCGGTGATCAATACCGCCGCGGAATCTAACCCGTTGCGTAAAGAAGTGGTCCATCAGGCGGGTGCCTGGTTAGTCAACTTCAATCACTATCCTGCTTTGTGGGCTATTCCACTGTTGGGTGTGGTGTTCCCGCTGTTTACGGTGTTGATGGCTCGCGTGGAAAAGGGCGCGCTGGCGTTCCTGTTCTCCTCGCTGAGTATCGCCTGCGTCATCCTGACGGCCGGTATCACGATGTTCCCATTTGTTATGCCGTCGATCACGATGCCGAACGCCAGTCTGACGATGTGGGATGCCACATCTAGTCTGCTGACGCTGAAGGTCATGACCTGCGTGGCGATCGTCTTCGTCCCGATCATTCTGTGTTACACCACCTGGTGCTACTACAAAATGTTCGGTCGCATCACTAAAGAGCATGTCGAGCAGAACTCGCATTCCCTGTACTAAGTAAGGAGCTTATTTTATGTGGTATTTTGCCTGGATACTCGGAACGCTTCTTGCCTGCTCGCTGGGCGTGATTACCGCGTTGGCGATTGAGCATGTTGAAGATGCCAAAGCGGGAAAAGACGACGCGTGATGAGTCAACTTATTCATCGTCTTTACTGCATCATGGACAAGGGCCCGTTACGGGCCCTTTCCCTGATCATGGCCCTGCTGCTGGCGGGGTGCGTTTTTTGGGACCCGTCACGTTTTGCGGCGAAAACCAGCACATTGGCCGTCTGGCAGGCTTTCGTCCTGATGTGGGCGGTTTGCGCGGGGGTGATTCATGGGACGGGATTTAGGCCGCAGCGCTTGCGCTGGAAAGCCTTCTTCTCACCCTTGCCCGCGGCCATCATTTTGGCCGCCGGTTTGTACTATTTTTTCCAATAATCTTCGCGCTCTATCCCTTGTCATGTGGGCCGTTTCCGGCTCACATTTATTTACCAGCCTGTACATTCTTCCCATTCCAAACCACAATTCTCTTGCGTATAGTAGCCTAAGTTTTATCGCATCAATTGCTGGGATATAAAGTGAGTAATCAAGTGTTCCGCTGGCCAGTTCGCATCTATTATGAAGATACTGATGCTGGTGGCGTGGTTTATTACGCACGCTATGCTGCGTTTTATGAAAGAGCTCGCACGGAAATGCTGCGTGAGCACGGTGTTCATCAACAACAGCTAATGGAGCAGAGGCTCGCCTTTGTCGTACGTAAGATGACAGTGGAGTACTTCTCTCCGGCGCGCCTTGATGATTTGCTGGAAGTGCAAAGCGAGATCGTTTCGCTTCGACGGGCGTCCATGACGTTTGTACAGCGCATTCTCAATCCCCAGGGCGAAGTGATGAGCCAGGCCGAATTTTTGATCGCATGCATCGACCCACACCAAATGAAGCCGATTGCGCTTCCTAAGTCTTTTGTCGCGGAGTTTAAGCAGTGACTGACATGAATATTCTTGATTTGTTTCTGAAGGCCAGCCTTCTTGTGAAGCTAATCATGCTAGTTTTAATCGGTTTTTCCATTGCGTCCTGGGCAATCATTATACAGCGTACCCGTATCCTTAACGCGGCGACCCGTGATGCTGAAGCGTTTGAAGATAAATTCTGGTCGGGTATCGAACTCTCCCGTCTGTACCAAGAAAGCCAGACGCGACGTGAAACCCTATCTGGGACCGAGCAGATCTTCTATGCCGGTTTTAAAGAATTCGCCCGACTGCACCGCGCCAATCATCATGCGCCCGAAGCGGCGGTTGAAGGCTCCTCGCGGGCAATGCGTATTTCGATGAATCGCGAACTTGAAACGCTGGAAACTCATATTCCTTTTCTTGGAACCGTTGGTTCTATCAGTCCTTACATCGGCCTGTTCGGCACGGTATGGGGGATCATGCACGCCTTCATCGCGTTAGGCGCCGTCAAGCAGGCGACTTTGCAGATGGTCGCTCCGGGTATCGCGGAAGCGCTGATTGCCACGGCGATCGGTCTGTTCGCCGCGATTCCTGCCGTCATGGCCTACAACCGCCTGAACCAGCGCGTCAACAGATTGGAACAGAACTACGATAACTTCACGGAAGAATTTGTTGCCATCCTGCATCGCCAGGCATTCTCCAGCGATAGCAACCGTTAATCAGGAGGGAGCATGGCACGTGTACGTCGAGGTCGTCGGGAACTGAAGTCCGAGATCAATATTGTCCCCTTGCTGGATGTGCTGTTGGTGCTGCTGCTGATTTTCATGGCGACGGCGCCGATTATCACGCAAAGCGTCGAGGTCGATCTGCCGGATGCCACGGATTCCAAAACCGTTTCCAGCGATGATAATCCGCCTGTGATTGTCGAGGTTTCCGGTATCGGCCGCTATAGCCTGGTGGTCGATCATAATCGTATGGAACAATTGCCGGCAGAGCAGGTGGTAGCCGAAGCCCAATCTCGTCTCGGCGCCAATCCGAAAACGGTATTCCTGATCGGGGGTGCCAAAGAGGTGCCTTACGACGAAATCATCAAAGCGCTTAATTTACTCCACCAGGCCGGCGTGAAATCCGTGGGTCTGATGACGCAACCGATTTGAGCCGGTAAACAGAGTATGAGTGATCTATTTGGCCACACTGTATTTGGGAATGACTTGTGCTAAAGGGAAACGGACAAAACGATAAGCTAAAACGGGCTTTGATTATCTCAGCCGTTTTGCACGTCATTTTGATTGCGCTGCTAATTGTCAGCTCTTTGCACCAGTCAATGGACGCCAGCAATGGCGGCGGAGGCGGGTCTGCTATCGATGCCGTGATGGTCGATCCCGGCGCTGTTGCCGAACAATACAGTCGTCAGCAGCAGCAACAGCGCGACGCGCAGCGAGCAGCGCAGCTGCGTCAGAAGCAAGCCGACCAGCAGGCGAAGGAGCTACAGGAAAAGCAGGCGGCGGAACAGCAACGCTTGAAAGAGCTGGAAAAAGAGCGTTTGCAGGCCCAAGAAGAAGCAAAAAATCAGGCGCGGGCGCAAGAACAACAGCGTAAGCAAGCCGAAGAAGCGGCGCAGCAGGCTAAAGAACAGCAGAAACAGGCTGAGGCCGCGGCGGCGAAAGCAAAGGCTGACGCCGAGCAACAGGCCAAAGCGGCCGCCGCTAAAAAACAGGCGGAAGAGGAAGCCAAAAAACAGGCTGCCGTAGACGCGAAGAAAAAGGCTGAACAGGAAGCAAAGGCCAAAGCGGAAGAAGTGGCTAAAGAGAAAGCTGAGGCGGACGCCAAGGCAAAAGCCGAAGCTAATGCCAAGAAAGCGGAAGCTGCGGCAGCTAAAAAAGCCGCTGACGACAAGAAAAAGGCCGCAGCGGCTGAAGCCGCCAAACAGGACAGCGAAGTAGACGATCTACTCGGCGGACTGTCGTCGGATAAAAATGCCCCCAAATCAGGTTCTACTGCGAGCAGCGGCGGCGCGGCCGGCGTAGGTAAAAATACGAAGAGCGGAGCGTCGGGGGCTGCATTAGATAGCTATGGCAGTCAGATCAGAACCGCGATTCAAAGTAAGTTTTACGACTGGGAATCCTATAAAGGCCGGACGTGTACGCTACGCGTCAAGCTAGCGCCGGACGGTCTGCTGATCGATGTCACTACAGAAGGTGGCGATCCTGCTCTGTGTCAGGCTGCTATCGCTGCAGCCAAGCAGGCCAGAATTCCTAAGCCGCCGAGCAGTGAGGTCTATGAAGCATTCAAGAACGCCCCGATAGACTTTAAGCCGCAGTAAAGCAGCCTGAAGCTCCGCGAGGGATTTAAGATTAAGCCTATGGTCGACAGACTTGGTCATCGTGTTTTGTTGACGTTGGTTTTGTTCACATTCTGCTAATTTATCGCAGGTTAAGCACCTGGATAAGGGAGATGAAATGAAGCAGGCATTTAAAGTTGCATTAGGTTTTTTGATGCTATGGGCGGCAGTCCTCCACGCGGAAGTACGCATTGAAATCACCCAAGGGGTTGATTCCGCTCGCCCGATCGGCGTTGTTCCGTTCAAATGGGTGGGGCCTGGCGCCGCACCTGAAGACATCGGGGGTATCGTTGGCGCGGATTTGCGCAACAGCGGTAAGTTCAACCCTATTGATCCTTCTCGAATGCCGCAGCAACCGGGCAGCGTGGCGGAAGTGACGCCTGCGGCTTGGACGGCGTTGGGCATTGATGCCGTCGTCATCGGGCAGGTTCAGCCCAGCGCCGATGGTTATGTGATTTCTTATCAACTGGTCGACACCTCGGGCAGCGCAGGCAGCGTGTTGGCGCAGAATCAGTTTAAGGTCACCAAACAGTGGCTGCGCTACGCGGCGCATACCGCCAGCGATGAAGTTTTTGAAAAACTGACCGGGATTAAAGGCGCATTCCGTACGCGAATCGCCTATGTGGTTCAAACCAACGGTGGCCAATATCCTTATGAACTGCGCGTGGCAGATTATGACGGCTACAATCAGCTCCCCGTGCATCGTTCCCCGCAGCCGTTGATGTCACCCGCATGGTCTGCCGACGGCAGCAAACTGGCGTACGTGACCTTCGAAAGCGGCCGTTCCGCGCTGGTAGTGCAGACATTGGCCAACGGTGCGATCAAACAGGTTGCCTCGTTCCCACGTCATAACGGCGCACCGTCCTTCTCTCCGGACGGCAGCAAACTGGCTTTCGCGCTGTCCAAGAGCGGCAGCCTGAATCTTTACGTGATGAATCTGGCTTCTGGACAGATGACTCAGATAACCGATGGACGCAGCAACAACACGGAGCCGACCTGGTTCCCGGATAGTCAGACACTCGCTTATACTTCCGATCAGGCGGGACGTCCGCAGGTGTACAAAATTAATGTCAACGGCGGTGCGCCTCAGCGCCTGACCTGGGAAGGTGCCCAGAATCAGGACGCGGATGTCAGCAGCGACGGTAAATTTCTGGTGATGGTTAGCTCTAATAGCGGAGTGCAGCATATCGCCAAACAAGATCTGGTAACGGGTGCCGTTCAAGTATTGACGGACACGTTCCTGGACGAAACGCCTAGCGTTGCGCCTAACGGCACCATGGTAATCTACAGTTCCAAACAGGGGATGGGATCCGTGCTGCAGCTGGTTTCGACTGATGGTCGTTTCAAAGCGCGTCTTCCGGCAACTGATGGTCAGGTAAAATTCCCTGCCTGGTCGCCGTATCTCTAAATGCAAATATCTATGATAACCTTTTGAAAGGACATAAAAATGCAATTCAAT
Organism: Lonsdalea quercina subsp. quercina; assembly: GCF_000688655.1. GTDB lineage: Bacteria > Pseudomonadota > Gammaproteobacteria > Enterobacterales > Enterobacteriaceae > Lonsdalea > Lonsdalea quercina. The sequence continues at coordinate 244,689 of NZ_JIBO01000008.1, read as the reverse complement.
AAAGTGCTGAAAGGCCTGATGTTGGCTCTGCCGGTGCTGGCTGTTGCCGCGTGTAGCTCTAACAAGCATGCTAACAACGACCAATCTTCTGAGAATGGCGTCGGCGTTGGCAGCGGTATGGAAAACGGCGGCAACATGTCTTCCTCTGAGCAGGCGCGCCTGCAGATGCAGGAACTACAGCGCAACAACATCGTCTACTTTGATCTCGATAAGTATGACATCCGTTCGGATTTTGCTCAGATGCTGGATTCTCATGCCGCATTCCTGCGTAGCAACCCGTCTTACAAAGTGACCATTGAAGGTCATGCGGATGAACGCGGTACGCCGGAGTACAACATCGCTTTGGGCGAGCGTCGTGCGAATTCCGTGCAGATGTACCTGCAGGGCAAAGGGGTTTCCTCTGACCAGATCTCTATCGTTTCTTACGGTAAAGAAAAACCCGCGGTTCTGGGTCATGACGAAGCTGCTTACGCTAAAAACCGTCGCGCCGTTCTGGTCTACTAAGAGTCTTGCATGAACAGTAACTTCAGACCTTACCTTCTCAGTCTGTCGTTACTGGTTGGCGTAGCGGCCCCCTGGGTCGCTACCGCCCAAGCGCCAATCAGTAATGCCGGCTCAGGCTCGGTAGAAGATCGAGTCACTCAACTGGAGCGAATCTCAAACGCTCACAGTCAGCTTTTAACCCAACTTCAGCAGCAGCTCTCCGACAACCAGCGCGATATCGACAGCCTGCGTGGTCAGATTCAGGAAAGTCAGTATCAGCTTAACCAAGTTGTAGAGCGTCAGAAACAGATCTACCAGCAAATAGACAGCCTGAGCTCTCAGGGCGCTCGAACGCCTGCTCCTGCGGCCTCAGACGCTAACACACCCCCTGCGGCGAGTAACGCTGCTCCGAACGCGCCAGCCAGCACAGGAGACGCGAACAGCGATTACAATGCCGCCGTGGCGCTAGTGCTTGAAAAAAAGCAGTATGATCAGGCTATTGTTGCACTACAAAACTTCGTCAAAAAATATCCTGATTCCACTTATCAGCCCAACGCCAACTATTGGTTGGGGCAGTTGAACTACAACAAGGGTAAGAAAGACGATGCGGCTTACTATTTCGCCAATGTCGTAAAAAATTACCCTAAATCTCCCAAAGCGTCCGAAGCCTTGTACAAGGTTGGGGTCATCATGCAGGAGAAAGGCCAGACTGATAAAGCCCAGGCGGTATATCGTCAGGTGGTCAAGATGTACCCAAATACCGAAAGCGCTAAACTGGCGCAAAAATCTTTGTCTCACTCTTAATTGCCACGATAAGGCACAAAATTCGCTCGAAATGAGCGGCTTTTGTGCCTATTTGTTTGAGTTGTAAGCAGTTAAACGTTTTTTTTATAAAATAGGTTGCGTGGAAAAATTATCACAGTAATATATGCCGCCGTTGCCAAGGCGATAGTGAATCGCTGAAGTGATGTGGAAATTGGGTCGTTAGCTCAGTTGGTAGAGCAGTTGACTTTTAATCAATTGGTCGCAGGTTCGAATCCTGCACGACCCACCATTTTCCAGTGCTACATCTTGAAGTATTCCGCAGTGCGGGTCGTTAGCTCAGTTGGTAGAGCAGTTGACTTTTAATCAATTGGTCGCAGGTTCGAATCCTGCACGACCCACCATCCCAAGTTTGTTTTCCGAATTCCAATCTACATGCCAAAATTACTTATCGCACGCGTCGTGCGGGTGAGAAGCTGCGTACAGGTTCGAGCCAACAAAATTTAATGCTTTCCCGTACATATTCATCACAAGCGTCTATTGCATTCTTAACCCGCCCTTCTATTTTCTTTGTTCATCTATCGCCCGCCCGAGCGACTGCAGTCCGTCTATCCTTATGAATTACGCTATTGATTTTAATAAATTGAACCTTTATGCGATATATAACGTATAAAAGCGGAATTAAATGGTAAGAAGGGATTGTTTTGTTTAGTATTTGAAACATTGTCTAGCTATAAAGTCAGACGCCATGACGATAACGTATTTTCGGGGCAGACGAGGTGAAGATGGATTTTTTCAGTACGAGCAATATTTTGGTTCATATTCCGTTGGGGGCGAACGGTTACGATCTCTCATGGGTTGAAGGCCTGGGAACCTTATTCGGCTTACTGTGTATCTGGTTAGCCAGCCTGGAGAAGACGAGCAATTATTTTTTCGGACTGATCAACGTCACGTTGTTTGCACTAATTTTCTTCCAGATCCAGCTCTACGCCAGCCTGCTGCTGCAAATCTTTTTCTTCGGTGCGAATCTCTATGGTTGGTATGCCTGGAGCCGGAAGACCAGCGCCGACCAATCCGAGTTGCGTATACGCTGGCTGTCTCTGCCGCAGGCATTGGGGTGGGGGGCTGCCTGCGTCATTGCTATTGGCCTGATGACGGTTTATATCGACGCGCTCTTCGCACTATTGACTGATATCGCTGTGATGCTGATGAAAGGCATTGGAATTAGCGTCGAGCGACCTCAGCTACAGCCTGACGCATTTCCTTTCTGGGATTCCACCATGACCGTGCTGTCCATTGTGGCGATGATCCTGATGACGCGTAAATACGTTGAAAACTGGCTGGTCTGGGTGGTCATCGATGTCATCAGCGTGGTGATTTTTGCCTACCAGGGCGTCTATGCGATGTCGCTGCAATACGCCATCCTAACGTTGATAGCCCTCAACGGTTCCTGGCTGTGGATTAAGGGCGCGCGTGAAAACCAGTCACGCCCTTTGGCCCGAGCCAGCTAACCGCGACTGAGCACCATTAATGGTGGTGATGGTGATGGTGATGGTGTTCGCCGGCCACCTGCTGAATATGGCAGTGGCCGTGATCGCAGTGGCGGTATTCCATTTGGATGGTCACATGATCGATCTGATAGCGTTGCAGCAGATAGTCCTGAATTTGCTGTAGCAATGCATCGTGATCGTCAGAGGGCGTCACCTGCGCATGCAGCGTCAGCAGCGGTTTTTCTCCAACCTGCCATAAGTGGACGTGATGCACGTTCTGCACCGCCGGGATATCGGCACTCAGACTCTGTCTTAACGCGTCGACGTCAATTTGGGCAGGCGAACCTTCCAGCAACTCGTGAAGACTTTCTTTCAGCAGCGCCCAGGCGCTGCGCAATATCAGCATTGACACCACCAAAGACAAAATGGGGTCAATTGGCGTCCAACCGGTCATCATGATAATCAGCGCTGCGGCAATCGCTCCGACCGACCCCAACATATCACCCAATACATGGAGAGCCGCCGCGCGGACGTTCATGTTTTTTTCGTCGCTGCCGCGATGTAGCAGCCAGAATGAAAGCAGATTAACCATGAGGCCGCCGACTGCGATGATGAGCATCGGGATTCCCGCGATCGGCTGGGGATGGCTGAAGCGCTGAAAAGCCTCCCAGCAGATCCATAAGGTGATGATGAACAACGCGATGGCATTGATGAAAGCCGCGAGCGTAGTTAATCGCAGAAAGCCGAAGGTATGGTTGGACGTGGGACGACCTGCGGCAAAGCGTACGGCCAGCAAGGCGACCAGCAGCGCGGCGGTATCCGTCAGCATGTGCCCAGCGTCAGCCAGCAGCGCCAGAGAGCCTGACAGCAGCCCACCGACCGTTTCCACAACCATGAAAAGGGCGGTGAGCGTAAACGCCGCTAGCAGTCGTTGACTATTGTTTTGTTCGTTGGGGCGGGATTGGGTCATCGAATGAGTTCCTGTTTGCAGATCTGTTTCAACTGTATGTCAAACGGGACAAAAAACCTACAGTAGCGTCGCTGAAGGGAATGCATTGCTGAAAATACCGTGGGTGCCGTCGTACTCCTCGGACTGAGGGGAAATTATTCAGGGATTTTAGTCCTTAGCTTGTTTTATAATGCGCCATCCGCGGGGTTTCCTGCTTTTATTTGTGGCTGACTGAGTTGTGGGCATGAACCACAGGCCAAGCCTACCGTTCAGGAATTATTGGGATTGCTATGAGTTATCAAAACGACGATTTAAGAATTAAAGAAATCAAAGAGTTGTTGCCACCTGTCGCGTTGCTGGAGAAATTTCCCGCGACGGAGAATGCCGCTAAAACGGTGTCTCAGGCCCGCTCAGCCATTCATAAAATCCTGCACGGCGGCGACGACCGTCTGCTGGTGATTATTGGCCCTTGCTCCATTCATGATGTTAAAGCCGCCAAAGAGTACGCCGCCAGGTTGCAGGAGCTGCGTCAGGAACTGCACGGCGAGCTGGAAGTCGTCATGAGAGTCTACTTCGAGAAACCGCGCACGACGGTGGGCTGGAAAGGGCTTATCAACGACCCGTACATGGATCATAGCTTCCAGATCAACGACGGTCTGCGCATCGCCCGCAAACTACTGCTGGACATCAACGACACCGGCCTGCCGGCGGCGGGTGAGTTCCTCGATATGATCACGCCGCAGTACCTTGCCGATCTGATGAGCTGGGGCGCGATTGGCGCGCGTACCACCGAGTCTCAGGTGCACCGTGAGCTATCTTCCGGTCTGTCTTGCCCGGTTGGATTCAAAAACGGCACCGACGGCACGATCAAGGTCGCCATCGATGCGATCAACGCCGCGCAGGCGCCGCACTGCTTCCTGTCAGTGACCAAGTGGGGTCACTCCGCGATCGTGAATACCAGCGGCAACAACGATTGCCACATTATTCTGCGCGGCGGTAAAGAGCCTAACTACAGCGCGAAGCACGTGCAGGAAGTGAAAGTCGGTTTGGAAAAAGCCGGGCTGACGCCGCAGGTAATGATCGACTTTAGCCACGCGAACAGCAGCAAACAGTTTAAGAAGCAGATGGAAGTCGGCGCCGACGTTTGTTCGCAGATCGCCGGTGGAGAAAAAGCCATTATGGGTGTGATGATTGAAAGTCATCTCGTGGAAGGCAATCAAAACCCGGATAGCGGCGAGTCACTGGTCTACGGTAAAAGCATCACCGACGGCTGCATTGGNTGGGATGATACCGCGACGTTGCTGCGTCAGTTAGCTGACGCCGTACGTCATCGCCGCGGTTAGTCGTCTGTTGGATGGTAAATCACCGCCTCAACGGCGGTGGTTTTACGTTGGTCGTTGGTAGAGGGTCGTGAGGATGTGTGTGGTTATTGTCGCCCTCACGCTAAGGCGGCATGATTATAGTCCTGCTGACCCTAAACCCTTCAGATAACCGTCCGATGGTGCCTTCAGCGGCTTAGACAGCATCTGCAATATCGCTTCCTGTCGAACAATTAATCCCTATCTTGGATCCCTCCCGTAGGAAACGATGTAAGACAGGCAATAAAAAACCCGGCCTGAGCCGGGTTTTTTTATGGAGTGAAAACGAATTACTTCGCTTTACCCTGATTAGCTACTGCTGCAGCTTTCGCGGCGATTTCATCCGCGTTGCCCAGGTAGTAACGTTTAGTCGGTTTGAAGTTTTCGTCGAATTCGTAAACCAGCGGAACCGCTGTCGGGATGTTCAGTTCCAGAATTTCGTCTTCGCTCAAGTCGTCCAGGTATTTGACCAGCGCACGCAGGGAGTTACCGTGGGCCGCAATAACAATGCGCTCACCGGTTTTCAGACGTGGCAGAATGGTTTCGTTCCAGAACGGTACAACGCGATCAATGGTCAGCGCCAGGCTTTCGGTCAGCGGCAGCTCTTCGTCGGTCAGAGATGCATAACGTGCATCGTGGCCCGGGAAACGCTCGTCTTCACGAGTCAGTTCCGGCGGAGTTACGGCAAAGCCGCGACGCCACAGTTTGACCTGATCGTCGCCGTATTTTTCAGCTGTTTCGGCTTTGTTCAGTCCTTGCAAAGCACCGTAATGGCGTTCGTTCAGTTTCCAGCTTTTTTCTACTGGCAGCCAGGCCTGATCCAGTTCGTCCAGCACGTTCCACAGTGTGTGGATGGCACGTTTCAGCACGGAGGTGTAAGCGAAATCGAAAGAAAAACCTTCTTCTTTCAGTAATTTACCAGCCTGTTTGGCTTCGTTGACGCCTTTTTCAGACAGCTCAACGTCCATCCAGCCGGTGAAGCGGTTTTCTTTGTTCCACTGGCTTTCGCCGTGTCGTACCAGTACCAGCTTAGTTACAGCCATAGCTTAACTCCTTCAGATCCTAAGATTTCTGTAATGACTGCCCCCATTATAGGGTTGGAGAACAGTCATCGGCAATCGCTTGTCGTCTCACTGTCAGTTTATTGCGCGCAATTACGGCATAAAACCGTCAGCTTGATCGGTTCAGCCTGTCATTTTCCCCCAAATGCCTGCGTGTCAGGGGACCGATGACCACAAAAGTGGCCAGCGAGCGGGATAAAACCGACGATTCATATAGTATCTTTTGGCGACTCTACGAGCCACCTGTCGTCGGTCAGGGCTGCGCATAGTGTACCCATAATTTGCCGATGATTTTTGATCTGACCTAAGGTCGCGAACTTTAGTCCAACATCGTCTGTCGAGACGCTAGACCACGTTCGGCGCATCCTCGAAGAAAAACCGATAGGCGGTAAGCGACAGATAAGTTTCTCCCGGATTGAGCCAACAGTCTGGCTGCGGCCATTCGGGATGGTGAGGGCTATCGGGCAAAAATTCGCTTTCGAGCGCGATGCCGGCGTAGTTGGGGTAGGTGCCCCCATTGCGGTCCGGCGTGCCTTCAAGCGCATTGCCTGTGTAAACCTGCAACGCAGGCGCACTGGTGCTGACGTCCAGCCGAACCCGCTTGTCGCTGGACCACAATACGGCGGCAGGATGGGGAGAAGGCGCATCCTGCCGCAGCGAAAAGGCATGATCATAGCCGCCGACAGCGCGTTGGTCGTCGTCAGTCAAAAAATCCTGTAGCAGCGTTTTCGGCAGACGGAAATCCATGCTGCTGTCGGCCACCGGTTTGAGCTTGCCAAAAGGAATGCCTTCCGCGTCGGTGGGCAAAAAATGGTCGGCGAACAGCTGGAGCTGATGCCGGCGCACATCCTCAAACGTTCCGTCGAGGTTGAAATAGGCGTGATTGGTCAGACAGACCGGACAGGCCCGATCGACCTCCGCACGATAGGCGATCGTCAGCCGATTGTCGTCGGTGAGATGATAATGCGCCTCTACCGTAAGATGACCGGGAAAACCCTGGTCGCCCGCCGGAGAGTGCAGTTGATAGGTAATGGCATTCTCGCTGTGTTGAACGATTCGCCAACGACGCGCACTAAACCCGACAGGGCCGCCATGCAACTGATGTTTTCCGCTGTTGGCCGCCAGTGGAATATGGTGTCCCTCGTTGTCCAAGGCCGCATTAGCAATTCTGTTGGCGTAGCGGCCGACGGATGCGCCCATGTAGGCGCTCTGATGAGGGTAATGTTCGGGCGCGCAGCCGAGCAGAACTTCACGCGTCTCATCCGGTGACAGCGGCAGAAGGCAGGACGTCCACGTCGCGCCCCAGTCCATCACGGTGACGCACATACCGGAGGCGTTCCGCAGCAGATTCAGTTGAAAAGGCTGACCATCCGGGGCCAGCGTAGAGGAAGCTTCACTATGCATTGCACTCTCCACTTCGCGACTGGCAGCGCATCCCGCTGAGTGTTGCGGCGCGGAGAGACGCCACTGCCGCCGTCGAAATTAGTCAGGGAACCCCGTGGGATGAGAGGACTGCCAGCGCCAGACGTCGGCGGCCATTTCATCCAGAGTCCGTGCCACGCGCCAGTTGAGGTCGCGGGCCGCTTTTTCCGCATCCGCCCAGTAGGCGGGTAAATCGCCTTCGCGTCGCGGCGCGAAGTGATAGGGGATGGGTTTGCCGCAGGCTTTGCTGAATGATTCGACGACCTGCAGCACGCTATAACCCACGCCCGCCCCTAGATTATAGATGTGAACGCCGGGCTGGCGATGCAGCGTATTCATGGCGGCGATATGACCGTCCGCCAAATCGACGACGTGAATATAGTCCCGTACGCCAGTGCCGTCGGCGGTGGGGTAGTCGTTGCCGAATATCGCGAGAGAATCGCGGCGGCCGACGGCGACCTGCGCAATATAAGGCATCAGATTATTGGGGATCCCCTGAGGATCTTCTCCCATTTCGCCCGACGGATGCGCGCCGACCGGATTGAAATAGCGCAGTAGGACGATGCTCCACTCCGGCTCGGCGCGTTGCAGATCCTGCAAGATTTGCTCCNCCATCAGTTTGCTGCGTCCGTAAGGACTCGCAGGCATTCCCGTGAGAAAACTTTCCTGATAAGGAATTTGAGGCTGATCGCCGTAAACGGTGGCTGAAGAGCTGAAGATCAGCGTCTTAACGTTGGCTTTTTTCATTGCTTCGACCAGCGTCAACGTCCCGTAGACATTGTTATCGTAGTAGTCGATCGGCTTTTGTACCGACTCGCCCACCGCTTTGAGACCGGCGAAGTGGATCACGGCATCTATCGTGTGCTCAGAGAAAATTTCATCCAGCAGCTGTCGGTCGCGAATATCGCCCTGATAAAAGATGGGAACCTGTTCGCTGAGTCGCGCAATGGTGGGGATGACGCTCGCTTTGCTGTTGCAAAGATTATCGAGAATGATGGGCTGATGTCCTGAGGCGATCAACTGCACGCAGGTATGGCTTCCTATGTAACCGCTCCCACCTGTAACCAGTACCTTCATAATGACCTCTAATCAAAAAATAGGGGAAAGAGGGAGCACGCAAAGCCCGACGCAAAATCGATTGAAAAAGGGGGAACAATGAGCTTTGTTGAGCCTGATGCTCTCATCATGAAGACAGTGTACAAACTTCCGTGAAACAATTAAGTCTTTTACCTACAGAATAAGCTGAAAAGTAAAAACGTGAAATCGCTATCACGCCGATGAACTGACCGAGGGAACGCAATGCGGAGCAACCCGACGTCAGCGTCGGGTCACCGGGAGACGATTCAGCACGTTTCTTGCTGATAGCGGTAGGTGGAGCCTTCCGGCACAAATCGCAGGCGATGCGTAATGCAGCGCGGGGCATCTTCCGCATGATGTGAGACGAAAAGCAACTGCGTGTCGCCTTCTCCGATCAGGCGGTCCAGCCAGCTGCGAATCAGCTGACGATTGATCGGGTCCAGGCCCTGTAAAGGCTCGTCGAGGATAAGCAAAGCGGGGTGTTTTACCAGCGCGCGGACGATCAGAACCAACCGCTGCTGTCCCCACGACAACGATTGGAAGGGCGCATCCGCCGCCGCGTCCGGCAGTCCCAGCAATGATAGCCACTCCGCCGTCAGTTGGTTTTGCCGGTCGGAAGCCGTCTGATAAACGCCGATGGAGTCGAAAAAGCCGGAAAGAATGACGTGGCGTACGCTGATGCTGACGCGGTAGTCCATGTGCAGGCTACTGCTGACATAGCCGATATGCCGTTTGATGTCCCAGATGGTTTCACCGCTGCCCCGGCGGCGGCCGAACAGCGTCAGATCGTTGCTGTAGCCCTGTGGGTGGTCGCCGGTGATGAGACTCAGCAACGTCGATTTTCCGGCTCCGTTAGGCCCGAGAATCTGCCAGTGCTGACCCGGCATGACGGTCCAGCTAAGATCGTCCAATATCCGGCGATCGTCATAGCTCACAACGCCGTGATTGAGCCTGATCAAGGGCTGTGCGGACAGGGTTGCGGTCCCTTGCGGTCGCGGCGAATCCGTCTCCGGCAACTGGACATCATGGCGTTTCTCGCTGTGAGCCAGCAGCGCGACCAGCTCATCCGCCATTATCTGTTCGCGTTTGCCGTGTCGGGTGAGCGAACAGCCCGCCAGCACGCCGACTTGTTCAACAAACGCGGGAATATCCTCGAAGCGGTTGATGACGAGCACCAGCGTGTAGCCCTGCGTTATCAGTTGCGCTAGCTGGTCGCTCAACTGTTGACGGGATCCCACATCCAGTCCATCGAAAGGTTCGTCCAGAATCAGCAGGTCAGGCTGCGGCATCAGCGCCTGACACAGCATAGCTTTACGCGTTTCCCCCGTGGACAGATGCTTGAAACGCCGCTGCAACAGGTGGGCGATGCCAAACTGTTCGGCCAGTGATGAACAGCGCGCGTCGTCGCAGACGGCGTCCTGAATCACTTCTGCGGTGGTACGGCCGGCATCATTTTCGCCTTCGCTCAGCATATCGGTATTGTTACGCTGCCATTCCAAGCTTACCAACTGTTGTAACTGCTCGAACGACAGTCGCGCGATACGCTGAAAGTCGCACTGACGCTGGCCTTCCAACAGCGGCAACTCGCCGGACAGCGCTTTCGCCAGCACCGATTTGCCGCTGCCGTTGGCGCCGACGAACGCCCAGCTCTCTTGCTGGCGGAGGGTGATTTCTTCCAGCCAGAATGTGTGGGTGTCGCTGAGGCGATAGCGGGCCTGATGCAGTTGCAAAAATGACATAGTGGTTTCCTTCGTGAGTATTCCTGCGCGTTCTTCATGCCGGCGCGCGAGCTCTCGGCGCATTTGCCGCTCAGCACAGCGTGGCGATAATCACCTGTTCGGCGCTGAAACTGGCGTTGACGAATTGGTCGAGCTGAAGCGCATATCGTGCCACGGCGGCGTTAGAGAGCGTTGCGCACAGCACTTCTCCCCCGGTCAGCGTCACCAGAATTTCGCTATGGTCGTGACCGGCTTGCAAATGGGTGATTTGGCCCGGCAGCACGTTATCGACGTCTGGCGATACCTGAGCTTGCGGAGTGACACTGACCCAGGGCGCTTTAATCAGCGCCAGCACCTCTTTGCCCTGCGTTAATTGCAAACGCTCGGCGCTTTGGGCGGTGACGGCGGCCAGTATTTGAGTCTTGCCGTCGGCCAATAAAATCTTCAGATATTGCTGCACCGGCTGTTCCGCCCGGCTGATCAGCGTGCCGAACAGCTGGTTGCGCGCGCTGGTTTGCAGCGAGAAGCGAGCGATGGCGGCCAACAGACTGTCGAGCGGCAGGGTGTCCCGCTGTAAGACATCAAAGGCTTTCTGCTGTACCTGCGCCAAAAGGTCATACAGCTGGATTAAGCGTTCCCCGTAGCTCGTGACCGCTGCGCCGCCGCCGCCTTTGCCGCCGGTCACCCGGTCAACCAGGGTTTGGTCGGCCAGCTGATTCATTTCGTTGATAGCGTCCCAGGCGCTTTTATAACTGATGCCGGCTAACTTGGCTCCCTGACTGATGGAACCGGTCAGCCTGATCTGTTTAAGCAGCGCAATGCGGCGAGGGTCGGCAAACAGACGCTGTTGCAGTTTCAGGGTAAGAAGAATTTCTGCTTGCATGGCAATAGGTTCCATTGAGGGAATCGGGTCAGCGAAAGGCATTGTCACCATTTTTTCTGCGGTGGGCAAATCGCACGAAAGGCCGCATTAATTCATACTTTTCGGGTAGACTGTTTACAAGCGCGGGCTAGCGTTGACGTTAGCCTGATGAATCTGGATCGCTGTCTTGCCATGACAGCCATTGCCTTCAAGTGAGGTCGACATGTTGGAGTTGCTGAGTAGTCTGCTGTTTGCAGTATGTATGGTGCCGGTGATGATGGCCTTGATTCTGGGATGCATTTACGGTCTGGGCGAAGTGTTCAACGTGTTCTCCGCCCTCGGTCATCATGAATCCAAATCTTCACATAAAACGTCCTGATCTCCGTTCTTTGAAAATCCGGCGCTCGCCGGATTTCTCCCCGTCATTATTCACCAGTTCAGCTTCCACAAAGCGAATGCCATTTTATCACTACCGTTATATTATCCCCTACACAACGAAAAAATAACGGGGAACATCGTCATGCAATATTCATGGAAAAAATGGTTGTCCATATTCACATTGAGTCTGGGAATGATCGCCACGGCCTCTGCGGCGACCGACAAGGTGACGGTGTTCGCTGCTGCGTCGCTGACTAATGCGTTGCAGGATATTGCCGAGCGTTATCAGCACGAAAAACAGGTTTCGGTCGTGGCGTCGTATGCCTCTTCGTCAACGCTAGCGCGGCAAATAGAGCAGGGCGCCCCCGCCGATATCTTCATTTCCGCCGACCAACAGTGGATGGACTACGTTCAGGACAAACAGCTGATCGATAACGGTAGCCGTTATACGTTGCTGGGTAATGAACTGGTGGTGATCGCACCCAAAAGCGCCGACGTGAAAACGTTCGCCATCAATGCCTCCACCGACTGGACGAGTCTGCTTAAAGGCGGTCGTCTGGCCGTCGGCGATCCTGACCATGTTCCCGCTGGCATCTATGCTAAAGAGGCGCTGCAAAACCTCAAAGCCTGGGACACCTTATCGCCGTTGATGGCCCGTGCGAGCGATGTGCGCGGCGCGTTAGCGCTGGTCGAGCGTGAAGAGGCCCCGTTGGGGATTGTCTATGGCTCAGATGCGGTAGCCAGCACCAAAGTGAAGGTAGTGGGGACTTTCCCGGCCAGCAGCCATAAACCGGTGGAATATCCGGTCGCTATCGTTAAAAGTCACGATACGGCGGCGGTGAAAGCCTTTTCCGACTACCTGAAAACCCCGCAGTCCGCCGACATCTTCAAACGCTACGGCTTCACTCCTCGCTAATGTGGCTCAGCGACTATGAATGGCAGGCGATTCAGTTAAGTCTCAAGGTTTCGCTGTTAGCCGTGAGCTGTAGCCTGCCGTTGGGGATACTGATGGCCTGGATACTGGTGCGCTGCCGGTTCCCCGGCAAGTCACTGCTGGATAGTCTCATTCACCTGCCTTTAGTTTTGCCGCCGGTGGTGATCGGTTATCTGCTGCTGGTGGGGATGGGACGCAAAGGCGTGATCGGCGCCTGGCTCTATGAATGGTTCGGCGTCAGTTTCAGCTTCAGCTGGCGTGGTGCGGCGCTGGCCTCCGCCGTGGTGGCGTTTCCGCTGCTGGTGCGGGCAATTCGCCTGTCGCTTGAAATGGTGGATCCGCGTCTTGAACTGGCTGCCCGCACGCTGGGCGCGCAGCCGTGGCGCGTCTTTTTCACCGTCACGCTGCCCTTAACGTTGCCCGGCATTATTGTCGGTACGGTGCTGGCATTTGCACGCTCTTTGGGGGAGTTCGGCGCGACGATTACGTTTGTGTCCAACATCCCCGGTGAAACCCGCACGATCCCGCTCGCAATGTATACGCTGATCCAGACGCCCGGCGCGGAGATGCAGGCCGCCAGGCTGTGCCTCATCGCCATTGTGCTGTCGTTGTTGGCGCTGTTGCTGTCGGAATGGCTGACCGGCTGGAGCCGGCGGCGGCTGGGGGGATAATGCTGCAACTGGATTTTTCTCAACGGTTAGGCGACCTGTCGCTCAGCGTCACATCGACCCTGCCCGCCAGCGGCATTTCCGCCATATTCGGCGTATCCGGCGCAGGAAAAACGTCGTTGATTAACGCTATTGCCGGGCTGACCCGGCCCGATCGCGGGCATATTCAGCTCAATGATCGTGTACTGACGGATAGTGAACGTGGCATCTTTCTGCCGCCCGAGCAGCGCCGTATCGGCTACGTTTTTCAGGATGCGCGACTTTTTCCCCATTACCGGGTCGCTGGCAATTTGCGCTACGGCATGGCGCCCGCTATGCGCGGGCAGTTTGACGATATCGTGCAGCTGCTGGGGATTGAACATTTGCTGAAACGGCATCCTTCGACCCTGTCGGGGGGAGAAAAGCAGCGGGTGAGCATCGGTCGGGCGTTGCTGACGGCGCCGGATCTGCTGCTGATGGACGAGCCGCTGGCGTCGTTGGATGCGCCGCGCAAGCGGGAACTGTTGCCTTATCTCGAGCGGTTGGGGAAAGAGGTTAAAACCCCCATCCTGTACGTCAGCCATAGTCTGGAAGAAATCTGGCGTCTGGCCGACCGCGTCGTGGTGTTGGATCAGGGCAAAGTTAAAACGCAAGGCGAGCTGGAGACGGTATGGGCCAGCAGCGCGTTGCGGCCGTGGCTGCCGAGGGAAGAGCAAAGCACAATCCTTAAGACCATCGTATTGCAACACCATCCACGTTATCCGATGACCGCGCTCTCACTGGGCGACCAGCATTTGTGGGTGCAGAAAATTGATGCGCCGCTGAACAGCGCCCAACGCATCCGCATTAACGCGGCGGATGTCTCGCTGGCGATGGAACGGCCCACGGCAACCAGTATTCGCAACGTGCTGTCGGCACGGGTGGCGGAGTGTCTGGAGGTTGGCGATCAGGTCGAGGTCAAACTGCTGGTCGGTGGTCAGGTCCTTTGGGCGAAAATTACCCCTTGGGCCAGAGATGAGTTGGGGTTACGCCCGGATCAACGGCTGTTTGCTCAGATAAAAAGCGTTTCAATCACGCCGTGATCCGTGTTCTGCGACAGGCTGCCGGTATGGCAGCCTGCGCGCCGCGGGATCAGAGAATACGTTTCCTAATCAGTTCCGCAATGCCCGGCTCTTCGTTGTGACCGATCACGACATCCGCGCTGGCTTTAACCGCATCGGCGCTGTTGCCCATCGCGACGCCCAGACCGACCGTAGAGAGCATGCTGATGTCATTGAAGTTGTCGCCGAAAGCGACGATATCCTGCATCTGCAACCCTTGATCCTCCACCCAGCGACGCAGTAGCTTGCCTTTGCTGTTGCCGGACTGAGCCACGTCGACCTGATCTTTCCACGACCATTCACAGGTGACGCCAAGCTCTTCCTCCACCTGTTGCGCGAAACCATTCAGATGGGCGTTGTCCGGGTGGTGAGTGGCGAATTTCCAGATCTGCTGCGCGCGTGCGGTTTCCTCCTCCAGATTATCCACGTGACGGAAGTTCGGACGCAGGTCTGCCGGTAGCGTGTCCGACCAGGCCAGCGCACGGACGACGTGACCGGTCGGTTTTTCATAAAGCATCTGGTCGTCGGCGTACATCAAACCGTGGATGTCGAACTGTTGCAGTTTTTTCAGCACGCCTTTGGCCTGTTCCGGCGTCAGCGGATGTCCTTCCGAGGCACTCTTTGTCTGATAATGATACAGATAAGAGCCATTACAGCAGATAGCAGGTGTATCTAGCTCCAGCGCCTGATAAAAAGGGCGGATGGCCGAGTGATGTCGACCGGAAACGATCAGTACCTTGATCCCGGCCTGCCGGGCCAGGGCCAGCGCTTCCATCGAAGCGGGCAGAATGGTTTTCTTTGCAGTGAGTAAGGTGCCATCCAGATCGAGGGCGATTGCGCGATAGGACATCGTGATTTCTCTCGGTTGTAGGTAAACTTTTTTCAGATGGTACACCGTAAGCCGGGGGCGCTGTAGGACCAATTTCTTTCCATTCGGTCTGTCAGCCACTTCGTACAGAGCGTGAGCGATGTCACAACCGCGCCCGATTCAAGGTGAGGAGCGATAGGCCGTTCCGGTCTACTATTGATGTCTGAGTGTTGAGAAGCGCAATCCGCGTTTAAAGGAGAGTCTAATGCAGCAAGTGGTTTATACCGCCAGTCCCGAAAGCCAGCACATTCACGTGTGGCGGCTGAATAGCGAAGGCGCGTTGACGTTGTTACAAGTCGTTGAAGCGCCTGGACAGGTACAGCCGATGGTGGTGGCGCCCGATAAACGGCACCTTTACGTCGGCGTGCGTCCGTCGTTCCGTGTAATTAGCTACCGTATTGCACCGGATGGAACGTTAACGGAGGCGGGGGCGGCTGCGCTGCCCGGCAGCCCGACACACCTGTCTACCGACCACAAAGGCCGCTTTCTGTTCTGTGCCTCATACAGCAATGCTTGCGTCAGCGTCAGCCCGATCGGCGACGACGGCGTGGCGGGGGAGTTTATCCAGCAGTTGGATGGCCTGGAAGGCTGCCACTCCACCAATATCGACCCGGATAACCAGGTGCTGTGGGCGCCGTGTCTGAAAGAAGATCGCATTCGGCTGTACGACCTGTCGTCAGAAGGAAAACTCACCGAGCATCAGCCCGCGGATCTGCCCGCTGCGGCGGGTGCTGGCCCGCGCCACATGGTGTTCCACCCCAACCAGCGTTTCACCTACTGCGTCAACGAACTGGACAGCTCGGTCGATGTTTTCGCACTCAAGGATGCTCATGGCAACATCGCCCGCGTGCAGACGCTGGATGTGATGCCGGAGGATTTCACCGGAACGCGTTGGGCGGCGGATATCCATATCACCCCGAACGGCCGCTTCCTGTACACCACCGATCGCACCGCCAGCGTAGTCAGCATCCTCGGGGTATCGGACGATGGCGGTCATCTGAGGCTCCTCGGTCATCAGCAGACGGAGATCCAACCGCGTGGATTCAATATCGATAACAGCGGTCAGTTCCTGATTGTGGCGGGGCAGAAGTCGCACTATATCGAGGTCTATCAGATCAATCCTGACGGCGGACATCTGCAACCGCTATCGCGCTACGCGGTAGGACAAGGACCGATGTGGGTGACGATTCTGGCGCTGGATTAAGTCTGAATTTTTCAAACCTGAAGACATGAAAGAAAACCCGGTTCGGGTGCCTTCCGCNCCGGGTTGATGCACTATCCGCGATATTCGATGATAGACAGCCCAGCGTTATAGTCAGTGCTGTACACCATCCCCTCAGCATCCACAAATACGTCGCAAGACTGGATGACGCGCGGGCGTCCGGGACGCCGGTCCATCATTCGTTCTGGCGCGGCGGGCACCAGCGCGCCAGTCTCTTTGGGGCGATAGGGGTTGCTGATGTCGTAAACGCGCACGCCCGCGTTCTGATAGGTCGCGAAGATCAGCGTTGAGCTGATGAAGCTGCCCGGCCGGTTCTCGTGCAAATTATGTGGCCCAAAATGCGCGCCTTTCTTCACATAATCCACTTCGTTCGGCTGGGGGAAGGTCGCGATGCTGACCGGGTTGGTCGGTTCGCGAATATCAAACACCCAGATCAGTTTTTCCCCGTCTTCCTGATTGTCCAGCACCGCCTCGTCCAGCACGACCAACAAATCGCGATCTGGTAACGGCAACGCAGTGTGCGTGCCGCCGCCGAATGGCGGGCTCCAGTTCCGGTGGCTGATCAGCTGCGGCTGCGTGCGGTCGCTGACATCCAGCAACGTCAGTCCGCCGTCGCGCCAGCTGGCGTAGGCCGTATCGCCGCTGACGATAGCGTGGTGCAGCGCGTAGCGTTTCCCTTCCGGCCAGTCAGGCGTTTCGCCGCCGGCGGTGTGCATCCCCGGCAGCCAGTAACGTCCTGCGACTTCCGGCTTACGCGGATTGGCCAGATCGATGGTCAGAAAAATGTAGTCGCTGTAGCCTTCCAGCAGAGCGGACACGTAGGCCCAACGTCCGCCAACGTACCAGATGCGGTGGATGCCGATGCCGTTCAGCGGTAGGAAGCCGATCTCTTGCGGTTTGTCCGGACAGGAGATATCAAAGATCCGCAGACCGGCGCTCCAGGTATTGCCTTGTTGCCGTGTATCCACGGTTTCGGCGACGGAGCGGGTGTAATACACCTTTTCCTCGGCGAAGTTCGCATCGGCGAACAGATCGCGGGCGTTGACGACCAATAACAGGTCGTCGTGTGTTTGCAGATGGATATTCCAGGTGCCGGGAGGGGCGGGGAGAAAGCGCACCGTTTTGGGGTTGATGGGGTCGCGAACATCAACGATGGAAACGCCCTGCGACACCATATGGCCGATATACGCGTAGCCCCGATGAACCATCACCTGTACGCCATCAGAGCGTCCGCCCTGATCGCTGTGGCCGATGAGCCGCATATTGCGGCTGTAATCAGGGGTGGGCAAAGGTGCTGATGCCATAACTTGCCTCCATTATTTCGATTTTGCGGCCAGTGTAGCAAACCACGGAGCGATGAAATCATCCGTCTGGCCCCAGCCCGGAATGATCTTACCGAGGCTGGCGACATTGACCGGACCTGGCTGGCTTGCCAGCAACGCCTGTGGAATAGTGGCGGCGCTAAATTCGTAGGTGGCAGGCGTCGGCTCGCCGGCGATTTTGTTAGCGACCAGTCGCAGGTTCACTTTACCGATCAGTTTCGGGTCCACCGCGACGCTGACTTTCCACGGGCTTGAGGCTTCGCGCATCAACTGCAGATCCTGATTGGAGATGTCGATGCTGTAGAGTTTGATCTCCGTGCGGCCGTTCTCTTTCAGTGCTTTATAAGCGCCCTGACTGAAAGCATCCCAGGTGCCCCAAATAGCATCAATCTTCCCGCGCGGGTATTTCGCCAATACCGCGCCGACTTTGTTGGCGGTATCGCCCTGCACGTCGGAGGAGACGGCGCCGATGGATTCCAGCTCTTTAATGCCTGGATTGGCTTTCAGCAGTTGCTGGTAGGCCGCCTGACGGCGTTCCATCGGCGGGAACCCGGCGACCCACAGCTTGATGATATTGGCTTTGCCGTTGAAATCTTTCACCAACTGGCCGAAAGAGGCTTTGGTCAGCGAGGCGTCGTCCTGTTGGGTGACGGTCACACCGGGAATATCCCGGTTCACCGCGGTGTCGAATACCGAGACTTTGATGCCGCTATCAACGATGCGCTGCAGCAGCTCGGTAGAGTATGGGTCGCGTCCCTGAGACAGAATAATGCCGTCGTATTTCTGGCTGATGGCCTGGTTGACGAAGTCCTGGAAGCGAGCGTCGTCGCCGTTGCTTAGAAATGTGCTGACTTTGAAGCCGAGTTTTTTCCCTTCTTCCAGCACGCCGGATACGAACTGGGTGGTGTTGTCATCGGAGCCCAGATTACGGATGACGGCGATACGCACCGGACCGCTATGGTTAGCCAGCGAGGCAGGCAGCGGAGCGAGAGTGGGGGTATTTTCTGCCAACGCAGGCAGCGCGATCGTCATGCTTAATGCCACGAGTGCGGCGTGAAACGTCTTCATCTGAGGCTCCTTGGTGGGGAAATCGTGTTGCCAGTTTATGGATATCTTTATGTCTGGATGTCTATTTGCGTGATGGGGCATCATAGCGACAACGACGAAAGGAGCAAAGCGCCCGGTTATGTTTTTTGGTTTTATCTTATAACGTGTTGTTCGCCACCTTGTAGAGCCGGGATTGGCGGGAACGGATAATACGGGAAAGGGGGAACGTGCGGCTCCCGCTCGGCGCAGCGGGAGCGCGACGGACGTTTATTCAGCGAAGAAAGAAACGCCCTGACCGACGTTGCAACGGTAGCTCAGCGTAGTGCCGCGCTGTTGCAGACTGGGCAGATCGTACATATAGGTCGTGAAGTTGACGATGTTGTCCGGCAGCACCTGATAGCGCATAAATTGCTGAATGGGTTTGCCGTCGTTCGCCACCGTAAAGTGTTCATCGCTGAACGACAGAGCCCCGTCGCCGGTCAAGCGATAGGCCTGAATGCGCAGGCCGCCTCGGGTCTGGCTGGCGACGGCGCCATTCTGCGGCGTACACTGCGAAAGGTCGATATTGACGGCCACTTCGCTTCCCTGATTCAGCGCGTTGATGATAGTGGATTGGCTGGTCAGCGGTCTGGCTGCGCAGGCGCTAGCGGCGACGGTGAGTAAGGATACGGTTAAAAACAGCGGGGTCATGCGAGACATAAACGTCCTCCGTGATGTGAGTAAAATCCCTGCCAATCTGGTTGGCTCAAAAAGCATAGCCGCATCTGGCGGCACCGTCCTAGATCTTTAACGCGTTCGTGTTGAAGATGCTAACAAAAATCATTTAAATACAGCGTCTTATGACTCATCAAAAAACTAGATCAGGAATTCTCCGAACCTCGTTTATCCGCCGGACATGTCTCGAAGATGCCATCAGCGTTGGTAGACCGGCTAAAACCGCGGTGAGGGTTAAGGGAGCAATGTGCAGCGGTAAGCAGGGAAACGCAGGCCGCGGGGATGTTCAAGCGAAGGGGAAAATCGAGCGAGAGGAGGATAAAAGCAGGCTGAGCCGAAGCCCAGCCTGACAGGCGTTATTTCACCAACATACCCGGCTGCGCGCCGCTGTCCGGGCTCAGCAGGAAGATGTCTTTTCCGCCGGGACCCGCCGCCATCACCATGCCTTCGGACATACCGAAACGCATTTTACGCGGCGCGAGGTTGGCGACCATGATGGTCAGGCGGCCTTCCAGCTGGCTTGGGTCCGGATAGGCTGCGCGGATCCCCGAGAAGACCTGACGCGTTTCGCCGCCCAGATCCAAAGACAGACGCAGCAGCTTGTCCGAACCTTCCACCAGTTCCGCTTTCTGAATCAGCGCGATACGCATATCGACCTTATCGAAATCGTTGAACGTGATGGTGTCCTGAATCGGATTGTCCGCCAGCGGNCCGCTGACCGGCGCCGCGGCGGCGATGTCCTGCTTAGAGGCTTCAATCATGGCTTCGATATTCTTCGGATCGATACGGTTGAACAGCGCCTTGAACGGATTGATTTGGTGGCCCAGCAGCGGCTGAGTCATCGCATCCCACTGTAGATCCGTATTCAGGAACGCTTCGGCACGCTCAGACAGCGACGGCAGCACCGGTTTAAGGTAGGTCATTAACACGCGGAACAGGTTGATGCCCATAGAGCAAATTGCGTGCAGATCGGCGTCGCGACCTTCTTCCTTCGCCACGATCCACGGGGCCTGTTCGTCCACATAGCGGTTGGCGAGATCGGCCAGCGCCATAATTTCACGAATAGCTTTGCCGGATTCACGGCTGCTGAACGCGTCGGCAATGCTGTCAGCCGCGTCGGTGAAGGTCTTGTACAGCGCCGGGTCGGCCAGCGTATCGGCCAACTTGCCATCGAAACGCTTGTTGATGAAGCCCGCATTGCGTGAGGCCAGGTTGACGACTTTATTGACGATGTCGGCGTTCACGCGCTGCACGAAGTCTTCCAGGTTAAGGTCGATATCGTCGATGCGGGAAGAGAGCTTGGCCGCGTAGTAGTAACGCAGGCAGTCGGCGTCCAAGTGCTTCAGATAGGTATCTGCTTTGATAAAGGTGCCGCGAGATTTAGACATCTTCGCGCCGTTAACCGTCACATAGCCGTGGACGAACAGGTTGGTCGGTTTGCGGAAGTTGCTGCCTTCCAGCATCGCGGGCCAGAACAGGCTGTGGAAATAGACGATATCCTTGCCGATGAAATGGTACAGGTCGGCGTCGGAGTCTTTGCGCCAGTAGTCGTCGAAATTCAGATCGTCGCGCTTGTCGCACAGGTTCTTGAATGAACCCATGTAGCCGATCGGCGCATCCAGCCAGACGTAAAAATATTTACCCGGCGCATCCGGCACTTCGAAGCCGAAATATGGCGCGTCGCGGCTGATGTCCCACTGCTGGAGACCAGACTCGAACCACTCCTGCATTTTGTTCGCGACCTGATCCTGCAGAGCGCCGGAACGGGTCCAGGCTTGCAGCATGTCGCTGAAAGCGGGCAGATCAAAGAAGAAGTGTTCGCTGTCGCGCATCACCGGCGTCGCGCCGGAAATCGCCGATTTCGGATCGATCAGTTCGGTCGGGGTATAGGTGGCGCCGCAGACTTCACAGTTGTCGCCGTACTGATCCGGCGATTGACATTTCGGGCAGGTTCCCTTCACAAAGCGGTCCGGCAGGAACATGCTTTTTTCCGGGTCGAACAGCTGGGAGATCGTGCGGCTCTTGATGTAGCCGTTTTCTTTCAGACGGCCATAAATCAGCGTGGACAGCTCGCGGTTTTCTTCGCTGTGCGTGGAGTGATAGTTGTCGTAGCTGATGTTGAAGCCCGCGAAATCCTGCTGATGCTCCTGACTGACGGCCGCAATCATCTCCTCCGGCGCAATCCCTAGCTGCTGAGCCTTCAGCATGATAGGCGTGCCGTGGGCGTCATCCGCACAGATGAAATTAACCTGGTTGCCGCGCATTCGCTGATAACGAACCCAGATATCCGCCTGAACGTGTTCAAGCATGTGGCCAAGGTGGATAGGACCGTTAGCATAAGGCAGCGCGCATGTGACCAGAATTTTCTTTGCGACTTGAGTCATAGTGGGGAACTTGCTTGTTATTGAATGAATGAGAAGGAGCCACGATGTTAACCGATAGCGGCGCGGCGCGTAAACCTGTTCTGGAGGCGGCCTCGCGGTCGCGGGAGAATGAAAAAAGGCGTCCGGATGCTGTCTGAAAAGACTTTGTTGCGTGGCGGTACGCCGGTTCGCGGCGTTCTGTTATGCTTAAAGCCGTGTTCTGATTAATGACAAAAATTTCAAGGAGCCGGGATGAACGATAGCCTCCCCGGGCACAGCCCTGACGCGCTGCACGAGACCGTGAGCCGCGTTCTTGCCGCCTTTAAACACCCGACGTTGAACAAAGATCTGATAGCGCTCAACGCGCTGCATCACTGCGCGCTGCTGGATGACGTGCTGCACATCGAACTCATTATGCCGTTTGTCTGGCTGAGCGGCCTTGAGGTCCTGAAGGAGTCGGTCAGCGATGAGCTACTGCGTCTTACCGGCGCGAAAAGCGTTGAATGGCGGTTGACGCACACGGTCGCCACGATGAGCCGAGCGAACAATCAGCCCGGAATCAAAGGGGTGAAAAACATCGTTGCGGTCAGCTCCGGCAAAGGCGGCGTCGGCAAGTCCAGCACCGCCGTGAATCTGGCGCTGGCGCTGGCGGCGGAGGGGGCGAACGTCGGGATCCTCGATGCGGATATCTATGGTCCTTCGATTCCCACCATGTTGGGGACGACTCATGAACGACCGACTTCGCCGGACGGCGAGCATATGGCGCCGATCGCGGCGCACGGCATCGCCTCCAATTCCATCGGTTATCTGGTGACGGACGACAATGCGATGGTGTGGCGGGGGCCGATGGCCAGCAAGGCGCTGCTGCAACTGCTGCAAGATACGCTATGGCCTGACCTCGACTATCTGGTGCTGGATATGCCGCCGGGCACGGGCGATATTCAGCTGACGCTGGCGCAGAACGTGCCGGTAACCGGCGCGGTGGTCGTCACCACGCCGCAGGACATCGCGCTGGTAGACGCGATGAAAGGCATCGCCATGTTCGAGAAGGTGAAAGTGCCGGTTCTGGGCATCGTGGAAAACATGAGCGTGCACATCTGTAGCCACTGCGGCCATCTGGAGCCTATTTTCGGTACGGGCGGCGCGCAGAAGCTGGCGGAAAAATATCACTGTGCGCTGCTGGGGCAACTCCCTCTGCACATGTCTTTGCGGGAAGATCTGGACCGTGGCGAACCGACCGTGGTCAGCCAGCCCGACAGCGAGTTTACCTCGCTCTATCGCGAGCTGGCCGGGCGAGTCGCCGCGCAGCTGTATTGGCAAGGCCAAGTGATCCCCACGGAAATCGCGTTTCGCGCGCTATAACGCTCCATTCCTGTTCGCGTCCTGCTCGGACGCGAACTCCCCTCCCGCTTAGTGCTGGCGTGAGAGCGGCTAACTCCCTATAATTGCGGCGTTCAGACACCCTTAGCGGTGTGTCCCTTCTTTTTTTTTCGTAAACCAGGTCTTTATTGCCATGACTGACAAGTCTCACCAGTGTGTCATTATCGGGATTGCCGGAGCCTCAGCATCCGGTAAAAGTCTCATAGCCAGTACCCTTTACCGTGAGTTGCGTGAACAGGTGGGCGATGAACATATTGGTGTCATTCCGGAAGACTGCTATTACAAGGATCAAACCCATCTGACGATGGAAGAGCGGGTGAAAACCAACTATGACCATCCCAGCGCCATGGACCACAATTTGCTGTTACAGCATCTGAGAATGTTGAAGTGCGGTGAGGAAATCGCGCTGCCGCAGTACAGCTACGTGGAGCACACCCGCCTGGAAGAAACGAAGCGTCTCGAACCGAAGAAAGTCATTATTCTGGAGGGCATTCTGTTGCTGACCGATGCCCGCCTGAGGGGCGAGCTTAACTTTTCCATCTTTGTCGATACGCCGCTGGATATTTGTTTGCTGCGCCGTATGCGTCGCGACGTCAACGATCGCGGTCGTTCGATGGATTCCGTGATGGCGCAGTATCAGAAAACCGTCCGTCCGATGTTTTTACAATTCATTGAACCGTCTAAACAATATGCGGACATCATCGTGCCGCGCGGTGGTAAAAACCGCATCGCCATCGATATTCTGAAGGCGAAAATCAGTCAGTTCTTTGAATAAACAGTTACGTGCAGGCGCTGCCGCCCCTGGTGACACAGAGTCGACGGCAGCGGATTTGCCTGTCTAAATCCTGAGCGGAGAAAATGATGAGACTGTGCGACCGCGACATTGAAAATTGGCTGGATGACGGCCGTCTGGTGATTACGCCACGCCCCCCCGTCGAACGTATCAGCGGCGCGACGGTCGATGTGCGTTTGGGAAATCAATTCCGCGTATTCCGCGGTCATACCGCCGCTTATATCGACCTGAGCGGGCCGAAAGACGAAGTCAGCGCGGCGCTCGATCGCGTGATGAGCGACGAAATCAATCTGCCGGAAGGCGAAGCCTTTTTCCTGCATCCGGGAGAACTGGCGCTGGCGGTGACGCTGGAGTCGGTGACGCTGCCGGACAATCTGGTAGGCTGGCTGGATGGCCGTTCTTCGCTGGCGCGGCTGGGACTGATGGTGCATGTGACCGCACACCGCATCGACCCAGGCTGGCAAGGACGGATTGTGCTGGAGTTTTATAATTCAGGGAAGCTGCCGTTGGCGCTGCGACCAGGCATGATGATCGGCGCGCTCAGCTTCGAACCGCTGTCAGGCCCGGCGGCTCGGCCTTATAACCGACGTCAGGACGCTAAATACAAAGATCAGCAGGGCGCGGTGGCTAGCCGAATCGACGAAGACTAAGCCACAGACGCCGCCGCCCGATGCAGCCCGAATATCAATGAGGATGGCATGAAAAGNCTCTTTACCGCGCTGGTTATTCTGCTAGTGGTTCTGGCCGCTGGTATGAGTGCGTTGGTCGTGCTCATCAACCCGAATGATTTCCGCGGCTACATGACTCGTCAGGTGGCGGCCAGAAGCGGCTATCAACTGACGTTGGACGGCGATCTGCGCTGGCACGTCTGGCCGCAACTGAGCATCTTGTCCGGCGGCATGTCGCTAAGCGCGCCGGGCGCGCAGGCGCCTATCGTCAGTGCCGAAAACATGCGTCTGGACGTCAGGCTTTGGCCTTTGCTGTCCCATCGTCTGGAAGTGAAGCAGGTGATGCTGAAAGGGGCGGTGCTTCGGCTCACCCCGGAAAGTCAGCCGAAAAAAACCAACCAGCCGATTGCACCGCCGGGGGGGGCTGAACCGGACATCGGCAGCGGCTGGCGTTTTGATATCGGGCGTATTGAGGTGGCAGACAGCCTGTTGATCCTACAGCAGCAGGACGGTGAACAGCTCAATTTGCGTGACATCAACCTGAGTATGACGCGCAGCGGGCCGAATGAGGCGCAGGTAACGCTTTCGACCCGCATCAACCGCGNCCAGCGCGATCTCTCCCTTTCTGGCTCGTCCGTGCTGGACATGCGCGAGTTTCCTCAACGCGTCCGCGCCCGCATCGATCGTTTAGATTATCAGCTACAAGGCGCTGGACTGCCCGCAAGCGGTATCACCGGCAGCGGTTCTATGCAGGTGGCTTATCAACGTCAGCCGGAAAAGATCACCGTCAGTCAGTTTGCTCTGAGCGCCAACCAAAGCCAATTGAGCGGAACGGCCGCCTTCACCTCGGGTAGCGTGCCTGATTACACGCTCGACCTGCGTTCGGGACTGCTGGATCTGGACACGTTGCTGGGACTGGCGAAGGGCGAGGACGAGGCCGTCAGCGTGAAAAAAGCGCCTGCCGTGAAGCCGGTCATCTCCAACGATATCCCGCTACAGCAGTCGAATAACGGGCTGCGCAATTTCACCTCGCATATCGCCTTGCAAGCCGATGCCCTCATCTTCCGCGGCGTCAAGATGAACCAATTCAGCCTGCGCGGCGTCAACCAGCGGGGCAAAGTGACGATTGACGAACTGAGCGGCCGAGTAGGCGAAGGCCGCTTCTCACTGCCGGGAACGTTGGACATCGATGCCTCGCCGGCCATCAACACGCAACCTGACCTGGAGAATATCGAGTTAACCGATTTGATGCGGGTGCTGACGCTGCCGGAAACGCTGACCGGCTCCTTTACCATGCAGGGTAAATTTAGCGGAGACAACCTGACCGTGTCGGCAATGCTGTCACAATGGCAGGGCAACGCGGCGTTGCAGGCAAGCAGACTGCGACTGTATGGACTCAACATTCCACGCATGATCCAGCAGGCGGTGGAACGCAACAGCAACGGGGTTCGGGGACAAAGCGGCGACGAGCACTTCACCGAGATGCAACAGGNCACCGGGCAGGCCCGCCTCAATGCCGGGAAACTGCGGATGTACAATCTGAACGGGCGTTCGCAAATTCTGGCGGTTGGCGGCGAAGGGGTGCTGGATCTGCCTGCGCAGAGCTGCGACATTAACCTCAGTGTGCAGGTCATCGATGGTTGGCAGGGCAATGATCGCGTGGTCCAGCTGCTGAAAAATGCTCGGATTCCTTTCCGACTGTATGGTCCCTTCAACAACCTGAACTACCAGTTACCGATCGATCAGATGTTGCGTAAGCGGCTGCAGGATGAACTTAAGCAGCAGATCAACGACTGGACGAAAAAGAATCAGGCTAACTGATGCGCGTGAGGCCAGCCGGTGACGGCGTGGCCTCCACGTTTTCCCCTTTCCTTAGTCGCCCCAATCATGTGCCATACGGATGGCGCGCCGCTCAATGAGCGACGCGGGCTGAGACTTCGATTAGACCTCGTATTCCATTTCGTCTTCGTTCTGAGGGATCACCAGCACCTTGATAATGCGATGGCTCTCGACGGACAACACCCGGAACAACACGTTGTCGATACGTACCTCGTCGCCTTCTGCCGGTATTTTTTGCGTATGTTCCATCAGCAGGCCCGCCAGCGTGTGGAACTCGCGCTTTTCTTCCAGTTTCAGCGGGACATACATCAGTAAATCTTCGACCGGCAGATAGCCGTTGGCGATGAGCGTCCCGTCCTCGTTCATCTGAATATCGTGGCGAGCGTCCAGCTCTTCCCCTTCGAGCGGCAGGTTGCCTGCAATGGTCTCCATCACGTCGCTCAGGGTCACGATACCCTCGACCGAGCCGAATTCATCCACGATAAACGCGAAATGCGTATGCGCTTCGCGGAATTGTTCCAGCGCAGACAGTAGCGAGAGCTGCTCCGGGAAGACCAGCGGCTGGCGAATGAGCGCCCGCAGATCCAGCGGCTGACTATTGAGCTGCTGGCGCAGCAGCTCGATCACATGAACGACGCCGAGCGGTTCATCCGACACATTACTGTCGGTCACGACCAGACGGGTATGCGAATTTTTTTCCATCAGGGCAGGGAGGTTTTCGGGCGCGGTGTTGATATCGATGTTTTCGATATCATGACGGGAAGTCATGATGCTACCGACAGAGCGTTGTGACATCCCGAGTACGCGCTCGATCATCCGCTGTTCTTGCTGGTTGAAGACCTGCTGACCGTCGGCATCGGCGCTATCGGTATTTGTCGAGGTTTCTCTATCGCCGTCTTCCTGCTCGCCGCGCAGGAGTTTGAGTACGGCTTCGGCCGTACGCTGGCGAAGCGGCATGGCGGAGGAGAGGAAACGGCGTCGATTAAACATCGCCACCTGATTTAGCATCTCTATCGTGACGGAGAAGCCGATAGCCGCGTAGAGGTAACCTTTGGGGATGTAGTAGCCGAACGCTTCCGCCACCAGGCTGAAACCAATCATCAAAAGGAAGCTCAGGCAGAGGATAACGATGGTGGGGTGGGCGCTGACGAACCGTGTTAGCGGCTTACTGGCCAGCAGCATTAGGCCGATGGCGATGGTCACTGCGGCCATCATGACCAATAAATGGTCAGTCATACCGACGGCGGTGATCACCGAGTCCAACGAGAAGATCGCGTCCAGAACAACAATTTGCGCGACCACAGGCCAGAAGCGCGCCCCTTTGCGCTGATTCTGCTGATTCTCGTCCTTGCCCTCAAGTCGTTCGTTCAGCTCCATTGTTCCTTTAAAGAGTAGGAATAGGCCGCCGATCAGCACGATGAGATCCCGCGCGCTGAACTCCTGTCCCAGCATGGAGAACAACGGCGAGGTCAAGGTGACCAGCCAGGAGAGGGAAGAAAGCAAGACGAACCGCATCAGTAGCGCTAATGACAAGCCGACGACCCGTGCGCGATCCCTTAATTTTTCAGGCAGTTTTTCAGCAAGAATTGCGATGAACACCAGATTATCAATGCCCAACACCAGCTCCAGCACCACTAATGTGGCCAGACCGGCCCAGATTGTTGGATCGACCATCCATTCCATATTCGGAGATTACCTCTTTTAACATCATGCATTTAATAACCGGATAGGTTATCAGGACACACCCCATGCCACCAGACATTGTGCCTTTGCAGGCTAATTCATCACGCATGCAAGGCGTGGTTATAGGAATATACCTAGGGGAAAGAAAAACCGAAGGTGCTATCTTCCGGTAATAAATATTATTTAAGGATTTATTTAGTTATGGCTAATAAACCCGCCTCTATCAAGCTTGAATACGGACTTAATATTGTGTTTTTGAATCGAATCCGGAGGGGCTGTCAAAAATAGCGAGGGACGTTATAGCCATTATCCGAAAGTGGCTTTGTCGTCAATATTCACCTTGTCATTAGGAATTATTTTTCCCTATGCTTTCGGAGCGTGAATAAGCGTTATTTATTCGTAATTCGAAGTCTACTTTTGGGTGTTTTTCCTATTGATTTTCCAGATAGCACACAGAATTCATGTTTGCCTTAAAAAATGAACGGTTTTTAGCGGATTGGTTGCTGCAAGCCAAGGGCGGTAGCGTACTTAAACGTGACAAGTTAATTAACCTTCGCCGGTAACTTTAATGACTTTTTAAAGACTGTCATTGAGGTGTTCTCATGTTTTGTTCGGGTTGTGAGTAGGTATCTCTTCACAGAGAGCCATCAAGCACAACCTTATTAGGGTTAATAACAGAGTGGGAACACATTTGATGATAAAAAGAAGGAAAGTCATGTTTTGGGCAGGAATATGCCGTAATCTGATATTTTCCAACCTTAACGCTAATAAAACTTTCTTATTTCACAAACATGAAAGTTTTTCCTTATAACTGGTGCGCCCTTTACTTCCATTATTGAAAAGCGATGGCATAACAGGATGATAAACCTAAAAATGAGATTGGTTCCGCTACTTGTTTCGACGATATTACTGGGAGGGTGTACGGTTATTCCGGGTTCGCACCTCTCGATCTCCGATAAAGAAGTGGTGGAACAGCCGGATGACGATTTTAATATCAGCAAACTGGTGAACGTATACCCCATTACCCCTTCATTAATTGACCGTCTTCGGACCAAGCCTGTGATTGCACAGTCGAACCCGCGTCTGGAACAAGAGCTGCAAAGTTACGAATATCGCATCGGCGTGGGCGATGTCCTGATGGTGACGGTCTGGGATCATCCTGAACTGACGACCCCGGCGGGGACGTATCGCAGCGCCAGCGATACCGGCAACTGGGTTCACTCTGACGGCACCATCTTCTACCCGTATATCGGCAAGGTTAAAGTCGCGGGTAAGACGGTGAGCGAGGTTCGCGGCGAGATCATGCGCCGACTGGCGCAGTACATTGAATCGCCGCAGGTTGAAGTCAGCATTGCGGCGTTCCGTTCGCAGAAAGCCTACGTGACGGGTGAGGTGGCCAAGTCCGGTCAGCAGGCGATCACCAATGTGCCGCTGACCATACTCGACGCTATCAACAGCGCGGGCGGGCTAACCACCAACGCCGACTGGCGGAACCTGATTCTGACCCATAACGGGAAAGACGAACGGATTTCGTTGCAGGCGTTGATGCAGAACGGCGACCTGTCTCAGAACCGCTTGTTGTATCCAGGCGACATACTGTTTATCCCGCGCGACGACGATTTGAAAATCTTCGTGATGGGAGAAGTCAACAAACAGACCACGCTGAAAATGGACCGCAGCGGCATGACGCTGACCGAAGCGTTGGGCAATGCGGAAGGGATGAATCAATCCTTTGCCGACGCGACCGGGGTGTTCGTCATCCGTCCGTTACATGGTACCCAGGGGCCGAAGCTGGCGAACATTTATCAGTTGAATACCTCGGATGCGACTTCGCTGGTGATGGGATCAGAATTCAAATTGCAACCTTACGATGTGGTATATGTGACGACCGCGCCGGTGGCTCGCTGGAATCGTCTGATCACACAGCTGGTGCCGACGATTGGCGGGTTCAACGACCTCAGCGAAGGTTCATTGCGTATCCGTAACTGGCCGTAGGAGTGGGGGAGCGATGTTTAATTCCATTCTCGTGGTTTGTGTCGGCAACATATGTCGCTCTCCGACCGGAGAGCGACTGTTGAAGCATGCGCTGCCGGGGAAGACTGTGGCCTCGGCGGGGTTGGGGGCGCTGGTCGGCAACCCCGCCGACAAAATGGCAAATGAAGTCGCGGCCCAGCATGGTTTGTCGCTGGAGGGGCATCGCGCTCGCCAGCTCACGGGCGCACTATGCCGTCAGTTTGACCTGATTCTGGTGATGGAGAAGGGTCATATCGATGCTGTCGGCCGCCTTGCGCCGGAAGTGAGAGGGAAAACCATGCTGTTCGGCCATTGGTTGAACCAGCAGGAAATAGACGACCCCTACCGTAGAAGTCGTGAAACGTTTGAAATGGTATACACCCAATTAGAACAGTCTGCCCATCAATGGGCGCAGGCACTGAGCCGTTAACCTGCAGGGATTAAGATGTCAGAGAAAATTGCCGTGAAAACATCTGAAATTGATAAATCAGACGATGTCGATTTGGGCCGTTTACTGGGAACAATGCTGGATAACCGCTGGCTTATTATCAGCGTCACCACCATTTTTACTGTTCTCGGCATTCTCTATGTATTAATGGCGACGCCTATTTATCGCGCCGATGCGTTGATTCAGGTGGAACAGGATGCGGGGGACAGCCTCTTAAAAGATGTCTCCAGCATGTTGCCTGACGCCAAGCCGCAATCTGCCGCCGAGATTGAATTAATCAAATCCCGTATGGTGATTGGAAAAACCGTTCAAGATTTATCTTTGGACACGGAGGTGGAGCAAAAGTATTTCCCGGGCATCGGTAAAGGCGTTGCGCGGATCATTAATCAAAAACCCGGCAATATCGCCATTTCCCGCTTGCAAGTTCCCGGCATATTAATGAACAAAATGCTGACGTTGGAAGTTTTAGCCGGCGGACGTTATCGCCTGACCGACAGCGACGGCCGTGTGGATATGACGGGAAAAGTCGGACAGCTGGAAAGTCGCGATAGGATTTCTATTCTGGTGAGCGATATTGAAGCGCCGGAAGGAACGGAATTCAACGTGCGCAAACTGGACGAGCTGACGGCAATTAATAAAACGCTGAACGCGATGTCGGTGGCGGATAAAGGCAAAGATACCGGCGTATTATCGTTGACGCTGGAAGGCGTTAATCCGGAGAAGACTCAAAAGATTCTGGACAGCATCGCCAATAATTATCTACAGCAGAATGTTGAACGTAAATCGGCGGAAGCGGCGAAAAGTCTGGAATTTCTGAAAGGGCAGTTACCCATCGTGCGGACCTCGTTGGATGAGGCGGAGAACAAGCTGAATCTGTTCCGCCAACAGAATGACTCGGTGGATCTCTCGCTGGAAGCGAAGTCCGTGCTGGATACGATTGTGGGCGTGGAATCTCAGTTGAACGAGCTTACCTTCAAAGAGGCGGAAATTTCCAAGCTCTACACCAAGGAGCATCCGGCGTACCGCGCCCTGATGGAAAAACGCAAANCGCTGGAAGACGAGCGGGACAAGCTGAACAAACGCGTCAACAGCATGCCGAAGACGCAACAGGAAATTCTGCGGTTGACGCGTGACGTCAACGTCGGACAGGAAGTTTATGTCCAACTGATGAACAAGCAGCAGGAGCTGAGCATCAACAAGGCCAGCACCGTCGGCAACGTGCGAATCATCGACTCTGCGATGGTGGAAATGAGTCCGGTGAAACCGAAGAAAGCGCTGATGGTATTGCTGTCTGTCATCCTCGGCAGCATGGTGTCCGTCGCTTTCGTCGTGCTTAAAACCGTACTGCATAAAGGGATCGAAAACCCTGAACAGTTGGAGGCGCTGGGCGTCAACGTATACGCCAGCGTGCCACTGTCTGAATGGCAGCAGAAGAAAGATCGCGAAATGGCCGTCAGACATAAACGGGGCAGCCCAACGGTGCCTGCTCTGTTGGCGATGGGCAATCCGACCGATCTGGCTATCGAGGCGATCCGGAGCCTGCGCACCAGCTTGCACTTCGCCATGATGGAAGCGAAGAATAATGTACTGATGATTTCCGGCGCCAGCCCCGGGATCGGCAAGTCCTTCATCAGCGCCAACCTCGGCGCCGTCATCGCCCAGTCCGGTCAGCGCGTTCTGGTGGTGGACTGCGATATGCGTAAAGGTTATGCCCACCAATTGATGGGGACGAGCGGCGATAAAGGGTTGTCGGACATTCTGTCTGGACAGCTTGCCGCTGAAACCACGGTGCGTCAGACGGCGCAGGAAAATCTGAGCTTTATTCCGCGCGGGCAGATCCCGCCAAACCCGTCGGAACTGCTAATGCACAACAACTTCTCTCGTTTTCTGGGGTGGGCGAGCGAAAACTTCGACATTGTGCTGCTGGATACGCCGCCGATCCTGGCCGTGACCGACGCGGCGATCATCAGCCGTCAGGTGGGCACGTCGCTGCTGGTGGCACGCTTCCTGGTGAACACGCCGAAAGAGATCGAAGTCAGCATCCGTCGCTTCGAACAGAATGGCGCAGAGATCAAAGGCGTGATCTTGAATGCCGTCGTAAAACGCGCGGCCAGCTACTACGGAGATGGCAGTTACCACTACTACGCGTATGAATATAAGTCGGATAAGTAACGACCGCTGATTCATCGCTGGGCGTATCTTCGACGTCGAATGGCCTGGAAGTCTCGTATCCAAGGACTTCCAGGCCTCACTCCCGCGATATCGTCGTCCGACGTCTGCCATCCACCTATCTGTAGTTCATTTTATTTAGAGCGTACTCGCTAATGTCTATTGCAATCGAAAGTAACGCCCCGGTAGTGAAATCTAGGGAAGGTGCTCTGACATCGACATTGCGTTGGCTGATCGCTGCCTTGTTTGTCGCTACGCCGCTGAATCCTTATATCAGTGACATGACCGTGTATTTGTGGCTGCCACTGGTGTTTTTAGATTTTCACTTTCTCGCGTTACTTAAAAAGGTCAATTTAAAACCCACGCTGTTCATTCTGCTCTTTCTGAGCTTCTGTCTGCTGATTGGACGAATTGATATCGCGGTTAAAGGCGCCGCCATTAGCCTTGGCGTGATTTACCTGATCAAAGTGGGTAGGCCGATCGTCGATAAGATTTTTGTCTGCCTGATTTTTTCGGCGCTGTGGTGCGTGCTGCAATTTATCGCTTTTCAGTTTGGGCAAGAGTATTCCGCCATGCTTGGCCCCAGCGCAATATCGACCCTCCTGTGGGGAGCCTACGCGACGGAGACATACACTAACCAATATGTCGTGTTCTTTCTGCCGCGTATGTCGGGGTTATCCCGAGAGGCTGGCTTTTTCGTGTCGCTTTTNCTGATTACCTTCATTATCAGGGCAAGAGATAAAAAGCTGACGAAAAAAGAGATACTGATTTTCATTCTGGCCTTTATGTTCAGCCTGTCCAAAGTCTCTCTGGTGTTGTTTATCTTCTTGTTCCTGTATTTGCTGCGGCACTACATTCGTAAAATACCCGTCAACATCACGATTATTGCGTTCATATTTCTATCCGTGTGCCTGGCTAACTACCTGAATGTGGGGTCGCCGGATTACTTTTACGATCATGAATCCTTCGCTCATCGTTTTTCGCCGTCTTATTTATTAACGGATATGAAGCTACCGAACCTGCTGTTTGGTTGTGACAGAGAGTATCAGTGTTTCAACACCAGCCAGCCGATCATTGGTTTCTTTGAGCCTAAAGGATTGAAACCCAATATTGGGCTGTCGGGCATTTTGGTGGAAATGGGCCTATTTGGACTGGCGACTTTATTTCTGGCTTCGGTCTTATTGAAGTTGGATAGCTATGACATGGGGATCCTGATCTGTTTTACACAGACCGTCACGCTCTTCACCGTCGATAGCTTCATTATCCTCACGTACTACTACATCATCACGAACAAACAATATCGTTAGGGATGATATCGATAACTTCAACCAGACAATCAAGGTGATTATGTGATTTTCGTCAATGCCAGGTTTCTGACTCAAGATATTACCGGGGTGCAGCGCTTTGCAGAAGAACTGAGCCTGTCTCTGAATACGATGAGAGATGACGTGGTGTTCCTGTCACCGCGCAATATAGCGAGACAGGATGTCGCTAAACAGCTCAACGTCAAAATCATCGGTAAAAACAGCGGCCATATCTGGGAGCAATACGATCTCCCCAACTATCTCAAGCGGAACGGTTCGCCTTTATTAATTAATTTGTGTAGTACAGCACCCGTTTTTTATAAAAACAAAATTGTGACACACCATGATGTCACGTATAAACGCTATCCGCAGAGCTACTCCAAAAAATTCAGGCTGCTGTATAACACCTTAGTTCCGCTGATGATTAAAAATTCTCATAAGTTGATCACCGTGAGCGAATTCTCGAAGCTGGAACTGGGAAAACACTATCACATCGATCCTCATAAAATCGCCGTGGTTTACAATGCGGTCAGCGGTAAATTCAACGGAAACGGCAAAGTCAGCGCCGAAGATAGTCGCGACGCCTATTTGCTGGCCGTATCGTCGCCGAATTATCACAAGAACTTCCATAGTCTGATCGAAGCATTCAGCCAGCTGGACAATAAAGACATTACGTTGAAAGTGGTTGGCGGCGGCTCAGGGAGTTTTAAAAAACAGAGTTATCTGCAAGATCTCGACGAACGCCGTATTCAATTCGTCGGCCGCGTCAGCGATGACGATTTGCTGGCGCTCTATCGCAACGCCACGGCCTTTATTTTCCCATCGCTGTATGAAGGCTTCGGCATTCCCCCGCTGGAAGCTCAGGCGT
The DNA here is from genome assembly GCF_000688655.1 of Lonsdalea quercina subsp. quercina. Classification (GTDB taxonomy): domain Bacteria; phylum Pseudomonadota; class Gammaproteobacteria; order Enterobacterales; family Enterobacteriaceae; genus Lonsdalea; species Lonsdalea quercina. The sequence continues at coordinate 209,747 of NZ_JIBO01000008.1, read as the reverse complement.
GCGGCTGTCCGGTGATTTCCTCTAACGCAGCGTCGATGCCGGAAGTGTTAGGCGACAGCGCGACGTTTTTTTCACCGCTAAATATTGAGGATATGGGTGAAAAGATCACTTCGGTGATTTCTGATCCTGATTTGAGGAGTTCTCTTATTCAAAAGGGATATGAAAATATAGAAAGATTCTCCTGGAATAAATCCGCAGAACAACTCAGTCATATTATTGATGGCGTTTTAGTTAAACGCTGATTATTTTTTATTTTTAGGGAGATGAATATGTCAGATAACTACAAAGTAGGGATCGTGACGGACTGGCTGGTGACCTATGCAGGCGCAGAGAAAGTGCTCAAAGAAATGCTGGCAGTTTATCCCAAAGCAGAACTTTACTCAGTCATCGATTTTTTTGATGAAAAAAGCCGTGAGTTAATTGCCAATAAACAGGCGACGACCACCTTTATTCAAAAGTTTCCCAAGGCCAAAAAAAGCTATCAGAAATATCTGCCTTTTATGCCGTTGGCGATTGAGCAATTAGACGTTTCGGGTTATGACGTCGTTTTATCCAGCAGCCATGCGGTGGCGAAAGGAGTTATTACCGGGCCGGATCAATTACATATTAGTTATGTGCATTCACCTATGCGCTACGCTTGGGATTTACAGCATCAATATCTTAAAGAGACCGGACTGAATAAAGGGATGAAAGGTTTTATCGCCAAAGTCCTATTGCACAAGCTGCGGCTTTGGGATTACCGTACTGCCAACGGCGTAGACCACTTTGTGGCGAACTCTCAATTTATCGCCCGAAGAATAAATAAAATCTATCGCCGTGAAGCTGATGTGATTTATCCGCCGGTCGATATTTCAAGCTTTGAGTTCTCCGAAAAGAAAGAAGAATTCTATTTAACGGCGTCTCGACTGGTTCCTTATAAAAAAGTGGACCTGATCGTGGAAGCGTTTGCAAATATGCCAGACAAAAAATTACTGGTAATTGGCGACGGTTCCGATATGGAGAAAATCAAATCCCTGGCGAAACCGAATATTGAACTGCTCGGTTATCAGAGCGATGCCGCCCTCATTGACTACATGCAGCGCGCGAAGGCGTTTGTTTTCGCGGCGGAAGAAGATTTTGGTATTTCACCCGTCGAAGCTCAGGCTTGTGGCACGCCGGTGATTGCTTTCGGAAAAGGCGGTGCGTTAGAAACCGTGCGTCCGTTAGGGGTAGATAAACCGACAGGCCTGTTCTTCGAACAGCAAACGGTGGCCTCGCTGTGCCAGGCTGTGAACGATTTTGAACAATTGGATGGGGAATTACTTGCGGAGGATTGCCGGGAAAATGCCTTGCGGTTTTCCGTGAATCGGTTTCAGCTTGAATTTGATAACTATGTAAAAAATAAATGGGAGCTTTTTGACGAGAGCAAAAAGATTATTTATTGAGACTGACTCATCAAACTAAATCTATATGAGAAAAATGATGTTAAAAGAACCAGGTAACATCGTCTATACAAACGCCTCCATGATATCCATGTTGCAGCGTTTTACCGATATAGTAACCATATTGCTGAGTACATTTCTTGTCTCTTTTTTTGTCAACGGTGAGATTGATCTTCAGCATTGGTTGCTTGCCTTTATTAGTCTTTCTATTTTTCAATTATTTGGGGGGATTACTGATTTCTATCGTTCATGGCGGGGCGTCAGTTTCCGACGCGAAATCAAACTACTGATGCGCAACTGGGTGCTGAGCGTTATTTTCAGCGCCGGAATACTGTCTATTTTCCCCACCAAGTTCATAGGCTTTTACTATCATGCGCTGTGGCTCAGTATTTCGCTGATTTCCTTTATCTCGTCGCGTTTGTTAATTCGAGTCGCGGTCAGATACCTGCGTCAGCTTGGTTACAATACGCGCCGGGTGGTGATTATCGGCGACTCGATGGCGGGTCTGCACATGATTGAAAGCATTCTCCGGGCGCCGTGGCTGGGATTGAACATGATCGGCTACTNCCTGCCGGAAAAAGACGCGGTGGCGGAGTCCTATGAAGCCGCCAACGTCCGAAAGCTCGGCGGCGTTGATGAACTGATCAAGAGCGCCAAGCGGGGCGAGATCGATAAGGTCTATATCGCTTTGCCGATGAAAGACTCCGAGCTTATCGACACCATTTTGCAGGAGCTTTCGGATACCACCTGCACCGTCTTGCTGATCCCGGACATTCTCATGTTCAGCATGTTGCAGTCACGCAGTGAAATGATAAATGGAATCCCCGTTATCTCTCTTTACGATACGCCGATGAGTGGTCTTAACGTCCTTATCAAGCGAATCGAAGATATTGTCATCGCCTCGATAATCCTATTGCTGATTTCACCGCTGATGATCCTGATTTCAATTGCCGTGAAGGTCACGTCGCCAGGACCGGTGATCTTCCGCCAGAAACGCTACGGCATTGACGGCAAGCCGATTGAGATCTGGAAATTCCGCAGCATGAGCGTGATGGAAAATGGCNACAAGGTGATTCAAGCCACGAAAGGGGATGCGCGTATCACGCCGGTCGGTGCGTTCTTACGCCGTACCTCGTTGGATGAACTGCCGCAGTTCTTCAACGTCATCCTGGGCGATATGTCCATCGTTGGTCCTCGTCCCCATGCCGTTGCGCACAACGAGCAATACCGGAAATTGATCAAGGGCTACATGCTGCGCCATAAGATGAAACCCGGCATTACCGGCTGGGCCCAGATTAACGGTTGGCGCGGAGAAACTGAAACTCTCGACAAGATGGAGAAACGGGTGGAGTTCGACCTCAGCTACATCCAGAACTGGACGCTGTGGCTGGACATCAAAATCATCTTCCTGACCATCTTTAAAGGCTTCGTCAATAAATCAGCCTATTAATCAGACCGAACGGATGCGGCATTGACCGCACCGTCGCCTGTCTCTGTTAACGAATAATAGAAGCAAGCGCCGGACAGCGAGACACGGCTGTTGTTGTCCGGTTCTGCCTGACGGAGACGGAATCGCTTTGTCCAACAGCGTCGTGGTTGCAAGACGTTTGGCGTTATTCAAGCACGCAACATGACTCAACCTTGTCCGGTTGAAGGGAGATAGAGTCAGAAGTCAGGCTCTGTGCTGTTATTCATAATCAATAAAGAAAAAACGCTATGGGACTAATTTCTAACACAAAGTGGGTTGGGTTTTCGCAAGGGTTCAAGATCGTCGTCCAGCTATTGAATATCGTGGTATTAGCCCGGATGATCCCACCGCAGGAGTACGGCCTGATGGCGATGGCGTTAGTCGTCGTCAACCTGGCGACGCTGGTCCGTGATTTGGGGACATCTGCCGCCATCATTCAACGTAAAGAGTTGCAGGACAAGACCATCAATGCCGTGTTCTGGCTGAACATCTTTATGGGACTGGGCGTCTGCCTGGTGGTGGTGCTGATGTCTCCGGTGGTGTCGATCTTCTTCAATCAGGACAAGCTGGTGCTGATCCTGTGCCTACTGTCGCTGAGTTTCCCGCTGGGAAGCAGCTCCGCCGCGCATTTGGCCCTGTTGGAGCGCCAGTCGCAGTTCAAGAAAGTGGCCTTCATTGAGATCACTTCGTCGCTGTTTTCATTCGCCGTCGCCGTCACGCTGGCGGTGATGGGGTATGGCGTCATGAGTCTGGTCGCTCAGGTCATCGTGCTGAATGTAATGTCGACGATTCAGCTCTGGCTGGCGTCTTCCTGGCGTCCCTCATTCGCTCATCTCTGGGATCAGGCCGAGTTGAAAAGTATCTTCGGGTTCAGCGCCAACCTCACGGCGTTCAACTTCATCAACTACTTTTCCCGCAACGCGGACAGCATGATCATCGGTCACTACTTTTCCTCGCTGATATTGGGCGCTTATTCGTTGGCCTATCGCATCATGCTGTTTCCCCTGCAAAGCCTGACGTTCGTCGCGTCGCGCGCGCTGTTCCCCGNGCTGAGCCGCTATCAGGACGAGCCGGAGAAAATACGCGAAGTCTACTACAACGTTCTCTACTACATCCTGCTGCTCGTGGTTCCTCTGATGATGGGGATTGCGATATTGAGTAAGGAGTTCGTGCTCATCGTCTTCGGCGACAAATGGGCGTTGACCGCCACGATTTTGGTCTGGCTGGCGCCGACGGCGATTATTCAGTCCATTCTCAGCACGTCCGGCACCTTGTTTATGTCGAAAGGGCGGACAGACACCCTGATGATACTGGGGGTGCTTGGCGCCATTCTGCAAGTGTCCGCGTTCATGATCGGGTCTCGGTATGACATCGTCACCTTCTCCCAGCTTTACTTCATCGCCAACATTCTCAACTTCATCCCGGTCATCGTTTGCGTGAGACCGCTGATTGGCTTCTCCGTCGTGGCCTTTTTCAAACGCATCCTGCCGGTTCTGGCATCAGGCGCTTTGATGGTGGGGCTGGTGTATTGGGTCAAAACCGCGCTGGGTCAATCTTTGACCACGGAATGGGTGCTGGCGATTTCTATCCTCTGCGGGATAGCGAGTTACTCCGTCGCCATGCTGCTGGTGGATAAATCGTTGCGCACAACGATAGCCGGGATCGTGCAGAGAAAGAAAAAGGCGCTGATATAACGCTGTTTTACAGGGAAATCATAACGCTGATGTCTTGGCATGAAAGAACGCATCCGGTTCTTTATATTTAATGAATTCATCGAGGTGGATCGAATATGAGTCCTTTGGTTTCTGTTTACATACCAACCTATAATCGCTCTTCTTTAGTTAAGCGCGCGGTTGAGTCCGTCAAAAATCAAACCTATAAAAATATCGAAGTGATCGTCGTCGATGACGGTTCCAGCGATGATACCGAAGAGGTCGTCAAGTCCCTGGTCGGCGGCGATACCGTTGTCAGGTTCTACAAAAATGAAAATACCAAAGGCGCCTGCGGTTGCCGAAATACGGCCATCAAATATGCGCAGGGCGAGTACATTACCGGGCTGGATGACGACGACGAATTTACGCCGGACAGAGTCGAAACCTTCGTGACGTTCTTCGAAAAAAACCGCTATCCCTACATCTCGTCCGGCATTGTATTCCGGGGGGACAAAGGCGACTTCATCGAGTTCGACAAAGCGGGCGTGATTACGCTAGATGACCTCTGCCAGTCTAATGTAATCGGCAACCAGGTGTTTACCACCACCGAGAATATGCGTGAGATCGGCGGGTTCGACAACGCCTCGCCGGCGTGGCAGGACTACGACACCTGGCTGCGTCTGGCGGCGAAGTTCGGCAACGGGTATCGCATCGGCGGGGCCACCTATATTCAGTATCTTGACCACGGCTTCAATCGCATCACCAAATCTAAAAAGCTCAAAAACGGCTATGAATTCTTCATCAACAAGCATGCGGCGCTGTTGAATGAGAAGGCGATCAAGACGCTGTACTTCCAATACAAACTGGCGGCTGAAGAGAAGTTGAGCTTCTCCGAACTGCTGACGCTGACAGATACGCGCGTCTTTTTAGGCGCCACCAAGTATTACCTGAAAGGTCTGCTGCACAAATAACCGTTCGCGGTGAGTAGGCAACAGCCTGGGATGAAAGTCTCTCAGGCTTATTCGTCAGGTTATTTACGGTGAATTTTATGAGAGTTTTTTATTGCGATACTGACATCTTCAGCGGCCACGAGAAAATGTTTCTCGCCGCCGCCTGCGGCGTGTCAGACAAATTCCCCTGCGTGCTGATTTTGAATGAGCATAACCCCAAGGCCCTGGCGTACTGCCGGGAGCACGGCCATTTTGACCAGATCATCACTGTGCCGATCAAGACGGTCAAATTCGCCTCGTTGGTGACCTGGTTTATGTGGGGCGACATATTAAAAATAAAGAAAATTTTGCAGAAATATCATGCCACCTCGGTCGTCGTTTCTCAGGGACGCATCGAAATCGGCAATCTGGGCAGCATGGCGGCTCGTCTGATCTCGGTCCCTGTCACCTCCTATATCCCGATGGCGCACGGCTACGTCGAGCTGTACGGTAAAAGCGCGACCCACCTGTTTAAGGATGCGCTCTGCGCCATTCTTTATCGGCTGCCTGCGCGCTACATCACCATCAGCGACTCCGTCAAAGCTTCTTTGCAGCAAAAAAGCGGCCGCGACACGCCCGTCGATGTGGNGGCGAATTACATCGATCGTAAGCCGCAGGCGGATGTCGCCGATGCCGCCACGCCGCTGTCCGATGTGCCGCCGGGCACGTTTACCCTGGTGATCCCAGGGCGACTGCTGGACAAGCAGAAAGGGCAAATCGACTATCTCACCGCGTTGAAGACTGTGATCGCCCAGCAGCCTAACGTGAAATGTTTTCTGGTGGGAGAAGGGGAAGACAAAGCGCGCATTCGCGCGTTTATTACGGCGAATCAGCTGCATAACCACGTCGAGCTGCTGGGGAATCGCGACGATATGCTGGCGATTATGTCGCAGGCGGATTTGATTGTGATCCCTTCCAAGTTTGAAGGCGTACCGCTGGTGCTGATCGAAGCGGCGCTGCTGAATAAAAAAATAATTGCGTCCCGAATTGATGGAATTAAGGATTATCTCAACGCCACCTACCTTTTCGATAGTCATAATATTGACGAAATGAGCCGGGTAACGTTGCAGCATATGACATCGAACGGGGAAGATAATTACCGGACGTCGCTCAAGGCATTAATCCAGCGTCATCAGGATGACTTCATTAATGATTTTTATGCGGCCCTGATTCAGCCGTCGGTTGAAAACGCATCGTGATAAAGGAACCTATAATGCATTGCAATTATGTCGTTGTCGTAGTGCTTTATAATAAACAGGTCGCCGCGTCCACGACATTATCTACGCTGGCGGATTATGACTTTAAAACCGCAAAGCTGATTATTCATAATAATGGTCCGCAGTCGATTAAACTTGATGCGACTTCCGAGAAAGCTTTCCAACAGCGTTTCGGAAAAATCGAATTGAATAATTGTCTGGATAATCCTTCGTTGAGCGTGATTTACAATCGTTATATTCACTCTCATCCGGAAGCGGAAAAATTTGTTTTGTTGGATGACGACACGACGATTAACGAAACATTTCAGCAGGCGCTATTGAAAGGGGAGGCGGATGTCGAATGCCCGAAAATTATTTCGGTGTTCGATAAAGAGACCTATTACCCCATGTCGCACAATGCCGTGGTCGCCGATGCCGAGGTGTTGGATCCTCTCTCTGCGGTGTCCATCGGATCGGGACTGATCATCCGTCGTTCGCTGGTCGACAAGTTTCGCCAGCATGGGTTCTCGTTGTTCGACGAGCACTATGCGCTTTATGGCGTCGACACCAGCTTCTTTCGCCGCATACATCTGCTGGCGCGTAAAGGCGTGGCGATCACGCTGAGCACCACCTGCTATTTGACGCNCTCCTTGTCCCGAACGGAAGGGGCGATGAATGACTTCAGAAGAAAAGAAAGAATCTGGGATCTGGCGATTTCGACGCGTCAATATCCCAGCGTGAGAGGGTATTACGTCTTTTTAAAAAGAGTGTTATCCGATCTGTGCGCATTCAAATTCAGAGATACTTTTCTGCTGATCTCGGCTTTTATTGCGGGTAGACACCCAAAATGTCGGACGCTGAAAAATCAGTAGCCTTCTTTTCCACTCAGATATTTTCCAGGATACGCTATGTTAACTATTATTCCCGTCGTAATGGCAGGCGGAACAGGCAGTCGTCTATGGCCTTTATCCCGCGAATTATTCCCTAAACAGTTTTTGACGATTGGCGAATCTGTAGGAAGTCTGCTGCAAAATACGGTGACAAGAATTGAAGGGATCGAAAATATTTCGGTCAAGCCGCCCCTGGTCATTTGTAATGAAAATCATCGTTTTCTGGTCGCCGAGCAATTAAGAGAAATCGACAAGATTGACAATAATATTATTCTTGAACCGGTGGGGAAAAATACCGCGCCTGCGGTTGCGTTAGCTGCCCATCTGGCGAATCAGAGCGATCCGGAAAGTTTGCTGTTGGTATTGGCAGCGGACCATCTGATAAAGAAAGAAGATCATTTCCATGCCGCTATCATCGATGCGGTGCACTACGCGGCGAACAATCAGCTGGTGACGTTCGGCATTATTCCGGAGTACCCGGAAACCGGATATGGCTATATCAAAAAGGGCGAAGGCTTGTCGGACTCCTGTTTCCGCGTCGACGCCTTTGTCGAAAAGCCGGATCTGGCAAAGGCCGAAGCGTATGTCGCTGATGGCGGCTACAGCTGGAACAGCGGCATGTTTCTGTTCAAAGCGGGAAAATATCTGGAAGAGCTGGAGAAACACAGCCCGGACATTTATCGGATCACCCGTGAAAGCATCGAGCGTAGCCAGAAAGATTTGGACTTCATTCGAGTGGACGCTGAGAGCTTCGCGCAGTGCCCGAGTGACTCCATCGACTACGCCGTGATGGAAAAAACCAGCGACGCGGTGGTGATCCCCATCGATGCGGGCTGGAGCGACGTCGGCTCCTGGTCTTCGTTGTGGGATGTCTCCGCGAAAGATGAAAACGGCAACGTCAACGTGGGCGAGGTGATCGCCTTCGACTCACGTAACAATTACATCTCTTCGGAATCGGCGCTTGTCGCCACCATCGGTCTGGACGATGTCGTGGTGATCAATACCAACGATGCGCTGCTGATCTCCCGCAAAGATCGCGTTCAGGATGTCAAGAAGGTGGTCGAGGAGCTGAAAACGCGTGGCCAGCACCATTTCCGCGAACACCAATACTCTTTCCGACCGTGGGGCAACATCTCCAACATCGACGCCGGCGACCATTACCAGGTGAAACGCATCGTGGTGCATCCGGGACAAGGGCTGTCGCTTCAGCGGCACTACCACCGCGCGGAGCACTGGGNGGTGGTCAGCGGCACGGCGAAAGTGAACGTGGATAACAAAGAATTTTATCTGTCGGAGAACCAGTCCACGGTGATCCCGACGAATAGCGTACATACGCTGGAAAATCCCGGGCAGATCGACCTGATCATGATCGAAGTGCGTTCGGGGCATCACATAACGGAAGACGACATCGTCAGATTGAAAGATCGCTATGGTCGTGTTTAAGAGAGGGTATCGGTAATGGATCAGTTGACCTGCTTCAAAGCATATGACATCCGCGGACAGCTGGGCGAAGAGCTGAATGAGGATATCGCCTACCGGATCGGCCGCGCTTATGGGGAGTATTTGAAGCCCAAAACCATCGTGCTGGGCAGCGACGTCCGTTTGACCAGCGAAAGCCTGAAATTGGCGCTGGCCAAAGGGCTACAGGATGCGGGCACCGAGGTGATTGATATCGGCCTTTCGGGCACGGAAGAGATTTATTTCGCCACCTCGCATCTGAACACGGACGGCGGTATCGAAGTGACCGCCAGCCATAACCCGATCAATTACAACGGGATGAAACTGGTGCGCGAAAATTCGCGTCCGATCAGCGGCGATACCGGTTTACGCGAAGTCCAGCGTATTGCGGAAAGCAATACATTTTCCAATGACGGACGTGCGCGCGGCGGCTACCGTAAAGAGAATACGCTTCCTGCCTACGTCGAGCATATTCTGTCTTACATCAACCTCGACAACCTGACGCCGCTGAAATTAGTGGTGAACTCCGGCAACGGCGCGGCAGGGCATGTCATTGACGCCATAGAGGCGATTTTCAAGCAGAAGAACGTCCCGGTCGAATTCATCAAGGTGCATCACCAGCCCGACGGCCACTTCCCGAATGGTATCCCCAACCCGCTGCTGCCGGAGTGCCGTGCTGATACGACGAATGCCGTGCGTGAAACGGGCGCCGACATGGGGATCGCGTTTGACGGCGACTTCGACCGTTGCTTCCTGTTCGATAATCAGGGCAACTTCATTGAGGGCTATTACATCGTTGGGCTGCTGGCCGAAGCGTTCTTGCAGAAAAATCCCGGTAGTAAAATTATCCACGATCCTCGCCTTAGCTGGAATACCGAGGATATCGTCACCACGTCCGGCGGCCAGCCGGTCATGTCGAAAACCGGTCACGCCTTTATCAAAGAGCGGATGCGGTCTGAAGATGCGATCTACGGCGGCGAAATGAGCGCGCATCATTACTTCCGCGATTTCTTCTACTGCGACAGCGGGATGATCCCGTGGCTGCTGGTAGCCGAATTGATCTGTGTCAAACAGCAAACGCTGGCGGAGATGGTGCGGTCCCGCATCGAGGCCTATCCCTCGTCCGGTGAGATCAACGTCACCTTGCAGCGGCCGGCCGCCTCGATCGACAAAGTCAAAACGCACTATGCCGCGACGGCGGAGTCGATTGACGAGACGGACGGCATCAGCCTGTCTTTCGGCGCCTGGCGCTTCAACCTGCGCTCTTCCAACACGGAGCCGGTCGTACGCCTGAACGTGGAGTCGAAAAATGACATCGCGCTGATGAAACAGAAAACGGATGAAATTTTGGCGATGCTTTCCGAGTAAACCATCCCGCGTGAGGCGTTGTTTTCCACAGGACTGTCGAGTCGGGCGGGGGCGGGCGGTTGGCGGAATCTCACGGGAAGACGTGGATTGGCAGCGCAGGCTGGCGCGTCACCAAGCGCCAGCCTGAGGATGCAATCGTGGAGGTGTGGTCATGCGGCGTGGCTCCGTTGTTGCGCGTCATTGCCGAAGTCGTTTCATTGATCCGCATTTGCCCTACGCGGACCACTATTGGGTAGGTGAGAGGCCAGTATGCAGAACTTAAAAAAAACGTCCGTGAGTTTATATTTATTGTCCTCCTTGGCTTCCACGTCTTTCGCCGCGCAGTCAGCAGGGAAAAACGAACAGGACTACTTCAGCGATAACAATCAATATATCTACAGCGATCTCACGCCCAAGCATTTCACGTTGCAGGGGTTGCCGGACGATGGAGCGGTCGTCGAGGCTTATCAATATGACGACCTCGGTAATCTGCTGGCGATTCCTTTTTTCAAAAAAGTTCTGAAAAACAGTGATAACGGCGGCGAAATTTCGCCTACCGTCGACATCACGTTTCCGGNGCTGGGCCTGTATAAAATCAACGTCATCGACGGCAACGACAAAAAGCTCGACGAACGTAACGTCGCACTCATTCCTCCCGTTGGACCGCTCAACGATGCCGTGGGCGTGAACACCCATTTCGGTCAGGGGCGTTGGGAGGCCAACAAAGCGATGCCGCTCATTAAGGCGGCGGGTATCGGCTGGATCCGCGATGAGATCCCGTGGAGCACGGTGGAAAAAAGCCAAGCCCGTTTCGCTTATCCCGGCTACATGGACAACTATATTCGGCTGGCGAGTCAACTGGAGTTAAAACCGCTGGTGGTGCTGGATTACGCCAATGAGCGCGTCTATCCCGGTCCTATCGCCGGTAACGCCGAGCACTTCGCCAACTATGCTAAAAATACCGTGTCACGCTATCGCGAGACGGTGAAACACTGGGAAGTATGGAACGAACCACGTCCACAGACTTTCGGCACCAAGGACTGGGAAGGATATACGGCGTTTTTGAAACAGGTCTACACCGCCGTGAAAGGCGTCGATAAAGACTCGACGGTGATCGCCTGCGGCGGCGGCGGGTTCGGCGGCGGGGCAGGCGGCGACTGTGCGGGCGGCATCTTTAAATATGGCGGCAAAGCGTACATGGATGCTTTTAGCATTCACCCTTACATGTCGCCGTTCAATCCGGACGTGGGCTATCCCGCGAAAAACTCGCCGTTCACCCCAATGGGGGGACGCGTCAACGTCGGCAGCGTCTCTCGGTTGATGGAAAACCACATCAAGCTGGAAAAACGCCCGGCAAGTCGCTTCCCNCCGGTCTATGTCACCGAGATTGGATGGCCTTCTACGACGATCCCTTACGCCAATGGCGAAGCCATACAGGCGGCTTTTTTGCTCAGGACTTTAATCCAGGCCCAGCGCCTCAACATCATTCGAAGTACGTTTTGGTATGACTTTGTCAACGATGGCGCGGACGGGACCAACAAAGAGCATAATTTTGGTCTGCTCTATCAGGACTACACGCCTAAACCCGCGTACAGCGCGATGGCGGTGATGAATCACATGCTGACCGGCATGCGCTTCAAAAATGCCGTGGTGGATGCACCGGACGTCAAAGTCTATCGCTTCTCCAACGGCAGCAAAGACCTGCTTGTGGGGTGGACGGTAGGCGTAGACAAGAAAGCCGTGCCGCTGAACGGTGGGAAAAAAGTGCAGACGGACTGGCAGGGCAATCAGACGGATATTGACGGAAACACCTGGATGCTGGGACCAATCCCGCGCTATTTGAGTGAATAACATGTCGGGTAACAACGACGCAGGGTGTGCGGTGGCGGCGGAGGAACCTCAGAACCGGACGCGAAAGACGCCTTCACCAAGGCGTCGCTAAAGACCGCATTTTTATTAACCAGGTGAAGGGGTTATCGACGCAAGACCTTCCAATGTTCCGATTCGGCATCAAACCGTTCGGTGGTATCATTCGAAGATTCATCTCACCTACAACAATGAGTCATCTGATGAAATTCCTTGTCACCGGAGCCGCCGGATTTATCGGTTTTTATGTTTGCCAGTCGCTGTGTGCCGCTGGGCACGAGGTTGTCGGGATAGATAATCTCAACGACTACTACGCCGTCTCCCTCAAAGAGGCGCGCCTGGCCGAACTGCGGCCGCTGGACAACTTCCGTTTCGAGAAGCTGGATATTGCGGATGATAAGGCTGTGCATGCGTTGTTTGCGGCGGAAAAATTTGATCGGGTGATTCATCTGGCGGCGCAGGCGGGCGTACGTTACTCGCTGGAAAATCCGCTGGCGTATGCCCAGAGCAACCTGACCGGTCACGTCAACGTGCTGGAAGGGTGCCGCCACCATGGCGTGGGTCATCTGGTCTATGCGTCATCCAGCTCCGTGTACGGGCTGAACAATAAAACGCCGTTCTCGACGGCGGACAGCGTGGATCACCCGGTGTCGCTGTACGCGGCCACCAAAAAATCCAATGAGCTGATGTCGCATGCCTATTCGCATCTGTACGGCCTGCCGACCACCGGCCTGCGCTTTTTCACCGTGTACGGTCCGTGGGGGCGGCCGGATATGGCCTTGTTCAAGTTCACCAAGAACATGCTGAACGGCGAGCCGATCGATATTTACAACCACGGCGACATGCGCCGGGATTTCACCTACGTCACCGATATTGTGGAAGGTGTGCTGCGCATAGCGGATGTTATTCCACAGCCTGACCCGTCGTGGCGAGTGGAAAGCGGCTCTTCTGCCGATAGCTCCGCCCCTTATCGCGTTTACAACATCGGCCACGGCAGTCCGGTGAAGCTGATGGACTTTGTGACGGCGCTGGAAAACGCGCTGGGAATCGAAGCGAAGAAAAACTTCATGCCGATGCAAGCAGGCGACGTGTATCAGACCTATGCCGATACCGACGACCTGTTTGCGACGACAGGTTATCGCCCACAGGTGGAAGTCGCCGAAGGCGTGCAGGCGTTTGTTGACTGGTATCGCGGTTTCTACCGCCTCTGAGCGAGGTGATGAAGCGCGGACGGCCGGTGTTCTGCCGCACGGCCATTTCTTCTGTGATTTTAGTTATATGCCACGTTGGATTAGTGTGATTTAAAATGAAAATTGCGATTGCAGGTACCGGCTATGTCGGCTTGTCGAATGCGATGCTGCTNGCGCAGCACAATGAAGTGGTTGCGCTGGATATCGTTGCCGAAAAGGTCGACATGCTTAACAAAGGTGTTTCACCTATCGTCGACAAGGAAATCGAGGATTTCCTGCGTAATCCGGCGCTCAATTTCCGGGCCACGCAGGATCCCGTCGCGGCTTATGAAGACGCCGATTTCGTCATCATCGCCACCCCGACGGACTACGATCCTAAGACCAACTACTTCAACACCAGTTCGGTCGAAGCGGTTATTCGTGATGTGCTGGCGCACAATCCTGATACGGTGATGATTATCAAATCGACCGTTCCCGTCGGCTACACCCGTCAGCTGAGAGAAGAGTTCGAGACCGACAACATCATCTTCTCGCCGGAATTCCTGCGGGAAGGCAAGGCGCTGTACGATAACTTATATCCTTCGCGCATCGTTATCGGCGAACGTTCCGAGCGTGCTGAAACCTTTGCGCATCTGCTGGTGGAAGGCGCGATTAAAACCGATATCCCGGTGCTGTTTACCGACTCCACCGAAGCGGAGGCCATCAAGCTGTTCGCCAATACCTATCTGGCAATGCGCGTGGCTTATTTCAACGAGCTGGACACCTACGCCCAGACGCTGGGGCTGGACAGCAAGCAGATCATCGAAGGCGTTGGGCTGGATCCGCGCATAGGACAGCATTACAACAACCCTTCTTTTGGCTACGGCGGCTACTGCCTGCCGAAGGATACCAAGCAGCTGTTGGCTAACTACGAAGCGGTGCCCAACAACCTGATCCGGGCGATTGTGGATGCGAATACCACACGTAAAGATTTCATCGCCGACGCGGTAATCAAGCGTAATCCTACCGTCGTGGGCGTCTACCGCCTGGTGATGAAAAGCGGCTCCGACAACTTCCGCGCCTCGGCTATTCAGGGCGTAATGAAGCGCATCAAGGCGAAAGGAATCGAGGTCGTGGTCTTCGAGCCGGCGCTGAAAGAAGACAACTTCTTCCACTCCCAGGTCATTAAGGATCTCGAAGAGTTCAAACAGATTTCCGATGTGATTCTGTCTAACCGCATGGCCCCGGAATTGTCTGATGTTGCGGAAAAAGTCTTTACCCGCGATCTCTTTGGCTCAGATTAGGTATAAGGTTAAGAGAGTGTGTGGCACGGCTAGGGAAGTGCCACGGAAATGACTGACTGTTTAAGAGAGCGATAGATGACGACATTAAAAGCAGTGATTCCCGTTGCCGGGCTGGGTATGAACCTGTTGCCGGTAACCAAAGCAATTCCTAAAGAGATGCTGCCGCTGGTGGATCGCCCGGTAATTGAGAAAATCGTAAAAGAGTGCGCCAACGCGGGCATTAAAGAAATTGTGCTGGTGACCCACGCGTCGAAAAACGCCATCGAAAACCATTTCGATACGTCGTTCGAGCTGGAGTCCTTGCTGGAAGAGCGCGCCAAGCGTCAGCTGCTGGAGGAAGTGCAGGCCATCTGCCCGCCGGGCGTGACCATCATGAACGTGCGTCAGGGGCAGACCCTGGGATTGGGGCATGCGGTATCTTGCGCATACCCGATCGTAGGCGACGCGCCGTTCGTCGTCGTCCTGCCGGATGTCGTGCTGGACGAAAGCTCCGCGGATCAGTCCACGGAAAACCTGGCCCGTCTGGTTGCGCGTTTCGAAGAAACCGGCCACAGCCAGGTTCTGGTGAAACATCGTCCGTATGAGGCGCTGCCGGAATACTCGGTGGTTGAATGTGAACAGCCCTTGACCCAGCCGGGCGCGACGTCGGCTATCACATCGATGATTGAAAAGCCCAAACTGGCACGGGTGGAAGGTTCCGACCTGTCTGCGGTTGGCCGCTATGTATTAACGGCGGACGCCTGGCCTATCATCAACAACATCCTGCCGGGCGCTTGGGGACGGATTCAGTTGACGGACGCGATTGCCGAACTGATCAAAACTCAGCAGGTAGACGCGGTAGAGATGGCCGGCCGCAGCTTCAACTGTGGTCGTAAACTGGGCTATGCTCAGGCTTTCGTCTCCTACGGATTGCGTAATCCGAGTCTGGGCAAGGCATTCAAGAAAAATATCGAAAAGCTGCTGGCAAAACACTCAGCCTGACGACAGCTTCCCGCCCGAGCCCGTTTTGTGCCGGGCGGGACCTATCCTATCGAACCAATTACTACCCACTCGATAAGAGCTGAGTTACCATATCAGCCTGCTTTTGATTGCCTGTGGCGCGCCAGCCGCGACTCGGGTAGGTTACCCTTCAAACAGGAGTTGCTTTAATGTCCAAACAGCAAATAGGCGTTGTCGGTATGGCGGTGATGGGGCGCAATCTGGCGCTGAACATCGAAAGCCGTGGCTATACCGTCTCAGTCTTTAACCGTTCTGCTGAGAAAACCGATGAGGTGATTGCAGAGAATCCCGGTAAAAAACTGGTGCCTTGCTACACCGTGCAGGAATTCGTGGAATCCCTGGAGAAGCCGCGTCGTATCCTGTTAATGGTGAAAGCGGGTGAAGCCACGGATAAAACCATCGCTTCTCTCAAACCCTATCTGGAAAAAGGCGACATTCTGATAGACGGTGGCAACACCTTCTACAAAGACACCATCCGTCGTAACCGTGAATTGTCTGCTGAAGGCTTCAACTTTATCGGCACCGGCGTTTCCGGTGGTGAAGAAGGGGCATTAAAAGGCCCGTCCATCATGCCTGGCGGNCAGAAAGAAGCCTATGAACTGGTTGCGCCTATCTTGGAAAAAATCGCCGCGCGCGCGGAAGGCGAAGCGTGTGTGACTTATATCGGCGCCGACGGCGCGGGTCACTACGTCAAAATGGTGCACAACGGCATCGAATACGGCGATATGCAGCTGATTGCGGAAGCCTATTCCCTGTTGAAGCAGGCGCTCAACCTGAGCAACGAGGAGCTGGCAAAAACCTTCTCTGAGNGGAACAAAGGCGAGCTGAGCAGCTACCTGATCGAGATCACCGCCGACATCTTCACCAAAAAAGATGAAGACGGAAAATATTTGGTCGACGTCATTCTGGATGAAGCCGCCAACAAA
This sequence comes from Lonsdalea quercina subsp. quercina, assembly GCF_000688655.1. GTDB lineage: Bacteria > Pseudomonadota > Gammaproteobacteria > Enterobacterales > Enterobacteriaceae > Lonsdalea > Lonsdalea quercina. The sequence goes on along the minus strand of NZ_JIBO01000008.1, from coordinate 193,062 downwards.
GGCACCGGCAAATGGACCAGCNAAAGCTCGCTGGNCCTGGGCGAGCCGCTGTCGCTCATCACCGAGTCCGTCTTCGCTCGCTACCTGTCCTCTCTGAAATCGCAGCGTGTTGCTGCATCTAAAGTGCTGTCCGGCCCTGCCGCTCAGACTTTTGCGGGAGACAAGGCGGAGTTCGTCGAGAAAGTACGTCGCGCGCTGTATCTGGGCAAAATCGTCTCTTATGCACAGGGCTTCTCTCAGCTTAAAGCGGCATCGGAAGAGAACAGCTGGGATCTCAATTACGGCGAAATCGCCAAGATTTTCCGCGCAGGTTGTATCATCCGCGCCCAGTTTTTGCAGAAAATCACCGACGCTTACACGCAGAATGCGGCCATCGCTAACCTGTTGCTGGCGCCGTACTTCAAGCAGATCGCGGACGAATACCAGCAGGCGCTGCGCGACGTGGTCGCCTACGCCGTCCAGCACGGTATCCCGGTGCCGACCTTCTCAGCGGCCATTGCGTATTACGACAGCTACCGTTCTGAAGTATTGCCAGCGAACCTGATTCAAGCTCAGCGCGACTATTTCGGCGCGCACACCTACAAACGCACTGATAAAGAAGGCGTATTCCACACCGAATGGTTGGACTAAACGCTGCGTTAATACTCTCCAGCCGGGCGTCTATCGCCCGGTTGTTTCGCCCTTGGTCGTCACCCTCGTTTCTTATCGGACAGCTCCGAAAAAATAATACGCAGTAAAACTAATCAGAGAAATGTCATTTCCTTCCTGTATGTTGTTAACACGCATCTCTATTTTTGTATTTATTTAATGCAAGGCTACGCAGTTGTTACATGCATCATGATGTAACGTCGTTTTCATTATGATGATATCCCCGAGTTTGAGGACAGTGAATGCCCGATTTGGCTGAGAAATCAGCTGAAAAGTAGGGCAGGAAAGGCCGTCAGTTTGGTCTTTTCCTGTCCTGTAGTACTTCCTAGGAAAGAAGGAAATTGTGATGAAAAAAACGTTAATGACTGCGGTACTGGCCTTGGCCATGTCCTCCAGTGCATATGCTGCTGTGGGCGAATTGCTCGGCGGCGCGGGTGGCGCTGGCGCCGCTTCAGCTGCCGTCGGTTCGTCTACGGCGGTCGGTGTCGGCGTAGCGGCGGCTGCCGTTGCTGCCGCTACCGTGGCGACTGCGAATGATAGCAGCACGTCCAACAGCACGGGTACAAGTACCTCTACAGTCACATCAACCCAGGGTTAATGGGATTGAGATAATAATAAGGCCACTTAGGTGGCCTTTCTTTTGCTTCAGGGGATTCAGGCGAGAACCAGAGCGATGATAAAAATTCTATCAGGTAGCAGAACCCGCGAGCTGATTGCTATTCCAGTACTTTCTTTAATGCTGATGGGGTGTTCGCAACAATTCGCTTTGTTAGGTGAAACGATGAAGCTGGCCATCTGGGGGCAGGAGGATACCGATCTGACGCCGCAGCAGGTGGCGAAGGTGCCATATGCTTCCGCCTATATCAAGGTCGGCGAAGCTCCTCGTGCCTTTATGGTGCTGGGGTTCGTGGAAAACGGTGTGCTGAAGTGGGTGGCCGCGGATAAAAACATGGTCGCGACCCGTGATGGGCGTGTGGTGAAAACACAGGGATTCGGCGAAGACATTCAGCATGTCGCCAATCAGGAGCAGGATCCGCTGCATTTAGGGTTGCTGAAGGCGGGAACGCCTATGCGCTGGCACACCGAGGTCAGTTGGTCGCAGGTCATGCGGGGCAGCTATGAACTCCAGTCCTCGTTCGAAAACCGCGGCCGCGAACCGTTGGTCATCCTCGGCAGAACCTATCAAACCGTGCGCTTCGACGAGCTCGTGACCGTTCCCGCGTTGAACAAACGCTATACCAACCAGTATTGGCTGAATGCGAACACCGGTCAGGTGATGCAGAGTCGTCAATACATGGGGCCGGATATGGCGCTGGTTCAGTTTACCGCTTTGAAATCCTACGCTCAGTCACTGTAAGGACGCTTCTATGTTGCTACACAATCGGCTGGCTGCCATGTTGATGTTGATGACCGGAACGGTGGGCGCGGCGCAGCTAACGGTAAAATATGGCGATCGCACGTTGGACCTCGTGGTGCTGGAAGACGGCGTTCGCTTGGATAAGTTTTATGAGAAAACGCCGTTCCCCGCCGACGTCAATTGGCAGAATGCGCTGATCACCAATCCGGCGATGACATCGCGCGTGGCCGCGCAAGGCCAGACGCTGCAGGATCACCTCTATCGTCTACAGCTGTGGTGGCGCGATCGCGGTGATGGCGACTACGCCATCGCGGCGTGGTACGTCGCGCAGGCGCTCAAGCAGGTACCTATCGCGGGCCGAATTCCGACGGCGCTTGACCCGGACCGAGTGCGCCTGGACCTACAGAGCAACCGCCCGCTGGTCGGAGAATATCAGCTCTATCTTGCCCCCTATTCAAAACAGCTGTTCCTGTTCGGACTGATTCGAACAGATATCGATATCGGTACGACCCACGTGTTCAAAGATCTTCCGCTGCGTTCCGGCTGGTCGGTTGAAAACTATATACAGGGCCGACGTTTCCTTCCCGGCGGCGATAAAAATACGGGATATTTGATTTCTGGAGCGGGGACGTGGCGCAAGGTGCCGCTGGCGATATGGAATCGTCAACATATCGAACCCGCTGCGGGCGAAACGCTGTTTATTGGCTTTGACCCCGCGATTTTGCCCGAAGAGATGTCCTCTCTTAACGAGCAGATTGCCGATTATCTTGCGAACCGGATCCCACACTAATGGCTAAAAACAATACTCTCAGACTGAATTGCCTCTCTCTGGCGATCGGCAGCGTTTTCAGCACGTCGGCGTTGGCGGATGGGGCGGGCGGCACGGCTCATGAGATGGCCGATGCCACTAACAAGAATCACTATTACCAGCCAGCGGGCGTCTCTCAAACCGACTTTGGCGGCGTAGGGTTGCTGCAAATGCCGACCGCCCGGATGGCCGACACCGGCGAGTTCAGCGCCAGCTATCGCGATAACGATCAATATCGACGTTACTCCGTCTCATTGCAGTTGCTCGACTGGCTGGAAACCACGGTGCGTTATACCGACATTCGTACCCGGCTTTACAGCGCCGACCCCAACTTCAGCGGCACGCAAACGTATAAAGACAAAGGGTTCGACGTTAAGGCGCGGTTGTGGAAGGAAGACCGCTGGTTGCCCCAGGTCTCTGTTGGACTGCGCGATATCGCGGGAACCGGCTTGTTCGACAGCGAATATCTGGCGGCCAGCAAACGCTGGGGACCGTTTGACCTGACGCTGGGCATCGGCTGGGGCAACATGGCCCAGAGCGGCAATATCACCAACCCCGCCTGTAAGCTGACGGAGAGCTTCTGTCAGCGCNCCAGTTCTACGGAAACCGGGCAGTTCGAGGTGAACAATTTCTTTCNCGGGCCGGCGGCGATATTCGGCGGGATTGAATACCAGACGCCGTGGGATCCGTTACGTCTTAAACTGGAATACGACGGCAACAACTACAGCGATGAGGCCGCAGATCGCGGGCGCAGAGAGCGTATCAAGCAGGATTCGCCGATCAACGTGGGCATGGTCTATCGGGTCGGCGATATTCTGGATACGTCGCTGTCCTGGGAACGCGGCAATACGCTGATGTGGGGCTTTACGCTCCGGACCAACTTCAATCAACTGAGGCCGCATTTCGNGGACGACGCGCCGCCGGTCTATGCGCCGGTCAGCAACCCGCAGGGCGGCACGGACTGGAAGCGCGNGGCGAAGGAGCTGGACGAGAAAGCGGGTCTGGGTCAACCGGATATCTACGCGGACGCGAAACAGGTCACCGTCGTCAGCCCGCAATACAAATATCCGGATAGCGCGGAGTACAGCAGCCGGGCGGCGACGGTCCTCGCCAATCACGTGCCGGAGAGCGTCAGCGAATACCACATCGTTAGGGAAAGCCGTCACCTGCCGACTGACAGTACCCGTGTTGACGCGAACGCTTTCCGTCAGTTGCAAACCGCATCGACCCCGTTAGGGCAGCCGGAGCCGGATGCTTATCATACTGAGCCGCTCGCGCCGCCACGCGGGAAAGCGGTGCTGCATACCCAGCCCCGGAGATTGACTTACTCCCTTGCGCCAGCGCTGTCGCAGTCTATCGGTGGGGCCGAATCGTTCTATATGTATCAGGTTTCGGCAAACGCCAACGCCGATCTGTACCTTTCCGATCACTGGAGCGTAGGCGGTACGGTCAATGTCAACCTGTTCAACAACTACGACAAGTTCAACTATAAGACACCGCCTCAGGACTCTAAGCTACCGCGCGTCCGCACCTGGATACGTGAGTACGTCACCTCATCAGATGTGTTGCTGACCAATCTGCAGTTGTCGCGCACCGACCATCCGGCACGGGACTGGTACACGCAGGTCTACGGCGGGTATCTGGAGATGATGTACGCCGGTGTCGGGGGGGAAATGCTGTATCGTCCTTATGGCAAAAGCTGGGCGGTTGGGCTGGATGTGAACTACGTCAAGCAACGTGACTGGAACGATACGATGCGTCTCGCGGACTACAGCGTGGCCACCGGCCATCTGACCACCTATTGGGAACTGCCGTTTATCAAAGGCGGACTGGCGAAGGTCAGCGTGGGTCGCTATCTGGCGGGAGATAAAGGCGTTACCGTCGATCTGTCTCGCCGGTTTGACAGTGGCATCGTCGCGGGCGCCTTCGCGACGAAAACCAACGTCAGCGCCAAAGAGTATGGGGAAGGGAGCTTTACCAAAGGGTTCTATGTCTCCATCCCGTTCAATCTCCTCTTCGCCTCGCCGACGACGAACCGCGGTTCGGTAGGTTGGGTGCCGCTGACGCGTGACGGCGGCCAGATGCTGGAGCGTCGCAACGTGCTCTACAACGTCGTCCAACANCCATAAACTCGCCCGCCAATATGAGCGGCGGACAAAAGGCGGCAGGGAGGAATTCTCCTGCCGCCTTTGCCGTTTTATGGCGTGTTGGCTGCCAAAATCGCCCGCAGGTCGCCTGGTTTAAAGGCTGTAATGTAAGGAAATCGTTTGTTTTGTGGNGATGCGGAGTAAATAGTCTAATTCGTTATTAATAGACGGCTTTTTAAGAATAAGACGCTTGTTGGCCGGGGGATGGCTTCACTATGATGCAGCGAAACAGTAGTCAGATGAGGTTAAAATGAAACGAGTATTAAAACTGGTAAGTGTCCTGGCGCTGCTGACAACCCTGAGCGGATGCATCTTTCCGCCCCCGTGGGGCGGCGGTCACGGTGGTGGTGGTGGCGGCGGCGGTCATGGCGGCGGTCATCATTTCCAGGATCCGCGAGGTTAACAATGTGATAACGCCAGCATCAGCTGGCGTTAACGTCGAACTGTTTCGACACCCATTTATTCAGGCCAGTGCGTTTGCGCTGGCTTTTTTTATGGGCGTGATTCCACATGATTTGTTATGTAACGCGTTTCGCGCTTAGGTTGTCCGCCAGCTGTGCATGTAGGTCATCGATCAATTGATAGCGCCGCTTGTATTGCGCTCGCTTGTTGCTGGGTATTTCCTCTAGCGGTTTACGGGCGATGTGCAGAGGCAACTGGTATAGGTTGTCGTGCGTTAGGGTCGCGTCCAGCGAGGTCCAGAAGTCGTCATAGCTGCAAAACAGCACGCTTTTTTTGCTGCGATGATAGCGTCGGCTCTGATAAACATGGCTGCTATCGCCGACGGCCAGCACGCTGCGAATCCCCGCCAGGTCGGCCAACGCCAGCAGGCTTTCAATCAGCATACGTTTAGGGAACAAACCGTGGCAGGCTTTTGTCGCCTNCTTAATCAGCTCCCGGGTCGTTTGTTTACCTTGACCTTGTAGGCCGCCGATGACAATGGCGGGCTTCCCCAAGACATTAATGATACTGAACGATAATGAGATCAACGACGTCTCATCCATCACGATTTGCAGGGTCGTTTCGCCCTCCTTGTCGTAACGCCACACGCTGCAGACGATTAAGAATTTCTCGCCCTCCTTGCCGTAAAATTCAGCCAGACGGAAGGGCGTTTCGCTCAGAAAGGCATCATGCAGTCTTGGCGAAGACAGACTTTCCATAAAGGTATAGTGGTGGCAAATCGCTTTAGCGCGCTCGGCCGCATTGAGGCCGACATGCAGATAAGGGCGATGGATTTTCGTAGGCAGGCAGGGGTGTGTTTTCATCAATTTCTGCATGGAAGGCAACGAGCATAGCCTGCCTAAGAAGTAATAGGTAGAGAACGGCAGCATCAGCGATCGCAACAAAAATTTCGCTTTTATCTTATTCTCAANCCCTATTTTTTCAGAACGAAAGTGGCCGCTCAACAGCTGAAAGAACAACGAAGCTCGGGATATTTTTTTCATATGCTCCACACGATGTTTAACAATTTTTTGTCTTACTTTTTCGAAAAATAGGGGAGGGTCTTATTTGAATACCGTAAATATAAAAATGTACGGCGGCAGAAAATAAAAAATATAAGCCTATTTTCGGTAGGTAAATAGCACAGGGTAGCGTGAAGTATAGAAGTAATGAGTCATGAATAAATTTATTCCTAATTATAGTTAATTTTAGTTGAGACTTTATTTATATAATGAAAAATACCGACCTATTTTTATTTTGTTTGGTTTTTATTTAGATTCAATTTATTAAAATGGGGTCTAATATAGGCATTTTTTTATTGCATAATGCAATGAAGAGGCGCGGCCGGGCTTCTCCGCGCCGATTGCGTGTTGGTTTGCGCGGCGACATGAGCGAAGCATCTCGCTTTAGCACGTTAATTCGCCTATGGCACGTTACCCGTCTGACCACATAGCCCCATTCTCTATTTCAACATCGATTAGATCGCCTAATTAGTCACGAATTTTCGATGGCTAACCCCTTGATGAATTGTGGAATTAAGGTTTCTTCATTCGCTCAATATTGGCTTGTTAAATTTTTATGGCAATGTTAATAATTATCATTACACTCGGTGTCGTCACCTAAACAATCCTGCGAAAGACAGCGCGAATGTCGGAGTTTTTTATTCATGCAATACGATTATCAAGATTATCTGCAACTTAAAGAGCAGCATCCCAAAAAATACGCGCGTGAACTGGCCCAATTGATGAATATCAGTGAAGCGGAGCTATCTTACCTGCGTGTAGGTCATGAGGCGCGCCGACTGACCGGCGATCCGCGTCAGATTCTGGCGGCGTTAGAAAGCGTAGGGGAGACAAAATCCATCACGCGGAACGAATATGCCGTGCATGAGCAGATCGGGTTCTACCGCAATCAACGCATTGGCGGACATGCGGGAGTCGTGCTGAATCCACGAGGCCTGGACTTGCGCGTTTTCCCCGAGCAGTGGGCGAGCGTATTTTTCTTTATCGAGCAGACCGCGCGCGGCGAACGCCAAAGTATTCAATTCTATGATCGTCAGGGCGACGCGGNGCTGAAGGTTTACGGTACTGAGCACACCGACTGGACGGCATGGCAGGAAACCGTAGAGCGTTTCGCCGCCGCCGAAAATGCGCCGTTGACGCTCNCGCCTTATGCCGCGCCAGAATCCGACGTTGTTGTCGATGCCGTGCGGCTGGAACAAGAGTGGCGGGACATGCAAGACGTGCATGAATTTTTCCCACTGTTGAAACGGCACAATCTGACGCGTCAGCAGGCGTTCCGCCATGTAAGTGACGATCTGGCCTGTCTGGTGGACAACCAGGCGCTGGCGACGCTGCTGAATGCGGCGCATCAGGACGGCAACGAAATCATGATCTTTGTCGGCAACCGGGGCTGCGTTCAAATATTTACCGGCGTGATTGAGAAAGTGGTGCCAATGGATCATTGGCTGAACGTGTTTAACCAGACGTTCACGCTGCATCTGCAGGGCAATACCATTGCGGAAAGTTGGGTCACGCGCAAGCCCACGCGCGATGGTATCGTCACCAGCCTGGAGCTGTTCGCCGCCGACGGCACGCAGATTGCGCAGCTGTTCGGTCAGCGTACGGAAGGGCAGCCGGAGCAGGAACAGTGGCGTCAGCAGGTGTCATCGTTGGTGAAACCGGGAGCCGCAGCATGAAGAAAATTCTTCTGACGCTGGCGCTATGCTTGCCGTTCTCGCTGCTGGCAGCGACGCGTCTGGTGACCATTGGCGGCGACGTCACGCAAATTGTCTTCGCTCTGCACGCGGGCAGTGATGTCATCGCCCGCGATAGCACCAGCCTGCATCCGAAAGAAGCGCTGGCGCTGCCGGATGTCGGGTACATGCGGCAGTTGAATGCGGAAGGGGTATTGGCGATGGCGCCGACGCTGGTGCTAGCCAGCGCGCTGTCCCAACCTTCCACCGCAATGGAGCAGATCGCGAAAAGCGGTGTGAAGGTGGTGACCGTGCCCGCCGGACAGAACGTGGAAAGCATCGCCGCCAAGATCTCGGTCATCGCTCAAGCGTTAGGGAAGGAGAAAGAGGGGCAGGCATTGGTGCGGCAGGTGCATCAGCAGCTTGCCGAGCTGCCGACGAAACCGCTGCCCGTCAAAGTCCTGTTCATTATGAGCCATAGCGGCATGTCGGCGATGGGTGCCGGACAGAACACGGCGGCGGACGCCGCGATCCGCGCGGCAGGCTTGCAAAACGCCATGCAGGGATTCAACCGTTATCAGCCCTTATCTCAGGAAGGCGTGGTGGCTAGCCAGCCGGACTGGGTGGTCATCAGTAGTCAGGGCGTGAAAACCCTCGGCGGCGAAGCCACTATATGGCAGTTGCCTGGTCTGGCGCTGACGCCGGCGGGTCAACACAAACGCCTGCTGGTTGTTGACGACATGGCGATGCTGGGCTTCGATCTGGATACGCCAGCGGCGCTGTTGCGCCTGCGTAAAGCGGTGGAAGCGCAACAGTGAGGATCAATCCATCGATGACGCTGCTGCTTATGGCGGCGTCTGCGGGGTTGCTAACGTTTATTGCGGCGACCATCGGCGCTATGCCGATCACGCTGTCCGAACTGATGACGTCATCGTCGGAGAGCCTGCCGTGGCAGGTCTGGTTGAACATCCGCCTGCCGCGTGTGCTGTTGGCCGTGCTGGNCGGCGTCGCGCTGGCGCTGTCCGGCGCGGCGATGCAGGGGCTGTTTCGCAATCCTCTGGCGGATCCGGGACTGCTTGGCGTCAGCAGCGGCGCGGCGCTGGGCGTCGGTTTGTCCGTGGTCGTCCCGGTCGCGCTACCGGCGGTGATTGCGCTGTACTGGCCAATGTTGGCGGCGTTCGCAGGCGGCGTCGCGATCATGCTGCTCCTGTTCTCGCTCAGTATCTCCGCCACCAGTCCGTTATCCCGCCTGCTGCTGGCGGGGATCGCCATCAACGCGCTGTGCGGCGCGGCGACCGGCGTGCTGTCCTGGATCAGCAACGATCAGCAACTGCGCCAGCTGTCGTTGTGGGGTATGGGGAGTCTGGGACAGGCCCAGTGGTCGTCGGTAGCGGGCGTCGCCTCGTTGGTATTGCCCTGCGTGTGGTGGCTGCAACGTCTGGCGCGGCAGCTCAATCTCCTCCAATTGGGCGACGAGGAAGCGCATTATCTTGGCGTGGACGTTCGCCGGACGCGGCGGCAGGTGGTCATCCTAAGCGCCGTGTTGGTCGCGGCAGCCGTGGCGGTCAGCGGCATCATAGGGTTTGTCGGTCTGGTGATGCCCCATCTCATTCGGATCACGCTCGGGGCCGATCACCGCTGGCTGTTGCCCGGTTCGGCGCTGGGCGGCGCTCTTCTACTGCTGCTGGCCGATACGCTGGCGCGGACGATGGTGGCCCCAGCGGAAATGCCGGTGGGGCTATTAACCAGTTTGGTCGGCGGCCCGTGGTTTTTATGGCTGATTTTGAGGCACAAACATGGCTGAGTTGGGTGAACTGTGCTTGACCGCTCACCGCATTAGCTACCGCTCGGGAGGGCGACAGCTGCTGTCCGATGTCTCGCTTACGCTAGCGCCCGGCGAATTGACGACGGTTATCGGCCCCAACGGCGCGGGTAAGTCGACGTTGTTACGCTTGTTGACGGGGTTCTTTGCTCCTTCCGAGGGGGAGTGCCGGCTCAATGGTCGCCCGATGGTTGAATGGACGCCGAATGTGCTGGCCCGTCAGCGCGCGGTGATGCGTCAGGACAGCGTATTGCAGGCCCCGTTTCGGGTGGAAGAGGTCGTGGCTATGGGGCGCTCGCCCTGGCCGTCAGGCGCGAACGAGCGTGTATTAGATGAAATTTTGGCGTTGACCGACTGTGAGATGTTGCGTGGTCGGCTTTATCCGCAGCTGTCCGGCGGCGAGCAGCAGAGGGTGCGGCTGGCTCGGTCGCTGGCGCAACTATGGCGGCCTGACGGTATTGCCGGATGGTTGTTCCTGGATGAGCCGACGTCGGCGCTGGATTTGTATCACCAACAGCAGCTGCTTCGGCTGCTGAAAATGCTGACCTCGACGGGAAAGCTGGCGGTATGCTGCGTATTGCACGATCTGAATCTGGCCTCGTTATGGTCGGACAAGATCGTGCTGCTGCACGACGGCAGGATCGTCGCGGAAGGCGTGCCGGAGGGCGTTATCACCCAACCGGCGATTGAACGTTGGTATCAAGCCGACGTCGTTGTCAGCCCCCACCATGAAACCGCAACGCCACAGGTGTCGCTGCGGCGTTGAAGCGCGGAAGAAATAGCGTTCGATGGATGAGTGGATGCGATGTGGGTCTGGGCGGAAACGCCGGCCTGAATCGCGCCCTAATAACTACAAAAATAATCAACAAAAATACTGCAAAGCAATGACTGAGCGAGAATATAACGATTTCAACATTTGAGGTTTCAGTATGTTCTTGCATACAAAAGAAAAACATCTCTCAGGTCTCATCAGGATCATTCTGACGGGCGTATTGACCAGCACAGCATTCAGTGCGGTGGCCGCGCTATCCGATAGCGACAATAAAACGCAGGCAGCCAATAAAGAGCAGACCACCTCTGCCACCCAGGCTGCGACGGCGGCTAAGCTGGAGGATAACAATCCGGGCGAGCAGATGACGGTGATTTCTGCGCCCATCGATACCAAGGCAGGAAGTCGCGTCACGCTGGATGCCAGTGAGCTACAGAAAAATGGCGGCAACGATTTCGGTACTATCATGCGCTATCAGCCGCTGGTCAGCGCCACCAGCGCCAGCTCGGGTTCCGGTAACGGTAAGAGCGGGTTCGACCGCTCCGGCTACACCGGCTATAACATCCGCGGCCTGGAAAGCAACCGCGTCGCCATCGACGTGGACGGCATTCCGTTGCCCAACGCGACCGCGCGAAGCTATGCAGGACGCGCCGGTTTGAATACGTTCGGGATCGGCCGTGACTATATCGACCCGTACATGTACGGTTTGGTGACCATCGATCAGGGGGCGACAAGCGTCGAGCGCGCCAATACCGCCATCGGCGGCGCGGTTTCTTTCCGTCCTAAATCGCCGGACCAATATCTGTCGCCGTCGAAACACACTTATTTCGGCTATCAGAGCGATTATGACTCGTCCAACCGCAGTTGGCACAATGGCATCACGGCGGCGGGCGGCGATGAGACGTTGCGGGGCATCGTCGTGATCAGCCGTCGCGACGGTCAGGAAACTCAGAACAACAGCGGCGTGATTTCCGCTTATCCGATGAATTGGCACTCTACGTCTGTGATGACCTCAGGGATCTGGCAGGCGAACGAACAGAACCGTTTCACCGGCACGCTGGAGTACTACACCAAGACGTCCCNCTCCAACTACGACTCATGGGATGCCACGGGAAATTCAATTTTAGGCAACGCGCAGCAGGACAGCGATACCCGTCGCTGGAGCGGCAGCCTGCGTCATAACTGGACGGCGGCCTCGGTGGATTCATGGATAGACGCTATCGACTCGCGCATCTATTACCAGAATACTCAAACCCAAGATGAAACCTACATGCCGTTGACCGCCCGCAGCATGTACACGGTGAATTCGGACTACAAGGTTGATACCTACGGCGCCGAGACCACCATGATGAAAACCTGGGGTATGCATCAGTTCAGCTGGGGGTTCAATGCCCAGCAATCCAATACCAANCGGCCATTCACTCAGGATCCGGCTCAGACCACGTACTACGCCATCATGCAGCCGGAAGCGGACAGCCGTACGGATACGCTGGGCGGCTTCGTTCAGGACCGTATGGAGATGGATATCGCTGACAGAACGCTGGCGATCACGCCTGGAGTGCGTGTCGCCTATCAGCGGACGAAACCTCAGAACCTGAGCAGTCTGGCCGCTAATAGTTCGGCAATTACGACGGAAGATGTCGAGAAGCTTTACGGCACCTTCAGTGATACTCAGGTCTTGCCGTCTTTGAGTCTTGAGTATGCGCTGACGCCCCGTCTGACCAGCTACATTCAGTACAAGCGCGGCGCACAGTTCCCGGATGCCAGCCAGCTGTACGGATCGTGGGGGCTGGGTTCTTCCTATGCAGGCGCGTCGCAGTATGCGTTGATCGGCAACAACGAGCTGAAAACGGAGACCAGCAACAACTATGAGCTGGGATTAAAAGGGGAAATGACCGAAGGGGTGACTTTCCGCTCAGCGCTGTTCTACAACACGTATAAGAACTTTATCGCCTACACGCGTTATACCCGGGCTAATAACCCTGATAAGTTCTCGAACGTGCCGTCGAATATCAATATTGCCTATCAGTCGGAAAACCGCGACAAAGCCTTCATTTACGGCGCGGAGTTCAGTAGTAAAGTACAGTGGGGAACGTGGTTCGACGCGCTGCAGGGGCTGAGCACCACGCTGGGGGTCGGTTATAGCGAAGGGCAGTCCAAGTCCAGCTACTCCGGTGACAAATATGTCGACCTTGATAGCGTGGCGCCTTTGAAAGCCGTCGTGGGATTGGGCTGGGATGCGCCGGATAACCTCTATGGCGCGGCGCTGACAGCGACGTTCCAGAAAGGCAAGCAGGCCACGGCGACCAACCGTGAGACATACACCAACACGGGAACCACCATCACCGACTCCACCACCGAGTACATGCGCGTTCCAGGCTATGGTTTGGTGGATCTGACCGCCTACTGGCGCGTCACGCCGACTGTCAAACTCAGTGGCGGCGTGTATAACCTGACCGATCGCAAATATTGGGATTATTTGAGCAGCCGTCAGCTGACCAGCACCAACAATCAGGACGCGTATGACCAGCAGCTTGCGGTCATGCCCGGCAGAACCTTCCAACTGGGCATCAACGTGGATTTCTAAACGCATTGAGCCGTTGGTGTCCCGGTCAGCGGACACAGACTGAAGTTCGGTCCCGACCCCGGCGAAAGCCGGGGTTTTTCTTTGACGGAATAACAGGCCGCCATCCGTGACGAAAGTGAAGTCCGCCGACGGGAGGTGGGAGAGAAAAAGATGGTCTGTGGGGGAGGTAAACGAGGGGCCGCTGGCGGCTCCTCGCTGATGATTAAAGAGGTGAATTAGCGGAATGGCGGTTCGTCGAATGTACGCAGCTTGCGGGAATGCAGTTGGTCGACTTCCGAACGCAGCAGATCGACCGCGCAGATGCCGATTTGCAGGTGCTCGGAAATCGCGCCTTCATAAAAGCGGTTGGCTTGTCCGGGCAACTTGATCTCGCCGTGCAGCGGCTTGTCGGATACGCAAAGCAGGGTGCCGTAAGGCACGCGAAAGCGGTAACCCTGTGCGGCGATGGTCGCGCTTTCCATATCCACCGCGACGGCGCGACTCAGGTTGAAGCGGCGGGCCGAGACGGAGTAGCGCAGTTCCCAGTTACGGTCGTCCGTCGTGACGACGGTTCCGGTACGCAGGCGTTGTTTCACCTTTTCACCCGGCATGCCGCTCACCGTCTTGGTGGCGTCATACAGCGCTCGCTGCACTTCGGCGATGCTGGGGATCGGAATGTCCGGCGGCAGCACGGAGTCGAGCACGTGGTCGTCCCGCAAGTAGGCGTGAGCCAGCACGTAATCACCGATGGACTGGCTTTCGCGCAGACCGCCGCAGTGGCCGATCATCAGCCACGCATGCGGACGTAAGACGGCCAGATGATCGCAGATGGTTTTCGCGTTGGACGGCCCGACGCCGATATTCACCAGCGTAATCCCGCGTCCTTGGCGAGACAGCAGATGATAAGCGGGCATCTGGTGATTTTTCCAGGCCAGATCGGAACCCGCCTGCTCGGGATTACGGGTCTCCGCCGTGGTGTAGCTGCCGCCCGCGCAGGACAGTGCATAGTAAGGGCTGTTTTCATCCGCGATTTGTTCGCAGGACCAGCGCACAAACTCATCCACATAGCGGGTGTAGTTAGTGAATAAGACGAAAGGCTGGAAGTGCTCGNCCGGCGTGCCGGTGTAGTGCCGAAGGCGGGCCAGCGAAAAGTCGGTTCTCAGCGCATCGAAGTGGGAGAGCGGGAAGTATTCTTTGGACTGATGAAACAGACCGTCAGCCGTTTCATCGCCAATCTGCGCCAGTTCGGTGGTGGGGAAATACTGCGCCAGCCCGGCGCTCATTGAGCGGTTTAGCCCCAGATTTGCGCCGTCGATAACGTACGGATAGGGAATTTCCTGCTGTGAAGGCACGACTTCTATCACCGCGTCATAGTCGTTTTCCAGAATCTCCAACTGCTCGGACAGATAGCCGCGTAGCAGCGCTGGGCGGGTAATAGTCGTGCTGTAACAGCCGCCGTGGGTCAGTCGGCCATAGGCACGGGTTTTGTTCTCAGAGGGCGCGCGTCCGTTCCAGCTGACGCGCAGCTCGGGATATACAAACAGACCTTTGGCGCGCGCCGAGGCGTCCGGCAACGTGCCTTCATCGATAAAAGCGCTAATGGCGGCGCGCAGCGAGGCGACCGCTTCGTCATACAGGGTTTCCAGCTTATCGAGCGCTTTAGTGGCCGTGAGGCCGGCAGCGGATGCTTTACTCATCTTTTCTCCTTGGGGTGCCGGACGCAGCGGTGTCCGGTGAAATACGGTGCCGTCATCGTAACGGCAGGTCACGCAGCGCTATGTCTTAAACTATGCTAATCCTGATGTAGTGAGTTTACACGAGGATGGGCGTCTCTTGTATGCGCACCCGACTTGAGGCCTGAATCCACGGCTTTCGCCGCGGAATAGCGTGCCATCGTCGTGAGTTGGTACACAATAACGGCGCGATTTAGTAGGATGTGCCCGCATGAACGCCCTCAGGCGATTCATGTTTTCAGGAAAACGTATGCCTTATAAATCTTTTGTTTCGTTCACACCTCGCGGATTGCGTCGTCTCTTAGGGAAAAACAATCCTTCAGCTCCAGGAAAAACCATGATTGGTTTTCTGGTCGTGAGTTTCATCGTATTAGCCACAACTAACGGCTGGAACTTCTGGCAGTCCTATCATCGGCAGGTATTGGAAGTGGAGCAGGATGTCATCAATCTATCGGTGATATTGTCGCGTCAGGCTGAGGATACTTTTCTGCCGATAGAACTGGCCATTATCGACACTATGCGTGAGATCCACGGTGATATTAATTCGCTGAGTTCTGAAAAGATCACCGCCGTGCTCGAATCTCACCGTGTACTGCTCCCGCAAATCATCGGCCTTTATCTCTTCGACGAGAAAGGCAACCTGATTGCCTCAACCGGGCAAGGCTCCCGCTTTGTATATAACGTGTCCAAGCGTAGCTACTTCATCTGGAACAAGAACAGCACCAGCGAAGATCTATTCATCGGCCAGCCGCGCATCAGCGTGATCTCAGGGAGATACGTGATTCCGGTATCGAAGCGAATTAACGGCAAAAACGGCGAGTTTAAAGGCATCTTTCTGGCCTCGGTCGACCCTGGCTATTTCGGGCGTTTCTACAGCTATTTCAGCCTGAATTATGACTCGATTCTGTCTTTACTGAACGTCGACGGTTCCCCCCTGTACGTTTATCCGGACGAGCAGAAAACGCTGATCGAAAAATACTCGACGGGCGTATTGGCGGAGAAGGCGTTGAAAAGCAGAACCGTTGGCGTGGGCACCTGGCATACACCGTTTGACGGTCAGATGCGCGTTGTGGGTTACGTCAAACTCAAAAGATATCCGCTTATCGCGGCGGCCAGCGTCAATAAAAATGAGCTGCAGCGGCGCTGGGTAGCGGACAATATAGCCGCGATAGCCGTCAACTTTTTGGTTTTGGTTTCACTGGTGTTACTGGGCACTTTTGTCCTTAAACAGATCCGCATTACGGTACGTAATAAAGAGATGCTTTCCATGATGCATCGGGAAGTGGAAGACCAGAATCAGGTGCTACAGGAGTTGGCGTTGGTCGATCCGCTGACCCAGTTGGCGAACCGCCGACGGTTCGATCTCTATCTGGAACAATGTCTGACTACAGCGCAAGTTGAGAGCGGCGACGTGGCGCTCGCCATGATCGATGTCGACTTTTTCAAACGCTATAATGATACCTATGGTCACATAGAAGGCGACCGCTGTCTGGCTGAAATCGGCCTCATCCTTCGTTCGCTCTCGCTGCCTCCCGGCGCTCAGCCCGCCCGGTACGGCGGGGAGGAATTTTCAATCATTTTGCCGGGACTTACCAGCAGGCAGGCGGAGGTGGTAGGCAACGAGATGGTTGAGGCGATGAGATTGCGCGCCATCGAGCATCGAGGCTCTCAGCTGCCGCAAAAGATTGTTACGGTCAGTGTCGGCGTTTATTCCTACATGTCCAAACACCCTTGTGATGCCCAGCGACTGAAGGAAGGCGCGGATCAGGCTCTGTATCTGGCGAAGAAAAAAGGGCGCAATCAATGCATTCGGCTTTAGTATTATTCGATGTGTGGGATCTGTTTTGTGTGAAATATCGACCATTTAACATCCCTGACTGAAAAGACATTATTTTAGTTGGGTGGTAATCCATGAAAGTTATCGAGTGCGGCACATATTTTGTCGCACTTTTTTATTATTTCTTTAATCTATCCTGATTCGATGACATCTCCACGCATCATGGAATTTACTGGTTGGTTATCCTGCTCATGGTGCCAATATTAGATGCATATGCCATTAGTTAGTGTATTGGCGTGATAAACAGTTTTGTTTTAAAGGGTTGTTAAAGATTTAAACAACCTAGTCGATAGGGCCTAAGAATACTGATAATAACCAAGGATTATTAAATGTACGAACGAATTAAGATTCGAAACGGCCTCTACGGCGTTATCGCTATATTCTTTATATTACTATCCACCCTGTGTGTATTTAGTCTCTATTCTTCTATCCAGAGCAATAGTTCAATTCAAAAAATGGATACCATTCAGGGCGACCAGGTTATCCCACTGGCTTCGACCTACGCGGATCTCCTGAGTGCACGACTCCTGGCAATGAATATTGCTCTATTCCTCGATAAAAAAGAGAATGTGGATATCGTTGCTCCCTATACAAAAAGACTTAATGCGTACGTCGACAAAGCCAAACTGACGATGACGGACTTGCGTAAAACGCGGGCGCTGACACCAGAAGGGCGCAAACTCCGTGCGGACCTGGACGCGGCATTCGATGACTACATCTCTACCGCTATCGATCCGTTAGTGGTCACGCTGAATCAGGGCAACGTCGCTCAGTTTTATGGTCAGATTGAACCGCTGGCAGCGGAGAAAGGTGAGGTATTTCGTCAGAAGCTGATGAACTTTATCGACTTCGCCCAGAACGTGGGCAATGGGGAAATCACGCACGCAGAAAGCTTCTATAAAACCACCTTAACGATTCTTATCGCTGCGTTCGTCGTCGTCCTGTTGTTGAGCATATGTTCGATTCAGTTTATTCGTACGGTGGTGCTGTCGCCGGTGGAACGCGTCCGCCGCTATTTCGGTATGATGGAAAGCGGTTCTCTGGCGCTGGATATCCCGCCGCAGCACGACACTGAAATGGGTAAACTGCTCCAGTCGCTGAAAGACATGCAGGAAGCCTTCCGTCGAATTGTTGCCGATGTGCGTGACTCTTCGGCGGCCGTGGCCTCCGGGGCGCAGCAGATTTCTGCGGCAAACCGCGATTTCTCTTCCCGTACGGAAGAGCAGGCGGCATCGGTTGAAGAGACCGCCGCAAGCATGGAACAGCTGACATCGTCCGTTCATGAAAACTCGGCGAATACTCAACGCGCTATGGCGTTGACCGCAACTGTGGCTGAACTGGCGGAAAAAAATGCCAGCAACTTCGGCAAGCTCATCGCTCGTATCGACGGTATCGCCACCAGCTCAAATAAGATTAACGACATCATCTCCATCATGGACGGCATCTCGTTCCAGACCAACATTCTGGCCCTGAACGCCGCTGTGGAGGCCGCGCGTGCTGGCGAAGCGGGTAAAGGTTTTGCCGTGGTGGCCGCCGAAGTGCGTAGTCTGGCGCAGCGCAGCGCCGGTTCAGCGCGAGAAATCAAAACGCTGATTGAAGAGACGTCGAACGAAGTCTCGCTGGGCTCGAAAGTCGCATCCGATTCGTCCACCGACATGAATCTGCTGGTTGGCGAGATCAGGAAGGTTAACGAGTTTATGCAGGAAATTTCCTTGGCGTCTTCCGAGCAGGCGAAAGGTATCGAACAGGTTAATGTGGCCATCACCCAGTTGGAGCAAGTCGCGCAGCAGAATGCGGCGTTGGTTGAAGAGTCTGCCTCCGCCAGCGCATCCCTGAATGACCAGGCGGTCAACCTGGATGAAACCATGGCGTTCTTCAAGCTGGAACGTCCTGCGGCCACGCTGGGTCATCACACTTTGGATCGTTAGGTTAAGCTTATCCCCCCGATTTGAATGACGTTGAGGGACGCTTTCGTTAGCGTGATCACCAAGCCCGCCGACATTGTCGGCGGGCTTTCTTGTTTTACATGTCAATGCGTTCAGTGCTCAATAGACCTGGCGGCGGGGAATTTGAGGTGAGGTATGGAGCGCACGGTGGTCAACGCTACGCCCAGCAAGACGAGCGTGGTCGCAGTCAGATGATACAGGTATAGCTGTTCCTGAAGGAATATCGAGGACAGGATAAATGCGTACACCGGCACCATATACATGGAGGTGCTGGCGCGCGCTGCGCCAAGCAAGTTAACAATGCGCGAGTAGACGCTGTAGGCGGCGACGCCGGCGACCAGCGCCAGAAACAGAACGGCATACAGCAGATGCGCCGAGAGTTTCGGCGTTGCACTTGTCATTCGCCATTCCAGCGGCAGAAATGGCAGCAGAATGACCGAACTACCGATAGCGATAATCCACAGCAGCACAAAGGCCGACACGGCAATCGGTCGCTGACGCAGTAGCGCCGTATAGCCGGCCCAGGCCGTCGACGCGATAAAAGCAGTCATGTCGCCCTGATTGAACTCGAACCGGAGGAGGTGAGTGATATCCCCTTCGAAAACCACCACGCAAATTCCGAGAAAAGCGATGCTTGCGCCGATGAAGAAATTGGCGTGCAGCGGGATGCGCCATACGACGCGCTCAATAACCGAAACCATGATCGGAGAGAGTGAAAACAAAAGAGCGATATGGCCCGCGCTGGTGTGATGCGCCGCGGCATATTGCGGTGTGACGCTGAGCACCCCGCCCAGCAAGACGAGCAGCGCCACGTCTTTCCCGCGACGACGTAGCGTCGGCGCGGCCCGGCGCAAGGGTGAGAGAATAAATGGGAAGATCACGATGGCAGCGAAGAGCCATCTCGCGAAAGCCAGCGTCAGCGGAGGGAGTTCGGGGCTGATCCAGCGCGCGACCACCATATTGCCGGAGAACAGTAGCGGAGCCAGCAGGAAGAGTCCTGGAACAAATAACAGCGATGTTTTATTCATCATCTATCCCTCCTATCGCCTGCGAGCATCGTTCTGAAAAAGTGGAGCGCGATATTCCGTTGTAACGATAAATTCGCGCCTGAAGGCAAGCCCAGGGTTTGCCGCGCGGGCCTGAAGAGAGTCAGCCAGTGGACGAGCTAACCGGTTATGTCAGTATAGAGGGGCTTTTCGCTAAACTTTTCCTGATTTTTTCTTTCTTTGTGCACTAATTCGGTAAATATTGATGGGGATAATTAAAATTTCAGCATGCCTATGCTGAGGCGAGGAATCGATGGCGAACAAAGACAAAACGCTGGATATGACCGATAAGCGAATCTTATCGGCATTGCGACGTAACGGCCGCCTGACGGTGGCGGAATTGGCCGAAGAAGTCGGGCTTTCTTCGTCGCCCTGCTGGACGCGTCTTAAACGCCTGGAGTCGACAAAAGCGATCGAAGGATATGTGGCAGTCATCAATGCCAGGGCGGTGGGGGCCTCGGAGGTCTTTTTTATCGAGATCACGCTGGAGCATCATGATGATCGCATGCTGGAACAATTCGGCCAGGCGTTGATGGACATGCCCGAAGTGCTGGAAGCGCATTTGGTGACGGGGGATTACGACTATCTGGTAAAAATTGTGGTGGCCGATGCCGAGCACTACGAGCGGTTTCTGCGCCAGAAGCTTTACCGCGTCAAAGGGATCCGACACACTCGCTCGACGTTTGCGTTGCGCACGCTGAAAAGAGAGATATCCGTGGACCCCTTATTATTGCCCTCGGCAACGTCGTCGTAATCGTGACAACGCGAAAGGGCAGCGGTATGGCCGCCCTTTCCGATGAGCACAAATTAGTTGAACAGGAGTCCGCCGTCGATCAGCGGTGCCTGCCCGGTCATGTAGTCGGAGTCAGGGCTTGCGAGGAAGGAAACAAACGCCGCCACATCCTCGGGCGTTTCCGCCCGGCCCAACGCGATGCCGTCGACATATTTCTTGTAGGTTGCGCCAATCGGCGCTCCGGTTTCTTCAGCCATACGCTTGTCGATTTCGATCCACATATCCGTGCCCACGACGCCGGGGCAATATGCATTGACGGTGATGCCGAAGCTGGCTAACTCCTTGGCGGCGGCCTGGGTCAGCGCACGTACGCTGAATTTGGTCGCTGAATAGACGCCGAGCAGGGCGAATCCTTCGTGACCGGCGATGGAAGAGGCATTGATAATTTTACCTTTCTGCTTACGCGCCTTAAATTTCGTTGCGGCCGCCTGAATTCCCCACAGCGTGCCTTGCACGTTGATCTGGAAAATTCTCTCCACGTCCTCTTTGGTGACGCTGAGCAAATTTTTCGTCTGACTGATGCCGGCGTTATTGACGATGATATCGAAGCCGTTCAGCTCTTTCTCTGCGAAATCTACGGCGGCGAACACCTCCTCGCGCACGCTGATATCGGCCTTGAAGGTCGTGGCCTGACGCCCCAATGCGCGGATCTCTTCCGCGACGGATTTGATTTTGTCATCCTTGACATCGACCAATGCGATATCCGCGCCGTCTTTCGCCAGACGCAGTGCAATCCCACGACCAATACCTTGTCCGGCGCCGGTGACCAGCGCGACTTTTCCTGATAAAGACATAATCAACTCCTTCGGATGAAATAATTCGGCTACTGTAAGTTTAGACGCATATCATCACCTCTCGTTGTTTTTGTATTTTATTGTTTTTCAACGATTTTACCTGGAGTCCTCTTTTTGCTGAGATTTCGTGCTGTCATGTGGGGGGGGGGCGAAATAATGCACTGGTATGATTCTATTCCAGGGTGAAATGGAGGATGTTTGAGGGCATTGTTCGCTCTAGGAAGCGCAACCAGAAAAGTGCGACAGGCCTCACTGAATTTGTTTAAGCGCTGTTTCATCGTTTGGCGCGCGGAGCCAGCGCTTACCGTTAATATAAGGGGGCGCGCCACAGTGCAAGCACATTACGATGGCTGATCATCATAAGAAGCATCATGGCATTGCCACCGCTCCCTGGTTCGGGCCGGGCAGCATATCCAAAAATCACCACAAGGTGATGTTAGTGACGCCGATCATACCCACTTCAGCCACGGCCCCGCGACGGATTCGCGCCTGAATGTTCATGCAGACCCACAATCCAGGAAAAGGCGCCACACCGGCTTGATGACGGGAGGCGGCCAGCCTTTACAAGGTTGGACCTCAGCGGTACAGTAATGACAATTAGCAAAAACAAACTGTACGGTTCAGTTTTGCGCCGATTTTTTCGCTGTCAAGAACATGGCGATATGCCAATGTCGTTATTGCAGGTAAGACAATGAAAGTACGGACTCAGGCCCGTCGTGAATCTATCGTCAGCGCCGCGGCCCAACTCTTTCAAGAGATGGGGTACGAGCGCGCATCGATGAATGAACTGGCAAAGCGCCTAGGCGGCTCGAAAGCCACGCTCTACAGCTACTTTCCTTCGAAAGAGGCGTTGTTCATCGCGGTAGTGCGTGCTCACGCGACGATGCATTTGTCAGACGCTGTTGCCGAGCTGGCGGAGAGAATCGAAACGGGCGTCACCTTTCATGACACGTTGATGCGATTCGGTGAACGCATGCTGGCGGTACTCACTAACGACCGCAGCGCGCTGGCCGTCTATCGTATGGTGGTGGCGGAAGCAGGGCGATCGAACATCGGTATGTTGTTTTACGAATCTGGTCCCAGCGAGTGTTTGGATGTGCTGTCCACTGTGATGGCGACCGCAATGGAACAAGGCGAGTTGCATCAGGATGATCCCCATCTCCGCGCGCTACAGTTCCTGGCGTTAGTCACGGCTGAAACGGAGATTCGCATTTTCCAATGTGACCCTGAACCATTCAGCACCGAGGAAATTCGTGAGCTGACGCGACGGGCGGTCGATATGTTTCTGATGGGGGCAGGTCTCCGCTAGCCGCATCATTTGCTGATGGGCCACTTTACTGCCGAGATTCATTATCACCCTGTTGAATCCCGGCCATTTTTATTGTCGCCTTTACCTACCGTATTAATCACGAATGAAATATCTTGACGCTATTCAGTCTTCGATAAAACCGACCTTGCTATAAAGATATAGGCCGTTCCGCCGTTATTCTATTTCTGTGACCGAAATCGGCATTTACGTTAATCCATGAACCTGAACTCAATAACGTTCTCTTTGGCAATGGTATGTTAAGAAATGGTAGAAAGACTATGGTAATATCAGTCGCCGGATTTTCACTAGTGACGGTTATCATTCTGACACCGGGGCAATACCCGATTGCTTTCACGCTCACGTCATCAATGGCATTGTCTTTGTTTATATTGATTCTCGTTAAGACATAATGTGGAGAAGGAACGTGCGTCTACTCCATATTATTTCTGTTCATCGAATGTGAGCAGCGCTATGAAATAAAAATAACAGGTCGATTTAGGAAATGAGACGTGACATGCGTTGAGCCACTCCGGAGTGGAACTCAATGTATGAAATATTTTTACCATTATTTCCTCATCTATAAAAATAAAAAGCGTTGATGCTTTCAATGCGATGCAGGCGTCTTTACCCGAAAGTAAAAAAGAGGAAATCCCGAAGGGTTCCTAGTAATGATTGGATTTAAGTCGAACTGTGGAGTAAGGCTATTGTTATCCTGAAGAAAAGTTAAGCATTAGCGTAAAGATAGGAAGATACTGGGAATGATTTATCCATCACTCACTTATTCCGTTGATTGGGATGCGTTCCACAAAAGGAGGTTGCGTGTCTGAACTGTCATAAAATAACTACCACAATGTTATTATAAATAGATGCAATATAAGACAAAAGATAAGACATCTTAAATAAAAAGAGAATCCGACTTTTAAATCCATAGTAATTAGGGGGTCGTTTACAAGTATTTAACAGGAATAGGGGAATGATAAGCTCCTATCAGAATTTGTTCTTATTTTGAAATCTATATCGCCTGAACATCATGAGCAGGGCTGACATGATGCGCTGATGGGCATCATGCTTTACGGGGCGGCAGACGGACATGTTGGTGGGGGCATGAGTAGCGCTGAATTCAGTGATGGCGGTACTCGAGGGGTAATTTTAGAGAGAGGTTCGGCGTTTGAAATAGGTCTTAAAGCAGGAGAGGTGAAATTCTGTATTGTTAAGAAAATTCTTGGTAAGGGGTAATTTCTGAAAAAATTCTGAAATAATGTGACCGATGTTCATTCTTTTTATTCGGTGTTATACTTCTTAAAAATCCTAAACGAGAGATATAAATTTATGGCATCGCCAGTTTTATGCTAATGGCGATTTACGGCTAGTTGTGACTAAAGTTGGAGGTAATAAAGAAACAATGGATTATGTGTTTTTTCTCGAAGATGAAATAATAACTTATTCGCTTCAAAAAATAATTCGTAGTAAGATTATGACCACAGCCGACATGAGCTATGTCGCTACGGATGTGAGTGATTTGATGCGATATCCCAATAAAGAGGTCAGTAAGGTTTTTTTTATCGGAACGTCAAATGAATGTCCGATAACTGCATCTCTTGTCGACGTGATAAAGTTTATCAACAAGGAAAATAGAATTATTCTCTTTAAAAACAACGCATCGTGCTATAACTTAAATTATCAGAAATGCGACTCGGTTATCGGACTGAAAAGTCCCATTGCTGAGATAGTCTCTTCGATAAAGAATGCCACTCAATCACCACTCTATTTTAACACTGAGCCTAAACCAAGGAGACTGTCATCCAGGGAAATGTTTGTACTTGAGCAACTTGCTACAGGTAAGTCGAATAAAGAAGTTTCTACTATGCTGTGCCTGAGTGAGAAAACTATCAGCAGTCATAAGAAAAATATTCTTAGAAAACTTAACGCAAAAAATATTATTNAAGCCGTAAATCGCATATAAACAAATCATCTTCATATTGTATACACACTCAGAACATTATTTCAAAATAGCTGTTTTATTTTTTAATTTAAAAAACTTTTCATTATATTAAATGGTTTTCCCCGTTAACACTGGGTGAAATTCTTTTCTATACCCTGAAGGAAAACAAAATTCTATTCACTGAGATAATATTTTGACATCAACGCTATGAATTCATGCTGTTTTCGAATGCGATGAATATGTTAAAAATAATTAGTCAAAGGGAATACGGCACGGACTCCCCATGCTTATTGTTACTAATTGTATCTTTACGTAAGTGATTGGCGGAGTGATGTAATAACCCGTGATTAAGGTAAAAAATACCGAGCATAGAGGGGGCTATGCTCTATCCCGGTCGTCTCCAACTTCCTCATTTGGCAGACGGACGTTGACGCCTTTTCTATCCTCCCCCGACAGGATGATCCTCTCGCCTTGTTCTGATACTTTCCTTTTTTCCACTTCTACTGTTATTGCCGGCGCGACCATAGCAATATCTACCTCGGCGACCTGATGAAGCTGTACCTGAATCGATCCATCTTCATTGAAGGTTGAATGCGGCAAAACGCCGTGAGCCAGTGAACGATTGAAACCCCCTATTCATAAAACGGTTATGGCTATCCGCTACCACAGTGAATTTCCCTTTACGTAAGAGTGTATGCCATCTTCATGGCTCAACATCGTCGACTATTCCATTATTCGCGGTATGCTGGACACGGCGGCGGCGTGCTGACAGAAAGCTTTTCGTCAACGCCACGTGTAACACGCGGGCTGTAAAATCATCAGCGCTATTCCCCACATAAAAGATAAACACGGAGACTGTAACAGTGAAGAAAATGACCTCCCTACTTCTGGCAGGATGCCTGTTCACTCTGGGGTCCGCCTGGGCGGAACAGACCACGTTGCGTTTTGGGTTGGAAGCCTTGTATCCGCCGTTTGAATATAAAACGCCGGAGGGCGAACTGGCGGGTTTTGACGTGGATCTGGGCAATGCGGTTTGCGATGCCGCCAAAGTTCAATGCACCTGGACCGAAGCCTCCTTCGACGGCCTGATACCGGCACTGCAGGCGCGTAAATTCGACGTGATTAACTCGGCCATGAATGTGACCGAAAAACGACGTCAGGCGATTGATTTTACCGATGTGATTTACCACATTCCCAGCTTGCTGATCGCCCGTGCGGACAGCGGACTGTTGCCGACGGTCCAGTCGCTGCGCGGAAAACAGGTCGGGGTATTGCAGTCCTCTGTGCAGGAAAGCTACGCCAATGCGCACTGGGCGCCAAAAGGCGTGAACGTGGTCTCTTATCAGGACCAGGATCAGGTTTATCAAGATCTGGAGTCCGGTCGTCTGGATGCCACACTGGTGATGGCAGCGGCAGGGCAGAGCGGTTTCTTGTCGCAGCCAATGGGCAAAGGCTTTGCCTTTGTGGGCGGCGCAGTGGAAGACGAAAGCATTCTGGGTCGCGGCATCGCCTTCGGCCTGCGCAAAGGCGATGACGCTCTTCGTCAGCGTTTAAATACGGCGATTGCTGAAGTGAAAGCCAAAGGCACCATTAACGACTTGTCTAAAAAATACTTTGGCGGACTGGACGTCACCGCCAAGTAGCAAGCCCCTGAGGATCCGGGCGTGAGCGCCCGGATTCGTCGCGTTCCAGACAGCGTCTCCGGCTGACTACCGCACCTGACATAAACGCCGCGCGCCTTCGCGCAGCGTTTCATCCTCTTTCGAGAAGCTTAACCGGATCAGTCCGGTGTCGACGCGTTCGCTGTAGAACGCTGACAGCGGGATAGTGGCGACCTTATAGTCCCGAATCAGCCTGAGGACGAAATCGTCATCGCTCAGATCGCTGAATCCCCGGAAACGCGCCAGCAGGAAAAAGCTGCCGCCGCTCGGCAGCAGTTCGAACGGGGACGAGTGCAGCGCCTCCACCAGCAGGTCTCGCTTGTGCTGATAAAACTCCGCCAACCCCAAATAGCTCTGCGGATCCGCCATCATGGCGGCGAACGCATACTGCATCGGCGTATCCGCCGAAAACNCCATAAACTGATGCACTTTTCGAATTTCATCCATCAGCGATTCTGGCGCCAGACAATAGCCCACGCGCCAGCCGGTGACGTGATAGGTTTTCCCGAACGAGGACACGATCACGCTGCGTTCCGCCAGTGCCGGATGACGCGCCATACCGTGATGGATCCCTTTATCGAAGACCATATGCTCATACACTTCATCGGACAGAATGGCGATATCGGTGTCGCGGGTCAGCGCTGTCAATCGTGCAATGTCGTGTTCGTCGAAGACCATCCCGGTGGGGTTATGCGGACTGTTGACGATAATCATGCGGGTTTTGGGATTGATGGCCGCCGCCACTTCATCCCAGTCAATACTCAGGTTGCTCAGAGACAGTCTGATGGGGATCGCCGTGGCGCCCTGCAACCGGACAATCGGCGCATAGCTGTCAAACGCCGGTTCGAAATAGATCACCTCATCGCCCGGATGCACCAACGCGCTAATGGCGGAGTAAAGCCCCTCGCTGGCGCTGGCCATGATCGTAATCTCCGTATCTGCGTCGTAACGGGCGCCGTACAGTCGCTCGGTTTTCTCCGCCAGCGCGTGGCGCAACGCGTCCAGACCGGTCATGGACGCGTATTGATTATGTCCTTCACGCATGGCTTGGGAAACGGCGTCGACCAACTGAGGCGCGCAGGCGAAGTTGGGGGCGCCCTGAGACAAATTCAGCGCATTATGCTCGGCGCTCAGTTGGCCGATCACGGTGAAAATGGTGGTGCCGACATCCGGCAACTTGGAACGGGTGGCGCATGCGCTCTGCATAGATTGCTCCTGATTGTCATCGAGAATAGGGTCATTAAGTAATAGAAAACCCTGGGCAACAAGGGAAACTTCGTCATACTAGCCATGCACTAACAACATGGCTCAACCGGCTACGACGAGGAGTCTTATGGCCCAGAAACGCCCTTCGCTGGACGTACTGCGCACCTTCGCGGTGGTGTCCCGGCATCTCAATTTCACCCATGCGGCGCAGACCCTGTGTCTGACGCAGGGCGCGGTCAGCCGTCAGATCCTGGGGCTGGAGCGTCAGTTGGGCTACCCATTGTTTAAACGTCAAGCAAGGGGATTGATTCTGACGCCTCAGGGAGAACGCCTGCTGACGCCGATACGGCAGGCGCTGGCGACCATCGATGAGGCGTTGGCGCGGGCGCCCGCCCGTCCTGGAACGCTGCGTATAAAATGCCCGACCTGCGCCATGCGTTGGGTATTGCCGCGAGTCATCAGACTGCAAAATGATATGCCGGACGTCCATATCGAGCTGACGTCATCGATTTCGCACGGTCTGGATTTCGATCACGAACATTTCGATGCGGCGGTGGTGTTCGGCCGCCCCACGGCGCGCGGGCTGACGTTGCATCCGCTGTTTGATGAGGTGCTGACGCCGGTGTGCGCACCCTCGCTGCTTCCTCCCGGTCGGGCAATGACGCTGGATGACCTGTCGCAGTACACGCTGCTGCATCCCACGCGCGACCGTCGCGACTGGCTGGCGTGGTTGCGGGCAGCGGGGCGCGGGGCGTTGCCCTCTAGCAAGGCGCAGCATTTCGATACGCTCGATCTGGCGATGAGCGCCGCGCAGCAGGGATTCGGTATTGCTATTGGCGATCTCTGCCTGCTGGAAGACGACGTGAGAATGCAAAGGATCGTTACGCCTTTCCCGCTCTGTGTGCCGAGCGGCTCCGCTTATTATCTGGCGTACCCGGCGTCTTCAGAGATGACGCCGGCACTTAGCGCGTTGACGGCGCGGCTGATAGAAGAGGCGATGCTCAGCCGGGCGCATCTGTTGACCTTGATGCCGGCGGAGAGCCGCGCCCGCTAGCGCGCGTTGGCCATCGCCGTCTGTGGTGGTCGGGCGNTTCTCCGCTGCCAGACTGCCTCTCGTACGGTAATCGGACGGGACAGCAGCCCCAGGGCATAGAAGCGGTCAGCGATAATCTGCTGCTCGCGGATCACGGCAATATCCATAGGACGCGTTCGATGACTGCGCCTTTGCAATGCGCGCTCCAGCGAGGCGGGGGCGATGCCCAGCTCAACGGAGAGGCTCCGGGCCGCCTCGCTGCGCTGGCTGTCGATGTACTGGCCGGTCTGTGCCAGCAATTCCAACAGCGGCTCCAGCACATCATCATGACGAACGACGAAGTCGCGACGCGCCAGATAAAACTGATGGTTGAGCACGCGTCCGCGCCCATCGGCGATGACCCGCAGAGCGCCGTCGCGCTCGGCATCGCTCAGCAGCGGGTCCCACATCATCCACGCATCCACGGCGTGGNAATCGCTGGGCGTCAGCGGGTATCTGGGCGGGGAATACACCACGCGGACGTCGTTCAACGTCAGTCCCTGTTCATCCAGCATCTGCACCAGCAAATAGTGGACATTCGAGCCTTTATTGACGGCGACCCGTTTGCCGCGCAAATCCGCCAGCGTGTGGATATCGCTATCCCAGGCGACCAGCATCGCCACGCTCTCGGGCGCGGGCGGCTCGTAGGCGACGTACACCAACGGCGTGCCCGCGGCCTGAGCGAAAATCGGCGGCACTTCCCCGGTGGTGCCGAAGTCGATTTCATCGTTATGCAGCGCGTGCAGGAGCTGCGGCCCCGCAGGGAATTCGCTCCACAACACGCTGACCCCCTGACGCGCAAACTGCTTTTCCAGGCTTTGGCGCGCTTTCAGGACGCCAAGAATGCCGAACTTCTGGTAGCCGATGCGCAGTTCCCGCTCCGCATGCCCGGCCGACGACACGCTGGCAGAAACGGATGCGACCGGCGCGGTTTTACGTCGGCCTTTGATCAGCCCCTGATTGGCCAGCAGCGTGCGCAGGGTATTCCGGCTGACGCCCAGCAGGGCGGCGGCCTGCGTCTGATTGCCGTTGCTCAGTTCGAAGGCGTTGCGAATGAGGGCATGCTGAACCCGGTCGTACAGCCGCTCCGCCTCGCTTTCCAACTGCTGGCGAACAAAGCGGTCAATCGCGTCGTCGCACGTCGGGACATTCAGGTCCGACAGCGTCAGGTTGAGCCGCAGCTGCGCCGGGCTGATATCGCCGTCCTTACTCAGCAGTACGGCATTATGCAGGGTGTTTTCCAGTTCGCGCACGTTGCCGGGCCAGCTGTAGGCCATCAGCGTGTCCAGCGCTTCCGGCGACAGCTGTCGGGTGGGACGGCCCAGACGGCGGGCGTACAGCGACAGGAAATGCTGCGCCAGCACCGGGATATCGCCGGTGCGGTGGCGCAGCGGCGGCAGGTCGACGACGGCGACGTTAAGGCGATAGTAGAGATCTTCCCGAAAGCGCCGCTCGCGGATCGCCTGAGCCAAATCAACATGGGTGGCGGCAATAACGCGCACATTCATCTTCACCGGTTTGCGCGATCCCACGCGAGTGATCTCCCGCTCCTGCAACACCCGCAGCAATTTTACCTGCAACGGTAAGCTCAGTTCGCCGATTTCATCCAACAGCAGCGTGCCGCCCTCCGCCGCTTCAAACCAGCCCGGGTGGGTTTGGGTGGCGCCGGTGAATGCGCCTTTCTCGTACCCGAACAGCTCCGCTTCGGCCAGGCTTTCCGTCAGCGCGCCGCAGTTGACCGCCAGAAACGGCTGCTGCCACCGGGTGCTGTGATGGTGCAGATAGCGCGCCACCACTTCTTTTCCTGTTCCGGTTTCTCCCACGATCAGCACGGTCGCGTCGGTCGGCGCCAGCTTATCCAGCATGCTTTGGAAGGCGAGAGAAGCAGGGTCGATCAATACGGGTGTATCGGCGGTAAAGGGCTGAGGGTTTTTCATCGATGGCGTTCGCGGCAGGAAACGGGATGGCCTGAGCTTATCTCAGCGCCCTAAGCGATACGAGAGGGCCATTTGAGCCCTTTGCTGCAAACGCAGCAGCGGGTGATGCCGATGTGCTGCAAATGCACCATTTTCACCGTCGATCGACGGTGGTTAATTCCCTGATTTTTATGAATAAAAAATCCCGTACTTCATGGCACGGTTCCTGCTTTGATTTTTATAACCAAACTGAAACATTCTTTGTATAAATAATGAATATAGTTATATAGGAATCGAATAATGGCTGAATCTGACAACGGCACTATCAAGGTATTCTGGTTCCTGCCCACGCATGGCGATGGGCGTTATCTGGGGACGTCTCACGGCGGTCGCCCCGTGGATCTGGCGTATTTGCAGCAGGTGGCGCTGGCGGCGGATAACCTCGGCTACTACGGCGTCCTCATTCCTACCGGCAAGAGTTGTGAAGACTCCTGGCTGGTGGCCTCGGCGCTTGCNCCCATCACCCGCAAGCTGCGCTATCTGGTGGCTGTGCGGCCGGGCCTGCAACCCCCGACGCTGGCGGCGCGCATGGCGGCCACGCTCGACCGGCTGTCGGAGGGACGGCTGCTGATCAACGTAGTGACCGGCGGCGATCCGGTGGAAAACAAAGGCGACGGCATTTTTCTGAGTCATGCCGAACGGTATGAGGTCACCGAAGAGTTCCTGCAGGTATACACGCGGCTGTTGAAGGGCGAGAAAGTGGATTTCTCCGGTAAACATATTCGGGTGGAAGGTGCGGAGGTGCTGTTTCCGCCGGTGCAGGAAAACGGCCCGCCGCTCTATTTCGGCGGCTCTTCGCCGGAGGCCATCGACGTCGCGGCGGAGCAGATCGATACCTATCTCACCTGGGGCGAGCCGCTGGCGCAGGTCGAGGAAAAATTGCGAGTCGTGCGGGAACGCGCCGAGGCGAACGGACGCACGTTGAACTTCGGCATTCGCCTGCACGTCATCGTCCGCGAAACAGAGGAAGAGGCCTGGGCGGCGGCCGACCGTCTGATCGCCCATCTGGATGATGACACCATCGCGCAGGCGCAGAAAATTTTCGCCCGAATGGATTCGACCGGACAGGCGAGAATGAGCGCGCTGCATCGCGGCTCGCGGGATGATCTGCGTATCGGCCCCAATTTGTGGGCGGGCGTGGGGCTGGTGCGCGGCGGCGCGGGGACGGCGCTGGTGGGCAGTCCGCGACAGGTGGCGGATCGCCTGCGGGAATATCAGGCGCTGGGCATCGAAAACTTCATTCTGTCCGGTTACCCCCATCTGGAGGAGGCGCATCGCTTCGCCGAGCTGGTCATGCCGCTGCTGCCGTTGGCGCAGTCGTCCCGCCCGCCGTCGCGCGCCGTCAATACCGGCCCCTTCGGTGAAACCATCGGCGGCGACCGCCGACCGGTCAAACAGGTCAGCGCCAGCTAATTACGGGAGATCGCTATGTCACAGCAGGAAACGCGCCGCCCCATCCAGTTCGCCTACTGGGTGCCTAATGTCTCCGGCGGACTGGTCGTCAGCAAAATACCGCAGCGCACGCAGTGGGATCACCACTACAACCGCAAGTTGGCGCAGATCGCCGAGCGCGCCGGGTTCGATTATGCCCTGACGCAGATTCGCTTCACCGCGGGCTATGGCGCCGACAATCAGCACGAATCCGTCACCTTCTCGCAGGACCTGCTGGCCGTCACGGAGCGCCTGACGGTGATTGCCGCGCTGTTGCCCGGCCCGTGGAACCCCGCGTTGGCGGCGAAACAGGTCGCCACCCTCAGCCACATTTACGGGCCGCGTATCGCCGTCAACATCGTGAGCGGGTGGTTTCGCGGCGAGTTTAAGGCCATCGGCGAACCGTGGCTGGATCATGAGGAGCGTTACCGGCGTTCTGAAGAGTTTATCCGCTGTCTGCGGGGGATCTGGACCGAGCCGAGTTTTACCTTCGCCGGCGACTTTTACCGCTTTCGCGACTACGTCATGAAACCTAAACCGCGCGACCCGCTTCCTGACATTTTCCAGGGCGGCAGTTCACGGGCGGCGCGCGATATGGCGTCGCAGGTATCGGACTGGTACTTCACCAATGGCAACAGCGTAGAAGGCATTCGACGTCAGGTGGAGGACATCCAGCTTAAGGCGCAGTCGCATCAACGCCGCGTAAAAATCGGCGTCAACGGCTTCGNGATTGCACGCGATACNGAGACGGCGGCGCGCCAGCAGCTACAGGATATTCTGGATCAGGCCGATCCGGCGGCGGTGAAAGGTTTTCATCAGGAAGTGCAGAACGCGGGCAACGCCTCGCCGGAAAAAGAGGGCAACTGGGCGCAGTCCACGTTGGACGATTTAGTGCAGTATAACGATGGGTTCAAAACCAACCTGATCGGCACGCCGCAGCAAATCGCGGAACGCATTATCGACTACAAGAACGCGGGCGTGGACCTGATGCTGCTCGGCTTTCTGCATTTTCAGGAAGAGGTGGACTATTTCGGGCGGGAAATCATACCGAGAGTGAGAAAAATGGAGCAACAAACGGCAAAGGAGCTGAGCTATGACTGAACCTCATATTGTCATTATTGGCGGCGGCGTGAGCGGCGCGGCGCTGGCGATCCATCTGGCGCGGACGGCGGAAAGCGCGCTGCGCGTAACCGTCGTGGAACCTAGGGAGCACCTGGGACTTGGCGTTGCCTATTCCACCCCGGAGCCTGCGCACCGCATCAACGTCCCCGCCGCGCGAATGTCTCTATTCAGCGAGGACAAAGCCCACTTCGAACGCTGGCTGAAACGCCAGCCCGAGTTCCGCAAAGACAGTGCGGCGCTATGGCGTGATGGCAATGCCTACCCGCAGCGCGGACTTTTCGGCCGCTACATGGAGGGCCTGTTCGCCGAGGTCGCCAAATCTGGCCCGGTTCAGCTACGCCACATCTGGGACCGGGCGATCGGCCTGCAGGATCATATCGTGACGACGGCGAGCGGTCTGGCGTTACGCGCCGATGTCGTGGTGCTGGCCGTCAGCCATCCGCCGCCGGCACTCCCCGAGATGCTGCGTCCCTGGCAGACACACCCAGCGTTGGTCGCTAACCCGTGGTTGCCGGGCGTATTGGATACGGTGGCGCCGTCTCAGCGCGTTGGGATCATGGGGACAGCGCTGACGATGGCGGACGTCGTCGCCTCGCTGCAAACGCGCGGCCACCACGGGCCGATCGTCGCCTTCTCTCGGCACGGGCTGTTGTCCCGCAGCAATTTGAGCGTTGACGCGCCGCCGCCGCCCTGGTCGCTGTCTTCTTCCTGGCCGACGACGGCGCGCGGCGCGCTGGCGCAGGCACGACGGGAGGTCGTCGCCGCCGCCGAACAGGGCATTCCCTGGCAGGCGGTTATGGACGAGATCCGCGCCAATGGGCAGGCCTTGTGGCAGACGCTGGCGCTGAAAGAGCAGCAGCGTTTCCTACGCCATCTACGCAGTTGGTGGGACGTACATCGTTATCGCACCGCGCCGCAGGTGGCTCAGGTCATCGCGGCGCGGCGCGAGTCCGGCGAACTGCGCGTGCTGGCGGCGCGCCTGTGTGGCGTCGAGGCCGACGAAACGACGCTGACGCTGCGACTCCAGCCGCGTCAGGGAAAGATTGAAACCACGACGGTCGACAAGCTGATTGTCACCACCGGCCCGGCGCATGCGTCGCTTACCCAGAGTCAGCCGCTGCTGCATTCCCTGTCGCAGCGCGGCGAACTGCAACCCGATCCGCTGGGACTGGGGATTCTGGTTAACGAGCGGTCGGAAACGCTGGATATTCTCGGTCAGGCCAACCCGCGCCTGCTTGTCGTCGGACCTGCCGCACGCGGCCGTTTCGGCGAACTGATGGGACTGCCGCAGGTGTCGCAACACGCGGAAAGCGTAGCGAGACACCTGATAAACTCCGTGATCCCTGCC
This sequence comes from Lonsdalea quercina subsp. quercina, assembly GCF_000688655.1. Classification (GTDB taxonomy): domain Bacteria; phylum Pseudomonadota; class Gammaproteobacteria; order Enterobacterales; family Enterobacteriaceae; genus Lonsdalea; species Lonsdalea quercina. The sequence continues at coordinate 158,593 of NZ_JIBO01000008.1, read as the reverse complement.
GCCGCCTCGGCGCGATGTCCCGTCTCTACCTGAACCTTCACGACTCACTGACTCACTGAATAATAAATTGAGACTCCGGCCGAACGCCGTTCGGCTGCGAGAGCTTTATGGAGAGCGCTATGCCATCGCAACGTGAAATTCGTCTTAATGCGTTTGATATGAATTGTGTCGGCCATCAGTCACCGGGCCTGTGGGCGCATCCGCGCGATCGCTCCTGGCAGTATAAGGATTTGGACTACTGGGTTGATTTGGCGCGGCTGCTGGAACGCGGCAAATTCGACGGTCTGTTTATTGCCGATGTGCTGGGCGTCTACGACGTACTGCACGGCAGCAGCGACGCCGCCATTCGCCAGGCGACGCAGGTGCCGGTCAACGATCCGCTGGCGCTGGTCACGCCGATGGCGCTGGTCACGGAGCACCTGGGGTTTGGACTGACGGCGTCGCTATCGTTCGAACATCCTTACCCCTTCGCGCGCAGACTGTCGACGTTGGATCACCTGACCAAAGGGCGCGTCGGCTGGAATATCGTCACCTCGTATCTGGAGAGCGGGGCACGCAATATCGGGCAGAAGGCGCTGACCGACCATGACGCGCGCTACGACTATGCCGACGAATATCTGGAGGTCGTGTACAAGCTGCTGGAGGGGAGCTGGGAAGAGGGCGCGGTGCTGCGGGACCGCGAACGGCGTATTTTCAGCGATCCGACCAAAATCCATCCCATCAATCACCACGGCGAGTTCTTCAACGTACCGGGTATTCACCTGTGTGAGCCGTCACCGCAGCGGACGCCGGTACTTTATCAGGCGGGCGCGTCGAGCCGCGGCAAACAGTTCGCCGCCGAACATGCCGAGTGCGTGTTCGTGGCGTCGCCCTCCAAGGTGCTGCTAAAGAAAACGGTGGCGGATATCCGACGCCGGGCGGCGGAGGCCGGGCGCGATCCGCGCAGCATTTTGATTTTCAACCTGCAAACGGTGATTGTCGGCGAGACCGATCGCGAGGCGCAGGCGAAGTGGCGGGAGTATGCCTCCTGGGTCAGCTACGAAGGGGCGCTGGCGCTGATCTCCGGCTGGACGGGCATCGACTTCGGTCAGTACCCGCCGGATCAGGTGCTGAAACACCTGCACACCAACGCCATTCAGTCGGCGGTGGAAACCTTCTCGACCGCCGATCCGGACCGGCAGTGGACGGTGCAGGGGCTGGCGGACTGGGTCGGCATCGGTGGCTTTGGACCGCTGCTGGTAGGCAGCCCGGAAACCGTCGCCGACGAGTTGCAAAGCTGGGTGGAAGAGACGGATGTGGACGGCTTTAATCTGGCCTATGCCCTGACCCACGAAACGTTCACCGATGTGGTCGAATGGCTGATCCCCGAACTGCAAAAACGCGGTGTCTTCAAACGCGACTATTCGGCGGGCACGCTGCGGGAAAAACTGTTTCACGCTGGCCCGCGGCTGGCAGTGCCGCACCCGGCGGCGGGCTATCGGGATCTCGCTTCATCCGCAGCGCGCGTACGGGAGCGGGTGTCATGATTGAAATCCAACATCTGTACAAAACCTATCACGACAAGCAGGGCCGTCGGACGGATGTCCTGAAAGACATCTCGCTGCAGGTACCAGCGAGCACCATCACGGCGGTCGTCGGACCGAGCGGCGCGGGGAAATCCACGCTGGCGCGCTGCATCAGCCTGCTGGAAAAACCCGATCGCGGCACGCTGCGGGTCAACGGCAACGATCTCTCACTGCTGACCGGAGAGGCGCTGCGCCGGGAGCGCCGGGCGATTGGCACAGTATTTCAGTCGTCAGCGCTGCTCCAGCGTAAAACCGCCTGGGAGAACATCGCGCTGCCGCTGGAGTTTCTGGGCGTGGTGAAGCGGGACATCCAGAAGCGCGTCGGCTCGTTGCTGGACAGCGTGGGGCTGAGCCACAAGGCGGACAGCTACCCGGCGCAGCTCTCCGGCGGCCAGCGCCAGCGTATCGGCATCGCCCGGGCGCTGGCCCTGAATCCGACGGTACTGCTGGCGGATGAGGCCACGTCCGGCCTCGACCCTGAGGCGACCGCCGCCGTGCTGCAACTGCTTAAACAGCTGCGGGATGACTTCGGTCTGGCCATCGTGTTGATCACCCATGAAATGGACGTGGTGCGCACGGCCGCCGACGCGGTGGCGGAGATCCGCGACGGGGGCATCGTTCAGCAGGGAAGCGTCCGCGATCTGCTGGCACAGCCGGACTCCTCGCTTGGCGAGCGACTGTTCCCGGTCACGGCGCAGCCGGGGCGCGGCGACCTCTTGCTACGGGTCAGCTACAGCGCGAACCGGGCGGTGGCGACGGACTGGATTAGTCGGCTCTCCAGACAGTTCGCGTTGCAGATCGACGTCCTGGGCGGCCACGTCGAGTGGGTCAACCAGCAACTGGCGGGACGGCTGGAGATCGCGGTGCGTTTTCACGGTGAGCGACTCTCTGCGGCTCAGATCGTCGGGCTGCTCGACGCGCAGGGCGTCGTCGCGGAGGTCATGGCGTCGGCTCCGGCGCTAAGGGAGGCGATATGACGACTGCAACGTCAACGGCCGTGATGAGTCAGGACACGCCCTGGCGCGAGATCCACACGCTGCTGCTGCCCGCTTACGGTGAAACCTGGCTCATGGTCGCCATCGTCATGCTGTTCGTGGTCAGCCTTGGCGGCGTGGTCGGCGTCGTGCTGTTCAATACCTCGCGCCGGGGGCTGTTTCCTCGCCCGGCCCTAAACCGAATGTTGAACTGGCTGGTGAACATGGGGCGTTCCCTGCCGTTTCTGGTGCTGATGGCGGCGATTATCCCGGTGACTTTCTGGCTGACCGGCACCACCATCGGCATTCCGGCGGCGGTCGTCCCGATGGTCATCGCGGGCATCCCGTTCTTCGCCCGGCTGGTGGAAAACGCGCTGCGGGAACTGCCGGAAGACGTGACGTCGGTCGGTCTGGTCTCCGGCGGCTCCGTCGGTCAGATCATCGTCTCGGCGCAGTTGAGCGAAGCGCTNCCCGCCATTGTCTCCGCCGTCACGCTCAATCTGATCTCCATGATCGAATACTCCGCCATCGCCGGGACCATCGGCGCGGGCGGCATCGGCTACCTCGCCGTGGTCTACGGCTACCAGCGTTTCGATCNCCACATCATGATCGCCACCATCGTGGTGCTGATCGCCACGATACAACTGATTCAATTCGCCGGTGACCGTCTGGTCGCGGCATTGCGTCATTCACAGGGAGCGCAGTCAGCATGAATACACCGCAGTTCGAAATTCGTAAGAAGCGGCGCTGGCCGTGGTGGGTCGGCGGCGTGGTGATTATCGCCGCGGCGGTCAGCGCGTGGTACTGGCTGACGCAGCGTCAGCAGACGGTGACGTTCGGCTCCACGCTGGATATCCATTTTGAACCGGCGATGGCGGGGGAAGAGCGGGTGATTCAGTACGTCGGCGAACACATCGCCCCCGACTACGGCCTGAAGCTGAGGGCCGTAGGCTTGCAGGATCCGGTGCAGGCGGACCGGGCGGTGGCGGATGGCGNCTATGCCGCCACGGTGTATCAGCATCAGTGGTGGTTAAAGCAGGTGGTGGATGCCAACGGCTTCAAGCTGACGCCGACGGTGCCGGTATTCCAGTGGGCGTTCGGCATCTACTCGGACCGCTACCCCTCGGTCGACGCGCTGCCGGAGCAGGCGACGATCGTCGTGCCGAATGACGGCGCCAATCAGGGACAGGCGTTGTGGCTGCTGCAACGTATCGGGCTGATCCGCCTGAATCCGGCAGTGGAACCCCGCACGGCGAAGCTGAAAGATATTCAGGACAATCCCAAACGTTTGGTCTTTAAGGAGCTGGATCTGCTGACCATGCCGCGCGCGCTAAATTCGGTCGATGCCGCCATCGGCTACGTCTCCCAGTTCGACGCCGGCAAGATCCCGCGTGAGAAGGGAATTCTCTTCCCGCCGGCCCCGGCTACCTTCGCCTCACGGCTGGTGATCGGCACGCCGTATCTTAACGACGCGCCTATCGTCAAACTGCAACAGGCGTTTTCCGACCCGCGCCTGCAACGGTGGCTGAAGGAGACTGACGACCCGTTGGTCAAGGGCGTTCTGGTGCCGGTATCGGCCGAATAGTCGCCGTTCTCATGCGTTTCAACGTGGTCGCCGGGCTGCTGGATAGTGGCTCGTCCTGTGTGTTTTTTATGTGGTTATCTTATTGTTATTTAATGAATTTTAAAGACATAAATGTTGTTTGTGAACGCCAGAACTTCGACTTATAACCGTAGCTTCACCTGCACATAAAATAATAGCGAGGATGCCAACAGTATGAGTACGTTACCGGTTGACAACGACATCAGGGGTTCTGCTCCAGGATCCATTCCCATTAGCTCGGTGAGCGACGTAGCAAGATTGATCAACACCCGCAGCGAGAAAAACAGCTACGCCAGAATGATCATCTTTCTGGCGCTGGGCGGGGTATTTCTCGACGCCTACGATCTGACCACGCTGTCGTACGGTATCGATGATGTCGTCAGAGAGTTTCAATTGACGCCGGTGCTCACCGGGCTGGTCACGTCCTCCATCATGATCGGCACCATTATCGGCAACCTGATCGGCGGCTGGCTGACGGATAAATACGGCCGTTACTCCGTCTTTATGGCGGATATGCTGTTTTTCGTCGTCTCCGCGATTGCCGCCGGGCTGGCGCCGAACGTGTGGGTGTTGATTGGCGCGCGCTTCCTGATGGGGATCGGCGTCGGGATCGACCTGCCGGTGGCGATGTCCTATTTGGCCGAATTCTCCAGGTTTGCCGGCAAGGGCAACAAGGCCGCCCGCTTGGCGGCGTGGTGTCCGATGTGGTACGCGGCGTCGTCCGCCTGCTTCCTGATCATCTTCGGTCTCTATTTCCTGCTGCCCGAACAGCATCTCGACTGGCTGTGGCGCGCCTCGCTGCTGTTCGGCGCGGTGCCGGCCTTGCTGATTATCGCGGTCCGGCGCAAGTTTATGAATGAGTCTCCCTTGTGGGCGGCGAATCAGGGCGATCTCAAAGGCGCGGCGCGGATTTTGCGTGATTCCTACGGCATTGCCGCCCACGAAGCTGTCGATAAGATACAGCGCAAGACGTCTCATCAGCCGAAGGTCAGCTTCCGGGTGCTGTTCCAGAAACCGTACCGGGAACGCACCATCGTGGCGGGCGTGATGAACGTGTGCATCTCCTTTGAATACACCGCCATCGCCTTCTTCCTGCCGTCCATTCTGGCGCAATTTCTGGGGGCCGGCGTGTTTGAAACCATCTCGGCTTCGCTGGGGCTAAATGCGTTGTTTGCCTTCACCGGCGGTCTGCTGGGGATGCGGCTGGCCTGGAAATATCCTTCACGTCATGTGGCGATCGCGGGCTTTGCCCTACAGTTCATCGCGCTCATTGCGCTCGCGCTGATCGGTCAACCTCAGGCGACGACAGGCGTGGTCATCGCCATCCTGATGCTGGGCCTGTGGCTGTTCGCGGAAGGCTTCGGGCCGGGAGCGCAGTTGATGATCTATCCGGCACTGTCTTACCCGACCTCTATCCGCGCGACCGGCGTCGGTTTCAGCCGCTCGCTGTCGGGGATCGGCAGCGCACTGGCGCTGTTTATTCTGCCGCTATTACAGGCGGCCTACGGCACCAACATGTTCTGGATTGTCTCGCTGAGCGCCATTATCCCCATCTTCTTCCTGCTCGCGGTTCGTCACGAACCGACCCGTCAGGATATTGACGATCATCACGATCAAGGAGCACATCATGACCTTACTTTCGACCGGCACTGATTACGATACGTTGGCGTCGCAGTTCCGCCCCATCTTCGCCCGTATCGCCGCTGGCGCCGCCGACCGTGAGCGGCGTCGGGAGCTGCCCCATGAGCCTATCCGCTGGTTGAAGGAGGCTGGATTCGGCGCCGTGCGTATTCCTGAAGAGAAGGGGGGACAGAACGCGTCGCTGCCTCAGCTGTTTCGTCTGCTGACGGAGCTGGCGGAGGCGGACTCTAATCTGCCGCAGGCGCTGCGGGCGCATTTCGCCTTCGTGGAAGACCGCCTCAATGCGCCGGACACGCCGGAGCGCGATCGCTGGTTCCTGCGTTTCCTGGACGGTGAGCTGGTCGGCAGCGGCTGGACCGAGATCGGCAACATTACACTGGGCGATGTCATCACCCGCGTCGAGCCTGCGCCGCACGGTTGGACGCTGAACGGCGAGAAGTTTTACAGCACCGGCACACTGTTCGCCGACTGGATTGATGTTTACGCCCGTCGCAGCGATAACGGTCGGGATGTGATTGCGATTGTCAGTACGCATCAGGACGGCGTGTTGCGTGAGGATGACTGGGACGGTTTCGGTCAGCGGCTGACCGGCAGCGGCACGACCCGTTTTACGCAGGCGCTGGTCGACGCCGGCCATGTCTACGATTTTGCGGACCGCTTCCTGTATCAGACGGCGTTTTACCAGCACATGCTGCTCGCGACGCTCGCTGGTATCGGGCGGGCGGTAGCGCGCGATGCAGCCGAGGGCGTACGCCAGCGTAAGCGTATCTACAGCCACAGCAATGCCGCGCTGCCGAAAGAGGATGTGCAGGTGTTGCAGGTAGTCGGTCAGGTTTCCAGCTGGGCCTACGCCACGGAAGCGGCGGTGATCGCGGCCACGCAATCGCTGCAACAGGCGTATGAGGTTCATGCTTCGGACGACGACGCCCTCAAGCTGCGCATCAACAGCATCGCGGAAGNGGAGGCGGCGCAGGCGCAGGTGATCGCCAGCGAGCTGGTGCCGCGCGCGGCGACCGAGCTGTTCAACGCGCTCGGCGCATCGGATACGCGCGTGAGCAAGGCGTTGGATCGCCACTGGCGCAACGCGCGCACGCTGGCATCCCACAATCCGGTAATTTATAAGGCCCGCAATATCGGTGACTGGTTGGTTAACGGCAATGCGCCGACCTTTATCTGGCAGGTCGGTAATGGCGGGCAGGAACAGAAAACCGCTTAACCGTGTGGACGTACAAAAAGGCGGGCCTGAGCGCCCGCCTTTTTATGGTCAGTGGGACTCATCACTGTTTATCCAATGACCAAGTGGCGCTGGTTACGTTAACCTTCGTCGGCAACAGTCCGATCTGCGTGAATTTGTCCGCCAGCGCCTGTTGCTGGCTGAAAACGTCCGGCGTCATCCGCTCGGCGCCGTAAGGCATTCTTGCCAGCGCTTTGCTCCAGATGGCGCGATCCAGGCCGGTCGACTGAGACAGGATGGCGGCGGCATCGGTCGGGTTAGCGTTAGCCCATTGGCTGAGCGACGCCAGTTCGTTGATGACCTGTTCCGCCGTCTGCGGCCAGGTTTCGGCGAACTTCCGGCTGGCGAGGTAGAACGTGTAGTGCGGCACCAACCCCTCCGCATTGCGAATTTGTCTGGCGCCCGCATTGCTCTCCACCTCGGCCAGGAACGGGTCCCAGATCACCCAGGCGTCCACCGCGCCGCGCTGAAACGCCGCGCGCGCATCGCTCGGCGTCAGGTAGACCGGCGTAATATCGCGATAGCTCAGACCGGCTTCTTCCAGCGCTTTCACCAGCAGGTAATTGACGTCCGAGCCTTTGTTCAACGCCACGCGCTTCCCTTTGAGATCCGCCACCGTTTTGATGGGGGAGTCGCCCGGCACGACGATGGCTTCCGTTTTTGGATTGGCGGGCGAGTGCGCCAGATAAATCAGATCGGCCTGCGCCGCTTGCGCAAAGGCGGGCGGCGCATCGCCAGTCGCCGCCAGATCGATACTGCCGACGTTCAATCCCTCCAGCATCTGCGGCCCGGCGGGAAACTCGATCCAGCGCACCTGAATGCCCTGCTGTTTAAATTTTTCATCCAGCGTTCCTCGGTATTTCAGCAGGGCGAAAATGTTGGCTTTCTGATAACCAATGTTGATGGCTTCAGGCNGGGACGCGGCGACCGCAGAGGCGGACAGCCCCGCCAACAGCAGCGCGAGAGCGGTATGACGTAGGGAGGGTTTCATGGTGGCGTCGTCTCTTAAGGCAAATTAAGCAAAAACCTTATCAGAGAGAATTTATTACCTTAAAATAATGAAATATTTTTTAATATTCCTATTAGTTTTAACGGCTCGTCGGGTGTGCGACATCAACGAACTACGATGTTATCTTTCGAGACTCTATCTTTAAGTGACGGATTGCCGCAGTCGCGGTTTGAGAGGGAAAGGATGATCGACGATAACCGAAAGATCCAGTCTGTTGAGCGAGCAATGGCGTTACTCGAAGCGATTGCCGAGGCTGGAGGGGAATCCCGTCTCGTCGACCTGACGACACAGCTGGGATTGAACAAAAGTACGCTGCACGGCTTGCTGAATACGCTGGCGGCGATGGGCTATGTTACCCGTAACGGCACGCGTTATGCGCTGGGCTTGCGTCTGCGTGAACTGGCGCAGCCGCTGACCGATGAAGATACCGCATTGCGCGCCACGTTCGGGCCGGTACTGCGGCGCTTCGCCGAGATTAGCGGCGAAACCTGTTACCTGGCCGTCCCGTGCGGGACAAGCGAGTATCTCTGTATCGATTCCGTCGAATGTGATGGCAGCGTACTGCGGGCGAGTTGTCCCTGCGGCAATCGCGAGGGATTGACCACCTCCGCCATCGGTAAAATCCTTCTGGCCAACGATGTCGGATTGGTGCGTAGTCTGCGGCGAGCGGGGAAAGTGTCCGCGTCGTTGGGCGCGGAGCTGAAGACGATCGCCGCGCAGGGCTTTGCGCTCGATCTGGAACAGGTAGAGCCGGGCCTGTGCTGCGTGGCCATACCGCTGTATAAACAAGGACGCGTTGCCGCGGCACTGGGGATGAGCGGTCCGGCCTGTCGGTGGTCGGCTTCCGCGCTGCAAGATCTTGTCCATCGCATGCTGCAGGAAAAGTTCGTCAATACGAAAAAACTCGACTAATTTCGTCGAGATGAGTCGCTTCCGCTTCTGGCATTGTCACTTGCTCACAGAGAGACAATGACCAGAATTTTTCTTCATATCTAACTCCATTCCCCCTCCAATAAGGTAACCCGCTCAGACACGAGTATGAGATCCGGGACGTGCCGCCAGTTTGATGATGGTCGATAATGTCGGGCATCTCGCCGATTGTCCGGCTAGATGAAAGGGTTTCTGCGGCTTCGACATGGTGAGTAAAAAACAGCAAAGGACAGGCGGGTGGCCAGTTCAGCGCCGCCCGCGCTTGCCTGTCTTAGCGATCATCACGCCCGCGATGATGATCGCGAACGTCATAGGAACGAGGGGCGTCATAGTGCGGACGCGAATGATGATCCCGCGGGTGACCGCCGACAACGATACACCCGTTCAGCAGGAGCATCGCTGCGAGGCACATAATTAAGCGTGGTATTTTCATCGTTGGGCGCCTGTCAGTGACGTTATCAGGGGTTGAGCGTCATGCATGATGAACCGCTCGGTTTCGCCTGTTGCAATTGCGTGTCATGGTTTTCTCCACCGGACGAAACGCCGCCATCCGCGTCTTACTCCGCCGGCGCGGGGGACTTCAGCATGTCGACCAGTTCATCGGCCCCTTTATTGATGCCGACTTCCGCCGCGCTGAGTGAGCCGATGGTGGCGCCCACGTTCATCGCGTTCGGGTACTGCTTGGCGACGTAGGCGTTAAGCAGGCGATTGCTGGCGGCGTCGTAAATTTCTACCGCATAACTGACGGACCCGCTGAGCATGCCTTCCTTACCGCGAAGGGCTTGCACAATATTGTAGGGGCCGCCTGCGAGATCGAATTTAGTCACCGTCCCCACTACCTGCGTGGTGGTTTCCGCCCCTGTCAGCGTCAGTTTGATTCTGATGGCCGCAGGTGTTGGCGTTTTGGTTTCGGTGAAACGCGATCTCAGGCTTTCACTAAAGCGATCCTGCATGTATTTCGCCAGTGCCAGGCGATCGTTCGGATCCATATCGCCAAACTGATTGTCGTTGCCCGGATAAACGGTGACGGGGTCGAGAATAACGTGGGTGTACTTCGTCCAGTCCACCGGCGCGGCGTAGCGGAAAGGAATACGGTCGGACTCAGCACCGGTATTGGGCTGCCATTGAGAGGAGGACTCAATCCCGGCGTAGCGGGCGGGTTGGGTGCCGGCGCAACCGGCTAAGGCGATGGCGACGATCATTGCAGAGGAACGGACTACCTGGGTCAATATGCTCATTCGTAAAACCTTCTAAAAAGATCACCAATGTCGGTCGGAAAGCGTCGTGCGGGAGACGCCGTGTTAACGCATTTTGAGTTCAGTCGCCTTGAGTGACCGGGCCGTCGTCAATAAAGACCGGTGGTGTGCCGCGCCAAAAGCGTACCGTACGGTTCAGTTTTGATCGGTGCGAATAGGTTGTCAATAAAATGTACATATCGGTTCAGTTTTGTTAGCAAAAATATGCAGACATGATCACGATGATTGAATATTAGTGAGGGCAGGCGAGGTCTAGCGACGTTGAGATGAAGGTATATTAGACGAGAGGGGCGGTGAGGCCCTACGGAGGCGGCCAGTCGGGAAGCCTCCGTAGGGGTAGGGACTAAAGCAGATTACTGCATCGGTGGGTAAGGCGTATAAAATGTTTTCCCGAGCCAGCGAAATGACGTCGGCAGCGGGCTGATGGGTTTGCTCACATAGCTGGAAGCGACGTTTTCATCCCCCTGACCGCTGTAGACCGCGTAATACGGGTAAGGAAATACCGGACGTGACGCCGCAGTGGACGAGATCGTTTCCAGCTTCAGCGCGCTCTGCGTGTTATCGCCCTGTGTCGGCTGACCGAAGCCGCTGGTTTCTTCTTGTGCCGCCTGCCAGGTCACAACGCTACCCGGCGCGACGCCCTGTTCGACCCAGTTCAACATCGGCGTCAGAAAATCCACTAAACTCGGGCCGTCACCGCCTGAGCAGTGGTAGAGACCCGGCAGCAGATAGAGGCGTTCGAACGCGTTGCGTTGAACGGCGCCCAGGGTTTTCCCCAGGGCTTCATGGTAAGCGATGCTGTTGAGCGGGCTGATGTGGGGATCGGACCAGCCATGCCAGATAATCAGTTTGCCGCCTGCGGCTTTGAAGTCAGACAGGTCTGGGTTGGTGGCGTCATTCAACGGATGCAATGCGTGCAGCTCTGCGAACGTCTCCGTGGTGAAGCTCAGATCTTTGAGCGTGTAATCTGACCCCGGATTTTTTTCAAAGATGATGTTTTTCAGCGCTTCCAACGCGATGGTCGCGCTGCTGGGGGTGTCGTTGGCATTCTGCGGAACGAAGACGCCGGCCCAGGAGAGTTCGGAACCCGGCTGCGGACCACCCACGGTCATTTTTTCTCCGGTCACCCGCGCGCGTGGCCCGGCGTAGAGTTTACGCAGCGTGTTCACCTGCGTGACGCTGAGGCAGGTGCCCGAACTATTGCTTTCCCCCTTTTTGCACTGCAATACGGATGGATTGAAATGGCAGTTCATTGGGTCTGAAATCAGCCCGTCTGTTTGTCCGTCCAACGCATCGCACTGCGCAATGACGGCTTTGTGGATGAGCGGCAAATCGGCGGCAACGATGATCGCTTTGTTGTCCGCATCCCTATTGCTCAGCGCCTGCCAGGCGTGATACATGCTGTTCTGCACCTGGAAGTTCATGGCTGCGGCCCCGGCGATAATGCCGTTGAAGTCCTCAGGGTAGCGCTGCGCTTCCATCAGCGCCTCACGACCGCCGTCGGAACAGCCGCTGAAGTAGGAGTAGGATGGCGAACGTCCATAAAACACACTCATCAGCTTTTTCGCCGTGACCGCGGTCAGATGCACACCTCGGTAGGCGAAGTCACGCCGCTTCTGATCATCATCGCCGAAATTCGTCTCCGTCGACTCATGACCCATATTGGTGGTTGCGACCGTAAAGCCGCTCGCATTCAGCGGCGCACAGCCTGCCGCCGCGCCGACATCCAGGCTGATACGACCGCACAAACCTCCGCAGCCGAGCTGCAGGAAACGTTGAGTCCAGGTGGTGGTGGGCAGCAAAACCTTGAACTGGATGGCGGGGGCGAGCACGCCGTCGACGACGCAGTGGGTCTCTCCATTGGAGGTAGACTCGCTTGTCGCGGTGATACGGCTTCCTTGACCACCGATGTCGGTGAGATCCACTTTCGCTAGCGAGGCGCAGGACACGGCTTGTTTGACGAGAGAGGTTTGATTGACTCGTGGGTGCTGTTCCGCCTGGGCCGTCGTGGCGATCCCTGACAGGGACACCGAGGNCAGAAGCCAGAGTAGAGGGGATGCTATTCGCATAAATTATCCTTGTTTGTCATGATTTATCCTTAAACCGGCGCGAAAATTCGCCAAACCGGGTTTAACGTACATGAGGGCGCCAGCGGCTCCGCGAACGAAGCCGGGTGTGGCGCCATCATACTTGGGCGGCCTGACAGCTTTGCCGCCATCGTCAAGCGGTGGCTGACGCTGTTTCTAGAACCAAATTCTGTCATTCATATCGGCGTGTTGCCGTTAGTGGCGGCATCATCGCCGATCGTTCCGCACTCGCGCCCCGACTGCGGCGGAAAGGGGAGCGCGACTACTCGGCCCCGCGTTTCCAATAGGCCACTGCGCGAACGTAGTCTTCGTCCAGTCCCAGAGAGCCGGTCAGATAGGTTTTCAGCGTGAATATCTTGTGGTTCTCGCCGGTCGCCCAGACGAAGTAGTCGTCGGNGGGGAATGTCAGGCGATCCACGGCCGCAATCAATTTCTGGGCATCGTCGTTGCCGTCCCGAGCGATCCATTCCAGCGTCATACCGCTTTTAACCGGAATGGCCGGACGTTCGTCCTCGCTTCCGCTTTCGATGACTATCGCGCCGCGCGTGGTGTCCGGCAGTTCCTGAAGTCGACGCAGGAGCGCAGGGATCCCGGTTTCATCGCAGATCAACACCTGCCAGGCGTAATCCGCCGGGATCTGAATAGAGCCGCGCGGTCCGCCCATGCCGATAACGTCACCTGCTTTGGCCGCGTTGGCCCAGTCGGAGGCGACGCCGCTGGCGTGCAGATAGAAGTCGATGGTGAGTTCACGCGCGAGCGCATCGAAATGGTACGGCGTGTAATCACGGTTAGCCGGACGCACGTCGCCCCAGATCGGGCCATCCGGACCATTCTTGGGTAGATGAAGTTCGCCGGTTTCACGGTCGGGGAAAAACAGCTTCACATGGTCATCGAATCCCGGACTGCGAAAACCGTCGAGATCGTCGCCGGTGAAGACGATGCGCTGGAATGGGCCGGGGAGGCGAGAGGTGGTTTTCACCGTTAAGGTACGAAATACCAGCGGCAGACGTATACGGGTGGGCTGCCTGGATTGAGAAGATTCAGTCGTCATGATGTACCCCGTGTTCAAGTCATTATGCACAGGCCGGACAAAATGTCCGGCCATGAACGGATCCGGCGACAACCGCCGCCGTCGTGGGTGTTACTTTTCCGTCGTTGAGCTGACGCCGCCCCCCAGCGATTGCCAGAGGGTGATGCGATTATCAAAGTCGGTCTGACGCAGCGCGATCAGCTCAAGCTGTGATGACCAGAGCGNGCGCTGAGCCGTCAGAACATTGAGGTAATCGCCGACGCCGGATTGATAGCTGCGTTGAGCCAGCGTGAAGCTGCGCTGGGCCGCCGCCACGTACTGCTGCTGAGCGTCGAGCTGCTCTGCCAGCGTCTCGCGACGCGCCAATGCGTCCGCCACGTCTTTAAAGGCGCTTTGAATCGCTTTCTCGTAGTCCGCAATCAACCCTTTTTTCTCCGCCTCAGCATATCTCAATTGCGCCAGATTGCTGCCTCCGGTGAACAGCGGCAGGGTCACGCTCGGGGCGAACGACCAAATATTGGCCCCGTGGCTGAACAGGTTGGACAGCGAGTTGCTGCCGACGCCCGCGCTGGCGGTCAGCGAGACGGTCGGGAAGAAGTTGGCGCGGGCGGCGCCGATATCCGCGTTGGCGCTCTTCAGACTGTATTCCGCTTCCAGCACGTCCGGGCGGCGCAGCAGGACCTCGGAGGAGACGCCGGCCGGCACCAGCGCGATCGCGCTGTCGCTGAGCTGGTCAAGCGGCGCGGGCTGCAGGTTCTCCGGCACCGTTTCCCCCACCAGCAGGTTCAGCGCATTGATATCCTGCGCGACCAGCGTCTGGTAGCTGGCGACGCTGGCGCGCGCGGACTGATAGACGGTCATTGCATCGCTGACGTCGGTTGCCGCCGCGACGCCCGCCGCCATGCGGCGTTCCGTGATACGCAGGGAGTTGGCCGCGCTCTCCATGGTCTCTTTGGCGAGCTGCAAATTGCTTTTGTCCGCCGCCAGCGTGATCCACGCCGTAGTGGTTTCGCCGATCAGCGTCAGGCGGGTATTCTGCGCCGTGGCCTCGCTGGCCAGCCAGGTTTCCCTGGCCGCCCGGGAGAGGCTGCGGTTACGACCGAACAGGTCGATTTCAAAACTGCTGACCGCGCCCTGCGCTTCGCTGCTTCCGCTGACGCCGGAGTCGACCGTCCGACTCCGGGTATGACTCAGCTCTGCGTTCAGCGTCGGGAACAGGCTGGCGCGCTCTTCGCCGTAAAGCGCTTTGGCGGCTTCAATATCGGCGATGGCTTTCTGCAGGTCGCGGTTGCTGGCCAGCGCGCGTTCCACCACCGTTTTGAGACGAGTGTCGTTCATGACGTGCTGCCAGTCGGTCAATACCGCGCCGGTCTGATCGCTCTGCGCCGCGGCGCCCGGCCAGGTGGTGGGCACCGGCGCCGCGGGGCGCTGATAGTCCGGGTCCAGAGAAATACAGCCGGTCAGCAGTAGCGACAGCGAGAGAAGCGTGATTCGAGAAAACATGTCTTACTCCTGAACGTCATGGCGGCGGGTGAAATAATGTCTCNCCAGCACGAAGAACAACGGCACGAAGAAGATCGCCAGCAGCGTGGCCGTCAGCGTTCCGCCAATAATCCCGGTACCAATAGCGATGCGGCTGTTCGCGCCGGCCCCGGTGGCTATCGCCAGCGGAATAACCCCGGCGATGAACGCCATGGAGGTCATGATAATCGGCCGCAGACGCGTTTTGGCCGCCGAGAGTACCGCAGCGCTGAGCGTGCTGCCTTGCCGCACCGCCAACTCCGCAAACTCCACAATCAAGATGGCGTTCTTTGACGACAGCCCGATGGTGGTCAACAGCGCCACCTGGAAGTAAACGTCATTGCTCAAGCCACGCAGCAGGGCGGCCAGCGCCGCGCCGCAGATCCCGAGCGGAATGATCAGGATGACGGAGAACGGCACCGACCAGCTTTCATACAGCGCCGCCAGGCACAGGAACACCACCATGATGGAGATAGCGTACAGACCCAATGCCTGACCGCTCGCCAGTTTTTCTTGCAGTGAAAGTCCGCTCCATGCCCAGGTCGAGCCGGAGGGCAGCTGTGAGGCGATGGCTTCGATTTTATTCATCGCATCGCCGGAGCTGACGCCGTCAGCGTTTTCCCCGGTGATTTCGAACGAGGCGGAACCGTTATATCGGGTCAGGGTCTCCGGGCCGTAGGTCCAGCTCGTCGAGGCGAAGGCGGAGAACGGCGCCATGCTGTCGTCGCTGCCGCGGACATACCACTGATTCAAATCCGACGGTTTGGAGCGGAATGGGCTGTCGGCCTGGATATAAACTTTCTTGACCCGACCCCGGTCGATGAAGTCGTTGACGTAGGTTCCGCCCCACGCGCTGCTCAGCGTGTCCGTCACGTCGCTCAGCGACAGTCCCAGCGCCACGGCTTTGTTGTTGTCGATATCGACCTGTAGCTGCGGCATCTGCGGCAGATCGTTGGCGCGGACCGACTGCAGTTCCGGGCTGGCGCCCGCCTGTTTCAGCAGTTGGCTGCGCAGTTCCATCAGTTTTGCGCGTTCGGTGCTGCCGTCGGCCAACAGTTCAAAGGTAAAGCCGTTGGTCTGGCCCATCCCCTGCACCGATGGAGGCGTGGAGGCGAAGATGCGGGCGTCACGTTCGGTGGACAGCGCTTTCATCGCCCGGTTGGCGATCGCCTGTGCGGTATTGTTCGAACCGGGGCGTTGGTCCCAGTTTTTCAGCGCGACAAATGCCATACCCGCGTTCTGCCCGCTACCGCTGAAGTTAAAGCCGGTGATGGTATAGATGACGCCGATGTTGTCCTTTTCCTCTGTGAGGAACCAGTCCGTGATGCGCTTGTTGACGGCGTTGGTCCGGTTAACCGTCGCCCCCGCCGGCAGGGTGTACTGCACCATAATCTGCCCCTGATCCTCGTTCGGCAGGAAGCTGCTGGGCAGCCGCCACAGGAACAGGATCATCAGTGCGACGATGGCGGCGAATGCGATCAACATCACCAGCGGGCGGCGCAGCGCGGAGACCACACGATGGCTGTAGCCTTTTTGCGTGCGGGCGTAAAACCGGTTGAAGCCGCCGAAAAAGCCCTTCTTATGGGGTTTGCTGTGTTTCAGCAACAGCCCGCACAGGGCGGGCGTCAGCGTCAGCGCGACCACCACGGACAGCATCATGGCGGAGATGATGGTGACGGAGAACTGACGGTAAATAACGCCGGTCGAACCACCGAAGAAGGTCATCGGCAGGAAGACGGCGGAGAGCNCCAGCGCGATGGCGACCAGCGCGCCGGAGATTTCGCCCATCGATTTTTCGGTGGCCGCGCGGGCGGGTAGCCCCTCGTCGCGCATGATACGCTCGACGTTTTCCACCACCACGATGGCGTCATCCACCAGCAGCCCGATAGCCAGCACCATGGCGAACAGCGTGAGGGTGTTGATCGAGTAGCCGAACAGCGCCAGAACGCCGAAGGTTCCCAGCAGGACGACCGGCACGGCGAGGGCGGGGATTAGCGTCGCCCGCAGATTCTGCAAGAACAGATACATGACGATGATGACCAGCACGATGGCTTCGACCAGCGTTTTGACCACATCCTCGACGGAGATCTTGATGAAGTCGGTGCTGTCTTTCGGGTAAGCGACCGCGTAGCCCTCAGGCATGCTGTGGCTGTATTCGTTGATCTTGGCCTTGACCAGCTCTGCGGTGTCGAGCGCGTTGGCGCCCGGCGCCAGCATGACCGCGATCCCGGCGGAGGGATGGCCGTTAAGTCGGGAGGAGGATGTGTAATCTTCGCTGCCCATTTCGACGCGGGCGACGTCGCCGATATGCACCACGGCGCCGTTGGATCCGCTTTTCACGATGATATTGCGGAACTGTTCCGGCGTTTGCAGGCGCGACTGCGCGCGTACCGTCGCCGTCAACTGCTGGTCGGCTGAGGAGGGTTCCGCACCGATTTTCCCGGCCGACAGCTGGATATTCTGCGCCTCGATCGCCGACTCGACGTCGGAAGGCATCAGGCTATAGGACGCCAGCTTGTTGGGGTCCATCCAGATGCGAATGGCGTATTCGGAACCGAACACTCGCAGGCTGCCGACGCCGCTGACACGCGCCAGCGGATCTTGCATGTTGCTCACCAGCCAGTCGGCGATATCCGAGCTGGTGGCTTTGTCGGTCTTGTCATACAGCGCCATGATCAGCAGGAAGTTGGACTGGGACTTGGTCACGGTGATCCCGGACGACTGGACCTCGGAGGGCAGTCTCGACTCCGCCTGCTGCACTTTGTTCTGAACCTGAACCTGAGCGGTATCGGCATTGGTGCCCTGTGCAAAGGTCACCTGAATGTCGACTTCGCCGTCTGAGCTGCTGGTGGAGGTGAAATAAAGCAGGTTATCCAGCCCGGTCAGCTGCTGTTCGATGATCTGGGTGACGCTGTTTTCCAGCGTTTGCGCGGAAGCCCCGGTGTAGGTGGCCTTGATGCGCACGGAAGGCGGCGCGACGTCGGGATACTGTGCGACCGGCAACGTGCGGATCGACATTAGCCCCGCCATCATGATGAGTATTGCGATCACCCAGGCGAAAACCGGGCGTCGCACAAAGAAACGGGAGAACATCAGTCTGCGCCTCCCGTCAGCTGAACTTCGACCGGTTTAACGGTATTGCCTGCGGCCACTTTGTCGCTGCCTTCGACCAGAAGCCGATCGCCGCTCTGTAAGCCGTTTGTTATTAACCAGTTGCTGCCGGTGGCTTCCGCCGTGACGACGCTGCGGCGTTCCACCTTGTTGCCGCTCGTGACCACCAGCGCGGTGGCGTTGCCTTTCACGTCGCGCGTAATGCCCTGTTGCGGGGCCAGTATCGCGTTCTGTATCACGCCCTCGTCGACTTTGGCTCGGACAAACATACCGGGGAGCAATACATGGTCGGGGTTGGGGAACACGGAACGCAGCGTGACGGAGCCGGTGGATTCGTCGACGGCGACTTCCGTCAATTCCAGACGGCCTTTGTGCGGATAAACCGTGCCGTCTTCCAGCGTCAGGGTGACATTTAGCGTATCGCTATTGGTGGCCAGCGCCTGCTTGCGTAAGCGCAACAGGTCGGCGCTGGAGCGGGACAGATCGAGATACATGGTGTCCAGCGCGCGGATCGTCGTCAGTGCGGTGGACTGTTGGGCGGTGACCAGCGCCCCCGGCGTGACGCTGGAAATCCCGATGCGGCCGGCGATAGGCGCGGTGACGGTCGTCCATTGCAGATTGATACGGGCGCTTTCCAGCGCGGCGTTTTTCTCCAGCACGCTGGCCTTGTCCTGCTCACAGGTGGAAAGCGCATCGTCCGCATCCTGCTGCGACACGCCCTGTTCTTTCACCAGTCCCGCGTAGCGCTTCGCTTTCAGGCAGTCAGACAGCACCAGCGCCTTGGCGCTTTGCAGCGCGGCGGCGGCTTGGTCGTAGGTGGCTTTGTAGCTGGACGGGTCTATCTGATACAGCGGCTGACCGGCTTTCACTTCATCGCCTTCGGTAAACAGGCGCTTTTGAATTATACCGCCGACCTGGGGAATGACGTCAGATGTCAGCGTAGCGGCGGTGCGGCCGGTCAATTCACTTTCCAACGTAAAGGTCGTGGGTTTTAGCGTCACGACGCCGACCTCGGTCGGCCCGACGTCGTCCGTTTTCGCGCTACGGTCGTCGCAACCGCTAAGACCAATCAAGGTTAAAAGACATAGCATGCGTAACTGCATAACATTTCCCCGTATTCGGCGAGATAAAGTCGGTGACTGGTTAAGTCGTAACAAGAGAAGCATTTTTTCATGGTTGGCGCCGTGTCGGCGCCGCGGTCGTCAACGTACCTTCAGCGCCAGCTCCGTAGTGCCCTTGATCGGCAAGCTGACGGAGATAAAACCGTTTTCCGGCGCGTGGATATAGTCGAGAAA
Source organism: Lonsdalea quercina subsp. quercina (assembly GCF_000688655.1). GTDB lineage: Bacteria > Pseudomonadota > Gammaproteobacteria > Enterobacterales > Enterobacteriaceae > Lonsdalea > Lonsdalea quercina. The sequence goes on along the minus strand of NZ_JIBO01000008.1, from coordinate 139,337 downwards.
GTCCGGCTCGGCGTTGTCGTTAAGCACCATGCCGCCAATGCGCAGCTGCGGCGCGACGAGGGCGATGACATCGCGCGCCAACGACGTCCCGTTTCTGGAGGGCCATCCATCGATCAGCGCGAAGTCGACTTCGCCGCCCAGGTTTTGCAACGTTTCTCTGGCGTCCCCGACGCGGATATCCGCGTAGTCAGCCAGTCCGGCTTCGGCCAGATTACGTCGGGCGATGGCCGCTTTTTCCGGCACTAGCTCGGAACCGATGACCTTGCCGCCACCGTTATCTTTAAGCGCGGCCGCGAAGTAGAGTGCGGACATCCCGACGGAGGTGGCGAAGTCGACCACCCGCGTCGCACGCAGAGAACGGCAGAGGAGATAGATCAGCTCGCCTTGCGTGGGATGGATGGAAAACCCGCAGTCGATGAAGTCGTCGGGGTGGTCGGCCAGGGTTTCGGGCGAGGTTCCTCTGGCGGGGAATCGGCGCTCGCGGTTCAGTTTGTCAATGACGGCAAGAATTTGGGCATCGTTGATCGTATTGATGGGGTGGGTAGGTTCCGGTGTCATACGTATAAGCCTGTATCAGTCATTTAGTGAAAAGCGGCATGGCGACGTCAAAGTGCGTCAATCGCCCGTGCCGCGGCATCAATGGCATCCCTTAGGTGTTTAACTTGTTCTGAATTCAGGTTCCCACGATGGAGTTTTTTTCTTATACAAGCCTTCAAGTTTTCAATCGCATCATCGATATCCGGAACCCGCCGGGGATTATGAGTTAGAACCAGCGCTTTTAACTTGGCGAGCGCTGTCAGCAAATCATCATTTTGCTTATCAAGATATTTCCTGCCCCGCAGCGTGATGGCGAACTGCTTCTTACCGTTCTTCTCATGCCCTGCCGCCAGCCCTTCGGACTCCAGTGACGATAACAGGGGATAGATGACACCCGGACTGGGGATATAAGCCCCCTGAGAGTAGTCCTCCACCGAACGGATGATTTCGTAGCCGTGTGTCGGGTTGATGCGGATCAAATATAAAATTAGCAGAAACAGCTCATGCCGATTGAAGACCTTCGCCCGTCGCGAAGATCGCTGTGGAGGTCGAGTACCGGTCCCTCCGGGCGTGGCATCGGCGTAAGACAATGACTTTTTCATGGCCGTTGGGTGTGAGAATCATTCCGTTTCTGATGTCCGTCTAAGATATATCTTGGCGAAAATGGCCGTCAATGCATCCCGTGGCAGAAGAGCGTAATGAAGTGATAGCAGCGCGTTTTTATATATTTCAGATTATTTCCATACACCGCCCGGAGTGCGGCAATACGGGATCTGACGCACGGTGAGCACGTTGGCGGCGGTCACTTGAGACCCCGTCTGACCGCCGCCGGGCGAGTTTTTAGCGTGCGGTCAGCATAGCGGCGAATGACCTGAGCCGACGTTGTAGCGCGGGAATGGCGAGCTGTTGCACCATCCACGGACTGAATGCCCACGGGGTTTTGGCGGCGGCATCGATGAGATCAGGAAGATCGACCCAGCGATAGTCGAGCACCTCATCGTCACGCGGCGACAAGTCGCTGGNGATCACTGCCGTAAACNCCGGACAATATTCGTTTTCCATAATGCCGGAGGCGCTGGTGACGCAGTAGCTGAACTCGTCGTCCGCCAGCGTGATCCGATCGACGTCTGCGCCCAGCTCGTAGCGGCAGCGACGACGGACTGCCGCCTCCATTTTTTCATCCAATTGGGGGTGACCGCAGACCGAATTCGTCCAGACGCCCGGCCAGGCCTTCTTGCACAACGCGCGGCGAGTGGTCAGAAACTGGCCTGCGGGTGAGAATAAATAGCTGGAAAAAGCCAAATGCAGGGGCGTTTTATCGCTATGTACCACGCTTTTATCCATCGTACCGATGGGGTTTCTGTCGGCATCTAACAGTACGACGTGTTCCAGTGGTGGGCTTGTCATGGGCTTCCTCGAGACTTCTTCAAATATTCATGCTGTCGGCGGTCAGGCGGCGCGGTCATTCCCGCGTCCAATGCTCCTTGGCGCCGAACAGGGTAGCATTGTCGGTGAACTTTATCGTATGCAGCTTCAGCCGCCACACTTCCGTGAGGGGTTTCAGGCGCGCGATGGGATGGCGGGCAACGTAGAGGCTGAGCGCGTCGCGACGTTCGGCCCCGTCCAGCTTACTGACGGTCGCCAGATATTGAATGCCGCGGATGTCGCGGATTTTCTCGGGCTGACCGCTGATGGTGCCGCTGATCCGGCTCCCGGTCGCCATGGCGCCGCCGTGGCGCGTGCTGCTGCTGGAAAGAACGATCAAACTGGCATTGTCGGCATCGAAGGCATAGAAACAGCTGGCGCTCCACAGCCCGTCTTCGTCCAGCGTGGTCAGCGATAACACGTGGTGGCTTGCGATAAAGTCGGCGGCGGGGGCCGGTAATGGTTGCATCTTTCGCCTCTTAGTGTGTGGACCCGGTTATCGGCACCGGGCCTGCGGGCCTGACGTCAGGCGACGTAGGTCGACCACAAATGGGAGAGCGGCATCACCAGGAACAGTCCCGGCAGCATGTTGGCGACGGGAAATGGCTTGATACCGCAAATTCTNAACCCGGTGGCCAGCATGATCAGCCCGCCCGCGGCGGAGAAGTCCGCCATCATATCGGGGGTCGTCAGCGGCAGGATCATGGCCGCCAGCATCGCCAATCCCAGCTGGATGAGCAGCTGCGGAACGGCGATGGTAATGACAGCATACCCCAACAGCGTCGCGAAGATCGCCGAGGTAAACAGATCCAGCGCCGTTTTGATATACAGAATCGACGGGTCGCCGGTCATGCCTTCGTGCATCGCGCCGAAAATCCCGGTGCCGCTGGCGCAGAACAGGACCAGGATCGCCACGAATTTATCCGTAAACTCGGTATGCGTGACGCCTTCAACCGCCGGGAAGACGCGGTCAATAAGCCCGCGAGTGGTGCCGGCCGCCTTACCGATGCCCTTTTCGATGTACAACAGTTCGCCCACAATGGCGCCGAGGATCATCGCCAGCACGACGGCGGGCATGAACTTCACCTTGATGATCAGCATGATCCCGAGGCCCATGGAGCAGAGGCCGAACGTCAGGGGCAACGCGGTTCTTATTCTCTCAGGGAGCCGCGTGCTGATCAGCGCGCCGAGCAGGCCGCCTATCACGATAGCCGCTCCGTTCACATAAGGTCCGATTAGCATTTTCGTTATCCTTGTTATGGTTTTCAGCGTGTTCCGTAGTTTGCCTACGGCCTGGTGTTAGCTGAGCTTTCCCCCCAGCGGGGCAATGTTTTGACTTCAATACCCAACAAATCGAGCGCGCGTCCCACGCTGTGGGTGATGATGTCATCCGGCGTCTTGGGTCGCTGATACAGCGCGGGCACGGGCGGGAAGATAATACCGCCCATTTCCGTCACCTGCTGCATGTTGCGAAGATGCCCCAGGTTCAGGGGCGTTTCCCGCGCCATCAGCACCAGCCGGCGGCGCTCTTTCAGCACGACATCCGCGGCGCGCGTCAGCAGGTTATCCGTCAGACCGTGGGCAATGGCGGCCAGCGAGCGCATGGAGCAGGGCGCGACCAGCATGCCCTGCGTCTTGAAAGATCCGCTGGCAATCGAGGCGCCCAGATTTTTACACTCATGCACCACATCCGCCAGCGCCACGACCTCCTCCATCCTGAAGCCGGTTTCCAGGGCGCAGGTTTTCTCTGCGCCGGCGGAGACCACCAGATGGACTTCCAGATCCTGTTCTTGCAGCAGTTCGAGGGCTTTGACGCCATACTGAAAGCCCGAGGCGCCGCTAATGCCTACGATAATACGTCGGGTGGACATGTTTTCCCCTTATTCGAAGTCTGGCAGGAAGCGTTTAACGTCGACCTCTTTGAACTTCGAGCGCTCGAAGTGCGGTTTGAGGGTGAACGGCACGGTACAGTCGAAAATGGTTTTACAGGACATGCCTTCCTGCAAGATCGACGGGCTGTATGCGGGAACCTGCGACGGGTCCAGCGGATGGCAGCGTACGCCGGGAATGAAAACGGTGTCGACGTCGCCCTGATAGCGGGTCTGCATCGCCCACATGACATCGTCGCTGTCGAAGATATCGACGTCTTCGTCGACCAGAATGACATGTTTCAGCTCCGGGAAGGCCGAGAAAGCCAGCAGCGCGGCCTGACGCTGACGCCCTTCGTCCACCGGCGCGGATTTTTTGAACTGCATCACGGCCAGCAGCTTGCCGCCGCCCGCAGAGTGGGCGAACACATTGAGCAGTTTGCCCGGCATCGCCCGGTTGACCATATCCAGAATGCTGGCTTCGGTCGGGATGCCCGCCATGTTGACATGCTCCTCGCCGGGACCGATGGTGGTCCGCCAGATCGGGTGATGACGATGGGTGACGGCTTTCACTTTAATGACCGGCAGCGCGGGTTTGGCTCCCCCGGTATAGCCTGGGAATTCCGGCATGGCTTTACCGGTATCGGTATTTTGATCTTCACGGACGCGGACATCTGGCAGCAGTTCGCCTTCAATGACGATTTCAGCGTGCCCGATGGCATATTCGTCGATGGTCTTGCATTTCACCAGCTCGACGGCGTGGCCGCGCAGCGCGCCGGCGNCGCTCAGTTCGTCGAAGCCGAGCGGGGTGGTCGGCGGTTCGAAACAGGCCGCGATCTCAATGGCCGGGTCCACGCCGATGCTGATGGAGATGGGCAACGGTTTGCCCGCCGCCTCCGCTTTCTGGCGGAAGGCGTCGATATGACGGCCCGGCGTCAGCCACATGGACAGCTCGTCGCGGCTCTGTACGCAGAGGCGGTGGATCGTAATGTCGGACTCGCCGGTATCGGGGTCGGAGGCGTAGCACAGGCCCATCGTGATGTAAGGACCGGCATCTTCGGCAGTGTTGGTCGGCGCGGGCAGCAGGGTGCGCAGGTCAAAGTCGGCGTCGCTCGCCAGATGCACCACCTCCTGACAAACGGCCTTGTCGGCAGAGGCTTTGACCGGCGGAATAGGATGCTGGACGGAATCCTTCAGCAGGTGTCCCAGGCGTCCCGGCTCGCAGCCCAAGAAATGGCCGACGCGTTGGCGAGAGCCATTGAGGCCGATGGCGACGCTGATATCGTCGAATCCCTTAATTCTGTTGAAGATCATGACCGGACCGTTTTTACGCGTCGGGCGCATACAGGTTCCGCCCGCGCCGACGTAACGGTAGACGCCGGAGAGTTCCGCCTGGGGATCGACTTCGACATCGGTCGAGACCAATTCGCCCGGCAGCGTGTCTAGCAACGCCAGCGCGGAGCGCAGATCGTGCACCTGAATATCCGGTTTATTCTTAGTGTGGGACATAATGAGACTCCTTATGAAAAGGTCATATATTCGTTGTGGGGAAATATATGGCCGCGTGGACTCTCCGACAAATACCGTTTAAGTAGTAGCCCTCATATCAAAGCGATCTATGTCGCCGTTGTCTTTTCTCATTCCGTTAAAATAAGTGATCTGATTCAAATACCTATGAAACTTCCGAAATGAATAAATAAAACGACTCAATATTTTGCAACATGAATGCAACAATTGTTCACGCTTGACCTCAGGCGGTTGAAATAAGCGTGATAATTGCGATGTGGCGACGCATTCGAACGTTTACCTGCATGGTAGACTGAAGTCGCTGACGGCATTTTTTCATGCTGTCCGTATAAAGAGGTTGGTATGGATCTGAAAAGACTAAAGTATTTTTGCAAGGTGGTAGAGGAGGGCTCCATCAGCCAGGCCGCCCGGCAGCTGAATATGGCGCAGCCCCCGTTGAGCAAACGCATTCACGAACTGGAAGCGGAATTAAATGTTTCCCTTTTTGTACGGACGGCAAAAAGAATCGAACCCACGGAAGCGGGCTATTATCTTTATAAAAAAGCCTGCGAGATATTTCGTCTGATTAATGACACCTCGCATGAGACGATTTCAATCGCCAATAAAGAAAATAAAGTATTAAAGATTGGGCTTTCGCATTTATTTCAATGTTATTTCAAACCGCTGTTTCTGGAATTACACCGACGTCATCCCGACGTGATATTAAATATTTCCGTTTCGGATTCCAGTCATCTTGAACAGTCGCTTAACGATGGGCTGATCGATATTGCGCTGATTCAAAAGCCTTATCATCGCAAAGGCTTCGACTGTCTGGCATTCAACCCGGTGAGGCTAGTGGCGGTCGTCAACCAGGCGTTGCTGCCGGAAAAACCGGCAGGGCCTTTTCCTTATCTGGATGTGGGACGCTGGCCGCTGTTGCTATTACATCGGGCGCGCGATCCCGGCACCTATGAGAGCCTGCTCGATCATTTTCGCAAAGGCGGCGTCGATCCGGACGTCATCATGCATGTGACTCAGCCCGGCGTCATTATGGACTGGTTGGAGTCCGGTCTGGAGGCCGCGACGCTGCTGCCCTCGTCGGAAGCCGATGGCGACCGGCTACAGCACTGTCACGTCATCGACGTCTTCCCTTCGCCGCAGGTCTTTTTCCCCGCGATGGTCAAGATGTCCGCGACGCCCTATATGCAGGAACTGCTGGAGATTATTCAGGGTGGCTATCCGTTCACGCACAGCGAGCCGCCGGGCGAGGAAACCGGTTAGGAGGGGAGCGCCGACGCCGTATCACCGACGTCGGCGGGAAATCAGACCAGATAACGGCGGAACCAGGTAAGGGTTCTCTCCCAGGCCAGATCAGCCGCCGCCTTGTCGTAACGCGGCGTGGAGTCGTTATGGAAACCATGATTGACGCCGGGATAGATGTAGCCCGCATAGGTTTTGTTATTTGCCTTGAGCGCCTCTTCATAGGCTGGCCAGCCCTCGTTGATGCGCGTATCCAGCTCGGCGTAGTGGATCAGCAGCGGCGCCTTGATACGAGGGACGTCCTCCACTTTCGGCTGACGACCGTAGAAAGGGACGGCCGCGGCCAGCTCCGGATAAGCTACGGCGGCGGCATTGGCCACGCCTCCCCCGTAGCAAAAGCCGGTGATCCCGACCTTGCCGGTCGTGCGCTCGTCCTGTAGCAGGAATTCGACGGCGGCGAAGAAGTCGTTCATCAGCTTGGTCGGGTCGACCTGTTGCTGTAGCTCGCGTCCTTTATCGTCGTTGCCGGGATAGCCGCCGACGGAGCTAAGTCCATCCGGCGCCAGCGCGATAAAGCCCGCCTTGGCGACGCGGCGCGCGACATCTTCGATGTACGGGTTCAGTCCCCGGTTTTCATGAGCGACCACCACCGCCGGCAGCTTGCCTTTCGCTCCCGCCGGCACCACCAGATAGGCGCGTACGCTGCCGTGGCCGTTGGGCGATGGGTAGGTGATGTAGGAGGGGACGATCGTCGGGTCGGTGAACTCCACCTGCTGGGCCAGCGCATAGTTGGGACTCATTAAACCGAGCAACGCCACCGCCGTCAGGCCGCCGACGGCATATTTCGCGGCTTTTTCGAGGAACTGACGCTTGGTGATTTTGCCATGCGCATAATAATCATAGAGTTCAAGCAACTCCGGGGGAAAATCTTTTGCGGTAAGACGGGTCATTCGCGCGCTCCTTTTGTCCTTATTTTGACCTTTAATTTAACAGAAGGTTAACGGATGTCGAGCATACCCACAGCGGGCAATCGGTGGGTGAGATCGGCCTGAGATTCCGTGACCTGCGGGGCTGTCAGCCGCGGCGGCGCGTGGCGGACCTCGGTTAACAAGGTGTAAAGATTTGCAAAGCTTTTTCACCACACGGCAGCGCCTGTCTTGCGCGCGCCAGGCCGCTCTGCGCGATACCTGGCCGATTGCTTGTAGAGGGCTTTTGTATAGACTAAATCCGCAGTTATACCTTTTTATCCGGGGATGTGATGTATGATCAAAATGATTGCAGTTGATATGGACGGTACGTTTCTCAACAACGATAAGCAGTTCAATAAAAACCGATTTTTCAAACAGTACGCACAGCTGAAACAGGAAGGCATTCAGTTCGTGGTCGCCAGTGGTAATCAGTACTATCAGCTCCTCTCTTTCTTTCCAGACATCAGTCATGAGATCGCTTTTGTGGCGGAAAACGGCGCCTATGTCGTCACTGCCGGGGAGCCGATCTTTTGCGGCGAGCTTGCCCCTGCGGATGTGCGCAAGGTGATTGAGGTGCTGTCCGCCATCCCCTACATCCAGTTTGTGGTGTGCGGTAAAGACAGCGCCTATGTTTACGCGTCGTCCACCGACGACTTCCTCCAGCTGATTGCCAAACACTATTACCGCATCGAGCAGCGCGAGGATTTTGACGGGCTGACGGACACGATCTTCAAATTCTCGCTGAGCGTACCCGACGACCAGATACCGGCCCTGATGGCGCATATCGGCCATGCGCTCGACGGCATTGTCAAACCGGTGTCCAGCGGATTCGGCTTTGTCGATCTGATCATCCCCGGCGTGCACAAGGCTCACGGGATCGCGCTGCTACAGAAACGGTGGCGGATCGGCAATGACGAGGTGGTGGCGATAGGCGACAGCGGCAACGATGAAGAAATGCTCAGGCAGGCGGGCTTCGGCGTGGCGATGGCGAATGCTCAGCCAAAAATCCGTGAAATGGCGAAATATCATACCGAAAGCAACGAGCAGGAAGGAGCGCTTAACGTCATCGATCGGGTCTTAACCCGCAGCGCGCCGTTCGATCTGCGGTAATCAGCCCCGGCGAGTCAGGCGTCTGTTTTTGTCATGCCGCAACCGCCTTTACGCATCGTGTTTTTGGCTGTGCGGCGTGGTGATCCGCGACGCGATAAACGCCAGTTTGAACGGGGACTTATCGACCCACGACTTGAGTTCCGGGTCCTGCGTACAGGCTGCGATCGCTTATTTATCCGCGAAGTGTCCTTTTGGCCCTTCTTGCGCCTAAACGATTTTGGCGACGGGCAGTTCATTCCAGCGCGTCGTATAGGCGGGCGACAGCATCTCTCTTTTCATCTGCCATGTCGGGGAGATGCCCTGACCGGCGAACCAGACTTTGCCCGTTCCGGCGTGATTAATTTTATCGATCACGTTCATCAGCGCCGTGCTGTTGGGCCGGGGCGGATTGTCATCGAAGAGATGCAGCTGGGTGCGGTGCGGTGGTGAAAAATCGTTGAGCATGACGCCGGCTTTCATGTAGCGCGGCCCTTCCTTCCAGATTCTCTCCAGACCGCGCACGGCGGCGGCCATGATATCCCGCGTATCTTGCGTGCCCGACAGCAGCTGTTCGCTGGCGCTGTTGGCGTAATAAATTTCATTGTGCGCGTGGGGCGACGAACGGATGAAGATAGCGACCTGCCGGCAGAGCTGCTTCTCTGCGCGCAGCTTTTCCGCAGCGCGTTCCGCGTAGCGGCAGACGGCCTGATGCATATCCTCCAACCGGGTGATTCGAACGCCGAAAGAGCGGCTGCAGACGATCTGCTCCTTCGTCGGCGTTTCCTCCTCGAATTCGATACAGGGCTCACCGCGCAATTCGCGGACGGTGCGTTCCAGCACCACGCTGAAGTGTTTGCGGATAAACGACGTCGGCGCGCGCGCCAGATCGAGAGCGGTGGTAATACCCAGCGAGTGCAGTCTGCGCGTCGTTCGTCTGCCGACGCCCCAGACATCTTCGACGGGGGTGAGCGACATGAGTTTTTGCAGCCGTATCGGGTGCGTGAGNGCGACGATGCCGCCGGTCGCCGGATAGCGCTTGGCCGCGTGGTTGCACAGCTTGGCCAGCGTTTTGGTTTTCGCCATTCCCACGCCGACGGTCAGGCCCGTAGCGGCATAAACCGCCTCTCTGACCTGCCGGCCGAACTGTTCAAACGACAGGGTGACATCAATGCCCGTGATGTCCATCCACGCTTCATCGATGCTGTAGACCTCGACGCGCGGCGCCAGCGCTTCCAGCGTGGTCATGACTCTGGCGCTGAGATCGGCGTAGAGCGCATAGTTTGAAGTGAAGACGGACACCTGCTGATCTTGCAGCCACTGCCGCATCTTAAAATAGGGCATCGCCATCGGAATCCCCAGCCGCTTGGCTTCCGCGTTACGCGCGATCACGCAGCCGTCGTTATTGGACAGCACCACCACCGGCTTGCCCTTCAGGTCAGGACGAAACACGGTTTCACAGGAGGCGTAAAACGAATTGACGTCGGCCAGCGCAAACATCATTACCTCTGCAAACTATGGATGATGTGCGCCACCACGCCGAAGATTTCCAGCGCGTTGGGGTCGGGATAGATCGGAGCATAGGCTGGGTTCATGGGTAGCAGCGCCAGCCGGGGTTTCAGCGCCAGCGTCTTTACCGTGAACTCACCGTCGATCGCCGCGATGATCACATCGCCATGAGAGGCCTTGAGCGATCGGTCGACGACCAGCAGATCGCCGTCGTGGATGCCGACATCAACCATAGATTCGCCGCTGGCGCGCACAAAATAGGTTGCGCTGGGGTGTTTGATCAGGAGTTCGTTCAAATCCAGCGACTTTTCGACGTAGTCCTGTGCCGGAGAAGGAAAGCCTGCTGCGCAATGGTCGCTGAATAAAGGAAGAACGATTTTAGGGGAATCCAACCGCGGAAGGAGCAAACGGTATGAATGCATGAAAGCCTCTTTAACTGGTTTTTTATACAGTATAATCATACCTCACGCGGCTTGTGTAGATATTCCTTTTTCTTTAATCGACGTCGAGCTGATGCTGTGCTGATTTAAAAAGATTTTTTATTTCGATGGCGGACGAAGAGTCAGGGATATAGTCACCGTCGGTGTATTCACCAATAGGTTATATGATCCTGCTAAGTGGATAGCGGAGCGGCGGCGTTATTTTATTGTCACCCTATGAGTGCGATAAATAAGTCTGTTCATGGCTTTTTAATCAAACGGCGGCGATCGCTGGCGATGAAAAAGACCAGTGTGCTTATTTTATTTGTAATAGAGTCATGATGATATCGCCTTTTTAGGGTGTTGCAGACGGGGTGTTTTACGGTGACATATCGTGGCTTTTGCCGCTAATTGACGGCATTTTTCGTCATTATTTTATTTTTTTCTTTGGGTTTTACCGGCATCCTCAATAAAGGAATCAAGGCCAGATCGTTAATTGATTTGCCGCTTTAACATGAGCCTCCTATGTATTATGGAATAAGACTATGTAGCATTATTAACTATTGCATCAGGTTGATTGTTTCATCTGTGAATTTATGGGTGATTAAAAAGGTCTTTTTATTCCTATTTCCCTTCTTAAATAAAAAACGGCATCCTCCCTTTCAAGCTTGATACCGATCAGTTCGCTTGATTTAAGACGCAAGAAATTAAGGGGCAACGGATGTCATGAGTATTTTATGAGGGAGTGAAATATCGCAGACGTATTATTCGTTTCCTCGCGTTACGTCATTGAACCTCCTACTGATAAATGGAACAATCCCGCGCACCAAGGCAGGCGTACGCCGCTAAATAGAGGAAAAGGTATGCGAAAAAGACATTGGATGGCGTTGATTCTGGGATTGTTTATGACGACGGCGGTGTGTACCGCCACGGAGGCTCCGCGTCCGCCGGTCGGCGACAATGTGGTGGCCTATAGCGGTGAGCAGGGCGTAAAGGTCTGGACGTTACGTTATGGCGAACGTACCGCCAATCAGGCGCTAGTGCAGATCGATGGCATCGATCACGACTGGAAATTGCGTATCCAGAAAATGGACGTTGAGAAAACCAGCAAAGATACGCGTTACTCGACGCAGGTCGACGGAAAAAAATTCGTCGTGCTGATTGTTCGCCGCGGTTATGGGGAGCTGTATCTGCCGGACGAGACGCAGGAAATCAGGGTCGGTTATGACGATGCGCTGTCACAGTCCGGCAACGCGCAGTACTTCCTGACGGATTATCTGCAGCAGGGCGCGGCACAGTAATCTCTGAACGGCGCTACCGGCGGACCTGAGGTAGCGCCATCGTTGTTTTTCCTTCCCTTTGCCTTCTTGACGGCGTTCCCGTCTGACGAGAAGCCATAGCGGCAGAGCGCTACTGCCCGGCCTGCATAATTTTCGGCAAGTTCAGCTCAATCCAATCCGCTAATTGAATCACGCGCTCGTAGACCTCGCGGCCGAGCGGCGTGAGCGAGTACTCCGTATGCGGCGGAACGACGGGCAGCATGTTACGGCGCACGAATCCATCCCGCTCAAACATCTGTAGCGTCTGGGCCAGCATCTTTTCGCTAATCCCGCTAATTTTCCTGCGCAGCTCGCTGAAACGCAGCGTGTCCTCATCCAGGGCGATCAGCACCAGAATGCCCCAGCGGCTGGCAATATGTTGCAGTACATCCCGCGAAGGGCAGTTGGCGTCCAGCAATTTTCCGTAGCGAATGTCTTCATGATCGGGGCCGAATTCAGGGTTTCTTTGGGGGCGCATCACGTTTCCTGCTAAAAATTTCAAGCTTACCAAAAGGTAAGTACTTACTAAAAGAGAGTGCGTCTATTATAGTCCTCCTTGTCTACGAAGTGCATGTCTATTCTATGGTGTGTAGGCATGGCGGGAGTCCCGCGTGCCGACACCTTAAACGGAGGTCATTATGATTGCAGTAACCGGTGCAACAGGTCAGTTAGGTCGTCTTGTCATTGAAGCATTGCTGAAAAAAGTCCCGGCGGATCAGATTGTCGCCGCGGTTCGCAACCCATCGAAAGCGCAGGACCTGGCCGATCGCGGCGTGCTTGTGCGTCAGGCGGATTACAATCAGCCCGCCACGCTCGCCACGGCATTTCAGGGCGTAGACAAACTGCTGCTGATCTCCTCCAGTGAAGTGGGCCAGCGCACTGCTCAGCATCGTGCGGTGATTGACGCCGCCAAAGTCGCGGAAGTTGGACTGATCGCCTATACCAGCCTGCTGCGTGCGGATACTTCGCCGCTGATGCTGGGTGAAGAACACCGCCAGACGGAAGCGGCACTGAAGGCCTCCGGCGTGCCTTTCGTCCTGCTGCGCAACGGCTGGTATACCGAAAACTACGCCGCCAGCATTGTCCCGGCTTTGGCGCATGACGCCTACATCGGCTCGGCAGGAGAAGGACGCATCGCATCGGCGACGCGTGCGGATTACGCTCAGGCGGCGGCGGTCGTGTTGCTGAACGACGATCAGGCGGGAAAAGTCTATGAACTGGCAGGCGACGACAGCTATACGCTGACGGAGTTTGCGGCGGAAATTTCAAGGCAGTCTGGAAAAACGATAGGTTATGTCAATCTGCCGGTCGCCGAGTTTGCGAATGCGCTCAAGGGCGCAGGCTTACCGGACGGTCTGGCCGATGTGCTGGCCGACTCCGACGCGGGCGCCGCCACAGGCGCGCTGTTTGATGACAGTAAAACGCTGAGCCGCCTGCTGGGACGCCCGACGGTATCCTATCAAAAAGTGATCGCCGACACGCTGGCGTCGCTGTAATACCAACGACCCCGCCTTCTGGTGGAGAAGCGCGGGGTCGCATCTATTATCACGGCACTCGCCGCGGCGCATGACCTCCATCAACCCCCTTTCGTCACCGCTTCTTCATCAAATTAATGACTGGATGTGAGTACGCACATAAAAATACCGTACGGTTCGCATAAAACCGAGGGGGGGCTTGGCGTTTTTCGCTAACGCCCAAGGGCGTGGGGATCGAACAGGAATGGCGGGAAACGATAATAGCTGACTGAATTGATTAGATAAAAATGACACTCTCAGGACGAGATGGGCATGTCAGCAGGCGCTGTCCGGTAAAAGAGTGATCTGAGTCATGAAAATAGGGTAGACGCAGCCGTAATATAAAAACCTATATAACGATATAAATCAAAAGGATAAAAAATGCTTTCAAGCGCCGAATCCTGCCCGCAATGAGTATTGTGCTTCCTTCAGTTCACATCCTTAATCCAACCGCTATCGACAACCAACCGGCCAGCTCACGCGGCCGCTAGTGACGAGCGCGCTCTCCAGCGGCCAGNCCCCTATCGTGAACAGCCTTGTGCTGCTGGTGCGTGGATGCGCGGGGAGCGCCCCGGCTTCAGTCTTCGTTTGCGGTGCCGCGCAGGGTAGGCGAGAAGGCTGACGCAACATCTGTGGAATTGCGCTGTCTCATAGCCAGCTCACGTTATCCTGAGTCCATCAGTGTTGGATATGCATTGAAGCATCACGGATGGGCTGGACCTAGAGGCGAGTCAATGCTCTCCCCCCGTTGAACAACGGATATTGCGCAGTAATCTGCACCGTGTTGATGCGCCTGAGTGTGGTCTTCGTCGCGAGAAAACGTCGAGGGCGACGCAGTCAGCGGAGCTGAAAATAAATAAATCGGATATCTCATCGTTATTGAGTTGGAGAGGGCATCTATCCCTCGGCTACGACAAGACCTTTATCATGGAAAAGAAAGATGACGGATAAACAGCGCGAAGTGCTTCCTGAAACCTACCGGGCATGGACCTGGCATGACGGCACCGATCCCCGCGATCTGAGACTCGAACACATTCCCTTGCCGCCGCTGGCGGCCGATCAGGTGCTGGTGCGCAACATCGTGATTGGCTTGAATCCCGTGGACTGGAAGGTGCTGGGCGTGGAGAGACTCGGTTGGCAGCCGGGGAAAGTGCCGGGCGTCGACGGCGCGGGCGTTGTGGTGGCGGTCGGCGAGGACGTCTCCGACCGCTGGCTGGGGCAACGTGTCGCCTATCATCAGAATTTGCAGTCTCCCGGCAGCTTTGCCGAGTACGCGCCCGTCGATATGCGCGCGCTGCTGCGCCTGCCTCAATCATTGGATTTCGCCATTGCCGCCAGCGTTCCTTGTCCGGCGCTCACCGCGTGGCTGGCGTTGGATAAACTGCCGCCGCAGGCGGGGCAGCGGGTATTGATTAGCGGNGCGGGCGGTGCCGTCGGGCTCTATCTGGTGCAGCTGGCCGCCGCCTATGGATTCAACGTGACCGCCATGAGCCATTCCCGCCACTGGGAACGGCTGCGGACGCTGGGCGCGAAGGATTGCGTCGCGAGCGAGCTGGCCGACGATCCCGACTGGATGAGCGAGAACGCCGGCTTCTTTGCCGTCATCGACAGCGTCAGCGCCGACCACGCCGAGCGATTGTCCCCGTTGCTGCGAGCGAACGGTCATCTGGTCTGTATTCAGGACCGCGTGGCGAACTGGCCTTGCGCCCCGTTTGGGCGGGCGATCTCCCTGCATGAAGTGGCGCTGGGCGCGCTGCATCAGTTCGGAGATGAAGCCGCGTGGGCACGGTTGACGGCGGCGGGCGAGCTGCTGTTGATCGATCTGGCGGAAGAGCGGCTGCAAGCAGAGTCTCGGGTGGTCCGCGATTTCTCCGAACTGCCGCTGCTGCTGGACGAACTGCGCCACCGCTCATTTTCCGGCAAGCCGCTGGTGCGGGTGTGATCCAGTACTGAGGAAAAGACAGACCCAGTCAGCCATTGTGTTGAGTTCAGTGAATAGCGACGGCATGACTGATTGCCCTAAGCGTCAGCAACAATCGCTGACGCCGAATCCCCTAAATCACGCGCTTTTACGTCACAAGTGGGGNAAAGCGTCGTTCAGCGCCGAGTCAGGCGTCGAGTGCTTCTATACCGATAAAGCCGTATTCAGAGGTCAACGGCTGCCAGCTTATTCACTATCAGCGACGAATGGTTGTCGCTAGGGAAAATCTCAGCTCACTACGGTTGAGGAACGAAGAGAGCAGTGGCGCTCAAGATTGATACATTAATGATGTCTGCTTTGTGCCAGGAGCGGATGTTGTCATCTCATGTAATATCGATAGTGGACTGACTCCACCCTGGCAGACAATCCTGCCCTATTAGTTGGACTCTAAGGGGTCTGTTAAACCCGTGGCGATTAAAATACAGGCAGAACAGAGTACTTAACTTTACCGTGATGGACAGGCTTACCGAGCGTTCATTGTGGATCTCATTGCCCTGGCCATTCTGAATCTGGTCAGGGCCTTGCTACAGTAACCATCAATACTAACAACTAGCGTTATTTTCCATCCGGCCTAGCAACTGTTTCCCCTTAGCAGATACGCGATACCGGGGTCTCTGTGGATTATCGTTATGGACAACATCAACCATCCCTTGATTCACAAGGCTGGTTACGATGTTCGCAACATTGCCAAATCCGGGGATATTCTTCATAGCAAGAGAGCGATCCAGTATCATCCAAGACCAATCAATGTCTTTTTCTGACATGACTTTTAAAACGTTAAATTCAGTATTAGTTATCGTCATTTCGTCGCATCCGGGTGAAATAAATCACTATCTTTGAGCTTAAAATCTTCTAACGTTGCCGTATGGGCATTGTTCCATAAATCATAGCCTGCAACACCATCGGGTTCACCAGTCTCCCAGCCCAAATTACAGTAACGCTGATATTCTCTACACTCGTGAGTATAATAATTCAAGTCTACCTGTTCAGGAAGAATTTCACCCTTGGCGATGCTTTTCAGTCTACCTATCATGACGTCATTGGCTGGGTCATGATCGAAACGAGAGACATGTTTCTCCACGGTCGCGATCCCTTCGTTAGTTATATTGACGCCATCAGTTGTCAGGTTTTCTATTGGTCCTCCAGCTAGCTCAGGATCAAACGGTCTTCCTGATGCAACACCTCTGGCGCCAAAATGCTCAAGCTCTTCTAATTCTGGGAATCGCATTTTCCCCATTGTTAAGCCTGCAACAATAGACGTGCCGGCAATGAGTACTCCTTTGTTATCCATGACCTGATCGTACCCAGCAGGCGCATCGCCCCCAAGTTGTTCTGCGGTTTTCTTGAAGCCCTCCATGTTGCCATTCAAGATCCCCCCTGCAGCCAGTAGCCTACCGGCCGCTTTACTGTTGATCGTTTTCCCTGCCTGACCATGTTGAACAGGTTCTGCCGGCCTGTTGTAGTAAACTGGGCGTTTTACCTGATGTGATATTAGGTAACTGAGCCGGGAGTGTAAGAATAAGGGCAGGTCATCGCGTAATTTTCCGGAAGACGTCAACACACTGGGGAGTGGCTGACCAAACATGCGTTTCCGTAATAGAACGACTTTTCCTAATTTGATATCAGCCAGTACGTCGCGGTACGCCATTGCCGGCTGCTGATAATGGAACAGGTAATATTGACTGACAAACAGGCTATAGCCTGATGGCAGATCCCATTCCATGATGATTCTATTTGGCTGAACGGTATCGGCGAGTTTGCTCTCTGCGGACTTAGGATGAAGTATTTCGGGTATGTCCTCAAGATAAAGACCATTCAACGATTTTGCCTGATAGTGCTGAAGCATAACGTCCCTATTAAGATGTTGATATCAGCACCATTATCATCCATCGCAGAGTATGACCAATACCGCGCATAGTTAAGTATGCGCAATATCACAGATGATGTTGACCGTACATTCATTGTTTAGGTTTAATGAGCATCGGTCAGCGAGGATTTCATATTATTTTTTTGAACCAAGGTAGAGTATGTAACCCCAAATAAAAAATGCTAACACTGACCCGATCCCCGTTGATTAGTACACCCCGATGTTAGCCATGTCTTCATAAGCCACATGAGGACATCCCTGACCTGCTCCCTGTTGATTCACACAGAATGCTGTTAGCAATGTCCGCTCTTCGCTCACAGCGGACTCATCCCCCCAACAGCCCATCGCCAAATCAAAAGAACCCAATCCCCAAACACGCCTTTAATTAATACTTTCAGTCGTTGACGAATATTCGCCAACATTGATTTCTGCCGTCGCCAACGTTGCTGATGAGAAGATCAAGGCTGACCTGGCGTCATCCCATCCGCCCGCAACAGCGAGGCTCATCAGGGAGACTCGCCGGTTTTCTCGTTCCAGCGAACCGACTGGCGCGCAGCGCTCCACGAGTTAAAATAAATGTAAAAGTTTCGATCGATTGAGAAAAACATCGGTTATGGTGTGGGTAAATCACCGTTTAAAGGATGTCGTCATGCAGAACCAAGGGCGTTTTTCGAATGTGCAAATTGCATTGCACTGGGCCGTCTTTCTCCTTCTTATCGTTACCTATGCCACCGTCGAGCTGCGGGGACTGGCGCCGAGAGGGACGTTAACGCGTCAACTGGTGATGGCGACGCACTTCAGCTGTGGCGTCACCGTGCTGGCGCTGATGGTGGCGCGCATTTACTATCGCATCAAATACGCCTCTCCGCCGATTGTCCCGCCAGCGCCCAAGTGGCAGCACTTTCTGGCGAACCTGACGCNCATTCTGATTTACGCGCTGTTTGTCGCGCTGCCGGTGCTGGCCGTCAGCTCACGCTATTTGCGTGGACAGGACTGGGCGCTGTTCGGCATCGGTATGCCGGTCGCGGCCACGCCGAATCCCGATCTGGCGGTGTCGTTGATTCAGCTGCNCGAAACGCTGGCGCCTCTCGGCTACTGGCTGATCGGGCTGCATGCGGCCGCCGCGCTGTTCCACTACTACTTCATGCGTGATAACACGATGCTGCGCATGATGCCCTCGAAGAAAGATCGCACCTCCGCCTAATCTCCTCCCAGGCGGCTGATATAACGAATGCAATGAAAACCGTTTATTCAGCCGCCGATAGGACTATCCTCTATTTATGCATGGCAAAATGAGGATGTGGGCCGATGGAATTCAAAGATTATTATGCCTTGCTGGGGGTTGATCCCTCAGACGATATCAAGGCCATCAAGGCAGCGTATCGAAAGCTGGCGCGGAAATATCATCCCGACGTCAGCACCGAGCCGGATGCGGCGGAAAAGTTCAAGAGCGTGGCGGAAGCCTACGAAGTCCTTAAAGACAGTGAACGCCGCGCGGAATACGATCAAATCAGACTGCACCGTCACGATCCTCNCTTCAACGATTCGCCCTTTTCTCAATCTCAATCTCGCTCCGCAGGCGGCCAGGAATGGCACAACAGCGGCGACTTCTCCGACTTCTTCGAATCTGTTTTCGGTCATCAGGCACAGTCGCGCTCCGCCGGTCGGGCGTCTCATGGGCAGCGGGGGCAGGATGTCGAAATGGAGCTGCCGCTGTTCCTGGAAGAAACGCTGAAAGAGCAGAGCCGCACCATCTCCTATCAGTTGCCGGTTCACGACGCGTTCGGTCGCGTGGTGGATGAGGTCACGAAAAAACTGAACGTGAAAATTCCGGCGGGGGTGGGCGACGGCGAGCGTATTCGCCTCAAACATCAGGGTGTGGCAGGGGTTAACGGCGGGGCGAACGGCGATCTCTACCTGATTATTCGGCTGGCGCCGCATCCGCTGTTCGATATCGACGGTCAGAATCTGCAAATCGTCGTCCCGCTGGCGCCCTGGGAAGCGGCGTTGGGCGCGAACATCGAAATGCCGACGCTATCGGGGCGCATCACCCTGACCGTCCCGGCAGGCAGTCAGACCGGCCAGCGCCTGCGCATCAAAGGAAAAGGACTGGTTAGTAAAAAAGGCGCGGGCGACCTCTATGCCGTGCTGAAAGTTGTGATGCCGCCAAAACCGGATGAATCCACGGCAGCGATCTGGAGATCGCTGGCTGAAAAGGCGGCCTTTAATCCTCGGACAG
This sequence comes from Lonsdalea quercina subsp. quercina, assembly GCF_000688655.1. GTDB lineage: Bacteria > Pseudomonadota > Gammaproteobacteria > Enterobacterales > Enterobacteriaceae > Lonsdalea > Lonsdalea quercina. Next base: position 119,839 of record NZ_JIBO01000008.1, on the reverse strand, counting down.
TATGGGAGTAATGCTATGGATGATATCGACGTCACCTTCACCGTGATTGAGGTATGCCAGATCGTTGGCCTCTCCAGAGATGAACTCAGCGAAGTAGTTGCGCTGGGGGTTATCGCACCTCAGGAAGAGAGCAGCATGCAGTGGCGCTTTGATGCCTATGCGCTGAGCCAACTGCGGCGAGCGCGACGTTTGCGCTACGAGCTGGATATTGACTGGCCGGGCATTGCCATGACGCTGACGCTGCTGGATAAAATGGAGCGCCTCAATCAGGAGAATCAGCGGCTGCGCCGACAGCTGGAGCGCTTTGTTCCCAGCCATTAAGGCTTCTCAACACAGGCTGCGCGTAGCGCGACAGAACGCGCGGCCCTGTCTGACCAAACGGTTCGTTCTCCCGATGTTTATCCCACTCATTTCCGGCCTGACGCTGGCGCGATCCGGCGATGCCGATGCTTTGCGGGGGCATTCTCACGCCCTATATCCCTCTCGACTATTGCGTTCATCGACAAGTGTTGTCAGTCCCATCTCACAATAAGGTGGCTCGCCTCAATTTGGTGCAACTCATGTTCTGACATGGTGCATGGCGGATGGCAAGATCGCTTTTCATGCTCGCTATCAGTGCAACCGAGAGAAGGGAATTAGGCGTCAAATCAAAAAAATTTCTTTTCTCTTTTTTTGAATAAATTTTCCGCCAATCGGGGATTTTACGAAGAATTCTTTTTGACTTTACGTTTGAATTCAAGATGAATGCATAATTATGCATTTGTAATGCGTTGTTTTTAAGAAAAAAATTACGCTTATGCATCATTTATTCATTTCTGGCACGATGCCTGCTCTACCTTCTGTCATTAATATCTTTTTCGCGCCGATCTCAGGCGATAATCATCGCGCTGCGGGATAGATAACTATTCATTTAATTGAAATATAATGATTTTTTCAATTGTTTTTTGCCAAATTCTGGTAATGAGAAAGCGTGTCTCTTTGTCATTATTTTGTCTTTAACGTTCTTTGAGATCGAAACGGTTGATGAGAGCAAATGTCGGCGAGCGGCCGACCGAGATGGGGCCACTATGAAACATTCAGCAAAAATAACGCGTCAGCATTTTGATGAACGTATGGTGCCGGTGTATTCCCCCGCCGGGTTCATTCTGGATAGAGGGGAAGGCTCGCGCCTGTGGGACAACCAGGGCAAAGAGTATGTCGATTTTGCCGGCGGCATTGCCGTCAATGCGTTGGGGCACTGTCACCCGGTCGCGGTAGCAGCGCTGACGCAGCAGGCGTCGAAACTGTGGCACATCGGCAATGGCTATACCCATGAGCCGGTGTTGCAACTGGCCGGTCAGCTCATCGACGCGACGTTCGCCGACAAAGTGTTCTTTTGCAACTCCGGCGCGGAAGCCAACGAGGCGGCATTAAAGCTGGCGCGCAAATATGCGCACGACCAAGGTACGCCGGATAAAAACCGCATCATCGCCTTCAACAACGCCTTCCACGGCCGCACGCTGTTTACCGTCAGCGCGGGCGGACAGCCTAAATATTCGAAAGATTTCGCGCCGTTGCCGGGCGCGATAGAACATCTGCCTTTCAACGATCTGGCGGCGGCGGAAGCGGGTATCGATGCACAGACTTGCGCGGTCATCGTCGAGCCGATCCAAGGCGAAGGCGGCATTATCCCGGCGGATCCGGCCTTTCTACGCGGTCTGCGCGAACTGTGCGATCGCCACGGCGCGCTGCTGATTTTCGACGAAGTGCAGACCGGCGTCGGCCGTACCGGTTCGCTGTACGCCTACATGCTGTATGAAGTCGTGCCGGACGTGCTGACCACCGCCAAAGCGCTGGGCGGCGGTTTCCCGATTGCCGCGATGCTGACTACCGATGCGCTGGCCGCCACGCTGTCCGTGGGTACGCACGGAACGACCTACGGCGGTAACCCGCTGGCGACGGCGGTAGCGAGTGCGGTGTTCAGCACCATCAATACGCCGGATGTGTTGGAAGGCGTCCAGCGTCGCCATGCCATTTTCGTTGAACGTCTGCGCCAGATTGACGCCCGGCACGGCATTTTCGCCGACATTCGCGGACGCGGCCTGCTGCTGGGGTGCCAGCTCAACGCCGACTACGCGGGCAAAGCCAAAGCGCTGACCCAACTGGCGGCGGAAGAGGGGCTGATTGCGTTGATCGCCGGTCCGGACGTGGTGCGTTTCGCCCCGTCACTGGTCATTCCGGAACCTGATATTGAGGAAGGGTTACAGCGCTTTGAGCGCGCGATTGCACGTTTTCAGGAATGAATACGGCGCAAGGAGAGAGAACGAGAGGCTGATATGACCATGATGATGATTCGCCCCGTCGCGCATCGCGACCTGCCTGACCTGATGGCGCTGGCGCAGAAGTCCGGCGTCGGGCTGACCACGCTGCCGCATAACGAAGCGATCTTATCCGCCCGCATTTCGCGGGCGCAGAAAACCTGGCAGGGCGAGCTGCCGAAAAGCGAGCAGGGATATCTGTTTGTGCTGGAAGACGTTTCCTGCGGCCGGGTGGTCGGCGTCAGCGCGCTGGAAGTCGCGGTCGGGCTGACCGAGCCCTGGTACAACTTTCGCCTCGGCACGCTGGTCCACGCGTCCAAAGCGTTGAACGTCTACAAGGCGATGCCAACGCTGTCACTGAGCCACGACCATACCGGCTGCAGCGAGCTGTGCACGCTCTTTCTTGACCCGGACTACCGTCACAGCCAGAACGGCAAACTGCTGTCCAAAATGCGCTTCCTGTTTATGGCCGCCTTCCGCGAACACTTTTCCGAGCGGGTGATCGCCGAAATGCGCGGTTACTCCGATGAGAACGGCCGCTCGCCGTTCTGGGAGGGCGTCGGCAGCCACTTTTTCTCGATTGATTTTGCGCAGGCCGACTATCTCAGCGGCATCGGTCAAAAAGAGTTCATCGCCGAGCTGATGCCGAAACATCCGCTGTACGTAGACTTTCTGGATAAAGCCGCCCGCGACGCCATCGGCCGCGTGCATCCGCATACCGCGCCGGCGCGCCGACTCTTGGAGGCCGAAGGGCTGAGCTATCGCGGCTATGTCGACATTTTTGACGGCGGGTCGACGCTCGAAGCGAATATCGACGATCTGCGGGCGGTGAAAGACAGCCAGTTAAAAGCCGTGGAGGTCGACGATCGCGCGGCGGACAGCAACGCGACGGTGTGTCTGGTGGCTAACGATAACTACCGTCACTACCGCGCCATGCGGGTGCTGGCCGATCTGTCTCAGGACACGCTGACGCTGGATGCCGCAACGGCCGATGCCCTCTGTCTTAAACATGGCGAAGTGGCCCGCGTCATACCGCTTAACGTTGAGGAGAAACACTGATGTNGCATCCTGCTCTGTATATCAACGGCGCCTGGCGTGAAGGGCGCGGGGCGTTATTCGAGAAAACCGATCCGCTGGATCGTCAGCCGCTATGGCAGGGCGCGGCCGCCGATGCGGCGGATGTCGACGACGCCTGCGCGGCGGCACGGGCGGCCTTTCCGGCGTGGGCCTGTTTGTCGCTGGCGCAGCGGACCGAGGTCGTCCAGCGTTTCGCTCAGTTGCTGGAGGCGCATAAACCGCAGCTGGCGGCGGTTATTAGCCGCGAGNCCAGCAAGCCGCGCTGGGAAACGCTGACTGAAGTTCAGTCGATGGTCGGTAAAGTCGCTATCTCGCTGCGCGCCTATGAACAGCGTACGGGCGAAAGCGTGACCCCGATGGCGGACGGCGCTGCGTCGTTACGCCATCGTCCGCNCGGCGTGCTGGCGGTATTCGGTCCTTATAACTTCCCCGGCCACTTGCCGAACGGACATATCGTCCCGGCGCTGTTGGCGGGCAACTGCGTGGTGTTCAAGCCCAGCGAGCTGACCCCGCAGACGGCGGAAGAGACGGTGAAACTGTGGCACGAGGCCGGTCTGCCGGCGGGCGTTCTGAATCTGGTGCAGGGCGGCCGCGCCACCGGCGAAGCGCTGGCCGGGCACGCACAAACGGACGGACTGCTGTTCACGGGCAGCGCCCACACCGGCTATCTCCTGCATCGTCAGTTGGCGGGGCAGCCCGAGAAAATCATTGCGTTGGAAATGGGCGGCAACAACGCGCTGATTGTGGAGGATTTTGCAGATCGTGATGCGGCGGTCAATCTCGCCATCCAGTCCGCCTTTGTCTCCGCTGGACAGCGCTGTACCTGCGCGCGTCGTCTGCTGGTCAAACGCGGAGCCGAGGGCGACGCGTTCCTGCGACGGCTGATCAGCGTCGCACGGTCGTTGCGTGTCGGACGCTGGGATGCGGAGCCGCAGCCGTTTATGGGCGGCGTCATTTCTGCGGCGGCGGCCGATGCCCTGATGACAGCGCAACAAACTTTGCTAGCCGCAGGAGGGAAAGCGCTGCTGCCGATGACGCGCCCGGAAACGAACAACGCGCTGCTGACGCCGGGCGTTCTGGATATCACCGAGGCGACCGACCTGCCGGATGAAGAGCTGTTCGGACCGCTGGTCTGCGTTATTCGCTACGATGATTTCGACGAGGCCCTGCGTATCGCCAATGCGACGCGTTACGGGCTGGCGACGGGCCTGGTGTCGACGCAACGCGCGTTGTTCGACCGTCTTCTGCTGGAAGCGCGCGCGGGCATCGTCAACTGGAACAAACCGCTGACCGGCGCCTCCAGCGCGGCCCCGTTCGGCGGCGTCGGCGCATCCGGCAACCACCGCGCCAGTGCGTTTTACGCCGCAGACTACTGCGCGTGGCCGATGGCCTCGCTGGAAAGCGAAACGCTGTCTTTGCCCACGGCACTATCGCCGGGCATCTCGTTTGACGAGTCGGATGCCTAGTCGGCCGCTCCGCTCCCCGCGCGTCACGAGCGGGGACGGGACCGCACCCTCACTGTCTGTTTTCCGGAGTCAACATGCGTGGATATGAAATCAATTTCGATGGGTTGGTGGGGCTGACGCACCACTATGCGGGGCTGTCATTCGGCAACGAGGCCTCGACGCAGCATCAAAATAGCCTCTCCAATCCGAAGCTGGCGGCGAAGCAGGGGCTGCTGAAGATGAAAACGCTGGCGGATCTCGGCTATCCCCAGGCGGTATTGCCGCCGCAGGAGCGCCCGCACGTTCCGACGTTGCGCCGCCTCGGCTTTAGCGGCAGCGACGAAAACGTGCTGGCGCAGGCCATGCGTGAAGCGCCGCGTCTGCTCTCCTCGCTCAGCTCCGCGTCCTCCATGTGGACGGNGAACGCCGCCACGGTATCGCCCTCGGCGGACAGCGCGGACGGCCGTGTCCACTTCACCGCCGCCAACCTGAACAACAAGTTCCACCGGGCGATTGAAGCGCCGACAACGTCCGCCCTCCTGCGGGCCATTTTTCGCGACGAGTCATACTTCGTGCACCACGAGGCGCTGCCTCAGGTGGCGCTGCTGGGCGACGAGGGCGCGGCCAACCACAACCGCTTGGGCGGCGACTATGCCCGCCGCGGCGTGCAGGTGTTCGTCTATGGACAGCATCACTCTGGTACGGAGGCGGGACCGCAGCGCTATCCGGCGCGTCAGACGCGCGAAGCCAGCGAGGCGATTGCACGTCTGCATCAGCTTGACCCGGCGTACACGGTGTTCGTACAGCAGAACCCGGCGGTCATCGACCAAGGGGTGTTCCACAATGACGTGATCGCCGTCAGTAACCAGCAGGTGCTGTTCCATCATCAGCNCGCGTTTCTGCATCAGGCGCAGGCGCTGGACGAGATCCGCCGCAAGATGGCGCGCATCGAACAGGAGCTAGTGTCGATCGAAGTGCCGGAAAACCGGGTGTCAGTGGAAGATGCGGTGACGACCTACCTGTTCAACAGCCAGATCCTGACCCGTGAAAACGGCCGCATGACGATAGTGGTGCCGGAAGAGACGCGCGGCCACCGCGGCGTGTGGAACTATCTGAGCGAAATGGCGGCCTCTGGCGGCCCGATCGACGATATCCAGGTGTTCGACCTGCGCGAAAGCATGCGTAACGGCGGCGGTCCGGCGTGCCTGCGGTTGCGCGTGGCGCTGAACGACGAGGAGCGTCAGGCGGTCAATCCGCAGGTGATGATGACCGATGCGCTGTTTGACACGCTGAATCAGTGGGTTGACCGGTACTATCGCGACCGGTTGAGCGCGGGCGATCTGGCCGACCCGCAGCTGCTGCGGGAAGGGCGCGAAGCGCTGGACGCGTTGACGTCGATCCTCGGCCTGGGCGCCGTCTACGAATTCCAACGGTAAGGAGCGCGGCGTATGAACGAATTTTTAGCGTGGACGCTGCGCGGCGAGTCGCCGCCGACAACCGCAGGCGAGACGCCCGGACTGCGCTGGCGTTGGCGGGACGAAGGCGTGCTTGAGCTGACGCCGCGCGCGGGCTATCGCCGGGCGGTGGTGCTCTCGGCGGGCGTGCATGGCAACGAGACGGCGCCGATGGAACTGCTCGATGCACTGGTGGGCGATCTGCTGGCGGGGCGCGTGGATCTGGGCGTGCGGCTGCTGGCGGTCCTGGGCAATCCGGCGGCGATACGGGCGGGGAAACGCTATCTACACAGCGACATGAATCGCATGTTCGGCGGGCGTCATAGGCAGTTCGCGCCGGGGGAAGACACGGCCCGCGCGCGCCGTCTGGAGCCGCTGCTGGCTGCCTTCTTCGAGGCGGATGCGCCGGAACGCGGCATAGAACGACATCATTACGATCTGCATACGGCTATCCGGGAGTCGCTGCTGCCGCGTTTCGGAGTGTTGCCTTACCAGCCGCGGCCATACAGCGCGGCGCTGCTGGCGGCGCTGGCGGGGGCGGAGCTGGACGCGCTGGTGGTGCACAGCGAGCCGGGCGGCACCTTCAGCCACTTCAGCAGCGAACATTTTCAGGCGGAGAGCTGCACGCTGGAGCTGGGGAAAGCGCGGCCGTTCGGCCAGAACGATCTTGGGCGGTTTTCGGCGATCGATTGCGTGCTGCGCGCACTGGTGAGCGCAGCGGACGTTCCGTCACGCGAAGGTGCGCCGCTGCGCGTGTTCGGCGTGGATCGTTCGCTGATTAAGCGCAGCGATGACTTTCAGCTGTTTCTGGCGGACGACACGCCGAATTTCACCCGTTGTGATCACGGCACGCTGCTATGTGAGCAGGCGGGTGACAGCGATCGGGTCAAACATCATCACGAATGGATTTTGTTTCCTAATCCGAACGTGGCGCTGGGCCTGCGGGCGGGACTGGTCCTGACCGAACGCGAGTGGGACAGCCTGACGGCTCCGTCCTGACCACAGTCCGTCCTTACGCTGTGCTGCGCGCCGCTTGAATCGACGGCGGGGAGATCGTTGAGGGTCGATAGATCCCTGTCGTTCAAGCGCCTTGTGTGCGGCAACAGCCAGACATCCAATAACAGAGAGAGGACGACGAATGTTGCAGGGATACAATAAATTGATCTTCGAAGGCACGCTGGTGACGATAGAGCTGGCGCTGAGTTCGGTGCTGTTGGCCGTGATCATCGGCCTCCTTGGCGCGAGCGGCAAGCTCTCGCGCATCCGTCCGCTCGCTGCGGCGCTCAACGCCTACACTACGCTGATTCGCGGCGTGCCGGATTTGGTGCTGATGCTGCTGATTTTCTACGGGCTGCAAATCACGCTCAACCAGGTGACGGAGTCTCTGGGGATGAGTCAGATCGACATCGNCCCGCTTTCGGCGGGCGTGATCACGCTGGCCTTTATCTACGGCGCGTATTTCACCGAGACGTTTCGCGGCGCTTTTATGGCCGTTCCGCGCGGGCAGATTGAGGCGGCGCAGGCCTATGGCTTCAGCGGAATGCAGGTGTTCCGTCGGGTGCTGTTCCCCGCCATGATGCGTTTCGCCCTGCCCAGCATTGGCAACAACTGGATGATCATTCTGAAAGCGACGGCGCTGGTGTCCATTCTGGGGCTGCACGATGTGGTCAAAGCGACCCAGCTGGCCGGTAAAGGCACCTGGCAGCCATTCTTCTATACCCTGATGGCGGGGGCGATCTATCTGCTGCTGACCACCGTCTCCAACGGCGTCTTGCTATGGCTGGAGCGACGCTACTCTCTGGGCGTGAAGAGGGCCGAACTATGATCGAGATCCTGCAACAGTATTGGCAACCGCTGCTGTGGTCTGACGGCTATCGCATCACCGGTCTGGCGATCACGCTGTGGCTGCTGATTGTCTCCGTGCTATTGGGCGGATTACTGGCGCTGCCGCTGGCGATGGCCCGGGTTTCCTCGTCGCGCTGGCTGAGTTTTCCCGCCTGGCTCTACAGCTATATCTTTCGCGGCACGCCGCTCTATGTGCAGCTGTTGGTGATCTACACCGGCATGTACAGTCTGGAAGCGGTACGCGGCACCGAGGTGCTCAACGCTTTTTTCCGCAGTGGGATGAACTGCACGATTTTGGCGCTGGTGCTGAATACCTGTGCGTACAGTTCGGAAATTTTCGCCGGCGGGATCCGCGCGGTGCCGCACGGCGAGGTGGAGGCGGCAAAGGCCTATGGCTTTTCGCGCGCCAAAATGTATCGCTGCATCATCCTGCCGTCGGCGCTGCGTATCGCGCTGCCGGCCTACGGCAACGAAGTGATTCTGATGCTGCACTCCACCGCGCTGGCGTTTACCGCCACGGTGCCGGATCTGCTGAAAGTGGCGCGTGATATCAACGCCGCCACCTATCAGCCTTTCTATGCTTTCGGCCTTGCCGCCGTGCTCTACCTGGTCGTTTCCTACGGCCTGATTCGCCTGTTCCGCACAGCGGAAAAACGCTGGCTGATCCATCTGAAACCCTAATCATCCGCGCTGGATAGCAGGAGAATGTGTATGTCTCAGAAGAAAAAACTCGTCGTGACCGAACTTCACAAGTATTACGGCGAACATGAGGTGCTGAAAGGCGTCTCGTTGTCCGCCAGCGCCGGCGACGTGATTTCCATCATCGGCTCCTCCGGTTCGGGTAAAAGTACGCTGCTGCGCTGCATCAATTTTCTCGAAAAGCCCACGGAAGGCACGCTGTGGGTTAACGAGAAGGCGATCCGGCTGGTGCGGGACAAAGACGGCCAGCTGAAAGTGTTCGACAAAAAACAGCTACAGCTGCTGCGTACGCGGCTGACGATGGTGTTTCAGCACTTCAACCTGTGGAGCCACATGACGGTGCTCGAAAACGTAATGGAGGCGCCGATTCAGGTGCTGGGCATCAGCCGCGTTGACGCACGCGAACGGGCGATTCGCTATCTAAACAAAGTCGGCATCGATGAACGGGCGCGCGGGAAATACCCCTCCAGCCTGTCTGGCGGGCAGCAGCAGCGCGTTTCGATTGCGCGCGCGCTGGCGATGGAGCCGGAGGTGCTGTTGTTCGACGAACCGACCTCGGCGCTGGACCCGGAGCTGGTCGGGGAAGTGCTGAAAATCATGCAGCAGCTGGCGGAAGAGGGTAAAACCATGATTGTGGTGACGCATGAAATGGAGTTCGCCCGTCATGTCTCTTCGCAGGTGGTGTTCCTGCATCAGGGCGTGATTGAAGAGCAAGGGCCGCCGGAGGCGGTGTTCAACCATCCCCAAAGTCCCCGCTTGCGGCAGTTCTTGTCCGGCGCATTGAAATAAGCGCAATAAAAAACCGCCCGACAGTCGGGCGGTTTGAGCATGAGCCAACGTGCGCGGCGTTAAACGGCGTGTGACTCCGCGCCGCTGCGGGCGTTGATCAACGCGGGATACGGCGATCCCACTGGCGGTTAAACACCTCTTGACCGTTATGCTGGATGCGCATATCCGCCGTCACGATGAAGTGGGTGAGATCGCCGCGCAGCTCCAGCGTGATCTCCGCCTCGGTCCACCAGCCTTCGCGCCCCATCTTCATCGACTGCGTCAGTAGATAGCGGGCCGACAGCGGGTCCTGACTATTGATGGTCAGCTCACGACGCAGGCTGTGGTCGACGGTGGTATCGATATCGTCGAAGCGGTAAACCCCTTCGCCGAACACGCCGCCGACGCCTTCGGTGACGTAGGTCCAGGTATCGGTGACGATGTCGTAAGACGCATGGCGATCGACCCGTCCCGGCGACAGCACGGTCAGCGGGACGTCCGGCGCGGTCCTGGGATGCGGGTTGGGGCCGGAGATAGGCTGCACGGATTCACAGACCGGCAGGCGCAGCTGCGCGCTCGCCAGATCGACGCTCAGCGTCGCTGCTTCGGCCATCGGCCACACCATCGGCCAGTAGGTGGTCGCCAGCGAGACGCGCAGACGATGCCCGGCGGGGAAGCGCCAGGCGATACCGTCCAACTGAACATTGACCTGCACGGTTTCTCCCGGCGTCAGCGGGGTATTTCGATCCTGCCCCTGCAAATGGCTGAGATTCACCCAGCCGTGAGAGACGCGAGTCACCGCGCCGTCTTCCGCGACGTCCGACAGGCGCACATACAGCATGGCGGCGGGCTTATCGCTTTTCAGCGCGACGCTGAACTGCGGCAGGCCATAGATCGTCAGCATCTCCGGCAGCGGTTCGCTTTCATAAAACGTCGCCAGACCATCGTCGATGCGCTGGTCGCTCGGGCTTTCGCCCAACACGCCTGCGCCCATCCATTCACCGCCCATCACGCCGTGACTCTGCGGCGAACAGATATTCTGCCAGCCGGCGCGCTCATCTGGCTGGTCGTTCAGCTGGCCTCGCTGTAGCCAAAAGGTGCGCGGCGNGGTGGCCGAGGCGGTATCGCCGTCAATGCCGATCCATTCGCCCGGTGCTGTGGGCCGCTGCGAGCTGGGGCGCTGGCTGTCGTTCATCCAGGCCTGTACACGCGGGCCGTCCAGCACGTCATTGTCCTCGCCTTTCAGCCAATGGTCCCACCAGCGCNCGGCCTCTTGCAGGAAGCCGATGGCCGGTTCCGGCGTGCCGTCCTGCGGATAAATGTGCGCCCACGGGCCGATGATGGCTTTGCGCGGGACCGCCAGGTTGTCCATCAGGCGGAATACGGCATTGGTGTAGGAATCAGCCCAGCCGCCGATCGCCATGACCGGGCACTGAATGTCCGACCAGTTTTCGCCCACGGAGCCGTGGCGCCAGTAGGCGTCGCGCAGCGGATGGTCCATCCACTGGGCGGGGAAGAACGGCATGTTGTCGAGCCGGTGCATCCAGTCCTGATACCAGCTCTCGCCGACCAGCGCCGGATCCTGAGGACGGCTCTGGTAGGCCATCATGATGCCGCCCCACCACAGGTTGTCGTTTAGCAGGCAGCCGCCCTTGTAGTGGATGTCGTCATTGTAGCGATCGTCGGTCGAGCAGACGGTGATGATGGCTTTCAGCGCCGGCGGACGGCGCGCCGCCAGTTGCAGGCAGTTAAAGCCGCCCCAGGATTTGCCCATCATGCCGACCGCGCCGCTGCACCACGGTTGACGGCTGATCCAATCGATGACTTCCAGCGCATCTTCCTGCTCCTGCGGCAGATACTCATCGGCCATCAGCCCGTCGGATTCGCCGCTGCCGCGCATGTCCACGCGCAGGACGGCGTAGCCGTGGCCCGCAAACCAGCCGTGCATCGGTTCATCGCGCGTACGGGTGCCGTCGCGTTTGCGGTAAGGGATGTATTCCAGAATGGCCGGAACCGGCGTTTGATGCGCCTGCTCGGGCAGCCACATCCGCGCCGCCAGACGGGTACCGNCGGCCAGCGTGATCCAGAAATGTTCGGTCACAACGACGTTGTGGGGAAAGTGGGTTACGGNTTCTTTCATCATATTCCTGTCGAAATTTCATTGCTGCGAGTCTCCAGAACTTCGTCGAGCCAGGAGCTGCGCATTTCAGGGACGGAGGTCAGCAGTTTTTCGGTGTAAGGGTGCATCGGGGCGCTAAAGACTTTCCCCGTCGGGCCTTGCGCGACGATATTGCCCTGATACATGACCGCGACCTGCTGAGCGACGCGTTTGACCGTGCCGAGATCGTGCGTGATGAACAGGTAGGAAAGTCCCAACTGTTCTTGCAGCCGCTTGAGCAGATTCAGCACGCCTTCGGCGACCAGCGGGTCAAGCGCGGACGTCGCTTCGTCGCAGATGATCAGGTCCGGATTGGCGGCCAGCGCCCGCGCGATGCAGACGCGCTGCTTCTGCCCGCCGGAAAGCTCGCCGGGGTAGCGGTCGGCCAGCGAGGTCGGCAACTCGGTCAGTTGGAGCAGTTCCTCGACGCGGGCGCGCACCTGCTGGCGGTTGTAACCGAAATAAAAGGCGACAGGGCGGCCGATCGCTTCCCGAATCGTCTGCCGCGGATTCAGCGCGACGTCCGGCAACTGGTAGATCATCTGAATGCGGCGCAGCGTCTCTTTGTCGCGTTGCTGATAGCGGTGCGACAGTTTGACGCCGTCAAAGATCGCGTCGCCTTCGGTATCGTTCAACAAACCGCACAGCGCCCGCGCCAGCGTGCTCTTACCGCTGCCGGATTCGCCGATGACGGCCAGCGTTTGCCCTTTGGGCAGCGTCAGCGACACCTCGTGCACCACCCGTTTGCCACTGTAGCCGGTGCTCAGGCGATCCAGCGTCAATAGCGCCGAGGCGTCGGACGGCGTGTCTTCGCCCGGCGTCAGCGCGTGCGTCCGCTCGGAAACCAGCTGCTGCGTATAGGTTTCCTGCGGTGTCTGCAAAATGATGTCGGTGGCGCCGCATTCGACGGCGCGTCCCTGACGCAGCACCAGAATGCGGTCGGCAATCTGAGACACGACGGCCAGATCGTGCGTGATGTACAGCGCGGCGGTGTTGAACTCCCGCACCAGCTTACGCAGCATCACCAGCACTTCGATCTGCGTGGTGACGTCCAGTGCGGTAGTGGGTTCGTCCATGATCAGCAGGTCAGGTTTGCAGGACATCGCCATCGCCGCCATCGCGCGTTGCAGCTGTCCGCCGGAAAGCTGATGCGGATAGCGTTTGCCGATGTTTTCCGGGTCGGGCAGATCCAGCGCGGTAAACAGCGTTGTAGCCCACGCGTTCGCCTCGCTGCGGCTCATCAGACCGTGGCGCAACGGGCCTTCGCAGACCTGTTTGCCGATGGTCAGCGCCGGGTTGAACGCGGCGGCGGCGCTCTGCGCCACGTAGGCGACGCGTCGGCCGCGGATCGCCTGCTTCTGCGCGTTGGAGAGCGGTACGATGTCTTGGTCGTCGATGCGGACTTCGCCTGCGCCGATGCGGCAGCCCGGACGGGTATAGCCCATTGCGGCCAGCCCGATGGTGGACTTGCCCGCGCCGGACTCGCCGATCAGGCCAAGCACTTCGCCCCGTTGCAGGGTGAGCGAAATGTCCTGCACCAGCGCGCGTCCCTCTTCCTCGGTTTCAATACGCAGGTTGCGAATGTCGAGTACAGGTTGATTCATGCTTCATCCCCCAGTGACAGGTTATTGCGCAGCAGCAGCCAGTCCACGACCAAATTGACGCCGATGGTCAGCAGCGCGATGGCCGCCGCCGGGTAGAGCGGCGCCAGCAGGCCGAAGTTAATGGCCTGCGCGTTGTCGCGCACCATGCTTCCCCAGTCGGCGTACGGCGGTTGGATGCCAAGGCCGAGGAAGCTGAGACCGGCGATGAACAGGAAGGTAAAGCAGAAGCGCATGCCGAATTCGGCCAGCAGCGGCGGAATGGCGTTGGGCAAAATTTCCCGCGTCAAAATCCAGCGCAGGCCTTCGCCGCGCAGTCGGGCCAGTTCCACATACTCCTGACACACGATGTCCTGCGCGACCAGACGCGCGAGCCGGAAGACGCGGGTGGCGTCCAGCAGCGCGATAGTGCCGACCAGCACCGGAATCGACGTTCCCAGCACGGAGAGGACGATCAGCGCCAGAATCAGGACCGGAATCGACATCAGCGTATCGACGATGCGCGTCAGCACGACGTCGACCCAGCGGCCATAAATCGCCGCGCTAAAACCGGTGATGATCCCGATGACGAAGGAGCTGAAGGTGATCACCAGCGCGATGGCGATGGTGGTGCGGGCGCCGAACAGAATACGGGACAGCATATCGCGCCCCAGACTGTCGGTGCCGAGCAGGGCGTCAGCCGACGGCGACATCCAGATATCGCCGACCTGCGCCGTTTCGCTGTGCGGAGCCAGCCAGGGCGCGAACAGCGCGCCGATCAGATTGGCGGCGATAATTAACAGCCCGATCCACGCGGAGAGCGGCACTCCGCGCATTTTAGTGATGTTCATGCCTTGCTTACCTCGTATGTCGCAGACGGGGGTTACACCAGATAGCCAGCAGGTCGGCGACGGTATTCAGCAGAATATACGTGCCGCCGAACAGCAGTCCGCACGCCTGCACCACCGGCAGGTCGCGTTTACTGACCGCATCGACCATCAGCTGTCCGATTCCCGGATAGACGAAGACGACTTCGACCAGGATCACGCCGACGACCAGATACGCGAGGTTAAAGGCCACCACGTTGATGATGGGCGCCAGCGCGTTGGGCAGGGCATGGCCCATCACGATGCGCCAGCGCGGCACGCCCTTCAGCAGGGCGGTTTCGATATAGCTGGCGGACATGACCGCACCCACGGAGGCGCGCGTCATGCGCAGCATATGCGCGAGCACCACCAGCACCAACGTGAGCATCGGCAGCGTCGCGTTATACAGACGCTGCGTCAGCGTGTCGTCCGGGCTGACCATCGCCAGACTGGGGAACCAGGCGAAGTGAATGGCGAAGAAGATCACCAGCAGGTAGCCGACGAAAAACTCCGGCACGGAGATGCTCAACAGCGTCAACGAGTTGGCGAGGCGATCGAACAGCGAACCGCGCCAGATAGCGCAGGCGATACCGAGCGCCACCGCCAGCGGAATGGCGATCAGCGCGGCATAGGCGGCCAGGAACAGGGTGTTCTCCAGTCTTGGCAGCAATTCTTCGCTGATAGGACGTCCGTTAGCCAGCGAGGTGCCGAGATCGCCATGCAGTATGCCGCTCAGCCAGTGCAGATAACGGCCGATGGCGGGCTGGTCCAGCCCCAGTTGGGTGCGCAGCGCGGCGATGGTTTCCGGGGTGCCGTTCTGACCAAGCAGCGCGCTGGCGATATCGCCGGGCAGCAGCTCGGTGCCGAGAAAGATCAGCATGGAAACCAGCCAGAGCGTCAATAGCCCCAGCAGCAGTCGATGAAGGATATGCTTTTTCATTACGACTCCAGCCAGACGCGCTCAGCCAGACGTCCTCCCATAAAGTTGAACAACGGATGGGGGGTGACGCCGCCCAGTTTTTTGCTGGTCGCATCGAGATAGTCGCCGAACAGCGGAATCATCGCGCCGCCGTCATCGCGTGCGATGCTTTGCAGTTCGCCGTAGATGTCGGCGCGCGCTTTCTCGTCCAGCATGGAACGGGCCTGCAACAGCAGCGCATCGAATTTGTCATTTTTCCAGTGCGAGTCATTCCACTTGGCGGTGGACTGCCAGGCGGTGGAGAACATCTGATCGGCGGTCGGACGCCCACCCCAGTAGCCCATGCTGAACGGGGCTTTCATCCACACGTTTTCCCAGTAGCTGTCGGCCGGCTGGCGTTTGATGGTGACCTGAATACCCGACTGACTGGCCTGCCCCTGGAACAGCGCCGCCGCGTCCAGCGCCCCGGCGAAAGCGGCGTCGGAAGAGGAGAGTTCCAGCGGCAGCGCGGTGAGGCCGGCCCTCTTCAGATGGAATTTGGCCTTATCTGGGTCCCATGCGCGCTGCGGCAGCTCGTGGTTGAAGAAGCGGTCGGTTTTCGGAATCGGGTGGTCGTTGCCGAGGCTGCCGTAGCCGCGCAGCACGGTAGCCAGAATTTTTTCACGGTCAATGCCGTACTTGATCGCGAGGCGCACGTCGTTGTTGTTAAACGGCGTGGCGCGGCAGTCCATCAGGAACGTGAAGTGCTGGCCGCCGGAAGATCGCACAATATTCAGCATCGGGCTGCGCTTGAGAAAGTCGACGGTTTTGAAATCAACGCGGTTGATGGCGTGTACCTGACCGGAGATCAGCGCATTGGTGCGGGCCGTCGGATCGTTGATGACCAGCACTTCCACGGCGTCGACGAACGCACGGTCCGGCTTCCAGTAATTGGGGTTGCGCTTGAAGCGGGAGCGCACGCCCGGCTGGTAGTAGTCGAACGTGAATCCGCCGGTGCCGATGGGGTGCGACCAGTCGGTGAAGCCGTTCGGCACGACCAGCAGGTGATAGTCCGCCAGCAGGTAAGGCAGATCCGCGTTGCCGCTATCGAGCGTGATGGCGATTTCGTCAGGAGCGGTGCGGGAGAGTTGGGTGATGCTGGCCAACTGGGAGCGAATGGCGCTGCGCGAGTTTTCACCGCGATGCAGGTTGATGGAGTAGATGATGTCATCCGCATCCAGCGTTTTGCCGTTATGGAAAGTCACGCCCTGACGCACTTTGAAGCGCCACGCTTTGGCGCCCGGCTCGACCTGCCAGCTCTCCAGCAGCTCCGGCGTCGCCTGATTGTTCTCGTCGATTTCGACCAGGCCGTTCATCAGCATGTAGGCCTGATTGAGCGGCACCCAGTCGCTGAACAGCGTGGGATCGAGCGTATCGCTGGTATTACCGCCGGACATACCCAGTTTGAGCGTGCCGCCCCGCTTGGGCACGGCTTGTGCGGCAGAACTACTCAAAGGAAATGAAGAAAGTACACTACTCGCTCCAAGGAGTGCGGCAGTATTGAGAAACGACCGGCGGCTG
The DNA here is from genome assembly GCF_000688655.1 of Lonsdalea quercina subsp. quercina. GTDB lineage: Bacteria > Pseudomonadota > Gammaproteobacteria > Enterobacterales > Enterobacteriaceae > Lonsdalea > Lonsdalea quercina. Next base: position 103,171 of record NZ_JIBO01000008.1, on the reverse strand, counting down.
AACTGAGCCTGCCCGAGCCATTTCTGTAAGTCCGAATGCTCTTTTTTCATTTATTTCTCTCCATGGTGTTGGTTTCATATGCGTATAGACCACTCGTCGAGGAGTGAAATAAGTCCGTGTCCCGTCATCTTACTGATGTTTTATATTTTCTGTTTTCTCTATCCAATAATGGCAAAACGCGGCTCAGGATACTGCAAAAAGGCCCATTTTTCTAATCGACGACGTCAGAAGAGAAATCTTACCGAGGAAAATCAGCAGGCAATATCGTGAAATTGGCTCGGTCAAAAGGGCTATTTCCTGCGGGGGATTGCACAGGGGTAAGGCGTTGTTGTCGTCATCTGTTTTTTTGCCTTAGATGCGATTTTGGCAGGTCATCGAACGGGTGAAAAATAGCGGGTTGGGTCAGTGATGCGCCGGCTGTGGTTATTCCCGCAGCATCCATTGATATCAAAAAAATAATGAATCAGAAACCGCCGCTTGACGTCGATAAATAGCGCTGTCTTGAGATACAAAAACGGCGGAGGAGAAATTTACGTCGCCAGGCTGATTTAAAATAAAGTCCAATGTGGTTTATTTATCTGTAAATGAATGGTTTTTTGTCATTATGAGTGTGAAGGTGCGACGGCGATGAAATGAGCAGGAATTAAACTTTCGCTGTTATTATTTTACGGTTGTCAGCCACGAATAGGATGGCGGAAAATTGCATGTCGTTTTTCCTTTTTTGTCGTCAAAATAGGTCTGTCGTGATCATGTGATGAGGGAATATTGTTTTATTTTTATCCCGGTTATATGTCCGCTCATCGCCTTATTCTTGCGCCAGTGAATATGCCGATTAACGGTCATTTTAAATCCCTTGTCGTCAGCCGCGCATTGACGGTGATTTTAAGGTGGATGCACGGTGCCATCGCTGTGAATTAACTACGATATATTCCCGTTGAAAGCTGATCATCACGAAAACTTATATTTGAAGCTGATTGTAGCGTGGCCGTTTTTCAGTGTGGAATTTATCGCTGAGGTAAGGGAATAAATAGGTGTTTTTGATCGGGGAAATACCTTGCCGGTAATGTCTTTCACTGGGTCCAGTCTGCGAGAAGGTGCGGACCGTCGAATAAAATACCCCTATGGGGTATGATTAACCGGCTTCAGGGCGTATGTTGATAAGCAGGTTTCAACCATTGAGCGTCAACAGCGACCCTGCGGTTTCGCGGTAGTTTCCGCGGCTTGCCGGCCGTCGGCGCGATGACACCCTTGTCTGCAAACAGATCAGGACAGACCCAACATGAGCCAATCCCAGCCTCTGCATCTTACCGTCACCGGTATGTCCTGCGCCGCGTGCGCCAGCCGCATTGAACGCGTCCTTAATCGCCTGGATGGCGTCTCCGCCAACGTGAACTTCGCCAGCGAGAAAGCGGTGGTCAGCCTTGATGACGCGCGCAGTTCGTCCACCGATGTGATTGCCGCTATCCGCAAGGCCGGGTTCGACGTGGCGGACCAGCGGGTTTCGCTGGCCGTGGACGGCATGAGCTGCGTCGCCTGTGCAGCGCGCATTGAAAAGGTACTGAACAAGGTGGATGGGGTGACGGCGACAGTCAATTTCGCCGCCGGACGGGCGCAGGTCAGCGTCACCCCCGGCAGCGCCACGCCGGAATTCCTCATTGCGCGCATTGAACGCGCCGGATTTACGGCCCGTCAGGTGACGGTCGGCGATCGGGAGGCCGAACGTCAGCGGCGCGCGCAGGCATGGAAAAAAGATCGCAATGCGTGCGTGGCGGCGGCCGTGCTGTCGTTTCCGCTGCTGTTGGAAATGGCCGCCATGTTTTTCGGACAGACGCACTGGCTGCCGGGTTGGTGTCAGTGGCTGTTGGCGACGCCGGTGCAGTTCTGGTGCGGTCGTCACTTTTATCGACGGGCCTGGAGCGCGCTGCGCAGCGGAACGGCCAACATGGATGTGCTGGTGACGCTGGGCACCAGCGTTGCTTACCTATCGAGNCTGGTGACATTGTTGATGTCGGAGCACGGCGACCTCTACTTCGAGGCCAGCGCCGCCATTATTACGCTGGTCCTGCTGGGAAAACTGCTGGAAGGCAGGGCCAAGGCCAAAACCGGCGACGCCATTGAGAGCCTTTTGCGTTTGCAGCCGCAGCTAGCGCACGTCGACGTGGACGGCGAATGGCAGGACCGAGACGTCGCCTCGCTGCGTTGTGGCGAGGTGTTTCTGGTCAGGCCGGGGGAGAGTGTGCCCGTTGACGGCGTGGTGATCGACGGACTGTCCGAAGTCAATGAGGCGATGCTGACGGGGGAGAGTCAGCCCGTGGTGAAGCAGGCGGAGGCGCAGGTTTATGCGGCCACGCAGAATCATAGCGGCGCGCTACGTGTGCGGGCGACCGGCGTCGGCAGCGATACCGCGCTGTCGCGTATCGTCCGTCTGGTGGAAGAGGCGCAAGGCTCCAAAGCTAGCGTGCAGCGGCTCACCGACCGGGTTTCCGCCATCTTCGTTCCCGTCGTCATCGTCATCGCCGTGCTGACATTTGCCGCCAATTGGCTGGTGACAGGGCTGTGGGACGCCGGTCTGGTCAACGCCGTCGCCGTGCTGGTGATAGCCTGTCCCTGCGCGCTGGGGCTGGCGACGCCGACCGCGATTATGGTCGGGACCGGTCAGGGCGCGCGCGCCGGGATCCTGTTTCGCAATGCAAGCGCGTTGGAAAACGCCCGGCGGTTACAGGTGCTGGTGATGGATAAGACCGGGACGCTGACCGAAGGGCGACCTTCCGTGGTCAAGGTGCTTCCCGCTGACGGCGTCTCGGAGGACGAATTGCTCAGTCTGGCGATGGGGCTGGAGCAGCATTCCGAACATCCGCTGGGTCAGGCGCTGGTGAAATATGCGCAGCAGGTTGGGGCGAGCGCGGCAGAGGTTCACGGCTTTAGCGCTATCGTGGGGCGCGGCATCCGCGCGCAGATGGGCGACAGCACATTGATTCTCGGCTCACCCAGGTTCCTGACGTCGCGCGGCGTGGTGTTTGATACCGCGATCCCCGCGGTGCAAGAGCAAGAGGGGCTGACGGTGGTAGGGCTGGCTCGCGACGGTCTACTGCTCGGCTATGTCTGTTTCGACGATCGGCTGCGTGCGGATGCCGTGGAGACCGTGAAGACGCTGCATCGGCAAGGGATCCGCGTCGTCATGCTGACGGGCGATAACGCGCGGGCGGCGGCGCGGGTGGCCGAGCGGGCCGGGATCCACGCGTTTTTCGCCGAAGTGCTGCCGGAGCAGAAAGCGGAGCAGATCGCCCGCCTGCGGGCGGAGGGGCACTGCGTGGGGATGGTCGGCGACGGCATCAACGATGCGCCCGCGCTGGCGATCGCCGACGTGGGATTCGCCGTCGGCGCCGGGTCGAATATCGCGTTGGACACGGCAGATGTGGTGCTGATGCAAAGCCGTCTCGGCGGGCTGCCCGACGCCATCAGCCTGTCGCGCGCGACGCTCAATAAGGTCAGGCAAAACCTGTTTTTCGCCTTTTTCTATAATGTGCTGGGGATCCCGCTAGCCGCCTTCGGTCTGCTGAGTCCGGTGATCGCTGGTAGCGCGATGGCGCTAAGTTCAGTCTCCGTCTTGAGTAATTCACTGTGGTTGCGTCGCTGGAAGCCGCGGGGCAAGCGTAATAACGGGTTAACCAACGTTCAGAACAGAGGAGTGTGACGATGTCTCATGCATCATTAACGGTTGTGGGGATGGTTTGCGGCGGATGCGCCAGCAAGGTGACGGACGCGTTGCAGGCTTTGGACGGCGTGACTCAGGTCAACGTGACGCTGGAGAAGGGGTTGGTCGACGTGGAGTACGCTGAAACAGTGACGGCCAACCCCAGCGCGTTCCGCAACGTCATTGAAGAGCTCGGTTTCGATGTTGCCGGCTAAGTGTGACGCGTGCCTTGACGCCAGCGCGGGCGAGGCTGACGCGAAGCAGGTGGTGCAGCCACGCAAAAAAGCCTTGTTAAACCGCTTAAAGCGGATCAATGGGCAGGTTAACGGCATCACGCAGATGGTGGAGCAAGACCGGTATTGCGTGGATATTCTCAATCAGATCACCGCCGTACGCTCCGCGTTGAGCGCCGTCGCCAACCAGATGCTGGCCGACCATGCCAACGGCTGCGTCCGTAAGGCGGTGCTGACCGACGGCGGCGAGGATGCCATTGCCGAATTGTTGCAGGTGATTCAGCGTATGCGGTGACGACGTGTCGCGATGCTGATGACGCTTCACCGCGGGTCGCAGCTCTGACGTACAGAACCTTCGCCCCTAAACAGGGCGTGCGGTATCGCGCTCGCTGAAAGCCCGAGGAAAGGGGGGATCTGGATGGGATGAAGGAGGTGCTATCGGCAGGACAGGCAACGCGAAGAGTAATTACAAATCCAACAGTTCGTCAGCCCAGAGGGTCGCTTCGGTGATGAGTTTCAGCATCTGGTCTTCATTGNCCTCCATCATTTCCATGTAGGTGTTCAGCTGTTCCCAATTTTGCTTTTCATAATACGAGATGACGCTGAGATAACTCGCCAACTCCCCGGTGTTTTCCATCAGCGCGCATTTGATATGCGACGAGACCGGGATTTGCTCCAGTAAAAGGCTCATCGGAGAGTCCAGAATGGCGTCCAGCATGGAAAAGAGACCGCATAAAAAGGCCTCGAAGGGATCTTCGCGGCCATGCAGGCTGATCGATAGCAATTCACAAAATTTCCCGCGGATTAGACTCATACGATACAGCTCGCAGGATTTGTCCTTACTCCCCATCGTGATGCTGATCAGTGAAATGAATCGCCGCAATTCCCGTTGTCCCAGAAATATGGCGATGCTGCGAAACGACATGGATGTCGTGATGACGGACAGGTTGGCCTTGTAGCGGAAGTTGTTGAAATACCGCATCAGCTTGTAGGCGAGAGATAAGTCGCTATTGATCAGCCGTTCAATTCGGTCGTAGTTCAGCTCCTGTTCATTCGCTTCCTTGAGCAGTTGAATGGCGTTTTTATGATCGTTGGAGAGCCGTTTAGCTTTGAACATCTGCGGATGGCTGAAGAAATAGCCCTGAAACAGCGTAAATCCCATGGCTTTGACGCGCAAGAATTGCTCGTTGGTCTCGACCTTTTCAGCCAGGTAGCGGAGGTGTTTGTGTCTTAGCGTGCTGATGTAACGTCCAATCTCTTCAAAGGTCGACTGTTGCAGGTCAAACTTGATGATATCCACATAAGGCAAAAAACGATCCCAAATGGGGTCCATGCTGAAGTCATCCAGCGCGAGCGTGAAGCCCTTTCTCTTTAACCTCTTAACGGCAGAAAACAGTTCTTCGTCCGGCGTGGAACTTTCAAGAATTTCGATCACGACTTTATCCGCCGGTAAAATTTCCGCATGTCCTTCGACAAGGAGCTGATAGGGGAAATTAATATAGCTGAGGTGGTCGCCGGTGAGTTTATTCAACGGGGTGGTGAGAAATTGTTCTGATATTAGCTGAGCGGTGGCATATTCCGGACTAACGTCAGGAAACTTATTCGTAATACCCTGGCGAAATAGAAGCTCATAAGCTACTGGCTGTAAGTGTTGGTCTAAAATGGGTTGCCGTGCAACGAATGAATACATAAGAAACCTCCAGACTGAAAAAGGTAAAAAGAGGTAACTGGATCCTTATTAACAAATTATTCCGTGTAATATTATTTTGTCCCTGCATAGCCGGAGGGGCAGTACCATCTTCCTTCAACAATTCTAACAGTCTTTTGATTTTTTTCTGGCGGATGCCCCTGATTTCAATCGGCTAGCCATAATGGTTCATTAATTGAACCGGCCGTCCACGTGACCGCAGGAGAGATACTGTGAGGGTGTGTTGCGATACCTAATTGATTTTTATAAGTAATGAAAGAGGGGCGGTGATTTTCAAAGCAACAACCGGTCACGTGTCTTCGGGCTATCTCGATGGGGATAATCGATTGCGGTGTCATTTAACGTTGACGGGATCTCGTTGTCGCGCATTTTTTCCTCAATAATAGTTATTGTCAGATGGATAAGAAAAGACGGCTATTGTTAGCATATAGTTTTCATTTCTACAGCCGATAACAGGCAAGAGTAACTTGAATAAAATGACTAAATGCACGCGGCTCTGGCCGGACATTAATTAAGTATTCGTATTATTGAGGACTGCATGGATAATTTTCAGAAAGATATCGATGAGAGGACTAACCTCACATCCGCCAACAAGCTGGAACTCTTGTTGTTCAGATTGGGAGGCTCCGAGCAACAGGGGGGGCAATCCGAGTTGTTCGGCATTAACGTCTTCAAGCTGCGTGAAATTGTCCCCATGCCGTCTTTGACCAAGGCCGTGGGTATGAAGCCGCCCATGATGGGTATGGTGAATATTCGCGGACAGGTCATCCCCGTGATCGATCTTCCTGCGGNGGCAGGATGCAAGCCGCAAACAGGGTTGAATATTTTGCTGGTGACGGAATATGCGCGTAGTACGCAGGCGTTTGCCGTTGAATCCGTCGACGATATTGTTCGTCTTGACTGGAGCCAGGTGCTGACCGCTGAGGCGGGCGTCAGCAGCAGTTATATCACCAGCATCGCACGGCTGGACACTGACAAAGAAAGTAACAACCTGGCCCTGGTGCTGGACGTGGAGCAGATCCTGCACGACATGATCCCGGTCGATCGCGATATCCATATCAACGATATGGAAAACAAAGCGTTTCCTATCAAGCCTGGCTCGGTCGCGATTGTTGCCGAAGACTCCAAGGTCGCGCGTTCGTTGCTTGAACAAGGCCTGGAACTGATGCAGGTCCCCGGCCAGATGCATGTTACCGGTCAGGAGGCGTGGAACAAGATCCAACAGTTGGCGAAACAGGCGCAGGCGGAAAATGTGCCTATCTCCGATAAGATCGCGTTTGTGCTGACCGACCTGGAAATGCCAGAAATGGATGGCTTTACGCTGACACGCCATATCAAGGGCGATCCCTACCTGAAACACATTCCGGTGATTATTCACTCATCGCTGTCTGGCAGCGCCAACGAAGATCACGTGCGTAAAGTCGGCGCCGATGCTTATGTAGCGAAGTTCGAAATCAACGAACTGGCGGCTGCGGTCCAAAGCGTGCTGGTGAAGTAAACGCCGGGCTAGACTCGCGCAACTCCGCCCGCATCACGCCCGCGATGCGGGCGGAGAAATCCCTTTCCCGACTTTTTTCCTGACAACCTGGCCATTCACGTGACTTCGCGGCGATCTCTCGACATTCGTCGGTCGTTCGCCGGGGGCCTACGCGGNTTCTTTAATCCGCCAGCGGAGCGGNCTGAAACAACCGACGCCGCCGCAGATTCAGTAGTAGTGCAATCAGGCTGAAGCCGATCGATGCCGACAGGGCAAGATCATCGCCTTCGCTGGCGGACAGAGAGAAACACAACCCGGCCAACGCGGCACCCCAAGCTTGTCCATTTACGCGGGCGGCCGCCTGCATCCCGCCCGCGGCTCCGCTGCGGCTGCGCGGTGGCGCAGACAGCATGTCGCGGCTGTTAGGCGACTGGAAAAAACCGAACCCGACGCCGGCTAAAAACAGCCCGCAGAGCAGCCAGAGATCCCTAGTGCCGTGCGGCAACGCCACAATCAGTATCAGCCCGATAATCTGTAGACCGGCACCAGTGGCGCACAGGCTACCTGCCTGAACCCTATCGACGAACGAGGACAGGCCGAGATTCGCCAAAGNCGATCCGACGGGCCATGCTGTCATCAGCAGACCGGTTTGCACGATAGTCCGGCCGAGCGAATGCTGCATGTAAAAAGGCAGGGCGACAAATGCGCACATTTGTGCCGCAAACATGCAAAATGACGCGGCGATCGCCCAGCGAAAGCGCGGGATCTTGAACAGATCGAGCGGCAGCAAGGGCGACTCGTCGCCGAGGCAGCGCTTCACCAACCGCCACAGGCATAGCGCCGCAGACAGAATCAGCGTCAAGGCCAGCGCGGGGGATTCGTTGAGCTGGTTGAGACCGATCACGCCGAGGCTCATGCCCAACGCATTGAGCACGATGGCCTGGAGGTCGAATTTGCGCGGCTGACGCGGCGTCATGGGCAGCGCACGGGCGCAGACTAGCGCCAAAATCCCGATGGGAAAGTTGATCACGAATAACCACTCCCAGGGGGCGACGGAGAGCACTGCGGCGCAGATGGAAGGCCCGGCGGCAGAGGAGGCGGTCACGACAAACGCATTGCGCGCGAGTCCCCGGCCGAACGTTTTCGCCGGATAGGTATGGCGCAACAGCGCCGACGTACAGCACATGACGGCTGCCGCGCCCACGCCCTGGATGACGCGCGCGGCGATCAGGCCCGACATGGAGTCGGCCATTGCGCATCCCAATGATGACAGCGTAAAAACCACCACGCCCGCGCTGAAAACTTTACGGTAGCTGATGAATTCGCCCAGTGCGGCCATCGGCAGCAGCGTGGCGATGATAGCCAGCTGATAGCCGTTGACCACCCATACCGAGGTTTGCGCGCTGGCATTCAAAGAATGCGCGATGGTGGGGAGNGCGACATTCGCCAGCGTGCCGTCCAGTACGCTTAGCACGACAGCCAGTGAGACGGACAGGACAGCCCACACCCGCCGCGAACCGGGTAGACCCTCTTCCTGAGAGGGGATGGAAGTCTGTGCAGTTGACGAAGGTTTCATCGCTACGAACATCTCCATACCGTCGTCGTGATAACGAGAGCGGCACTTTTTTATCATCAGAAAGAATGCGTTGAAAAGGGGGTAAAAAACCACAGGGAAGCGCTGGGCCTCCCTGTGGTCTCATTATGGTCTCTCTTTTCAACAGAGATCAACCAAACGGTTTGTTCGCTCATCAACCTACGGGCTGTGAGCGTATGCGCGGAGGGAGCGGAATAGGAGATAGAGCGCCAGGGATCACACACAAGCCCTTTTGGATGATGTCGCGTTTTTTTAGCGTTATAACGCCGGTAGGGCATTAAGAGAAAAACGATGCTGATGCTTTATTCGGCAAATTAAGTCATACGCCCCTTTCGAGTCGATGCGTAGCCGTTCTTGAATCATAAAATTTGCCCTGCAACCCAAACCCGAAGTGCCTGGCAGCACCGACTTCACATCAAATCCACAGGACGATGTTTACCCGCTATCACGGTTTGCGACATTCAGCCCATATTTCTTCGCCCTGCCGACAAATCTCGTCATGAAGATGACTATGGAAAGGCTCTCCTTGTTTAATAAACATTTCTGCGAGTGATGTCATCATATTGACCCTGATGGCCAAGGCAAGTTAGTCCGTTTCTGTTGATAACGGCCCCAAATGTTTTGAGGCGACTTTGTGTCCGCTTCGAACGTTAACGTCTTNGTGTTTTTGTCGTGGCACGAAACAGATGACGTTGATATTTATCTTTCACTGTTGCGGTGATGACAGAGGTATCCAAGCGCATCCCCTGCGCTTTTGAGTATATTGGTATATGGTTATTAGGTCTTATGTGATTTTCATTGTGAAACAGTAATGGAGGTAGGGATCGATGGGTTTATTAAGTTTTGTGAAAGAAGCGGGCGAGAAAATCTGGGATGCCGTATCCGGCGGTAGCAAGGAAGACCAGGCAGAGAAACTAAAAAAACATATTGATAGCCTTAATCTGCCTGGTGCTGAAAAGGTCAATATTGACATCGCGGACGATGGTACCGCAACGGTGACGGGCGACGTTGGCTCACAGGAAGATAAAGAAAAAATTCTGGTGGCGGTAGGGAACGTTACCGGGGTTAGCCAAGTCAACGATAGTGTCACCGTATCGCAAAGCGGGGCGGAGAGCCGTTATTACACGGTAAAATCCGGCGACACCCTGAGCGCGATCTCTAAAGCGATGTATGGTACCGCCAATGACTATCAGCGTATTTTCGAAGCCAATAAACCGATGTTGACGCATCCTGACAAAATCTATCCGGGTCAGGTTCTGATTATTCCGACGAAGTAGGCCGTAAATCAGAGATTTGTAGCAATGATTGTAGGGAGTTTGTCATGGGATTATTAGATCAAATTGGCGGCATGCTCGGCGGGCAGGCCGGTAAGACTGAACAACTACAGGCGATCATGACCTGGGTTGAACAGCAGGGCGGTATCCAAGGCATTATGGAAAAATTTCGTAACGGCGGCTTAGGTGAAATTTTCCAGTCGTGGCTCAGTCAGCAGAGCAATATGTCGGTGAATAGTGAACAGATCACTTCGGTGTTTGGTTCGCCTGCGTTGCAAGATCTTGGCGCGAAACTGGGCGTTGATTTGCATACTGCCTCGGCGCTGATTGCCGAATACTTGCCAAAAATCGTCGATGGTCTGTCACCGCAGGGCGAAACGCCGGCCCATGGCGATCTGGTCTCTGCGGGTCTAAATCTGCTGAAAGGTAAGCTATTCAGTTAGGTTTTCGTCATATGAGTATCCACTCTCAGTCAATGACGGGCTTCTAATCAGGCCTGTCATTGATCATCAGCTAACCTGGTTACCTAATGTCAACGGCTTGCTCATCGCCGTGATCAGCATACCCCAAGGACTGTCGGCTTTGTGCGAGAAGCAGAAGTTGGCATAGGTATGAGGCTACCCGTCGTAAACCGGTCAGGCCCTATTCCTAAAAGGGGAAGGATCAGTCCACTCAAAACCACCACAATGACCGCCGGGAAATGCAAATTACAAGAGCCGGTAAGCTCAGAGATGTGTGTTAGTGAGAGGTATCCCGTTTGGACAGCCTTGCAGAAAGCTCAGCAATAGAGTGATCAACCAGAAGTTCGACAATATCGCTTCGCGTCGTTCCCACCAGCATGGCGAGTTGATCTATTTTACGTAACACGGACATGCGCAAAGATAGCGATACCGCCTTTTTCTTTTCTTTATCCAGTGACACTTTGCTGACAGTTTTGCCCGCTTTGATATCAGCACGAGAGTTCAGTGCTTCATTCATGAGACGAATCGTTTTTTTATCCAGCAATCCAGGCTCAACAAGTTGATACGAGTGAGTCGCTTTACTGTATCTAATCTCGGCAGAGTATGTTTCCCGTAACGCTCTTAGCGCACGCGTTAAAGTGGGCTCGGAACAGGTAAGCTGAGTCATGATCTTTTGGGTCGGTACTGGCGTGCCTGAGCTTAACAAAATGACTAACCGATAAATGCGTGCCTGTCGTGTACTAAGTTGCATAAATGGTGATTGCCTACTGTTGTTGTGATGGCTCAATATCCTAGAAAATACAGGTTATCGTCATGTTTCTCGCTAGGTGAAATCGTTCGGGTGCTGCTATCGGACCAATCTGAACCGTGTTGCTGAAGTTGAACTCGGACTGCTGCCGCGGGTCGATACCCAGGACAACATCTACTTCTACTTCATTTCTAAATCATCGGTCTTCACGCTGAGGCGCAGGGTGAAGCCAGGCACGATGACATGTTTAAAAAGTCGTGTGCTCAGAACGATCCGCGCCAGTTCATCAGACAACCATGAACAGACCGTAAAAGTCTCACACAGCGTTTGGGTTGAACGCCATCTCAGTGAGTTCTCATCCCTTTGCCTTAACGACCTAGAGCCTATCAGGAATAACCTCTATTTTAGGTAAATCGACGGGCAGAAAAATAATCAATTGGGCGGTTTTGCTCTGTGAAGCGCCCCCTGTTGCCGGTGGAGATCAGGCTTGCTCAGCACGCTGTTAAATAGAAGCGGTATCCGCCAGCACTAAATCCTGCTGAGTATATCGGAACGATTATCGTCAAGTTATTGAAGTTCGGCCGCCACAAATCGCCCAAGGGCATGGTGTTCTGCCCACGTCATACGCTGTTGCTGATAATAACGTAGGATCAATTTTTGCTCGTTCATTCATGGTCAGTCCCCACCCAAAGTGGGGAAAGGGGTGAATATAGGCTCGTTAAGGGATAACGCGTCGCGTACCCGAAGTCGTGCCATTGTGTTCTCATCCGTGCTCTGTGATGACGAATGGGCGGCTTTATCCAGGTCGGAACGATAACTCAGGCCCGCCTTGGTACAGCGTTTGCTGACGGAGACGTCCTGTGACCCCATGCTCAGCTATGGGGTGACATGACTAAAATTTACGCGCAAGCCCAGAACGATACCGATCGATTTGCGCAATCTTAACCCCAAGGGCACTCCCCTCAATGTTGATGGGTCAGTGTCACCAGTCGCACACCTTCCGGCGTATTTTCCGATGTAATGCCATAAATCTGAGCCTGTTCGAGCACCCTTGATGCCCAACGACGGTGGGTGGCCGGTTCGCACATAGCACCTTGCGATTTGAAGACAGCCTGACTCGAGTTAAGGATCCGCAGGGCATCTGCATGGTCGTCTGGCGTCACCATCAGCGCTCGCTCAATTTTGGCAATCTGGTTCGGATGGATGGCGGTTTTGCCGACCAGTCCGTGGGCCATATCAAGAGCCAGTTCTTGCTCCATCACGTTATGATCGTCAATGTGTTCGCAGACCGGCGAAGTTAGTGAAAAATCGCGTGAGCCGAAAACGGCCACCAGCATCTTGATAACGTACCCCATCGGGCCGTCATACAGCGTGAGATTGCGCGGACGGCGCAGCGAAATGACGTTCATCAGGTCATTTCCGCCAATACGCAGCGCAATGATCCGGTCATGACACGGATGCGCCACCAGCGTCGTGGCGAGTTCGTGCATCCGCATAACGTCGAAGACGTCTTCAGTTTCTAGCGTCGGCATCATGCAGAGGTGTGTGTCTTTCATGATGTCCCACCAGTGAGGCAGGGAGGCAAGGGTGAACTTGGGCAACACAAGTCCGTCGACCGGCGACAAATCTAAAGAGCGCGTCAGGTAACGGCCCATCTCGACGTGGCGGGGACGAATAAACACCAAGGGCCATTCAGCGCCTTGTCCCTCAGCCTTAGCGGAGCGTAATGCCGCCAATACCTGCTTGAGATTATCCATGGCAGCAGGCACCTCAGCCTCACTCACCGCGTCTTCCAGACAAATAACAATCGAACGCAGTCCTTCAATGTCATTATTGAGCACGCTGTTGGCAATATCAGAACGCGTTGCNGGCATGTAGAGCGTGGCGCCCAGCCGGTAAGGCGATAGTCTCTTTGTCATCAGTGAACCTTTTTAATGATGGTGACGGCACGGTACTGCCCAATGCGATCACCGNCCTCAGTGATGGTAATATTTTTTTCACGGGCCAAATACACCAGTAGGGCAACGTCAGGATCGTTAACCGAACGGACGAGAACGTGCTCCGGCACCCGGCGTAATACCGCCCGTGTGGCCTCAGCGATGCCGGGTTTGATCCGGTTGATGCTGTCAATATTGTATTCGGTAGCCAGCGACCCGATGACCTGTTCACTTTGCGACTTCAGCGGTACAAACTCGGCTGGGTTCCACTGGCTCGCGGGGATCGTGTTTAAATCGAGAGATCGGCGGCAATCGGCTACCGTGTCGACCAGTTCACGGCTGCACTCAAACCGACGGAGGTGTTCGCATTGAACGCAGCCGTGTAACCCCTCTGATGACCAGATAGACCGGGAGATAAGCCCTGAAACGGGGGCGCCCATAATACCGAAGGGGATTAACCAGTCATCATCGCTGGCGGCGAGCCAGGAGACACCGCAGGGGTCAGCCAATACAACAAGGCGAGGGTCTTGCGGATACCCGGTTCGTGATGCGAGCGAGCGCCGAAGTTCGCCCGTAATCGCCCCTTTTCCTGTCCAGCCATCGACAAATACCACACCTTCTGTACCGTGCCGGCGTTCAATCCAGTCCATGGCCGTTTCGTCAATACCGCGATCCCGAATGATGCTGACGCCATAGTGGTAAGACTGCTTGCCCATGTCTCGCAGTGTTTGATGCAACATCACGCCAAGAGGCACGCCAGCCCGCACCAGACTGACCAACACAATGGGCGTATCGCCAAAGCGATCGGCCAGGGCTTTCGCCAGCATCACGACTTCTCTCGCCAGACGATCAGCACCCTGATCCAACGCACGGGTAAATAAATCCAGATGCCAGCCAGTCGGCTCAGGCTCCTGACTTAGCATCTCGGAGTAATGCTTGGCTCCGGACTGAATAAGCTGCTCTTTCTGGTCGACGGGCGTCATTTCTATTTCAACTGGCTTGAGAAGAAAGTGAACGTCGTCAGACAAATAAGAACCGGAAAAAGGGGCAAAGGGTTGCATTTATTTCTCTCCGAAAACATGACGGCTGATTTGTTCGGCAAACTGGCTCTGACGAGGCAGACCAAACCAGTGGCATAGCTTCATGAAACGATGATCGCTCAGGCTGTCTCCCAGACCTATGACAGGAAAAACGCCGCGTTGGGCACGCAGTTTGTTTAGCAAATACTGGGTGGCGAGTCCTTTTTCTACCGGTGTGGGTAGCCAGGCAATGTTGTTGCTGTTTTTATGAATATAAAAACCTTCTGTCGGGAAGGCGGCTTCGATTTCATCGCCGAGGGTATAAAGTTCATCCAGTTTGGTGCTATCGGTGTGCTTCATCACCAAATATACCGGGGTGTTGTCATACTCATAATTGATACGCGCCCAACCCTGAATGCCGCGCGCTTCCATCAGCGCGGTGATGTCGCGCTGCATGGTAAGCAGTTGTTCCCGATAGGCCGCCAGGCTGTCCAGCATCTGTGCTTTCCAGGCTTCGTCAGGTTTTCCTTCCGGCGTCAGGATGACGGCTCCGTGAGTCACGATGGACCATGAGCGAAATGGGATCGTGACGCGGCTAATCTCTTCCGTACCCCGGGCAGTGACCGGGATGAAATCTGCATGTTCAAGTAGCCAGTCCACCAGTATGGATTGTTCTTCGGTCATAAAGCTGCGGGCTGTCATGGTTCGGTCTAAAGCACCCGTCCGATAGGGCTCAAGCGCCAGTTCATCCACCATTTTCCTGCGGGTCTGGAATAGCGTGTCATCGAGATCGGAGAAAACCACCGGTTTATTCATAAACGATTACCTCAACGGATGGCGCTACAGCGCTTAAGGCAGCAAGCAGGGCGGGATCTACGCTCTCCTGCGGAGTTTCGATGCACAAAAGAATGCGGTCAAATTGCTGATGAGCAACGTTATAGACAAAATTCGGGATGCCCAGCCCGTAATTATCCGTAAAGGCAATGGCAGACTCAATGGCAAAACCGGTGGATATGGGTGAGCGCGTTGTGCTGCTGAATCTGACTTCTGCGCCTTGGCATTCCAGACGCTCTGCCAGCAATAAAGGTTCCCAGACGAATTCTCCAGAACCTAGCACTAAGACTTTTTCTCCGGCTGACGCCGTGAGTGTTATCCCCAAATCTCTTGCGGGTGTAGCCATGCCCAGACGTCCCCAGCTTTGCTTGCCGGTGATGGCCACGCGGCCTGATGCTGTGACGTTCACATTTGGCATCACGGGGACGGGGGCATCCGGTTTCCCTTCCCAGCGCCAGTCTCCCTGTGCGAGAGAAACCCGTGTGACGGGCAGCGGGCACTGTTCTGTGATGGCGTTTCCGCTCCAGTCCGTTAACGTCACGGTGACGACGCGTTCTACGGCGGACAGACCCGCTTCCGTTCGCAGCGCTTCCAGCAGGTTGATAAATGTCCTTCCCGTCGTGGCTTCATCATCGATAAGCACCAGCGTTCGGGCATTGCTGACATGATCACGAAGCGCGGGGTCCGCCGGGTAATAGAGCAGGTGATCGGTGGCGTGTGAGTGATTTTCTTTAAATTCGCACATCAGCTCGCCGTCGACGGGATGGCGTGTTGAGGTCAGATAAACTGCATCGTCGAAAAGCTTCGCCGCTTCATCAAATACGCCTGCGCCCAGCCCTACGGCCGTTTCCGCCATGCCGATAAAGAGCACTGGCTGCGGCAAATCGGCAGGGAGTTGCTGCGCGAGTTGCCGGTAGGCTGAGCGCATGATGGAAGGCGAAGTAGGAATATGTCGACCTAGCACCTTACTGACAAAGAGAAAAGCCCGCTTGGGATTACGCCGCTCGGCGATATCGAAGAGTGAATCTAATGGCAGTGTTGTGCCGTTAGTTGGGGTGACCGTGAGCGTTCCACCGGACAGTTCTTTGCGATAGACAGGTTGTTCATTAATCGTCATGGCTATACGCCCCCTGGCTGGCTGACAAGTTATCGAGAATTGGGTTGTATCTAATGACGTCAGTCATAGAACGGACAACGGCGGGGGAAAAGCTTTCAATAGCAAGCAATTTGGCCTGCGGTTCCTCGATTAGCCCAAGCTGACGCAGGGCAAAAAGCGCGGGCAGGTTTACACCGCTGTGACGGGTATAACCGATGCCTCCCGATGGCCGCATGTTGATTTCAAGGAGGACGGGTTCACCCCGATCGTTGTTGCGTGTTTGTACGTTTACCAGGCCATCGGCCTGCATAATCCGCGCGCACTTTTTAGCCAGTTCATAGGCAGGGCCTGATTGCTCAATATATTGCAACGCCCCTTCTTTACGGCGGGCGACGGCCGCGATGACGTGACCTTTTTCAACCAACATATCGACGGAGTACTCAGGACCGGGCAGATAAGGCATAAGAACCAGCGGTTCAAAATTTCCCTGCTGTTCCAACGCATGCAAATACATCTCAGGATGCACTTTACGGCTGTTAGGATGGATAAACGCAGACATCGGGGTGGCATTGTCATCGAAGCACCAGAATCCCATGCCATAAATGCCGGTGACCGGTTTTACGCAAAGTAACGGTTTATCCTCTGTGGTGTGGGTGTTGCACTCGATCTGATGGCGAAGGGCTTCCGCGCTCTCAATTCGCGTCGAAGGGACAACGGGCAGGCCTTGGGCTTCCATGGTCAAGGCAAACTGGACTTTGTCGTCTGCCAGCGCCAACATCGCGGTGCTGGTGGCACCTGTGGTGAGGGAAACACCAAGGGATTCAATTTCCCGACGATGGGCTTCGAACCACGGGCTATTGTGGCCGGCATGAATGACCTGAACACCATAATTATCTATGGTGGTTTCGATGAAGCTTAAACGCTGTTCATCATCAGCGGGTTCAATGAGTGCAATATCAGCCAGAGACAGGATCTCATTTCGATTGTTGCGATGAGAGGCAACAACGTTAATTTCTTTATTCGTTCCTTTAAAAAAGTCTTTTACGCCTAAAATTAGATCGCGCTGTGACGATAGACCTTCCATGAACCAGATTGTGTGACCCATCGGCTTTATATTTCCCAGGATGAGTTGAGGGGAGATTTCCAGGAACGAGTCTAGGGGACGCTTTATACACATGTCAATCATAATATGATTAATTTTGTCGAAATGATAATTTGCGATTTTTTGTTTAAAAAACGGATTCTACTTCGTAAAAAAACGTAAAAAATTTAAGAAATATTACTTAAAATCATCTGGTTAATTTATATTTTTCAAAGTGTGTCAAAAATGTATCCCTCGTGCAACTTCGTCATGATATGATTTTTCAGTACGAGGATTCTAGATTTTAAAAAATAATGAATTAACCTATTTCTGAAGGAATGAATAATGGTTTCATTAAGCAAAAATCAAACTGTTTCACTCAGCAAAGAAACATCATCATTAAACCAGCTGCAATTTGGTTTAGGCTGGGATCCTTTGAAAAAGAAAAAAGGATTTTTCGGTAACCTGCTGGGGGGAGGCACCGACTCTATTGATTTAGACGCAGGCTGCGTTCTGTTAGATAACGCTGGCAATGCTATCGATACCATTTGGTTCCGCAAGCTTAAATCAAGCTGTGGCTCCGTTGTTCATCAGGGCGACAACCTGACCGGCGAAGGAGACGGCGATGATGAAGTCATCACCGTAGACCTGACCCGCTTACCTTCACAGGTGGAGTATCTTGCCTTCACGGTTAATAGCTTCCGTGGTCAAACCTTTAATGAAGTCGACAACGCTTTTTGCCGCGTTGTCGATCAGTCCCGCAAAGAGCTGGCTCGGTATCAGCTCACTGAACAAGGCTCGCATACCGGTATTATCATTGCCTCCTTGGCACGCAAGGGCGGCAGTTGGGACTTCACCGCACACGGTAAAGCCTCTACCGGCCGCACCATAGACGATATGCAGGCTGACATTGTTGCTACGGTGGTGCGGTGATGACGATGACGCCGGGGGGCAATGCCCCCATTCCATCACAGGTGCTGACAGTGCGCGTTCTTTCTGGCGTTCCGGTCGACGCCTCTTCGTTCCGTCTATATGCATCAGGTAAAGTGCAGGGCGACCCGGATATGGTGTTTTATGGGCAACCCGTCAACGACGACGCGTCCGTAAAACTCTCCGGTGCCGGTACAGATACGGCCTTTACGGTCGATATCGGCCGTCTTCGCCCCGAAGTGCAAAAGCTGGCCTTCACCGCAACGTGTGACGGCAATATCACGCTTTCCAGCCTGAAACATCTCTCTATCCAGGTCGAGTCGAACGGCAACGTTTTGCTGACCGGTCATGTGGATGTGTCTGGTCGCCAGGAGGCCGCGCTGATCCTCGGCGAAATTTATCGCCGTAACGCCGAATGGAAATTCCGCTTTATCGCGCAAGGTTTTAACGGCGGTCTGAAACCGCTGGCTGAACATTTCGGGGTAGACATTTCTGAAGCGCCGNCGCCGGCGCCGGCACCTGAGCCTGCACCGGTTCCACAACCGAAGTCGGAGCCTGCAAAAATCAGTTTGAGTAAAGTCTCCCTGACCAAAGAAAAGCCCTCCATCAGCCTGGCTAAGCGGGATAAT
The DNA here is from genome assembly GCF_000688655.1 of Lonsdalea quercina subsp. quercina. Classification (GTDB taxonomy): domain Bacteria; phylum Pseudomonadota; class Gammaproteobacteria; order Enterobacterales; family Enterobacteriaceae; genus Lonsdalea; species Lonsdalea quercina. The sequence goes on along the minus strand of NZ_JIBO01000008.1, from coordinate 84,456 downwards.
TTCGGCGAAATTAAAATTAACCTTAACTGGAGTCGGGACCGACAGGCACCTAGCGGCATGTTTGGCGGGATGTTCAGTAAAACCAAGGGAATCGATCTGGATTTAGGCGCATTTATTGAACTTCAGGATGGCTCGAAAGGGGTTGTTCAGGCGCTTGGAAACAACTTTGGCCGATTGAATTCAGAGCCTTTCGTTGAATTACAGGGGGATGACCGCACTGGGCAGGTGAATGACGGCGAGTGGTTATATGTCAACGGCGGTGAATGGAAGAAAGTCCGACAGGTGCTGATCTATGCTTTCATTTATGAAGGAGTGGCAAGTTGGGATAAAACGGACGGCGTCGTGACGTTGCATATTCCTGAACAACCCCCGATTGAAACACGCTTAACCGAAGGGTCTAACCGCCACAATATGTGTGCGATCGCCCGTCTGGTGAATGAAAATGGGACCATCAAGGTTGAACGAATCAACCAATTCTTCAGTGGACACAGAGACATGGATAAAGCGCTGGGTTGGGGGTTTCGCTGGTCTGCCGGTTCAAAATAATTTAAATCCTAAGGGTGGAATAATGAGTTTCTTTAACAAAATGAAAGGCGCGTTCAGTGCCGGTCGCGATGAACTGACCAAACAGGTCGGACGCTTTAAAAACAAAAAATTCATGCAGGGTACCGTGGCTGTTTGTGCTCGAATCGCGGTCACCAGTGATGGTGTGAGCTCCGAAGAAAAACAAAAAATGATTGGTTTTCTCCAGGCTTCACCTGAACTGAAAGTTTTCGAGACTAAAGAAGTGATCGCGTTCTTCAATGAATTGGTGGCCAGCTTCAGTTTCGATTACGAAATTGGTAAAGGCGAAACCATGAAATACATTCTTGCGCTCAAAGATCAGCCGGAAGCGGCACAGCTGGCCATTCGCGTCGGTATCGCCGTAGCAAAAAGTGATGGTGACTTCGATCAGTCTGAACAAACGGCTGTAAGAGAAATAGCACTGGCGTTGGGCTTTACTCCGGCTGAATTCGGCCTTTAATTTTATACTCTGGGTTAAGGACTCATTATGGTATCCACGCATATTGGTTTCCCGGCAGAAACGGTCATCGTTTTTGTCTTACTGTCTGTCGGGGCCATCTTTATCGACCTGTTCATGCATCGTCATGACAAACCGATTTCTTTGAAGAGCGCTTCGCTTTGGACCGTGTTCTGGATCGTGGTGGCGATGGCCTTCGCCGGTTTCCTCTATGTTCATCACGGCGCTGAAGTCGCCAGCCTGTTTGTCACCGGTTATGCACTGGAGAAAGTCCTCTCCGTTGATAATCTCTTTGTGATGATGGCGATCTTCTCCTGGTTCGCAGTGCCGGATAATCTCCGCCACCGTGTTCTTTACTGGGGGGTTATTGGCGCCATCGTCTTCCGTGGGATCTTCGTGGCTATCGGGGCCAGCCTGCTGACCTTGGGGCCATGGGTTGAAATCGTCTTTGCCTTAGTCGTTCTGTGGACGGCGGTCATGATGCTGAAAAGCGGTGACGACGATGACGCAATTGAAGATTACTCCCAGCATATTGCCTACCGTATGGTGAAGCGTTTCTTCCCGATTTGGCCGAAATTGAAAGGGCACGCGTTCCTGTTAAGCCAGAAAGAAGTTGATGTTGAACTGGCAAAACCAGAAAACAAAGACATTAAAGTCGGCCGCGCGGGCAAAGCGGCTCTGTACGCAACCCCGCTGATGCTTTGTCTTGCGGTTGTGGAACTGTCCGATGTGATGTTTGCTTTCGACTCCGTACCCGCTGTTATCGCTGTAAGCCGCGAGCCGCTGATTGTGTACAGCGCCATGATGTTCGCTATTCTCGGTCTGCGTACTATGTACTTTGTACTGGAAGCGCTCAAGCAGTACCTGGCCCACCTCGAAAAAGCCGTCATTGTGCTGCTGTTTTTCATTGGTGTGAAACTGGGGCTGAATGCGACCGATCATCTGTGGCACCACGGCTACAATATCTCTGCCAATGCGAGTCTTTTCGTTGTTCTAGGGGTACTGGCTGTGGGTATTATTGTCAGCGTGTTGTTCCCTGGAAAAGCTGATGCTGAGGAAGGTAAAGAGGGTTAAGACCCCAAGACCTTCACTTTGACTAATCGCGTTAACCATTGAGGATAGAATTATGGGTGTTTCTCTTTCTAAAGGCGGTAATGTTTCTTTGAGCAAAGAAGCGCCAACAATGAAAAATATGTTGGTCGGTCTGGGGTGGGATGCTCGCTCTACTGACGGTCAGGACTTCGATCTTGATGCTTCGGCATTCCTACTTAACAGCAACGGTAAAGTACGCGGCGATACGGACTTCATCTTCTATAACAACCTGAAATCCACCGACGGTTCCGTGTTGCATACTGGCGACAACCGTACCGGCGAAGGCGACGGTGATGATGAAGCCCTGAAAATCAAACTCGACCAGATCCCTGCTGACGTGGACAAAATTGTGTTCGTGGTGNCTATCCATGACGCAACGGCCCGTCGTCAAAGTTTCGGTCAGGTTTCCGGTGCATTCATTCGTTTGGTGAATGATGACAATCAACAGGAAGTGGCTCGTTATGACCTGACTGAGGATGCCTCAACCGAAACCGCCATGCTGTTTGGTGAACTGTATCGTCACAGCGCCGAATGGAAATTCCGTGCTGTAGGCCAGGGTTACGCTGGGGGTCTGGCGTCTGTTTGCGCGCAGTACGGTATCAACGCGTCTTAATTGACTTAACGTCACGTTGCAACGGCATTTTTGTCGTAACCCAACAGGCGGTTTTCGCCGCCTGCTTTTATAAATATTAAATTATTACAGGAGTTCAAAAATGGCAGTATCACTGGTTAAAGGCGGTAACGTATCCTTAACGAAAGAAGCGCCGACTATGAATGTCGCGATGGCCGGTTTGGGGTGGGATGCTCGCGTGACCGATGGTGCAGCATTTGACCTTGATGCGTCTGTCTTCATGGTTGGGGATGACGGCAAAGTCATCTCTGATGCCTCTTTCATTTTCTTTAACAACAAAACCAGCACCTGCGGTTCCGTAAACCATATGGGNGATAACCGTGACGGTGCTGGCGACGGCGATGATGAGCAGGTCAAAGTTGATCTGGCTAAAATCCCTGCTGAAGTGAAAAAGCTGGTGTTTGCTGTGACTATTTATGATGCGGAAGCGCGTAAACAAAACTTCGGCATGGTTAGCAACAGCTATATGCGTGTTTACAACAACGACAACGGCACTGAAATTGCCCGTTTCGATCTGTCGGAAGATGCATCTACTGAAACTGCAATGGTGTTTGGCGAACTGTATCGTCACAACGCTGAGTGGAAATTTAAAGCGGTAGGTCAGGGTTTTGCGGGTGGTTTAGCCGCCTTGGCTTCACAGCACGGCGTGAACATTTAACGTTCACGTAAACCTGATAGCCCCGTTGGTAAAACATCGGGGCTTTTTTTTTATAAAAAAAGGATAAAGCTTGCTACATACCGGGCAAAAAAATGATGAAGGGACGGGAATAATTTCCCTCATTATCGGTGCGCAGGGGGTATTCCTTTCGCGATCATTGCCGTGGAACGGCAGCACTACCGCCAGATAACCCGTTTACAGGCGGGAAAGGAAAACGCTTTCAGATCTTTGGTGATTTCACTCCTCTGTTATTCACTCTTGCGAACCAACAGACAAAAGACGAATGCCTGTTCGTGTTACAGCTGCGTAATAATCTTTCACTGAAAACAGGACTGTCAGACATGGAATTACAATCCGGGCAAAACATCGCGTTAAACCAAAGCGCGTTACGCATCTCTGTGTTGCATCCAAAAACAGCAACATTTCGCAGTGATATCGATCTTTCCGCTTTCATGCTTACGGCTCAGAATAAGGTACGTGGAGATAATGATTTCATTTTCTTCAATCAGCCCTCGACATCGAACGGAAGCGTCAACCTGTCCTCATCAGGGGAATGTGGCATCTTTACGCTAGACCTTAACTGTATCGACAGCGATATCTCGAAAATTGCCATTGCGTTGGCGATCGACGGCGCGGATTCTGTCTCAGGCTTACAGCGTATTCAGCTGAATGTTGAGGGTAGTGCGACGTTCAGTGTGTCGCCTCTGGCCGGAAGAACTGAAAAGGCTCTAATTCTGGGTGAGGTATATCGGTACAATGGTGGCTGGAAATTCAGGGCACAGGGGCAGGGCTTCAATGGAGGGCTTGAGCCGCTGGCCCTCAATTACGGGGTTGACGTGTTATCGCCCACTGCCGCCCCGATACCTGCAAATCCGACCGTAAGTTTGGAAAAACGTGTACAGGAAAAATCGCCACGGCTCGTCAGTTTGGCTAAAAATGCCAGCGTCAGTCTGCAAAAATTTAACCTCCAATCGGTTAAAGCAAAGGTGGCGTTTGTGCTGGATGCTTCAGGTTCCATGAATAGTGAGTTTAAGAAAGGTCATGTGCAGGCTGTACTAGATCGTATTGCAGTGCTGGCAGTGCAATTTGATGACGACGGGGCCATGGATGTCTGGGGATTTGCAGCGAAACATCAAAAATATGAAGACGTGACGCTGGATAATCTGGATGGCTATATCGAGCGGATCCAAAAAACCGGCAAACGTGGCTCAAGAGAGTTGTTACCGGGGCTAGGCGGCATTAATAACGAACCGCCCTGCATGACAGAAATCGTCGATTTCTTCGAAGACAGTCAATTACCGGTTTATGTGGTGTTCATCACTGACGGGGGAATCAGTAAAACCCGAGCCATCAAAGATGCAATCCGCCGTTCGGCAAATCATGCCATTTTCTGGAAGTTTGTCGGTCTGGGTGGCAGCCACTATGGCATTCTTGAGCAGTTGGATGATTTTACCGATCGCCGGATTGATAACACTCACTTCTTCCCGATTGATGATTTTGCAAAAATGAGTGATGAGAAACTCTACGATTTGCTGCTCGAAGAATTTAACGACTGGAACCAGACTGCGAGAAAAGAAGCCCTTTTTGCTTAATCATAAGCCTTTGTTGGCGATGGTTTCATTTTAATGTCTGAACATGAGCCCCTACGGGGCTAGTGACGTAGGCCTTTAATTTTGGCGATGGGAGGTTTACGTCTCCCCCAGGCACTGTGGAAATGCCGCCAGTAGGGTTCTTGCGCCGCGGCCAGCATCTCATAATCACCACGGGTATCGCCCCACGCCCGCAGATGATAGGAAGAAAGCGGCCCGTACTCAGCCTCCAGTCTTGCCACTTTTTGCGCACACCGGCAGTTGCGGTCACGGATACGGCCCGTCAGCACGCCGTCTTTGACGTCTAAATTTGTCCCTATCAAACGGATTCCTAACTTATCGGCAAAGGGCTGTAGCACGATCGAGGGTGAAGCCGAGCAAATCGTCACAATGACGCCGGAGNCGACCTGCGCAGCCACGGCAGTCAGGCCTGAAGGGCGCATCAGACGGTCCCAGTATTTATCACAAAACTCAACGGCTTTCTGCTCAACCCACTGGGCTTCGATGCCAGTCAGGAAGGTGCGGATCAAAACTTCTTTTAGTTCATCACGGGTGATCCTGCGGCCTATGCATTTCAGCGTGGGGATCACAAGACGGACAAGGCGCTTTGCAAAAATACGTTTTCCAAAGGCAAAGCGTAAAAAGGGAATAAAGCTGTCACGCTTGGTGAGCGTTCCGTCGAAATCAAAGACTGAGAGAGAATTACTGCTGTTTACGACCTCATTTACCATCTGTCCATCTACTCCATGAGTCACGCTGCTACCTTTAAACTCGGGAAGCAGCACTTTTACAATGTGAATACGCCATTCTAACCGTCTTTCTCTCAATGGCCCATTGACTCGACTCAGGCGCGATAAAATTTGGTTTTATGACCATGTCTTGTTGCTTTTATGCCAGCCCAGCGCCACGGCATTGAAATGCTTAACCGGTGGACGCGCCGCCTGCTCAGCGGTACGTTGTTGCGCCGAATTGAGGTTCTGCGCCAGCAAGTTACGAATACCGTCGCGCTGTTGACGAGCATCAGCCAGAGAGACATCAGGATAGGAACCCAAGCCGAGGCGGGATTCTTTTCTATTGATACGATATTTGAGATACCAGAGACGTGAGCCGCGGGGATTGACCAAAAGGGACAGGCCGCGAGAATCGGAAACTTTGAAGGGTTTAGCGGATGGTTTTAAGCTGCGGATTTTTTGTGTCGTTAAGAGACATTTGGGGGGCTTTCCGTCATCGAGCTGAAATGACCCCAAATCAGACCACCTATCTTGCCCGATGCAGAGGGGGAAATGAAAATACATCGGGAAGAGCTTTTACGCTAACCTCTTGAATCAAATGTGCAAATAGGGATTCGCAGGGATGCATGAAAACAGGAAAATGGCTCCTCTGACTGGACTCGAACCAGTGACATACGGATTAACAGTCCGCCGTTCTACCGACTGAACTACAGAGGAATCGGTAAGTGCGGAGGATAATAGCGGCAGCGGCGGGCCTTGTCAAAGCAAGATACGTATCTCCATGTTTGTTTGATGAACTTATAACCAACCCGTTGAATTTTCGGATTTAGTGGACATATTTGATCAGGAATACTACGGCGGCAGTAGAGGAAATGCACTTCACCGTGGCAGTGAATGCACTATCACGGTGCAGTTCGGTTGGCTGGGTTCGAATATGCCAGTCAGGAGAGGGAAACGCCACACGCCTGGACCATTGCTTTTACTTATTTTTAAGTCAGTTAAGTCCCATAACACTTTTTTTTACCAAAAATTTTTGATTTGGCGTAGTTCTTGCTACCTCTTGTGAGGTAACCATTCTGGAGGTACGCATGAATCTGAGACGGCTCAAATACTTTGTGAAAATTGTAGATATCGGTAGCCTCACGCAAGCAGCAGAGTTGCTGCACATTGCGCAACCCGCGCTGAGTCAACAAGTCGCCACGTTGGAGAGCGAGCTTGAACAGCAATTGCTGGTGCGCAGTCGCCGTGGCGTTACCCCAACTGATGCTGGTAAAGTTTTATATTCCCATGCGCAAGCCATTTTACACCAGTGCGAACAAGCTAAGACGGCCGTTAATGGAGTGCGCCAAACTGTTAACGTCTGAAAAATGAAAACGGCCAGCAATCATCCATTGCCGGCCGTTTTTCGTCTTGCCCACCTGATATGACAATCCTTTTAGATATCTAATCGACCATGAAGCGTTCGGGTTACATGGCCGTTGTTGGTCAGGCGTGCTGTTTTTTCTTACGCATCAGGATGTAAGCGACGGTCAGGACCAGGAACCATACGGGGGTAACGATAAGCGCCTGACGCGTATCCGGTTGAAGAGTCAGCAATACCAAAACAAATGCGAAGAAAGCAAGGCAGACCCAGCACATCAATTTGCCCAGCGGCATTTTATATTGGGACGCTTCATGTAGCTGTGGTCGCTGTTTACGGTAGGCAAGATATGAGCAGAGGATGATGCTCCAAATAAACATAAACAGAATCGCCGAAACGGTGGTGACTAACGTGAACACCGTCATCACGTTCGGGATAAGGTAAATCAATACGACGCCGGACAGCATGCACGTGCAGGAGAAAAGGAGTCCGGCAGAGGGGACGGCGCGCTTTGATAACACACTGAAACGTCGCGGAGCATCACCTTGTTTGGCTAGCCCGAACAGCATGCGGCTGGTGGAAAATACGCCGCTGTTGGCGGAGGATGCGGCGGAAGTCAGTACGACAAAGTTGATGACGCTGGCCGCTGCAGGCAGACCGACCAAAATAAACATCTCAACGAACGGACTGCGGTCGGACGCAATGTGATCCCAGGAGGTAACCGACATGATCATCACCAGCGAGAAAACATAAAACATGATGATGCGGATGGGAATAGCGTTGATAGCTCGCGGCAGAACGACCGTAGGGTTTTTGGTCTCGGCGGCGGTGGTCCCCACCAGCTCGATGCCGACAAAGGCAAACACCGCAATCTGGAAACCCGCAAAAAAGCCGGTAATACCCTGCGGAAACATGCCGCCGTGGCTCCATAAGTTGGTGAAGGAGGCGGTATTTCCTGAGGGGGACGGATAGTGAATAAAGACTAGTCCGGCGCCGATGATAATCAGGGCGGCGATGGCGATGATTTTAATCATGGCGAACCAGAACTCCATTTCGCCGAAGAGTTTTACCGTCGCCAAGTTCAGCGTTAACAGGAGCAAAACACACAGCAAGGAGGATATCCACTGTGATAGGCCGGGGAACCAAAACTGGGCGTAGGAGCTGATGGCTACAACGTCGGCGATCCCTGTGACGACCCAGCAGAACCAATACGTCCAACCGGTGAAGAAGCCGGCCCAGGGGCCCAATAAATCCGCGGCAAAGTCGCTGAAGGATTTATAGTTCAGGTTTGAGAGTAACAGTTCACCCATCGCCCTCATAACGAAGAACAACATGAAGCCGATGATCATGTAGACGAAGATGATAGAAGGGCCGGCCAGGCTGATTGTTTTTCCCGATCCCATGAAAAGACCGGTACCGATCGCCCCCCCGATAGCAATGAGCTGAATGTGTCGGTTGTTGAGGTTTCTCCGCAGGTCGCCATGCGGATTCGCTTCGGCGGTCTGGGTACCCGTTTTGGATTGTTCAGACATTCAAGTATGTTTCCTGTTCTTGTCCGTGATGTGGTGTTTTATTGAGCTCTTAAGTGGCTCTTGGCTTTTTATGTTGAAAGCAGGCAATAATATCACACTGTGACGGCGATGATTATATGGAGAGAAAATGATGTGATTGAACCATGATGAAATAATGCTCAGGAAGGCGAAAATATTAGCAATCAAGATTTAGGCGCGGTCAAACAATATAAAGATAAAGCATCTGGCGTTGAAGAGACCAGCCATTCTGTGATTTATCACCAATTCAATTTCCTTCTCGTCTTTGGGGTAAAAAAATAATAAGAACTGTTTGACAGAAAGCGATGGGGAGGTAATAATCCGTCCCCGTTGGGTCGTTAGCTCAGTTGGTAGAGCAGTTGACTCTTAATCAATTGGTCCGGGGTTCGAGCCCCCGACGACCCACCAACACTCCACCAACACTCCACCAACACTCCATCAACACCTCGTAATTCATTATATTTCCCCCTTACTTTCTCTAAAGAATAAAATTACTCACTATTTATCAATTTTTATTGATATACAAAATGTGTTTTATTTCTAATATGTGTTTGGAATGTTAAGCGTGTAATAAGGAAACCGATCGTCTCTGTACTGTTTTTGGGGATGAGCGCTTTCATCAGCATGCTTGGGGTAAGAGTGCACCGTCGTGATTCTTTATGTACGAATCGAGCCAAAGCGAAGGATGTCTTGCCGATCGGCAGATACTGACCGGCAGGAGAAGGTTATCTGCGGTAAACCGTTTTAATTTGTTTCATCGTATGACTTAGAACCGCAGACTGATTTTGATCTTCCAACTGTTCAATATATTTTTCCATTCTCACCATCACTTTACCGGCATCGGCCTGACCGATGGATTTCAGCAACAGCGTTAGTACGGCTTTAAGACAGGTCACCTCATGAGCGAGAGCTTCGACAGAGGTTTCTGTCGAAAAATCGGCCTTATTCATATTTACTCCTTATAAAGATAAGTCCAGTAAGATTGATCTGTTATGTCGTCAATACCTTGAAATGACGGACATACCAAAAAATTGGGCCGCATTATAACATAGGTAATCTCAGTACGGTTTCAGTTAATGAATGGCCTGTTTTTATATATGGAATTAGAGGGACTATTTCGCCGGTGGTTATATTTTCATAAATGTATCTCTAAGCTTTAATACCAAAAAAATGTATCTCTATGGCACTATTTTGGTATTTTTAGGGTGCATTTTATGCTGTAGAAAATAGTCGCCCTGAGGCACAAGTGAGGCTATAATCGACCTATAAGCCGAGTCGTAACATATATATGTAGAAAGATTATTCTTAATATGTTGATTTGGCATTGTTTTTTTATTTTAAAGTGGCTATAGCCCCTTTCCCTTAAAAATCCGGTTTTTGTCATAATCATGATGTATCGTAGTCAAACAGGTTGCTGTTGACGTCGCGAGAACATATAACCAATATGAAATCTATTACACAGAGTCAATAAAAATACATTTTTGATGGAAAAGTGTATTCATCGTAATTAAGCCATAGAGTATCACCACGGGAATTAGCAATTTTAAGTGTTACTCTCTTTTTGGAGAATTGTTCTTTGATTAGCGTTTTTCTTGTTGATGACCATGAATTGGTGCGGGCAGGGATACGGCGCATTCTTGACGACATCAAAGGCCTCAAGGTGGTAGGCGAGGCCGCGTGTGGTGAGGATGCGGCCAAGTGGTGTCGCAACAATAGCGTGGACGTTGTCCTGATGGACATGAACATGCCGGGTATCGGCGGTCTGGAAGCAACACGCAAAATCGTGCGATTTTCTCCTGAAATAAAAGTCATTATGCTGACCATTTATACAGAGAGTCCTCTTCCCACTAAGGTGATGCAAGCTGGCGCGGCAGGCTATCTGAGCAAGGGCGCGACGCCCCAGGAAGTCATCTGCGCCATCCGCTCTGTTCATGCCGGTAAACGTTACATCGCCTCTGACATCGCTCAGCAGATGGCGCTGAGTCAGCTGGCTCCGCAAACAAAAACGCCCCTGGAATGCCTTTCCGATCGCGAATTACAGATTATGCTGATGATCACTAAGGGGCAGAAAGTGGTCGAGATTTCAGATAAACTGAACCTCAGTCCTAAGACGGTGAACAGTTATCGCTATCGAATGTTCAGCAAGCTGAATATCAGCGGGGACGTGGAGTTGACCCACCTTGCCATCCGGCACGGTCTTTTTAATGCGGAGACGTTGACCAGTAGTGAGTGAAAGCTTTGATGCCCCGGCGTTTTTGAAAACGGTAACCAGCCAACCTGGGGTTTACCGTATGTATGATGCTGACAATACGGTTATCTACGTGGGTAAGGCAAAGGACCTGAAAAAGCGTCTTTCCAGTTACTTCCGTCGCAACGTAGGTAGCCGCAAGACGGAGGCGCTCGTCAAATGCATTCACCAGATCGATGTGACGATCACGCATACCGAAACGGAAGCCTTACTGCTTGAACATACCTACATCAAGCGCTATCAACCCCGCTACAACGTGTTGCTGCGCGATGATAAATCTTATCCGCTTATCTTTCTGAGTTCAGACAAGCATCCCCGGATATCCATCCATCGCGGCGCGAAGCATGCGAAAGGCGAGTATTTTGGGCCTTTTCCCAACGGGAATGCAGTACGCGAAACCTTGATGCTTCTGCAAAAACTGTTTCCTATTCGTCAGTGTGAAGATAGCGTTTATCGCAATCGCTCCCGTCCGTGTCTGCAATATCAGATTGGTCGTTGTCTCGGGCCTTGCGTTTCAGGGCTGATCAGCGATGAAGAATATCGTCAGCAGGTAGAATACGTTCGACTTTTTTTGCTGGGTAAAGACCAGCAGGTGTTGACGCGTCTGATAGGCCAGATGGAAGCCGCAAGCCAGACGCTAAATTTTGAAGAGGCGGCGCGGATACGCGACCAGATTCAGTCTGTGCGCCGGGTAACGGAAAAACAGTTCGTTTCCGGTGCGGGCGATGGTGAAGACCTGGACGTTATCGGCGTTGCCTTCGATGCGGGGCTAGCCTGCGTGCATGTTTTGTTCGTTCGCCAGGGCAAGGTGCTTGGCAGCCGCAGTTACTTCCCCAAAATTCCGGGAGGCACTGAGCTGGCTGAGGTCGTCCAAACCTTTGTGGGGCAATTTTACCTCCAGGGCAGTATTTCCCGGACGCTGCCTACAGAAATCCTGTTGGATTTCTCGCTGCCTGAACAAAAGCTCTTGACGGATTCATTGACCGACATTGCCGGGCGTAAAGTGCAAATACAAAGCCGTCCGCGTGGCGACCGCGCTCGTTATCTCAAGTTGGCGCGAACTAATGCCAACACCGCACTGGTCAGCAAGCTCTCTCAGCAATCGACCATCCATCAACGGTTGACTGCTTTAGCCAGCGTACTGCAACTGCCTGCGATCAAAAGAATGGAATGTTTCGATATCAGTCACACGATGGGAGAGCAAACGGTCGCTTCCTGCGTGGTCTTCGACGCCAATGGACCGCTCCGTTCTGAGTATCGACGCTATAATATTACCGGGATCACGCCAGGTGATGATTACGCAGCGATGACGCAGGTATTGAAACGGCGTTATGGCAAGGCGCTGGATGACAGTAAAATTCCGGACGTCATCGTCATCGACGGTGGGAAAGGGCAGTTAGGTCAGGCGAAAGCCGTTTTCGATCAATTACAGGTTCCCTGGGATAAGACGAAGCCGCTGCTTCTCGGTGTTGCGAAAGGAAGCGATCGAAAAGCCGGGTTGGAAACGCTGTTTCTGGAGGCTAGGGGAGAGGGCATTGCTTTACCGCCGGACTCGCCTGCACTGCATGTTATCCAACATATCCGTGATGATTCCCACAACCACGCTATCTCCGGCCATCGTAAGAAGAGAGCTAAGGTCAAAAATACCAGTAGTCTGGAATTGATCGAGGGCGTAGGGCCGAAGCGTCGTCAAACGTTGCTTAAGTACATGGGCGGGCTGCAACCGCTTCAGAATGCCAGCATCGAAGAAATTGCTAATGTGCCGGGCATTTCTTCCGCTTTGGCAGAAAAAATTTACTATGCATTGAAACACTAGGGACAATGTAGCAACATACTCACAATACCCACTCCGGCCAGACAGTTATCAAAAGAACTATGCAATTTAATATACCTACATGGCTTACCCTGTTTCGCGTTGCATTAATTCCTTTCTTTGTGCTGGCGTTTTATCTTCCTTTCGCCTGGGCACCTCTGGCATGCGCGGTTATTTTTGTTGGGGCGGCCGTCACTGACTGGTTTGATGGATTCCTGGCCCGGCGTTGGAAACAGACGACACGCTTCGGGGCTTTTCTTGATCCGGTGGCGGATAAAGTGATGGTGGCCGTGGCCTTGGTTTTAGTCGCCGAACATTACCACTCCTGGTGGATTACACTACCTGCCGCGACGATGATTGCGCGTGAAATCATCATTTCCGCCCTGCGCGAGTGGATGGCGGAAATTGGAAAGCGAAGCAGTGTGGCCGTTTCCTGGATCGGTAAAGTAAAAACCACGGCCCAAATGTTGGCGCTGTTCGCGCTGCTGTGGCGTCCCGAACCCCTGGCCGAAGGCATTGGCATTGCGGCGTTGTACGTGGCTGCGGTGTTAACGTTTTGGTCGATGTTCCAATATTTGAACGCGTCACGGCACGATTTGTTCGAACATTAATCGAGCTGGCGTAAAAAACAGCGGGCGAGTCATCCTGGCCGATAATTTCATTGACTCATCGCGTTAGGTCAGTAGAATGCAACGCATCGACGGCAAGCATGGCTTGTTAGTCACGTCAGCCGACGATGTCAGTCGGTTATGCGGGAATAGCTCAGTTGGTAGAGCACGACCTTGCCAAGGTCGGGGTCGCGAGTTCGAGTCTCGTTTCCCGCTCCAATTTCTTTTCTATAGACAGCCACCAACGTCTGTAGCTCTCTGATTAAACAGGGCAATCGTCCTGTTAAGCCTCCAGATAAACCCACTGAACACCACCGTCAACCACGCCGAAGTAGTACACAAATCAGTACACGAAAATCGGGTGCGTTATCGATGCGGATTGTTTGCTGAGCTGCTTCCCTGTGCGCGGTACATTTCTCTTCACCCAGCAGGTGGCTGACCCCTAATGTTAACCGATGTCGTAGCCGACACGAACCTCCAGCAAAGCTCTAACATTTAGCGATACCGATGGTTGTCACTGTTCGTGACCGGTGAAGTGCCAAGAAATGGCACTTCCGTTTCTCGTCGTCGGGTAAATGGCAGCGCACATCGCTCGATACTTTCTCCGCACTGACCTGGAACAGGCGCGCCAGCAGCGCGACGAACTATGTGCGCAGTTGGCTGCGGGTAACGATCTTCGTTGCTACCGCCGACAGTCCAGCGCTGCGGCGCAAAATACCATTATTAGAGTGTTTCGCCTATAGCGTGACTTCAAAGCGAGGAGTCTAAACGCGGACGCAAAGTGCGCGGTTGCAAATTAACCACCTCATTGTCTAAAAGGTTCTATTGCCGTTAAATAGTCTGCCGATTTTGACGTTGAGCCGTCGCATATTCTTGACGTCTTGCGCTAAATTCGGCGGTGGATGCCGGCATTTGCTAATAGGCGGGAGTGGATAGAGGGAACGATAATGACGCTGATTTTAGCATCGTATTCAGTTACAGGCAGGGTTAATCTATCCAGCCTAACGCTATTTATCCACTTGAAAGATCCAGTAATGCGCGCGCTCTTCGCCGATATATCGCGCATTCGGTATGCATATCGCAGAGGAGAAATACCGCTGCTGGAGTAAGCCTTCAGTGGTTCTTTCAAAGTCATGTTGTTCAAGATAACTCTTACGGGTGCTAACGATTATAAAGCCATCTTTTGCTACGAAACGATGAAGCGTCGATAGCGCGGTAGGTTCCAGATGTCCGAGTGTAAAAACGCCGCAGCATACAATAATGTCATAGGATATGTGATCCAGTGGCGAAGGCGGTATGTGAGACATTTCTTTGCTGAGATCGATATCGGTCCAAATATTTTTGTAACTTTTCGTTTGAGCAGCGATTTTTCCCATCTCTTCAGACAGGTCAAGACCATCTATATTTTTGAATCCACTGTTGACAAGCGCGGTGCCGACCAGCCCTGTCCCACAACCGGCATCCAGTATTCGTGTTTGTTCTGGACTTTTTTCGAGAAAAGATAAACAGGTCATATAGGTAATACTTGCCATCACTCCCGGCCCACTGTAGTGCTCGTTTTTTACGTCCTTTTCGTATCGTATGGCCCACCTTTTATAATAATCCTTGAGTTTACCGGAATTCCCGTTGAGTAAATGGGATGAATGAATGGATGCGTGGGGATTATTCATTTTTAGCTCCTCATTGTTAGTGAGTCCAATTCGGAAATAGGCTGTTAATCAACGCAGTCTAATATTTCCTTTAGAACCAACTTCTGAAAGAAATAAATGTTTTTTTCATGCTCTGGTATGAAACGTGCCCCAGAAAAAGCTTCAGAACGGTTTCCCGCGTGGATCAGAGAAACAACTTCAAAGTCTTCATCATTGACTTCTTTCCATCTTTTCAACGTGGCTTCTCGATCTTTTGCGAACCGGCTATGCGTCGCATCATCACCGATGAAATAAAATTTCAGACGTTCAAGGGTTCTCTGTGCGGAAAGCGGTGTCACCGTCCAGATGAAAACATGGTCTGGCATGCGGCCGACGAGCGTGTTAGGGAATATCGCAACATATTCAGCCTGAAACTCGAGTTTACCGGAGACTCCCGGCCAACGGGGTAACTCGAATTCAGTCACCTCAGGTTTATAAACCCGACTTCCCTGACCTAAAAATCCTCATCGAAATAAATAGGATATCTGTTTCTAAACTTAGAGTAAGTAGCTAGTCTGGGATGAACCGAGGGAACGTGATAGCACTCTAGAAAGTTTTCAGTAATGAGTTTCCAGTTTGCTGGGAAATCATAAGTCATTTCACCACCGGGATGAAGTTGACTGAAATCAAAATCTTTCCAACGGTGGTTCAGTGGTTCGATGAACTTATCCAGATCGGGGGCATCTGCGGCAAAATTAATAAATATCACATCATTCCAAATGGCTGACCTTACCTCATTCAAATGAAAGGCTGTTTTAATACAGTCTTTATTATTGGGCGCATTGATTAAATTCCCTTTTAAGTCGAACGACCATGAATGATATGGGCAAACAAATTTTTTGATATCTTTTCCTTGCCCTTTAACTAATAAGGTTCCGCGGTGTGGACAAAAATTATGGAACACACGAACTTTATTTCCGTCACGTATTACAAATAAATATTTTCCGAGGATTTCGACAGGCCATACATCGCCAGGATTCGGGACATCACTAGCGAATCCAATCGAAATCCATCGTTTATTAAAGATGGCCTGCTTTTCCAGATTGAAATAATCTTCATCTCTATAGCTTGCGGACGGTAGTCCTATCGCTTTATCACACGTCTTTTCGAGCGATGACCGAGTTTTTCTTAACGAATCCATATGTGGAGTAGACATCTAGGGTTCCTCCTTCTGGTTGACTACAAGTTCCATCGCTGCGTCGCGGGCCTGCTGAATGTTGGCTTCCGAACCGAAGAAATTTCCAAGCGCAACGGCCCCTTCGATCAACAATGCGACGGTCAATGCGGCGTGATCGGGGCGTTGAACTCCCAAAATGGTTAACGAATCCGTGAGTTGCTGGATAAATGCCTGCTTGTGCGCCTTGGCGATGGCTTTTACGCGTTCTGACAAATGTTGGTATTCCGTTAAAGCGCTTTGGAATAAGCAACCGTGACAGCCATTTATGTGCTGCCAGGACAGGAGGGCTCCGAACAGCGCGTCGATATAACCCGTCACGGTGTTCTGTTCCGCTGTCACTCTGTCGATAAAATCCCGGAACTCCTGGTCCCTGAATTCAAGCGCCGCGCATACTACGTCTTCTTTATCCGAAAAATATTTATAAAAAGTGCCTCTCGAAGCGCCGCTACCCTCAAGAATGTCTCCCACGGACACATCAGAAAACCCTCTCTTGTGAAGCAGGTCACTCGCTTTTTGCGCAATTATTGTTTTGTATTGAATCATTCCCGGCTACTCCATCTGGACAAGGTCTTATCGATATGTCCCTTGAATCATTTGTTCAAATATATACATTGTTGTATATTATCGGTCAATTTTAAACCCTCTCGAGGTAGAATGAAACAAGAAAAGTTGATACTTACTGCACTCTCAGGCCTCGCGTTGGTCGGAGTGACGTTTGGCATGGCCCGCTATGGATATGGCCTTTATCTCCCTCAGTTTATTCATCGGTACTCCCTGGATAAAACGACACAGGGGTTAATAGGTAGTGGGTCTTACGCGGGCTATCTGATTGCGACGCTTATCGCGTCATGGGGCTCCGGTCGTTTTGGTCCTCGATCGATGCTTATCGCCAGCGCTTTTTGTGCGGCGCTGGGGACAGCCATCGTCGCGCAAGCCTCTTCGACTTTGATGTTGGCAATCGGCGTCATTGTCTCGGGCGCGAGTCCGGGGATTATTTTTCCTGCTTTGTCCGACTGGGTGACGGCTGTTGCCAACAGCACGGAAAAAAATCGCCTGTTCACAATAATGAATTCCGGCACGGGGGCAGGGATAATTGTTTCGGCCGGGCTTGTTGCTTTTACTTCGGTTTCAATGCAATACGCCTGGTGGTTATTCTCCGCCTGCGCGATTGTATTTGGTGGATTGGCCGCCTGGCTTGCGCCAGCAAAAAGGGTATTCCATCAGACTAAAGCGTCGTCTCTTACCGCTGACGCTTTCCGTCTTCGCGATTTGGTTTTTCCGTCGGCTTTGCCGCTTTATTCCGTTGCTATCGTCGCGGGGTTTGTCACTGCCATTTACTGGACCTTTTCTGTTGAAACGTTGAGTCGTTCTTTGCCGGGAGCCTGGGGAATCAAAGATCCTGCTTTGCTATTTTGGATGGTCACCGGATTCTCTGGATTTCTGGGAGCGCTGACGGGGGATGCGGTTAACAATAAGGGGCTGGGACACGTACTTGTTTTGACCATGGTGGCGATTTCGATTGCGCTCGCTATCCTGGGCTTGTTTCCCAATATAATCCTGCTGGTGCTGGCCTCAGGGATAATTTTTGGCGCAGCGTTTATATTCATTACCGGTCTTCTAGGGGTATGGAGTATGGCCATTTTCCCACATCGTCCCTCAATGGGATTTGGGGTGACGTTTTTACTCTTTACCGCGGGCGCGGCGGCGGGACCTACGGTGAGCGGTATTATTGCGAGCGTTTATGGGCAAGCTTTCGTGTTTAATCTGGCGGCTTTAGTGGCATTGTCCCCTTGTCTGGCCTGCAAAAATGCCACTCGCGCCTTAGGTAACCATGCGATATGACTTACAATTCAGCCAGAGTTTGCTGGCTAAAACCTTTGTTTATTATGATTTCGAGAAAGTTGCATAACCAATCAATATAAGTACCTGTAACCCGACCATCCGAGACACAAAACCAAACGGCCCATAGACATTTTCATATCCTATGGGCTTAAAAATAGATGGGAGACGATAGTCCTCCTGTAGGGGCTACCCATCCATTCATTGGTTTTTTGTTAGTCCGAGGAGGATTGACTGGCAGGCGCCTGCAGCACCTCTTCCGCCNCCTCGCGGAGCAGCTGTAGTTATTGGGTCTGGTCTGCCATGGTCAGCGGATTGCCTTCCCAGGTTGAAGCGAATCCGCATGGAGGTGAAAGGCCAATGCGTTCGAGCGGGATAAAACGGGTCGCTTCGCTTATACGCGGCTTGAGCAGCTCTTTAGCCTCCAGAGCCGGGTGTTGGGTCGACACTAATCCAAGAGTGATCCTTTGCCATCGGGAACCTGGGCCAGGGGTCAACGCTGCCCGAAAGAGGGTCATCGTATTCCAGAGAATAAAGGTCAAAGCTCCGCGTGTCCTTGAACAAGGCCTCGGCGATGCTCTCATAGCCGCCCTCGGCATAGCATTGCCCGGCATTATTTCCACGGCGGATGTGCAGGCCGGGAAAATTGGATGGTGCCGTAAGATCAAAACCGCACAGCGCATCAAAAATTCGTTTAGAGTGCCGTGGTCGACTAAATTTTCTCCCATAAATAGCGGCGCTGATTACCAGATCTCACACAACTGATAGTCCAATAAAAACAACATCCAGAGCACAGCGCTACAGCGAAGAAGCGCGAAGGAAATATTAATACGATACGGTGACGGCAGCCGCTATAGCGGAAAAAAAACGACACCAGATTGGCAACATTCACAGTGAATAGGGTGACGAAAATCTGTCAAAATTACGTTGATAAATGATATTTCAGGGAAATAAGCGCTAAAGCCACGGTTGTATTTATTTCGTGCTTGTTTGAAAATAAGATATAAAGCTTCACAAAAACCTCACAATGGATAATCACCTCGCAACTCTTCAGAGTAAATTAAAATAAAGAATAAAAATGGCTAAGTAGTGATCAGGTCAAATAGGTCACAAGGCAGCGAATTATGGACCGTATCACGACACGGATAATTCATGCGCTGGTTCCGACGACGATCTTTACGTCATTAAAGGCGATCACTTCCCGCCGAGCAATATAATCATCATTATCAGGAAAAATAATGCCCTACGGAATAAAGCCGCCATTATAGCGGCCTTGTTGAACAGCGATCAAAATCAGAGTGTTGGACAGGATGTACGCGGGCGACGCGGTAAGTGACGGGGCGTGTGGAGCAGCAGCATGTTGTGCCGTCGGTGTGTACCAAGCCTGACAGCGTGAAGTTGAAACGCCATTTACAGACATTGCAGGCTATTACAGTTAACGCGAGGGTCGAATAATGCTGTGATGTTGAAAGCTGAATAGTTATCGCCCGAATGATATTTGCAACTGACTAATTGCCTCCTATTTATCCAACACAATTCGATAACGACATTATCTCCATTTACCAAACATCTTATTATCTTTTTTGTTTTTATTTATTTTAAAGTCAGGCCCTGTTTCTAGGGTTATTTTGACATGCTTCAATGTTGGGATGGGTATTAATAGATAGTCATTGTTTAGAAATGACATGAATTATTATA
The DNA here is from genome assembly GCF_000688655.1 of Lonsdalea quercina subsp. quercina. Taxonomy (GTDB): domain Bacteria; phylum Pseudomonadota; class Gammaproteobacteria; order Enterobacterales; family Enterobacteriaceae; genus Lonsdalea; species Lonsdalea quercina. The sequence continues at coordinate 64,753 of NZ_JIBO01000008.1, read as the reverse complement.
ATGAAATCTGAGGACGATATTTTTTAAAAGGCATTTCTGATGCTATTAGAATAATATCTTTTATATTCATTAGCAGGAAAAATATAAAATATGTTCAAAAAATTATTTCAACCCGAAAAGATTAATCAGTGCGTGATTCCTAACCGGCTGGTTGTCCCCGCGATGGTCACCAACTTGTGTCATAGCGATGGTACAGCGTCAGACCGTTATATCGCCTATCACGAAGAAAAAGCAAAGGGCGGCTGGGGGCTGATCATCACCGAGAACTACGCCATCAACGAAAATGCGATGGGCTGTAAATACATTGGTGGATTATGGCGCGATGAGCAAATCGCCAGCCATCGTAAACTCACCGACACCATCCATCAATACGATAGCAAAATCTTCTGCCAGATTTACCACGCAGGCCGCCAGACGTCAGAGCATGTGAACGGCGGTGTGCAGCCGGTGGCGCCTTCCGCAATCCCGTGTCCTGCGTTAAAGGAAATGCCCCGGGAACTGGGTATCGATGAAATTCAGCAGTTGGTATCGGAATTCGCCGACTGCGCGCGCCGGGTAAAAGAGGCGGGGTTCGACGGTGTTGAAATCCATGCCGGCCACGGTTATTTGATCGCCGAATTTTTATCGCCTTACGCCAATAAACGTACCGACAAATACGGCGGTAATCTCGATGGTCGTATTCTGTTCTTGAAACAGATTTATCAGGCGGTGCGTAAAGAAGTCGGGATGGACTATCCGGTCACCATCCGACTTTCCGCTGACGAAGGTTTCCTCGGCGGACGCGATATTTCTGAAACGCGCGTGCTGGCGCAGATCTTCGAAGAGTGGGGCGTGGATGCTCTGCATATGACCATGGGCGTGTATGGCGATCACAACAAGGCTTGTACCGTGCCGCCGATGTATGTGGGCCATGCCTGGGCCGTCTCTTTCTCCGAAGAACTAAAGAAAACGGTGAATATGCCCATCATCACCGTGAATCGCATTAACGATCCGCGTATGGCGGACAACGTTCTGGCGTTGGGCAAAGCTGACTTCATCGCGATGGGACGTGGTTCGCTGGCCGATCCGCATCTGCCCAACAAAGCGAAAGCGGGCGATGTGGCGTCTATTCGTTATTGCATCGGCTGCATGCAGGGCTGTCTCGCCAGTCTGCCGCTGGGCGTGCCGTTCACCTGTCTGGTCAACCCATCTCTGGCGCGTGAAAACAGTTTGGATTACAGCAAAGTCGACAGCCCTAAACGCGTCTTCATCGCGGGCGCTGGTCCGGCGGGGCTGGAAGCGGCACGCGTGGCGGCGACGCGCGGCCACAAAGTCACGCTATTTGAAAAAACCGGCTATCTTGGCGGTCAGTTCCGCTCTGCGGCTTTCCCGCCGGGTAAAGGCGAACTGGCGACCTACACCGCCTGGCTGGGCCGGGAACTGGAAAAACTGGGCGTGGAGATCAAACTGAATACGCCGCTGACCAAAGCGTTCGTCGCGGAAGCGCGTCCAGATTCCGTCATCGTCGCGACCGGCGGTAAACCAGCTGTTCCGCCGATCAAAGGCATCAACCAGCCGCACGTGGTGCTGGCTGAGGATGTCCTGCTGGGTAACGTGGTCACCGGCCAGCGTGTCGTTATCGCGGGCGGTGGTGAAGTAGGGGGCGAAACCGCCGCACATCTGGCCATGCAACAGAAAGAGGTGACTGTTGTTGAAATGCGCGACCGTCTGTTGCAGGAGCTGGATGGCGTCAGCAAGTTGCATCTGATGTCCGTGCTGGAAGAGTATGACGTGAAGCAGTATCCCAACACCAAATTATGTGAAATCGGCGAACATCAGGTGATCCTTGAAAATGCGCAAGGACGGCTGGAGTTAGAAGCGGATACGGTCGTTATCGCTCTGGGATACGCGCCGGTGAAAGAGCTGGCTGAAGAGCTGCAAGGGGTCGTGAAAGATCCGATTGTCATCGGCGGCGCCGTCAAAACCAGCAATGCGCTGGTGGCCGCGCGTGAAGGTTTCGACGCGGGAATGTGCCTGGNCTAACCGAACCACAGCGCCGATTAACTTCGGCGTGTAACACTCGTGACACGGGCTTTTCATGCTAAATGGAAGGCCCGTATTTTATCTGTCGCCGTGAGTTCCTCTTCGTTCCATTTCTTTCTTGGCTCTCTTTTTTGATCGTTCGTGAGAACGGCATGATGTCGTGATACCTGGAATGGCCTTGCCGAACAAAGCAGATGCTTGAGAAGAGGTTGAGGCGAAGGGCGTGGAGGGGAGAGAAATAACGGACAGGCGAGAGGCCTATCCGTTATAAGATCTGATGCGTTAGAACGCGATATTCAACACCAACGCATTAGTTGCGGATAACGCGCGGGTTCTGACTTTAATCCAGAGACTACCGCGCGGGTCGACATAGGCCGCTTCTCCATTATGTTTGAAGAGGGCATCCGTCGAATCAACGCGCGCGCTGAGGGGGGAGGAACCCACGGTTAAGCGCTGTGGCGCAGGCTTGTCTGTGCGAACACGAAGATAGACGAAAGCATGCAGTGGATAGTCATACTTACGCGGCGTCAGGCTCACTTCCAGCGAACCTTTTACGCGACGTTGGCGAACATCGATCACCGAGAACTGCCCTTGCCGTTCTGCCGAACGGGTTACCCCGCCATCGTCCCAGTAGAGCTGATGGTGACCTTCGCCGGACTCCCCAAGCGGATATAGCGCCAATACCAGCGGCTGCTCGAACTTATCCATTACCTGAATATTCTTGAACGGCGCCTGCAGATCGGACTGCGTATGTCGCTCAGGGATAATTGCCCCTTCGCGAATAAACAGCGGCAGGCTGGTGATATCGGCACTGACGGAAAGGCGCTGTCCCCCCTTGATGGGATTCGCGATATCTACCGTGTCTTCGATGACATGGTAACGGTACCAGTTCAGCGTCTGTCCTTTGATCGCGTTAGGGAAGTAGACTTCTTTTTCAGCCATGTAGGCCGCTTCGCTGCCGGCAGTACTGCGCGTCATGATTGGCGCATAGAGCACAGAACCGTCGATAAAGCACTGCGTCGCCAGTACGTCTTTATTGCGCTTATCGAAAATCTGGTCGTCGCCCTGCCATAAACACATCGCCTGTAAAATCGGAATACCCGTTTGAGTATTTTGAAACATCGCGTCATACAGCAGATGATGCCAGCGCACGCGGAAGCAGACAAAGGCCGACATGATATCGGCGAATGTGCGATTGCCGCTGACCGGCGCTTTTTCGTTAAAGCGATAAATCTCCTGATAGGGTTTCATCGCATCGTAGTGGTTGCGCATCCACGGCAGCAGGCACGCGGCCTGAGTCCAGCGGGTCATCAGCTCGTGTTCGCAGATGTCGCCGATGTCGATGTCGTCTGGCCCCAGCACTAAACGGTCATAGACCATAGGGTTATGATTGCGACAGTGTTGATCGCCGTAGAATACGCTGGTGGGATCCTCCGGCGCCTCGCCCGGCGCAAAGCCCCCAACGTCCGAACCGCAAATCGGCAGGCCGGACATCCCCAGATTGAGAACCATGGGCAGCGTCGCCTGCAGGTGATGCCAGGTCGAGGCGTTATCGCCCACCCAGTGACCCGCGTAATGTTGCAAACCGGGATAGCCGCTGCGGCAGATGATATAGCTGCGTTTGTAACCTTTAAGCAAATCTTCATGCGCGCTGAGTCCATGCTCGTAGCTGGATTTCGCCAGCATATAAGCATGGAAATTGCGGAGTTCGACATAAGGCGTTTTACGACCGTCCCCGAAGCGGGGATCGGTCAAATGGAGTTGACCGTGGTAGCTGCGCCAGTTGAAGGTGTTGGTTCTCCTTCTGTCGTCGCTGGGCGGCTCGCCGGTAAGAGACCAACCGAATTGGTTACGCGGCGCCTCCGTATCCGCGAAATTTTTACCGTCTTCGACGTGAGGCATGGAGTCCGGTGCGGGCATGTCCTGCCAGATGAATCCCAGCCCGTTTTTCAGCAGATAAGTGTACTGCTCGCCCCAAAAGCGCGCCGCATCCGGATTGCCGTAGTCGGTGACCACCGCGCCAATCATGTCGCGCTCGGCGGTTTGCGCGTTGATGCCGTAATCCAGCACCAGCAGGTTTTGATCAGGGTAGTTAGTCTCCCCAATGCGAGTGAACGTCAGGCCCGGATAGTCGCTCTCATGCTTCGGACCACGGAATTTGGGGATGTTGGACTCGCCTTCATTGGCGACGCAATAGCCTTTTTCGATCAGCCCCTGAGCGGTGGCATACTGCTTCTTCGATTTATCCGCAGGGTCATAGGCGACCTTGTCCGCGCGGATAAACGGCGTGATGTTGGTTTGGCACTGCAGATTGAACTTGGCCGCCCAATCGAATACCGAGATCCCTTCGTCCACCTTACCTTTCGTCCAGAAGCTGTCTTTGATGGTAAAGACTTTTTTGTCTTCCTGTATGTCGATGTCGATCCCTAGACCTTCGATCGGAATACCCGCTTTTTGGTGTCCCTTAACGATATCCTCAACGTAGACCTTGATCGGATCGTTGACATCATCGGGGCGCAGCAGGCCGGGGCTGCCGTATTTGGCCTGGAAATAACCAAAGATGTATTTGGGCGGCATCACCGCGCGATCGTTTAACGTGATCTCTTGCTTGCTCGGCGCATCTAGATTGCCTTTGCCCATCAGGAATGTGAAGGCGTCCATGACGCCTGAACCTTGCTCAGCGAACATATAGTGGCAGTCGAATTCGCCGTGTTGGACCCCGGCCTCAACGGCATTTGCATCGCGAGAGGGGTGTTTCAGGGAGAAATAACTCTGGCCGGTGTTATCGAGGAACACACCGAGAAACTGCTGCTGCCCCTCCACGACGGCGCGTTCGATATAAAAAGGGGCGTTCAGGTATAGCGGAATGTTGGCATTGGCCTTGAACGCATCCTTGTAGTCTGCTTTGATGGGGAAAACTTCCGGTTGGTTGTACCACAGGTTGTCATAGTTGTAGCAGGTCACCTGTGAGCCGGTGTGATCCAACAGGGAATAGCCGCTGTAGCTGTAGCACTGTTCGATAGCATGCCCAACGGTCGCATTACTTTTTCCGGTCAGGTTGTAGTTCACGATTTCGCCAAGACCGAAGTAGTGCGTCGCCGACTCGGCTTTACGCTTCATATTCGCCACGGTGCCGACGCCGGGTTTGGCGTGGCATAGCGGGCCGGACGAGATATCCGTGACCGCGCCGTCTGACAGCCGCTTGATTTGGATCGACAGTAAATCGTCTTTGTCTCGTAAAAACTGAATCTGAATAGACCGCAACTGGATGCTGACGCCATCCCGATTCCAGCGCAGGAGGGGACGAAAGCCAGCCGCCTGTTCATATCGACGTATTTGCTCAAGACGTTCTACTACGATTGGCCCATAGACCTTGTCCGGGTAGTCGTCAATGCTGGCGGCGGCAGGTGCAAACCGAACCCGGAAGGCATTTTTTTCACAGGACGTAACCTGCAGTACGAGATAAACGTCACGCTCGGCGGTAGTCGAGTCGGACTTCGGTTTGGCTTTGGCATTAATATATATCGTCCAGTCCGTGTCAAACCCGTTGGGGGAATGCGGCTTGCCATCCCAGTAAACTGAATAAAGCTCAATGTCGTCGCCGACGGACCAATCGTCCACAGGGACATAGTCATAAGTGTTATAAGCACGCCACGACGCGGGAAGTTGTCTATTTTTCATCATTACGCTGTCCTTGATAGTCGATTAGTGCTTGTCTGCTGAACGGTGAAATTCAAAGGCAATCCAAACGCTATCGGTATCGGCGTAATATTGATGAGGCGGGTAGAAGAAGCAGGGATCGTCCATACTGGCATTCTTGGCAATGTCCGACACGCCTTTCCAGGCGTCATATTCTGTCACAATCGGCATCGGCAAGTGCGTGTTGCCGGGCGCCAGTCTGAATTCCTCATACAGTTCAGGGAAAGCTTTACCGGTATCAAACGGTGATGCCACACCGCCCTCGGGCAATACTGGCCGTTTGCCGGCAATCGCGGCGCGGGCTTTGTCTATATCGGTGAACTTCTGCATGCGGCCACAGCCAATCAACTGCGTGTGGATCTCGAACAGGTTGCTGCCGTGCGCGGCGTGGATCCCCGCATCGGAACCGGCCGGCAACCACCACAGATTGACGTACAGCTCGTAAGGCAGGACTTTGCTGCCGGCAGGCGCTGGCAAACCGGTCAGTTGCCACGGATTCACCTGTATTTTGTGGTTCAAATGAAGCTGATTGGAGATCCACAGAGGAAGCGCAGGAGTCCCAGCAGGGAAAGCATATTTCGCCCACTCGGTATCGCGTGAAAAGACGTCCGATTCGACATTGCGAGTATTGCGGACCTGAATTAGCGAGACGACCCCGTTCGCCGAGGCATCAGCGGTGGTAATCACCGCGCCCGCGCGGATGATGATGCTCTGCAGCGGGGGAACGGCGTGACGCAGCGGCGTGTCATTGTGTAGATCGCTGTTGACGTGTGACGTCGCGGCGACAAAGACCGGCTGAGTGCCCAGATTGGTGAGAATGACGTTGGTGTTGTCCTGATGAGCGAAAAGGCCAGTCGTATCGAACTCGTGCAGATTACTGACCATAACGCCGAACAGCATTCCGCCGTTGAAAGGGTACTCGGTCACGACATTCTCTGCAGCACGGGGAGTGATGGTGACAGTTTTCGGCGCAGCGGGGTTCGCACCGGGGGCCAGTGTCGGGTCAGCGGCGACACACGAGGAAGCAATCACGCCGGGAGGACATTTTACCGGTGCGGCGTTAGTCGATACGGCCTCTTTTGCCATCGTCTTATGAGCGGTGCCGGCCAGCGCGACCGTTCCGGCGACGCAGCTCCCATAGAGCAGGAATTTACGCCGGGAAAGCGTGCGCTGATTCTCTTCTTGTTGAGATAAAGGGCAAGCCTCTGCCGATTTATTCTTCAATTGAGTTTTCATTATGACCTCTAAGTATTTATGAATTAACAATTCTGTTATCTGTCATTAAAATGACGGCCACCCAATGACGCCTATTTCTGAATGTCTGGTTTGACATCGAAAAAAACAGAGTAAATCGGTGGTGATATTTGATTTATGTTGTCATCAATTTATCGGTTGGGATCTCGAAAGCCGGAGAGAACGCAATCGATAAATCGATGTAAATAACTTTTCGCCATTATTTTAAAGACGGTATTCCCTGCTGATGATAGTCGCGTCCACGTTATTTCCTTTCGATTTTGATGGATAAAAATTCGCCCAATATAGTTGTTGCGAGTGTTGTCACGATAAAACAACCTACCGTTGGCATAAATAACGCCTGCCCGAAGCCAGGCCGCATGCTTCCGCTTAACAGGTGAAATNCCTGTCGGTGCCTCGACCAATGGCTGTTTCAACTAACAGTGACCCTCTTTTTAATTTATAAACAGAGCGGTAGAACTCTCGGTGAATATATTATTAGCCAGCTCAGTATTTGATGTCCCCCTTTAATGATTAATACGTGTACGCGAGATAAGGGCAGAAGCTCAGTTTTATAACCCAATACATAACAGGCAATTAATTAGGATTGAATGTTTATTTATGCTGTTCACGGCGTATAAACTTTCTTTCTTAAATCTCAATTCTTCACGTGTGTATATTTTAACAACCCTTTATATAAACATCCTGTTCTTGGTCAAAAATAGAGAACGTTTTGAATGAAATCATATTTTATTTCACTTGCTAATCATGGCTCAATATGTGACGACAGTGTCAGCCTCTGATAGACAATGAATATCACGTCATTTATATTTTCTATCCCGCCGTTAAAAGGGAGTCACTATACCGTCATAACCACCGTTTCTATTTAACGGAGTTTGAGCGCGCTGAGTGAAAAACAGTCAGATGGAATAATGTGCTCCTAAATTGAACTTCAATACGGATAAGTTTATTTATTATCTTGTATTTGTGTCGTCCTCCATCGAGGGGCTTTAAGTTTTTTGCTTTGCAAGATTAGGGCATCATGTTTGGTGACTTGCGATGCTTCATATAACGAGATAGAGCGGGAAATGTGCAACAGCGGGCTATACGCTGAGCGGTCGTGAGTCAACCTCAACAGGTACGTACTATAGTTGTAGACTCACGTTGCGGTGACGGCGCAGCAAGCCCGATATATTCGGGCTTGCCTATTTACGATGCGACATATCGTCTATTCTTAAAGCCCCCTTCAGGAACGAGCGGGTCTCCTCGCGCCTATCGCTGTATGACGCCAACATATCGGGGGTGAGGGCGTTGAGAAGGTGTCTAGTGCTCGTCAGGCGTACAGGCGTTTCACGTGGATGCAAAGGGTGCTCCCTTGCTGCGGTGACAGGCTATATAATGCAAGCAGATCAACTTTTAGGCACTTGATATTTTGTGGAGTACAAAGGGCTTGCCATCCATTCCTAACCAGTCCATAATAGCGTCCATTCCTGGTTAGGGAATAAGAAAATCGATTCTAATCAATTGGTTAGAGTGGAATAACAATCTGGTCCCCATTCAAAACTACATTATGATTATCAATGTAGGTAAGTGATTAAGGCGCGTTGGCAGAGTGGCCATGCAGCGGATTGCAAATCCGCCTACCTCGGTTCGACTCCGGGACGCGCCTCCAGTTTTTGGCCCAGGTGGTGGAATCGGTAGACACAAGGGATTTAAAATCCCTCGGCGTTCGCGCTGTGCGGGTTCAAGTCCCGCCCTGGGCACCATTGAATAAAACCCATAATAACAATCTCCTAGCAAAAGTCATCGGCCGCCCTATGGCGGTTTTTTTGTGTCTTTAAATCCCCCTCGAAATCAAAAGTGGCGCCGGAATGGCGACAAAGATTCTTAAGATTGTGATATTTCGCCGCTAAATAAGAAAAATGCACGGATCCGCTTCCCGCATCTGTTCCTGTCATCATCAGAGAAAATTGAGTCAGGTTGGCTGCGCAAAATGTCGTCATCCGCAATTTTTGGCAGATGCGTCAGGTGTCATCCACCTTAGTGAGGATGAGTCTGCCTAATGTGTATGTGCGGGGCCTTAGTAAAAGATATCCTCCTGTCTTCACTAAGACATTTCACCAGGCCTGCTATTTGAGAATTCGATGACGGCGTTGTCTATCAGTAAAATCTCATCGTTGACTGTTAATCCGCCCCCCAGAAAAATCCTTATACCAAACGCGTTTTGGGTATGAACTTGAAGGCGAATAGCGGATCGTTGCTGCAAATGTACGCCGCGAGAAGCGACAATGGTTGGAGTGACATTTGCGCGCTGAATGCATGGGCGATCTGGTCTACTGCCCAGTGGATAGCGATGCGGTATTTAACGATGACGGCTGGCTGGCAGTACATCGGCAGGCGGAGCAGGCTATTCCCTGCATACCGATCCGCTGCCGAATATCAAAGCGGCGCTGAACGAGGTGCTCAGCGTCGCGCTGTTTGTTGCTTAGTGGGGTTAATCGCAGGTGGGGGTGTGAGTACCATCGGGTTTGATGATCACGTTGCCTGACTGATTATTCTCGCACGTCACTCCGTAACCGCCGATAAACCAGATTTTCAGCGATCCATCTCCAAGATTAGCGACGGTAGCAATTTCGTACTCTGAAATATCAGCATCAATCAATGCTCTGCCACGCATAGGTTGATCCCACCAATGAGCTTTAGCAATTTTGCCGTTACTCATCGTGTCGATACTCTTTATGTACAACACCCCACTATAATCCTTGTTTCCTAACGGATGCTTACTGAAATAATCTGCGATGAGAGCAGTAAAAGCGCGCTGACTTTTAGGCGGAGACGTGACGATATAGTCGTAACCTCGCTCGCCAGATACATCTATATAAAACTCGTACCCTTGTCGTTTTTCAATTAAAGGTGTCCCGAAAAAGAAATGCGTTGAAAACGGGCCGATGTGGTTGATCCATAGCAGCATGGCTACATGAAGGAGAACGGTACATATAGCATAACGCCACTTCTTGCTGAATAAGAAAACAAGGGTACATATGGGAGTAATGAACCATGACAGTGGGACTATTATTGAATAGTGATCCCAAAACAGCGTCTCGTTATTGAAGGAATATAAACGTTCCAACATAACCAATAGATAATTTATAATGAGAAATATAAATGTCTTTTTCATATATTCCCTTTAATGGGGTAATCCATTTCGACTACGGTGATGAACGGCTTATAACTGAATTTATTTAAATGTTGAAGTATGAACCAAGATCGAAAGCCTCCAAGCACGCTGTAAACCTTTATCTCCGCAGTATCTGGATCTGGGCCAATATCAGGGATATCCAGTCCAAAATGATCATAAAAGGTCACCCGAACCTTACCTTTATAAAACCGACCACAACGGTCAAAGTCAACAATTTCTGCCTTAGCCGCCCAAACGTCATTGATGGCAAACGTCAGTCCACCATTTAACCAGCCTAAGTATTTATCTTCGAATGTATTGAAAGCCGGGGGGCGAAGTGATTTTTTAATTATATTCTGATAGCTCATCATCCAATCATTTAAAGCAACAGGATTAATTTCGCCATGGTTCTGTTTGATTGTGTCATCAACGCCCTGCAGTAATGTTTTTACGAACGCTTGTGTGTTTGGGTGCGCACGAACGGCGCGCGTTAGAGCAGGATGTCTAAATTCTCCACCCTCCTTTTTTTCAAATTTGGCAATCATCGCTAGGATAACCATCTTTAATTCACCAGCTGAGAAAAAAAGCGTAGCCATTAACCTAAATTTAAAGAAATTAAGGGAGGCAGAATAGAAGCCAAAAAAATAACCATCCTTCGAAAAAATGTGTAAATGGCCAAAATTTGGTATGGCTTTGATCTCTTCTTCGGTCATATCGCCATAGGTCATATCCGCAGCCGGGCTACCATCGGCATTAAAACCGGGTTTGCGTCTTGATTGATATACCAGAACGGGGACATGGATCCGCGTCGCACTGGTGGTGTCGGTCACTTCGGTGACCTTGAGCGTCGGCTCGGGTTCGGTTCGCGGCGTGGCAGGTCGGGGCGCAAATCCCCAGCCCACTTTCTGTGCCGGCGCATTCACCCTGGCGCGGTCATAGGCATTTCGGACGGTGTTGGCGAAATCGCGGTTGGCGTTGATGTCTAGGGTGCCCGCCGTTAATGAACAACAGGCGTGCTCTTGCGAGCCTAATACGACGGTTTGGGCGTCCAGCGCACTGCCTTTTTCGGGCGATAAGATACGCGTAAATTCATCTGGGGTGAGTTCATCCAGACGCTTGGTGATCAGCATGTTTCATTCCCTGTAAACAGATCTATCCCTGTGAAGCGCGGATAGTCTATGCGCAACTTATAATTATGTAAATGAACGATAGGCCACGAAAAAACCGCCAAAATCGGCGGTTTAATTTTCCCGGGTGTCAGCATGTGTTTTTAGTATGCAGACGTATAATGACATCAGGGCTGTTTATTTTATAAACGTTTCTACAGATCAATTTCTCGATTTCGCTCGGTATGCGCGATCAATCGTTCAAGCCGGTTTTCGCTACCGGCTGCGGCATTACTCAGGCTCATCCGGCCAGGTGATATCCGGCGCGGTTGTGATATCTACAGGTGGAACCGATTTTCTATATGACAGCTATTTGAATAGCTTTGCCTTACCTCTCGATTGAATCATTCAATGCCAGTCTTACGCATTATTTGCCACCCACTCTAGCTGACGTATCGCTGTACTTTGCCTGAATCGAGCGACTCAATAGTCAGAAAGCTAGCATACCTATACCTAACGCGATGTTGTGTCCTGGAGGAGACGCTCCAGGCTGATACGTCCGGTCTGGCTATCGAGTGTGACTTGACCATAAATTGGAAACTGCAGTGTTGAGACTTTGTGTCGTTATGTCTCAACCACGCTGCTACATTTAACTTTTATTGCACATATTGGTATTTGCGATTGAGCTACCAGCTGCCTATGACCTAATACACGGATAGACCCGCCCGATTGTTATTTCGAAAACCGCAGAAATGTCGTCCGGCGTTGTGATCCAGGCATTGCCACTCGATGTCTATCCGACGGTTAATCACAGATTAACCAGAGCCTCTTTTCATATGACTTTCTGCATCCTCGATCGTTAATTATCAAACAGAGGCCTTGTGATTATTGGCACCTGCATTTTCAGTTAGGGCGTTAGAGGCGCGTGACGACAAAGCGTTATAGGTTAAACGAGAAGCAGAAGCATATTTAATAGCCTATGCATTTTGCATCACTGGTTAGTGATGGAATGAGAGGGTGCCCACATACCATCCAGGAAGACGATGCGTGTCTATTCCATTGATAGGTAAAAAGGGAGGGCATAAGACATAACGGTTTTGGTACGTCTGCTATTCTGAATAACAAGTCTAGAGAAGATACCAATGTGTTAAGTGACTATCGACGTTATGCCTTAACTTTGTCCTTGAGAAAAAAACAACCGAAAACGTAGCGATAAATGCCAAATAGCCTATCAACATAAAGTATTCGAAGATTTTTATTCTGGGGGAGGGTAAGGGCGCTTAGGTACCATTGCGAGCCGGACATCCGTTAACTGCTTAACGGCACCCGTGTTTATTGTCGGACAAATTTGTCGCTTCAATGACCCTAATATAATAAATATGCTAATAATCATCTTCAAATTTATTTACTCTAAACGGTTTGAACAAACGTTTGAGTGCGAATAGATCATTGCCCGCGTAATAAGGAAAAGGATTAAAGCTGGTCGAAAATAGTAAATCATGTCCGACCTTTTTATAAGCCCGCTAATAAATTGTGAAGGCATGAGATGAAAAATGCTAACTTTACAGCAGTACTAGTAGCTATTCTGTAGCGAATAATGTTCATCTTTTCAAATCATCTAAGATCATTTCATGGTTTTTATAGGTAGTGGCGCTATAAAAAGATTCATACTTCAGGGAAAGCCGCTACTGCTTTAGGTATTAAGACACACCGCTTTGTCGAGTCGTCGCTGGGCTTAAGAGCAGCGCACATAGTGGTAATGAACTTAATATCTCTTTTAGTTTCAGCATGTTTCCTAGTGAGTATTAACCACAGGTTACACAAGGGTTTTTGGAAATTTTGTTTCTAATTTTTGTGGGGGTAGACACGAGATACATGGATTTATCTTATATCTTGTCCTAATAAATAGTTATCGGAACAATAATTACCAGGGTTATTAGTTTGTTTTTTTTAATGGAATTTTGATGTTTTTTTGTTCTTGAGATGATCTGCATTATAAGAACAATTTGTTTTTCTTTTAAAAACAGCTGGTTGTGGTTATCGTGACAACCTGTAAAATATTTACAAAATGTGGATTATTTGGGTTTTTGGCTGTTTTTCGTATAAAAAACTTTCAGTGTGTGGAAAAAAAAACCGCATAAATGAAAGCAAAAACTTTCATTTTTGTGACGTAGATCACATAATTGTCAAAATTCACATGCGGCTGCGTTGTATGTGTTGGGGCATAGGCGGTAGAGTGACAACCGTTTAGGATTAATCCTATGCCTCGTTTAAGGACGATAATTGACGGTAGGGAGCTGGTGAGGTGATGGATAATAGGAGCCTAAAAGATGTTGAAGTCGGCATGGTAAAACACGTCGAATCAAAATTGCATAAAGCAGTAGACACATCTGGCACCGATAGTTTTCATGCCACCTATGGAGAGTGATTATTGAACTGGGCGATAGTAAATATCACCTGTTTTATGTTTGAAACATAGCCTGTTGGGATGAATTATGGGTACCTCTGAACTACTCAAGCACATTTATGACATAAACCTGTCTTATTTGTTACTGGCACAACGTCTGATTAATGACGAAAAAGCATCTGCGATGTTTCGTCTGGGTATTGATGATGAAATGGCCAATGCGTTGATGCAGTTAACATTGCCTCAAATGGTTAAACTGGCTGAAACAAATCAGTTGATTTGTCATTTCCGATTCAGCGATCACACGACTATTAAGCAACTGACTCAAGAATCCCGCGTGGATGATTTGCAGCAGATCCATACCGGTATTCTTCTGTCGAGTCATTTACTTCAACAGTTGTCTTCAAAAGAAGAGAACGTGCCTAAGAAAAGGGCATAATAATGGTTGAGAAAAGTATTGTTCAGGAAGCTAAAGATATTCAGTTAGCGATGGAACTAATCACGCTTGGTGCACGTTTGCAAATGCTGGAAAGTGAAACGCAGCTGAGCCGCGGACGTCTCATCAAGTTATATAAAGAATTGCGAGGCAGCCCTCCGCCCAAAGGCATGCTGCCGTTTTCCACCGATTGGTTCATGACGTGGGAACAAAATATACACTCATCCATGTTCTACAACGCTTACCTGTATTTACTCAAAATCAGTAAATGTAGCGGGGTGGAAGCCGTCATCAAGGCGTATCGCCTATATATCGAACAATGTTCACCGCACAACGAAACTCCCTTGCTGGCGCTAACGCGGGCTTGGACGCTAGTGCGTTTTGTCGACAGCGGCATGTTGCAGTTATCGGCCTGCAACTGCTGTAACGGTATGTTTATTACTCATGCGCACCAGCCCAAAAACGTTTTCGTCTGCAGTTTATGCCAACCGCCTTCCCGGGCAGTAAAAAGACGTAAACTTTCTCCAAACGTTGCCGATATCCTACCTCAACTGCTGGACGAGCAGGTTAAGCACGCAGTCTGAGCTTGGTAGCGCTAGTGAACCTGCCATTGAGCATTGTAGGCATAATGGCAGGGCTCTTTCCTTCTGAAGTCGTACGCGATAAGACTGCGTTTTAACCTCACTCCACTACCCCTTGTTACTATAAGGAATGCTTGTGCTGGTTATATTGGGTTATATCGTCATTATAGGCTCCATCCTGGGCGGTTATCTTATCGTCGGTGGAGAGCTAGGTGCACTTTATCAGCCTTCCGAGTTGCTGATTATCGGTGGCGCTGCCATCGGTGCGTTTATCGTAGGAAACAACGGTAAGGCAATTAAAGGCACAATCAAGGCGTTACCGCTGCTCTTCAAAGGTTCGAAATACACCAAAGCGGTGTATATGGATCTCATGGCCGTATTGTTTCGACTCATGGCCAAATCCCGTCAACAAGGCATGCTTTCGCTGGAGTTCGATATCGACAACCCCAAAGAAAGTGAAATTTTCTCGAGTTATCCCCGCATATTATCAGACGACTATGTTGTTGAGTTTGTGACGGATTATCTGCGTCTTATGGTCAGCGGCAACATGAATGCGTTCGAAATTGAAACGTTGATGGACGAGGAAATCGAGACTGTCGAACATGAATGCGAAGTGCCTGCGTCCAGCCTGACTCAGATCGGAGATGGTCTTCCCGCATTTGGGATCGTCGCTGCGGTTATGGGCGTAGTGCATTCTTTGGCTTATGTTGACCGGCCCGCCGCAGAACTCGGGATGATGATCGCGCATGCGATGGTGGGGACCTTCTTGGGCATTCTCATGGCCTACGGGTTCGTATCGCCTCTCGCATCGCTGCTTCGCCAGAAAAACGCAGAGAAGATCAAAGTATTGCAATGCATAAAAGTAACGTTGCTGTCTAGCCTCAACGGATACGCGCCGCAGATTGCCGTCGAATTCGGGCGCAAGACACTCTACTCCACGATCCGTCCTTCATTCACTGAAATGGAGGAGCACATTCGCAATGTGAAGGCACCGGCAGCGCAGTCAGCGGAAAGTGACGCATGAAACATCAGCACCCCATTATTCGTAAAAAGCGCAAATCAGGTCATGGAGGCCACCACGGCGGGGCCTGGAAGATTGCTTATGCCGACTTCATGACAGCCATGATGGCGCTGTTTTTGGTGATGTGGCTCATCGCCATTTCATCGCCTTCCCAGCTGGTACAGATAGCGGAATATTTCCGCACTCCGCTTAAGGTTGCAATGACGAATGGTACGCGCATTAGCGATGCTTCCAGCCCGATTCCCGGCGGCGGACAAGACTTTACTCAGCAGGATGGTGAAGTTAGGAAACAGATCGATGTTTCTAAAGACCAACGTCAGCGCGAAGAAGCCAAATTAAATAAACTCCGCGACAAGCTTGACCAATTAATCGAGGCTGACCCGCGACTTCGTGCATTGCGTCCGCATCTGCTGATTGAAATGGTCGAAGAAGGCTTGAGAATTCAGATCATTGATAGCCAGAAGCGGCCTATGTTCAAACGGGGCAGCGCTCAGGTGGAGCCGTACATGAGCGATATCCTTCGCGCTATCGCTCCAATCCTGAATGATATTCCCAACAAAATCAGCTTATCGGGTCACACGGATGACGCGCCTTATGTGACCGGGGAACGGCGTTACAGTAATTGGGAACTGTCTGCGGACCGCGCTAATGCATCCCGGCGTGAACTCATCGCCGGCGGGTTGTCCGAGGGCAAGGTGCTGCGTGTTGTTGGCATGGCCGCCACGATGGGGCTGAAGCAGGCCCAGGGCGGAGACGACGCGATAAATCGGCGCATCAGCCTGGTCGTACTGAACAAGCAGACTCAGGAAAGCATTGAGCGTGAAAACGCGGAAAGCAATGCCGTTGATATTGATAAAACAGAGAATTTACAAAATATCAATCCTGATAAGGCTAAACCTACCCCGACCCCTGCCGACAATAATAGTAGTAGCGGTGCTTCGCCTGGGGCCGAAAATGGAACACCGGCACAAGGCGCGGCTGGAACGCCGGGATCCGCTTCCGTCATCGAGACGAACAGCGCATCTGCTGCCAGTCGCCCACAGCCGACTACCGCTTTGCCCGCTTCTCCTGATAGCCAGGCGACGCCTTCTTCAACAAGCCACGATTCACAGCAGAGGTGACCCACGTGAGCATGGACATGAGTGCTTTCTATCAAACGTTCTTTGATGAAGCAGATGAATTGTTGGCGGATATGGAACAGCATTTATTGCTGCTCGACCCGTCAAGCCCTGATACCGAACAGATGAATGCGATCTTCCGGGCGGCTCACTCGATAAAAGGGGGCGCCGGGACGTTCGGTTTCAAGGTATTACAGGAAACCACACATTTGCTGGAGAACCTGTTAGATGGTGCCAGACGCGGCGAAATGCGGCTGAGCACTGACATTATCAACCTGTTTCTGGAAACAAAAGACATTATGCAGGATCAGTTGGACGCTTATAAAACCGCGCAGGAACCGAACGCCGAAAGCTTCGAGTACATCTGCAAGGCCCTTCGTCAGCTTGCGCTTGAGTCTAAAGAAGCTGAGGGCGGGGCTGCTCCTGCCGCTGCGACCAACGAAAGTGCTTCCACTACGTCGGCAGCGCCCTCGACGCCAGCGGGACACAATGAACTGCATATTGCGCTGACCAATCTGAAAGAACAGGAAATTCCACAGCTGCTAGAAGAATTGGGCAATCTGGGTACGCTAAAAGATTCGCACCAGACGGCTAACAGTGTAGAAGCTACGTTGGTAACGACTGAAAGCCAGGATGACATCACTGCGGTGCTATGTTTTGTACTGGAACCAGAACAGATCAACTTTAAAACCGTCGACGCGGAAGCGGCTCCAACTGCTGCGCCGCCGCAAGAGGCAACCAAACCTGAAGCCGTGGAGCCTGCTCCAGCTCCGACTGAGGCAGCGCCGGCTAAACCTGCCGCACCGGCCGCGTCAGTGGGCAAACCTGCCGAAGCGGCCAAGGCTCGACCCAAAACCGGCGATACCAGCATTCGAGTGGCTGTCGAAAAAGTCGATCAGCTCATCAACTTGGTTGGTGAGCTGGTGATCACTCAGTCCATGCTGGCTCAGCGTTCCAGCGCGCTGGATCCTGTAGTGCATGGCGACCTTCTGAACAGCATGGGACAGCTAGAGCGTAACGCGCGGGATCTTCAGGAATCCGTCATGTCCATCCGAATGATGCCGATGGAGTATGTCTTCAGCCGCTTCCCGCGTTTGGTTCGCGATTTGGCCGCGAAGCTGGGCAAGGAAGTCGAGCTGACGTTGCAAGGTAGCTCTACCGAACTCGATAAAAGCCTGATCGAACGCATCATTGACCCGCTGACTCACCTGGTGCGTAACAGCCTCGACCACGGTATTGAGCATCCAGAGGATCGTGTGGCCGCCGGAAAAACAGCCGTGGGCAATCTGACCCTCTCGGCTGAACATCAGGGCGGCAACATTTGCATCGAAGTCATCGATGATGGCGCCGGCCTAAACCGTGAACGTATTCTTGCCAAAGCCCTATCCCAGGGGCTTTCCGTCAGCGACAGCATGACGGATGAAGAAGTCGGGATGCTGATCTTTGCTCCTGGATTCTCCACGGCGGAACAGGTCACAGATGTTTCTGGCCGCGGCGTAGGTATGGATGTAGTTAAACGAAACATCCAGGAAATGGGNGGTCACGTGGAAATCTACTTCCAGAAAGGGAAGGGGACGACTATCCGTATCTTGCTGCCATTGACCCTGGCGATTCTGGATGGCATGTCCGTCAAGGTCAACGGCGAAGTCTTCATTCTGCCGCTGAATGCGGTCATGGAATCTCTTCAGCCTCAATCTGAAGATCTCTATCCGCTGGCTGGCGGCGAGCGTGTATTGCAGGTTCGCGGTGAATATCTGCCGTTGATCGAGCTTTATCAGGTATTCGATGTAGAAAATGCGAAGACGGATGCGACTCAGGGTATTGTCGTCATTCTGCAAAGTGCGGGACGTCGTTACGCGTTGCTGGTTGATCAACTGATTGGTCAGCATCAGGTTGTTGTGAAAAACCTGGAAAGCAACTACCGCAAGGTGCCGGGCGTTTCAGGCGCAACAATCTTGGGCGATGGTAGTGTTGCGCTGATTGTTGATGTGTCGGCATTGCAGGCGCTTTATCGTGAAAAGCGTGTGGTAGAGACCGCTTAACAAAAAATAACGGCTATTGATAATAAGGTGAGTAACATGACTGGACTTGCAAACGTCACAAAACTGGCAGGTGAAACCGTAGGGCAGGAGTTCCTGATCTTTACGCTTGGCGACGAAGAATACGGCGTCGATATTCTCAAGGTGCAGGAAATCCGGGGTTACGATCAGGTGACTCGTATTGCCAATACGCCTTCCTTTATTAAAGGTGTAACTAACCTGCGCGGCGTTATTGTTCCGATCGTTGACTTACGCATTAAATTCGCACAGCAGGAAGTTGACTACGATGACAACACCGTCGTTATCGTCCTGAATCTTGGACAACGCGTTGTGGGGATCGTCGTTGACGGCGTATCTGATGTGCTGTCTTTGACGGCGGATCAAATTCGTCCGGCTCCGGAGTTTGCGGTGACGCTGTCGACGGAATATCTCACCGGCTTAGGCTCTCTGGGCGAGCGGATGCTGATTCTCGTGGATATCGAAAAGTTGTTAAGCAGCGAAGAGATGGCGCTGGTTGATAGCGTGTTGAAAGGTTGAGGTACAAACACGCATAACGACGGGCCATAAAATTATGGCCCGAGTCATATGTCATAAATTTTTCTTCAAACGGAAAACTATCCAGGTAAGGTCCAAATACCGGTGATAGGGTCAAGGAACTATGGAAAAGGCTCACATGCTTAATCGTATAAAAGTGGTAACGAGTTTAGTCCTCATTTTGGCATTGTTTAGCGTTATTCAATTCATTTCCAGTGGTCTGTTTTTTAATTCGCTTAAAACGGATCGCGATATTTTTCGCGACACACGCATTCTCAATGAGCAGCGTTCGGAACTGGACTCAACCTGGACTTATCTGCTGCAGGCGCGCAATACACTCAATCGTGCGGGATCTCGTCTGGCGTTGAATCAAAACGGTCAGTCTGCGGATAGTGCTATTGCGAAAGAGCTTATCGATCTTGCTAAAAAACAGCTGCAGACGGCAAACGAACACTTCCGTGAGTATGAAAACATTCCCTATTCACCAAAGCAGGGCGTAATGATTCAGGCTGCGGTTAAAGCCGACTATGACACGTTGAATGGAGCGTTAAACGAACTGGTATTGTTTATCACCACCGACAGGCTCCAGGCTTTCCTGGACCAACCTACGCAGAGTTATCAGGATAAATTCGAAAAAACCTACCTCACCTATCGCGATTCTTATAATGCGATCTACAAAGATGCGATTGATGAGAACGAGTCGGCCTATGCGTCCGCACTGTGGATTCTGAGTTCAATTGTGGTCTTCGTGCTCGTCATGTCCGGGCTAGTTTGGTTGGGTGTTAACCGGGCACTAATTCAACCGCTGAACAAGATTGTCGAAAATATCCGTTATATGGCGAAAGGCGATCTGACTCATCGTCTTGAGTTCCAGGGCACCAATGAAATGGGCATCCTGGCTGACAGCCTTCGACATATGCAGAGTGAATTCATCAGCACGGNGAGTGCCGTACGTCAGGGGGCAGAAGCCATCTACACTGGCTCATCGGAAATCAGCGCTGGCAACAACGATCTGTCTTCCCGTACAGAGCAGCAAGCCGCTTCCCTCGAAGAAACGGCGGCGAGTATGGAACAGCTGACTGCAACAGTGAAACAGAACGCCGAAAATGCGCGGCAGGCTAGCCAACTGGCGCTGAGCGCTTCCGAAACGGCGCAGAAGGGCGGTCAGGTTGTCGATAACGTGGTGAAAACAATGCACGATATCGCAGGCAGCTCGCAGAAAATCTCTGATATCACCAGTGTGATCGACGGTATCGCCTTCCAGACCAACATCCTCGCGCTGAATGCCGCGGTTGAAGCGGCGCGTGCCGGCGAACAAGGCCGTGGTTTTGCTGTAGTAGCCGGTGAAGTCCGTAACCTAGCGCAGCGTAGCGCCCAAGCGGCAAAAGAGATCAAAACTCTGATTGACGACTCCGTCGGACGTGTAGATGAGGGTTCGAAACTGGTCGAAACGGCGGGTGAAACCATGGGTGAGATTGTCGGAGCGGTAACCCGAGTGACCGATATTATGGGCGAAATTGCCTCCGCTTCGGATGAGCAGAGCAAAGGGATTGATCAGGTTGGTCAGGCGGTGACTGAAATGGATCGTGTGACTCAGCAGAACGCCGCGTTGGTGGAAGAGTCAGCCTCTGCTGCGGTCGCGTTGGAAGAACAGGTTCGTGGATTGAACCATTCGGTGTCGTTGTTCCGTTTGCCAGACGAAGGAAACGCCTTCCGTCCCGCTATCGCTCCTGCGGCCGCTAAAACGGCGCTGCTGAGCCAGACGGCGGAGAAACCCTCCGGCAAAAAAAATGGCGTGGCGGTCAGTGAGTCCAGTGATAATTGGGAGAAATTCTAACCTCTCCTTGAGCTTTGCGGGATGTTCTACACGAATTGACGCTAGGCTGAATTATGTACTGAAAAGCGTTTGTCCGGCCTCCGTTTGAGGCCGGCAAATTCGTTTTCATCAGCAGAAAGGTTATATTTTCAGCTATTACCCGCTGAAAATGCGGATTGAGTTAAAGAAAGGGCGGCATTAGCCGATGGAGTTAGTGTAGGGGACTTGTCGCGCCGAAACATTGGCTGACAGCTTCGCGAGAGTTAGGCAAAGACGTAGTTCACACAGCAAACTTATAGCCTGAAAGGCAGCGCTGCCGGGAAACCGGCAGCGCATTATAAAAGCAATTCTTAATTGATGGCCGTAGTTGACAATATGTAGACATGGCGACTGTAGCCTCTGGCAGCAAGGACAGAGGTATCGAAGTGGGTAAAGCAGTGACTAAGATGGACAGTCACCTAAGCTAATTCGGCGTTGGTAAACAACATTAGCCGCGTCTCTGAGGTTGAGAGGCGCGCGGTTATATGTTTACCAGTAAGACGCAGTGGC
Source organism: Lonsdalea quercina subsp. quercina (assembly GCF_000688655.1). Taxonomy (GTDB): domain Bacteria; phylum Pseudomonadota; class Gammaproteobacteria; order Enterobacterales; family Enterobacteriaceae; genus Lonsdalea; species Lonsdalea quercina. The sequence continues at coordinate 43,014 of NZ_JIBO01000008.1, read as the reverse complement.
TGTGCCATACATCTGCAGAAGATGGATATTTGAAAAATGGTATGCCTGTAATTGCTGTTAGGGATGAGCCCATATTGAAAAACAAGAAGATAACCTATCCATTTTCGGGCAGTTAGACAATGAAAAATACGACATCGCCACATCATTCCGGATCTGCGTCAATCCTGTCGCAGATGGTTGAACGGTTACCGCTCTCTGATACGCACTTTAAACGTATCAGCCAGCTTATTTATCAACGCGCTGGCATCGTGCTGGCCGACCACAAGCGGGAAATGGTTTATAACCGTTTGGTTCGGCGTCTACGACTGCTGGGCATCAACGATTTCGGTCAATATCTGGCCCTATTGGAGTCTGATCCCAACAGCGCTGAATGGCAGGCGTTCACCAACGCATTGACCACCAATCTGACGGCTTTTTTTCGTGAGGCGCATCATTTCCCGATTTTGGCTGAACACGCCCGCAAGCGTCAGGGTAATTATTCCGTCTGGAGTACCGCTGCTTCTACGGGTGAAGAACCCTACTCGTTAGCAATGACGTTGGCTGAGGTTTTTGGAGACAAATCCCAGAATCACTGCCAAGTGGTTGCCAGCGATATCGACACTCAAGTGTTGGAAAAGGCCGCTGCCGGCATATATCGGCAGGATGAATTACGCTCGCTCTCGCCACAACAGATGCAGCGTTTCTTCTTACGCGGCACAGGCCCGCATAGCGGCTTGGTTCGCGTGCGCTCTGAACTGGCTTCAATGGTTCATTTTCAGCAGTTGAATCTCTTGGCGCCGGAGTGGTCTGTTCCCGCGCCGTTTGATGCTATTTTTTGCCGTAATATCATGATTTATTTCGATAAAGAAACTCAGGAACGCATCCTGCGTCGCTTTGTCCCGCTGCTTAAACCCGGCGGATTACTATTTGCAGGTCATTCAGAGAATTTCAGTCAGATCAGTCGGGAATTCTATCTGCGCGGGCAGACAGTGTATGGGCTGGCTAAGGAAAGATAATGAGCAAAATAAAAGTATTGTGCGTTGACGACTCCGCGCTCATGCGTCAAATCATGACTGAGATCATCAACAGCCATCCTGATATGGAAGTGGTCGCGACTGCGCCAGATCCGTTGGTGGCACGTGATCTGATCAAAAAATTCAATCCACAGGTTCTTACGTTGGATGTCGAAATGCCGCGCATGGATGGGTTGGATTTTCTCGAAAAGCTGATGCGATTGCGACCGATGCCGGTCGTCATGGTGTCATCGCTGACTGGCAAGGGATCGGAAATCACGCTGCGGGCGCTTGAACTAGGCGCGGTTGATTTTGTGACCAAACCTCAGTTGGGGATCCGTGAAGGGATGCTGTCGTACAGCGAGCTCATCGCGGACAAAATCCGGACAGCCGCCAAGGCGCGTCTTCCCCAGCATAGCCAGAGCGCTTCGGCGCCGGTCAAAGTGCTTAGCTCGCCGCTGCTGAGTAGTGAAAAGCTGATCGCGATCGGGGCGTCAACCGGGGGGACAGAGGCGATTCGCCATGTGCTTCAGCCGTTGCCGCCGACCAGCCCTGCGGTGATCATCACGCAGCACATGCCGCCGGGCTTTACCAAATCCTTCGCCGAGCGCCTGAACAAGCTATGCCAAATCACGGTTAAAGAAGCGGAAGATGGAGAACGTGTTCTGCCGGGGCATGCTTATATCGCGCCGGGGGCCAGGCACATGGAGCTTTCGCGCAGCGGAGCTAACTATCAGGTCAAGCTCCATGACGAAGCGCCGGTCAATCGGCACCGTCCTTCCGTTGATGTGTTATTTCGCTCTGTGTCGAAATATGCGGGTCGCAACGCAGTCGGCGTCATTCTGACGGGAATGGGCAACGATGGCGCGATGGGAATGTTGGAAATGCATCAGGCTGGNGCGTACACAATGGCGCAAAATGAAGCCAGCTGTGTCGTTTTCGGTATGCCTCGAGAGGCTATTGCGCTCGGTGGTGTCGACGAAGTGGTGGATTTGCACCAGGTAAGTCAGCGAATGCTGGCTCAAATTTCTGCCGGACAGGCATTACGTATATAGCAGCTCCGAGTGAGCAATAAAAACTGTAGGAGTAGGTATGGCTGATAAAGAACTCAGATTTTTAGTGGTGGATGATTTCTCGACAATGCGTCGCATCGTAAGAAATCTGCTAAAAGAGCTGGGCTTTAACAATGTGGAAGAAGCAGAAGATGGTGCGGATGCTTTGAACAAGCTGCGTACCGGTGGTTTTGACTTCGTCATTTCCGATTGGAATATGCCGAATATGGATGGTTTGGAACTGTTGCAGACCATCCGGGCCGACGGCACGCTTTCTAAACTTCCAGTACTGATGGTGACTGCGGAAGCGAAGAAAGAGAACATCATTGCTGCGGCGCAGGCTGGCGCCAGCGGCTACGTGGTTAAACCGTTTACTGCGGCTACGCTTGAAGAAAAGCTAGGTAAAATTTTCGAAAAGCTGGGTATGTAAGGAGATGTCATGAATCCACATCCGGTGCCCCCTGTTAACGATAACGCGTCAGCGACCGAGATCATTTCCCGCATTGGTCAGTTGACTCGCATGCTGCGTGATAGCCTGAAAGAACTGGGCTTGGATCATGCTATTGCCGAAGCGGCGGAAGCGATACCTGACGCTCGGGATCGTCTTGATTATGTTGTCCAGATGACTGCACAGGCGGCGGAGCGCGCTCTGAGCTGTGTTGAGGCTTCTCAGCCGCGTCAGAACAAGCTGGAAGAAGACGCTAAATCCCTCACCACGCGTTGGGATGAGTGGTTTGAAAACCCGATTGAGTTAGCCGATGCGCGTGAGCTGGTAACGGATACCCGCAGTTATCTACAGGAAGTTCCCGAACATACCTCTTTCACCAATGCTCAGTTACTGGAAATCATGATGGCGCAGGACTTCCAGGACCTGACGGGACAGGTCATCAAACGTATGATGGATGTTGTCCAGGAGATAGAGAAACAACTGTTGATGGTCTTGCTGGAAAATATGCCAGAGAAAAAGGCCGAACCGAAGCGTGCTGACGATGGATTGCTCAACGGCCCTCAAGTTGACAAAACTGCCGCTGGCATTGTATCAAATCAGGATCAGGTCGACGATTTGCTCGACAGTCTTGGATTCTGATTAGCCCGATCCCCGACAGAATATAAATATAGCGTTGGGAATATCAGGCAAAGGTATGTGGATTTTTACGGTCGGGCCTCTTCCGACCGTAAATCCCCTCTCTTTTAACTGATGCATCAAATAGCCGCCTCTTTTCTTCTTTTTTCCACCCATCAAGTTTTTTCTTATTTGTCATGCTAATCGCGTGTATTTTTCGTTTTGGTCAGTAACAAACAGGAATAGCTAACGTGGCAGACGATAGCGATCTGGAAAAAACAGAGGCCCCCACAGCCCACCGAACGGAAAAAGCCCGCGAGGAAGGTCAAGTTCCTCGATCCCGTGAATTGACATCTATTCTCATGCTCATTATTGGGCTGGGGATATTGTGGATGACCGGTGAAATGATGTACCAGAGGCTTGGCACGATGCTGAGCCAGGGATTGTATTTCAATCATGACATCATCAATGACAACAAGCAGATGGGGCGCCATGTTTTCGCCTTGCTGAAACTCGCTGCGATGGCTCTGGTTCCAATCATGCTGGGAATGGTCCTGGTCGCCATTGGCGCGCCGGTTATGTTGGGCGGTCTGGTGTTTAGTACCAAATCCATCGAGTTCAGTCTTGAAAAGCTCGACCCGATTGCGGGGCTTAAACGACTGTTCTCGTCACAGATGCTGGCCGAGTTGTTCAAAGCGATCATCAAAGCGGTCGTCGTCGGTTTTGTGACAGGGCTGTTTCTCTGGCACAAATGGCCGGAGATTCTGCGTTTGATTTCAGAGCCGCTGGTCACGGCGCTTGGCGATGCACTGGAGCTGGCGATTTACTGTGGTTTTCTGGTACTGCTTAGTATGATACCGATGGTGGCCTTTGACGTCTTTTGGCAGATCTGGAGTCACTTAAAAAAACTGCGTATGAGTAAGCAGGATATTCGGGACGAGTTCAAACAGAACGAAGGCGACCCACATATCAAGGGACGTATTCGTCAGATGCAGCGAGCGATTGCTCAACGGCGCATGATGGCTGATGTACCTAAAGCCGATGTGATTGTGACTAACCCGACGCATTACGCGGTCGCGCTGCAATACAACGACAAAAAGATGAGCGCGCCTAAAGTGCTAGCCAAAGGCGCCGGAGATATCGCTCTGAAGATTCGTGAAATCGGCGCTGAACATCGCGTACCGACGCTGGAGGCGCCGCCGTTGGCAAGGGCGCTCTACAAGCACGCTGACATAGGAAAAAGCATCCCAGCAACACTGTATGCGGCTGTTGCCGAAGTGCTGGTCTGGGTTTACCAAATTAAACGTTGGAAACGTGAAGGCGGGCTGACACCGCAAAAACCAACTCATTTATCTGTGCCAGATTCACTGGACTTCGCAAAAGAGAACACGACTGATGGCTAATCTGGCTTCATTGCTACGCTTGCCAGGCAACTTGAAAGACACGCAGTGGCAGGTTTTGGCAGGACCGATCCTGATTTTAATGATCCTGTCGATGATGGTGCTACCGCTGCCACCATTTATTCTGGATCTGCTGTTTACCTTCAACATCGCGCTTTCTGTCATGGTGCTCCTCGTCGCCATGTTCACCCAGCGTACGCTGGAGTTTGCCGCATTTCCGACGATTCTGCTCTTTTCCACGCTGTTACGTTTGTCGCTTAACGTCGCTTCTACGCGAATCATTCTGATGGAAGGTCACACGGGAGCCGGAGCTGCAGGGAAGGTCGTTGAAGCTTTCGGCCNCTTCCTGGTGGGCGGTAACTTCGCCATCGGTATCGTCGTGTTTATCATCCTGGTCTTGATCAACTTCATGGTCATCACCAAAGGTGCCGGGCGTATCGCCGAAGTCGGCGCTCGTTTCGTGCTGGACGGGATGCCGGGTAAGCAGATGGCGATAGACGCCGATCTTAATGCCGGCCTCATTGGCGAAGCCGAAGCGAAAAAGCGGCGTTCGGATGTGACCCAGGAAGCTGATTTTTACGGCTCGATGGATGGTGCTAGCAAGTTTGTACGCGGCGACGCCATCGCAGGGCTGATGATCATGGCCATCAATATAATCGGTGGTCTGTTAGTTGGGGTTATTCAGCACAACATGGATCTGGGGCACGCCGCTCAGAGCTATACGCTGTTGACCATCGGTGATGGTTTGGTCGCACAGATCCCGGCGTTGGTGATTTCTACCGCGGCTGGTGTGATCGTGACTCGTGTTAGCACCGAGCAAGATGTCGGCGAGCAGATGGTCACCCAGCTGTTCAGTAATCCGAAGGTTATGGTGCTGAGTGCCGGCGTACTGGGGCTGATTGGCCTGGTTCCGGGCATGCCTAACTTCGTCTTTCTGCTGTTTACCGCAATATTGCTAGGCGTTGCTTGGNGGACGCGAGGGAAAGCTGAACAAAAAGCGACCGCAGCGGCGGCAGAGCCTGCCCTGGCGGAAAGTCAACAGCAGCAAATCGTTGAAGCGAGTTGGGATGACGTACAGCTGGAAGACCAGCTCGGTCTTGAAGTGGGTTATCGTCTTATCCCGATGGTGGACTTTCAACAAAACGGAGAACTGCTGGGACGTATTAGAAGTATTCGTAAAAAATTCGCGCAGGAAATCGGCTTCTTACCTCCGGTTGTCCACATTCGAGATAACCTTGAACTGCAGCCCGCAGGTTACCGCATCCTGATGAAAGGGGTTGAGATCGGTAGTGGGGAAGCTCATCCGGGCCGTTGGATGGCGATTAACCCCGGTAGCGCCATAGGTAAATTGACCGGCGAAATCACGAAAGACCCCGCATTTGGTCTGCCTGCCGTATGGATTGAAAGCGCGTTGAAAGATCAGGCGCAGGCGCAGGGCTTTACGGTCGTTGAGTCCAGTACCGTCGTGGCGACTCACCTGAACCATTTGATCAATGTCTACGCCAGCGAGCTGTTTGGTCGTCAGGAAGCGCAGCAGCTGATGGATCGCGTCACGAAAGATATGCCGAAGCTGGCCGATGACTTTATCCCGAATGTCGTCACGCTGACGGTACTGCACAAGGTGTTGCAAAACCTGCTGGCTGAGCGTGTGTCCATCCGTGACATGTGTACGATTCTGGAAACCTTGTCAGAGCATGCAGCGATCCAGAAAGACCCGAATGAGCTTACCGTGGTTGTTCGTGTAGCACTAGGCCGCGCCATCACCCAGCAATGGTTCCCGGGGAATGATGATATTCAGGTGATTGGTCTGGAGTCGTCGCTGGAGCGCGTATTGCTGCAGGCGATGCAGAACGGCGGCGGTTTGGAGCCGGGGCTGGCCGACAGGCTGCTTTCCCAGGCTCAGGATGCGGTTCAACATCAGGAAGCGCTGGGCGCGCCGCCAGTTCTGCTGGTCACGCACGCACTTCGCCCTCTGCTGTCGCGATTCCTGCGCCGCAGCCTGCCGCAGCTGATTGTCCTTTCCAATCAGGAAATTACCGATACCCGTCAAATTCGCATGACGTCAGTCATTGGCGGGTCAGGGCAGTGAAACGTTTTGCCTTAATGCTGTTATTGGCGACTGGCTTCGTGAATGCGGTCGCCGCAAATAAGCAACCTGTATGGGAAGGCGCTAATCTGCTGATCAGTCAGAAAGGTATCGCCAAACGTTCAGCTTTGCTTCATGCAAACGGCTCCTTTCCAAAAGGGGCCGTTTTGACCTCGGTCCTCTGGCGTTATGAACTGTTGTCACGCAATTCGACAGGTCTTCACGCCTCACTTTGTATTCCAGGGCAGTGTGTTCGTCTGAATGGGCAAAATGGAAGTACGGAAATGTTTGCGGGATTGTCGGCGGAGACGCCTTTCTATCTGGTATTTCATGTTCCTGGGAAAGGCGCTTTACGGCAGCCTATGCGAGTCACGAAATACCAGCTGATTGTCAACTACGCCAAAAAATAACGTCGCTGCTTTGAATGATGTCTTAGACGCTGAACTTGCGTCCCAGGTGCGTACCCGTGTTCTTGGCCTGACCATTCGGGCCGTAAATTCCCTGACTCTGTTTTTGTTCCAGAAAACCCAGCAGCTGCTGGTTATTTTCCAACTGAGCATTAAGCAACAGGCCGTTGCGGTGGTTGTTCTGACTCAGCTCGCGAGTAAGTTCATGTATCCGAGACCACTGAGCATTCAATTGGGGAGAGTCGGGGTAGGGAGGGCGAATCGACAACTGCGCATCCAGCGTCAGGCGCTGGTTATCAAAATGCTTGAGAATGGATAGTTGCTCATTCTTATTCTCAGTCACCCGATGCAAAAACGACGGATTGACCTGGCGCGCACTGAGTTCATCCTGCTCTTGAGAGAGAATGTCCTTAAGCGACACAAGGCTATTCAGCATCTGTTCCAAAACTTCATTCATTTGCATGGGCCAACGTTGCCTTTTAATAATCTAATCAGTAAGTTGTCTGTACTTCGCTCAGCAGGGCATCGGCGATTTTACCCACGTCGACTTCCAGCTTGCCGTCCTTGATAGCCTGCTTCAGGGTATCGACTTTTTCCATATCGATGTCCTGGCTGCTCGGCTGCAACAGGCTGGACTGAGTCTCGCTCAGGCTGACCTGCGTCTGACCGCTGGTGCTCGCTGCACTGCTGGAAGAAGTAGATTTACTTTTTGTGGCGTGAAGTAAATCCGCTTCCGTATTTTGTATTGATTTTACTCCAGATACCGGACGAGTACTATCAATGCTCATGAGGCCTCCCTACTTACAAATATGATATCGGTATAGTGACTGAATACTTATATCGGACGATCCACCCGAAGCTTTAACGCTTATTGTACAATTTTTACCAGCCCTTTTTCAGCCGCTATTCCAGTAATAATTTGTCCAGATTCCATGCGAATCCTGACGACGTCGTTGAGCGCGGCGTTATCCATGGATTTCCCCTCGCTGACGATGCTAAATCCGTCTCCCGAAACCGTGACTTTCACGGTTTCGCCCATTTTGATGGCCCAGGGATTTCGCAACATGTTGGCAGAGATAGGCTGTCCGGCGCCAATCATGCGAATGCTGATAGCACCCACGGCGAGCGTGGGGTCCGCCAGCGGCGATACGCTCAATGCGTCAAGACGGCCGCGTTGCAGCGCGACGTCTTCAGCCTGAATTTTCTGTTTGGGCGGTATCGGACGGGTGGCGACAAGGTATGGCGCAGTCACCTCAACACTCGCCTGCAGAAAATGGCGAGTGGTCCCGCACATGGCTCGAATGCTGAGGGTGCCCCATATTTTCTTTCTTGAAGGCAGCGACAGCTGAGGCTCAGAGCATAATTCAATTCTTTCGATCGGTGTTTTAACAATGACATTGACTTCAGCAGAGGGAACGTAGAGCTGTCCCTGAATAAACGTCTTGATTTGAGCCGTAATCTGGTCGCGGTCAGCGGCCGCTGCCGGGGGCAGTGAGATAAGGAAAAAAATCTTACATAAGATTAATTTGCGCCAAAATCCCATCAAAAATTCCCCTGTCCGTTTTCTCAAATGAAGTCGAGTCGACTGCTGAAGTACACANCATCGCCTGTGCAGTTTACAGAGATGCGGTCTGTGCCAAACGAGAAAATAGCCACTCATTTCCCGTCTATTCCGTCGATAAAGTTGCCGCGCGAAGTTTATCCTGTCTATCGTCACTCTTCTTTAATTACTTTTCCTGAGGGAAAGCATGCTCGACAAATTAGATGCTTCATTCCGCTTCCAGCAGGAAGCGTTGAATTTACGGGCTCAACGCCAGGAGATCCTCTCTGCGAATATCGCTAATGCGGACACTCCAGGTTATCAAGCCCGGGATATAGACTTTTCCAGCGAGCTGAATAAAGCCCTGAAGCAAGGTCGCGCGTCCGGCACAACAACGTCGTTGGCCACCACGTCGGCCCGCCATATCCCCGCATCTACTACGTCAATGCCTGATTTAGATCTGCTCTATCGCGTACCCGACCAGCCGGCCCTGGACGGGAACACCGTAGATATGGACAGAGAACGGACAAATTTCGCAGACAACAGTCTGCGGTATCAAACGGATCTTACGCTGTTAAACGGCCAAATCAAAAGCATGATGTCAGTGTTACAGGATAAATAACGCGTATGTCGCTAATTAATATCTTCGAAATTTCAGGTTCTGCGCTGACCGCGCAGTCCCAACGCATGAATGTAAGCGCCAGTAACCTGGCGAATGCGGATAGCGTGACCGGACCCGATGGCGAGCCATACCGTGCCAAGCAGGTCGTTTTTAAAGTGGCTGCTCCGGATGGACAGGCCATCGGCGGCGTGCAAGTGGACGACGTCGTTGAGGACACCTCTCCAGATAAACTGGTTTATCAACCGGGGAATCCCCTGGCTGATGAACGTGGCTACGTACGTATGCCTAATGTGGATGTTACTGCTGAAATGGTGAACTCCATTTCTGCATCACGCAGCTATCAGGCAAACGTGGAAGTGCTGAACACGGCTAAGTCATTGATGCAGAAAACGCTGACAATAGGCCAATAATAACGTGGGGGAATAGCCATGAGCGTCTCAGTTTCACTTACAGAATCAACAGATAGCAGTAGCGTTAGCACAACAAGCAGTTCGTCCAGTGCGAGCAGCAGTGCCGACCTGCAGAACGAATTTATGACCTTACTGGTTGCGCAGTTGCAAAACCAGGACCCCACCAATCCAATGGACAACAGCCAGCTCACTACACAGCTTGCCCAGATCAGTACGCTGAGCGGCATAGAAAGCATGAACACTACGCTCGGCTCGATTTCCAGCCAGTTGGACACTTCTGAAACCCTACAGGCTAGCTCTCTGATCGGCAACGGCGTTCTGATCCAGGGCAACAGCATTGTAGTCGGCTCTGACAGCTCGACCACTGCATTTGGTGTCGAACTGGCCAATGCAGCGACGGACGTCAATGTAACGATTAAAGACTCGAGCGGTAATACGGTGAAAACCGTAGATCTCGGTGCTCAAAGTGCCGGCGTACAGACCTACAGCTGGGATGGCACGAACGACAGCGGTGGCACCGTCGACGCCGGTACTTACACCTACACGGTGAGTGCGACAGGCTCCGACGGCGCCAGCGTGACAGCGACCCCGCTGAAATATGCGTTGGTCTACGGCGTTAACACGGACTCTTCGGAAGCCGTGTTGAACCTCGGCCTGTCAGGCACAGCGTCGCTCAGCGACGTGAAACAGATTATTTGATTGTGAATCGTGCGGCTGACAAGACAAGCAGACCAGCCGCCTAAAACAACACACAGCAAAACAACTATTTTTAGGAGCATCACCAAATGGGTTTTTCACAAGCGGTCAGCGGATTAAACGCCGCCTCCAGTAATCTGGATGTCATTGGTAACAACATCGCCAACTCAGAAACGACAGGCTTTAAGGGCGCAACGGTTTCTTTCGCGGACATCTTCGCCGATTCGGCCGTCGGCCTGGGTGTTAAGGTCGCCGCCGTGACGCAGAACTTTAACGACGGGACGATCGAGAATACCGACGTCGGCACCGACGTTGCTATTTCAGGTAATGGCTTCTACCGCGTAGCGGATGACGCTGGTTCGGTTTATTACACCCGCAACGGCGAATTTCAGCTGGATGCGGATCGCAACCTGACGACTAAAACCGGCTACTACGTGACGGGTTATTCCGCTACCGGTACGCCGCCGACCATTGCTGCGGGCGCTGAACCGACTACGATTAACATCTCTGCGGGTTCCATCGCCGCTCAGCAGACGTCAACTTCTACCTACGTCGCCAACCTGAACTCCACCACCGATGCGTTGGCTGCCGGTACTACCTTTGACGCGACCGATTCCAGCACTTACTCCTGGACCAAGTCGATGACCACTTATGACAGCCTGGGTAACACCCACGTCATGAACCTCTATTTCTCCAAAACGGCTGACAATACCTGGGAAGTGCACGCGCTGGATAGCAGCGATAGCACGGCGACCGCTCAGGATCTGGGAACGCTGAACTTCAGCACCAGCGGTCAGTTGACCGGAACGACGTCCTTCAACGTCACGACCAACTCGCTGAACGGTTCCGCAGCCAACACCTTCACCATCGACTTTGCCGGCTCAACGCAGCAGAACGCGTCCAGCTCCGAGCTGAGCAAAACGCAGAACGGCTACACCACCGGTAACCTGGTCGAATACGCCATCAATGATGACGGCACCATCAACGGCACCTATTCCAATGGACAGACTCAGCTGTTGGGACAGATTGTTTTGGCGACATTCTCTAACAACCAGGGCCTGAAATCAGAAGGGGATAACGTCTGGAGCGCAACGTCCTCTTCCGGCGAAGCCTCTTTGGGCACAGCAGGCACGGGTCTGTTGGGGTCGTTGACCAGCGGCGCGCTTGAATCATCCAACGTCGATGTCGGCTCTGAATTGGTCAATATGATCGTTGCTCAGCGTAACTATCAGTCCAACGCCCAGACCATCAAGACACAGGATTCCATCCTGAACACCCTGGTTAACCTGCGTTAATTAAGCCACACAAGGTAACGATATGGATCACGCCATATATACAGCGATGGGCGCCGCTAGTCAGACGATGGAACAGCAGTCGGTCATCGCCAACAACCTGGCCAATGTGTCCACGCCCGGTTTCCGGGCGCAGTTGAACGCCATGCGCGCGGTGCCGGTCGAGGGGCCTACGCTCCCAACCCGTACGCTGGTCGTGGCGTCGACTCCGGGTGCAGATATGTCACAGGGGCCGCTGAACTATACGTCTCGTCCACTGGACGTGGCTGTGCAGGACGACGGTTGGTTGGCCGTACAGCTGCCTAACGGCGAAGAAGCCTACACCCGCAATGGTGCTATTCAGCTTGATGAAACCGGTCAGCTCACCATTCAGGGCTATCCGGTCGTCGGCGACGATGGTCCGCTGACGGTGCCGGTGCAGTCCACTGTCNCCATCGCCGCAGACGGAACGATTTCCGCGCTAGGCGACGGCGATGCGCCAAACACGGTTGGAGCGGCGGGCGCGNTGAAGCTGGTCAAGTCAGAACCGAACCAGTTGGTTCGTGGTGATGACGGCCTGTTTCACATCTCCCCTCAGGCTCAGCAGCAAGTCGGCAACGCCTTGCCGGCGGATGACACAGTGAAAGTGATGCCAGGCGTCCTGGAAGGCAGCAATGTGAACTCGACCGAAACGCTGGTTGACATGATCAACAGCGCCCGGCGCTTTGAAATGCAGATGAAAGTGATCACGAACGTCGATCAAAACGCCGAGAGCGCAAACAAGCTGCTGTCTGTTAGTTAATCAATTTTAAGGGTAACACTATGATTCGTTCACTGTGGATTGCAAAAACCGGGCTTGATGCTCAGCAAACCAACATGGATGTCATCTCGAACANCCTCGCTAACGTCAGTACCAACGGCTTTAAGCGTCAGCGCGCGGTTTTCGAAGATCTGCTGTATCAAACGGTTCGTCAGCCGGGTGCTCAGTCTTCGGAGCAAACCAATCTGCCATCTGGTTTGCAGCTGGGTACAGGGGTTCGTCCGGTTTCGACAGAACGTTTGCACAGCCAGGGTAACCTGGAACAGACGGAAAACACCAAAGACATCGCCATCAATGGTCAGGGCTTCTTCCAGGTATTGCTGCCGGACGGCACCACCGCGTATACCCGCGATGGCTCTTTCCAGCTGGATGCGAATGGTCAGATGGTGACGTCCAGCGGCTACCAGGTTCAGCCTGCGATTACCGTGCCAGACACCGCGGTATCCATGACGGTAGCGCGTGACGGTGTGGTAAGCGTGACTGAACAGGGTCAGGCGGCAGCGACACAGATCGGCCAGCTGACGCTCAGCACATTCATCAACCCGACCGGTTTGCAGAGCCTGGGTGAGAACCTGTATCAGGAAACGCAGAGTTCCGGCGCGCCGACAGAGTCGACTCCGGGTCAGAACGGCGCCGGTGTGCTTTATCAGGGTTATGTCGAAACCTCTAACGTCAACGTGGCGGAAGAGCTGGTCGATATGATCCAAGTACAGCGTGCCTACGAAATAAACAGTAAGGCGGTGACGACTTCCGATGCCATGCTACAGCGGCTTACGCAAATTTAAGAAAGCACATTTATGGTGTTAATGAAAAAAGAAGTGAACGCACCGCGCATGCGCGGTGTTCGCCTATGCCGTGCCGGGTGGAAAAATGTCGTCGCACCGGCGCTTATGCTGTCGGTATGCGCTTCATTAGCCGGATGCGCCTATTTCCCGCACAAAGAGCTGGTCGAAGGCGAAACGACGGCGCAGCCTGCGCCGCCTAACCTGGTTGCCACCAACGGATCGATCTTTCAGATGGTTCAGCCGATGAACTACGGCTACCAACCTTTGTTCGAGGACCGTCGTCCCCGTAACGTCGGCGATATCCTGACGATCACCCTGCAGGAAAATGTCAGCGCCAGCAAAAGTTCGAGTGCGAACTCATCCCGTGACGGCTCTGGTTCGCTCGGTGTCACGACAGCACCTCGTCTGTTGCAAGGGCTGTTCGGCAACCAGCGCGCCGACTTCGACGTAGAAGGGAAAAATGACTTTGACGGCTCCGGTGGTGCGACCGCGAAAAACACCTTTACCGGTACGATAACCGTGACGGTGAAAGACGTGCTGAGTAACGGCAACCTGCACGTGGTAGGCGAAAAGCAGATTGCCATCAACCAAGGCGCGGAATATATCCGCTTCTCCGGCATTGTGAATCCAAGAACGATCACCGGATCCAACTCCGTGGTATCCACACAGGTTGCTGATGCCCGGATCGAATATGTCGGCAAAGGCTATATCAATGAAGCCCAGGAAATGGGGTGGCTACAGCGCTTCTTCCTGAACGTTTCACCATTTTAAGAGGTTAATCATGCGGGTTCGTCACCTTATTTTTTCATTTATCACATTATCACTGACGCTCTTGTCATCAGCACACGCCGAGCGTTTACGTGATTTGGTTGATATTCAAGGCGTACGTGATAACCCGCTGATTGGATACGGCCTGGTTGTCGGTCTCGACGGTACGGGCGACCAAACCACTCAGACGCCGTTTACGACGCAGAGTTTGACCAACATGTTGTCTCAGCTAGGGATTACCGTGCCTAGCGGTACCAATATGCAGTTGAAAAACGTTGCGGCGGTCATGGTTACTGCTAACTATCCGGCATTTGCTCGCGCCGGGCAGAAAATTGACGTCGTGGTGTCGTCGTTGGGGTCAGCGAAAAGTCTGCGCGGCGGCACGTTATTGATGACGCCGCTGAAAGGGGTCGATAATCAGGTCTACGCGCTGGCGCAGGGCAACATGCTTGTCGGCGGTGCGGGGGCTTCCTCCGGCGGGAGCCAGGTCAAGGTGAACCAATTGTCCGGCGGCAGAATCAACGGCGGCGCGACCATTGAGCGCGAGCTGCCAACCACGTTTGGCGCTACTAACAATCTGACACTTCAGCTGAAGCAGGAAAACTTCAGCCTGGCGCAGCGCATCAGCGACTCTATCAACCAGTTCAATAGCTCTGGCGTCGCCAGACCGCTTGATGGTCGTACGGTGGAAGTCACTTTACCGTCCGGTAGCACGTCTCAGGTGCGTTTTCTGGCCCAGATTCAGGACATTAATATCAATACCGGCGAAATGGACGCGAAAATCATCATCAACTCTCGTACCGGATCGGTAGTGATGAACCGCAACGTGACGCTCGACTCTTGCGCCATCGCGCAGGGCAATCTGTCCGTTACGGTCAACAACCAGCAAAATGTAAATCAGCCGAACACGCCGCTGGCCGGTGGGCAAACCGTTGTCACCCAGCAGACGCAGATCGATATGCGTCAGGAAGGCGGGGCGCTTCAACGCGTGAATGCGGGCACCAATTTGAACAGCGTGGTTCGTGCGCTTAACTCGCTGGGCGCGACGCCGATGGATCTGATGTCCATCATCCAGGCGATGCACAGCGCGGGCTGCGTCAAGGCGGAAGTGGAAATCATCTAATGATGAAGCTCGATAACACCAGTTCGATCGATCAGGCTTCCGCGGCCTATGACGTCAGATCGCTGAACAAGCTACGCAATGATGCGGTCAAAAACGATCCGTCAGCGCTGAAAAAAGTGGCGAAGCAGGTCGAAGGTTTGTTCGTCAACATGATGTTGAAGAGCATGCGTTCGGCGCTGCCGAAAGACGGCTTGCTCAGCAGCGATCAGACGCGGCTTTATACCAGCATGTATGACCAACAGGTTGCACAAGACCTCTCCGCCAAAGGACTGGGGCTGGCCGACATGATGGTGAAGCAGCTTAGCCGCAATGTGAATGAACTGCCTGACAATGCGGTGGGAACGACGCCAATGCCGGTTAGTAAGGACGACTTTTTAACGTCGTCCGCTTTTACCCCGGCGCTGATGGGCGAGTTTTTGAAGCGTCATAATCCAGACCAGCAGGGTGAGAGCGCAACCAAGGCGCAGCCGGAATTAGCGCCGTCGTCTGAAGACTTTACTCACCGTTTGTCGATGCCTTCCATGATCGCTAGCCTGAAAACCGGTATCCCACATCATCTAATTATGGCGCAGGCCGCGCTGGAGTCGGGCTGGGGAAAACGTGAGATCACGACTAGCGACGGCAAACCCAGCCATAACCTGTTTGGTGTGAAAGCCGGCAGCAACTGGGACGGAAAAGTCACCGAAATCGTCACGACCGAGTTCGAAAACGGTCGTGCCTATAAGGTCAAAGAGAAGTTCCGCGTCTACGATAGCTATTTGGATTCGATCAACGACTACATCTCCCTGCTGACTGACAACGCGCGTTATAAGGGTGTCGTGAATGCGAATAGCGCAGAGGCGGCGGCCTATGAACTGCAGAGAGCAGGCTACGCGACCGATCCGCGTTACGGAGACAAGCTGGTGCAAATTATCGGGCAGATAAAGAACACCACGGAGAAAGCGGTGAAGGCGTATACACACGACATAAGTAACTTATTTTAAACCGCTTTTATTTTTTTATTTTCTTGCTCAAGTTTATGTGGCCCCAGCCGATAACTTTATCAGACACCATTGCCGGTTAGAATTTGTAATATAAAGGAAATTTCATGGCCAGTTCATTGATAAACATTGCGTCGTCAGGCCTGAAAGCTGCGAATGTGGCTATTAGCACCACGTCTAACAATATCAGTAATGTCTATACTGATGGCTACAGCAAACAGAGCGTTTCCCTGGCCCAGAATGCCGGTACGCAAAAGCCTTATGGCACGGTTGGCAATGGCGTGAATGTTGTTTCCGTCGACAGGGCCTATGACTCCCTGGTCACCAGTCAGCTGCGCGCTGCGTCCAGCAACTACGCTGGCACTACCGCTTATTCTGAGCAGGTTTCTCAGATCGACAACCTGTTGTCCGATAGTGACAACAGCCTGTCCACACTGATGTCTTCATTCTTCTCTTCATTGCAGTCGCTCAGCACGAACGCGAGCGACTCTTCTGCGCGTCAGACGGTGATCAGCAGCGCGCAAAGTATGCTAAATCAGTTCAGCAGCACGGATAAATATCTTCAGGATATGGATTCGTCGATTAACTCTGAATTGAAAACCAGCGTGGCGCAGATCAACACCTATTCCAAGCAGATCGCGGATCTGAACGAAAAGATCGTTCAGCTAGGCAGCGGCTCCAGTTCCGCCAACTCCCTGCTGGACCAGCGCGACCAGTTAATCACTGAAATGAGCAAGGTTGTTGGCGTTACGACGACAACTCAGGACAGCATGGTGAGCGTCAGTCTGTCCAACGGCATGACGCTGGTACAGGGCGATAAGTCTTACGACTTGGTGACCGTCACGTCTCCTGACGATCCGTCAAGAGTCGAGGTCGCGTACGACAATGGTATCAGTGATCCGATTCAGCTGAGCGCTGACTCACTGGAAAGCGGCAGCATCAACGGACTGCTGACGTTCCGTACAGAAACGCTGGATAGCGCACGCAACCAGCTGGGGCTCATGGCTTTGACGCTGGCTAACAGTTTCAACACCCAGCATAAGGAAGGCGTTGACCTAAACGGGGACGTTGGAACGGACTTTTTCAGCTTCGCGCAGCCCGGTGTCGTCAGCAATACCAATAACTCCGGCAGCGCCTCTTTAACGGCGACCTTTGCGGATTCGACGGCAGTGAAAGCCAGCGATTATACGTTAAAGTACGCCAATGGCGCCTGGGCGGTTACGCGCAACTCAGACGGCGCGAGCGTTGACTATACCAGCGGCACCGATGACAGCGGCAATCCCATGCTCAGTTTCGATGGCGTCCAGGTCGCGGTGAGCGGTACAGCAAACGCGGGTGACAAATTTACGCTAAACACCGTCAGCGAAGTGATTTCAAACATGTCGGTGGCGATTACCGACCCGGCGAAAATTGCCGCCGCGCTTAATGACGATAGCAGCGGCGAGAGTGATAACCGAAACGCCGCCGCCTTGCTGGCGTTGCAAAGCAGTAACCAGGTCAATGGCAACGCTACCTTCAGCGAAGCCTATGCATCACTGGTCAGTGAAATCGGTGTTAAAACGCAAAGCGCTGAAACCACCGCCACGACGCAATCCAGCATCGTGGAGCAGTTGACTGAAAAGCAGCAGTCGATCTCCGGGGTCAACATGGATGAAGAATATATCGACCTACAGCGCTATCAGGAATACTACACGGCGAACGCCAAAATTTTGTCAACCGCCGGGTCGATTTTTGATTCCTTGCTGGCTGCAATTTCAGGCTAACGAGTGCTTCACCAATTTATTGAAAATAATGTATAAATTCAATTTAAGGACTGTGTTATGCGTCTTAGCTCATCGATGATTTATCAGCAGAACATGCAGAGCATCACGAACGCCTACTCGAAATATCAGAGCGCGGCGTTAGATTTGTCCAATGGACAGCTGGTCAACAAACCATCGGACGATCCCATCGCTTCGTCACAAGCCGTGGTGCTGGCGCAATCACAGTCAACCAACGAGCAGTTCGCGACGGCGCGCGACACAGCGACCACCAACCTGTCTTTGGAATCTACCGTACTGGATCAGGTCACTGACGTAATCCAGAACGTCCAAACCTTGCTGGTCAAAGCGGCGAGCACCACCTACAGCGATTCCGATCGTCAGTCTATGAAGACTGAGCTGCAAGGATACAAAGACCAGTTGCTGACGCTAGCCAATACCACCGACAGCAACGGTAACTACATTTTCGCTGGTTACAAAACCGATACCGCCCCTTTTGTTGAAGACAGCGAAGGTAACGTGAGCTACGTCGGCAGCGATACCCCCGTGAGTCAGAAAGTGGACTCCAGCCGAACGATGACCACGGGCGACACGGGGACAACCATTTTTATGAGCTTGTCTGCGGGTTATAAAACCGAGCCGGATGGTTCTGCCAGTGAAACCAACATGTTCAACAGCATCGACTATGCGTTAACAGCGCTCGATATTCCGCTGGATGAGACCGGTGACGACACTACGAGCAGCGAGTCCTACCAGGCGATGTTTGATAAAGCTAACCGGGGAATGTCCAACTCGCTGGATAACGTGTCAACGGTGCAAGCCACCGTGGGCAGCAAGCTAAACGAATTGACCACATTAGACAGTATTGGCGACAGCCGCGATCTGATCTATTCAGACCGAATGACCAGTTTGAAAGGGTCTGACGTCGACGATATGTATGAAATGATTTCTAACGTCACCATGCAAAAGGTGGCGTTGCAGGCTGCTCAAAGCACATTCTCTTCAATGAAAGGCATGTCGCTGTTTGAGATGAATAGTTAATTAGCATCAAATTTTGGAATACGCTTAAACCGGGCGTATTTGTTTAGGCGGTATCGTCCTGTTTATAGCAGGCGATACGGCCGTTTTTTTATTTTACGCATCGGGCCGTTTTGTGCCCGTTAGCACGACGAAATCCAGGCGGAACTTGCTGTTTCGCGAGGGTACACCCACCGTTAGCGCGTGCATTAGGGGGTATTCTTGCATGGTTATCTTCTAAATGTTGACAGCAGCTTAAACTTTTCAAACATGCTGCCGATAATCTATGCAGATGGATGAACACATTTATTGAGGGGTAAGAGAATATGGCTACGACATCAAGCACGACCAGTAGTACGTCATCAAGCACAACGAGTTCCAGTTCGGGATTGGTTACATCATTGGGCGTCGGATCTGGCTTNGACTTGTCTGGCATTCTGGACTCTCTGGAAGAAGTCGAGAACCAAAAACTTACCGCGATTACGACTAAACAGACCAGCTATGAGTCCAAGCTGACGGCTTATGGCACGCTGCAAAGCGCCTTGGAAACGTTTTCTACGGCAACAGAAAAACTGAGTGACAGCTCCCTGTATGCCACTAAGCAAACTTCGACCAATACTTCGTTCTCCAGCACAGCTACTTCCAGCGCAACGTCTGGGACTTATACGGTAAAAGTGAGCCAACTGGCCACCGCGCAAACGCTGGCGACCAGCTCTCAGTCCAGTAAGACAACTCAGTTGGGCGATAGCAGCCTAACGACGCGCAATTTGACTCTCCAGGTTGGTAGCAACAGTGCGGTAAATATCTCCCTGACGAACGACCAGACTTCGCTCTCAGGTATTGCCAGCGCGATCAACTCCGCGAAAGCGGGCGTGACGGCAAGTATTGTACAGTCGGGCGACAGCAGCTATCAGTTAACCCTGACCTCAGACTCTACGGGTGAAACGTCAACGATGAGCGTGAGCTCAGACGACAGCACGTTGAACAGCATTCTGGGTTATGACAGCAGCGCCTCATCCAATGGGATGACGGAGCAGGTAGCGGCGCAGAACGCCAAGCTGACGGTCAACGGCATTGCAATCGAACGTAGCAGCAACACGGTGACCGACGTTCCGACCGAAGGTGTCACGCTGACATTGAACGCCGCTTCCAGCGCTTCGGAAAACCTGGTCGTGACGAAAAGCGTCACGGATGCCGCCAGCGCGATTACTGACTGGGTGAGTGCTTATAATACACTGTTGACGTCATTCTCTTCGTTGAGCGCTTACACCAGCGTGAGCGCCGGCGAATCACAGTCTACAAGCAACGGCGCTTTAGTGGGCGACTCAACCCTGAGCAGCGTGAAAAACCAGATAAAGTCGATGATCAGTTCAGCCCAAAGTAGCGATACTTTCAAAGTGTTGTCGCAAATGGGTATTTCGCTCGGAACGAGTACGGACTCCACTACGGGGAACGTTGTCCGGGGAACGCTAACCATCGATAACACCACGCTGGTCAATGCGCTCACCGACAATGGTTCTGCAGTAGGCGAATTCTTCATGGGTGACGGTAAAACCACGGGACTGGCAACACAGTTGGTTTCTACCGTGTCATCCTATACAGAGAGCAACGGATTGATCGATAATGCCGAATCAGGCATCACTTCGATTATCGATAAGCTCAAGACACAGTATTCTCAGGTGCAAAGCAGCATCGAGAATACGATGAGCCGCTACAGAACTCAATTCACGAAGTTGGATGTGCTGGTCTCAGAGCTGAATAGTACGGGCGATTACCTGACTTCGGCTTTCGAACAGCTGAGCAGTAGCTCCAGCAGTTAACGCTTAGTGTAAGGAAAGTGTTTTTATGGCGATGATGTATGGTTCACAGGCTTATGCGCAGGTGGGGCTGGAAAGCGGCGTGATGAGCGCCAGCCCGCATAAACTGATTACCATGTTGTTTGATGGTGCCATCAGTGCCCTTGTCCGTGCAGATATTTTCATGGAACAAGAAGACACGGTGGAGAAGGGTAACGCGATTACCAAGGCCATCAGGATCATTGACAGTGGATTACTGGCTTCTCTGGATATGGAGAAGGGCGGTGAGATTAGCGCGAATCTGGCGCAGCTGTATGACTATATGATTAGACAGCTGCTTCATGCCAACTTGCACAACGATCGCGCTCTATTAGAAAACATCACGGAACTCTTGCGAGGCATTGCTGATTCCTGGAAAGAAATAGGTCCTGAAAAAAATACCGCTGTTGATTGATTCGTGATTGGCTTTAGCTGTGCCGGAATTATCATCGGAATACCTTTGTGTACGGCACAGTTTTAGTCTTTTGCCGTTCTGCGTTAATCATAATCCACCGTGTAGGTCAGGAAATTACAATGGAAGCCAGCAAATCAGTTCTTGTCTGTTATCAGCGAATCCTTGAACTAAGCGATCGTATGCTGGCACTCGCAAAAAAAGCAGAATGGGCGGAATTGATCGAAGTTGAACAGCGTTACCTTGAGGAAGTTGGCATTCTTCCAGGCCTGATTAAACATGACAATATCGTTTCCAACGCGGAACAAGGTCAGATCAAGCGGTGCCTCGACACGATATTGAGCAACGAAACGGCAATTACTCAACTACTGGAGTCGCGTCTCAAAGAGTTGAAGGGGCTTATCGGTCAATCGGCCAGGCAGCAGTCAGTGAATGCGGCTTACCATAAGTTCGCCGATCATGATTCCATGTTACCCGGCGGCGGCAAAGAATAAGTCAACTTAGCTTGATGCCGCTTGTCGTCCAACGTACCGACGTGCTTCCTTAGTAAGTTCATGGAGACACGTTGCCCCTGAGCAAACCTGCTCGCCCGTGCGGATGTCATACCCAAACAAACCTCCTAAATTTATCGCCTGCCAGTTGCCGAGTTCCCTCTCCCTAAAATTAAATTGCCTAGAAGCGCGTCTTAAATTTTTTTTAAGAGAGAGCGTCAGCTGTAAATAAAATTGAGCGTGCTCAATAGCGATAGACGCCATAAAAACAGAGTAGGAAGTCATTCGGGGAAGGGAGGGACCAGGCTATGCGAAAGCGAATAGCCCGAAGGATGCTGATCGTTGGATAGCTAATGGGCGAGGTGTATTCAAATCGTCATCTTTATTTACACTGACATATTCATGATTTCCTGGTAAGCGGAAACCAGTTTATTTCTCACCTGAATACCCATCTGCATCGAAATAGACGCTTTTTGTAGGTCGACCATCACGTCATTCAGCGCTACGCCTTCTTCACCCAGCTCGAATTTCTGCGCTTGCGCACGTGCTGTGGTCTGTTGTTCGCTGATTTTTCCCAGCGCGGACTTCATCTCGTCCGCAAAGCCGCTTTGCTGTTCAGCAATCGCGTTAGAAGCACTACCGGTTGATTGAAGTGCTACGCTTTGCAACTGCTGAACGACGGATTCAATTCCCTGTATAGACATTTAAACCCTCGGGTTTTCTCTGTGACCAAATATTTATAGGCGACAACTGTAGCAGAATACCAGCAACCCTAAGCTTCTAAATAGGCATAAAAACCTAGGCTAATTCACCTATAGAATTGGCCTTATGGGATAAATAATATATCGCCCAAATCTTAAAGGCGGGTGTTGAATTTCAGAGCAACCGTTGATTATTCAGGGAGTAAATTTTGTTTTTATCAATAGCTACTAAAATGTTAATTGGCAGGAATAGNGCATGAGCTCCGCTAAAAGCAGTTCGCCCGCAATGAGTATCAACGGATTTACTGCTGTGCTTACCCGGCTGCGTGCTAATCCGAAAGTACCTTTATTAGTCGCCGCAGCCTTTGCTGTGGCTGTGGTTACAGCGTTGGTTTTGTGGGCGAAAAGTCCTGATTATAGAGTGCTTTACAGTAATCTTAACGATCGTGACGGCGGGGAGATCGTCACCCAGCTCACGCAGATGAACATCCCCTACCGATTCAGCGATAATGGTGGGGCTTTGCTGATACCGGCGGAAAATGTTTATGAGACCCGGTTAAAACTCGCACAATCAGGGCTGCCCAAGGGCGGTTCGGTGGGGTTTGAGCTGCTCGACCAAGAGAAGTTTGGCATTAGTCAGTTTAGCGAGCAGGTTAACTATCAGCGCGCTTTGGAAGGCGAGCTGTCCCGAACGATGGAGACGCTGGGTCCTGTGCAAAAAGCGCGGGTTCATTTGGCGATCCCGAAACCGTCCTTATTTGTGCGTGAACAAAAATCCCCTTCAGCATCGGTGACCTTGAACTTGCAGCCGGGCAGAGCACTGGACGAAGGGCAGATCAACGCCCTTGTCTACATGGTGTCCAGCAGCGTCGCTGGCTTACCGCCCGACAATGTCACTGTTGTTGACCAGAATGGCCGTCTGCTCACGCAAACGGACGGCACAGGACGCGACTTGAACGCGGCGCAGCTGAAATATGCCAACGAAGTTGAAAACCGCTTCCAGCGTCGTATCGAAGCTATCCTGGCACCGATTGTCGGCACGGGTAACGTTCACGCGCAGGTCACAGCCCAGATCGACTTCTCCAATCGTGAGCAGACGGATGAGCAGTACCAGCCGAATCAGGCTCCGAATCAAGCCGCTGTTCGTTCTCAGCAGTCTAGCCAGAGTGAACAGTTGGGCGGAAGAAACGTGGGCGGCGTACCTGGCGCTCTGTCGAATCAGCCTCCTGCGACGCCGACGGCGCCGATTGTCGCGCCAAATGCCGGCACGAATGCTAACGGAGCGCAGAATAATGCGAATGGTCAGCAGCAGGCGAACGCTGCCAATGGTGCGAATCAGGGCGGAGCGAACGGGGGGGTACAGTCTTCCAACAACCGCCGCGATCAGACCATCAACTACGAGGTGGACCGCACCATTCGTCACACCAAGCAAAGCGCTGGCGCCGTACAGCGTTTGTCCGTGGCAGTCGTCGTCAATTACGCGCCTAACGCTGAGGGCAAATCTGCTGCGTTGAACGAAGAGCAGATCAAACAGATTGAGTCACTCACGCGCGAAGCCATGGGCTTTTCAACTGATCGTGGTGATAGCATCAATGTGGTCAACGCGCCGTTTACGGAATCGAATGATGCGGCGAGCGAATTGCCCTTCTGGCAGAAACAGGCCTTCTTTGATCTGTTAATTAGCGCAGGCAAATGGCTGCTTGTCCTGATTGTCGCCTGGATCATGTGGCGCAAAATGGTTCGTCCGCAGTTGCAGCTCAAGAAGAAAGAGCAGCAGGCAATGGCGGAAAGTTTATCTGGCGGTCAGGAAGGCGATGAAGACGTTATCGTCAAGCTCAGCAAAGAAGAGCAAGACTTGCAGCGTAAATCGCAACAGCGCGTCAATACCGAGCTTCAAAGCCAGCGTATTCGCGACATGGCCGAGAACGACCCTCGCGTCTGCGCCCTGGTTATTCGCCAATGGATGAGTACTGAACTATGAGTATGACTGGAACTGAAAAGAGCGCTATTTTGCTGATGACTATCGGCGAAGACCGCGCTGCTGAAGTCTTCACGCACCTTTCCACGCGTGAAGTTCAGCACCTGAGTGCCGCCATGGCGAACATGAAACAGGTGTCCAATCAGCAACTGATGGAAGTGCTGAAAGAATTCGAGGTTTCCGCAGAACAGTATGCGGCGCTAAGCGTCAATGCAGGCGATTACCTGCGTTCCGTTCTGGTCAAAGCGCTAGGTGAAGAGCGTGCATCGACCTTGCTGGAAGATATTTTGGAAAGCAAAGAAACCTCTTCAGGGATGGAAACGCTCAACTTCATGGAGCCGCAGACTGCTGCCGACCTGATTAAAGATGAGCATCCGCAGATCATCGCGACCATCCTTATCCATCTTAAACGCGCACAGTCCGCTGACATCCTGGCGCTGTTCGACGAACGCTTGCGTAATGATGTCATGCTGCGTATCGCGACCTTCGGCGGTGTACAGCCGGCGGCGTTGGCTGAGTTGACGGAAGTTCTGAACGGTCTGTTGGACGGACAGAATCTGAAACGCAGCAAAATGGGGGGTATTCGTACTGCGGCTGAAATTATCAACCTGATGAAAACGCAACAGGAAGAAGCCGTTATCGATGCCGTTCGCGAGTTCGATGGTGAGCTGGCGCAGAAAATCATCGACGAGATGTTCCTGTTCGAAAATCTGGTCGAGGTGGACGACCGCAGTATTCAGCGTCTGTTGCAGGAAGTGGAGTCCGAATCCTTGCTGATCGCCCTGAAGGGTGCGGAAGAGCCGCTGCGCGAGAAGTTCCTGCGCAACATGTCCCAGCGTGCGGCAGAAATTCTGCGCGACGACCTGGCGACGCGCGGACCGGTTCGTATGTCTCAGGTCGAAAACGAACAGAAAGCCATCCTGCTTATCGTGCGCCGTCTGGCGGACAGTGGCGAGATGATTATCGGTGGCGGCGAGGATGCGTATGTCTGATACCAATGAGTTACCGTGGCGTCCCTGGACGTTGACCGATTTGGCGGCGCCGCCGCCGTCGGCTCAGCAGGAAGAGGTAAAGCCATCCCACTCAGAGGAAGAAGAGACTTCTCCCGTTGAGGCGTTGGAGTCACTGGAACTGCTGCGCGAAGAGGTCCAGCTGAAAGCCAAAGATGCTGGCTACAAAGATGGTCAGCAGAAAGGCTACGATGAGGGCTACCAAGTCGGCCTGACTGAAGGTCGTCAGCAGGGCGCCCAGGAAGAGAAACAGCAGCAAGAAAAGCTGACTGAGCAGATGCAGCACATGGTAACCGAATTCCAGCAGACGCTCGATTCGCTGGACAGCGTGATTACAGCACGCCTGATGCAGATGGCGTTGACCGCCGCGAAGCAGGTGTTGGGTCAGGCGCCGGTCTGCGACGGCACCGCCTTGCTCAATCAGATACAGCAGATGATTCAGCAGGAACCTTTATTTAGCGGTAAGCCTAATTTACGCGTTCATCCGTCCGATATGGAAAGGGTGGAGAAACAGTTGGGTCCGACGCTGGCGCAGCACGGCTGGCGTTTACTGGCGGATAACCAGCTCCATCCGGGGGGGTGTAAAGTCAGCGCCGAAGACGGCGATCTGGATGCCAGCATCGCGACGCGTTGGCACGAGCTGTGCCATATGGCTGCGCCGGGAGAGGTGNGATGACGAACCGACTCTCTCGCTGGCTGACGACGCTGGATGCGTTCGAGAAGAAGATCGCCACGACGCCGACCGTTCGTCGCTACGGGCGTTTGACTCGCGCGACGGGGCTGGTGCTTGAAGCCTCGGGTCTGCATTTGCCGCTGGGCGCGACCTGCTATGTAGAGCGTGTTAATGGCGACAAAGTCGAAGAAGTGGAAAGCGAAGTCGTTGGTTTTAATGGGCAAAGATTGTTTCTGATGCCGCTCGAGGAAGTTGAGGGCATTATCCCCGGCGCGCGCGTATACGCCCGTGGCGGAGAAAAGCACGAAGGTAAAAAGCTTCCGCTAGGCCCCGAACTGCTCGGCAGAATCCTGGACGGCGCGGGCAAACCGCTGGATGGATTGCCCCCGCCGGAAACCGGATTCAAGGCGCCGTTAATTACGCCGCCGGTGAACCCCTTGCAGCGGACGGCCATCGACCATGTGCTTGATGTTGGCGTCCGGGCAATTAACGCTTTGTTAACCGTTGGGCGAGGGCAGCGTATGGGCCTGTTCGCCGGTTCCGGCGTGGGTAAAAGTGTGCTGCTGGGCATGATGGCCCGCTATACTGAAGCTGATGTCATCGTGGTGGGCCTGATCGGCGAACGTGGCCGTGAGGTCAAAGACTTCATTGAAAATATTTTGGGCGCCGAAGGCCGTGCCCGCGCGGTAGTGATTGCCGCACCGGCTGACGTTTCCCCGCTGCTGCGTATGCAGGGCGCCGCCTACGCGACCCGCATTGCGGAAGATTTTCGCGACAAGGGACATCATGTTCTCTTGATCATGGATTCCCTCACACGTTACGCAATGGCGCAGCGAGAAATCGCATTGGCCATTGGCGAACCACCGGCGACCAAGGGCTATCCGCCTTCTGTGTTCGCCAAGCTGCCCGCGTTAGTGGAACGTGCAGGTAATGGTATGCATGGCGGCGGATCTATCACGGCGTTTTACACCGTGTTGACGGAAGGCGACGATCAGCAAGACCCCATCGCCGACTCCGCAAGGGCCATACTGGATGGGCATATCGTACTGTCTCGACAGCTCGCTGAGTCCGGCCATTACCCGGCAATTGATATCGAAGCGTCGATTAGCCGTGCGATGACCGCTTTGATCGACGAATCACATTACGCCAAAGTAAGGCAATTTAAGCAGTTGCTATCCGTCTATCAGCGGAACAAAGATTTGATCAGCGTAGGGGCCTATGCATCGGGAACCGACCCCTTGCTGGATCAGGCCATTCAGCTCTATCCGCAGATGGAAGCCTTTTTACAGCAGGGAATGTTCGAACGGTGCGATGAACAGCAGGCATTGCAGCAACTCAATGCGTTGTTCGGCATGTGATGTCATGTGGTGTATTTGATTACCAGGGCGAAAAGCATTACCCGACAGGGGCAAAGCTAGCAGGCCGCCGGTAACTGTATGTGATTGAGGTACTATGAAAACTGAAACCCCTCTCGACAAACTTCGCGAATTGGCTCAGCAGGAAGCGGACGATGCCGCTACTCTGCTGGGGCAGATCCGTCAGTCGCACGTACAGGCACAGCAGCAGCTCGATATGCTGCTCGGGTATGAAGATGACTACCGTGTACAGTTGCAACAAAGTATGGGTAGCGGTATTAATGCGGCGAATTGGTATAACTATCAACAGTTTATCAAAACTCTCGAGTTGGCCATCGAACAACATCGCAAACAGCTGGCCGTATGGGCACAGCGCCTTGAGCAGGCCATGAAAACCTGGCAGGCCAAGCGCCAGCGGCTGAATGCGTTCGAAACATTAAAAGAACGGGCGGCTCAGGAACTCTTGGTTCGTGAGAATCGTCGAGACCAGAAACTGATGGATGAATTTGCACAGCGCTCGTCATTGAGGAAACTGAATCCATGAATCTAACCACTGTTACTGCTCTTTCAGCGTCTGAGACCGCTCGAACCGATTCGAGCTCGTCCAGCAGCAGCCAAGACAGTAATGCGTCACAGCCTAACAGCTTTACGGCGCTGTTTTCGTCACACCTGAATGAAGAGCAAAATCGTATACAGCAAAACGCGTCGAACGCGGCTTCTCAACATACTCAGAATAAAGAAATAGAGCCTCAGCCGGTAAAACACCCCACGACTCAGTCGTCGTCCAACACCACGACGAAAACCGAAAATACGTCGGCAAAACAGGCTGATGGAAGTGAAGATGCGCAGTTGGCGGACGCGAATGTGGGCGAAGAGTCGACGACAACGGCGTCTTCCGGGCAGTCTTCGCTGAGCGCGCTGCTGAAGCAGTCGCACACGACACACGGTAAGTCTACGGCAGCAAAAGCCGAGACCGCGACGACCGATGCAGCCGATAGTCGCGATGACGCTGCGTTAACGTTGGGCGAGCAGGCGATTGCGGATACCGACAGCTCGGTTGTGATTTCCGATCAGGATGCCTCGTCAACGATTATGGCCATGCTGGGGGCAGGATTGGCTCCGCAGTTACAAAAAGTCACCGCTCAGCCGATAACCAGCCAGAGTGAAGGCGTCGCCGCTCTGAGTGTCGATGGACAAAATGCCTTGCAGACGCTGACTGATGGTCAGCAGAGCACGTCCTTGACCTCCATGCTGAATGCCGTCGCTGATGACGCGACGACAGGGCAGGACGACGAGGCGGCATTAAGCGATATTTTGGGTCGCGCTTCCGGTAAAACGGCGTCTAAAGGAAACGGAAAAGACGATACGACCGACCTGAAAAACACGGTGGTTGATACCAGTGCGACGTCAAACAAGGTTCAGTCATCGGATATCACAGCTGCCGTGAGCAACGCGTTCAAGGTGAGCCAAGAGCCGTCATCTGCCAACAACAGCAGTTCCAGCGCCGCGACGGTGAATAGCGCCTTGGGTGCGCTAAACAGCACTCAGGCCAACACCTCCGCCGCCGCGACGCCGCAAACTGCGGTGCTGACATCTCGTCTGGGCAGCGATGAGTGGCAACAGGCGCTCAGCCAGCAGGTTGTGATGTTTACGCGTAATAATCAGCAAAACGTTGAGCTGCGTCTGCATCCGCAGGAGCTTGGCGCAATTCAGGTCAGCATGACGATGGATGATAACCAGGCTCAAATACACCTTGCGTCTGCGCATGGCCAGGTTCGGGCAGCCTTAGAAGCGGCGATGCCGCAGCTGAGAACGGCGTTATCTGAAAGCGGTATTACGCTAAACCAGAGTAGTGTGGGCAGCGAGACCTTCGCCGGCTCCGAATGGCAACAGGGGCAACAGCAGAGCGCAGGCGGCGGTTCGTCTTCGTCTCAGTATTCGAGCAGCCTGGACAGCCACATGGACATCGTGGATGTGCCTGCCTCACTGCAGAGATTGGCGTCCTCCTCGAGTGGCGTCGATACCTTTGCGTGAAGCAAATCAGTAAGCTAGTGTGATTTTCCTCGTCTATTCATCCTATTGAACGGCGGAATAGACGGGATAATTACGGGGTATATGCAGCACAGAGCTGCATCAATGGCAATGAGTATAGGAATTATCTTAGTCTATGGCTGAAGAAAAATCACAGTCGGGACGCAAGCGTTCTGTCTTGTTAATACTACTAATCGTTATCGCATTGGTAGCGACATGTGCTGCTGGCACGGGTTGGTGGTTCTTTTATCATAAAAACGCTGAGCCAACGGTGGCAAAAGAAGTGCCCCCCCCGGAACCTGTATTCATGCCATTGGATACATTTACTGTTAACTTGGTTAATCCGGATAACAATCCCGATCGTGTGTTGTACGTTGGGTTCACCCTGCGTTTGCCAGATGAAGAAACCAAGAGCCGCTTCACCCGCTATTTGCCGGAAGTACGCAGCCGCTTGCTGCTGCTGCTTTCCCGACAGGATTCGGCCGCGTTGGCAAACGAACAAGGTAAGCAGAAGCTGATTGATGAAATTAAACAGGTTCTTAGCCCGCCGCTGGTTCAAGGGCAACCCAACCAGGTGGTCACGGATGTTCTGTTCACCGCTTTCATACTGCGATAAATATTATGAGTGACAGTATTCTTTCCCAGGCAGAAATTGACGCATTGCTCAACGGTGACAGTGACGACGGCGATAGCAAAGCCAAGTCGGCCGCTGGCCCCGAAAGCGATATTCGGCCTTACGACCCCAATACGCAACGCCGTGTGGTTCGTGAGCGTCTTCAGTCGTTAGAAATCATCAATGAGCGTTTTGCTCGTCAGTTCCGCATGGGGCTGTTCAACCTGTTGCGTCGCAGCCCGGATATCACTGCCGGACCGATAAAAATTCAGCCGTATCATGATTTTGCGCGTAACCTGCCGGTGCCGACCAACCTTAATCTGGTACACCTGAAGCCGCTGCGCGGCACCGCGCTGTTTGTGTTTTCCCCGAGCCTGGTTTTTATCGCGGTAGACAACCTGTTTGGCGGCGATGGCCGTTTTCCTACCAAGGTGGAAGGGCGAGAGTTCACTCACACCGAACAGCGCGTGGTGAAAAGAATGCTGCGCCTGGCTTTGGAAGCCTACGGCGATGCGTGGAACGCGATCTACAAATTGGACGTGGAATATGTGCGCTCCGAGATGCAGGTCAAGTTCACCAACATCACGACGTCACCTAACGATATTGTGGTCACCACGCCTTTCCATGTGGAAATTGGCAATTTGACCGGCGAATTCAATATTTGTATTCCTTTTGCCATGATCGAACCGCNGCGCGAGCTGCTGGTGAATCCTCCGATGGAGAATTCTCGACAGGAAGATCAGAGCTGGAGGGATACGTTGGCCAAGCAGGTTCAGCATTCCGAGCTGGAGCTGGTCGCCAACTTTACCGATGTGTCGCTGCGGTTGTCCAAAGTGCTCAAGCTACAGCCGGGCGACGTATTGCCTATAGAAAAACCTGACAGCATCATTGCCCATGTCGACGGTGTTCCGGTCTTGACCGGTCAATACGGTACCTACAAAGGACAATATGCTCTTCGAGTCGAACAGTTAGTGAATCCAATTTTGACTTCTCTGAACAACGAGGGACAGCCCCATGAGTGACACCAAGAACCCGTCCGAAGAAAAAGAATCCGTGGACGATCTGTGGGCTGATGCATTTAATGAGCAGCAAGCCGCAGAAAAAGAAGAAAGCGGTAGCGAAGGCGTATTCAAGTCTCTGGAAGCCGATGCCGCGACCGGACTGTCTCAGGACATCGACCTGATTTTGGATATCCCGGTCAAACTGACGGTTGAACTGGGCCGTACCAAAATGACCATCAAAGAATTGCTGCGCCTCTCTCAGGGGTCGGTGGTTGCGCTGGATGGTCTGGCCGGCGAGCCGTTGGATATCCTGATCAACGGGTATCTGATCGCGCAGGGCGAAGTGGTGGTGGTAGCCGATAAATACGGCGTGCGTATCACTGATATCATTACTCCGTCTGAGCGTATGCGTCGCCTGAGCCGCTAACTTATGGCGCAAACTCAGGAGCAGACCTCCGCATCCGTCATGGTGCCGACGCATAGCCAGGCACCGTCACAAACTCCCGGCTCGGCGCTAACCCAGGTCAGTGCTGTGTTGGGAGGCATTCTCCTGTTTATCCTTCTGTTAGCCTGGCTCGCCAAAAAACTCGGCGTAGCGCCTCAGGCTCGCAATAATCAGATGATGAAAGTCGTGTCGAGTTGTCCGGTCGGGCAGCGCGAAAAGGNCGTGATTGTCGAAGTTGACGACACCTGGTTGGTTCTCGGCGTCACCGCGCAGCAGGTGACCCCGCTTCACACCCTGCCGGCAAAAGTAATTGATGACGCTAACGCTTCCGCTCAAGCCAATCCTGCAGACTTTCGCAAACTCCTCAGTAAGGTCATGAATCGCTCGGAAAAGTCAGAATGAACAGGTTTTCATCTCGATGGGCGTCGCTGTTGCGGCGCGGTTTCTTTGCTGGCGTGATTGTGTTTATTGCGCCGAATGCTTGGGCGCAACTGCCGGGCATCATCAGTCAGCCGATGGCCAATGGCGCGCAGAGCTGGTCCCTGCCGGTCCAAACTCTGGTTCTGCTGACGTCATTGACGTTTATTCCCGCCGTACTGCTGATGATGACCAGTTTTACCCGTATCATCATCGTGCTGAGTTTGTTGAGAAACGCGATGGGGACCGCCACGGCGCCGCCCAACCAGATTATCGTTGGACTGAGCCTGTTTTTGACCTTCTTCATTATGTCCCCGGTCATCACCAAGGTGTATCAGGACGCGTATCTGCCGTTCAGTCAGGATAAGATCTCCATGGAAGTGGCGATCGATCGTGGTTCTGCGCCGGTGCGTCAGTTTATGCTGCGCCAGACGCGTGAGACAGATTTGGCGCTATTTACCCGACTGGCGGATATTCCCCCGCTGGAAGGACCGGAAGCTATCCCCATGCGGGTGTTGGTTCCTGCGTTTGTGACCAGCGAGCTTAAAACGGCCTTTCAAATCGGTTTTACCGTCTTTATCCCTTTCCTGATTATTGACCTGGTGGTCGCCAGCGTGTTGATGGCGTTGGGGATGATGATGGTGCCGCCGGCGACGGTTTCTCTTCCTTTTAAGCTGATGCTGTTTGTCCTGGTTGATGGCTGGCAGCTGTTGCTAAGCTCATTAGTGCAGAGTTTTTACAGTTAACATTCAGCATTAGGATATTTTATGACTCCTGAGTCGGTCATGGCGTTGGGTAACGAAGCAATGAAGATCGCGCTGGCTTTGGCGGCGCCTCTATTATTGGCGGCTCTCGTTACCGGGTTGATTGTGAGCATTTTGCAGGCGGCAACGCAGATTAACGAAATGACGCTCTCTTTTATTCCCAAAATTCTGGCCGTTTTCCTGACCATCATCATCGCCGGTCCCTGGATGCTCGGGTTGTTTCTTGACTACATGCGTACCTTGTTTAGCAATTTGCCTAACATGATTGGTTAATCATGATTAACCTGACCAGCGCCGATATCTATTACTGGCTTAATCAGTTCTTCTGGCCTTTTATACGCCTGATGGCGCTGATTTCCACGGCGCCCGTTCTCAACGAAAAAGAAATCACCACCAAGGCTAAAATTGGTCTTGGCCTGCTGGCGACGTTCTTGATTGGTCCGCATCTGACCATTACACCGGTTCCCATATTTTCTGCCGAAGGGCTTTGGTTGTTGGTCAAACAAATATTGATCGGCACGTGCATCGGTTTCACGATGCAACTGGCATTCGCGACCTTTCGTATGGCCGGGGAAGTGATTGGGTTACAGATGGGGCTGTCTTTCGCCACGTTTTTCGACCCATCCGGCGGTCCGAATATGCCGGTGCTGGCGCGCTTTCTTAATCTGTTGGCGATGCTGCTGTTCCTGGCGTTTGATGGACACTTGTGGCTTATCTCCATGCTGGCCGATAGTTTTCATGTCATTCCGATCGATACAGCACCTATCGACACTAACGTCTTCTATTCTATTGCACGAGCAGGCAGCCTTATCTTTATTAATGGTCTGATGCTGGCGCTGCCGTTGGTGACGCTGTTGCTGGTCCTTAACCTCGCGCTCGGTCTGCTAAACCGAATGACGCCGCAGCTGTCCGTATTTGTCATTGGTTTCCCCGTTACGCTGACGGTGGGGATAATGACCATTGGTACGCTGATGACGCTGATACCCCAATTTGCTGAACATTTATTTGGCGAGTTCTTCGATATGATTGCGACGCTGGTGACAAACTTTAATCTTTAATTGCAGACCATTGTGTTTTTTAGCCGTTTGCAAACGAAAACCTGTCGGTTTTATTACGCAACACTGAGCAATAAATCACCTTTCCACCGCGATTCAGTCGTTTCAGCTTGTTAAAACTGACGTTGTCTGCTCGGTTTTTTTATTTTAACTTGCTGAAAAGCATATGTTTTAAAAATATTGGGTTTAATTACTAAAGATCATTAGGGCAACGCCGATATTTCTGTAGACGGTGGTTGACGCCGTGGGCGGAAAAGCCTGAACCCTAACGATTTAAGTCCTGACGGATATCTAAAAGGAAATCTCTTATGGCACAAGTAATTAATACCAACAGCATCTCGCTGGTTGCACAGAACAACCTGAACAAATCTCAGTCTTCTCTGAGCACCGCGATCGAACGTCTGTCCTCTGGTCTGAAAATCAACAGCGCTGCAGATAACGCCGCTGGTCAGGCTATCTCCAACCGTTTCACTTCCAGCATCAACGGTTTGACTCAGGCTTCCAGCAACGCAAGCGATGGTATCTCCCTGGCGCAGACGACTGAAGGCGCACTGGACGAAATTAACGACAACTTGCAGGCTATCCGTACTCTGACCGTACAGTCTCAGAACGGTACTAACTCCGCTTCCGACCTGCAGTCAATCCAGGACGAAATTACTCAGCGTCTGTCTGAAGTTGACCGTATCTCTCAGCAGACCGACTTCAACGGCGTGAAAGTACTGGATGGCAGCAAAACTTCCATCTCTATCCAGGTTGGTTCTCAGGATGGCCAGACCATCAGCATCAACCTGCAGAAAGTTAACACTGCTTCTCTGAACCTGTCTGGCTTTAACGTTGACGGTCCTGCAAGCAGCGCAACGACTGCTGTTACAAGCGGTTCTACCTACAACAGCACCACGCTGAGCGCAGACGCCTCTGTCTCTTTCTCTGGTACTTCCGCTCTGAGCACAACCGGTCTGGTTTCCGACTCTAACGGCAACTACTTCGTTAGCGGTACACTGAGTGGAGACGTTGAAGGCGTCGGCAAATCTGGCGACGCTGCTTACTACAAACTGACGTCTAACGACATCTCCATCACCGATGATGGCGCGATGACCGTGACCGTTGACGCTTCTACCGACAACCTGACGGGTGTTCAGACGGAAAACCCGTTGACGACTCTGGATAAAGCGCTGTCTACCGTAGATGACATGCGTAGTAACCTGGGNGCGATTCAGAACCGTTTCGACTCCACCATCAACAACCTGACCAGCACGTCTACCAACCTGAGCGAAGCACAGTCTCGTATCCAGGATGCTGACTACGCTACAGAAGTTTCCAACATGAGCAAGGCTCAGATCCTGCAACAGGCTGGTACTTCAGTGTTGGCGCAGGCGAACCAGGTTCCGCAGACCGTTCTGTCTCTGCTGCAGTAATCTGTTTCATCTTCTGTCNAAAAAGCCCCGCCTCTGGCGGGGCTTTTTTTATGGCGAATATCGCCTGCAGCGCAAGCAATACCGAGATTAGCCGGTATAAAGAAGATGAATTCACGTCTTTGAGCTGGCATTCAGCGCCGTATTATTAAACTGGCGATGTCCCGTCCACTATGGGGTACATCGCGCCAATTTAGAGTCAGCTCCGGTTACATCGAATGCATATAGAGGGTTAGTCATGAACAAGTCCCCACTCGTCAGTATCATTATTCCAGCGAAGGAACCACGATACTTTGAACTCGCACTGTTGAGTGCGACCCTTCAGGATTACGACAATGTAGAAATCATCGTGCACGATGCCAGCGCAGATACACTTATCGAAAGCGCCGTCTATAAGGCGACCGATGCGTCTCNCCATACCATTCGTTATTTCCGCAGCGAGTCCCTCGACGTCTCTGAATACGATCTCTGCGCAAAAAGCCTCATGCATGCGGAAGGAAAATACATTAACTTCCTGAGTGATAGCGATGTACTGAGGGAAGATCATATCCGACTATTGACAGCGGTATTGGAAGAAGATGATCGCGTGGTGTTCAGTTCGTCACGCCGGCGACGCATAGATGGAGAGGGGCAGATACTCAATGACATTGCTGAAACTGCATACCCATTTTCCGGCAACGTGCAGATTCGTGGTAAGAATGTCATTGATTATCTGACTCGATATGCGACCAATTTTATTGGTGAACTGAGCTGTGTTTTACTGCGGCAGGAAATGCTGTCTCCCAAGACCATGTTTACCCTCAACGGCGTCAAGCTGCACTATACGGCACCGCTGGCTTTCTACCTCTCGCTGCTACGTGACGGCGACTTCGCTATGCTGTCCGAACCGCTGACCGACAGGCGGGTTCCTGCGGAAAGGGTGGATGGCTCGATCAGCGGTCCGGAGTTCCAGGAGCAGGCGGTGTATTTTCGCGAGGTCCAGAACTCGATTTTTTTCTCGCCTGACGTCAAAAATCCCGATCTTCTTGAGGTCGCAGACCTGGATCAAAAAGAGCATTTCTACCCCTTTGATCTCAAAGAAGGTATGAAAACCGCCTTAAAGGGTAAACCGGAAGAGAATACTACGCCGAACTGGATCGCCAGCCGTTATCCCACAGCCAGTGAGTCGGTACTGATTAAGGAGTATCTCGGTCAGCATCTGGAAGGCCGCGAATTCGGCATTCTCATTATGGATACCGAGGGCGACGAAGAAAAATTGAAGGCGACCGTCGAGAGTCTTGAGACCATCGAGTCGGACGGCGTCCTGCTCAAGCGCATCATCCTGACTTCATCCTCGGAGATCGCGGCGCGTTTCCCCTCTTGTACCGTGCGGGAAATCCGTCAGGAAATTCTCGTCAGGACTATCAATGACGTCGTGCGCGAACAGACCTTCGACTGGCTGATGCTGGTTCAGGCGGGTGAGATCTTTACCGCAGGCGGCCTGCTGATGACCAGTTTAGGACTGGTTACCGCTCAAGGCTGCAGCGCTATTTACGGCGACGAGCTGCTATACGGCAAAGACGGGCAATTAGGACTCTCTTGCCGTCCGGATTTCAACCTTGATTATCTGCTGAGCCTTCCCGCCGTCATGACGCGACACTGGTTGTTCAACCGAGAGCTGTTCTTATCGCTGGGCGGCTTTGATTCCAAGCATGCCAGCTGCATGGAGCTGGAGTACATCCTCAGGTTGATTGAACAGCAGGGGATGGGGTCTATCGGGCATTTGGCTGAATTTCTGACGATTTCAGACGAGTTGTCGATTTCCACCCATGAGGGGGAGATTGCTGTCCTCGAACGCCATCTTCAGCGTCGTGGATATGAGGCTGGTAAAGCAGTGGCCACGTTGCCGGGACACTACCGGATGATTTACGGTCATCAGGAGACTCCGCTGGTTTCGATCATCATCCCGACCAAAGATCAGCTCCCGGTGCTGGTGGCCTGCGTCACCAGCCTGCTAGAGAAAACGCGCTACCCGAATTACGAACTGCTGATTGTGGATAACAATAGCGAAACGCATGAAGCGAAAGCCTGGCTGGACGGGGTGGCGAAGGTCGATCCCAATCGTATCCGTGTTATCCGCTATCCTCATCCCTTCAACTACTCGGCGATTAACAACATGGCCGCCGAGCAGGCGCGCGGCGATTATCTGCTACTGCTCAACAATGATACGGCCGTCGTGCAGCCGGATTGGCTGGACAACATGCTAAACCACGCGCTGCGTCCAGAAGTAGGGATCGTTGGCGCCAAGCTGGTTTATCCGGATGGGCGTATTCAGCACGGCGGCGTCATTCTTGGACTGCGCGGACCGGCTGAACATCCGTTTAACGGCGATCCAATGGACGAACCCGGCTATATGCAGCGCCTGAAAGTAGACCAAAATTACAGCGTCGTCACCGCAGCGTGCCTGATGATTAGAAAGTCCGTCTACCAGCAGGTCAATGGGTTAGATGAAGAGGCTTTCAAGGTTTCCTACAACGATGTGGATCTGTGTCTGAAAGTGCGTGAAGCGGGGTATCTCACCGTGTGGACGCCATTTGCCACGGTGATGCATGAAGGCAGCGTGAGTCAGAAAAAGGTGGATACCGCTGCACAGGAGGCGAAAAGAAAACGCTTCCAGGGCGAACAGATGGCCATGTACGAGAAGTGGTTGCCGGTCATTGCCCGAGATCCCGCCTACAATATCAATCTGTCTTTAAATGGACGCGGGTTTGAAGTCGAGCCGGATGCCGGCCTGATTTGGCGCCCGTTGACCTGGCGACCATTGCCGGTGGTGATGGCGCATATGTCTGACCAAACCGGCTGCGGGCACTACCGTATTATCAAGCCGTTTAATGCGCTGAAAGACGCCAATATGATTGATGGCAAACTCTCCAACGTCTATCTGAATACCCCGACGTTGGCGCGCTATGAACCCGAGGTCCTGGTACTGCAAAAACAGGTGTCGGCGTATTTTCATGACTGGATCGAAAGAATCAGCAAGCTTAGCAACACCTTCAAGGTCTATGAGCTGGATGACTATCTTCCCAATATTCCGCTGAAAAGCGTGCACCGCGCCGGTCTCCCCAAAGATGCGCTGAAAGCAATGCGTAAGAGCCTGGGGTTCATGGACCGCTTTGTGGTGTCGACGCAGCCGATGGCGGAGGCGTTCGCTGGCCTTCATGACCGTATTCATGTGGTCGAAAACCGTCTGCCGGTGGAATGGTGGTCTAATCTCAGCTCTCTGCGGCGGCAGGGTAAGAAACCCCGTGTTGGTTGGGGCGGTGGTAGCAGCCATACCGGAGATTTGGAGCTCATTGCCGATATCGTACGGGATTTGGCGGACGACGTGGAGTGGGTGTTCTTTGGGATGTGTCCTGAAAAATTGCGCCCTTATATCCATGAATTCCACAAAGGGGTGGATATAGATTTTTACCCGCAGAAACTGGCCTCTCTGAACCTGGATTTGGCGCTGGCGCCGCTCGAAGAAAATATCTTCAACCGCTGTAAGAGTAATTTGCGTTTGCTGGAATACGGCGCTTGCGGCTATCCGGTGATTTGTACGGATATCGAACCTTATCAGTGCGATCTGCCGGTCACGCGCGTCCGGAACCGCTATAAAGACTGGATGGATGCAATCCGTATGCATCTGGCTGACCTCGATGCGACTGCGCGAATGGGCGACGAATTACGCCAGGCGGTTTATCGCGACTGGATGTTAAGCGGAGACAATTTACTTCTGTGGCAGAAAGCCTGGTTGCCGGATTGATGTGACATTCTCCGGGGAAGGCATGGGTTGCTGACCCCGGCTGTATCCTTTGGGCTTATTGAGCAGATGAAATATGATTAACGGAAAAACAATTGGGGTGGGAATAATAACTCATAATCGTCCGGATGAGTTGATTAAGCTCTATCGTTCCTTGCCTATGGATATTCTGGATGAACTCGTGATTGTTAACGATGGTCGTCTTTTCTGCGAGTTTCATGAGATCACGCATACGGTGATCAATAACCCCGAAAATCTGGGGGTAGGGAAAAGTAAAAACATAGCCTTGCGCTATTTACATGAACGCAACGTCGACCATTTTTTCTTAATTGAAGATGATGTCTTTATCAAAAATAAATTGGTATTCGAGCGATATATCCAGGCGTCAAAGATCAGTGGCATTCAACATTTCATGTTCAGTCAGGCAACCCCCGCCTGTCTCGATGACGTCGTCAAACCAAGAATGAACGCGGACTATGCTGGCGGACGTATCCAGCTTTACCAGACGTGTGACGGCGCATTCGTTTACTACTCGAAGGCGTGCATCGACCGTGTAGGATATATGGATGAAACTTATTATAACGCCCTGGAGCATGTGGATCATACGTTAGCGATAATTAACGCGGGCATGCATCCACCATTTTGGTATTTCGCTGATATCGATAACTCAAAAGATTTTATCGGCTTCGACCATAAGGACTTTGAGCATTCGACGATTTTCACTCAGGAAAATTACACGAAGAATCAAAAAACGGCGCTCAACTATTTTCGTGATAAACACGGTGTGCGCGTGAAGGATGTCCCGGACTTAGGTCCGACGGAAACGTTAAAAATATTGAGAGATATAAAGCGGCGGCACGCCAAGCCCGTGCTGTTTCAAACTAAATCGCGT
The DNA here is from genome assembly GCF_000688655.1 of Lonsdalea quercina subsp. quercina. Classification (GTDB taxonomy): domain Bacteria; phylum Pseudomonadota; class Gammaproteobacteria; order Enterobacterales; family Enterobacteriaceae; genus Lonsdalea; species Lonsdalea quercina. Next base: position 3,356 of record NZ_JIBO01000008.1, on the reverse strand, counting down.
CAGACCAGACGGTAGCTATTGAGCGTCTCCCTCCTCCCTGGTTCATCGAGATCAACCAAGTTCGTTTTGTCGGCTGAAATAAAATGGGGGAGGGATTCTGGGCGTAATGGTTTCCGAGCTAAACGATTTTATCGAGAAAATAATTTTCAAAGCGTGAAGACATGTTTAATTACAGGGGTTAGAATACGCCGCCAAAATTTTCGATTTCAGACACCCTATTGTCCCATTCATTACGTCTTGTGATTCTTTATCTTTCTTATTTTTCAATAAGCTGGCCGTTGTCAGATTATGGTGTAAAACTTCCTTACCTTTCATGTATATCTTAAATAGCATGTCTTTTTAACGCCTATTCATTCGATTGTCTGCACTATACGAACGCATAATAGTACCGATAACTTTATTATCTAGGTGTTTGTCACTGTGAGTGAGCTGTATACCGCTGAAGGAACAATGGACAAAAATTCCTTATGGAAGCGCTATATACCGTTAGTGCGCCATGAGGCTCTCCGTTTGCAGGTTCGTTTGCCCGCGAGCGTGGAACTTGACGACCTTCTTCAGGCCGGCGGCATCGGGCTGCTCAGCGCAGTAGAGCGCTACGACTCCTTGCAAGGGACGGCGTTCACCACTTATGCCGTTCAGCGCATCCGAGGCTCGATGCTGGATGAGTTGAGAAGCCGCGACTGGGCTCCCCGTAGCGTGCGTCGTAATGCCCGCGAAGTTGCTCATGCCATGCAAAAGGCCGAGCAACAGTTGGGACGCGCTCCGACGGAACAAGAAGTCGCGCAAATTCTTGACATCTCCCTCGAGGACTATCGTCAGATCCTGCTCGACACCAACAACAGCCAGCTCTTTTCTTACGACGAATGGCGTGAGGAACATGGCGACAGCGCCGAAGCATTGCTGGAAGGCAACGAAGATGCTAATCCATTGCAACAACTTATGGATGTCAATCTTCGTCAGCGCGTGATGGATGCCATCGATAACCTTCCAGAACGCGAAAAACTCGTCTTGACCCTCTACTATCAGGAAGAGCTCAATTTAAAAGAGATCGGTGCGGTTCTGGAGGTTGGGGAGTCACGGGTGAGTCAATTACATAGCCAAGCGATTAAGCGCCTGCGCGTTAAATTAATGAATGAAAGTTAATTTGGAAGCGTAGGCAGGTCGCTATCCCTTTTTACTGTCATGGAATGGATTCATGTCTCAGTCAGCCAGGAAGAAACTGCTTCTTAGTCGTTATTTAAAAGATTTCAAACACAAACAAACTCATTGTTCCAACTGCGGTAAATCGCTCGACCGCGTCTCATTGGTTTATCAATCCAAGCCCCTCAACAAAAAAGCGCTTGAATATCTGGACAGGAAGATAGATGACGATACCTGGGAATCTATGCAGGAGGAATTAATACCTCTATGCCGATTCTGCAGCGAGGTCTTCTGCAAGCCGCCAGCGCATTACTTCAATATAAAATCATTCACTCGCTATCTTATTGACCAAACGGAAGTGCAATACAGCACGATGCGAGAATATGTTATTCGTCTGCGTAGATTGGATGAATTGCTTATTGCCCGTCGTTATCCTTCCGAGCGTCTGGCTGAAAATGAAAGNGTTCAGCAGCAAATTTGCAGCGACATTCCCAATTTGGAACAAAATACCTACCGTAGCGCGTTGCGTAAATACGATCAATTTTTGGACTGGGAGAAAAATCTTTCCCGCGAAACCGCGTTGATGTTGTAAACCGGGAATCTTCAACTATACGTTTATAATATGACGGTGTAAAAAGTCTTGCCAGGAGGAAAAGAATATTGCACTGTCATATTGCTGTCATCCTCTCGCCGTATTTTTAGCCAGGATATTAGTCTGTCAATTATTATTCTTGTGAATAGTTATTGTCATAGTAAGGAGTGAGAATGGTGAAGTCCTTAAAGGGACGATATAGTTCGAAGCTTCATCGTCAAATACCGCGTAACGACTGCGGCGGTTATTCTACCTTTATCATTCTCTCTCAACATCCCAGTTCTAAATCATCAACCTCCTGTCTCCGATCAAGCGTTATCCATTTTAATCGAAAACCGACTGCATCGACGTTCTGTGGTCTAACCGTTTATGCAGGCGGCTTTTCCCCCCTTGTGTTGTCGAGTGGCTTAATAAGGAAGCCAAACCTCATTTGTACATGCAGCGCCGTAGAAGCTTATTCATGCGGTATGTGAAACAAACTGTAAGGTGGCACTATGGGAAGACAAAAAGCAGTGATCAAAGCACGCCGTGAAGCGAAACGCGTCATCAGACGTGAAGCCCGCAATCATCGTCAGCGTGAAGAAGATTCGGTCACTTCTCTGGTTCAGTTGGGGGGCATTGAGTCCATCGGGATGGCGCGAGAAAATCGTGACACCTCCCTGATTGAAGCCCGCACTGAAGCCCAGGAACAATACTTGTCTGCAATAGACGACAAACAGTTAATCTTTGCCACCGGAGAAGCCGGCTGTGGTAAAACGTTTTTGAGTGCCGCTAAAGCGGCGGAAGCGCTGATTCATAAAGAGATTGAGCGGATTATCGTAACTCGCCCGGTTTTGCAGGCAGATGAAGATCTTGGTTTTTTACCTGGTGATATCTCTGAAAAGTTTGCGCCTTATTTCCGCCCGGTCTATGACATTTTGCAGCGACGTCTGGGCGCTTCCTTCCTGCAGTACTGCCTGCGTCCCGAAATTGCAAAGGTTGAGATTGCACCCTTCGCCTATATGCGTGGGCGAACCTTTGAAAATGCCGTCGTCATTCTGGATGAAGCACAAAATGTCACGGTAAATCAAATGAAGATGTTCCTGACGCGGTTGGGGGAAAATGTTACCGTTATTGTCAATGGCGACGTCACCCAATGCGACTTGCCATCAGGCGTAAAGTCGGGTCTGCGCGACGCGCTGGAACGGTTCACGGAAGATGAAATGGTGGGTGTGATCTCTTTTAACAAACATGATTGTGTCCGTTCAGAGCTGTGTCAGCGCACCTTACTGGCTTACGCCTGATTTAAACGCGTCATCGCACTTTTGCTGTTGAAAGCCCCGGACCTGTGTTAGGGGCTTTTTCTTGCCGCTCTTAAAGCCTCTCCTATGGAGATGGCGATCGTTGCTTACCGCGCTGAGGGAGGGATTCACTGCGGCGCTGCGCGCCTTGCCCTGCGGGTGGCCTGACGGCCATGCAAAACGGCGATGCCGTTTTGTCGAACCCTGACGAGGGTNCTCACCCTCCCTGAGGGGATTTCTGCATACAAAAAAGCCCGAACGTGAGTTCAGACTTTCTCTGTAAATATGGCGGTGAGGGAGGGATTCACTGCGGCGCTACGCGCCTTGCCCTGCGGGTGGCCCGA
>NZ_JIBO01000007.1 GCF_000688655.1 Lonsdalea quercina subsp. quercina | reverse complement strand
CATTCCTGGGACAGAGAAAGCCTTGCTGAATTACGCCATCAGGCTGACTGGCTGGAAAGTGATGATTATTACTGGACCGGTAAGCTGACGATCCCAGCCATGCCTGCGATTATTCGAAGAGAAGTGGCAAGTGATGCAGTGGAAAAGAAATCCCATGTAATGGAACGTCTGCGCCCTGAAAAATAAATGCACGTAGCTGCAATGCATATACCTTAATCCTAAGGAATGAAATATGGGTAAATATGTTGTCGTATTAGGGGACGCTACCTCTCATGGTGGCAAAGTCACATCAGCCTCATCCAGTTTCGAAATATCCGGAAAAAATGCTGCGCTCCTGAATGATACTGTTTCATGCCCTGAGCATGGCTCAAATAATATTATTGAATGTGATGTTTCTGCCTATGAAGAAAACGGGCGTGGGGTTGTATTACACAACTGTAAAACGCAGTGCGGCGCGAGCGTCATTGCAAGTATGCAAGATGTGGAGGTTGGCTGATGGGATGGTCTTTGCCGGAAATACCTGAAAAAGAGCCAGCAACGGCCTGGTCGCCCTGGGTCTGTCTGTTGATTATTGTACTGGGTCTTTTCATTGGGTTAGTTGTTGCTGTGTTGAAATCACCAACAACAGGATTACCTTCGCTGAGTAGCGGGTACTGGTTACCACTGACGACCTGGACATTTGTGGGCATTTCGGCAGCCATAGCGGTCTACAGTTTCTGCTGGGAAACGCTGGCAATCCGTGTCTGGAACTGGAATGAGTGGTGCCGGAACACGCGTCTGAAGTGGCGCTTACGCGCGCATCAGCATCTTGTCATTCTCAGCCATGTTTTCATCGCTGCAGATACGGGATTGCTGTCTCGTCTTGCACATACACAAGAAGGGGATAGTGCGGACACACCGCCTTTAACGCTGTTGCCGGACGACCCCCTTACGCCCGGTATTTCACGTTTTGAGCAGCTACTTTGTCATCTCATTGCTCAGATAATGCCCTCGATTCGGCGGCGATATCCTTCCGGCCCACTCCAGATTATTGTTCAGACCAACGGTAGCGACAAAGACCGTGAATCTCAATCATTCCATCGTATCTGGTCAGCAGGTTTCCCTCCCTGGAAAGCTGAGATTCATTTTCAGGACGCAGACTCATCCTTTGATGACTGGAATCAGTTTATGGGACCAATAAAGCGGCCCGTACTCATATTGGCGATGCACTATCGGCTACCCGATGATGTTCTGTCTGAATTTGCCAGCGCGTTGTTTATGGTGCATCCGTCGATGCTAAATCAAGGTGAAGGAAAAAATGCGTTACGGATTTTCCGGGCGATGCCGCTCAACATCCGTACGCTTGCAACGGAACTCGGTGAATTACGGGATATGGCCCTCACGCCTGCCAGCACGAAACACCTTGTCTGGCACAGTGGACTGTCAGATGCGCCACGGCAGTCAGTGAGCAGGGTGCTGAATGATCTGTCGGTTCCTCTGTACGACAGCATTGGCACTGGCGGTGTCATTGACTATGACACCGCCAGTGTCCGGTATGGCGGTCTTGCTGGCTGGGCAATGATTGGGGCTGCGGCTGAGATGGCTGCTTATGGCCCCGCCGGCCAGTGGCTTCTTCTCGAAGGTGAAGATGATGCCTGGGCAGTGACGCTCGGAAACGCCGCCCCCGCAGTCGGGCATGATCATTTCGTTATTCAGCCACCCTTTCCCGGAGGGGCTGTTCTGATGGCATTACTGCTTAATGCCGGGCTGTACAGCCTGATGATCCGCTATTTCCCTTCAACTGCATTCTCCTGGTCAGGGATCACTCTTCTTCTGCTGTCACTGATAGTGACATTGCCTGGGCTGGCCATTTTGCTGAGACGAATTACAGCCCGTCTCCAGCGCCCAGAATTTATCAGGGTTGCACGACACTCCGGAAAGGAATAACCGGCATGAAAAAGGTTTCAAAGCCACTGGGAGCTGGGCTACTCATCGTGGCAGTCCTGCTGATGATACTCTTTATTTTTGCACAGACAACGCAGTTGCCCTCCGGTAGTGGTGACGATAATTTCTGGTATGTGCTGGCAGGTTTCATCATCCTGACCGCCACATTATGCACCCTGGTATTTTTTACGTTGTCCAGGCAACAAAATCCCTCTCCCGTTACGCCTGATGGTGAAAACAATCACAATGAAGAAAGAACGTCGGATCAATATGATTTTTCAGCACTGAGCAAGCATCTCAGAAGACGGTACTCGTTCTTCTGGCGCCATAAAGCCCGCCTGTTGTTGATCACCGGCGACGAAGCCGCAATTGAACAGCTGGTTCCCGGCCTGCAACAGCAGCAGTGGCTTGAAGGCAACCGTACCGTGCTGATTTACGGCGGCAGTCTGTCAACTGAGCCGGACAAGGAAAAATACGCCGCGCTGCGCAAGCTGCGTCGCGGGCGTCCCCTGGACGGGATTGTCCGCGTTATGCCACAGTCGCTTAACCTGACCCCACAAACCAGCGACAACGATTTACGCGGGCTGGAAAAAATCAGCGAATTACTGCGTTATTCCGCCCCGGTCTGGCTGTGGCAGCTGTGCGACAGCAACTGGTCGCAGGCAAACCGCCCTGAACAGACGGTCGGGGCCAGTTTCCCGCTGCGCGCAAAAGAAGACGATATTACCCGCCAGCTTGAACTGATGCTGCCGGCCCTGCGGGCGCAGGGGGTGAGCCAGGTCGCCGAGAACAACCGCCACGACTTCCTGCTGCGCCTGGGCCAGCACCTCAAAGACGGCGGTATCGCCCGCTGGGCTCAGCAACTGCTGCCATGGCTCTCTGTTTCCCAGCAGCGAGTGCCGCTGCGTGGCCTGATGTTCAGCCTGCCGGAGAATCAATTTGCTGATATGTCAGAGGGTACCGCTGGTGCGGCACCTGCCGACGCTGAGAAGTATGTCCCCGAATCACAGCGCCATGCCCTGACCCTGTCGGTGAGCTGGCAGGGTATCGTGGACGACTGTACCCGCGTGCGTGGCCGCCGTGTCGGGATGGCGTGGGAACAGACGCTTGCCTGGACGCTGATGGCAATTGTCGGTGTCTGGGGGGCGGGAACGCTGCTGTCGTTCGCGGTCAACCGCCAGCAGATAGTCTCTGTGGCGCAGCAGGCTCATGCACTGGTGGAGCATCCTTCCGTATCGGATTACCAGCTGACCGCCCTGCATACGCTGCGTAATGATGCCGGTCGCCTGCAGCACCGTATTCAGGATGGGGCGCCCTGGTATCAGCGTTTCGGTCTGAACCATAACCAGCAGCTGCTCGACGCAATGCTGCCCTGGTACGGCGTGGCGAACAATCGCCTGATACGCGACCCGGCGAATCAGGCGCTGACACAGAAACTAAATGCTTTGGCAAACTCTGCCCCCAACAGCGACCAGCGGGCACAGCTGGCAAAACCGGGTTATGACCAGCTGAAAGCCTGGCTGATGATGGCCCGTCCGGATAAAGCCGACGGCGCGTATTACGCGCAGACCCTGAAAACCGTGCAGCCGACGCGGATGGGCATCTCACCCGGCCTGTGGCAAAGCCTGTCGCCGGATTTGTGGGCCTTCTACATCACCGAACTGCCAAAGCAGCCACAGTGGAAAATCACCCCGGATGCGCAGCTGGTGAGCCAGAGCCGCCAGGTGCTGTTGCAGCAGATTGGTCGCCGCAATGCGGAAAGCACCCTGTATGAAAACATGCTCAAATCCGTACGCCGTAACTTCGCCGATGTTTCTCTGGAAGACATGACCAGCGGTACCGATGCCCGTCGACTGTTCATCACGGATGAAGTGGTGCCGGGCATGTTTACCCGCCAGGCGTGGGAAGGGGGCATTCAGCAGGCTATCGAAAAGGCGGCAAATTCCCGCCGGGATGAAATCGACTGGGTGCTGAGCGACAGCCGGAGAGCCGTCTCCTCAGACCTGTCGCCGGAAGCCCTGAAAGCGCGTCTGACACAACGTTACTTCACTGACTTTGCCGGCAGCTGGCTGAGCTTCCTCAACAGCCTGCGGCTTAATCCGGCGAACAATATTGCGGACGTCACCGACCAGCTGACGCTGATGAGCGATGTCCGCCAGTCGCCGCTGATTGCCCTGATGAACACTCTCGCCTGGCAGGGGCAGACCGGCCAGAAAAGCGAAGGTCTTTCGGATTCCATCATCAAATCGGCTAAAGNCCTCGTAGGCGGAAAAGACAANCCTGCGATTGACCAGTCTGCGTCAGGTCCGCAGGGGCCGCTCGATGAAACCTTTGGCCCACTGCTTCAGCTTCTGGGTAAAAACAAAGGCAGCAACGTCATGGCGGCTGACAACTCCCTGAGCCTGCAGACGTATCTGACCCGCATCACTCGCGTGCGTCTGCGCCTGCAACAGGTGGCCAGCGCCTCTGATCCGCAGGAGATGATGCAGACCCTGGCGCAGACCGTATTCCAGGGAAAAAGCGTGGACCTCACGGATACTCAGCAGTACGGGAGTCTGATTTCGGCAAGCCTCGGCGAAGAGTGGAGCGGGTTTGGCAGCACGATGTTTGTGCAGCCGCTGACCCAGGCCTGGGTGACCGTGCTTCAGCCGTCGGCGGCCAGCCTGAATGACAAGNGGAGCCGCTCCGTGGTGGCGAACTGGCACACGGCCTTTGACGGGCGCTTCCCGTTCGCTGTGAGTAAAAGTGATGCCTCTTTGCCGATGCTGGCTGAATTTGTGCGTAAGGACAGCGGGCGTATTGAACGCTTTCTGACTACTGAACTCAGCGGTGTGCTTCACAAAGAGGGCAGCCAGTGGGTACCCGATAAGGTCAACAGCCAAGGGCTGACCTTTAACCCGGCCTTCCTGCGGGCGATTAATCAGTTGAGCGAGTTGTCGGACATCCTGTTTACCGACGGCAGTCAGGGCATCAGCTTCGAGCTTCAGGCGCGCCCGGTACCGCAGGTGGTGGAGACTCAACTAACAATAGATGGACAAAAACTGCACTACTTCAACCAGATGGCCGACTGGCAGAGCTTCCGCTGGCCGGGAGACACTTACAAGCCTGGGACCATGCTGACCTGGACCTCAGTCAACGCCGGTGCGCGTCTGTTCGGGGATTACAGTGGGACCTGGGGTTTTATTCGCTGGCTGGACCTGAGTAAGCGTCAGCAGCTTGACCGCAGCCAGTGGATGATGAATTTCACCACGCCGGATGGTCGAACCCTGCAGTGGGTACTGCGCTCACAACTCGGAAAAGGTCCGCTGGCGCTGCTGGCGCTGCGTGGGTTCACGCTGCCGGAGCAGATATTCAGTGTCGACAGCGCGGCCACCGCGCAGGCGCTGATGGCTAACACCGGAAACAGTGACATGGACGGAGTCGAATAATGAGCACTTTGCACAATCTGGTTGCCGCCTGTCAGGCGGATGAAACCCTGCTCAGAGAACAGGCGCAGTCCCGCACCGAAAACTGGCAGCCCTGGCTTGCCCCGGTCATTGAAGCGAGTCCGACCGGAGAAGACCCCGGCTATGACGATGATTTTCAGCGCATCCGCGAGGAGGTCAATAAACTCTCCGGGATTGATACCGGGCTGATTTGCACACTTGCCGAAAAGCTGCTGACCACTACCGCCAAAGATATCCGGATTGCTACCTACTACTGCTGGGCGCGTCTGCACCATGACGGCGAAGCCGGCTTTGCCGAAGGGCTTGAACTGCTGGCGGGATTACTTCAGCGCTATGGCATGCAGCTTCACCCGCAGCGGGACCGCAGCCGCAAGGCCGCGCTGGAATGGCTCGCCGGTACCCGTGTCCTGGACAGTCTGTCACTGTACCCGGAGGTCGTACGCGAGGATGCGCAGCGTACCGCCGGGGCGCTGCTGCTTATTCGCGACAGTCTTGAGACAGAGCCGGAAGCGTCACGGCCAGAGCTGAATGCCCTATACAGCGCGCTGGAATCTCGCCTGATGAAGGCCGGTGGTGTGGATGCCGTGGTACCGCAGAACGCAGGTAATAAGGCTCAGTCACAGACATCCACGCATACAATCGAGTCCGACGCGCCAGTTCTGAGCCGCATTACCTCCGGTCAGGATTTGCTGGCCCAGGCCCGTACACTGACCGGGTATCTGCGTGAGCAACCCGATGGCTGGCTGGCAGCACACCGGCTGATGAAAAGCCTACGTCATGACACGCTGAGCGCTATCCCGGCACCGGATGCTGAAGGGAAAACGCGCATCGAACCGCCGCGGGCTGACCAGCGGGCCATGCTCAAACGCCTGTACCTGCAGCAGAGCTGGCTGGAGATACTGGAGCAAGCGGACAGCACCTTCTCGCGTGGCGCCAATCACCTCTGGCTGGATTTGCAGTGGTATATCCACCAGGCCCTGATTAAGTCGGGGCAGGATGTGCTGGCTGACATCATCACCGCCGACCTGAAAGGGCTGCTGCGCCGCCTTACCGGGCTTGAAACCCTGGCCTTTAACGACGGTACGCCGTTTGCCGATGAGGTCACACTGAACTGGATAAATCAGAGCGTGCTGGACGATATGTCCGGCTGGCGTGATGAGCCGGCCAGTGCCGCTGGTGAGACGGGTAACGATATCCTGGCCCTCGAGCCGGAAGCGCTGGAGAAAGCGGACACTGACGGTCTGGATTCCACACTTCACTGGCTGCAGACTCGCCCGGGCACTGACACCACAAAAGACAAATGGCTGCTGCGTCTGTTGATGGCCCGTGTGGCCGAGCAGAAGGGCAAGAATGAACTGGCCCTGCATCTGCTGGGCGAGCTCGACAGTGCCGCACAGTCAATCACCCTCACGCAGTGGACACCAGCACTGTTGTTTGAAGTGAAATCGCGTCGCCTCAGACTGCTGCGTATGAAAGCCACACGCAGTGAAATCGATAAATCTCGGTTACAGCCGGAGATGGACCAGCTTTTGGCGGGTCTGATTGCCCTCGATCCGGCCAGCAGTGCGGTGCTTTGCGGGTAAGAAGATATGGCATACCTTTAAAACACACATATTCAGGTTTTTATGGACGATTTAACCCTGCGTTATTATGACGCCGAAATGCGCTACCTGCTGGAAGCCGGCGAAGAGTTTGCCCGTGCTCACCCCGAGCAGGCGGCAATGCTCAACCTCGATAAAGCGGGCGCGCGCGATCCGTACGTAGAGCGCCTGTTCGAGGGCTTTGCCTTCCTGATGGGACGGTTGCGTGAAAAGCTCGATGATGACCTGCCTGAACTGACCGAAGGGCTGGTCAGCCTGCTGTGGCCACATTACCTGCGCACCATTCCGTCAATGTCGGTGGTGGAGTTCACCCCCGACTGGCGCGAAATGAAAGAGCAGATGCGCATTGTCAAAGGTTTCGAGGTGAACTCTCGGCCGATCGGTGAAAAGGGCACGCGTTGCCGCTACACCACTACCAAAGAAATCACCCTTCAGCCGTTGTCGCTGGAGCATGCCCGCCTGTCGACTGACCCTGACGGGCGTTCGGTCATCAGCCTGCGCTTTAACTGCAGTCATCTTGCCGACTGGAGCCGTGTCGATCTCAGCCAGATCCCGTTCTACTTTAATGCCGATGCACCGCTGGCCTGCGCGATGCATGAAGCTTTTACCATGAACACGGCGCGCCTCTGGTTGCGGATGCCGGGTGACATGGACAGAAGACCGCTCGACGGGTATTTCACCGCGCTGGGGTTTGGCGATGATGACGCTCTCTGGCCGAAGGGTGACAGCAGTTTCAGCGGCTACCAGTTGCTGCTGGAATACTTCACCTTCCGCGAAAAATTCATGTTCACCGGATTCCGTGGGCTGGAGACAGTAGCCTTCCCGGCCGAGCTTCCCTGGTTTGAAATCGACGTGGTGCTGGCAGAACGCTGGGAGCATGACTTTAACTTCACCGAAAAACACCTGCGCCTGAACTGTGTGCCGGTGATTAACCTGTTCCCGCTGGAATCTGACCCGCTGACGCTCAACTCGTTGCAGACCGAATACATGCTGCGCCCAATGCGCGTGCAGGATGGTCATACTGAGATTTACGCGGTCGATTCGGTGATGTCATCGAGCCAGCATACCTACGTGCCATTCTCAAGCTTCCGCCACAAGGGGGGGATGATGCGTCATGAAGCCCCGGAGTATTACTACCACACCCGCGTGCGCCGCGGCCCGTCCGGGCTGCATAACACCTGGCTTATCCTCGGCGGTGAAGCCTTTGATAACCACACCGTACCGGAAGACGAAAGCCTCTCCCTGACGCTCACCGGCACCAACGGCCAGCTGCCACGCCGCGCGCTACAAAGCACGGTGCTGGATACGGTGATGAAAACGACCTCAGCCAGTATTGTCGTGCGCAATCTGTGCGCACCGACGCTGCCCTGTTATCCACCGGCGCAGGACCGCTTTCACTGGCGTGTGCTGAGCCATCTCGGCAGCGGCTTCCTGTCGATGATGGATAATGCCGACGTGCTGCGCGGCNCTCTGGCGCTGTACGAGTGGACTGACAGCGAGATGAACCGCCGTCGTCTGGAAGCGATTATCGATGTGAGGCACAGTGAAACGGAACGCTTTGAGCAAGGGTATCTGGTGCGCGGGGTGCAGATTGAGGTGACGCTGGACAGTCACGGCTTTGCCGGGCGCGGCGATATCTGTCTGTTCGGCGAGATGCTGAGCCGCTTCTTTGCGCTGTACACCGATATCTATCTGTTTAACCGCCTGATAATCATCCTGCAACCGACCGGAGAACGCCTGGAATGGGAAGAGAAGCACAACCGCCGCATTCCCGGCTGACCCCGCGGCTGGAAGCCGACCTTCACCGCATTAATTTTTACCGCTTATGCCAGCTGCTGGAGAAACGTAATCCGGACCGGCCGCTGATGGGCTCGACCAGTCATCCCGGAGACGACCCGGTGCGCTTTGCACCGCATCCTGGGATGGGCTTTCCGGCGAGCGAACTCAAAGCCGTTGAGTATGACGAAGAGGATGACAGTAAACCACCGCTCATTCGCGCCACGTTTATGGGGATGTACGGCGTTGATTCGCCGCTGCCAACCGCCTATCTCGACGATATCACCCAGCGCCGGGAAGGGCATGAGACGCTGCAGGGTTTTCTGGACATCTTCAGTCATCGCATCCTGACGCAGTTTTATCGCATCTGGCGTAAATACTCGTACCCGGCCACGTTTGAGCCCGGCGGTACCGACAGCATTTCGCAGTCGCTTCTGGGCCTGGTGGGGCTGGGCATACCGGGCACCGCAGAGCATATCGCTACCCCGGTGTCGCGCTTTCTGTCGCTGTTGGGCGTGCTGCAGCAGCCCGGTAAAACCCAGGAGGGGATGCAGGCGCTGGTGACCCTGCTGGCCCCGGATACCATTGTGAAGGTCAGCCCTTACTGTCTGCGTCCGGTGGAGGTCAGTGAGCCGCTGGGCTTTTACGGCGATGACGATTTTCTGCTGGACGGTAATACGCCGCTGGGTGACGAAGCAATGGATGCCAACAGCCAGTTACTGATTGCCCTGTACACCGAAAACGAACAGGAATCACAGAGCTGGAAGCCGGATGGCCTGCTGTACCAAGACTTTCTGGTGATGCTGCGGGTGTACTTCGGCTGGCGATTCAAGGCCAAAATTACCCTGACCACCGCCACCCGTCTGCTGGCCGCTCCGCCGCTCGGCGAAGGTCCCTTCTGGCTCGGCATGAATGGCGTGCTGGGCGCGGAAGGCGAAGACCTCCTGGAGGATATCCCGCAGACCTTTACGACCGAACTGGGTTACTACGCCGGGCTGGAGCCTGCGACACCACAACAAGGAAACCGACGTGTTACGTACAAATTTAACTAAAACTTCGCGCTGGCTGTTACCGCTGCTGGCATTCGGTCTGGCGGGCTGTGGGGTGACGCAGGGCATCACTGATGGCACCAAATCAGCATTTAACGCCATGTTCTACAAAAAGATTAAGCTACTGCACCTGGATTTCACCGCCCGTGAAGCGCTGAATACCGATTCGCGCGAGAGTAATTCGCTGTCCGAATCGGTGGTGGTCCGTGTCTACCAGCTGAAAGGCCGCAAAACTTTCGACAAAGCGGTCTACCAGCAGCTGCTGAAAGATGGGGAGACNATTTTGAAAGCTGACCTGCTGGCGAGCCGTGATGTGGTGGTGAAGCCGGGCGGAGATGTGAGCCTCGACATGCCAATGGAAGCAGGTGCGCAGTTTGTGGCCGTAGTGGGGCTATTCCGTCACCCGGATATGGTCAACAACACCTGGAAGTATGTAATTCAGCGCGAAGACCTTGATCCGGATAAGCCGCGCATTCTGGAAGCGGGTAATAACCATCTGACGCTGCAACCGCTCAAGGACGAATGATGCCCCAGGAACACAACACACCTTCGCTGTATGAAATGCTCACCGGTCATTTTACCGGTGGCCTTGGTCTCAACCAGGTCAGTGAAGGAAATCAGGTCATCCTCTCTGTACTGGATAATATGCAGCGCATTCTTAACTGCCGTGCGGGAACGCTGGCGCATCTGCCGGACTATGGTTTGCCCGATATGACAAAAATACTGCAGGGCATGCCGGGAACGGCTCATGAACTGATGGGCNCGTTGTCTGCCGTCCTGCTCAAATATGAGCCACGTTTGAAAAGTATTAACGTTGTCCTGCTTGAACAGACGCAACCGGGCGAGTTGCGCTATGCCATTGATGCTGAACTGAAAGGCGTGGGCCTTGTGCGCTATGGTACAGAATTTATGCCCGAAGGCCGTGTGCTCATACGCCATATGAAACAGCAAANCTTTCTTGGTCGCCAGGCCCGGATGTAGTTCGACACAATCCTCTGTTTTAGGTCAGAACACTATCTATGTCAGCAAAAGCACAATTTCTGCAAAAGCTTCAGGATAACCAGCCGCGCACAGACACATACGCAAGTAAAGGCCAGGCCGACCTGGCTACGTTTTGTCAGCGTCTCGGCGCACTCCAGGAAAACACCGAAACCTGGCTTGCGGAAACCGGGATACGGCTCATTACCCGTCACTGCGCCCTGACCGAAATGCTCATCAGCAACCGCGCATTCACGGTTCCCTGCTTTGAACTTCATTATGAAAACCGGGTGGTGAAATTCACGCCGGTGTTTTTATACGGGCAGGGCGTGACAGGGTGTGTGGACGTGACCCTTGCCGCCGGTGAACCGGCATCTGCTCTGTGCCGGTTGTTTATGCGTTCGGCCGAAAGTCAGAGCTGGACGTACACACCTGCCCACAACCCAGGCGGGCAGCGAGTGGCGTTCGATGAGGAGGCTTTCTTCACGGTGATTGCCCCCTTGCTGCCTTAACCGGCAATGGGGTTGTTATCAGGAGCCGGGCCCTTTTTTTTACCTGCATGTTCGGAGATAACGCCGCAATGCAAAGCACTGAACCACGATATATCCGTACGGGAGGGGATCCCCGATCGTTCCCTGATTTCACCGCGCTGCGCGATGAGCTGAGCAAACTGACGCATCCGGCGCGCCCGGATATCGACTGGCGACAGGTGGAAAAATGCTGCCTCAGTCTGTTTGAACATAACGGCGTCGAACTTCAGACGGCTGCCGGGTACACACTGGCGCGTACCCACATGGCGGGATTGCCCGGGCTGAATGAGGGGCTGTCCATTCTGGAGGCACTGGTCACCCGGCAGTGGGGAAATCTCTGGCCGCGGCCGGTCCATGCGCGTATCGACATACTGGCGGGGTTGAGNCAGCGTCTGCAGCAATTCGGGCGTACGCAGACGTGGGGTTACACCGATTTAGGCGCACTGTATCAGGCTGAAAAACATCTTACCGCCATCACTGAAGCCTTGCAGCGTCTGGAACTGAAGCATCAGACGGGCACGGACGACCTGCGTCAGCAGCTTCACACCGTGGCTGTTCGCCTGGAAAACAATAGCGGCGATACCGGGAACCTCACGACATCACCTGTCTTTGTGACACCGAAGGCGGCAGTATCCCGGGAAGACACCGGGAAAATGTCGTCTCCGTGGGTGTATGTGGTGCAGCCTGCGTCAGCGCCCCGGGTCAGCGTGGCACCTGCCTGGGGCGTAAAACCCTGGAAACCCTTTGTGTCCGGCATGTTGACCACGTTGCTGATGGGCGGTTTATTGTGGTGGGGGCATGCCGCTCTGACTAGTAATCCGCAGCAGGACGCGCTGATGGCGTCAGTGGCCCTCCCGCCGGCTCCGTTGCCGGAGGAGGCCCTGCGTTCGCTGCAGCGAACGAACCCGCCATGGCTGAAAGAGCACACTGAGTGGGTAAAACAGACACAGCAGCAACTGGAACAGCTGGCTGCGATGCCACCAGACTGGCCACTGGCACACGGGACCGCGCTGGTTCGGCAGGTGCGGGTGTTGTGGCCTGACACCGAGGTAGCTGACGCTGTCTCGCGGCAGTGGCAACAGCAACTGGTTGCCTCTGCGACGCCGCCGGACAGTCTAGGTGGCTGGCAGCAAGGCATGGCGCAGCTGCAACGGCTGACAGACAGGCTGAACCAGCTGGATGGTCAGAGGGGAAAATACATGACGGTTAGCGAACTGAAATCGCAAGTGTTTACGATAACCCAGGCATTTAACCAGACGGTACCGGTCGAAGAGCAACTGCGCCAGATGGCGCAGCAACCGNCAGACCAGCCTGCCCCGGCCGCGTTGCGTTCGCAGACTGCGTTGCACCTGAAGCAATTACTGGCGCGTTATGCCCTGCTGGGCAGAGAGACAGATGAAAAATCCCGCTGAGTGCCGAAATCGCCGGTCGCGCTGGACTTTGCAGGAAATGCGTTATGTGGAAAATCACTACGCGACCGCGGACCGCGGCAGACATTGGCGTCAGCCCAGGCCGGCCCGCTTCATCTGTGGCATGCTCAGCCTGCAAGACAGGCGTCACCAGAAGGAAGGCAGAGCTCTGGACTGAAGAGGAAAAAGCGGTGATTTACGTGCATTACGCTGCCGGTATGCCCATGCAGGATGTCATGGCGCTGCTGCCGGGCCGAACGCGGGGAACCATTCTTGCAAAGGCCGATAAACTGGGTATAAAACGGCCCTCACGCTGGAGTCAGAAAGAGTGCGATATTCTGAAAGACTATTATCCGTCAGAAGGCCAAAAGGCCGCAGAACGTCTGCCTAGCAGAACGGCAGATGCGGCAAAATCAAAGGCCTGTGAGCCGGGTGTTGAGTACCAGGGGGGCGCTTATCGGCAATATGTGCGCCGGTCAACGTGGATAAAGTGTGTTCTGCGTAAGGAACTCCAGACCCGCGCAGTATTGAACCAAAAGGCTGAACGGGGGGGAGTCAGTGATATAGCAAACCCTAACATGTAAGGAACGCTTGGCCGAATGCACGAATGGTTTTACGACAACGCTCCTGACCGGGTTTTCTACCACATAGAAAGCCCGTCCGGAGCCAACAAGCGCAGCGCGTTAGCCGCAATCAATCTTCTCTTTTGTAACTTCGAGCATAAATATACGGCGCGACATATCCTTCTCGGTTTACGTCCAGATAATCCGACCACCACTGCATCATTTCGATTCGGGCTTCCAGATGCTCCGCTTTATGCACGTAAGCAGCCCGCACGCCGTTGCGTTCTTTGTGACTCATCAGCCGCTCAATGGCATCCTTTGACCAGCATCCGGACTCATTCAGGGCGCTACAGGCCATAGTCCTGAAGCCGTGGCCGCAAATTTCTGTCTTGGTGTCATAGCCAATCACGCGCAGCGCCTTGTTGATGGTGTTTTCACTCATTGGCTTGTTCAGCGTGCGAGCGCCTGGAAAAACGAATACTGACTCGCCAGAAATCGCCTGAATTTGTTTCAGCAGGGCAACCGCCTGTCGTGACAGCGGCGCCAGGTGTTCATCCTTCATCTTTGCGCCACGCTCTGAGAACCTCACACCTTTTACTGCCTCACGCTGGGCAGGTACGGTCCAGATATGGGCTTTCAGGTTGAACTCGTCCCAACGGGCAAGCCGTAACTCGCTGGAGCGCAGAAAGACATGCAGATTCAGCTCCAGCGCCAGACGGGTCAGTTCCCTGCCTTTGTAATTACGAATCTTCTCAAGCAGCTCTGGCAGGCGTTTCAGCGGCAGGGCGGGGTGATGTTGGGTCGCTACCGGGGTCACGACTCCGTCCAAATCGTAAGCTGGATTGTATTTGATGACACCTTGCTGTACGGCGTGGCGCATGATTTTGGTCAGATGCTGCCGCACCCGTCCGGCGACGTCATGCACGCCTCTATCGTCAATCGCCTTCATAAGCTGCGCCAGATGGCGGGTTTCAACCTGAGCGATATCTATTGCGCCAATGGCAGGGAAAACGTAGCGTTTCAGGCAGGTGAGAATTTTATCGGCATGGGCTTCCGACCAGAGTTTAAGACTGCTGGTGTGCCATGCCAGAGCGACATACTGAAAGGTACGGGATTCCTCAACGGCGGGGTTGTTCGATTTACGAAGCTGAGAAGGGCAGAGTCCGGACGCCAGCAGCTTACGCGCGGCATTGCGCTTTTCGCGGGCTTCCGCCAGCGTAGTCTGGGGATAGGGGCCAAAGGCTAGACGGTTTTCTTTACCGGCGAAGCGATAACGGAAATACCATAACTTAGCGCCGCTGGTGGATACCGTGAGGTACAGGCCTTGCGAGTCAGTGAGCTTGTAAGATTTTGCGAGAGGTTTCGCGGATCGGACTTTGCTGTCAGTTAACACATGAGGGTCACTCCCGTTCATCGAACTGAATGACCCGCAATCTGACCCACAAATTCCCCGATACGAAGGGATAAATCAAAACGCATCGGGAAAGATTTTCACGCCAACTTATTGAATCACATAAATATAGGGATTGATAAGGAGGAATAAAAAAGGAAAGGTGGTGCCGGACTCGGACTCGGACTCGGACTCGGACTCGGACTCGGACTCGGACTCGGACTCGGACTCGGACTCGGACTACGCCGTAGGCGTTGAACAGCGCGGTTTACGCGCTGGCCCCAAAGGGGTGAGCCGCTTGCGGTGAATAATCGAACGAAGTTCGATGGAGAGTCCGTATCTCTGAAAGCAAAAAACCAGCCATCAGGCTGGTTTCTTTAATAAGTGGTGCCCGGACTCGGAATCGAACCAAGGACACGAGGATTTTCAATCCTCTGCTCTACCGACTGAGCTATCCGGGCAACGGGGCGCATTAAACCGTATATCACCGGAGCCGTCAACGGGTTTCTGCCTTACGCCGCCTGCTTGCTCTATTTTCAAACAATGTCGTGATCTCCCATGTAGAAGTACTGCTAGCCAGATGGGGGGAGGGCTATTTTAGATTTCCCGGCTTAGGCGGCCGTGGCTTTCTTGAATTGGATAAAAAATAGTGCGACTATTGCGCGGTTTTTGACTTTCCTTTCATCTGTGATTATCGAGGGTCGTTGATATGTCGGACTCAATGCTTCTGGTGCAGACGCTGCGCGCCACGACTTTGATGACGTCCCGGGACTCCGGTCACACTGCTGTAGCATTCTCTTTTTCCAGTTTATCTCCCTTCACCATGCGGTGAGGCGTGCCGACGCTCACTGTTAGGCATGATTAAGAATAGAGTTATCCCTCTGATTTTACTGATGTCTATCGGATAGAACGGGCCAATTTCCCCTTTGTTTCGGCAGGTTTTCGCATGAGTCATACACTAAATGGTATTGGCTGGGGAAACACGACCGGCAACGGTTTGGCACGTCATCCCTGCGCTGTGTCTTTCGGACACATCTACTCATCCTTGATCGTTTGGGTTTGTTACATGAAACAGTTGAAAATTGCGGCCAATTCAGCGGTTGCCGCCCGTTTAATCACTGAACGACCGGTAGTGGCCCTGAGTCAGACCGACTTTACGGATATCGCTGCGGTAGTGGTATCCGTTGAGGAAGCTCACAGCGGTATTTTGTCAGTGTTACATCACACGGGGTTTTCTATCCCGGCCTTTGTGCTGCGCATGTCGGAAGAGGGCAGTATCGAAATGCTGCCCTCAGATAGTGAGTGGCTGACATTGGACGAAGCAGGTGGGCATGCCGTTCTGCTGGAGGAGGCGGCCCGGGCGTATGAAGATGCGCTGTTGCCGCCGTTTTTCGACACGTTGACCCAGTATGTCGAAATGGGCACGACGACCTTTGCCTGCCCTGGGCATCAGGGGGGGCAATTCTTCCGTAAGCATCCCGCCGGGCGTCAGTTCTATGAGTTTTATGGCGAGACCCTGTTTCGATCGGATATCTGCAATGCGGATGTGACGCTGGGCGACCTGTTGATCCACGAAGGGGCCGCGAAAGAGGCCCAGAAATTCGCAGCCAAAGTCTTTAATGCGGACAAAACTTACTTTGTGCTGAACGGCACCTCCGCGGCGAACAAAGTCGTCACCAATGCACTACTGACGCGGGGCGATCTGGTACTGTTCGACCGTAACAATCACAAGTCCAATCATCACGGTGCGCTGATTCAGGCGGGCGCGACGCCGGTGTATCTCGAAACGGCGCGAAACCCGTTTGGTCTGATTGGCGGCATCGACGCCCACTGCTTTGACGAGGCTTACCTGCGTGAGCAGGTCAGGGCGGTTGCCCCTGAGCGCGCCGAGGAGGCAAGGCCATTCCGTCTGGCGGTGATCCAGCTTGGCACCTATGACGGCACCATCTATAACGCGCGTCAGGTGGTCGACAGCATCGGTCATCTGTGTGACTACATTTTGTTTGATTCCGCCTGGGTCGGTTACGAACAGTTTATTCCGATGATGGAGCAGTGCTCGCCGCTTATGCTCGAACTCAATGAAAACGATCCGGGGATATTTGTGACGCAGTCGGTGCATAAACAACAGGCCGGTTTTTCCCAAACGTCACAGATCCACAAGAAAGACGCCCACATCAAGGGGCAGAAGCGTTTCTGCAACCATAAGCGGCTCAACAATGCCTTTATGCTGCATGCCTCGACAAGTCCGTTCTATCCACTCTTCGCCGCGCTGGATGTCAACGCCAAGATGCACGAAGGCACCAGCGGTCGCCGCCTGTGGCAGGAGTGCGTGAAGCTGGGCATTGAAACCCGAAAGCAGTTGCTTGAACGGTGTTCCATGATCGCGCCTTTTGTCCCGACATCGGTGAGCGGCACACCCTGGCAGGGTCACGACACAGAGGCGATGGCGCAGGACGTCCGCTTCTTCCTTTTTGAACCGGGAGAGCGCTGGCATGCCTTTGAGGGATACGCGCAGGATCAGTATTTTGTCGACCCTTGTAAGCTGCTGCTGACGACACCCGGTATTGATGCGGAAACCGGTGAGTACACACCGTTCGGCATACCGGCCACGATTCTGGCCAACTATCTGCGCGAACACGGCATCATTCCGGAAAAATGCGATCTGAATACGATACTGTTCCTACTGACCCCGGCGGAAGATAGCCGCAAGATGCATCATTTAGTGCAGGCGCTGGTGCGCTTCGAGCAGTTGATTGAGCAAAACGCTCCGTTGAGCGACGTTCTGCCGAGCCTGTTTCAGAAGCATCATCAGCGCTATGAAGGTTACACGCTGCGGAGGCTATGCCAGGAAATGCATGATTTTTACGCGCGTCATGACGTGAAGCGCCTGCAGAAAGCGATGTTCCGCCAGGCGGAGTTCCCGGCGGCAGTCATGTTGCCGCAAGAAGCGCACAGTTGCTTTATCCGGGGCGATATCGAACTGATTGCGCTGGACGAGGCCGAAGGGCGTGTTGCGGCCGAGGGGGCGCTGCCTTATCCGCCGGGCGTGCTATGCGTGGTGCCGGGAGAAGTGTGGGGCGGGGCGGTGCTGCGTTATTTTCTGGCGCTGGAAGCTGGTCTGAACCTGATGCCGGGCTTTGCGCCGGAGCTACAGGGCGTATACGTCGTCGCGGAAGAAGATGGGCGGAAACGGCTATACGCGCATGTGGTGTCGGATTAGGAACCGGACATACCGGGGCGAAAGCCCCGGTAATCGGCGTCGGGAACGTTACTGTGAGTTTGAGGACCCCTGCTGCTCGTGCTCCTGTTTGACCAAATTCGCATCCTCCTTTTGGCGGCGCAGGCTGTACCAGCCCATTGTCAGCATGATGGCAAGTAGCGGCAGCGTGGAAATGGTATAGGTGCCGTTAGGGTAATCGAATGCCATGAGTACCAGTACAGACACAAGGAATCCCAGCGTCAGCCAGGAAGTTACCGGCGCGCCGGGCATTCTGAAGCTGATCGGTTTGGCCTTTCCGGCTTTAATCGCCTGACGCAGCTTCATCTGGCAGACAATGATAAAGCCCCAAGAGCTGATAATGCCGAGCGAAGCGATGTTCAACACAATCTCAAACACCTGCGCCGGCACGATGTAGTTCAGGAACACGCCGATGGCGTGGATGCCCACAGTGACCAAAATCCCGGCGTAAGGCACGGATTGCGCGCTCATTTTTGACATGAACTTCGGCGCGGAGCCTCCCAGCGACAGCGAACGTAGAATACGTCCGGTCGAGTACAGCCCGGAGTTGAGGCTGGACAGCGCCGCCGACAGCACCACGATATTCATGATAGTACCGATGTAAGGAACGCCTAACTTGCTGAAGAACGTCACAAATGGACTTTGCCCCGCCTGGTAGGCGTTCCACGGCAGCAAACACACCAGCAGGATCACTGAGCCAACGTAGAACAGACCCACGCGCCAGATAACGCTGTTAATCGCCTTAGGCAGCATTTTCTCGGGATCTTTACACTCGCCGGCGGCGGTGCCGATCAGTTCAACGCCCGCAAAGGCAAATATCACGCCCTGTATCAACACCAGCGCCGGCAGCATACCGTGAGGGAATAGCCCGCCATTATCGGTAATGAGGTGGAAGCCGGTGCGATTGCCATCAAGCTCATGGCCGGTGCCGAGATAAATGGTCCCCACGATTAGGAACAACGAAATCGCGATGACTTTGACGAGCGCGAACCAGAACTCCGCTTCCGCAAACCATTTCACCCCGATCATGTTCATGGTGGTGATAAGCGCCAGTGCGCTGAGGGCGAAGACCCACTGTGGGACGTCGGCGAACGTGCCCCAGTAATGCATGTAGAGCGCAACGGCGGTGATATCGACGATACCGGTCATCGCCCAGTTAAGAAAATACATCCAACCGGCGACGTACGAGGCTTTCTCTCCGAGAAACTCACGGGCATAGGAGACGAAGCTTCCGCTGGTAGGACGGTGTAAAACCAGTTCGCCCAGCGCGCGCAGAATGAAGAAGGAAAAAATACCGCAAGCGAGATAAACGAGGGCCAAAGAAGGGCCAGCCATCTGTAAACGAGCGCCCGCGCCTAAGAACAGACCGGTACCGATAGAGCCGCCGATGGCGATCATCTGAACCTGCCTGTTACCCATTGTTTTGTGGTATCCCACTTCATGTGAATCGAGCCAGCGCCGCTTAGCCGCATGGCGTTCAGAGTCTTTGCTTTTGTGCTTGTTCATTACCCGTCCAGATCCCGTTTCTTATCATTCATAAGAAAGAAATGACATATTATTTAATGAGTTAACCGTTAAAGTTCGGCCTTTGCATATACCGCCAGTCCCTAGCGGCATGCAGGGGCAGGAATTGAAAAACGTCTGCGATGCTACCTTTTCTTGGCATCCTAGGCAAAAATTGTCTGCGCCAGTAATGTATAAAATAAAGATAATGATCATGCGTTATTATAAAAAAATAGTGCTATATAGAATGCTTTTTGGTTTTTTGTAGTGATTATTGCTATTCAATAGGTTGGGCATAGCATTTGCTTATAGACAGGTTTCCTGTTGGTGCTGACGGTAAATTCGTCAGTCAATGGAGGGCCTCGGACGCATCAACAACCGTGATTAAGCATCAAACCTTTGTACTACATCCTCAACCATTGTGTTTTGAAGACGAGCCTCCACGGACGAACCTCCGGCTTGGCCAGAGGTTCGACGTGCGTCATCAGCGACGATAGTTTCTCTGCGCCGAATTCACCTTATATAAATAGCGGCGAGACTCCTGTGAAGGGTGACGTGTCGTCAGCGTCTGGTAAACATCGTTGGGAGACATACCGTTGATGGCGCTTACCGCAGCGTCTTTGTCGCTGGAGAACACGCGCAATACGCTGCCTGCGCCGCCGTTATAGGCGGTGATGACGGCATAACGCTGAGAGGTCGGATTCTGAATGCCCGCCAGATACACATTTTTCAGCATGGCCAGATAGGCCGTTCCGGTATCGATATTGTTTTCCGGATCGAACAGGTAGCTGCGGCTCGGCTGNCCCCATTTCCCTTTCATTTTAAAGACGTCGCGTCCTGCGCTGTGCTGCACGACCTGCATCAGACCCAATGCATCGGAATGGCTTACCGCGTAGGGGTTGAAGCTCGACTCGGTCTGCATGATAGCCAGGATCAGGGAAGGCTCGATGCCGTAGCGATCTGCGGCTTTACGGACCAGCGGCAGATATTTGTGGGCACGTTTGTCCAAATGGTTCGGCACCAGCTGGATGGTTACCGTCCAAATCACATGCACACCGGCCGTGCGGCGTTGTAGCTTGTTCTGGATCAGATAGTCTGCAAAGTTGACCGCGCGGCCTTCCCAACGGATAGGTTCGCCGGTGTTGTCCAGCACCTGCCCATACAGCAGCGGCTCACGGCTGATTTGAATATCGTTGGCGTCGGAATACAGGTCGGCGTTACTGGCGTCATCGCCCATCAGCAGGGTGGTGACGATAGCCTGACGGAGGCTGGCTTCGTAGTTAGTCGGGTTGATGGTTTCGATGGTGATCGTACCGGCATCGAAGTTGACGTGGCTACGGGTCAGATATTGGTCGGAATACTTTACGTAATCCTTGGGGCCGGCGATCAACACTTCGTTGATGCCCCAGATGTTTTCGATGTTATTGGCGAATTGCCCCATCAAAATATCAAAGGCGTTGGTGTCTTTGACATAGGCTTCCGCATCTTCGCTGCCTTTGTTGCTGGAACAAGAGATCAGCAGCGGAGCGATGCACAGCAAAGCTAGCAGTTTCTTCATCATATCAGGCCGTGTCGGGAGCGTGAGTTATCAGGGCCGGCAGGCCCCTGCGCGATTACTGATCTTCCGGCGTATAGCCGTCGATTTGCACGTCCTTGCCTTCAAAAAGAAACTTTTTCATCTCTTCTTCCAGCAGCTTGCGGTCTTCCACATTCATCATGCTGAGTTTTTTCTCGTTGATCAGCATCGTCTGCTTGGTTTGCCACTGGCCCCAGGCATCCTTGGATATTTCGTTATAAATGCGTTTTCCCAGCTCGCCCGGATACAGCTGAAAATCCTGGCCTTCGGCCTCACGTTGTAAAAATGTACAAAAAATCGTTCTGCTCATGCTTATTCCTCATTATTTGGCGCGCAGACATCGACGAAGACGGACTGCGACTGAGCCAGCTGTTGCAGCAGGCGTTCTACCGGGGCTGCAAGCCCCACAGATGGCGGCTGCGCTAAGTTATACCAGAGACCGGCGCCTTCATCCATGCAGGCGATCTGGCTGGAAACATCCAGCAACAGAGGGACGATGTCCAGATGAAAGTGGCTGAAGGTATGTCGGAACGCGATGCCCTGCTGTAGCCCGCTCAGCGGCATTCCCCGCTGCCGTAGCCAGTTATGCGCTTCCTCTTGGGTGGCAAATTGGGGAAAACAGAATAATCCGCCCCACAGTCCGACGGCTGGGCGCTGTTCCAGCCATACGCGCTGCTGTTGCCGGACCATGACAAACCAGGCGCTTTTCTCCGGTATCGTCTGCTTGGGCTTCTTGCCCGGATAATCCGCCCAGTTGTGGTTAGCGTAGGCGATACACTGCTTGTTGAGCGGACAAAGTTCACATTTGGGACGGCTGCGTGTGCAGATCATCGCACCCAAATCCATCATTGCCTGATTAAATGCGCCCACACCCTGCGCCGGCGTGACGGTTTCGCTGATATGCCACAATTGCTTCTCCACCTCTTTTTTCCCCGGCCAGCCCGCGACGGCGTAGCAGCGTGCGAGCACGCGCTTCACGTTGCCATCCAAAATCGGGTAGTGCTGTCCCTGGGCCAGAGAAAGAATAGCGCCGGCAGTGGAACGACCAATGCCCGGCAGCGCCACAATATCGTCGAACGTCGTGGGGAATTCGCCGCCGTGTTGCTCGGCAATCATCTGTGCCGCTTTGTGCAGGTTCCGTGCGCGAGCGTAGTAACCCAGCCCGGTCCACAGGTGCAGAACCTCATCCAACGGCGCGGCGGCCAGCGCGTTCACGTTGGGGAAGCGGGCGATAAATCGCTGAAAGTACGGAATGACGGTGGCGACCTGGGTTTGTTGCAGCATGACCTCGGAGAGCCAGACCTGATAGGCCGTTTTATTGAGTTGCCAAGGCAGCGTTTTACGTCCGAAACGGTCATACCATTCCAGCACCTGTTGCGCGAACTGTTGCGCTTGTATCATAAGAAGGGGTCGCTATCCGGCCGGTGAAAATTGAAAGCGATTCCAGCACAGTGTGAATGTGCTGTAAACCCGAAGTTTCCTGAACGCGTTCTTCATTCTATGTCGCCCCCGACGCGGCTTAAGTGGCGGTGCAATTTCAGGCAAGTAAAGCAAGGGCGATGATGCACCTTTCGTGGTGCATAAAGGCGCCGCGCCTGAGTATTTTAGTCACAAGTGAATCCGTATGCGGATGATAAACCGTGGCCATAGTTATCGACCACGGGCTTGATACATCAGCGCACGTTGCAGGCGAACGTAGGACGGAAAGCACTGATCAGATAAACTTTATTGGTCAGCATTTCAAACCTGACGACTTCATTTTTACTATAAGGCGTGGCATTATCGGGGGCGGTATCTGCCGAACTTTTGAACATGCAAATGTTTTTCATAATAAGGTAATTCCCATTCCAGTCGTAATCGAATGTGAGTGTACGTTCTAATACATCAGCAGATTTGTTAACATCGATATAGATACCGTGTAGAGCCATTGACCCCTTGTCTTTTTCCCCCAAATAAAAATTAATGATATAGCCTTTAACAATGGAGTCCTGCCCATTATTAATCGTTGCGCTTATTTCTCCTCGACACATCAACGGCTTTTTGTAAACACGATAATAATGATAGATAGATAACAAAGCCATCAATAGGGCCAATAAGGTTATTGTGATGATAATAAAGGGTTTATTGGTTGTTGATAAAGACATGCGTTGAGCACCTTTTCCCTTCTTTCTTACAGGAAATAACAATACTTTCTTCTCTGGTCGCGATTTTTGGGATGATTATTTTTCTGGAAAAATAGTACAGGTCAACATTGTTTTGACAAAGATAATGATACTTTTCCTGAAATCCATCATTGATGGCGTCATCGTCAATATAATAAAACTCGCAATTTGTGATATTGGTGTCTCTAAAAATTTCTCGGTAAGGGAAATCAATTGATAGGATGAAATTATAAAAAAGAATCAATACGACTAACGTCCCTATTGCTACAAAATAAAGAGAATTTTTGTATTTGATACCCTGCGTTTGAGGGGGAGGAGGAGGGAATTCCATAACGGAGTTTTGAACGGAGCTTTGCTGTGAGTCGTCACATATCACTTCAATATCCAGTGTATTAAACATGATACCGACCTTGGGTACCGTCATCAGGAACTCGGCCAGCTCATATTCACGCAGAGATTTCCTCAATAACGAAATATAGTTGTTCAAGTTGTTCATCGACGGTGCCAGAGCATTTTTCTCCAGAACTTCTGTCAGTAGGTACTCTTTACTTAATGTCATTCCCGGATGAATAATCAGCGTTTGTAGAAGCTTTGCCACGGGGAGGCTTAAAGACACTGCCTCGTCTGAG
Source organism: Lonsdalea quercina subsp. quercina (assembly GCF_000688655.1). Taxonomy (GTDB): domain Bacteria; phylum Pseudomonadota; class Gammaproteobacteria; order Enterobacterales; family Enterobacteriaceae; genus Lonsdalea; species Lonsdalea quercina. The sequence continues at coordinate 291,517 of NZ_JIBO01000007.1, read as the reverse complement.
CGATTAATCCATGCTAAAGAGTTGTCTTTTTCTGTATAGACAACCGACTTATTAATCAAATAAACCATTTATAGATGCTCTATAGAGACATGAATTGTAAAAATGTTGATATGGAAGGTATTAAGTAAAATTAAGTCAAAAATTTAGATGTTTATTGTCAAGGCATATTTTCTTCTCGACGATATTTACAGTCACTGTTGTAGATAACTGTTCTTCCTTGAGAGGGTATTTATAGCACATAAAAAATATAAAAATAAATAACTAACTGCCCATGCGAGTGTGGAATTAATATATGTAAATGTAAATCTATGTTGATTTCCACTGGTTAATTTTCATTTAAGCTGGAAGGTATTTAGCGGCTAGCGGTTAATGAAAGTATTNGCGCCATAAAAAAAGCGCAAACAGTCTTCGCCTTTAGAATAAAAATCTATTTAATACTAAAAAACAAGAATAAAATCTAAATAAATATATACGATTCAATATAATTGTCCTGTTTTTGGGGTTGTGGTTAGATGACTGCACGTTCAACGCATGACGGTTTCACTGGGTCTTTACATGATGGATTGGCGTGGAATAAGGCGGAAAGATGGTAAATGCGCTGTCGCTAAGCTGGCCTATGAAGATCCTGACACCAATGCATTGGCCGGTCGGGGCGCTCTTTGTGGCGGTTGCCAGCAAGCGCGCTTTCATCTATTGAATCAACACGGGTATGAAAATGAAATTATCTAATATCGCTTTGGCTACGATGATGGCTGTTTTTTCTTTTTCTGTATTTGATGCGCAGGCGACAGATACCCACAATGGTACGGTCACCTTTAACGGGAAAATTATCGATACACCTTGCTCCGTGTCTCAGGATGATTTGGCTCAGACTATTGAGTTTGGCGAAATTAGCAAAACTGTACTGGAAGGTGGTGGAACTTCGGTTATCAAACCTTTCGATATCACTTTGAAAGACTGTTCTATCGAAACATCAACGAGTGCCAAAGTTGTCTTTTCAGGGGGAACGGCTGCCGGTACAAACAACAAATTGCTGGCGCTGCATGGTACTGCAGGCGGCGCAGGTATTNCTGTATTGTACTCTGGTGAAAAAGTTTCGTTCGACGGCGCCACTGCTGCCGTGAGTAATTATAAACTGGTGAATGGCGACAACACCTTATCCTTCACTTCTTACGTACAGAAATTGCCGACTGATACGGATGTAACTACCGGTAATTTTGAAAGTACGGCCAACTTCGTTATTTCCTACGAGTAAGCATATTTTATGGGAAAGGAGGCCCTTCAAGTTTTTGAAAATAGCGTTAGCCAGGTGATTTTAAACTGATAATGTCTTGTTTGATTTTAGCTAATTTTTTTGCTGTTTAAGCGGTAAATGACAGAAAGTAGCCAAATTAGTCTTGCTATTTGTAATAACTCAAGAAGCCGCCCCTGTTTCTATAAAGGAAGTGTTTTTAAAATCTGTTTTTATGGGTGGCTCTAGTTTGGTGGAAGATTTGATATACATTCATGGGTTTCTTTTCTCTAAAATTGCTTGCTTATCTTTAGATTTGTTTCCCATTGATAACTGTATAGAAGTTTAGACGTGGTCGTATTTTTGTGTAGGTGGTTATATACAATGACATCGTTTGTTTTTTTGTGTTTCTTTGTGTTTGTTTTGTATCAACTTATCACGTGATTGGGAAATGGAACCTAAAGCGAGTTGTTGCGCTGATAGTTTAATAATTTCTTATTTCTTCCTTTTTCTTTTATGTGTGATGTTAAAAACACACTGGTACATATTGATGGCTAATATGCTGGGAAAGGGAGTCAGAAATAGGCTGAATGGTAATTTTCTATACAGTCTTTTCATAATTTGCTTTTTTTCTAATAGTGTTAAGTCGACGGAATTTAATGCCAGCGTCTTGGATGTCGATGAACGCAATCAGATTGATCTAAGCCGTTTTTCCGATTCGGATTACGTCGTCCCGGACGACTATATGCTGATGATTAAGGTCAATAATAAAATGATTGATCAGCGGAAAGTGAGTTATTTGGCTACCCGCCCTGACGGGCGTAAATCACGCTTATGCCTGGATGCTGAAATCGTAGCAAAACTGGCGTTAAAGACAGAGGCCGAGGAACNCATTCACTGGTGGAATGACGGGCGGTGCGCCGATGTGACAGCCATTGCAGGGGTCAAAGTCTCTAATCAGATTGGGATGGGCGAATTGAACATCACCATCCCACAGGCGTGGATGAAGTACAGCAATAAAAATTGGACGCCGCCGGAGCAATGGGATCAGGGAATCGATGGCGTGATGCTCGACTACAGCCTAACGGGCAGTGCGCGTCGAGGTAGCGGTGATGGTGGCTCAGCCCGTTATTTAAGTAGCTATGGTACAGCTGGATTCAATTTCGGGGCGTGGCGCTTTCGCGCAGATTACCTCTATTACATGAACGCCGCTCAAGGCATTCATAGTCAACACTTCTCCTGGGACCAGTTCTATGCCTATCGCCCATTGCCGTTTATGTCTGCCGATCTCAGGTTGGGCGAGATGTACCTCAACACCAACCTGTTCGACAGCTTCCGATTTATCGGCGCCAGTCTGGTCAGTAATGAAAATATGCTGCCTCCTTCGCTACGCGGCTATGCGCCTGAGATTCGTGGCGTGGCCAGGTCTAATGCGACGGTTACCGTTTTGCAGAACGGGCGCGTTATTCACGAAATCACGGTACCTGCGGGGCCTTTCTCTCTGCAGGATCTCAATAGTGGCGTGACCGGAACGTTGGATGTGCGCGTTACAGAAGAAGACGGTTCCGTCACAACATTCAAGACCGAAGCGGCCAGTCTTCCTTACCTGACTCGTCCGGGGCAAGTTCAGTACAAGATTTCTGCTGGACGCCCGTCGGAAAACCAACGTCGCCAAGAAAAACTGACGTTTTCCGCTGGTGAGTTTTCCTGGGGAATGAGTAATGCCTGGTCGTTGTATGGCGGCACAACGTTGTCTGATGGCTATCAGTCCGGTTCTGTGGGACTGGGGCGCAACCTATTCCAGCTGGGCGCGATTTCGGCTGATATCACCCAGTCCCGCGCCAGCCTGCCGAACAAGCCGCTGCAAGATGGGCATTCTCTTTCTGTGAACTGGGCGAAGCGCTTCGAGGCCATAGATGGACAGGTGAACTTCACTGGTTCTCGTCTGTTTGAACAGACCTTCATGGGGATACCTCAATATCTCTACACATTAAATGACAGTGAAAACCAGTACCACAGCGAAAAAGAACGTTACGTCGTTACATTATCGAAAAGTTTCAACGTTGAAAGGCAATGGTTGAATGACCTGTCTACCTACCTGAGCTACACGCAACAGACATTCTGGAATGAGAAGCCGCAGCACCGTTACGGCATTTCCCTGAGCACGTATTTGGATCTGGGGCCGTTCAAGGGCGTCTCCCTTGGGGTGTCCGCTTGGCGCTCCCTCTACAATGCGAATACGGACGATAGCATTTATCTCAATCTCACCTTCCCTTTACGTGACCGCGAACGCGTTGGTTACGGCCTGAGCAGCTATGGCGGTACGGTGGCCCAGACGATGACTTACAGCAACCAACAAGATTTGAACCGAAGCTGGAATTTGAGCACGCGCTACGACGCCACCAGCAAGGGCTACATCAGTGGGACTTACAACTACACCGCTTCGGCGACCAACGCCAGTATGGGGCTGGCCTGGCAGCAAGGGGGGTACACCTACCTCAACGGCTCCCTCATGGGGGGCATTACTGCGACGCGTCATGGCGTCGCAGCCCATCAGAAAGGCATCAATGGTGGGACGAGAGTGATGGTGGATGCCAACGAGGTGGCGGGTGTGCCGTTCTCCAACGGCAGCGTGGTCACCAACGCGTATGGATTGGCAGTGATTACCGGAGCTAGCAGTTACTTAGATGTCCAGACCCTGGTGGATGTACAGCATCTGCCAGAAGACGCTGAAGCCTTGACCACTATTGTCCAAGGTACGCTGACCGAGGGCGCTATTGGCTACCGCAAATTTGAGATCGTGAGCGGCAGTAAAGTGCTTGGCATGCTCAGGCTACCAGACGGTCGTGTTCCCCCCTTCGGAGCGACAGTCTTTAACGCCAGCGGACGTGAGGTCGCGATGGTGACAGAAGAAGGCCAAGTTTACCTCACCGGCGTCTCCGCCAATGAAGAATTGACGGCTCGATGGGACGGCGAAGCGCAGTGTCGAATGACTTTACCTCACACATTGACCGGCCTGGAGTCCCTGCTATTGCCTTGCCTGCCGTCCCCCACAACGAACATTACGAATACAACAAACGGAGAAGAGTGAATGAAACAACATTGCCATCTCAAGCTGGCAGCCGCGCTGCTGGCGTGCACCGTGATGTTTCCTCCTGTCTTACAGGCGGCGATCAACCTTGACCGGACAAGGGTGGTTTTCGACGGAGCGGAACCATCCAGCACAGTCACACTGACTAATGAGAACGGGACCCATCCTTTCCTGGCGCAAAGCTGGCTGACAGATAGCGAACACCGAAAGATCTCGGCCCCTTTGATGGTGTTGCCACCGCTTCAGCGGATCGAAGCTGGGGGTCGTACTCTAATTCGTGTGACGAAAACGTCGGGGATCGATCAACTGCCGCAGGATAGGGAGTCACTGTTCTATCTAAATGTGCGGGAGATCCCGCCAAAACCGGATAAGGCCAACGTGCTGCAGATTGCCGTGCAGTCGGAAATTAAAGTGTTTTATCGGCCGCAAAACATTAAGCCGGTGAAAAACGAGGTTTGGCAGCGAAGACTTAACATCCGCAAGTCTGGTCAGCAGCTTGTGGTGGAGAACCCTACACCTTACTACATTACCGTAAGCAATATTCAGCGCCACTCTGGGGAGAAGGTGGCGCCCTCTCTTCTGAAGAACCGAGCTTTTATGATTGCGCCGAAGTCAACCCTCAGCGTCGACATCAAAGACCCGTCGGTGCGAGAGTTCTCGCTGTTCTACGTCAATGATTTCGGCGGCCATCCGGAGCTGCGCTTTTCCTGTCAGCAGGCGACCTGTTCTTTAGTCGAAACGCGCACGCACTGAAGCCGAAAGCGAAGATGACCAACGCCTCGATGGCGGGAGCACTGACACTGCCCGAATGAACTTAGCGGCGCAATGTCGGTGCTCACGCGGGGGATGCCGCGCGACGTCTCATTTCTCGCTAAACATGTAGAAGTGGATACGTCGGCGAATGTATCGAATAGGGGAGAGTATGTTCGGATTAGTGACTTCCGTCGCGCGATGCTGCCTGCCATGGTTCTGCTGCGGCATGCTGTTGATGCTGGCTATGCACGCCTCCGCGCTGGAATGTAGGAAAGATACGATCAATGGGCCCGTGTCCGACAGTGAAGATATCGGCTCGCTAAAGATCCCTTCCACGTTGCCAGTGGGAAGTCGCCTGTGGACGTCAAAAATCTACCGCCGCAACCTGGCCTGTTGGGCTTATAAAAGTGTGAGGCCGAACGGCGAATACGCCTACTTTTACCCCAATCCAGGCGGAGAGGTGGTGGGGGCAGGGATCGGCATTGGCATTATCTACAACGGTCAGGATCTTGGCGTGATCTCTCGTGGGGGAGGCAGCGGCTCGCGGGTGTCGACCGGGCGATTTATCGCGCCGGGGCCGTCCGGTAGCAACCCGCCGAGAAATCCCACCATGATGCCGACCACGGTGCAGTTGTATCTGGAAAAAATCGGCGATATCACCAATAGCAGCTTGGGGGCGGACTCTCTTAGCGTATTACAGGTAGATGGCGAACTGGGCATCAACAATAAACCGTACAGTAACTATGTTTTCCGTCTGTCCGGGCTGAGAAACATTGAGGTTATCAAGTGCTCTGCCAACGTGACCGTATCGCCCAACGGGTATATCGATTTCGGTACGGNGCAGGCATGGAGCAGCGCTTCCGCGGGCGTCGTGGCTCAGCAAAACTTCCAAATCAGCGCCTCGACCGACGGCGGCGAAGACTGCGGAAAAGGGTTCGATCTCACCGTGAACTTTGATACGGCTTCCAGGAACAATACGTTGGCAACGGCTGACGGTATGGATATGGGAAATGGCTCCATGCTGAAAATTGAAGACAACGAAACGGGCAATAATATCGTCTACAATCAGTTTATTAGCTTCATCAACGGATTGAAACCGGCCAGCGGCACGGTGGAAAAGCAATACACCGCCAAGCTGTATGCGTTCGATGAGGCGGTGCCCGGCGAGGTTGAGAAATTTATCGTCTTGCGTTTCAACTATGACTAGGGCTGGAACGAGGGCGATACAACGCCGAGCCATCATTCGTCGGACCGTTAGTGGAGTGCTATGGGCGCACGTGATGTCGTTAGCTGCCAGCGCTTCTGCCGTAGGTAGCGCGAAATCGCAGGACTACGTTTATGACGTAGGGTTCCATGTGCGGGTGGTGGACTCGCCGTGCGTGTTGCGGTCGGACTCTGAAAATATTGATGTGGACATGGGGGAGGCGTCGGCGCGCGCCTTGCAGACCAATCAAGCGAGTGAGTGGCGAGATTTCTCGATCATGCTGACGCAGTGCAGCACGGAAACGCTGCAGGATGTCGTGGTGAGTTTTTCCGGAAAGGAGAATACCGCGCTGGCGGGACGATTGGCGATTGATCCCGCGTCAGCAGCGAAGGGGGTTGCCATCGGCATCTATCGTGCCGACCAGTTGATGCCGCTCAATGGCAACACGGGAAAGATCCGCTTACTCGAAGGCGACAACCGGCTGGATTTTCGCGCTCGGTTAGAAAAGGTTGACAACGAACCGTTGGCCGCGGGCAGCTATAGCGCGACCGCGCATTTCACGCTGAGCTATCAATAAGCGCAGCCGTTATTTATCTGCATTCGTTCGGACTGCATCTGCATCCGACGATTCGCCTGCACATACTTGGGAAAAGGTTATGAGCCAGATGAACTTATTTTTGGTGACGTCATGTTATTTGTATTACCCCGCAGTAGAGCACGCGTTGAACGAATATGGACGACCACAGGAATATTTACTGGATTATCTGCTGGTAAAACCGGATGAAGACGTCATTACTGACATACCGGACTGGTCGAGCGTCGAACGTTTGATTTTCATTTTGCAGGATATCGGCGATCTGGTTCGTTTTTTGCGTTTTGCCTCCGATATTAGTAATAGCTTGTATATGAATAAGGAACGGCTGCTCATTATCGGGAAAGGCAATCTTCTGAAACTGTTGTCGATGTGCTACCACAATATCGACTCGGTGCTTTTCACGCTGGACGGCTGTTCAATGCATGAGCTTGGGGTTTTTCTCAATGAGCGGGTTTATTCGGGGGGCAGTGAAGCGCGAGAGCGAATCAAGTCTCGACTGGCGCGGGGAGAAATGTGGGGTTTTATCAGTTTGCTTTCCGGTCGTTGCGCCAGATATGAGGCAGAAGAAACGAATAAAAGTGTCAAAACCCTGTATGCCCAGCGGCATAAGTCACTGGTTAAACTCAATTGCCGCAAACATCGCGATATATACTCGTTACTTTAAACGAGATGGCCCGCCGATAGCCCGCCTCCTCGCGTCCCGNCAGGGGAGAAACGACCGTCGGCAGATAGGAAAGAATTTTTCATAGGTATCCATTATACTGCGCGCTTGTTTCATAACCCCTGACAACGTGTAAGCACTATGAGTAATAACGTCATCTCCCCGGAATTTGATGAAAATGGTCGTCCTTTACGGCGTATTCGCAGTTTTGTTCGTCGCCAGGGGCGATTGACCAAAGGGCAACAACAGGCGCTGGATAGCCTGTGGCCGGTAATGGGCGTGGAGTATCAGGACAACGCACTGGACTTTGTCTCGCTGTTCGGACGCGATGCGCCGGTCGTGCTGGAAATCGGATTCGGCATGGGCGCCTCGCTGGTCACGATGGCTGAACAGCACCCGGAACAGAACTTCCTCGGCATCGAAGTGCATCTGCCTGGCGTGGGGGCTTGTCTGGCGTCCGCTCAGGAAGCCGGCATCGATAACCTGCGCGTCATGTGTCACGATGCGGTGGATGTGCTGGATAATATGATCCCCGCCGGATCGCTGGCGATGGTGCAGCTGTTTTTCCCGGATCCGTGGCACAAGGCGCGCCACAACAAGCGACGCATCGTTCAGCCGCCGTTTGCCGAGCTGGTGCGCAGCAAACTGACTATCGGCGGTGTATTCCATATGGCGACCGACTGGGAACCTTATGCTGAGCACATGCTCGAAGTGATGGGGGCGCTCGACGGTTATCGCAACCTGTCCGACAGCCAGGACTATGTACCGCGTCCGGCGTCACGCCCGTTAACGAAATTTGAAGCCCGTGGCCAGCGTTTAGGCCACGGTGTTTGGGATCTCATGTTTGAGAGGAAAGAGTAATGGCGATTAATCGCAGCCGACGTTTACGTAAAAAGTTACACATTGAAGAATTCAAGGAACTGGGTTTCTCAGTCAGCTTCCGTTTCGCGGAAGGCACGTCTGTTGAAACTATCGACGGGCTGCTGGATCGCTTTGTTGACGATGTTATCGAACCCCGCGGTCTGGCTTTTGAAGGCAGCGGCTACCTGCAATGGCAGGGGCTGGTTTGCCAGCAGAAACTGGGCAACTGCACGGACGAACACCGTCAGCTGGTCAAAGAGTGGCTGGAATCACAGCAGCTAAGCGACGTGACCGTCAGTGAGCTGTTCGATATCTGGTGGGATCTGCCGCCCAACCTAGGCTAAAGCGGAAACGCGTGGCGGTAGGTCGACGGATTTCATCATCGGTCTTGCGCCTTTACGGCTATTATTGAGGCGCCTGTTGGGCGCCCTTTTTTTCAGGAGTCACTATGTTGTTGCGTAATCTCGTCTTCGGTGCACTGATTCTATTCACCTGGCAGGCGCGGGCGGAGTATCAGTGCCCGGTTCAGCCGCAGGATGACATTTTCATCACGCCGCAAAGCGTGAAGGTTGTGGGCGCCAGCGGTAACCTAACGTTCTCGCCGGAAGGGGATGTGGTCAAAGATAGCCAGACGCTGACCCTGACGTCGGAACAGCGGCGTCAGGCCCGAGAATATCAGGCTGAACTGCGCGAGCAGCTGCCGTGGATAGACGCGGGCGCGCAACAGCATCTGGAAAAGGCCCGTCAGTCGCTGGATAAAGTCATCGTTCAGCAACTGGGGAGCGACAGCAATGTCCGTGGCCGTCTGACCACGCTGAATACCCAGCTTAAACAGCAGATGGACCGCATCATTGAGCACCGTCCCGACGGATTGGTTTTCCACCATCAGGCGATCAAACAGGTGGAGCAGGATGGTCGCCAGATTGTGCAGCAGACGCTGGGCGGCGTACTGCAAGACAGCCTGAACGAGATGGGCGTCAAACAGATGGCCAACGGCGGCGGCAATCCGTTGCAGGCCGTAATGGGTAATCTGGGCGGACTGCAACAGGCGATCCAAACGGAGTGGAACAATCAGGAAATGGATTTTCAACGCTTCGGACGCGATGTCTGCCAGCGTGTGACCGGTCTGGAAGAACAGCGTAAAACATTGCTTAAGACGCTGCCTTAACGGGTTAAAGACGACGGGGCTGCTGGCCCCGTTTCTATTTTTGCTTATCGTTATGGGACTTGCCGCCCTCCGGCTTTTCATCTCCCCACTTCATTAACTCCTCCCTTTTTTCCTTTGTATGGCTGTTTCGCTGCCTTATCTCATATTGTAAGGATTTCGTCAGTAAAGTGTCTTTTTCTCGTTATTGAATGGCTTGTTCTTCCCTATAATGGCCGCGGCAGCGACGGGATGGCAGGGAGACTGCGGCGTGTGAAAGGCAATTTCGTTGGTGGCGGACCATCGCCTCATCGCCTTCGCGTAACGCGACAGATTCCTCTGGCTGATATCGGGTGATGTACGCCTTCCTTCGCTGAGAGGGGGCCGTTCATGACCAGCATATCGCATCACGTCATTTCTATTTTTACGGCAACCGCCCGGCGGCGCGCCCCACTCAAGGTGAGAACGCCTGGGGCGGTCATGTAAACCGCCGCGTCCGGAGTCAATCCGCGCGTCACCATGAGTCAACATTTGACAGGGAATTGTTTATGAAGGGAATTCGCAACCCGCACCGTGCGGGCGACAAAGACAAACACAGTTGCAGACTGACGCCGCTGGCCTGTTTGGTCACGTTGTCATTACTGTTGCCCGCATTTTCCGCCGGGGCGGCGAGCGCCGATGCCTTTCGCACTCGGGAGTATCAGTACAATGGCCCCGCGCTGGACGCGATGTTTGCGGCTGAGGCTTACTCGCTGGGATACAGCGGCGCCGGAGCCACGGTGGGTATTATCGACAGCCAATCTGACTTGAGCGGACCCGAATTTCTGGGGCGCGTGGCTGAGGGCACCCAGTGGATATCCACGCCGGACGAATACGACAGACATGGATATGCGGTAGCCGGCGTCGTGGGTGCGGCAAAAAATAATGTCGGCATACACGGCTTGGCCTATAACGCCAATATTTTGTCTCTCGGCGTCGACTTAACGACCTCGAGCGTGGCAAACGCGCTGGCGACCATGGCGCAGTACCCCGAAGCGAAGATCGTTAACAACAGCTGGGGCTTTAATATTTATCCCGATCAGCTGTTTTCCTACGATGCGGACGTTCAAAGCGAGCTATTCGACACCTGGATACCGGGGTTCAAGGAGCTGACGACGCGCAATGCGGAGCAGGGGCAATTGCTGGTTTTCTCCGCCGGTAATGAGGGGCATTTGACGCCGACGCTGCTGTCAGCATTGCCTACCGTATTGGATATGACCGGCTTCGAGAACAAGATTGCCAACAACTGGATCAGCGTGATGTCTTTCGACTCGAGGCAGCCGACGACCAGCGCTGCGTTTATCGCTTCGTTCAGCAACCTTGCGCAAGGGGCCACTGAATACAGTTTGCTGGCGCCGGGCGTCGATATTTATACGACTTACGATCGGACCTATTATTCTTCGCTCAGCGGCACGTCATTCTCCGCCCCCTATGTGGCGGCCGTGGGCGCGCTGGTCAGCGAGGCTTTTCCCTACCTGACAGGCAAACAGTTGGCTGATGTATTGCTGTCTACCGCAACGCCTCTGAGCGGCGCGCGGCTGCCGCGGGCCGTGGTGCTGGCGCGTAACAACGTCGACAGCGCGCTCAACATGACGGGCGTAGAGCTTAAAGTGTATGCGGCGACGGGCGGCATTACGTTTAGCGACGAGGAAATGGCCGCACTGGTGAACTCCCTCAAGCTCAATAATCCGTTTTACAGCATGAGTGACGACGACGTGCAGGCCGCGATTCTGGCGGCCGCCGCCGATAGCACGATGACCCTGATGTCGCAGGAGGATTATCAGGCGCTGTTCGGTCAGGGGATCGTCAATGCCTATAAGGCGGTGCAGGGGCCGGCGAAACTCGACGGTAAACGGCTGACGGACAGCGATCTGAGTTCGGACGCCTATGGCGGACGGTATGCGCTGTATAGCGTTGATACTCAGGGGTTCGACAGCACCTGGAGCAATGATATCGCTCAGGTACGCAATGCTGATACGGGCAGCGCGTTGTACGATCTGGACGTCGGTTTACGCAAGCAAGGGGACGGCACGCTTTACCTGACGGGGGCTGACGTCTATCGCGGTCCGACCGTTGTTGAAGGCGGAAGACTGGTCGTGGCGAAAAACGCCGGAGGCAGCGGGAGTCTGGCGGGAGACGTCTGGGTTATGTCCAGCGCGGTGCTGGGAGGACACGGCAAAATCGGCGGCTCTGTCACTATCGACGCGGGCGGCATGTTGGCCCCCGGTACTTCCGTCGGTACGTTAACCGTCGGCAACGTTCGTTTCGCGCCGGGATCGATCTACGACTTCGAGATTGATGCGCAAGGGCACTCAGACAGGCTTATCGTCGAGCAAAATGCCAGTCTCGCGGGCACGGTGCGGGTGATTAATCTACGTCGCAGTTCCCTTGGCACGCGCTATACGCTGCTTGATGCCAGCGGCTCGGTATCCGGTCGATTTGACGAACTGGTGCTCGGCGGCGACGGGAGCGCATCTGCCGATGCCCCGTTTCTTACCGACGTCTTGGGGTATGGCGACCATGCCGCGTGGCTTGAAACGGTGCGCAACGCCCGACGTTTTAGCGATGTGGCGGCAACAAGCAATCAGCATTCGGTGGCCGACGCGCTCGACAGTCTCAACGGCGGCGCGGCGNACAGCGCCATCGCCAACGTGAAGTCGGCCGATGCGGCACGCGATGCTTTCGATAACCTCAGCGGCGAATTCCATGCGGCTGCGCGCTCGGCCATCGTTCAACGTAGTCAAAACGTACGTGATGCGCTCAACGGCGCGATGCGTTCCCGTCACGGCGAGCCGCTTTGGCTGACGACCTGGTCTAACGATGGGCGATTATCGGGTGAGGCTGGCGAGGCGGCGGTGGACCATCAGGGCTACGGCTTCCTCCTGGGCGGCGGCGCTCAGATGGGCGAGTCAAGCGCGTTGGGCATCGCGGTCGGCAGCGAAAAGAGCCGGATCAGCATGGGTGAAAGAGCGTCTCGCGCGAATGTGACCGCCTATCATGCGGCGCTCTATCTGGATGGCGAGCTGGCGGGAATGGATTGGCGCACCGGTATAAACTACAGCTATCTGGATCTGTCGAGTCAGCGCACGCTTCACATACCCGATCTGGAAGGCAAGGCTCGCGCGAACTATCACGCCCATCAGGCGCAAGGCTTTATCGAGAGCAGTCGGCGTTTTTCCATCACGCAGGATTCGGGGTTGGAACCCTATGCCAACGCGGCTTACGTGTGGCTACAGACGCCGGGCGGACGGGAGTTCGGCAGCGAAGCGGCACTGGGATGGAATACGCAAAATAGCGCTTCGGCTTTTTCGACGCTGGGACTGCGCGGCGATATGCGTTTCACCGCCGTTACACCCTTCTCGTTATACGGGGATATCGGCTACCAGCGTCGTCTGAGCGAACGAAATCGTTCGGCGCGGTTGCACTTCACCCACGGGGGAGATGACTTCAACGTTGATGGCGCGGCGACGCCGAAAAATGCCGTATTGATGCACGCCGGACTGGCGGCGGACCTCAGTGATCACGCCCGCCTGTCCTTGGGATATCAGGGAATGCACGGAAGCAAAGTCCGCGACGATGGCGTAGGTATGCGGTTCAGTGTGACGTTTTGAGCCAGTATCGGATATTAACAGGGCCGATACTGGCCCTGTTGTGACGCAAGCGCGTTACGGGGCAGGAAAGGTGAAGCGCTGGTGGATGGCTTCCAGCTCGTTCAACACGTCTTCACCCAGCGTGACCGTCAGGCTCTCCAGATTTGTGCGCAGCTGTTCAACGGAGGTCGCGCCCAGCAAGGTGCTGGCGACGAAGGGTTGTTGTCGGACAAACGCCAACGCCATCTGCGCCGGGTCTAGCCCGTGGCGCTGCGCCAGCGCGACATATTCTGCTATGGCCTGCTCGGTGTGCGGCCCATTGTATCGAGTAAAACGGCTGAACAGCGTGTTACGCGCGCCTGCCGGTTTGGCGCCGTTCAGGTATTTACCTGTCAGCGTACCGAACGCCAGCGCGGAGTAGGCCAGCAGCTCCACCCCCTCGTGCTGACTGATTTCGGCCAGACCGACTTCAAAACTGCGGTTGAGCAGGCTGTAAGGGTTCTGGATCGAGACGATACGCGGCAAGTCATGTTTTTCCGCCAGTTGCAGATAGCGCATTACGCCCCACGGCGTTTCGTTGGAGACGCCGATGTAACGAATTTTCCCGGCCCGAACCTGCTCGTTGAGCGCTTCCAGCGTTTCGAGCAGCGTCACAGCCGGTTTGTCGTCGTTATAGCTGTAGTTCAGCTTGCCGAAGAAATTGCTCTGGCGCTGCGGCCAGTGTAACTGGTAAAGGTCGATGTAGTCGGTGTTCAGACGCGTCAGGCTGTCGTTGAGGGCTTCACGGATATTCTTGCGATCCAGCGCCTGCTGAGGACGGATGTTATGATCGCTGCCGCGTACCGGGCCGCTGACTTTCGAGGCAATGATCAGTTTTTCGCGACCGCCGCGCTGCTTAAGCCACGAGCCGATGTAGCTTTCGGTCAGCCCCTGCGTTTCTGGCCGCGGAGGAACCGGATAAAGTTCGGCAGTATCAATTAGGTTTACCCCGGCTGCAATGGCGTGATCCAGTTGGGCGTGAGCGTCGGCTTCACTGTTTTGTTCACCAAAGGTCATGGTGCCCAGTCCCAGCTCGCTGACTTCTAGAGCAGTATGAGGGATACGATGGTATTGCATTGTGCCAGCTTCCTTTTTATTTGAAGAGGAGCAGGTGCGTTTGAAAACACCTTCAATTGACTATAAACCAAGCCTCGTCAAGGTGGAAAGCCTCTTGGCGCAACATCGTCATTTAGCCTTAGCGTTCGACGACCTGCGAAATATCATTGTTGTCGATCGCATGCTTGTGCCCGTCCTCATCCGTGAAAATCATCAGGCCCGTGCTTTCATCAACCTGAGGTTTGCCTTTGGTCAGTAGCACCTGACCTTCTTTGGTGGCGACGACATAATGGCTGGAACAGCCGGCAATTAGGGTGATGACGCTGAACGCCAAAAGCGTTTTCATGATTGATTGCATAGGGAGTTACCTACTGTTAACGGCAATAGTTCGAAAAATTAAGGCAAGTTTAGCAAAGGAAGTAACAGGTTTTATTGGGATTTATGGAAAGAAGAGCCAGACAAAATGTAAAAAAATTAGTCGGCGAAGAGTCTTCATTGATAAGGAGGGATCGCCAATGGTGCCGGCTTCTTTCTCGTGCACCGCAGCGCAGGTTATAGCGGCACCGGTTGCTTTGAAAAAGATGCCTCCACGATGAGTTGGAGGCATCTTTTATCAGAGGACTTTCGCATGGAAAACCCCTGACGAAGCGAGTATCACTGCTGCTAAGCGGCTTTCTTTCCACGCAGCAGGTTGAGGGTTTCCACCGTCATAGAGAAGAACATGGCGAAGTAGATGTAGCCTTTAGGCACATGCACATCCACGCTTTCAAGAATCAGGGTGAAGCCGACCAGAATCAGGAAGGACAACGCCAGCATTTTGACCGACGGATGGCGCTCGACGAACTCGCCGATGGGACGCGCGGACAGCATCATCACGCCGACGGCGATCACAACGGCGGCCATCATGATAAACAGGTGATCGGACAAACCGACGGCGGTGATGACCGAGTCAAGACTGAAAATGATGTCCAGCAGCATGATTTGCACGATGGCGCCAAAGAACGAATGCACCTTTGAGTCATGATCTGCCGAGCTGCCTTCAATGGATTCATGGATCTCATTGCTGGATTTCCAGATAAGGAACAGACCACCGAAGAACAGGATGAGATCGCGGACGGAAATGGCTTGATCCATAATGTAAAACAACGGGTTGGTCAGTTTTATCACCCAGGCGATAGAGGCGAGCAGCCCCAGACGCATCAACATCGCGCCTAGCAAACCGATCCGGCGCGCTTTATTTTGATGGTGTTTGGGGAGCTTGGCGACGATCAGAGACAGGAAGATGATGTTGTCTATGCCGAGAACGATTTCAAGAATGGTGAGCGTGCCAAGCGCCAGCCAGGCATTAGGATCCGCAATCCAGTCAAACATTTTATCAATTCACCTTAAATAAAACACAAGCGATAATTATAGTCTGCCCTCTGTCGTTGCAGGCTAGTAAAGAGTGGCCATTAAAGCAGAAAGTGGCGAGCAAGCAGAGGTCCGGTAAAGGTTTTTTTAAGATAAAAACCTCGCGGCAGCGTCATGATCGGCTGTCCGTGTTCGCCCACCGCTTCCGTGAGAGCACGGCTGTTCGCGGCTTTGGGGCGTAGCTGCAGCACTTCGCCGTGCCGTGCCGTGATGCTTTCCACCTTGCCCAGTACGATCAAATCCATCAGTTCTTCCCAATCCTGACGCAGCTGTTCCTCTTCCTCCGGGCTGGGGCTCCACAGCAGCGGTGCGCCGATGCGACGTTCGCCCAGCGGAATTTGCCTTCCTCCTTCCACCGGCATCCACAATACCCGGGTCAGTTTATGGCGAACATGGCAGTGCTCCCAGGTGACCCCGCTGTTGCCTGTTAATGGCGCGACGCAGACAAAAGTGGTCTCCAGCGGGCGTCCCCGTGCATCGATAGGGATCGTTTTCAGCTCCACGCCAAGCTCGGGAAAATCTTGTTCCGGTTTGCTGCCAGCGCTGGCGCCCAGAAAACGCTCAAGCAAAATGCCGGTCCACCCTTTGTCCCGCTTTAAGTTTGCCGGCAACGGCAGTTCAGCAATCGCCGCGAGTTCAGCCAGATTATATCCGGCGAGTGACTGGGCGCGCTGCAGTAAATCCAGCTCATCGAGAGGTGGATCGCGGTGGAGAGCAGGGGGCTTCATAAGTTTTCCAGACTGTTCAAAAAAGAAACAACCCCGTTAGGGGAAAGTTTATAGTGGTTCCATTTATAAAATGAAAATAATAATAGCATGATTACGCAGCGGTTTTTTCTATGTGGTCTCGAGGTAAAAAAGGGGCAAGGAGNCTTGTTCACGATAAGCCACCGGGAATGAACAGGATTTTACACCCTGTTATCCACAGATTTTTGGGATAAACAGGATCATTCTGGAGCACTGTTTCCATTTACAGCCTTGACGAGGGCTTTATTTGCTGGTTTTGCTGGTTTTTTGGCATAAAACGGGAGGGGGATTGTGGATAAGCTCTAAGTAGTGTGATATTTCGCCACTTTGGAAAAGACTGAAATCTGTGCAGTGTTAGGGGTGGGGAATAAACGGTAGAAAAGTAATTTAACTCTATAAATTACAAGAACTATTTTGAGTGTTTTGGATGGGGTGGTGGAACGTTGAAAACCGGTTTGCGCACTTTCTTCAGGATGTTCTTCACAAAGATGTCCACAGAAAAAGTGAATAAACCGGTGATTTTAGCGGGGTGATGTTTATAACTTTGATTCAATCTGTGGGTTATCGGTCTCTTATTATTAAAGAAGACGATGATAAGCAGGAGTTTACCGTCTGCCGGGAGTGTGAAACAATCAGGTTATCTTAGCATTTCAGTTTATCGAGGTAGTCCGGTGATCGATGATGATGGCTACCGCCCGAATGTGGGTATTGTAATTTGTAATCGGCAGGGGCAGGTGCTGTGGGCCCGCCGCTACGGCCAGCACTCCTGGCAGTTTCCACAGGGGGGGATCAACCCTGGTGAAACGGCGGAACAGGCGATGTACCGTGAGCTGTATGAGGAAGTCGGACTGCGTAAAAGGGATGTGCGTATTCTGGCTTCGACTCGAAGCTGGTTACGCTATAAATTGCCAAAACGTTTGGTGCGTTGGGACACAAAACCCGTCTGTATCGGCCAGAAGCAAAAATGGTTTCTGTTGCAGTTAATGTGCAATGAATCTGAGATCAACATGCAAAGCAGCGGTACGCCGGAATTCGACGGCTGGCGCTGGGTTAGCTTTTGGTATCCGGTGCGACAGGTCGTCTCCTTTAAACGCGACGTCTACCGACGGGTCATGAAGGAGTTTATCTCCTCAGTGATTCAATTACAGGAGCATTCGGCCCGGTCGCCATCCAGTCCCCGACGTAAGAGAGGATAATTCAGCTCACCATGCTTACGCGCCTGCGAGAAGTCATTGAAAAAGTCGCCGCGACGGCGCAGTTACCGGATGCGCTGGATATTTTGGTCAGCGAAATTTGCCTGGCGATGGACACTGAAGTTTGTTCTATTTACCTGGCTGACCACGATCGTCATTGCTACTACCTGATGGCGACTCGGGGGTTGAAAAAACCTCGCGGTCGTCCTGTCACCCTCGCCTTCAGCCAAGGAATTGTCGGATTGGTCGGCGAACGCGCCGAACTCATCAATCTGGCCGATGCCCAAAGCCACCCCAGCTTCCAATTCATTCCTGCCGTTCGGGAACAGCAATTCCGTTCTTTCCTCGGCGTACCAATTATTCATCGGCGTCAGCTGCTGGGCGTTTTGGTCGTGCAGCAAAGGGAACTGAGACAGTTCGATAAAAACGACGAATCTTTCATGGTGACGCTGGCGACGCAGATGGCGAGCATTCTGTCCCAGTCTCAAATCAAAGCGTTGTTTGGGCAATACCGGCAAACGCGGATCAACGCGCTGGCCGCCGCACCGGGCGNGGCGATCGCCTCCGGCTGGCAGGACCGTAGTCAGCCCTCGCTGGAGCAAGTTTTCCCTGCGTCCAGTCTGGATAGCGATCGTGAGCGTTCGCGCCTGCTCTTGGCGATGGAAAACGCTGCCGCGGAGTTCCGTCGTTACAGCAAACGCTTCAGCGCCAGCGCGCAGAAAGAAAGTGCCGCGATTTTCGATCTCTACTCCCATTTGCTTAATGACGCCCGGCTAAAGCGAGAGCTGAGCCAGGAAGTGGATACCGGAAGTTCGGCAGAGTGGGCGGTCAAGGTGGTCATCGAGCGATTTTCCGCGCAATTCGCCTCGCTGCAAGATACTTATCTGCGTGAACGTGCCAGCGACCTACGCGCGCTGGGGCAGCGGCTTCTGTTTCATCTGGACGATAGCATTCAGGGTACGGCACAGTGGCCGGAGCGCTTTATTCTGGTGGCGGATGAACTGACGGCGACGCTGCTGGCCGAACTGCCGCAAGACAGGCTCGCCGGGATCGTCGTTCACGAAGGCGCCGCCAACTCGCATGCCGCAATCTTGGTCAGGGCTATGGGGATCCCTACCCTGATGGACGCGGATATTCAGCCGGCTTTGTTACATCAGCGGCTGCTGATCCTTGACGGCTACCGCGGTGAATTACTGGTCGATCCCGAGCCGGTGCTGGTACAGGAATATCAGCGCGTACTGGATGAGGAGTTGGAGCTCAACCGGCTGACGGAAGATGACGGCAATCGCCCGGCCATGCTGAAAAGCGGCGAGCGGGTGCGGGTTATGCTTAATGCCGGCCTCAGCGCCGAGCATGAAAAACGCTTCATCAATCAGGTGGACGGCGTCGGCCTGTACCGCACGGAAATTCCCTTCATGGTACAAAGCGGATTTCCCTCAGAGGATGAGCAGGTGGCGCAGTATGAAAGCATGCTGCGCCTTTATCCTGAAAATCCGGTCATGCTGCGAACGCTGGATATCGGCGCCGACAAGCCCTTGCCCTATATGCCAATTAGCGAGGAGAACCCGTCTTTGGGATGGCGAGGCATTCGCGTGACGCTCGACCAGCCGGAAATTTTCCTGATTCAGGTGCGCGCTATGCTGCGCGCCAATGCGGAGCTGGGCAATCTGCATATTTTGCTGCCGATGATCAACAGTCTGGATGAGATCGATGAAGCGCGTCGGCTGATCGAGCGCGCGGCGAGGGAAGTCGCGGAGATGTCGAATTGCACGCAGCCCCGACCGCGTATCGGGATTATGATAGAAGTCCCCTCGATGCTGTTCCTGCTGCCTCATCTCAGTTCGCGCATTGATTTCGTTTCGGTGGGAACGAACGACCTCACGCAATATCTGCTGGCGGTGGATCGCAACAATCCCCACGTTGGCTCTCTGTACGACAGCCTTCATCCCTCGATGTTGCAGGCCTTGAATCTGATCGTCACGCAGTGCCGCCAGCAGCGTTTGCCGGTGTCGGTCTGCGGGGAGATGGCAGGGGAGCCGATGGGCGCATTGTTGCTGATTGGCATGGGTTATCGTTCGCTGAGTATGAACGGACGCAGCGTGGCGCGTATCAAGTATCTGCTGCGTCACATTGAGCAGGACGAGGCGGGGCGGCTAGCGGAAAAAGTGCTGACGGCGCAGACCGCCACCGAGGCGCGACAGTGGGCGTCGCTGTTTATTGAAGAGCGAGGCCTGGGCGGCCTGATCCGCGGCGGCCGATGACGTTGCGTCACCGCAAATCATGAAGCGATGTTTTACAGATCTTTTGCTGCAACACCGC
The DNA here is from genome assembly GCF_000688655.1 of Lonsdalea quercina subsp. quercina. Taxonomy (GTDB): domain Bacteria; phylum Pseudomonadota; class Gammaproteobacteria; order Enterobacterales; family Enterobacteriaceae; genus Lonsdalea; species Lonsdalea quercina. The sequence continues at coordinate 271,585 of NZ_JIBO01000007.1, read as the reverse complement.
CATGAGCCCCGATACGTTATGCTATTATGCGCAACCGCGAAATGCGGCAGGCGTTCCTCCGGTTTTCCTGCCTTTGGCCGAGCCCGTAATCAGGGACAAAACAACGAGAATGTGGTGATTGATGACGACGAACTATCTGGAATTTCCTCAATTTGATCCGGTAATTTTTTCCATCGGTCCTGTATCGCTGCACTGGTATGGTCTGATGTACCTGGTTGGTTTTGTCTTCGCCATGTGGCTGGCGGTTCGTCGAGCGAACAAACCGGGCAGCGGCTGGAAGAAAGACGAAGTTGAAAACCTGCTTTATCAGGGGTTTCTCGGCGTGTTTATCGGCGGTCGCGTGGGATACGTGCTGTTCTATGCTTTTTCCAGCTTCCTGGAAAATCCGCTGTACCTATTCAAGGTCTGGGATGGCGGCATGTCGTTCCACGGCGGTCTGATCGGCGTGATTGTCGTCATGCTGTGCTTCGCCTACCGCACCCAACGTCATTTTTTCCAGGTCTCCGACTTCATTGCGCCGCTGATCCCGTTCGGCCTTGGCGCGGGGCGTCTGGGCAACTTTATCAACGGTGANCTCTGGGGGCGCGTGACGACCGACACGCCGTGGGCGATGCTGTTTCCCGGTTCGCGCGGCGAAGACGTCGTGCTGGCGGCGACGCATCCGGAGTGGCAGGCTATTCTGAATCAGTATGGCGTGTTGCCGCGNCACCCATCGCAGCTGTATGAACTGCTGCTGGAAGGGATTGTCCTGTTTATCATTCTCAATCTCTTTATCCGCAAACCGCGCCCTATGGGCAGTGTGTCCGGCCTGTTCCTGATCGGCTACGGCATGTTTCGTATCATCGTCGAGTTTTTCCGTCAGCCGGACGCGCAGTTAGGGCTTTTCAGCGGCATCATGAGCATGGGACAAATCCTGTCGATTCCGATGGTGCTGGCAGGCCTTCTGATGATGATTTGGGCTTATCGCCGTCAGCCAGCCCGGCAGTGATGGCAACGATTCAATTTTTAAATGAGGTAGTATGAAACAGTATCTGGAACTGATGAAAAAAGTGCTTGATGAGGGGACGCCAAAAGACGACCGCACGGGCACGGGTACGCTGTCGATTTTCGGTCATCAGATGCGTTTCAATTTACAGCAGGGATTCCCGCTGGTCACGACTAAACGCTGTCATTTGCGCTCTATTATTCACGAGCTGCTGTGGTTCCTGAACGGCGATACCAACGTCGGTTATCTACATGAAAATAAAGTCTCCATTTGGGACGAATGGGCCGATGACAATGGCGACCTGGGGCCGGTGTACGGCAAGCAGTGGCGCGCGTGGGGCGCGGCGGATGGCCGTCAGATCGATCAGTTGGAAAGAGTGATGACCCAATTGAAGCAGGATCCGGACTCCCGCCGTATCATCGTTTCCGCCTGGAACGTGGGCGAGCTCGATCAGATGGCGCTGGCGCCTTGCCATGCGTTCTTCCAGTTTTATGTTGCTGACGGTAAGCTCTCTTGTCAGCTTTATCAGCGCTCGTGCGATGTCTTTTTGGGGCTACCGTTCAACATCGCCAGTTATGCGCTGCTGGTACATATGGTGGCGCAACAGTGCGATCTGGAAGTTGGCGATTTCGTTTGGACGGGGGGGGATACGCACCTGTATAGCAACCATCTGGAACAGGCGAATTTACAACTGACCCGCGAGCCGCGTCCGTTGCCGAAATTGATCATCAAACGTCGTCCCGCCTCCCTGTTTGACTATCGTTTCGAAGATTTTGAAATCGAAGGTTACGATCCGCATCCGCCAATTAAAGCGCCTGTCGCGATCTAGTCGTTCGTTTGGGGCGTGAGCGCCTCTTTCCCTGCCGCCGGCGGCATCGCTCGTTATCGCCGGCGTTGATATCAGCGTCCTTGGTTACTCATAAAATATCCTGTGGGCGCTTCGCCGACAGGTTTTTTTATGTCCGCGACGGTTTTTGCGAACCGCTTCGCATTTAAAAAGTAATAAACTGTTTTCGCTTCAAAAAATCTACGCGGCGCTGCGCAAAGCCGATACCATTTTGCTGTCGGAAATAGGTATTGTCGCTACACTGAGCGACATGAAAAAGTGCAATGGATGGCAACAGGGGTTCACCCTGCTGGAGTTAGTGATGGTAATTGCGGTGATATCACTCCTGGTCGGCGCAGGGCTACACAGCTGGTTGGGATATCGACAGGCGATGTTGCTGGAGCAGAATGCCCGGCAGTTGCTGAGCGTAGTGGGGCGGATACAAACGCAGGCCAATTGGCGTAACGAAACGCTGATAGCACGGATACAGCGTGTCGGTGAGCGTTGGTGCGTAGGGCCGGGAACATCAAGCAGCGACTGTCCGGCGGGCAGCGCGCTTTTTTTTATCCCGACATCCCGCGACGTTGAGCTGGTTGACGCTACGGCGCAGCAGTTTGCCTTCTTTGGTCTGCGTCACACGGCTCAATCGGGCCATTTGACCTTGGGTAATGCGGCGGGTCGTATCCGATTGGTGCTCTCCGTGCGCGGAAGATTAAGGTTGTGCAGTGAAGGACGGTCGCTGTTGGGTACCCCTTTATGCTGACGCCGGATAAAAAATGTCGCTTCTGCGGTTTTTCTTTGCCGGAAGTCATGCTGGCGCTCGGTATTGTCAGCATCATCATTCTCGCAGTCGTACAGCTATTTGCTGTACTGAACAAGCAGAGCCAGCAGGGACTTAACGCGTTCCGTCTTGAGCAGACGCTCAGTCAGGCTTTATCTGTTATCGAGAAGGATATCCTTCGCGCGGGGTTTTGCGCCGGGAACTGCCGGAGCGAGGCGATTACGTTGAGCTCCGACAGCGTGAATCCGGCCCAGAGTTGCCTGACGATATCGTACGACGTGAACCGTAGCGGTCACTGGGATCCCGGTGAACGGTCTGAGGGCGAATTTTTCAGCTACCGCCTGCGCAACGGCGCTTTGGAGGTCCAGACCGGCTACGCCCGGTGCCGGGGAAAGCGCTGGGATAAATTCTTCGACCCAAATGAGGTGACCATTACCGGCTTTCATGTCTCTTCACAACAAGGCAGTCGAGGGACCTTATATCTGCTGGGGCTTTCGGGCTACTGGACCGACAGACCGCACATTAAACAGCAGGTGCAGCGATGGGTCGGGAGACGCAATCATGATGCCGTCTAAACGTCACCAGTCAGGCAATGCCCTGATGATCGTTATGGTGCTGATCTCCCTTGGCGTGTTACTGCTGGTCGGTATGCAAAAACAGCTGGAAACATGGATAGAACAGGGCAAGGACGAGCAGCATTATTGGAAAGCCTACAACCAGGGGCTGTCGTCTCTTGAATGGGGCATCAGCCAACGTTGGCGGGATAACGGGGATGTATGGCAGTGCCGTACGCTCTCGATGGACCATCTGCGGGTGTGTCTGCATTTATCTCCCTCAGGCAATCAGGGCATACTGCGCGGTGAGGGGCAGTTGGAGGTGGATACTCCGCCGCTCAGGTTGTATCAACGCGTCGCGGCGCAGACGATCGACGGAGCCGTGCTGCTGCAGGCGATGTCGCAAGGATGGCTCGACTTCTGCCCGGAACCGGAGGCGCGTTATTGTGTCGTTCATTAAGAAGTTATCGTTCGACGGAAATCAAAGCGGGTTCAGCCTGCTCGAAACGCTGATTGCCGCAGTGCTATTCTCAGTTTCTCTGACCGGATTATTGCAATATCATTTAATACTTCAACGGTCATTACAGTACCAATGGCAGCAGCGTCAGGCCTGGCGGTGGGTCAATGAGCAGCTAGAGGCGCAGGACGCAGGCGTGCCCGTTCAAACCGTCNCCGCGTCATTGCCTGAAGGCTGGACCAGTTCATTGAACGTGCAGCCTTATGGCCCGCAATGCCAGCGGGTCACGGCCGCCGTGGTGACGCCGCGGCACTATTCCGCCTCGCTCACCCGTTGGCTTTGTTATCCGCTGACGGAAACTGAAGAGCCAATCTCGAATACATCATAATCGGCATCGAACGGTCAGGAGTCACCATGTTCACGGTTTACCACTCCAATCAGCTGGATATATTGAAGGAGCTGACGGCGGCGCTGATGCAGCAGCAACCACTTACCGACCCTTTCCAGCCGGAAATGGTGTTAGTGCAAAGCCCGGGTATGGCGCAGTGGCTCCAAATCGAACTGGCCGAAAAATTTCACATCGCCGCTAATATCCAATTTCCTCTGCCGGGCGTCTTTTTGTGGGACATGTGTCGGCGTCTGATCCCCGAAATCCCCAAGGAGAGTGCCTTTAGCAAGGAAGCCATGAGCTGGAAGCTGATGCATTTGCTGCCCCAGCAGTTGGATGACCCTGCTTTTGCTCTGCTGGCCCACTATTTGGAAGAGGATGGCGACGATCGCAAGTTGCACCAACTGGCCGGGCGCACGGCTGATCTGTTCGATCAATATCTGATTTACCGCCCTGACTGGATTATGCGTTGGCAGCAGGGGCTAGATGTGGATGAGGCCGGAGATGCCCAGCAATGGCAGGCGCCGCTCTGGCGGCGGCTGGTGGAGTACACGCAATCTCTGGGACAGCTTGAATGGCACCACACTATCCTCTATCAGCGATTTATCCAGGTACTGGAACAGGCGGAAAACCGTCCTGCCGGACTGCCGGATCGCGTATTTATCTGCGGTATTTCCGCATTGCCGCCGGTCTATTTGCAGGCGTTGAATGCGCTGGGCAAACATATCGACGTACACCTGTTGTTTACCAATCCTTGTCGCTATTATTGGGGCGATATTCAGGACGAGACGTCTCTGGCTCGTCTGAAAGGACGCCAGTGGCGCTTGTATCAGAATCGGCGGATAACGTCTGAAAGCCGGCCGTTATTCCGCGATCCGGCGCGTGCCGAATCCCTGTTTAAAGATGATGGCGAGCAGAATGTAGGTAACCCGCTGCTGGCCTCATGGGGCAAGCTTGGGCGTGACAATTTGCATCTGCTGGAGCAGTTGGATGAGACGAACGGCGTCTCTGCGTATGTGGATATTGACGCGCAACATCTGCTTAGCGCGCTACAGCGGGATATTCTGGAGCTGGAAGATAGCCGTCTCGTCGCGACCGGTGAGAAGAGCGAAATTACACAGCCGCCAAACAGTAGCGTAGAAACGAAACGCCGCAAACGGCCGCTGATGCCGGGTGATCGCTCGGTATCCGTTCATGCCTGTCACAGTCCGCAGCGTGAAGTGGAAGTGTTGCATGACCAACTGCTGGCGATGATGGCGGACGACCCTGAGCTGATGCCGCGCGACATCATCGTGATGGTGGCGGACATCGATAGCTATTCGCCGTTTATTCAGGCGGTATTCGGCAACGCGCCGGAAGATCGCTATCTGCCGTTTTCCATTTCAGATCAGCGCGCGCGTCATGCGCATCCCGCCTTGCAGGCGGTGCTGACACTGCTGGAGCTGCCGACCAGCCGATTTATGGCGGAACAGGTTTTGGCGCTGTTGGAAGTTCCGGCGCTGGCGAACCGATTCGGCATTCACGAAGAGGGGCTGAGACGCCTACGGCTTTGGGTGACGGAGTCCGGCATTCGCTGGGGGCTGGATGACGACAACGTTCGGGAGCTGATGCTGCCGCCGACCGGCCAGCACACCTGGCGCTTCGGCATCACGCGTATGCTGCTGGGGTATGCGATGGACAGCCATGCGGGAGACTGGCGGGGTGTGCTTCCCTATGACGAGTCCAGCGGGCTGATCGCCGAACTTGCCGGGCAATTGGCGGACTTGCTGATGCAGCTGAGTCAATGGCGGCAGCGTTTGCAGCAGCCGCGTACGCTGGAAGAGTGGCAACCGCTGTGCCGCCAATTAGTCGATGATTTCTTTTTGCCGGACGGCGACGCTGAAGCGGCGTTGACGCTGATCGAGGAGCACTGGCAGCAGATCATCAATACCGGCATGCAGGCGCGCTATCCGCAGCCCGTGCCCGTCGCGCTGTTACGCAGCGAGCTGGCGGGCAGGCTCGACCGGGAGCGGCTCAGCCAGCGTTTCCTGGCTGGCGCAGTGAATTTCTGTACGCTAATGCCTATGCGCTCAATCCCTTTCAAGGCGGTCTGCCTGCTGGGGATGAACGACGGCGTTTATCCGCGTACGTTGCCGCCGCTGGGGTTCGACCTGATGTCGCGGCACCGCCGCCGCGGCGATCGCAGCCGGCGGGAAGATGACCGTTATCTGTTTCTGGAGGCGTTGCTGTCGGCGCAAAACCGGCTCTATATCAGCTATATCGGGCACTCCATCCAGGACAATAGCCGGCGCTTTCCCTCCGTACTGGTCAGCGAACTGCTCGACTACATCACCCAAAGTTACTGCGTGCCGGGCGATGAATATCTGGACGGTGATGTCAGCGCAGAGCGTCTTTTGGCAACGCTCTGCTGTGAGCATCCGCGGATGCCGTTCGATGCGGATAACTTTATCGCTGAGGGCAGGCCGCAGAGTTTTGCCGCTGAGTGGCTGGCGGCGGCAGGGCGTGAAGGCAAAAGCCAACCGCCGTTCGACCTGCCGTTGCCGGAGCAGCACTACAGCGAAGTGACACTGGATGAACTGAAACGTTTCTATCGTCATCCTGTCCGCGCGTTTTTCCAACTGCGTCTCGGCGTGAATTTTGTGCTCGACGATCAGGAGCTACGTGAAGAGGAGCCGTTTTGGGTCGATCACCTCGATCGTTATCAAATGAATACTTTGCTACTGAACGAACTGATCAACGATGGCGACGCGGATCAGCTGTATCGGCGTATGCGTGCGGCCGGGACGCTGCCTTATGGCGCCTTCGGCGAGCTGTATTGGCAGACGCAGATGGATGAAATGCGCAATCTGGCGGCTCGCGTGCGCGAAGAACGGCAGTTGGCGCTGTTGGACAGTCAGGAGCTGGATATCACGCTGGACGGCGTGCGCGTCACCGGCTGGCTGACGCAAATTCAGCACGACGGCCTACTGCGCTGGCGTCCCGGTAAAATTTCGCTGGTGGACGGCATGATGCTGTGGCTGGAGCATCTGGCCTACTGTCTGAATGGCGGACAAGGCGAAAGTCGGATCTATGGACGCGACGACAGCGGCTGGCGTTTTCCCTCACTGAGCGAGGCGCAGGCGCGGGAATGTCTGGCATTGATGATTCGCGGCTATCAGCAGGGAATGAATCAACCGTTGCTGCTGCTTCATCGCTCCGGCGGCGCCTGGCTGAACGTCATTTACGATCGTAAAAGCGACAGCCTGCAGACCGATGAAGCCGCCCTTAATAAGGCGCAGCAAAAGCTTCTGGAGGCGTGGCAGGGAACCTTCAACCTGTCAGGCGAAGGGGAGGATTATTACCTGCAGCGCATCGTGCGGGAGATGGACAGTGAAAGGATTGATCAGGTGACGGCTGCGGCGAAGACATGGTTACTCCCCGCCGTTCGGTTTAATCAGTTTTGAACAGTAGCGGGGGGGATGACGCGAAGGAATGGAGGGCGTCGAAAAGAACGCCGCGCGGTGGCTTCGTCACACGACGGCAAGGCATCACGGCGGGACAGCGTCAACGGCAGGTCATACCCATGCCGGATGTCTACCTATATCGGCATCGGGCGCTCTTAGCAGTAACATCGTGTCGACCAGGATTCGACGAAATGAGGCGCGCGTTAACCGAAGTGGCGCGGCTGCGTCATGCCGTCACCGCACGTAGCCCATCGTTGTTGTCTATGGCATTAATGCTTATACCGAATGATTTCAACCTGAAGCTCGATATCTCAATCTTGCGGCGGATTAACCGCGTCAACAGGCTGATGGATAAGACGGCGGCGGCTGGAGAGGCGCGTCATTTAACCATCAGCGCCTTAAAACACATCTTGTCNCCTCTGCAGGCGGAACAATCATGACGACAGTGACTGCGCATAGTCTTAATGTATTCACGCTGCCGCTGTCCGGCGAGCGGCTGATTGAAGCGTCGGCGGGAACGGGCAAAACCTATACGCTTTCCGCGCTTTATCTACGTTTGCTGCTGGGGCTGGGCGGTGAACATGCTTATCCTCGTCCTTTACTCGTCGAAGAGATTCTGGTGGTCACCTTCACGGAGGCGGCGACGGAAGAGCTGCGTGAGCGTATCCGTAGAAATATTCATGAGCTTTATCTCGCCTGTGTGGGGGGGAAGGACGTCGATGCGCTCATGCTGCAACTGCTGGCCGAGATCCCGCAGGAGTGGCATAGCGAGGCGGCCGAGGTGCTGCTGCGCGCGGAGCGGCAGATGGATGAAGCGGCCATCTACACCATTCATGGTTTCTGCCAGCGTATGCTGACGACCCACGCCTTCGAATCCGGCATTCTGTTCGAACAGCGGCTGCTGGAAGATGAACAGCCGTTGCGCCGTCAGGCCTGCGCCGACTTCTGGCGTCGCCACTGCTATCCGCTGCCCCTGGACGTGGTCAGGGCAGTGAGCGAACAGTGGGCAGGGCCGGAGGCCTTGTTGCAGACGTTGGTCCCCTATCTGCATGGAGAAATGCCGACGCTGCGTCAGCCGCCGCAGCAGGAAGAAACTTTGCTGGAGCGGCATCAACGGATCGTTGCCATCATTGACGCCTTCAAACAGACGTGGCGCGAGGCGTCCGACTTGGAGGCGCTGATTCGCGGATCCGGTGTAGATAAACGACGCTACAGCAGTCGTAACCTGCCCAACTGGCTGCGCAAGGNGGGCGAGTGGGCCGAGCAGCCGACGCAAGGTTATCAGCTACCGAAAGAGTTGGAACGTTTTAGTCAGCAGGAGCTGATTGAGCGGACGACGAAAGGCGAGCCGCCGATTCACCCCGTATTCAGCGCGGTAGAACGGCTGTTGCAGGAATCCCTGACGCTAAAAGATCTGGTCATCTGGCTGGCGCTTAAAGAGATCAAGCGCACGGTGCGGGAGGAGAAGCAGCGGCGGGNGGAGCTGGGCTTCGACGATTTGCTGGGGCGTTTGGATGAAGCGCTGCAGCAGCAGGAAGGCGGCCAATTAGCAGAGGCGATCCGCACGCGTTATCCGGTGGCGATGATCGATGAGTTTCAGGATACGGATACCCAGCAATATCGCATCTTCCATACGATCTATGCTGACCAGCCGCAGTGCGGCTGGCTGATGATCGGTGACCCGAAACAGGCGATTTACGCGTTTCGCGGCGCGGATATCTTCACCTACATGCGCGCGCGCGCAGAGGTGCCGTCGCACTATACGCTCGACACCAACTGGCGCTCGGCGCCCGGTATGGTGGATGCGGTGAATCAACTGTTTCAGCGCGTCGAATCTCCGTTCATCTTCGAACAAATTCCGTTTCTGTCTGTTAATTCGGCCTCGAAAAACCACGCTTATGCTTTTGTAATGGAAGGCGCAAGAATGCCGGCGCTGCAGTTCTGGCTGAGTAGTCGGGAAGGCTCTGGAGTCGGCGAATATCAGCAGGTGATGGCCCGTCAGTGCGCGGGACAGATCCGCGACTGGCTGAGCGCCGGACAGTCGGGGCAGGCGTGGCTGGNGGATGGACACGGTGAGACCAGGCCAGTACGGGCGGCGGATATCACCGTATTGGTGCGCAGCAGACGAGAGGCGATGTTGATCCGTCAGGCGTTAAACCGTCTGCACATTCCATCCGTCTACCTGTCCAACCGCGATAGCGTATTCGCCACCGTGGAAGCGAGAGAGATGCTGTGGATTCTGCAGGCGGTGCTGGCGCCGGAACAGGAGCGCGCGCTGCGTGCGGCAATGGCGACCACGATTATGGGGATGGATGCGCCGTCCCTGGATGCGCTGAGCCGTAGCGAAGCGAACTGGGACGCGCTGGTGGATGAGTTCGCCCGCTACCGCCAACTCTGGCTGCAACGCGGCGTTCTGCCGATGTTACGCGCGCTGATGACGCATCGTCGACTGGCGGAGGATGTGCTGGCGAGCGCCGATGGCGAGCGCCGCCTGACGGATATCCTGCATATCGGTGAATTGTTGCAGGAGGCCTCGGCGTCGTTAGACAGCGAACATGCGTTGGTGCGCTGGCTGGCCCAGCAAATCGCCCAGCCTAACCCACAGGCGGAGAACCAGCAGCTGCGGCTGGAAAGCGACCGCCATCTGGTGCAGATAGTGACCATTCATAAGTCCAAGGGGCTGGAATATCCGCTGGTCTGGCTGCCCTTCATCGGCAACTTTCGCCCTCAGCAGGAGGGGATTTACCACGACAGGCAGAATTTTCGGGCCATGTTGGATCTGCAAAACGGCGAAGAGAGTCAGCAACTGGCGGAAGAGGAACGGCTGGCGGAAGATTTACGGCTGCTGTACGTGGCGATGACCCGAGCTATTTATCACTGCGCGGTCGGGGTAGCGCCGCTGTTTCAGGGTACAAAGAAGAAAGAGGGCGAAAGCGATATGCACCACAGCGCGCTGGGCTACCTGTTGCAGCGCGGTCAGGCGGCTACCGCGGAGGCGCTCATCGCCGAACTGGAAGGCATGGTCGGTGAGGATATCGCGTTAAACATGGCGGCTGCGCAAGATGAGCAGCCGTGGCAGCCGGAGTCGGCGCTGCCGCCGTCGCTAGAGGCAAGGCGCAATACCCGACGGCTGCGCGACGGCTGGCGGGTGACCAGTTATTCAGGGTTGCAGCAGCACGGTTCCGATACGATCCAGGCGCTGTTGCCCCGTTTTGATATTGACTCGATGGGCGAAGCGGCGGAAGAGGAGATGGCAGAGCGTTCGCCGCNCTCGTTTCCGCGCGGCGCGGCGCCGGGGACGTTTCTGCACAGCCTATTTGAAACGTTGGACTTCACCCAACCGATCGACGACGCGTGGCTGTTGGAACAGCTGCGGCAATATGGCATCGAGGATGAGTGGCTGTCGGTGCTGAAGCCCTGGATGGAGAATGTTCTGACGCTCCCGCTTAACGATGACGCCATTCGGCTCGCCGAGCTGGATAACGGACATAAANAGGCCGAGCTGCAATTCTATCTGCCGATCCAGCGGATGCTCACCGCCGATGCGTTGGACCGCCTGATCAGACATCACGATCCGCTCTCGGCGCTCTGCCCGGCGTTATCGTTCCAGCAGGTCAAAGGCATGCTGAAGGGATTTATCGACCTGGTGTTTGTCTGGCAGGGACGCTACTACCTGCTGGACTATAAATCCAACTGGCTGGGGCATGACGCCAGCGCCTATACGCAGGACGCCATGATGCGGGCGATGGCGGAGCATCGGTACGACCTGCAGTACCAACTCTATACGCTGGCGCTGCATCGTTATCTGCGACATCGACTGCCGAATTACGACTATGAACAGCACTTCGGGGGCGTGTTTTATCTGTTTCTGCGCGGCGTCAGCGCCGAGCATCCCGGTAACGGGATCTATTTCACGCGTCCTTCTCGGGCGTTTGTCGACGATATGGATGATTTGTTTTGCGGCGAAGAGTTAACGGAGGGCGCGCATGTCGGGCATGATTGAGCTGTTGGAAGAAGCCCGTCAGCGGCGATGGTTACGTCCGCTGGACGTGCAGTTTGCCCGGATGCTGGCGGAAGACGATCAGCCGCATCTCCTGCTGGCGGCGGCGTGCCTCAGCGCCTACGTCGGCGCGGGGCACGTTTGCCTGCCGCTGTCTAAGCTTCATCCCAACGCGCTGTTTGACGGGCGCGATCGGGCGCTGGCTCAGGAGATTTGGCAACGGTTAGGAAAGCCGGACGAGGCCGAATGGCGACAGCGTCTGTTGAGCGATCCTGCCGTTGGCGAGGGAGAAGCGGTGGCCCCGCTGGTTTTTCAGCAGGACAACCTCTACTTGCAGCGCAGCTGGCAGGGTGAGAGCCGTGTCGCCCAGTTTATCGCCGGTAATCGCGCTGAAACAGTCTACGACGAAGCCCGTATCCGGGCGGTGCTGGATGAGCTGTTTCCTGCGGCTGAGGGCGAAGCTGACTGGCAGAAGATCGCCGCCGCGGTCGCCTTGACCCGACGGATTGCGGTGATCTCCGGCGGGCCTGGCACCGGTAAAACGACGACGGTCGCCAGACTGCTGGCGGCTTTGATTGCGTTGCAGAAGGGACCATCGCCGCGCATCCAACTGGCGGCGCCGACCGGAAAGGCGGCGGCGCGTCTCACCGAATCCTTAGGCAGCGTGTTAAGTCAGCTGCCGCTCAGCGACGCCGAGCGGTTGGCTTTTCCGCAAGAAGCCACCACNCTGCACCGCCTGCTGGGCGCGGTGCCCGACAGCCAGCGCCTGCGCTATCATCAGGACAATCCGCTGCACTTGGATGTCCTGGTGGTGGACGAAGCCTCGATGGTCGATCTCCCGATGATGGCGAATCTGATAGCCGCGCTGCCGCCGCAGGCTCGCATCATACTGTTAGGCGATCGCGACCAGCTGGCTTCGGTTGAGGCCGGGGCGGTGCTCGGCGATATCTGTCGTTTCGCCGAACAGGGTTACAGTCAGCAGCGGAGTCAGCAGTTGAATCGCCTTACCGGCTGCACGCTGGAGTCGGGATCGGCGGCGAACGCCTCGGTGGCCGACAGCATTTGTCTGCTGCGCAAGAGTTACCGTTTCACGGCGGACTCGGGCATAGGACAGCTGGCGAAGGCAGTAAATCGGGGCGACGAGGCCCATCTGCTGGCCGTTTTGCAGCAGGGGTATGGCGATATCGCCTGTCTGCCGCTGGCGGATAACTCAGACTATCAGCGCCTGCTGGATCAGGCGGTGGAGGGATATACGGATTATCTTCAGCGTATTGCCAGCGGCGACGCCCCGGAGCAGGTATTGCAGGCCTTTCAACGTTACCGACAGCTGTGTGCGCTCAGAGAAGGACCGTTTGGTGTCGCCGGGCTGAATCAGCGTATTGAACGCGCGCTGCAGATGGCGGGATTGATTCAACGGCCGACGCTCAACGGTGGACGCTGGTATGTGGGCCGCCCGGTGATGATTGAGCGCAACGACGCGGTGCTCGGGCTTTTCAACGGCGACATCGGCATCAGTATGACAAACGAACAGGGCGAGCTGCGGGTCTATTTCCAACTGCCCGATGGGCGAACCAAATCGGTTGCGCCCAGCCGACTGCCGCCGCATGAAACGGCCTATGCGATGACCGTGCATAAGTCCCAAGGCTCCGAGTTCGAACACACGGCGCTGGCGCTGCCTAACCACTTTCTCCCTGTTCTGACGCGGGAGTTGGTGTATACCGCCATTACTCGCGCCCGCAAGCGGCTGTCGTTATTTAGCGATGGGGCGATACTGTGCCGGGCGGTCAGCACGCCGACGCAGCGCTACAGCGGACTCGAGACACGCATTCGCTCTTTGATGGCGGAGTAGAGGGTCGAAAGAAGAAAGGGTTGGGGAAATGGGCGGCGCGAAAGGACAGTGCTTTCGCGCCGGTCTGGCCTGGCGATAACGCTTTAGAGATCCATGACCAGTATTTTCGAACGGCGCTGATAGTTGTACAGCTCCTGCTTGCGCCGTGGCAGCATGGCGACCTCGGCGGGCTGGAAACCGCGCTCCTGGAACCAGTGAATACTGTGCGTCGTGAGCACGAACAGGCGCTTAAGCCCCTGATGACGAGCCTGGCTTTCAATGNGATGCAGCAGTTGGTCGCCGCGGGAAGAGTTACGGTATTCCGGGTGGACCGCCACGCAGGCCATCTCGGCAATGCTTTCTTCAGGAAACGGATAGAGCGCCGCACAGGCGATGGTGAGGTTGTCCCTGACGACCACGGTGAATTTGTCGATTTCCATTTCCAGCTGTTCGCGGGAGCGGCGCACCAGAATGCCCTGCTGTTCCAGCGGATGGATCAGTTCCAGAATTCCCCCGATATCGTTGATGGTTGCACGGCGAACCTGTTCGGCGCTTTCCATAACGACCTGCGTCCCGATACCGTCGCGGGAAAACAGTTCCTGCAGCAGCGCGCCATCTTCCTGATAGCTGATGAGATGGCTGCGTCGCACGCCGCTGCGGCAGGCTTTCACCGCGCCGCGCAGGAAACGCACGACTTCGGAATTGAAGTCTTCCACTTCTTCCTGGCTCTGGATCAGGTGCTGCGCTTCTTCCGGCAGTATTTCGGAAATCACGTTGCCGTTTGGGTCAGTGACGCCTTGTCCGGCGCAGAACCCGATCATCTTTTCTGCCTGCAGTTTTATCGCTAGCTGTGTCGCGACTTCTTCTGAGGTCAGGTTGAAGCTTTCGCCTGTTACGGACACCGCGACGGGGCCAAGCAACACGATGGCGCCGCTTTCCAACTGGCGGTGAAGCGCCTCTTCATCGATACGGCGAATGCGTCCGCTGTGACAGTAGTCCACGCCGTCATCCACGCCGAGCGGCTGGGCAATAACGAAATTGCCGCTGACGACGTTGATATGTGCGCCTTGCAACGGCGTATTGGTCAGGCTCATCGACAGACGCGCGGTGATGTCCAGTTGCAACATGCCGGCGGCTTGCTTCACCAGTTCGAGCGTGGTGCTGTCGGTAATGCGAGTGTGTTTGTGGTAGGTCGGTTCGCAATGGTGGGCGACCAGGTTGGCGTCGATCTGCGGTCGGGCGCCGTAGACCACAACCAGCTTGATGCCCAGGCTGTGAAGCAGGCCGATGTCGCTGACGATATTGCTGAAGTTTTCATGCTCGATCGCTTCACCGCCTAGCATGATGACGAACGTTTTGCCGCGATGCGCGTTGATATAAGGAACTGTATGGCGGAAGCCTTGAACCAGTTCTGTACTACGTTCCTTCACTGCGAGCCCCCTGAATTTTTATTCGGTATTTTTGTATTTTTATGCTTAATAGCATAAAAGGCAAGCATTTCATCGCCCGCATTTGTTCACGTTGCAACTCCAATATGCAGGCTTAACCGGGAAACTTTTTTCATGACAGTATGGGGCAGATTCGATAAAGTTTCGGGCATTTCTGAAAAACATAACCTTTTCCATCGTCATTAATTGTTACCCCGTACGTAAACCGGAGCCGCATGTCTGATTCGAATCACCCTCTGACCCGCCGACGACTATTGCAGGGTGCGGCCGCGACCTGGCTATTGAGCGTTACCGGCGTTGGTCTCGCCGCCACTTCTCAGGTCATCGCCGTGCGTATTTGGCCGGCATCGGCCTATACTCGCGTCACGTTGGAATCCAGCCATCCTCTGAAGTATCGGCAATTTATGCTGGATAATCCCCGGCGGTTGGTGGTGGACATCGACAACGTCTCGCTGAATAGCGTGCTGAAAAATGTAGGCCAACGCTTCAATCAGGGCGACCCCTACATTAAGACCGCGCGGGCAGGGCAGTTCGATAAGCAGACGGTGCGACTGGTGTTGGAGCTGAAACAGCAGGTCAGTCCCAAAATGTTTGCGCTATCGCCGGTCGCCGGGTTTAAAAATCGTCTGGTGCTCGATCTTTATCCCGTCGAAGGGCGTTACGACAATGCGGAAGACCCGCTTCTGGCGCTGCTTGAGGACTACAACAAAGGCGATCTTGGACGCACTCTGCCGCAAGAAGCGCCGCTCGCAGGGAAGCCGGGCCGGGAGAGGCCGTTGGTGGTGATGTTGGATCCGGGGCATGGTGGGGAAGACCCCGGCGCGATCGGAAAAAATCGGACGCGAGAAAAGGACGTGGTGCTACAGATTGCGCGCCGCCTGAAAGCCTTGATCGATCGCGAGCCGAACATGAAAGCGTATATGACGCGTAATGAAGACGTGTTTATCCCGTTGCAGGTGCGTGTGGCGAAAGCCCGCAAACAGCGGTCCGATTTGTTTGTCTCCATTCACGCGGATGCGTTCACCAACCGTGCGGCTAAAGGATCTTCAGTTTTCGCGTTGTCGAAAAAGGGGGCGNCCAGTTCCGCCGCGCGTTTTCTGGCGCAGACTCAGAACGAATCGGATCTCATCGGCGGCGTTAGCATGAGCGGCGATCGCTATCTCGATCACACGATGCTGGACATGGTGCAGACACTGACTATCAGCGACAGCCTCAAGTTCGGCGGAGAAATTCTGCGCCGGATGGGGAAAATCAACCATCTACATAAAAATAGCGTCGATCAGGCGGGATTTGCGGTACTAAAAGCGCCGGATATTCCCTCGGTTCTGGTGGAAACCGCCTTTATCAGCAATCCGGAAGAAGAGCGTAAGCTGCGTACCGCACGATTCCAACAGCAGGTGGCGCAATCAATCCTCGAAGGGATCAAAGCGTATTTCGCTCAGCGAGCCAGATAGGTTAGGGAGTCGATAGTGCAGGGAGGACGGGCTGAGGCGCGTTCATCCCTGTTTGGAGCCTTCGGGAATCAGCTGGCCTTAAAACGCAAAAAACACCCGTTAAGGNGTTTAATGATTGGTTGCGGGGGCCGGATTTGAACCGACGACCTTCGGGTTATGAGCCCGACGAGCTACCAGACTGCTCCACCCCGCGTCCGTATTCTGACTTTTCTTTCTTACTGCTTTCACTTCTTAGGCATAAATTGGTTGCGGGGGCCGGATTTGAACCGACGACCTTCGGGTTATGAGCCCGACGAGCTACCAGGCTGCTCCACCCCGCGTCCGTNTTATGGCTTTTCTTTCTCACTACTTTCACGTTTTAAACGTGAATTGGTTGCGGGGGCCGGATTTGAACCGACGACCTTCGGGTTATGAGCCCGACGAGCTACCAGGCTGCTCCACCCCGCGTCCGTGGAAGCGCACTATACTCTCCAAGCGTTTCTATGCAACCCCTTTTTAGCAAAAATCAATGATTTCACTTGTCTTTGTTTGTTTCTTCATCTATTGACGTAAACCTGGTAGGGGGATTGATAACGCTGAGGGGATTGGCATGAGGTGTCGGCCGCATTTCATTTTATCCACCCGTTTGTTATCGTTCCGTGTTGCACACCACTTGAGAAGAGAGCGGGGAAAGATGAAAGGATGGCGAAGCGGTTATGTGTTGGTCGGCTTAATGATCGCCGTTTTGGCGGGATGCCAGAGTCGGCCTACCGATCAGGGGCAGCAGTATAAAGACGGACATCTCACTCAGCCTCTGAAAATGGTGAACGAGCCGAACACGCGCGGCAAGCCGATTAACGCCGGCGACTTCGCCAGTCAGGTCACGCACATTCAGACGGATTCTCCCACTCTTTACAGCAACAATAACGCTACGTTCCAGGCGATCCAGAACTGGATGCTGTCGGGCGGCGATACGCGTGAGCTGAGCAAGTTTGGTCTGGGGTCGTGGCAAATGGAAGGCGTAGACGGCTTCGGCAACGTTCAGTTCACCGGCTACTACACCCCGGTAGTGCAGGCGCGCTACACCCGGCAAGGGGAGTTCCAGTACCCCATCTACGGCATGCCGTCGCGCGGCAAGAAAAACCGCCGTCTTCCCGATCGCGCGGGCATTTATGCGGGCGCGCTCAGCAATGCTCCAATTTTGGGCTGGAGCAACTCTTTGATGGACAACTTCATGATGGAGGTTCAGGGGAGCGGGTATGTCGACTTTGGCGATGGTCGCCCTCTGACGTTCTTTGCCTACGCGGGCAAAAATGGTCATGCCTATCGCAGTATCGGCAAAGTCCTCATCGATGAAGGTGAAGTCGCAAAAGAAAACATGTCGATGCAGGCGATTCGTCACTGGGCGGACACTCACTCTGAACAGGAAGTTCGCNAACTGCTGGAACAGAACCCTTCCTTTGTGTTCTTCAAGCCGATGGATGCGGCGTTAGTGCGCGGCGCGAGCGCGGTGCCTTTGATCGCCAAGGCTTCCGTCGCCTCCGACCGCTCGCTAATCCCCGAAGGCAGCGTGTTGCTGGCGGAAGTCCCGCTGCTGGATGATCAGGGCAAATTCAACGGCAACTATGAAATGCGTCTGATGATTGCGCTGGATGTCGGCGGTGCAATCAAGGGGCAGCACTTTGACATCTATCAGGGGATCGGCCCTGACGCGGGTCATTCCGCCGGTTTTTATAACCATTACGGACGAGTCTGGGTATTGCGTAATACGCAGCCGCAAAGTTCCGGGCTGCTGCTGAGCTCTTCGCCGGCGCAAAACACGAACGGCGGGTTACTCGGAAAGCCGCCGGTAGTGTCCTTCTCTCAGTAATGACATAATGACAATCATGACGTCGGGCGCGGTTGCCGCGCCCGCTTCGTCATGGTTGCGCTCGGATAACGAATTTGCCGCCGAGCAAAAATTTCATTTCATCTCTCTCTCCGCAAATGCCTCGCTCTGCGTTATTATCCTCGCCGTTTGTTTTCTACAGGTCGTATCCCGTAAAGGTGGTGAGTCATGAGTTCACGGTTATCTGAAAGCTATCTGCAGCGCTTCGGCGGCACAGCTCGACTGTATGGACAGCAGGCGCTGTCGCTGTTCGCCGAGGCTCACGTTTGCGTAATCGGCATCGGCGGGGTGGGCTCTTGGGCGGCGGAAGCGCTGGCGCGGACGGGCATCGGCGCGATCACTCTGATTGATATGGACGATGTTTGCGTCAGTAATACCAACCGACAGATTCATGCGTTGCGTCAGCATACCGGACAGCCGAAAACGGCAGTGATGGCGGAGCGCATTCTGGCGATCAATCCAGAGTGTCAGGTGACCTGCGTGGACGACTTTATCAGCCCTGACAATATGGCGGAGCTGTTGAATAACGAATTCAGCTATGTGATCGACGCCATCGACAGCGTGCGGGCGAAGGCTGCGCTATTAGCGTACTGCCGGCGCAACAAGATCCCGCTCGTCACCNCCGGCGGTGCTGGCGGGCAGATCGATCCTACCCGTATCGCCGTGGCGGATCTGGCTAAAACCATTCAGGATCCGTTGGCCGCCAAGCTGCGTGAGCGTCTGAAGCATGATTTCAATATCGTGAAAAACAGCAAGGGCAAGCTGGGCATCGACTGTGTATTTTCCTGTGAACCGCTGGTTTACCCTCAGCCGGACGGCAGTGTGTGTGCATCTAAACAGAGCGCCGATGGCGTTAAACGGATGGACTGCGCGTCTGGGTTCGGCGCGGCGACGATGGTGACCGCCACCTTCGGATTTGTGGCGGTTTCTCATGCATTGAAAAAAATGATGGCGAAAGCTCAGCGTCAAAACAGCCTGTAATCAGCACTCCAGGTTCGCAATTTCCTGGATTCTGGCGGCTAGCGCCGCCAGTCCGGCTGAGCGGGACGCGCTCAGCTGAGCTTTCAGACCCAGAGTTTCCAGCAACGCCAGCGGATCCTGCTGCTGCAATTGCGCTGCGGTTTTTCCTTCAACGGCCGTGAGCAGTATCGCCAACAATCCGCGGACGATGCGACCATCGCTGTCGCCATAGAAATGCAGAGCTCCGGACGCTTCTCGTTCGTATCCCAACCAAACCTGATTTTCACACCCAGATAGCGCGATGGCGGACTGCTTTTTCTCTTCGGGTAAGGAGGGAAGCTGTTTGGCCAGCAAGATGATCTGGCGATAGCGATCTTCCCAACTGCGGCAGGCGCAGAAACGTTGGCGCAGATCGTCTTCTGTAATGTCGGAGCCGAAAGGATGGTGAGTCGGATTTGAAGTCATGTCGTTTAGTCCAGCAGCAGAGCGAGCGCTTTGCGCAACCCATTGATGAGTTGCGTCACGTCTTGCTCATTGTTGTAAGGCGAAAAAGAGGCCCGCAGCGTGCCTTTGACGCCGAGGGCGGCCATCAGCGGTTGTGCGCAGTGATGGCCGGCGCGCAGCGCAATGCCGTCTTCCGCCAGCAGGGCGACGAGATCGCTGTGGTGTACGCCGTCAAAAGTAAAGGAGAGCAGGCTGCTACCGGCGCTTCGCCAACTGCGAAAGCCGGGCAGTGTCATCAATGCTTTCTCCGCCTGATCGGCCAACGCAGCGCTGTGCTGTTCGGCCGCGTAGCGGTCGTAGTTTTTCAGCCATTCAAGGGTGCCCGATAGGCCGATGACGCCGGCGATATGCGGCGTGCCTGCTTCGAATTTCTGCGGACCGTCTTGAGGAACGAAGCCGTCGAAAGAGACGTCCTGCATCATCTTCCCCCCGCCTTGCCAGGGCGGCATCTCGGCTAGCAGCTCGGGTTTACCATACAGGACGCCGACGCCGGTGGGGCCATACAGCTTGTGGGCCGAAAACGCATAAAAATCGATATCTAATGCAGAGACATCCACGGGCGTATGCACTATTCCCTGTGCGCCATCGACCACGNCGACGGCGCCAGCCTGATGCGCCAGCGTAACGGCGCGTTGCAGGTTCGGTTGCCCGCCGGTGACGTTGGACATCTGGGTAATCGCCAGGATTCGTGTTCGAGACGACAGCAAAGCGGGCAGACGTTCGACGTCTGGCAGCAGATCGTCGCCCAGAGGCAGTTTGACGACGCTCGCGCCGGTTTGCCGGGCCACCATCAGCCAAGGCAAGAGGTTGGCGTGATGTTCGGCCTCGCTGACCACAATTTCGTCACCAGGCGAGAGCAGAGGACGGGCAAAACTTTGTGCCACCAGATTGATGGACTCAGTCGCCCCTCGCGTCCAGATGACACTGTGCGGATCGGAGGCGCCGATCAACTCCGCCACTTGCTGTCGCGTGTCCTCAAAGCATTGGGTCAGTCGTTGCGCCCAGCGATGCTGGCTGCGATGCACGTTGCCGCTCTGCAAGCGGTAGTAGCGGCCGACGGCGTCAATCATTGCCTGAGGTTTAAGCGCGGTAGCGGCGCTGTCCAGATAGACGCCGGGCTGCTGTAGCGCAGGGAACTGCTGGCGAAAGTGGGGGGCGTTAAACGGTATCATGACTGTCCTCTGTTAAGGGGCAGATCCTGTCCCATTTTTCAGGGTTAGACAAGTTTCGGACAATACTTACCCCTTATCGGTGGAAAAAATCGGGCGGGTTGCTACGCTTAGTAGTGTCAAGTTGTGGAATTTAATGGCGTTCAATAGAAGATATTAAACTTATAAAACTACTCGGAGTGTAATATGAAGAATAAAATATCAATCATTGCGGCCATTGTCATGGCCTTTTCGTTGGTGGCCTGCTCCAGCAACTATGTTTTGCATACCAACGACGGACGGACGATCATCTCGGATGGCAAACCGAAAGTGGATAATGATACCGGCCTGATCAGCTATACCGACGCTTTTGGTCACGAACAGCAGATCAACCGTTCCGATGTGAAACAGATGACAGAAGTGAAATAACCCCGTCTGACACTATTCGTATCAACAAAAAAAAGCACCGCAATCTTGCGGTGCCCTACACAATCTTGTGAATAGACAGGGAAAACAGGAAATGAAAAGGTAGCAGAGCTACCTTGTCTGAAATCCAGACGGTAAATAGCAAACACAACATCACATCCACAAGTCAAAAGTACTTCGGTCATCCCTCCGCACTTTTCGTTCCGACTCAGGAAGTGGCGCTAATATAGGTATTTGCTGGTGCATCCTCAACGGACAATTTATAATGTCTCGGATTAAAAAAACTAATGACTTACCATACGTCAGACCCGCGCTGACAGGCTTGAGCCAAGAATCCGATCTATGTCAAAACGACTACCCCCTCTTAATGCGTTGCGCGTGTTTGATGCGGCCGCCCGCCACCTGAGTTTTACCAAAGCAGCTGAAGAGTTGTTTGTGACTCAGGCAGCGGTGAGCCATCAAATCAAATCCCTGGAAGATTTTCTCGGCCTGAAATTATTTCGTCGTCGCAATCGTTCACTGCTGTTGACGGAGGAAGGGCAGAGCTATTTTCTAGATATCAAAGAAATCTTCCTGGCCTTGAACGACGCCACTCGCAAGCTGCAGGCGCGCAGCGCCAAAGGGGCGTTGACGGTGAGCATGCTGCCGAGTTTCGCCATCCATTGGCTTGTGCCTCGGCTGTCCAGTTTTAACGCGGAATATCCGGGCATCGATGTCCGAATTCAGGCGGTCTCGCGTGAAGAAGATCATCGTCTGGCGGATGATGTGGACGTAGCGATTTTTTATGGCCGCGGCAACTGGCCGGGACTGAGGGTGGAGAAACTCTACGCCGAGTATTTACTGCCCGTTTGCGCCCCTCAACTGCTGACCGGAGAGCATGCGCTAAATGTGCCGGCGGATTTGGTTCGCCATACTTTATTGCATGATGCTTCCCGTCGTGACTGGCTGACTTATACGCGGCAATTGGGCGTTCAGCAGATCAACGTTCAACAAGGGCCGATCTTCAGCCATAGCGCAATGGTGTTACAGGCGGCAATACACGGTCAGGGGATCGCGCTAGCTAATAATGTAATGGCGCAGACGGAAATTGAAGCGGGCAGATTGGTCTGTCCGTTCAACGATGTGCTGGTCAGTAAAAACGCTTTTTATCTGGTATGTCATGACAGTCAGGCAGAACTGGGTAAAATAGCCGCCTTTCGCCAGTGGATACTGGCGCGCGCGGCGAGCGAACAGGAGAAATTCCGCTTCCGCTACGACAGCGGCTCGCGCTGAATCTTCGGGATTCAAGCACTTTGTTTACCTCAAAAGAAAATGGATAACGATGATGAATAGCCGTTTCATGCTGATCTTTGCGGCCATCAGTGGATTTATATATGTCGCATTAGGCGCGTTCGGCGCTCATGTCTTAAGCCGTACGCTCGGCGGGGCCGAACTGGATTGGCTCCACACCGGGCTGCAGTATCAGGCTGTCCACACGCTGGCGCTCCTGGCGTTGAGTGTGGCTATGAACCAACGAGCCAACGTGTGGTTTTACTGGAGCGCGGCGCTCCTGGGGCTGGGAACCGTGCTGTTTAGCGGCAGCTTGTACTGTCTGGCGCTGTCCCAGCTGCGGATGTGGGCTTATGTTACGCCGGTGGGCGGCTTTTGCTTCCTGGGCGGCTGGTTATTGTTGTTGATAGGCGCTCTGCGCCAGAAAAGAAAGGCTGACTCGCATGAATAAAGTCATTTTGTACTGCCGTCCCGGCTTTGAAAAAGAGTGTGCGGCGGAAATTACCGATAAAGCCGCGCAGTATAACGTTTACGGCTTCGTGCGGGTCAAGGATAACAGCGGCTACGTCATTTTCGAGTGCTATCAATATGAAGATGCCGATCGCCTGATCAAGGAATTACCGTTCAAGAGCCTGATCTTCGCCCGACAGATGATGGTGTGCGGCGAGCTTTTGCGCGATCTGCCGCAGGAAGATCGCATCTCGCCGATCGTCGGCATGCTGACCGGCGTGCTGGAACGAGCGGGAGAGCTGCGCGTCGAGGTGCCGGATACCAATGAAAGCAAGGAACTGATGAAGTTCTGCCGCAAGTTCACCGTGCCGCTGCGCGCGGCGTTGCGTGAAAGTAAGATCTTGTCACCGCAGGAAAAGCCCGGTCGCCCGGTGATTCACGTGCTGTTTATCGCGCCCGGCTGCTGCTATGTCGGTTACTCCTACAGCAACAACAACTCTCCGTTCTACATGGGGATCCCGCGGCTTAAGTTTCCCGCGGATGCGCCGAGCCGCTCCACCCTCAAACTGGAAGAAGCTTTTCACGTATTTATCCCGGCGGACGAATGGGAAGAGCGGTTGGGCAGCGGTATGTATGCGGTGGATTTAGGCGCCTGTCCCGGCGGCTGGACCTATCAGCTGGTCAAGCGCAGCATGATGGTTCACGCGGTGGATAACGGGCTGATGGCGCAGAGCCTGATGGATACCGGCCAGGTGATTCACCATCAGGCGGACGGTTTCCGGTTCGAACCGCCGCGCAACAACGTTTACTGGCTGGTGTGCGACATGGTAGAGAAACCTGCCAAGGTCACGAACCTGATGGCAGACTGGCTGGTGAAAGGCTGGTGCCGTGAAGTGATTTTCAACCTCAAGCTGCCGATGAAAAAGCGCTACGAGGAAGTGAATCAAAATCTGGAGCTGTTGATGGAACGTTTGCATGAAAACGGTATTAACGCGGAAGCTCATGCCAAACAGCTCTATCACGATCGTGAGGAAATCACGATCCACGCCCGACGTATATGGGCCGCGATACCCGGCCGTCGCGACGAGCGTTAAGAGAGGGCGGCGGGCGTACTAGCCCGCCGTCGATGTCAGCCGCAGCTGCTGCAAATTGCCGTTCAGCGTGAGATCGGTTTTCAGCGTGGCGACCTGGCGGCAAATCCAGGCCGCTTCCCGCTGCGGTTCCAGCTTTTTACGCCACTTCTCCGGCAGTTGCTCCAACTGCTGATAAAGTTGTTCCAACGATCCCGCTTGTTGCAGAAGCTGTGCTGCGGTTTTTGCGCCGATGCCGCTGACGCCGGGGATTTTGCTGCTGCTGATTCCCGCCAATCCCCAATAGTCAGGGAGTTGTTGCGGGGCGACGCCGAATTCCTGGCGGATAAAGGGCACATCCAGCCAGCGTTTTTGAAAGTAATCCCGAATCTGAATCGTCGGCGCCAGCAGCTGACAATATCCCTTGTCCGTTGACACTATCGTAGCCTGGTGGCCCAGCGCGGCAACCTTGCAGGCCAGGGTCGCGGCTAAGTCATCCGCTTCGTCTCCGGGGGAGTGCCAGCTTTCGACGCCCAGCTCCCGGAAAGCCGCTTTGATTTGCGGTAACTCCTGATGAAGCGAGTCCGGCATCGGAGGACGCCCGGCTTTATAATCGGGTAAAAGCTGGTGCCGCCAACTGGATGCTCTCTGCTCGTCGTCGAAGACGGCGACGGCATGGGTCGGTCGGCTGTGTTGCAACAGCAGATTCAGGGCATGCTGACAGGCAGGTAAACAGGGAGAGCCCTGTACGGCATGGATGCGCCTGATGAGGTTCAGCGCATCCACAATCAAAAGATGTAAGGGCATGATTCGTCTCCGCGAATAAAGCGCTCTGCCGCCATCCGAAGGAGTCCTGGAAAGCGGCAGAGCGGACGTCTTGTCAGGTCAAAATTTCATAACAGGGGATGTAGGCGCTGCCCGGGAGCTTCATACGCTGTTGCGCGACAAAGCCCTGAAGCAGACGGTCCATGTTTTTCATGATTTCCGCATTGCCGTCGAGCTTATAGGGTCCAAATTGTTCGATGGCCAGAATACCGCCTTCTTTGACGTTGCCCGCCACGATGCCGGAGAACGCCTTGCGCAGCGCGGCGGCAAGTTGCTCGGTCGGCTGGTCGGGGTGCAGATGCAGATTCGCCATATTTTCATGTGTGGGTACGAAAGGTATCTGCAAGTCGGGAGCGATGCGCAGCGACCAGTTGAAGCTATAGGCGTCGCCGGTATGACGGCGATGCTCTTTTACCAGCGGCATCGACTTCTTCATCTCGCGTGCGACTTCAGCGGCATCATTGATGATGATGCTGTAGTAGCGGCGGGCCTGACGTCCCAGCGTACTGACGATGAATTCGTCAAGCACCCGGAAATAGTCCGCACTCTCTTCCGGACCCGTGAGGATGATCGGCAGCACCTGTTCGCTGTTGGCAGGATCCATCATGATCCCCAGCAGGTACAGGAACTCTTCTGCCGTGCCGACGCCGCCCGGGAAAATAATGATCCCATGGCCGATGCGGACAAAGGCTTCCAGCCGTTTTTCAATATCCGGCATGATGATCAGTTCGTTGACCAGCGGATTGGGTGGCTCGGCAGCGATGATTGAAGGCTCCGTCATGCCGATGAAACGGCCGTCTTTGTAGCGCTGTTGCGCATGGCCGACGGCTGCGCCCTTCATGGGCGCTTCCATCGCGCCGGGTCCGCAGCCGGTGCAGATATTTAGCTCGCGCAGCCCCAGCTGGCTGCCCACCCGGCGGGCGTACAGATACTCTTTTTCGTTGATGGAGTGACCGCCCCAGCAAACGACCATGTTCGGCTCTTCGCCCACGTGCAGCGCGCGCGCATTGCGCAGAATGGAAAAGACGATGTTGGTGATATGCGTCGAATTCTCCAGGTCAAGGTTTTGAAATTGACCTGTTTGCGTGATTTGACCGTTGACGAACAGAATGTCGCGCAGGACGGCGAACAGGTTAGCCTGCAACGAACGGATCAGCTGGCCATCCACAAATGCATCTTCAGGCGGGTTAACCAATTCAAGCTTCACGCCGCGTTCACGCCGCAGCACGTTGATGTCGAAACTCTCGAAACGGGAGAGTAATTCTTTACTGTTGTCCGTCTGGCTGCCGGAGTTCAATACGGCCAGCGAACAGTTACGAAATAAGCGGTAAAGGTCGCTGCTGGCGCTACTTTTGAGCCTGTCTACTTCCAACTGCGACAGCAAATCCATAGACCCGAGCGGGCTGATATGTGTAATCAATTTTGCTCCTTGATACGTAGGGTATGACGTCGGTTCTTTGATCGGACTTTTTGACTCGCTTCTTCACCTTAACGTGCGCTAATCATTTTGCCAATCTTCGACAGCGCCGTGACGTCCACACTGCGGGGCGTTGCGCATTTTGGCCGTGATGTTATCGACGATCGGCCGCACTCTCAGGTTACAATGCGAGGTAGTGTAACCCGACCGGTAGAGTAAAGAAGAATGATGGATCAACAGGTGCTGCAAGCGTTAACCGATTTTACCCAGCGCTATGTGAGTCGTTGGCAGGAGCATGCGGGGCATCCGCCCGCCTCTGAAGCGCTGTATGGCATTCCCTCGCCCTGTATCGTCGCTACGCACGACGGACAGGTGCAGTGGTTGCCACAGTCAGGCGGGGCTCACCAACGTCTGGATGGCGTCGAACGCGCGCTGGATATCCAACTACATCCCGATGCGCATGCGTTCTATACCAGTCAGTATGCCGGAGATATGGAAGCCCACTTCGACGAAATTCATTGCACAGTGTTACAGGCATGGAGCGATGAGGATCTTATCCGTATGCAGGAAANCCTGATCGGTCATCTGGTGACGCAGAAGCGGCGAAAGCTGCCACCGACGCTGTTTTTGGCGACGACGGCGTCGGAAATGACGTTGATTTCGCTGTGCAACGTGAGCGGGGAAGTCATCCTGGAAGAGTTTGGAACGCAGAAAAGGCGTGTACTTGCCGCGACATTATCGGAGTTTTTATATAAGCTTCAGCCATTGATTCAATATTACTGAAGCGTGTTTCGCTTTTCAGTGTGTGAGAAATATCTCACAATGGCTGTAGGTTATCGCTTATATTTTATATTAATATAGTGTGAAAATAACGATTAACCATTATTTTTCAATAAGTTAAATTTCATGGCATTGAAAATGGCCGGGTGGAAGGTATGTTGCCCTGAATTAGGGGCTTGCCGATTCGCTTTAATTAATACATCTTATTATTCGCCAGGCAACATGGTAACAGGACGATGTAATATCGTTGTTTAATGATTACGCGTCCGCTCCAGCCGAAATGCTTCAGGATGAAATGTTTTCAGGATGAAAGCACGGACACCTCCATGATGGAGAATGGGAGCCGGCTTGGACATGCTGGTGGGGCAGGAGCCTAAAGGGAACGAGATCAGGAAGATCGTGAGGGAACGGCAGTCAAGGAAGAAAGAGGGANCGCCAGCGAGGGAATTGCGGGTCGGGATGACCACCAAGGAAAAGTTTTCAAGGATGAGCAGGGAAGCAACCGTGTAGCGGGATTGCTATAAAACGAATCGGGGGTACTGAGCAATCANTACCCCCATTTTTTGTTCCGGCGACATCTCGACGTGAAGGTATTTCGCAGGATGCCACCGCGCGGCATCGATGTTATCCTTTGCCGCCCTACTGTTAGCCTGTTTGAGATTCTGTATGAGTGAAGAAATTCAGCTTCGGCAAGCCCTGTTGGCTGTTGAGCATGCCCTGAGAGAAAGTGAATTGTGGCAGAGCAAGCCGCCGGAGGCAGAGGCCTTCTCAAGCGCCGAGCCTTTCTGCGTGGATACGATGGAAGCCCAACAGTGGCTGCAGTGGGTTCTGTTGCCGCGTATGCATGCGCTACTGGATAGTGGTGCGCCATTGCCTGAGCGNTTTGCAATTCATCCCTACTTCGAAATGGCTTTTGAAGGACGCGAAGAGGAACTNCGGCTTCTGCTTAACGCGCTGCGCGAGCTGGATGGTTTCTTTGGAAAATAAACCGATGTTAGACATTCTCTATCAGGATGAGTATCTGGTGGCGGTCAATAAGCCGCCCGGCTGGTTGGTACACCGCAGTTGGCTCGACCGCAAAGAGAAAGTGGTGGTCATGCAGACGGTGCGCGACCAGATTGGCCAGCATGTCTACACCGTGCATCGTCTTGACCGGCCGACTTCCGGCGTTCTGCTGCTGGCGTTATCCAGCGAGGTCGCTCGTCAACTGTCCACGTTGTTTGAACAGCATGACCTGAAGAAAACCTATCATGCCGTGGTACGCGGACACGTTTTTGATTCTGATACCATTGACTATGCTTTAACGGAAGAGCTGGACAAGATTGCGGACAAATTCGCCAATCCCGATAAGGGGCCACAGCCTGCGGTCAGCCATTATCGCGCGTTAGCGCAGGCGGAGATGCCGGTCGCCATCGGCCGTTATCCCACGTCTCGCTACACATTGATGGAACTGCAGCCGGAAAATGGGCGTAAGCATCAGCTACGACGGCACATGAGTCACATTCATCACCCCATCATTGGCGACAGCACGCATGGCGATCTCAAGCAGAATCGCGGTATGGCTTCTCATTTTGGCTGTCAGCGGATGATGCTGCATGCCAGCTGTTTGTCGCTCGCTCACCCTGTAACAGGTGAGACGCTGGAGATTAAAGCGCGCTGGGATGAAACCTGGCAGAGCGTGATGTCGCAGTTCGGTTGGGAGGGTATTCTCCCTGATTTTGAAAGGGTTGAGTTTCCCGCGACCTGAGGTCAGGATAGCGGGGTTAATCTGTCTGATTGAGGGAATTGCGTCATGGCGCAGATCGGTATTTTTGTTGGCACTGTTTACGGTAACGCGTTGTTGGTCGCTGAAGAAGCGGAAAATATTCTCAGAGAGCGCGGGCATGAAGTGAAGATTTTCGAGGGCGGCTCGTTGGAAGACTGGCTGACCTATCGTGAGCAGCAAGTGCTGGTGGTGACTTCCACGACAGGGCAGGGTGAACTGCCTGAGTCTATCGTCTCTTTGTACACCGCGCTAAGCGACACCTGTGGGCCTTTACCCCTGATGGGCTACGGCCTGATTGCGCTGGGCGACAGCAGCTATGACGTCTACTGCGGCGGCGGTCGTCAATTCGATGCCTTGCTGCAAGAGCTGGGGGCGGAGCGAATCGGCGAAAGGCTGGAGATCGATGCGACAGAGCAGCCGGAACCGGAAGTGGTGTCCTGTGCATGGGTTGAAACGTGGGCCGACCTGGTGGAAAGCCGCGCCTAATCTTGACCTTTAGAGAAGTGGCGCAACATCAGCGCAAAAAAACGGGGCTTCGGCCCCGTTTTGCTGCATAGCGCAAGGAAATGAGTGGATAGACGCTTTACCGGTTTTTGGTCAGCTTTTCCAAATCGGACTCAATCTCGCTAATTTTGTTGGTGACGACGCTTTCCAGATGGCGTAAGTCGGCCAGAATTTTGCGTTTCAGGTCGACTTCGATCTGTTCGCGCTGACAGATCTGATCTAGCTCATCGACGACATAGCGGAGATTGGGACTGATTTCGTTAATTTCCCGGAAGCCCTGACCCGCATTATCCGCCGCAATGGTTTTGCGTTGACGGGGATATTTGAATTTCACGCTTTTGGCGAAAAACTCGCCTTTATCCTTGCGGAAATAGATTTTCAGAATGTCATTGCTGGCTTCTTGTCGCAGGCTATAACGGTCGATATCTTCCGGGTTGCTGATCCCGAGGCTCTTCAGATTGTCATACATAGCATCACCTCTTCCAGTTCTAAGCCATGCTACATTTTGTGCAATGCAGCGGGTCCATATTTGCTGTGCTCCGACTGGTCATAAAAATGGCGGGTCATTTCNCCCCCCAAATGTAGATAGATCAGTCGATGGTGCGCAGCAGCTCGTTGATGCCCACTTTACCGCGGGTTTTCGCATCAACTTTCTTGACGATGACGGCACAGTACAGGCTGTGGCTGCCATCTTTGGAAGGCATGTTGCCGGAAACGACGACGGAGCCTGCCGGTACGCGACCGAAGTGGACTTCGCCGGTTTCGCGGTCATAAATGCGGGTGCTTTGGCTGATGAACACGCCCATTGAAATGACGGAACCTTCTTCAACGATCACGCCTTCAACCACTTCGGAACGTGCGCCGATGAAGCAGTTGTCTTCAATGATGGTCGGGTTGGCCTGCAGCGGTTCCAGAACGCCGCCGATGCCGACGCCGCCGGACAGGTGGACGTTTTTACCGATCTGCGCGCAGGAACCCACGGTGACCCAGGTATCGACCATCGTGCCTTCATCGACATAAGCGCCGATGTTGACGTAGGAAGGCATCAGGACGGTATTCCGCGCGATAAAGGCGCCCTGACGTACGCTGGCAGGCGGCGCGACACGGAAGCCCTCACGCTGGAAGCGTGCTTCGTCGTAGTCGGCGAATTTCATCGGCACTTTATCGTAGTAACGCGTTTCGTTGCCATCGATGATGCGGTTTTCATTGATACGGAAGGAAAGCAGTACGGCTTTCTTCAGCCACTGATGAGTGACCCACTGACCGTCGATTTTCTCTGCGACGCGCAGCGCACCGCTGTCCAGCAGGTTGATGGCCTGATTGACCGCTTCACGCGTGACGGTGTCTGCATTTGCCGGCGTAATTTCTGCGCGGCGTTCGAAGGCTGTTTCGATGACGTTTTGTAATTGCTGCATCCTGACTCTCTATCTCGTGATTACCAAGGTAATAATTAATTAACACAAGCCTACTTTATCGTTTGGGTTAAGGGCCTCTGTCAACCGTTGTTGCAATTTAAGCTGCAATTCAGGGCTTAACGCCCGCCGATCGTTGTCCGCCAGAATAAATAAATCCTCTACGCGTTCGCCGATGGTGGAAATACGAGCGCCGTGCAGCGATATGCGAAGTTCGGCGAAGACCTCGCCGACCTGAGCCAACAGGCCGGGTTGATCAAGGGCGACCAACTCCATGTAACTGCGGCGATCGGTATGCGTCGTCGGCAGAAAGCTGACTTCGGTCTCGACGCTGAAATGGCGAAGCTTGGACGATGTGCGGCGAATGCGGGGAGTGTGGTAATCCTTCAGCGTTAGCGCCTGCTCAATCGCAAGACGAATCATGCCGTGACGATCCTGCGCTACCGGGGAGCCATCCGGCTCCAGCACGATAAAGGTATCCATCGCCATGCCGTCACGGCTGGTAAAAATCTGAGCGTCATGAACGTTCAGATTACGGCGATCCAGCTCGCCTGCGACGGTGGCGAACAGATAGGGGCGATCGGGACTCCAGATAAAGATTTCCGTGCCGCCGCGTGTGGTGTCATCGCCGATGAGCACCAGCGGTTTGCTGGGATCGTGACTCACCAGGTGGAGGGCATGCCAGGCCAGCTGATTGGGCGTGTGACGCAGGAAATAGTCGGCGCGGCAGCGGCTCCAAATATCATTCAGCGCAGTTTCGTCGATGTTGTCCATACGCAACAGCGCCAGCGCCTGCTGTCGATGATGCCGTACCCGTTTCCGAAGATCGGGCGAGTGTTGCATGCCGCGTCGCAGCTGTTTCTCGGTAGCGAAGTACAACTCGTGCAACAGACTTTGTTTCCAGCTATTCCACAGCGTTTCGTTAGTGGCGCAGATATCGGCGACGGTCAAATTAATCAGGTAGCGCAACCGAGTTTCGCTCTGCACCTCCTCGGCGAACTGCTGAATGACCGCCGGATCCTGAATATCGCGGCGCTGGGCGGTGACCGACATCATCAGATGACACCGTACTAGCCAGGAAACCAGCTGTGCTTCGCGCAGGTTCAAGCCGTGCAAGGCGGCGAACTCCAGCGCATCTTTCGCGCCCAGCTCCGAGTGGTCGCCGCCGCGGCCCTTGGCGATGTCGTGGAACAGCGCGGCCAGCAACAGCAGCTCGGGCTGCGGCAGACGGGGGTAAAGTTTGACGCACAACGGATGTTCTTCCAGCGTGGATTCATCGGCAAAGCTTTCCAGCTTGAGCAAGACGCGAATCGTATGTTCGTCCACCGTATAAGCGTGGAACAGATCGAACTGCATCTGGCCGACGATATTGCTCCACTGCGGCATGTATGCCCATAGCACGCTATGCCGGTGCATTGGCAACAGCGCCTGACTGACCGCGCGCGGATGGCGCAGAATGTTCATGAACAGGCTGCGGGCTTCCGGGATGGTGCATAACGGGCTGGCGAGGTGACGACGGGCGTAGCGCAGTCGACGCAGGGTGGTGGAGTAGATACCGCTGATCTCCGGGTGGCGCACCATGGCATAGAACATGCGCATGATGGCTTCAGGCTTGCGGTCGAACAGAGTTTCGTCCTGCAGATCGATCAGTGTGCCGCGTAGCTGGAATTCTTCATCCAGCATGCGTGGTTTTTCATGCGGATCGAGCGCCAGAATGGCCTCATCGAACAGCTGGAGCAGCATCTGATTAAGCTCGTAAACCCGTCGCGTGACGCGAAAGAAGTCTTTCATCATACGTTCGACGGGCGCGTTTCCCTCCCCCTGATATTGCAGCAGTTGCGCCACGTTAAGCTGGCGGTCAAACAGCAATCGGTTATCGTAGCGGCTCAGCAGCGAATGCAGGGCGAAACGGATGCGCCACAGCATGCTTTGGCATTCGTTAAGTTCGTTCCGCTCGGCCTCCGTCAGGAACCCGAAGCCGACCATTTCATTCAGGGACGTTGCGCCGAAGTGGCGCCGCGCCACCCAAAGNAGTGTGTGAATATCGCGTAGGCCGCCGGGGCTGCTTTTGATATCCGGTTCGAGATTGTAGCTGGTGCCGTGATAGCGCTGATGACGTTCGCGCTGTTCAGCGACCTTGGCGGCGAAGAATGCAGCCGATGGCCAGAAGTCGTCGCTGAATATGTGCTTCTGCAACGAAAGAAACAGGGCGACGTCGCCGCAGATCATGCGGGATTCGATTAGGTTGGTCGCGACGGAAATATCTGCCCGACCCTCCTCCAGGCATTCATCCAGCGTTCGTACGCTGTGCCCCACCTCCAGACGGAGATCCCAAAGCAGGGTGATCAACTGGCTGACGGCCTGTGACTGTGCATCGTCAAATCCGTCACGGCTCAGAACGAGCAGGTCGATATCGGAAAGCGGATGCAGTTCTCCGCGTCCGTAGCCGCCGACGGCGACCAAGGCCGTCTGCTCTGCGCTGTCCAATTGGTAGAAATGCCACAGCCGTTGCAGCAGGCGGTCGATGAACTGTGTACGGGCGTCGATCAAGGTTTCCGCGCTGACGCCCGACTTAAACTCATCCGTCAGCCATATCTGGAACTGTTCAAGATGCTGCTTTAGCGTCTGGCGTTCCAGTATGTCGTCGCTGAAGGTCAACGGAGATTGGGGGGCGGGGCGGACCGTCGTCGGCGTCCCGGGGGAGATATGCGGCAGGTCCTGATCGATTTCGTTCATGTACGGCGCCCATAAAAAAGCCGGCGATTGCCGGCAGCGGTTTATTCCTGATGCGTGATGATTTTTGGGATGGTGTCATCCTTACGCAACGTCATTATTTCGCATCCGTCCTCGGTCACCACAATAGTATGCTCGTATTGCGCCGACAAGCTGCGATCTTTGGTTTTCACCGTCCAACCGTCTTTCATGGTGCGAATGCGGAAATCGCCGGCATTAACCATGGGTTCAATGGTGAACGCCATGCCGGGCTTCAGTACGACGCCGCCATCGTCTGCATCATAATGCAGAACCTGCGGTTCCTCGTGGAAGCCAGTGCCGATACCGTGTCCACAATACTCGCGCACCACGGAGAAATCCTGTGCCTCAACAAACTGCTGAATAGCTTTGCCGATCGAACGCAGACGAATACCGGGTTTTACCATTTTGATTCCCAGATACAGGCTGTCTTGCGTGACGCGGCACAGACGCTCGCCCAGAATCGTGGGTTTGCCAACGATGAACATTTTGGAGGTATCGCCGTGGAAACCATCCTTGATAACAGTCACATCGATATTGACGATGTCGCCGTCTTTGAGATGTTTCTCATCGGAAGGAATGCCGTGGCAGATGACTTCATTGATGGAAATGCACACTGACTTGGGGAAGCCGTGGTAACCCAGACAGGCTGAAATCGCATGCTGCTTGTTGGTGATGTGATCGTGACAAATGCGATCTAGTTCACCCGTAGTGACTCCCGGTACGACGTGAGGCTCGATGATTTCAAGCACTTCAGCCGCCAGTCGTCCAGCTACGCGCATTTTTTCAATATCTTCCGGAGTTTTAATAGAAATAGCCATTGAGTGTGTCCGCAGGTGTAAATGTTCCTAACGAAAATAGGGTCAGCAAAGAGTGACTTATGGTATCAGCCCTGCAAAGGACTGCCAAATCATCATTGGCGCGGGGGCGCGAAAGCGCAAGTAAAGTTGGTGTCGATGGGGAGTTTATGGTATAAAGCGCGCCGGTGATCCGGCTGGGTTGCGATCGAGCTTTGAACGCTAAACTTTGATCTCGCCATCGGGTGACTAAATACTCACTATGTGTAAATAACACACACGTGTCGGCACATTTGCCGGGGTGCTCTGCAGCATGCTGCGGGGTCGGCATAATGGGACACGTGGAGGCATAACCCCATACTTAATTTATAGAGGTAATCATGGCAACTGTTTCCATGCGCGACATGCTCAAGGCTGGCGTACACTTTGGTCACCAGACCCGTTACTGGAACCCGAAAATGAAGCCGTTCATCTTCGGTGCTCGTAACAAAGTTCACATCATCAACCTTGAAAAAACCGTACCGATGTTCAACGACGCACTGGCTGAGCTGAGCAAAATCTCTTCTCGCAAAGGTAAAATCCTGTTCGTTGGTACCAAACGCGCAGCAAGCGAAGCGATAAAAGAAGCTGCTACCAACTGCGATCAGTTCTTCGTGAACCATCGCTGGCTGGGCGGCATGCTGACCAACTGGAAAACCGTTCGTCAGTCCATCAAACGTTTGAAAGATCTGGAAACGCAGTCTCAGGACGGCACTTTCGATAAGCTGACCAAGAAAGAAGCCCTGGTTCGTACTCGTGAACTGGACAAGCTGGAAAACAGCCTGGGCGGTATCAAAGACATGGGCGGTCTGCCTGACGCGCTGTTCGTGATCGACGCCGATCATGAACACATTGCGATCAAAGAAGCTAACAACCTGGGGATCCCGGTATTCTCTATCGTTGATACCAACTCCGATCCCGATGGCGTTGACTACATTATCCCTGGTAACGATGACGCCATCCGCGCCGTTAGCCTGTACCTGAATGCCGTTGCCGCAGCAGTGCGCGAAGGCCGTTCTCAGGACCTGGTTGAGCAGGCTGAAGAGAGCTTCGTCGAAGCTGAATAATAAGGCTGGCTCTATCGAGCCCTTATTAACCAGGTATTGATATATGTTGGTTAGGGGGCCTGTAAAGGCCCCCTTTTACTTATCTCCCCCATGAGATAACGAGGAAAAGATAATGGCTGAAATTACCGCTGCCCTGGTAAAAGAACTGCGCGAACGTACTGGCGCAGGCATGATGGAATGTAAAAAAGCGCTGGTTGAAGCGAATGGCGACATTGAGCTGGCCATCGACAACATGCGTAAATCCGGCCAGGCTAAAGCTGCCAAGAAAGCGGGTCGTGTTGCTGCTGAAGGCATCATCCTGACCAAGATTTCTGCAGACGGCAAATACGGCGTCATCGCTGAACTGAACTGTGAAACTGACTTTGTTGCCAAAGATGCCGGTTTCAAAGCGTTCGGTGAAGAAGTCGCTACCGCTGCTCTGAACGATCGCATTACCGACGTCGAAGCGCTGAAAGCCAAATTTGAAGATCAGCGTACTGCGCTGGTGGCTAAAATCGGCGAAAACATCAACATCCGTCGTATCTCCGTACTGTCCGGCGACGCGCTGGGTTCTTACCTGCACGGCGCGCGCATCGGCGTTATGGTTGCCGCGACGGGCGCAGACGAAGAGCTGATCAAGCATATCGCCATGCACATCGCCGCCAGCAAGCCTGAATACGTGAAGGCTGAAGATGTTCCGGCTGACGTTGTTGCCCGCGAGCACCAGATCCAGCTGGATATCGCCATGCAGTCCGGCAAACCGCGTGAAATCGCAGAAAAAATGGTCGAAGGCCGTATGCGTAAATTCACCGGCGAAATCTCTCTGTCCGGCCAGCACTTCGTGATGGACCCGAGCAAAACCGTCGGCCAGCTGCTGAAAGAGCACAATGCAGACGTCACCAGCTTCATTCGTTATGAAGTCGGTGAAGGTATCGAGAAAGCTGAAGTTGACTTTGCTGCTGAAGTTGCAGCAATGAGCAAGCAGTCTTAAGAAAAAAGAGGAGCCGCCGGTTGGCGGTTCCTTTTTATCCAGCCAAAAGAGTTCATGACATCGGGTAACTCGCTATTCTGCGAAACCGGGTGTAAGCAGTGTAACCATCCCCAATACGACGACAGCCTGTTAGGACAAAACACCATGGCAACCAACGCAAAACCCGTATATCAACGTATCCTGCTCAAACTGAGCGGCGAAGCCCTGCAAGGCGCGGACGGTTTCGGTATTGATGCTAGCATTCTGGATCGCATGGCTCAGGAAGTGAAAGAACTGGTGGAGCTGGGCATTCAGGTCGGTGTGGTTATCGGCGGCGGCAACCTGTTCCGCGGCGCTGGGCTTGCCAAGGCGGGAATGAACCGTGTTGTGGGCGACCATATGGGGATGCTGGCGACGGTAATGAACGGTCTGGCGATGCGTGATGCCTTGCACCGCGCATACGTCAATGCCCGACTGATGTCGGCGATCCCGCTGAACGGCGTGTGCGATAACTACAGTTGGGCGGAGGCTATCAGCCTGCTGCGCAACAACCGCGTCGTGATTTTCTCGGCCGGCACCGGCAACCCTTTCTTCACCACAGACTCCGCAGCATGTTTGCGCGGCATTGAGATCGAAGCCGACGTGGTCTTGAAGGCGACTAAAGTCGATGGCGTTTACTCAGCCGATCCGGTAAAAGATCCGAATGCGACCTTGTACGAAACGCTGGACTACCAGGATGTGCTGGAACGTGAGCTGAAGGTCATGGATCTGGCCGCATTTACGCTGGCGCGAGACCACAACCTGCCGATTCGCGTGTTCAATATGAACAAGCCCGGCGCGCTGCGTCGTGTGGTGATGGGTGAAAAAGAAGGCACGCTGATCAGTAATAACGGCTAACGTCAAAGTAGGGTAATATCCTGCTTCGGCGATACAAGATAGCGCTATCGCTGCCCGCTACGGCAGGCATCAATTATTCNCTGGATCATGTTAAGGCGTGATCTGACAGGCAACCAGTTTTCAAGGGTTCACAACGTGATTAATGAAATCAGAAAAGATGCTGATACGCGCATGGAAAAATGCGTAGAGGTTTTCAAAAACCAAATCAGCAAAGTCCGTACCGGACGGGCTTCTCCCAGCCTGCTGGACGGTATTCATGTGGAATATTACGGTAGCGCAACGCCGCTGCGTCAGGTCGCCAACGTGGTTGCGGAAGATGCCCGTACGCTGGCGGTGACGGTCTTCGACCGCTCCCTGAGCGCGGCTGTGGAAAAAGCAATCATGGCGTCCGATCTCGGTCTGAACCCGATGTCCGCGGGTACGGTCATTCGTGTACCGCTGCCTGCGCTGACCGAAGAACGCCGTAAAGATCTGATCAAAGTGGTCCGCGGCGAAGCCGAGCAGGGGCGAGTCTCCGTCCGTAACGTGCGCCGTGACGCGAACGACAAGCTGAAGGCGCAACTGAAAGACAAAACCATCAGCGAAGACGAAGAACGCCGTGCTCAGGACGATATTCAAAAGCTGACCGACAGCTTTATCAAGAAAATCGATGCCGCGCTGGCTGACAAAGAAAAAGAGCTGATGGATTTCTAAATCCATCAGTCAGGACAGCGCCGCCAGTAGGTGAAGGTTTATCCTTCCCTCTCGCGGCGCTTTATTTTTTACACTTCCTTGATTCAGGTTTGGCGGTATTCATACCGGTTCAACCGGCATTGCCGACAGCAATGGAAGAGTCGAACTCCCGCCTGCTGCCACATCTGACAATCAACCGCTGTACGTATTAGAGCATTCCTATGAAGAAGCTGACAATTTTGGGTTCAACGGGTTCGATCGGCGTGAGTACGCTGGCTGTGGTCAGGGCGAATCCGAACGACTTTTCGGTCAAAGCGCTGGTCGCCGGGCGGAATGTGCCGCGAATGGTGGAACAATGTCTGGAATTTCGCCCTGAATTTGCTGCGATGGCGGATGAAGACAGCGCAGGCGAATTGCGTCGGCAGTTGAAAGAACAGGGCTGTAAAACTGAGGTGCTATGCGGAGAGCAGGGTGCCTGCGAGCTGGCCAAGCTGGACGGCGTCGACCAGGTTATGGCGGCCATTGTAGGCGCGGCTGGACTGTTGCCGACGTTGGCGGCAATTCGCGCAGGTAAGCAGGTACTATTGGCGAATAAAGAATCGCTTGTCACTTGCGGTCACCTGTTTATGCGTGAAGTTGCGGCTAACCGAGCCCAACTACTGCCTATCGACAGCGAACATAATGCTATTTTTCAGAGTTTACCTGAGCAAATTCAGCATCAGCTGGGGTACGCTGGCCTTATGGATTACGGCGTTGAACAGATTGTCCTTACCGGTTCAGGTGGGCCTTTCCGTGATACCGCGCTGGCGGNCCTGAGGGCGATGACGCCCGATCAGGCTTGCGCCCATCCCAATTNGTCGATGGGGCGTAAGATTTCCGTGGATTCTGCGACCATGATGAACAAAGGTCTGGAATACATCGAAGCCCGCTGGTTGTTCAACGCTTCGGATGAACAGATGGAAGTGGTGATTCACCCTCAGTCGGTCATTCATTCCATGGTGCGTTATCGGGACGGCAGCGTACTGGCACAGCTGGGATCTCCGGATATGCGTACGCCGATTGCGCACGCGATGGCCTATCCGGTTCGCGTCGCCTCAGGGGTGCCAAAGCTGGATTTTTGCCAACTGGGCGCGTTGACCTTTTCGGCTCCGGATTATCAGCGTTATCCTTGTCTCACGCTGGCGATAGAAGCCTGTAATCACGGACAGGCGGCGACAACGGCGTTGAATGCCGCCAATGAGGTTGCCGTCGAGGCTTTTTTGCAGTCGGCTATCCATTTCACGGATATCGCGCAGGTCAACCGGGAGGTGCTGGAGCAACTGGTACTGCCCGAACCCGACAGTGTGGATGATGTGCTGGCAATCGACCGCTGGGCAAGGGGACAGGCACGACGGCAACTGCAGCACTACCGCTGATTGGGCGGGGTGTCCGTTTGTGGCGGGTGTTTCGAAATGGTATAGTCTGCGCCGCTAGGTGTAGGCTGTTTACGCGATAAGCCAATGGTAACGACAAGCTGTGCACGTTCACGGCTTTTTTTGCGCTGCCAGGTCCGATGACTGAAAGAACCTATCGATATTCTTGCTTGAGGAAATCAGTACACGCTATGCCCTCCAAAAATCAACAAGGCAGCCAAAGCCAGCAGTTATGCAGTCCACGTCATGTGGCCATCATCATGGATGGTAACGGACGTTGGGCAAAGCAGCGGGGTAAACTACGCGTTTTCGGCCATCAGGCGGGAGTCAAATCCGTTCGCCGGGCAGTCAGTTTCGCCGCCCGTCATCAGTTGAACGCCTTAACGCTTTATGCGTTCAGTAGTGAAAACTGGAGTCGTCCAGCGCAAGAGGTGTCGGCGTTAATGCAGCTGTTCATGCGAGCGCTGGACAGCGAAGTGAAAAGCTTGCACAAACACAATGTTCGGCTGCGCATTATTGGCGACACGAGTCGCTTTAGTTCACGTTTGCAGGAGCGAATCCGTCTTTCGGAAGAGCTGACTGCGAATAATAGCGGTCTTACCCTGAATATTGCTGCGAATTATGGCGGCCGTTGGGATATCATTCAGGGAGTCCGACAAATCGCCGAGCAGGTACAGGAAGGTGCGCTGCGTCCCGATACCATCGATGAAGCCACCCTGTGCCGGTACACCTGTCTTAACGAGCAGGCGCCGGTTGATTTAGTAATAAGAACGGGCGGAGAACATCGCATCAGCAACTTTTTATTGTGGCAAATAGCCTATGCTGAGTTGTATTTCACCGATGTCCTCTGGCCCGATTTTGATGAAGAAGTCTTTGAAGGNGCGCTGAATGCTTTTGCTCAACGAGAGCGTCGCTTCGGAGGAACCACGCCTAACGATGTCGTTGCATCCTAGGGGGACCTTTTGCTGAAGTATCGCTTGATTACTGCTTTAATTCTTATTCCTGCTGTTATTGCCGCGCTCTTTTTCCTGCCGCTGCTGGGATTCTCTTTGGTAACGCTGGCCGTTTGCATGCTGGCTGCCTGGGAGTGGGGACAGCTGGCTGGGTTTGTTTCATACAGTCAACGTATCTGGCTGGCGTTGCTCTTTGGGTTGTTGCTGGCTGTCATGATGTTGACGATACCGGCTTACCAACGCTCGGTGCACGTGGTGCAGGTCTCAGCGTCGCTGTGGTCTTCTGTCGTCTGGTGGTGCGTGGCGTTGGTGATGGTGCTGTCCTATCCCGCATCGGCTCTCGCCTGGCGGCATTCGCGCATACTGCGGCTGGTTGCCGGTATATTGACCATCATCCCGTTCTTTTGGGGCATGGTGACGCTGCGTCAGATGGGCTACGAAGCCAACTCATTTACCGGCGCCTGGTGGTTGCTGTACGTCATGTTGTTGGTATGGGGCGCCGACAGCGGCGCTTACGCTTTCGGTAAGGCCTTCGGCCGACATAAGCTGGCGCCGAAAATCTCCCCTGGGAAAACCTGGGAAGGTCTGATCGGCGGGCTGGCAAGCTCTGCGTTGATTTCCGTAGTTTTTAATCATTTTGTGCCGCTGACAAATTCGGGTCATATCCTGCTGATTTGCTCGATTGTCGCCGTGCTGGCTTCCATATTGGGCGATCTGACTGAAAGCATGTTCAAACGCGAAGCGGGCGTTAAAGACAGTAGTCATCTCATTCCCGGTCACGGCGGGGTGATGGATCGCATTGATAGCCTTACGGCGGCGGNGCCTGTGTTTTCCTGCCTGATGCTATTACTGTTCAAAGTCGTTTAGGGATATCGGTAGAGCCTGTTTATGATGAATATTCTCTGGAGTCTGGCCGCATTCATCGTCGCCCTAGGCGTGCTGATAACGGTTCATGAATTCGGCCACTTCTGGGTCGCCCGTCGCTGCGGCGTCCGGGTGGAGCGTTTTTCTATCGGCTTCGGAAAGGCGCTATGGCGACGTCGCGATCGTCTTGGCACAGAATATGTCATTGCACTCGTCCCACTGGGCGGATATGTGAAAATGCTCGACGGCCGCGTGGCGGATGTTCCGCCAGAGTTGGCCGAACAGGCATTTGATCGTAAGACCGTCTGGCAGCGCGCGGCCATTGTCAGCGCGGGTCCTATCGCCAACTTCATCTTTGCCGTTTTCGCCTATTGGCTGGTCTTCATTTTGGGTGTTCCGGGCGTGCGTCCGGTGGTTGGTGAAGTTTTACCCAATTCGATTGCCGCGCAGGCGCAAATTTCGCCTGGGATGGAACTAAAGTCAATCGACGGTATCGAAACGCCTGATTGGGACAGTGTTCGTCTTGCTTTTATCGGCAAGATCGGCGATGCCGAGATGACGATAGGCACGGCCCCGCTGGGGTCTTCCCTTATCGAACAAAAAAAACTGGATCTGCACAGCTGGAGTTTTGAACCAGACAAGCAGGATCCCGCGGTTTCTTTGGGCATAGTGCCCCGCGGGCCGCAGGTTGAAGCGGTGTTGGCCGGAATTCAGCCCCATTCAGCTGCTGAAAAAGCGGGTTTGCAAGCTGGGGACAGGATCGTTAAAGTCGATGGTCAGCTGNTGTCGCGCTGGCAACAGTTCGTCATTGCCGTCCGCGAACATCCCGGTGAGCGCGTCGAGTTGTCGGTCGAGCGGGAAGGGGAAACGTTAACCCTCACTCTGACCCCTGACAGCAAAACGGTAGGAAAAGATAAGATTGAAGGGTTTGCCGGCGTTATCCCACGTGTTACGCCGCTGCCTGAAGAGTACAAGACTGTTCGTCAGTACGGGCCGTTCAGCGCCGTTTACGAAGCCACCGACAAAACGTGGCAGTTGATGAAGTTGACGGTCGGCATGATAGGGAAACTGATTGCTGGCGACGTTAAGCTGAATAACCTGAGTGGGCCGATATCCATCGCTCAGGGAGCAGGAATGTCAGCTGATTATGGATTGATTTATTACCTGATGTTTTTGGCACTGATAAGCGTCAATCTGGGGATCATCAATCTGTTCCCGCTGCCGGTATTAGATGGTGGTCACCTGCTCTTTCTGGCGATAGAAAAGCTGAAGGGTGGGCCGGTTTCCGAGCGTGTGCAGGACTTTAGTTATCGCATTGGCACAGTGTTGCTGATGATGTTAATGGGACTCGCACTTTTCAATGATTTCTCCCGCCTTTAAGGTGTGGATTAAGTTAGGAAAAACGCATAACAACGATGGCGATTAAAAAGTTGCTCTTAGCGTCGCTACTGTTCAGTAGCGCCACCGTATACGGTGCAGACGGATTCGTAGTGAAAGACATTCATTTCGAGGGCCTGCAACGGGTTGCCGTCGGTGCGGCATTGCTCAGCATGCCAGTCCGTGTTGGAGATAACGTTAGCGATGAAGACATCGGGAATATTATCCGTGCTTTATTTGCGACCGGAAACTTCGAAGATGTTCGAGTACTGCGTGATGGCAATACGCTACTCGTTCAGGTGAAAGAACGTCCCACCATCGCCAGCATCACTTTCTCCGGCAACAAGTCGGTGAAAGAGGACATGCTGAAAGAGAACCTGGAAGCTTCCGGTGTTCGCGTGGGGGAAGCGCTTGACCGCACGATGATTTCCAACATCGAAAAGGGATTGGAAGACTTTTACTACAGCGTCGGTAAATACAGTGCGACGGTGAAAGCCGTGGTCACGCCGCTGCCGCGTAATCGTGTCGATCTCAAGCTGGTCTTTACCGAAGGCGTTTCCGCCAAAATCCAACAGATCAACATCGTTGGCAACAAAGCGTTCAGCAGCGATGAGCTGATTTCACGCTTCCAGTTGCGCGACGAGGTGCCGTGGTGGAACCTCGTCGGCGACCGCAAATATCAGAAGCAGAAACTGTCTGGCGATCTTGAAACGTTGCGCAGCTTCTACCTTGATCGCGGCTATGCTCGCTTTAATATCGATTCCACTCAGGTGAGTCTGACGCCGGATAAAAAAGGCATCTATATCACCATCAACTTGACGGAAGGCGATCAGTACAAACTTTCGGGCGTCGATGTCCGCGGCAATCTGGCCGGGCACTCCGCTGAAATCGAAGGGTTAACCAAAATCCAGCCGGGCGAGCTGTACAACGGCACGAAAGTGACCCGGATGGAAGAAAGCATTAAGAAACTGCTGGGCCGCTATGGTTACGCCTATCCGCGCGTCATCACGCAGCCGGAAATCAATGACGCCGACAAGACGGTGCGCCTGAATATCAGCGTGGACGCGGGTAACCGCTTCTCCGTTCGTCGCATTCGTTTTGAAGGCAACGATACCTCCAAAGACTCCGTGCTGCGTCGTGAGATGCGTCAGATGGAAGGTGGATGGCTCGGCAATGATCTGGTCGACCAGGGTAAAGAGCGTCTGAATCGTCTCGGTTACTTTGAAAGCGTCGATACGGAAACGCAGCGCGTTCCCGGAACGCCGGATCAGGTCGATGT
The DNA here is from genome assembly GCF_000688655.1 of Lonsdalea quercina subsp. quercina. GTDB lineage: Bacteria > Pseudomonadota > Gammaproteobacteria > Enterobacterales > Enterobacteriaceae > Lonsdalea > Lonsdalea quercina. Next base: position 227,967 of record NZ_JIBO01000007.1, on the reverse strand, counting down.
GGTCTACAAGGTGAAAGAACGTAACACCGGTAGCCTTAACTTCGGTATCGGCTTTGGTACTGAGAGCGGCGTGAGCTTCCAGGCCGGGGTCCAGCAGGACAACTGGCTGGGTACGGGGAATTCTGTCGGGATCACCGGCACGAAAAACGACTACCAGACCTATATAGAACTGTCGATGACTGNCCCCTACTTCACGGTAGACGGCGTGAGCCTGGGCGGTCGTCTTTTCTATAACGACTTCAAGGCGTACGACGCCGATCTGTCTGATTATACCAACCGCAGCTACGGCGCGGGTACGACCCTGGGCTTCCCGATCAACGAGAACAACTCGTTGCGTTTGGGTCTCGACTACGTGCACAACGACCTGTCCGATATGGAACCGCAGGTCGCAATGTGGCGCTACCTTAATAAATCCGGCGTTGAACCGAATGTCGTCTCCGGCAGTTCCGACAGCGCGGACTTCTCGGCCGACGATTTCTTCCTGACGCAGGGCTGGACGTATAACAACTTGGATCGGGGTTATTTCCCGACGTCGGGTAGCCGCGTAACGCTGAACGGTAAGGTGACAATCCCAGGGTCTGACAACGAGTATTATAAAGTCACTCTGGACTCGACCAGCTATCTGCCGCTGAGCGAGAATCGTGACTGGGTGCTGATGGGCCGCTCTCGTCTGGGTTATGGCGATGGACTGGGCGGTAAGGAGATGCCGTTCTACGACAACTTCTACGCCGGTGGTTCAAGCTCGGTTCGTGGTTTCCAGTCGAACACCATCGGCCCGAAAGCCGCTTACTACAAATGTAACGGTACGGAGTCGTCCTATGCCGGTTGTCCGATCGACAAAGATAATCTTGACGATGCGGTGGGCGGTAACGCGGTCATGGTGCTGAGCGCCGAACTAATTGTGCCTACGCCATTTATCAGCGAAAAATATGCGAACTCCGTGCGTACGTCCTTGTTTGTCGATGGTGGTACGGTGTGGGATACCCATTGGGAAAACACCCCGGCGACGCTTGCTGCGGGTGTACCGGATTACAGCAAGCCGGGTAATTTCCGTATATCGAGTGGTATTGCGCTGCAGTGGATGTCTCCGCTGGGGCCGTTGGTCTTCTCCTATGCCCAGCCGATCAAGAAATACGACGGGGATAAATCGGAGCAGTTCCAGTTCAATATAGGCAAGACTTGGTAATCTGAGGCCGGCAGAACGTATGCAGGCAAGCCGCACGGCAGGCAGAGTTGAGGACGCCGGCCTTTATGGAGCGTTACAGCGCTGCCTGTTGTGCATATACGAGTGTGTTAAGACACAAATAGGTTAGCGTGAGGAGTTTATAGTGAAAAAGTGGTTGTGTGCCGCAGGTCTTGGCCTGGCATTAGCTGCATCAGCGGGCGTTCAGGCTGCTGATAAAATTGCAGTGGTAAACGTATCCAGCATCTTCCAGCAATTGCCGCAACGCGAAACCGTCGCCAAGCAGCTGGACAGTGAGTTCCGTGGCCGTGCGTCAGAACTTCAAAATATGGAACGTGGTCTGCAGCAGAAAATGCAGAAACTGCAGCGCGATGGCTCTACGATGAAAGCCAGCGAACGCAGCAAGATGGAAAAAGACGTCATGGCACAGCGCGAACAGTTCTCTACTAAAGCGCAGGCATTTGATCAGGACAACCGTCGTCGCCAGATGGAAGAACGTAACAAAATCCTGAGCCGTATTCAGGATGCTGTGAAAAGTGTTGCCAGCAAACAGGGTTACGATATCGTCATCGATGCTAACGCTGTCGCTTATGCGGACAACGCGAAAGACATTACTGCCGACGTGCTGAAACAGGTTAAATAATTCGATGTTTTCAATTCGACTGGATGCTTTAGCACAACAGTTGGATGCACAGTTGCACGGTGATGGCGATATCGTCATCACCGCTGTCGCATCAATGCATTCTGCTCAGTCAGGTCAGATCACGTTCTTGTCTGACAGCCGCTATCGGGATCGCCTTGCAACCACTCAGGCTTCCGCCGTCGTGGTGACCGAAGCTGATTTACCTTTCTGTCATACCGCCGCCTTGGTGGTGAAAAACCCTTATCTAACCTATGCGCGTATGGCGCAGGTGATGGATACGACGCCGGCGCCGGCCGAAGATATCTCACCTGCGGCGACGATTGCGTCGGACGCACGCGTGGGTAAAGGCGTCTCAATCGGCCCGAATGCGGTGATTGAGTCTGGCGTTGAGCTGGGCGACGGCGCCGTAATCGGCGCTAACTGTTTCATCGGCAAGAATGCGCGCATCGGCGCGGGCAGCCGTCTGTGGGCCAATGTCACGATTTATCACAATGTCGTTCTGGGCGAACAGTGCTTAATTCAGTCAGGGGCGGTCATCGGCTCGGACGGTTTCGGTTATGCCAACGATCGCGGCAACTGGGTGAAGATCCCTCAGTTAGGTACGGTCATTATTGGCGATCGCGTCGAGATTGGCGCCAATACGACGATCGATCGTGGCGCGTTGGATGACACGATCATCGGTAACGGCGTCATCATCGATAACCAATGCCAGATTGCACACAACGTGGTGATTGGCGACAATACCGCAGTTGCCGGAGGCGTTATCATGGCGGGAAGTCTGAAAATCGGACGTTACTGCATGATTGGCGGCGCCAGTGTGATAAATGGCCATATGGAAATTTGTGACAAAGTTACGGTGACGGGAATGGGGATGGTTATGCGTCCTATCACCGAGCCTGGTGTATACTCCTCGGGCATACCACTGCAGCCGAATAAAGCATGGCGTAAAACGGCGGCTTTGGTCATGAATATTGATGACATGAGCAAGCGATTNAAGGCCTTAGAGCGAAAACTCGATAAAAGTTAAGTCCGTTGGCTTCAGTTCTACTGGGCTTTGCTGCAGGGACGGGCAAAGCTGTTTTGCTTTGTTATTGGCAGACTGTGTGAGGCTCCCTCTATTGGGGAGCCGCGGTCTGCATTGTTGATGACGTTTTTTATTAAGACAGGAAGAGTATTTTGAATACTGACACCCATACTCTGCACATTGAAGAGATTCTGGAACTGTTGCCGCACCGCTATCCGTTTTTGCTGGTAGACCGCGTACTGCATTTCGAGGAAGGTAAATTTTTACGTGCAGTGAAAAACATTTCCTTTAATGAACCTTTTTTCCAGGGGCATTTCCCAGGTAAACCGATTTTCCCCGGCGTGCTGATTTTGGAAGCCATGGCTCAGGCTACGGGTATTCTGGCGTTTAAAAGCGTCGGTAAACTGGAACCCGGCGAGCTGTACTATTTTGCCGCGATCGACAACGCGCGTTTCAAACGTCCTGTTGAGCCGGGCGATCAGATGGTATTGGAAGTGGAGTTCATCAAAGAACGCCGTGGCGTCGCTCGTTTCAAAGGCGTTGCGAAAGNGGATGGTGAAATCGCTTGTGAAGCAGAGATGATGTGCGCTCGTCGTCGGGAGGCCTGATAACGTGATTGATCAAACCGCCTTTATTCATCCCAGTTCGATTGTTGAAGACGGAGCCGTCATCGGTGCCGGCGTACACATCGGCCCCTTCTGCTGGATCGGTTCTCAGGTAGAGATCGGTGCGGGAACGGTGCTGAAATCGCACGTCGTGGTTAACGGAGTCACCCGTATCGGAGACGATAACGAGATCTATCAATTCGTTTCCATCGGTGAAGTTAATCAGGATCTGAAATACGCAGGCGAGCCGACCCGCGTTGAGATAGGCGATCGCAACCGCATCCGCGAAAGCGTGACCATCCACCGCGGCACAGCGCAGGACGAGGGGTTGACTAAAGTCGGCAGCGATAACCTGCTGATGATCAATACGCACATTGCCCATGACTGCGTCGTGGGAAATCACTGCATCCTGGCGAATAACGCGACGCTGGGCGGCCATGTTTCCGTTGATGATTACGCTATCATCGGCGGTATGACCGCCGTACATCAGTTCTGCGTCATTGGCGCGCACGTCATGGTGGGCGGTTGCTCCGGCGTGGCTCAGGATGTACCGCCGTACTTGATTGCTCAGGGGAATCACGCCACGCCGTTCGGTATCAATATTGAAGGGTTGAAGCGCCGTGGTTTTGATAAGGCGACGTTGCACGCAATACGCAATACCTACAAGCTTATCTACCGTAGCGGTAAGACGCTGGATGAGGTCAAGCCGGAAATCGAAGCGCTGGCCGCGGACCATCCTGCGGTTCAGGCTTATCTGGACTTCTTCACCCGCTCTACGCGCGGCATTATTCGCTGACGCTTATGACCCGTCCCCTGACTATTGCCCTTGTCGCCGGAGAAACCTCCGGCGATATTCTTGGCGCCGGTTTAATTCGCGCCATCAAAAACCAAGTCCCGGATGCGCGCTTTGTCGGCGTGGCTGGTCCGCGCATGCAAGCCGAAGGTTGTGAACCCTGGTACGAAATGGAAGAGCTGGCGGTGATGGGCATCGTGGAGGTGCTGGAGCGCCTGCCGCGCCTGCTGAAAATCCGACGGGATCTGACCCAACGTTTCACCGAGTTGCAGCCTGATGTCTTCGTGGGCATCGACGCGCCGGACTTCAACATCACGCTTGAAGGGCGGTTAAAGCAGCGCGGGATCACAACCATTCATTACGTCAGCCCTTCCGTATGGGCCTGGCGCCAAAAACGCGTTTTCAAAATTGGTCGAGCTACCGATTTGGTGTTGGCCTTTTTGCCTTTTGAAAAGGCGTTTTACGATCGTTTCAACGTTCCCTGCCGCTTCATTGGGCATACCATGGCCGACTCGATGCCGCTGCATCCTGACAAGCTGGCCGCCCGGGCGACGCTGGGGATCGCTCCCGATGTTCGCTGCCTGGCGATACTGCCGGGGAGCCGCGGCGCAGAAGTCGACATGCTGAGCAAAGATTTCCTTCTGACGGCCAGACTCTTGCGCGAATCCTGCCCCGATCTGGAGATTGTCGTACCGCTGGTCAACGCCAGGCGACGGCAGCAGTTCGAAGAGATCAAAAATGAGGTCGCGCCGGATTTGAATGTCCGTCTGCTGGATGGGTTAGCGCGCGAAGCGATGATTGCCAGCGATGCGGCGCTATTGGCCTCGGGGACGGCGGCGCTGGAGTGCATGCTGGCGAAATGTCCGATGGTGGTGGGTTATCGGATGAAGCCGTTCACCTTCTGGCTGGCCAGCAAGCTGGTCAAAACGCCGTGGGTTTCACTGCCCAATTTGCTGGCCGGGCGTGAACTGGTGAAAGAGCTGCTGCAAACCGAATGCACCCCGGATAAGCTGGCAGAGGCTTTGCTGCCTTGGTTACAGGACAGCGTTCAGGTCCACGAATTACAAGAAACCTTTTTACATCTGCATCAGCAGATACGCTGTGATGCCGATGAGCAGGCGGCTCAGGCGGTACTGGAGTTGGCAAAACCATGAATGATGTTTTCGTTTATCCGCAGGCAACCTGCATTGCCGGCGTGGATGAAGTCGGAAGAGGCCCGCTGGTGGGCGCCGTCGTGACCGCCGCCGTCATTCTCGATCCGGCTCGACCAATCGTCGGTCTGGCCGACTCCAAAAAGCTCAGCGCGAAACGGCGCGAGGCGCTGTATCATGAAATCAAAGAAAAAGCGCTGGCGTGGAGCCTGGGCCGGGCAGAGCCGGACGAAATCGACAGCCTGAATATCCTGCNCGCTACCATGCTGGCGATGCAGCGCGCCGTGGCCGGTCTGTCATTGACGCCCGACTATGTGCTGATCGATGGCAATCGCTGTCCAGCCTTGCCAATGCCGTCACAAGCGGTCGTCAAAGGCGATAGCCGGGTGCCGGAGATCAGCGCCGCGTCCATCCTGGCGAAGGTGACGCGAGACCGAGAGATGGAAGCGCTGGATTTACTGTTCCCGCATTACGGTTTTGCGAAGCACAAAGGTTATCCCACGCCTTACCATCTGGAAAAACTGGCGATGCATGGTGCAACTCATCATCATCGCCGCAGTTTTGCTCCAGTGAAGCGGGCGCTGGGGCTGGCGTAGCGTCAGCACAAATTATGTGATGCCTGTGGGCGTATGAGTCGCAGGCGACATTCGATTTAATCAATACTGGGATCTGGAGATGGCCGAACCACGTTTTGTTCACCTGCGTGTTCACAGTGACTATTCCATGATCGATGGGCTGGCGAAGGTCGGACCGTTGGTGAAAAAAGCAGCGTCGATGGGCATGCCTGCGCTGGCGATCACCGACCACTCCAACCTGTGCGGTCTGGTGAAATTTTACGGCGGCGCTCATGGCGCTGGCGTCAAGCCGATCGTCGGCGCCGATTTTTATCTCCAGAGCGAGGAACTGGCCGACGAACTGGCGCACCTCACTATTCTGGCGATGAACAACGCCGGCTATCAGAATCTGACGCTGCTGATATCGCGCGCCTACCAGCGCGGCTATGGCGCTGCTGGCCCGACGATAGATCGCGACTGGCTGGTGGAGCATCAGGAAGGCCTGCTGTTGCTGTCCGGCGGTCGTCAGGGTGACATCGGCAAATTCCTGCTGCGTGGCAATGACGCGTTAGTGGAACAGTGTCTGGCTTTTTATCAGGAACATTTCCCGCAGCGTTACTATCTGGAGTTGATCCGTACCGGTCGGTCGGATGAAGAAAGCTATCTGCATGCGGCGGTGGCGCTGGCAACCAAGCACGGCCTGCCCGTCGTTGCGACCAACGACGTACGTTTCATCAACGCCGACGAATTCGACGCCCACGAAATTCGCGTAGCGATCCACGACGGCTACACGCTGGACGATCCCAAGCGGCCGCGCAACTACAGTCCCCAGCAGTACATGCGCAGCGAAGAGGAAATGTGCGAGCTGTTTGCCGACATTCCCGAAGCGCTAACTAACAGCGTTGAAATCGCCAAACGCTGCAACGTGACCATTCGACTGGGCGAGTACTTCCTGCCGCAGTTCCCCACGGGTGATATGTCGACGGAAGATTATCTGGTCATGCGCGCTCGGGAAGGGCTGGAAGAACGTCTAGCGTTCCTGTTTCCGGACGAAGAAGAGCGAACGCAGCGGCGGCCGGCTTATGACGAGCGCCTCGATATCGAGCTGCAGGTCATCAACCAGATGGGATTCCCCGGCTACTTTCTGATCGTGATGGAGTTTATTCAGTGGTCGAAAGATAACGACGTGCCCGTCGGGCCGGGACGAGGTTCCGGTGCCGGGTCGCTTGTCGCCTATGCGCTGAAAATCACCGACCTCGACCCGTTGGCGTTCGATCTGCTGTTCGAACGATTCCTGAACCCCGAACGTGTTTCTATGCCCGACTTCGACGTCGACTTCTGCATGGAAAAACGCGACCTGGTTATTGATCACGTGGCGGATATGTACGGTCGTGATGCGGTATCGCAGATCATCACATTCGGTACCATGGCGGCGAAGGCGGTGATCCGAGACGTGGGGCGGGTGCTGGGTCATCCCTACGGATTCGTGGATCGCATCTCCAAGCTGGTGCCGCCCGATCCGGGAATGACGCTGGAAAAAGCGTTTGCCGCGGAGCCGCAGCTGGGCGAAATCTACGAAGCGGATGAAGAAGTCAAAGCGCTGATCGACATGGCGCGCAAACTCGAAGGGGTGACCCGCAATGCCGGCAAACACGCCGGGGGCGTGGTGATCTCGCCGACCAAAATTACCGACTTCGCGCCGCTGTATTGTGACCCGGAAGGGCAGCATCCGGTCACCCAGTTTGACAAGAGCGACGTGGAATACGCCGGGCTGGTGAAGTTCGACTTCCTTGGCCTGCGCACGCTGACCATCATCAACTGGGCGCTGGGGATGATCAACCCGCGTCAGGAAAAGCAAGGGTTGCCGCCGGTCGATATCGCCGCCATTCCGCTCGACGACAAAAAAAGTTTCGACATGCTGCAGCGGTCGGAAACCACCGCGGTTTTCCAGCTGGAATCCCGCGGCATGAAGGACTTGATCAAACGTCTCAAACCCGACTGCTTCGAGGATATGATCGCGTTGGTGGCCCTGTTCCGGCCAGGCCCGCTGCAGTCAGGAATGGTGGATAACTTCATCGACCGTAAACACGGTCGGGAAGCCATCTCTTATCCGGATATCGAGTGGCAGCACGAGTCGCTGAAACCGGTGCTCGAACCGACTTATGGTATCATCCTGTACCAGGAACAGGTGATGCAGATAGCCCAGGTGCTCTCCGGCTATACACTGGGGGGCGCGGATATGCTGCGTCGCGCCATGGGTAAGAAAAAGCCCGAAGAGATGGCCAAGCAGCGCTCGGTGTTTAAAGCCGGCTCAGAAAAGATGGGCATCGACGGCGAACTGTCGATGAAGATTTTCGACCTGGTGGAGAAGTTCGCCGGTTACGGTTTCAACAAGTCGCACTCGGCCGCTTATGCGCTGGTGTCTTATCAGACGCTGTGGCTGAAGGCGCATTATCCGGCGGAATTCATGGCTGCGGTCATGACGGCGGATATGGATAACACCGACAAGATTGTCGGGCTGGTCGATGAATGCTGGCGTATGGGCCTAAAAATCCTGCCGCCGGACATTAACAGCGGCCTATACCATTTTCACGTCAACGACGCCGGCGAAATCGTTTATGGCATCGGCGCGATTAAAGGGGTTGGCGAGGGGCCGATTGAGGCCATCATCGAAGCCCGTAATCAAGGCGGTTATTTCCGCGATCTGTTCGACCTCTGCGCGCGCACGGACATCAAAAAGCTCAACCGCCGTGTGCTGGAAAAGCTGATCATGTCCGGCGCGTTCGACCGTCTCGGCCCGCATCGCGCGGCGCTGATGAACTCATTGCAGGATGCGATGAAATCGGCCGAACAGCATGCGAAAGCAGAGGCTATTGGTCAGGTGGACATGTTCGGCGTGCTGGCGGAGACGCACGAGCAGGTTGAGCAGTCCTACAGCACGGTTCCCCCGTGGCCGGAACAGGTAGTACTGGACGGTGAGCGGGAAACGCTGGGTCTGTATCTGACCGGCCATCCCATCAACCAATATCTGAAGGAAATCGAACGTTATGCCGCAGGCGTGCGTTTGAAAGATATGCACCCAACGGATCGGGGCAAAATCACCACTGCGGTGGGTCTCGTGCTTTCCGCCCGCGTCATGGTGACGAAGCGAGGCAACCGCATCGGTTTATGTACCCTGGACGATCGCTCCGGTCGTCTGGAAGTGATGTTATTCACCGATGCATTGGATAAATACCAGCATTTGCTGGAGCAAGATCGAATTTTGATCGTCAGTGGACAGGTCAGTTTTGATGATTTCAGCGGCGGGCTTAAAATGACCGCGCGTGAGATTCTGGATATCAGCGAAGCGCGGGAAAAATATGCGCGTGGACTTGCTATCTCGCTGACTGACAGGCAAATTGATGACCAGTTGTTAAACCGTCTCCGTCAATCGTTGGATCCCCATCGATCAGGGACGATTCCGGTGCATCTTTATTACCAGCGGGAGGATGCGCGAGCTCGGCTACGCTTCGGCGCAGCATGGCGCGTGACCCCGACCGACGTGCTCCTGAACGATCTGCGCACCGTAGTGGGTAATGAACAGGTAGAACTGGAATTTGACTAATATAGGATTACTATGAGTCTGAATTTTCTTGATTTTGAGCAGCCGATTGCAGAGTTGGAGGCGAAAATTGACTCTTTGACCGCCGTCAGCCGTCAAGACGAAAAATTGGATATTAACCTGGATGAAGAGGTTAAGCGTTTACGCGAAAAAAGCGTAGAGCTGACGCGTAAAATCTTCGCCGATTTGGGCGCATGGCAGGTTGCTCAACTGGCACGTCATCCTCAGCGTCCTTACACGCTCGACTATATCAAACGCGTTTTCACCGATTTCGATGAGCTGGCAGGCGNCCGCGCCTACGCTGACGATAAAGCGATTGTTGGGGGTATTGCGCGTCTGGATGGCCGTCCCGTGATGGTCATCGGCCACCAGAAAGGCCGTGAAACCAAAGAAAAAATTCGCCGCAACTTCGGTATGCCGGCCCCGGAAGGCTATCGCAAAGCGCTGCGTCTGATGGAAATGGCCGAGCGTTTCAAAATGCCGATCATCACCTTCATCGACACCCCGGGCGCTTATCCGGGCGTGGGCGCGGAAGAACGCGGCCAGTCTGAAGCGATTGCGCGTAACCTGCGTGAGATGTCCGAATTGAGCGTTCCCATCATCTGCACCGTCATCGGTGAAGGTGGCTCTGGCGGCGCGCTGGCGATCGGCGTGGGCGACAAGGTCAACATGCTGCAGTTCAGCACCTACTCCGTGATTTCCCCTGAGGGCTGCGCCTCTATCCTGTGGAAAAGCGCGGACAAGGCGCCGTTAGCCGCAGAGGCGATGGGTATTATCGCTCCGCGTCTGAAAGAACTGGGCCTGATCGACACGGTGATCCCTGAACCGTTGGGTTCCGCGCACCGCGACGTAGACGCTATGTCGGCATCACTGAAATCTCAGTTGCTGGCTGACCTGCGTGAGCTGGATGCGTTCAGCGATCAGGAACTGTTGAATCGTCGTTACCAGCGGTTGATGAACTACGGCTACTGCTGATTGTTCTCTCCGTCTGAAAAAGTCCGAGGTCAGCAATGNCCTCGGACTTTTTTTGTTATGATGGCCCTCATGTATTCCTCACACCGCGGTTGCCGGGAGTCGCTATGCTGAAACTTCAAGGAATTCATCATATTGCCATCATTGCATCTGACTACGAACGAAGTAAGCGCTTCTACTGCGACCTGCTGGGATTCACCCTGCAGCACGAGATTTATCGTGCCGCCAGAGACTCCTGGAAGGGGGATTTGGCGTTGAACGGCCACTACGTCATTGAGCTGTTCTCTTTCCCGGATGCGCCTTCGCGCGTGAGTCGTCCCGAGGCCCAGGGACTCAGACATCTGGCCTTTGCTGTTGAGGATATCGACCAGTCGGTCAGCGAACTGACCCGCAGGGGCGTAAACTGCGAGCCTATTCGTATCGATGAAGAGACCGGGCGACGATTTACCTTCTTTGCCGACCCGGATGATTTGCCGTTGGAATTGTATGAACGATAACGCCTCTGCTCCTATCGATGAAGTCCTGTTGAACGCGGTTGCGCGTCACGTGACGTCTGGCGGTCGTTACCTGCTCGCCTACAGCGGTGGGCTGGACTCCACCGTGCTGCTCCATCTTCTGGTAACGTTACGCGAACAGCGCGGGCTATTACTGCGGGCGGCGTACGTCCACCACGGACTTAGTAAGTTCGCCGACAGCTGGGCATTGCACTGCGCAAGGCAATGTGCAACCTGGGATATTCCATTCAGCACCCTGCGGGTGAAAGTAGAGGCGGAGCAGGGGGGGATTGAAGCGGCGGCCCGCGAGGCGCGCTATCAGGCCATCCGTCAACATCTGTCCCCGGAAGAAGCGCTGCTGACGGCGCAGCATCTCAACGATCAGAGTGAAACGTTCCTGCTGGCGCTCAAACGGGGCAGTGGTCCTGCAGGGCTGTCGGCGATGGCATCGTCGACACGACTCGGCGAGCAGACGCATTTACGCCCCTTGCTGGACTGTAGCCGCGCTCAACTTGCCGAGTATGCGGCGCATCACGGCCTGCAATGGATTGAAGACGACAGCAATAGCGACGATCGCTTTGATCGTAATTTCTTGCGTCGCCACGTTTTACCTATCTTGACGCGGCGCTGGCCCCATTTTCCGACTGCGGTCTCACGCAGCGCCAGGCTCTGCGCGGAACAAGAGCAACTGCTGGACGAGTTGCTGGCCGAGTCGCTGCAATCGCTTCGCCGCACCGACGGCGGATTGTCGATTACGGATCTGGCATCTTACAGCCCGCAGCGACGCTCAGCACTGTTACGACGTTGGCTGGCGGCTGAGGGCGTGCGGATGCCTTCTCAGGAGCAGCTACAGCGCTTGTGGCGGGAAGNGGCGCTCTGCCGGCGGGACGCGGAACCGCAGTTGCTGCTGGGACAGTGGCAGATTCGACGTTTTCGCGATTGTTTATATGTGTTGCCGCTGCGTGCGTCGGTCAGAGAGGCGATTTTGACCTGGGACCCGCCGTCAGCGCCTTTGGCACTGCCCTCCGGGCTGGGATCGTTGGCGTTGGGGCCGCAGGGGGTTGCGGTTCGCCAGCCCTATCCCAATGAAGCGGTAACCGTTCGCTTTCATGCGCAGGGAAAATTTCATATCGTCGGACGCGAACACGGGCGCCAGTTAAAAAAACTGTGGCAGGAGTTAGGGGTTGCGCCCTGGTTGAGGGAACGGACGCCGTTGATTTTCTACGGCGAACAGCTTATCGCGGCGGTGGGAACGTTTGTCACGCGTGAAGGGCGGCCCGATTCAGAAGAGGCGGCCTGGCGTATTGTCTGGCATCCTGCGTCTCTACCGTAAAAGGGGTTTTAAAGTGAAAACGGACAACCAGGTTGTCCGTTTGAATTTTTGGGAAAAATTTGGTCAGGGTTCGCTAACCACGACTTTACCTATTTCGGGATGGCTGAAGCTAAGGATATGGTCAAGCCGAACTTCCCTGACGTCGCCCGCATCATCAAGCAGCAGATATTCGACGTGCTTGCGAGAGATGATGTCGTTGGCTATCCCGGACACCACCTCACCGTTACGCAATTCCACCGTCAACGTCAGGTGCTGTTGGCAGGTGGCTTCAAGATTCTCGTAATCATCACAATTGATGGGTTGATATTCATGACTCATTGACATAATCGCTCACCAATAAGTTAGCGGCGGCAAAAGCCGCCTGTTCCCTGACTGAGGACGGCAAATCGCTATTGAGGGCGATTTCGTCCAGGGTTTTCAATACACAACCCAGAGCATCGGGTAAATAAGCCAGGTTACCGCCGGCGATCTCTGCATAGAGACGACGTACTAATTCACCATATTGTTGCACTATATCCTCCCTAAGAGCTCAGCCTGGTAGCCTTCAAAATGACTTCACCGGAGGTGATAAGCCTAAGACGAAAATGAACGCTATCTTGCCAGCCGACTATAGCATAGGCATTGAGGGGTTATCAGTATTATGCCCAAGGCGTATTACCAAAGCCGGGGTGTGAGGCACGGCGGTTCTCCAGTACAATGTCGGCCCAAACCAAGAGGTGAAACATGGCGTTAAAAGCAACGGTGTACAAAGCGGCAGTCAATATTGCCGATATGGATCGCCATTTTTTCCACGATGCTGCACTGACAATAGCGCAGCATCCTTCCGAAACCGATCAGCGAATGATGTTGCGGCTCCTGGCCTGGATTTGCCATGCCGACGAAACATTGCGGTTTACGAAAGGACTGTGTGCCGACAACGAACCTGAAATCTGGCGGCACAGTGACGATCAGCAGATTGAACTGTGGATTGAACTGGGATTGCCGGATGAAAAGCGTTTAAAGAAAGCGTGCAGCTTGTCGCGTGAAGTGGTGCTGTATGCCTACAACGAGCGCGCGGCGCGGGTCTGGTGGCAGACGATGGCGGATAAAACTGCGCAGCTTTCCAACCTGACGGTACATTTTCTCGATGATAAGCAACTGATGCAGTTGACCACGTTGGTCCGCCGCAACATGTCGCTGCAGGCCACCTTGCAGGAAGGCACCATCTGGTTGTCAGATGATCAGAATCATCTGGAAGTCGTTTTTGATGACTGGCAATTGGCGCGGCAATAGGGATGATCGCTATTCATTTACGCCATCCTTTCCTTCATTTCTGCGCTGAACGGATGGCTATATCAAGAGCCGCCGTTACGTTGAACTTAAGCAAAACAGACCTCGACCGCAGGTTTGTTACGCGCAGAAAAGCAGGGAGATTATGATGCATAAGCTGATCATCAGTGGTGTTTTGATGTTCGGTCTGTCGGGACTTATCGGCTGCCATTCGCATCCGGCCGTTCAGTCTGAGTCACTCCAGCCTATGGCGCAACATTATCGGGGAACGTTGCCCGATAGCCGGAACATTGTGCTGTATCTCGACGCCGACGGCAGTTTCGTTCTGAATACGCATGCTGTTGATGGCGAAGGGCGTCCTCTGCGCCGGATAGAGAAAGGTCAATGGCTGCGTACCGCGGATAAGCTGGTGCTCACGAATACCCACGGCGGCAAACGTTACTTTTTAGCTAAAAATAACGATTTAACGGTACTGGATGATAATGGCCGCCCGTTGCGTTCCTCTCAGCAATACCATCTGTTTGCCGTAAACCCCGCGTAAACATCGGAGTTGTGACTTTGCAGTCACGGCAAAGCATGCATCCAACGCGGATAGGGATAGCCCGTGGAGCGCGAGATAAAGACTACTTCCGACCTCAAGGCCTGACGTCGGCGCTATCGCTATCCTGCGCTAAGACATCCCTTGTTTCCCGCTCAAAAAGTTTCCCCTCATCAGGGTTTTCTGAACTTACAGCGTTGAATGACTCACAAACATACAATTTGCTGGTGCCAGGAATGACGGGATAGGCGGGGACGAAGATTGGAAGGCGATGAGTCGTGATCAATGGGGGGTACAGGCGTAAGCTACGACCGCCTTACGACGGCCGTGCGATGATTTTCTTTTAATTTATAACATCTTTTTCAACTGATAGAGCCAATCTAGCGCCTGACGCGGCGTCAGCATATCCGGGTCGAGCGTCTCTAGCGCTTCAATCGCGGCCGATGGCTCTTCGGGCGCCAGCAGCATCAACTGCGCCCCGTCGATATGGCTGCTCGAGGCATTATTAGACAGCGTTTCCAGCTCTTTCAGCTTTTGGCGCGCGCGTTTGATTACGTCTTTCGGCACCCCGGCCAGCGCCGCTACCGCCAGCCCGTAGCTCTTACTGGCAGCTCCATCTTGTACGCTGTGCATAAAGGCGATGGTATCGCCGTGTTCTAAGGCATCCAGGTGGACATTGACAACACCTTCCATTTTTTCTGGCAAATTGGTCAGTTCGAAGTAATGGGTGGCGAACAGCGTCATGGCTTTGATCTTGTTTGCCAGCGTTTCTGCGCACGACCAGGCCAGAGACAGGCCGTCATAGGTTGATGTTCCACGGCCGATCTCATCCATTAGCACCAGACTGTGTTCCGTCGCGTTATGCAGAATATTCGCGGTCTCGGTCATTTCCACCATGAAGGTGGAGCGACCCGACGCCAGATCGTCCGCTGCGCCGACGCGGGTAAAGATGCGATCGACCGGGCCGATGATGGCCTGCTCCGCTGGAACATAGCTGCCGATATGGGCCATTAGTACGATAAGCGCGGCCTGACGCATATAGGTGCTTTTCCCGCCCATATTCGGACCGGTGATAATCAGCAGTCGACGCTGTGGGGACAGCGACAACGGATTGGCGATAAACGGTTCGCTGAGCACCTGCTCTACGACGGGGTGACGGCCGCCTGTGATCTTGATACCGGGGCGATCGCTCAATGTCGGGCAGACATAGTTCAGTGTTTCCGCACGTTCCGCCAGGTTGCTCAGCACGTCCAGTTCCGCCAGCGCGCTGGCGCTTTGCTGTAGCTCCGCCAGATGGGGAAGCAATATGTCAAACAGCTGGTCGTACAGCGCTTTCTCCAGCGCCAGCGCCTTACTTTTAGAGGTGAGAACCTTGTCTTCGTACTCTTTCAGCTCAGGGATGATATAGCGCTCGGCGTTTTTCAGCGTCTGACGGCGCACATAGTGCATTGGCACCAGATGGCTTTGGCCGCGGCTAACCTGGATGAAATAGCCGTGTACGCCGTTGAAGCCGACTTTCAGCGTATCAATGCCGAGCTTTTCGCGTTCTCGGATTTCCAGCTTGTCCAAGTAGTCGGTGGCGCCCGCGGCAAGGCTGCGCCATTCGTCCAGCTCTTCGTTGTAGCCGGTGGCGATAACGCCGCCGTCCCGAACCAGAACCGGCGGCGTTTCAACCACCGCGCGTTCCAGCAGATCCCGCAGTTCGTCGAACTGACCTATCTGGCTGGCAAGCCGCTGAATCGCATCGGCGTCGATCGATGACAGCAGGGCATGAATGTCCGGCAGTTGATGGAAGGCATGGCGCATTCTCGCCAGATCGCGCGGACGCGCCGTTCGCAGCGCCAGCCGGGCCAGAATACGCTCCAGATCGCCGACCTGACGCAGAAAAGGCTGCAATTCGACGGCCAAATCCTGTAACGCGCCAATGGCCTGCTGACGCTGCGTTAACGTCTGAACGTTGCGGCTTGGCATATGCACCCAACGTTTCAGCATCCGGCTGCCCATCGGCGTCACGGTGCAGTCCAACACGGCCGCCAGCGTATTCTCGGGGCCGCCGGACAGGTTCTGCGTCAGTTCGAGATTACGTCGCGTCGCGGCATCCATGATGATGCCGTCTTGCTGGCGCTCCATCGTGATCCCGCGAATATGCGGCAGCGAAGTGCGCTGCGTATCTTTGGCGTATTGCAGCAGACATCCGGCGGCGCGCAGCCCGAGCTTGGCCTGTTCGACGCCAAAGCCCGTCAGGTCGCGCGTACCGAACTGCAGATTCAGCTGCNGGCGGGCCGTATCCAGCTCAAATTCCCACAGGGGGCGGCGGCGCAGCCCGTTGCGATGGTCAATCAGCGACATCAATTCAAAGGTTTCGGGATAGAGCAACTCTGCCGGATTGGTGCGCTGTAATTCAGCGGCCATGCTTTCGGCATCGGCGGGTTCCGCCAGTCGAAAACGTCCAGAACTGATGTCCAGCGTGGCATAACCGAATCCGCGGCTGTCTTGCCAAATCGCTGCTAGCAGATTGTCCTGACGCTCCTGAAGCAGGGCCTCGTCGCTGATGGTCCCCGGTGTCACAATGCGCACGACTTTCCGTTCTACCGGGCCTTTACTCAACGCGGGGTCGCCGATTTGTTCGCAGATGGCGACGGACTCACCCAATTGCACCAGCCGGGCCAGATAGTTTTCCACCGCATGATGAGGAACGCCGGCCATCGGAATGGGCTCACCCGCCGAGGCGCCGCGCTTGGTTAATGAGATATCCAGCAGCTGAGATGCCCGCTTGGCGTCATCGTAGAACAGCTCGTAAAAATCGCCCATGCGGTAGAACAACAGAATGTCCGGGTGTTCTGCTTTCAGCCTCAGGTACTGCTGCATCATGGGGGTATGACTATCGAGGTTGTCGGTGGTTTTCATGCGGTTATTTTCATAATCCATTGAATTTACGTTCGATGGTGATTTTTTTTGTTCTTGTAGGGCATCACCGGTGTATCGCAGCGAGCAGCCGATTGTGTTCGTCGTGAAGTCGGAATGCGACGCCTGCCAATCAATCAACGGGCTATCATAGCGGAGCGCGTTCGACAGGAAAACCGATCAACAAAGCGTTCTCGCTCAAGGCCAGCGACGCGATGAGCCAGGAGATTCACTCATGGCCGTTGCTGGCGAGAATACCAAGCTGAAAAAGCATCGGCGGCAACGGATATCGCGACCCTTATTGAGCGCTATACTAGCTCAGCGCCCTGCAAACTGACATAGGTAAAACCTGGAAGCGTCCCGCAAACTTTGTGTGAAATAGCTTATTTGGAAATGGCAGAGACTTGTGTTCGTTTGTAAGAAACGGGGAAGGGGCCACAGCACATGAGGAGTAGCCGGTTCTAGGAAAGAGCATCGCAGCCACCTACAGTAATGATTGTACGAATCGTCAATATGGAAACGTTTCGCGACGTGGTTCATTCATGCTATTTCTCGCTTATTCCCGCGCGATATGGCTTCCCCCAATGTTATCTACCAATAAAACTGCCCGGTATTTTGGCTCCAGCCTAACCACATCAAGGGGGCTTTCTCGATACATTTTGTCTCAACGGTCATGTCGTCAAAACACAGTAAGTCAGTATCTTCGTCCGTTCCTTGGTCTACACGGTAGCCCTCACCGTAGTTTTGGATGAATAAATCATAGCTTCCGTCGTTACGTCTGTGAGGGATGCCATAGGTTGCTTGGATTTTATCTTTATTAGCTTCCCACCAAGCGATCTGGCGGTTTTTCAAGTAGGGGAAATGTTTGACGAGAATGATGTCGCCATCATGTACGGCTACGATTTCCACAGGGGTCAGGGACTCCCAAAGTAAATAACCACTGGCCACAGCTGCAATCAAGCTAGCTACTATTCGTTTATTCACCTCGTCTCCCGCTAATTTCCACTCTGGTATTCATTTCGGTAATAAAAGGCTTATACCCGTACTGTTTTGAGCGCTGTAATACAAACCACAACTTGAAGATGGAAAACTATGATTGTAATTAGTATTTAGGATATCTTTATCATCGAGTCCAAAATGGTCTTGGACACGATAATGGACGACGGCTTTGTAGGAATCCCCTGTATGTCCAGGGACTCAAGTGTGATATGGGTCGCCCAGGTATCGTGAACGGAGAGGCCAAGAGCATTTACATAGTCTAGCCAACGATCAAACTTGGGTAATACGGTATGTTTCTGAATATTTTCGCGAAAACGCGACTCTTTATCCTTAGGGATAAATCCGTTGTCGTAATCGATTGAGGATGCAAGCGTCTTTTTGATATTGAGAAGTGTACTGCTGCTGGAATTGTCTTCCAGGATCTGTTCTTTCAATGCATTGTCCAGAAACGGGCTACTGAATGGCTTACCCGTGTTTTCTTGCATGTGTTTGATCATCTTCATGATGATATTCTCACTCCCCCCTAAAGGAGTAAGATCCGCTGCACTCTCCCTGAATTCATCAAACATCATTGCGGCTGCTTCTTCCTGAGTCACCTTTTCGATAGGAGATGCGTTTTTTTTAAAAAAGTTTTCTGATATCGATAGATATAACGGTTCTAGCATAGGTGTTTCGGCATCTAAAGATCGTATTGNCCTTATGTCGGCCTGTTTTTTTATAAGTTCTACGGGATCCACAACGGAAGATGCATTATTGACATCGATATTATATTTACTTTTCAGCGTTTCAATATCGAGATCGCCGCACTTCATGTCATCCGCTTCATAATCATCCATTTTATGTCTGGTGGTAAAGATGAGCGCCGGTATGGCCATTCTTTGCAGCCCTTGGTGCTCTTTATAAGAGTCAAGCTGCACAAATGGCGCGAACCTTTCTTCGACGATTTGCGGTATGTAACTGTAGGCGGGTCTTTTAATTTGTTTATCAATCAGGTAATTCAGCCTGTCCTTAAGAAAAATAGGCAACCTTTCGTTGAGCCTATTTCCACCGGAAAGAACGCCCATAATCTCCACGCCATAAAACGTGTTTCCATTGCATAACCCTCTGATTGACACCGTTACGCAATCATCCCTCTCAACACCGTTATTGATATCATAACGCCTTAATATCAACGCGATAAATAACCTGTTGAATTGAGTGGTTAATGGCGGTTTGCCTGAAAGCTCACTGTTTGTATCCCTCCGATTCTCATCAACAGAGCTCATGCGGCAATAGGGTAAAAACAGCCGTAGACCCCAAAAGGGGGAAGGGGAAAAGGGGGGGACTGGATCGTCTTTTAAGGTACGACCAGGGCATTTCAATTATTCAACACTGCCCACGCGGCGGGCTGGTGCTATCTGAGTCAGTACGCCAGCTGGCAGGGGTACGCTGCGTCTTATTCTGTTTTCGTGACACGCGTTGTACTGATTCTGGACTCCACCACGCGGCCGCCTGCGTTTTAACCCCTTACGCCACACTTTTTCGATACGTTGATTGTTCTTTGAAGCGGGGCGCTGATGATCGTATATGCTGTCTTTCTGCGCTATTTCACGGCGTTTGTGCTGAAAAAACGCATAGTCTAATGAATGTATGTTGAATAATACCCCATGTTAAAGATGAATGATCGTTTACGATAGCTCGGGGGAATTTACGCTTCTGCGCGGCAGCCATTTAGATTAATTTTTGATTAAATTTTGACTCAGTCTCTCTCTATCATCGGGTGTTGATATAGGTAATGATTTCAATGCCTTTCCGAATGAACTCCGTATCAAATCTAATCTTGAAGACCGCTATATTAGCGCGCAAATAACGTATTTATCCTTTTTATTCAATGGCTTTATTGGGTTTTGTTGATCTTGCTTGGGCTTTTAATAAAAAGTCAGCCGCAGCCCCTGTTTACCGTCCTGGCGAGCTTAACTACGTGCTTTTTCTGCCGATAGTAATGATGTCGGCAATATCGTTGTTTTGCTCATATATATAGGACTTAATATGTCAATTAAACGCTTCTCTCTCATCATTCTTGCTTCACTTTTGCTTATCTTTTTCGCCAGTACGCTATCGAATGTATGGATGCTGATACGCAGCAACAATTCTCTGGATAGTGTGAATAAAGAAATACGCGTTGTGCTGTCGGTCATTGACCCCATCAACCATAGCCGCACCTTGCGCGTGCATCTCATGGAATACATGGAAGATTTGGAAAAAGGGAACAGTCAGAATACTCAGTCGACGCTGGAAGGCGCGAAAGCCGTGCTGGCGAAAGCCGATGCGGCGTTTCAGGCTTACCTCAGTGCGCCGAAACAACCGTCGGAAGGNCCGCTGGCCGACGCATATCGCACCACCTATCTCGCCTACCGCCAGGATGGATTGCAGCCTCTGCTGGATGCGGCGGCCAAAAATGACGAAACCACATTTTATGCGCAGCTGGCCATCGTACGTAAGCTGGATCGTCAGTACGAAATTGCCCTGGATAAGCTCCTGGAATTCCGTGAGCATTATGCGAAACAGCTGAATCAGGACGCTCAGAGTAACTTCACCTTCTCAATGGGCCTGATCGTTACTTTCGCCATCGTGTTTATCGCCATCATGGTCGGGATGATGATCCTGCTGAAGCGCTTCGTTCTGGATCAGCTGGGTGTTGCCAAAGATCACTGTAGTCAGATTGCCAACGGTCATCTGGAAACCTCGGTGAATGGGCGTTTGAAAGGCGAGATTGGCGATCTGATGCGTTCGATGGAGCAAATGCGTCTCTCCTTGGTGCAGATTATCGGGCAGGTGCGCGACTCGAGCAACACCGTTGCTCACGCATCTCAGGAAATTGCGGCGGGCAACATTGACCTGTCTTCCCGCACCGAACAGCAGGCGTCCGCGCTGGCGGAAACGGCGGCAAGCATGGAAGAGCTGGGGGCGACCGTAAAACAGAATACGGCGAACGTATATCAGGCCACCAGCCTGACCCAGGACGCGGTGAAAGCCGCGCAGGAAGGGGAAAAGGTTGCTCAAGCGGTGGGTGAAACCATGCAGGGCATCACCGCCAGTTCCAAGAAAATCGAAGACATCACCAGCGTCATCAACGGTATTGCATTCCAGACCAATATATTGGCATTGAACGCGGCGGTAGAAGCGGCCAGAGCCGGAGAGCAGGGGCGGGGATTCGCCGTCGTGGCCGGTGAGGTGCGCAATCTGGCGCAGCGCAGCGCTCAGGCGGCAAAAGAGATCGAAGGGCTGATCAGCGAATCGGCGAACGGCGTACGCATGGGGTCGGAGCAGGTCACTAAGACCGGAGACGCGATGTCTGCCATTATCACCTCCATCACGCGGATTAACGATTTGATGGGTGAAATTGCAACGGCGTCGGACGAACAGAGCCGCGGCATCGGTCAGATAGAACAAGCCGTGACGGAAATGGACGGTGTGACGCAGCAAAATGCGGCGTTGGTTCAGGAATCCGCCGCGGCCGCTGCGTCGCTGGAAGAGCAGGTGCATCATCTGACTCACGCCGTCTCCTCTTTCAAACTCCCGACGAATGAAAACACGCTGTTACGGCCTACATTAACCCAAAAAACGCCTTCGTCCTCCAGCGTCAAAGCGCTGCCTTCGAGCACCGACGGTAAAAAGACGGGCGAGGATAACTGGGAAAAGTTCTAAAAACAGGTGCGCCAATCACTCACCATCGCTGAGTTTTCCTACGCTGTGGTGGTGACCTGGGAAACGGGCCAAGCCGTACAAGGGAGGTACGGTCGGCGAATGGACTTCCCGGGGGCCGACAAGTGATTGGCGAAGGGCGTTGCGGACTCACACCCTGTGGCGGGGCTAGAGCTGGCCAAACTGTGTTACCAGCTTCTAAGTGAAAACGTCGAATCCGCCATGGATGCTATTAAAAACAAGGTGGCGACGCCTGCGCTGGAACAGACCATCGAAGCCACCATTTATTTGAGCGGCGTCGGCGCTGAATCCGGTGGTCTGGCGGCCGCCCATGCGGTGAATAACGGTATGTCCGTCGTACCGGATTTGCACAAAGCCCAGCACGGTGAAAAAGTGGTCTTCGGCCTGCTGACGCAACTGGTGCTTGAAAACGCGCCGGTCGCCGAGTTCGATGACGTTATCCGCATCATCAAAACCACCGGTCTGCCGTTGACGCTGGAAGATATGGGCCTGAAAACGTTTGTTGAGGCTGAGTGGCGTAAAGTGGCGGAAATTGCCTGCCATAAAGACGACACGCTGGGCAACATGCCGATGGCGGTGACCGAAGAGGATGTCTATAACGCAATGGTCGCGGCGAACAGCCTGGCCGAGCGTTACAAAGCGAAAGCCTAACGCTTGTCGCTGCGTCCTCATGCCAGCCCTATTGCCGGGTTGGCTTGTTGCCGCTTTTCCGCTTTATGCGGCACGTGTCTGTTGACCTCTCTTCTCCTGGACCGTGCGCAATGCATGGGATTTTCACTGCTAATCGGCGGCACTGGCATCGAGCGGTATGAGGNTTTGTTTGTTCCACGTGAACTCATTGCCTGCGCTCTGAATTCATCCGAATTTTTTTTTATCTATTATACTGTCTTCGGTCATTAAACTGAGGCGCAGCAGCAGCTGTGAATAGAGCAGAGATGGAATATTATTGCTTCGTATTAATCAAATTCATTATTGGTTTTACTATTGTCATCACGCACCTGAATGTTTCAGGTAAAACACAGTTATCGCAAATGACGCCGGTGGACTTCATCGGTAACTTCGTTCTCGGGGGGATTATCGGCGGCGTTATTTACAGCGACAGCATCCCACTCTACCAATACATCATCGTGTTATTTATTGGCGTTGGGCTTATTTCTTTGCTGAATTTTATCAGCAAGCATTTTCATCTTTTTCGCTCTATCGCCATTGGCGATCCTTTACCGATCGTCAAAAAAGGTCGTTTTCTGATGGAAAACATCCTGCGACAGAAGAACAAAATCGACATTCTTAATGTCGCCTCGCAGCTTCATTCTCAAGGAATTCGTTCATTCCAACAAATTACCTATGCTCAGATCGAGCCGAGTGGCCAGTTGACGGTGGTCTGCGAAGACAACGAAATGCCTTCGGTCATTGTCATGAAAGACGGTGAAATCAGGAGTAGAGAGTTGGAACAAATTGAAAAAGATGAGGATTGGCTGCAAAACAAGCTTCGTGAGCATGAACTTGAAGAAGATGACATCTTTATCGCGGAGTTTTGGGACGGCAATCTGATGTTTATCCTGCGCGACGGCTCGGTAATGAAGTAACGTTTGTGTGATATTCGGCGGATAGCGGACGTGACGTTTCGTTAATCCGTTTCGACAGATACGTATAATCCTCTGTAATAAAAGTTTTTTCTCCTTTTTCGGGGCCTTTAACCTAGGTTGATGGCCCCGTTTTCGTGCTGCCATAAAGTCCTTTACGTAAAGATGGCTACTCAGCGAGGCTTTAAAACGTTAAAATATGCTCAGCTGAATATACTGCTATTGATTTTATTGGTTTTTTACATACATTTTTTATTTTTAGGAATTTTATCATGCAACAGCTACCCAATTGCCCAAAATGCCAATCCGAATACACCTGGCAGGACAACGACATGCTGAACTGTCCTGAGTGCGGGCATGTTTGGTCAATGGCGGGNGAAGCCGCGGAGCAGGAAGAAGGACTGGTCGTTCGCGATGCTAACGGCAACCTGCTGGCTGATGGCGACACGGTCACTGTGATTAAGGATCTGAAAGTGAAGGGAAGCTCTACCCCGCTGAAAATGGGTACGCGCGTGAAAGGGATCCGCCTGGTGGAAGGCGATCACAACATCGACTGCAAAATCGACGGCTTCGGCGCGATGAAGCTGAAGTCCGAGTTCGTGAAGAAAAACTAATCGCCGTGCTCTCGCTTCCTGAAGTAGCCGTATTGATTTCAGGAAGCATCTCCATTGATGAGTTCCACACAAGCTATCCTCGCCGATCCCTTCATCCATTCCTGGTAGTAAACATATCCGTCTTCCCCGTCCGTGAGCGCTGAAAATATCGCCCTGGGTTTAACATCTTGAGTTTCACNCCAGTCCCAATACCGCGGCCATAACGTCGAGACTGACGCCGTTCGTCAGGCATCGCCCCGGTTTGGCGGCCCTGACTGATTGCGCTGTAGCGGCTTCAACATACAGCGCTGCGCTGTCCATGAACGTGACGCCACCTTGACGGTCGTATAAGCCCGAGAAAAGACTGACGCGCTGTCTGAGATAGAAAAGAGGGGGATTGAACAGCCCGCAGGGGCGACGGTCTTTCACGACCGGCAGGCTGACCAGTGCTTCAATCTCGTAAAAAGCGTCTGTGCCGTCTCAGGGGGAGACCGGGAAACAAATATATCGTGCGCCTCGGTACCCGCAAGCCATGCGTTGTGCGGACCTCATGAGAAACATGGCGAATGAGCACATAGCGTATTATCTTTAAGCGGTGAGTCATGGGTAAAACCATAACAGCGCGAAACGGAAGCCTGGCATCTGCTTTCGTCGGGGAAGTGGCGCAAAGGGATAATAGTGGCGTACGCCATCAATTCTCTATTTTTATTCTTTTTTAGTCTTAACGAAAAAATGCATTAGCCGATATATTTTAGAGAACAGACTTTTTTTGACTCTGATATCAGCTGTTTCTACTACAGAATGTTCTTTCATGCCAAGGTGGCGGTTGAGCCTATTTTCTCCGCTGTTTGATATTCGCCACCAGGAGCCTGTTTACATTTCCAATAATCGCTTTCGGGATGAAAGCATTTGAACTTTATTTCAATACTTCGATGTTAGTTATTACGATAACTCGTCGCTTTTACGGTGTGATGGTATTAATTGAAATATAACAAGGAGACGTATTGTGGCTATATCTGGTATTGAGACACACAGTCAAAATATAAAGCCTTACTATCCCCTCGTGACATCAATCGGCGCGGCGAATAAGAGCGGCTCATCCACAGCGGATAGCGAGAGCGGTTTTCCGCTTAACAGTCAGACGGGAGCCAGCTTTGGCGACGTTTCCACACAGACGTTCACGACGGGGACGGTAAGCGCGTCCGATTCAACCCAGTCGACAGATGAGCGGCTGGAAGATCTTGAGGCACAGCTAGAGTCTCGCGAAGCCCAACAGGCTAAGGACGATAAAGAGGAAGTGCAGTCCGACTCGCTTGAACGTTCTCTGCAAATGATAAATGGGATCCCGATGTACGGCGGCACGTTGGTGTCGATGATCAGCTACCCCGACGGGAGTTGGGTAGCGTACGACGCCTTCTCCGGCGAGCCGGTCACCACCGAAGAGCGGGTGAAGATGGGGCAAGAGAGTAGCAGCGCGGACAGCGATATGTTCAGCTTCTATAGCAAAGGGATATATAAAGGCCTCTCCGCCGCTGAAATTTACGAAAAGATCCAGCAGATGATGGGGGGAGGGGCGGACGAGATGACCTGGGGCATTGTCGGGTCTTCTAAAGTCGCCTCGACAAACGCCTAACGAACGCTTTGCCGTTTGCAAACCTGTCAGGGTGTAACAGGTTCTGATTAAAGGCTATTCCGGCCAGTCAGGCGTGGCTCCTGATGTAGATAATTGTTGCACCCCATCAACTGAATCAGCCGTATTGAACGGCGACCGGAACTCGAGCATTTATCCTTTGTTGATCAGCCTGGATGAATATGTCATTAGCTACTCATAAATCTTCATATTACGCACCTTGTTGTTCACGCTGTTATCGGCGGACGGCTCTTTCAGTCCGCCCACTTTCAAGTCATTGTCGGACGAGTAACCTGTCATCAGCGTGACGCCTAAACCTTTTGTGCAAGCCCATAGCGAGCAGCAATGAGGTTGTGGGGGAGATTTCATTCGATGCGTCGCACCCGTTCCTGGCGCATTATTCGCTTTCTGCATCAGGCTATCAGTCATGATGCCAAACTGCTGGCCAAGCAGACGCTGCCCAGCCCGACCATGCTCCTGCATCCCTCCCTGCATAACACCGCGTGTTATCCCTCGCTTGCCCCGGAAACCGGGACTCCGTCCTGAGTGAAGCGCAGCAGTGGGCTAAGCTCAAACACGTCGTCGACATCGCGAAAACCATCTGGATAATCCCTGATTAAGTCAACGGATCCAGAAGAATCATATCGAGAAAGGCGGCGCCATTCGCTGCCGCCTGCAATAACTGATTGATATCATTTCGCCGCTAACTAAACTGGCTGCATCCAACTTCTCAGCATGCGGGATCCCATGGAGCTGATTCATCTTGTATACCGGCAATATCGTTGGCCTTTCATCGCCGTCATTCTTCTAAGTCTGGCCAGCGCGGCGCTAGGAATTGGTCTGATTGCGTTTATTAACCAACGATTGATTGTCACATCGCATTCGGACCTCTGGGTGTTACCACAGTTTCTGGGTTTGCTGCTGCTTCTGATGGGGATCACGCTGGGCGCCCAATTGGCGCTGACCCTGTTAGGGCACCATTTCGTCAGCCGTATGCGCGGGCAGCTCATCAAACGCATCCTGGACNCCAGTCTGGAGCGCATGAACCACATTGGCCATGCTCAGCTGCTGGCCAGCCTCTCCAATGATATCCGCAGTATCACTATCGCCTTCGTTCGCCTGCCGGAACTGGTGCAGGGCGTTGTTCTGACCGTCGGCGCGGCCTGTTATCTGGCGTGGCTGTCGCCGCGCATGATGCTGTTCACCACGCTGTGGGTGACCGTCACCATCTGGGGAGGTTATTGGCTGGTCTCCCGCGTCTACCGCCATTTCAACCGCGTTCGGGAAATGGAAGATAGCCTGCACGAAGACTATGAGCGGGTCATTTCGGGATGTAAGGAGCTGGCGCTGAATCGGGACCGTGCTCAACGGCTGTACGAGGAGGATTATCAACAGCACGCCAGGGAATATCAGCACCATATCGTGCGTGCCGACTCCTACCATCTCAGCGCGATCAATTGGTCGAATATTATGATGTTGGGCACTATTGGTGCGGCGTTCTTCATGGCCAACGGTCTCGGGTGGGCGGACAACGCGGTGGCCGCGACCTATTCGCTGACGCTGTTATTCCTGCGCACGCCCTTGTTGCAGGCGGTCGGCGCGTTGCCGACGTTGCTCAGCGCACAGGTGGCGTTCGATAAGCTGCGTCGGCTCAAGCTGAACCCTTATCAGGAAGGTTTTCCGGCGTTCGCCGCTCCGCGGCACTGGCAGTTGATCGAGCTACGCGACGTCCGCTTCCGCTATGGTCAATCCGGCTTCGAGATCGGCCCGATCAACGTGCGCATTCAGCGCGGCGAACAGGTGTTTGTCATCGGCGGCAACGGCAGCGGAAAATCCACGCTGGCGATGCTGCTGACCGGACTGTATACGCCGGTCAGCGGACAAATTTTGTTGGATGGCAATCCGGTATCGTTGCCGGACTATCAGGCGCTGTTCTCGGCGGTCTTTACCGATTGTCACCTGTTTGACCGATTGATGGGACCGCAAGGCGAGGCGCCGCCAACGGCGCTAATCGAACGCTGGGTGGAACGTCTCAATATGCAGCATAAACTGCGGCTGAACGGGACCCAAATTGAAGACTTATCGCTGTCTCAAGGGCAGCGGAAGCGGGTCGCTTTGCTGCTGGCGCTGGCAGAGCAGCGAGAGGTCCTGCTGTTGGACGAGTGGGCCGCGGATCAGGATCCTCAGTTTCGACGCGTGTTTTATCAGGTGCTGTTGCCGCATCTGATGGCCGAAGGCAAAACGGTCATCGCCATCAGCCACGACGATCACTATTTCGGTCAGGCGGATCGGTTACTGGAGATGCGCGCCGGTCAACTGGTGGAGCTGACCGGNCAGGCGCGTGCCGACGCCAGCCGCGATGCCGTCGCGAGGATCAACCGTTGCGAGGAAGGGGGCGCGCGCTGACAAGCCGCTTCTTCCGCTCGGCGCTTCGAAGACGCCCGCATAATCGCCGTGTTGCTGCGGTTCGATATTCTTATTCCCCCGCTTTGCTTGTATGATTCAACTCTTGGTATGACAGAAGACGGCTGATGCGATGGCCGTCGACTAAGCACCTTTCCCATACGGGCGATGTCACCTGTCATTCCGGACCACGCGGTGCTCGAAACCCTCACGCATATCCCTGTGCGCGCCGGTTTCTCCGCACTGTATGTGTCCAGACTGGCGGCGGCAATAACGCCTTGTGGGATAGGTTCTATGAATAATTAAGGACTCGTCGTTAAATGACACGACCGATTTTTATGGTTGGCGCCAGAGGGTGTGGCAAAACTACCGTGGGCGGGGAGCTGGCGCGCGCGCTCGGCTATCAGTTCGTTGATACCGATATTTTCATGCAGGAAACCAGTCAGATGACGGTGGCCGAGGTCGTAGCAGCGGAAGGCTGGCCGGGATTTCGCCGTCGTGAAAGTGCCGCGCTTCAGGCGGTGACTCAGCCTGAGTACGTGATTGCCACCGGCGGCGGTATTGTGCTGCTGGACGAAAATTGTCGCTTTATGCGGGAGCAGGGGAGAGTCATCTACCTGCATGCGCCAGCAGGGTTATTGGCTCAACGGCTGGTGGTCGACCCCCAGGCCGAACAACGGCCGACGTTGACGGGGCGCCCAATTGCGGCGGAAATGGCGGCGGTACTGGCAGAACGTGAGGCGCTCTATCAGTCTGTCGCGCACCACGTCATTGATGCGACACAGACCCCTGACTCCATCGTTGCAGATGTCTTGCAGGCGCTCAGGATGGCGGCGGCCTGAGCCTGCGTCGCGGCGACAGCCGGTGCGGCCTTGTTCCAGGATGATTTTTCATAACATGATGACTGTTCGATAAGAGGATGTTTGTATGCTGCAGGTGAACGAGTATTTCTCAGGAAAAGTGAAATCGATTGGTTTTGACAACAGCACTGATGGCCGAGCGAGCGTAGGGGTCATGGCGGAAGGCGAATACACCTTCGGCACCGGTCAGGCCGAAGAAATGACGGTCATCAGCGGCGCGTTAAATGTACTTCTGCCGGGTGCGGTGGAATGGCAGCTGTTCTCCGCTGGGGAGATGTTCTCCGTGCCGGGGCATAGCGAGTTTAATCTACAGGTTGCCGAACCGACGGCCTATCTGTGCAAATACCTCTAATCCAGGTCGTCTGACAGGCGGGCACCGTCAGATACGGTGTCCNCCGCGCCGAAGCCGCCGTCTCAACCCGTGTGTTATTCGCCTTACGGTCTCTTCACCGCACCGTCGCTCGGTCAGCAACAGCGTCTCATCCCTTTTCTCTGAATGTTTTTTCTGTGGAAATGGTTATTTCCGTGTTCATGCGCCGAGCGTTATTTAGTACCTAATGAAATAAATTAAATGTCGACGTAACACTATTTTATTATCACCCTTGATCTTTGAGGTGATATTTTTCTCGGCGCATTATCGGCAGTCAAAATAAAAACTTTACTCGCTTTGGTTAAATATAAAAATCCCCTATGGGAACCTGGGTCTTATTTTTTATTAAAGGGGTTCATGCGAGCCTGATTTATCGATCTTGATGCTATTTTCTTATATTAAAAAAAGGATATAACGCTGTGAATAAATTCCCTTCCGTTGTATTTTGCTGAAGGGGCGCGNCCGCGCGGGGAGGAAATGGGGTGTATCAGGAGGAAAAACAGGACGCTGGCCAAGTATATAAAGAAAAGAAATCCTCTGGTATTCAATTGAGGAAATTACATTGGATATTCAAAACGTTATTACAAATGGTTGACTACTATGCTCAAAACTACACGCGCTCGTATTTTGGCTGTATGTACCGCAATTATCGTTTTATCTCTGATCATTAATACCTTCCTGAATTACCAAGTGGCAGGGAAATATAACGATAAATCCATCGATAATATGCTGTCTGCCGTGACGGAAAGCCACAGCCTGGCTATTGGCGATTGGGTGGCATCGAAAAAACAGATGATGGCTTCGTTGTATGACGTCGCCGCTGGCAGCGACGACCCTGTGCCGATATTCCGGCAGATAACCCGGTCGGGCGACTTTATCAACGTGTATATGGGCTACGCTAACGGGACGGCCAAGTTCGTCGAGACCGGCGGCATTCCCGCAGACTATAACCCGACGGTACGGCCGTGGTATCAGCAGGCGGTAAAAGAGGGCGAGCCGCTGGTGACCGCACCTTATGTGGATATGGTTACCAATACCATCGTGGTGTCGTTTGTCGCGCCGGTTATTGATAACGGTACCCTGATAGGCGTTGTCGGCAGTGATATGGCGATGAAAAATGTGATCGCCAACGTCAATGCCATTCATCCCACCACCGAGAGTTACGGCCTGCTCATTCAGGCCGATGGCACCATCATCGCCCATCCCAACCCTGAACTGACGATGAAACCGCTGAAGGAGATCGCGCCAGAGGTGGCCTTAGATCGCATTTTGTCCGCTAAAACTCCCGTCGAGGTAAAGCTCTCCGGCGTCGACAAACTGGTGCTTGCCAGACCTGTCGCGGGGACGGACTGGTATGTGCTCGTCGCGCTCGACAAGGCGCAGGCGACGGCGGGGATGCATTCGCTGCTTCTGACGTCGGTGATTACGTTGGTGGTCATTGCGCTACTCGGCTCGCTGATTGTCAGCGTGATGGTGAATTCGTCGCTGAGACGTCTGCTACAGGTGCGCGATGCGATGGACGACATCAGCAACGGAACCAATGACCTGACCCAACGGTTGCCGGATGAAGGCCATGATGAAGTGGCGCAGATCGCACGTTCGTTTAACCGCTTCGTCGATAAACTCAGCATGATTATGTTGCAAATCCGCGATGTGAGCGCCTCGCTGCAAATGGCGGCCAACGAGATTGCCGCGGGCAATAACGACTTGTCCTCTCGTNCCGAAGCCTCTGCGGCGAGCTTGCAGCAAACGGCGTCGGCGCTGGAACAGATTTCGGCGACGGTCACTCAGTCGGCGGGGTCGGCCCAGC
This sequence comes from Lonsdalea quercina subsp. quercina, assembly GCF_000688655.1. Taxonomy (GTDB): domain Bacteria; phylum Pseudomonadota; class Gammaproteobacteria; order Enterobacterales; family Enterobacteriaceae; genus Lonsdalea; species Lonsdalea quercina. Next base: position 196,950 of record NZ_JIBO01000007.1, on the reverse strand, counting down.
ATGTCAATGAGCGCTCACTGATACTGGCGAAAGATGCCCGCAGCGGCGGCAAAGTGGTCTCGGATGTGATTGTGACCATGGACGATATCGTGGTGGCCTCCGGAAAAATCGGCGACATCATCGGCGTGATTGACGGCATTGCGTTCCAGACCAATATTCTGGCGCTTAACGCCGCAGTCGAAGCCGCTCGCGCCGGCGAGCAGGGCCGGGGATTCGCCGTCGTTGCGGGTGAGGTGCGAGCGCTCGCTCAGCGCAGCGCCCAGGCAGCCAAAGAGATCAAGGCGCTGATTGAGTCCACGGTGCGCAGCGTGGGCGCAGGCTCTAAACAGGTGCGTCAGGCCAGCAGTACCATGAATGAAATTGTCGGCGGCGTATCGACGGTCACGACGGTGATGTCAGAGATCACCCATGCATCGGAAGAGCAGATGAGGGGAATTCAGGAGATCAACAAGGCGATGGCGCAGCTGGACTCGATGGTGCAGCAGAATGCGGCGTTAGTTCAGGAATCTGCCGCCGCGTTTGCTTCGCTGCAATCGCAAACCGAGGAGCTNAATTCGGCGGTCGGTCACTTCAAACTGTAATCGACATTCCCCCGCCTACAGGCGGGGGAATGTTAACGAAGGAGATCAGGGAGGGATCAACGCGGGGCTTCGCCGCCCAGCGCTTCGATCAGGTTAGCGATGAGCGCGGCCAATTCCGCCGTCATCAGAATGAAATCCGCATCGAATTTCTGTGCAAAATCCTCACGGTCGATATCGTCATTCTGCTCCCGCAGCTCGTCTGAGAATTTCAGGCGTTTCAGCGACCCATCGTCGGCCAGCATCAGTTGAACTCGCTCCTGCCAGTCCAGCGCCAGTTTGGTCACCAGCTTGCCCGCTTCGATATGTACGGCAATTTCGTCGCTGACCAAATCCTGTTTCTTGCAGCGAATCACGCCGCCGTCTTCCAAGATGGCCTTCAGCTCGGCTTCGTCCATCAAGGCAAAGCCCTGCGGGGTTTGGCCGGAGCGAACCCACTCGGTCATCGTCAGCTCGATGGGGCTTTCCATCGTCAGCGGCACAACAGGCAGGGAGCCGAGTGNTTTGCGCAGCAGCGCCAGCGTATCTTCCGCTTTTTTAGCGCTGGCGGCGTCGACCATAATCAGGCCGTTGACCGTATCAATCCACAGCCAGATCTGGCTGAACCGGCTGAACGCGCGCGGCAGCAAGCTGTGCAGCACTTCATCCTTGAGGGCGTCTTTTTCGGTTTTTTTCAGTTTGCGGTGCTGTTCGTTTTCCAGCTTGTCGATTTTGGCTTCCAGCGCCTGCTTGATGACCGGCGACGGCAGGATCTTTTCCTCTTTGCGGGCGCAGATCAGAATTTGGCCGTTAACTTCGTGCGTCAGGGCATCGCTGTGGGAGCCCATCGGCGACACCCAGCCGCTCTTGGTCATGTCCTGACTGCCGCACGGCGTGAAAGAGAATGAGGCCAGCTGCTTTTCCATTTCATCCGCAGACAAGCGGACGTCGCGGCTGAGGCGATAAATCATTAAATTTTTAAACCACAGCATTCTGTTATTCCAGGCTGATGCGCAAAAAGAAGACGCGCGCAGGATTAATGTCAGCGCGCATGATAACGACTGAGGCGGGCGACGTTAAGATAAAAAGGTGGTTGCCGTCGCCCGCCGGATTGGCGCAAGTATCACGCCGGGGTTATTTGACCGCGTAGAGACTGTCCAACTGGCTGATCCCCAACCCGTTGCGTTTTCTCACCCGAATTTGCACCTGAATACGCTCTTTCATCGCTTCGACGTGGCTGATGACGCCGATGGATTTTCCCGTCGCATTGAGGTTGTCCAGCACGTCCAAGGCTGAGTCCAGCGTGTCGCCATCCAGCGACCCGAAGCCTTCATCGAGGAACAGCGAGTCGATGCGGGTCTTGTTGCTGACCAGATCGGAAAGCGCCAGCGCCAGCGACAGGCTGACCAGGAAACTTTCGCCGCCGGAGAGCGTGCGGGTATCGCGCGTGGCGTCGGCCTGCCAGGTGTCGACCACCTGCAGTTCCAGCGTGTCGGAGGCTTTACGCTGCAGCAGGTAGCGTCCGTGCAAGCGCGACAGCTGGCGGTTGGCCAAAAATACCAGGTGATCCAGCGTCAGCCCCTGAGCGAAGCGTCGGAACTTATCGCCTTTCTGAGAGCCGATCAGCTGATTTAGCTGCGCCCAGTCTTCGCATTGTTGTCGGCGCCGCGCGACCTCTTCCAGCAAAGNGCGCTGCTTGTCCTGCCACTGCTGGTCGCTTTGCAGCTGTTGACGGATCTCGCCCTGCCGTTGCGCGCCGTTCTTCAGCATATTGTCGAGTTCGGCGAGCATTTGCAGCACGTCCGCATAGACCAGGTTCTCCTGCAGCGATGCCGGTCTGGCCGCCTGATGCTGAGTGAGTTTTTCTTCCGCCTGCGCATGTAGCGCATCGGCCTGCTGCTGACGCTGATTGAGCTGCTCTTTCAGTATGATGAGTTTCTCGCGGATCTCTTCGCTCAATAGCGCGCGGGTAAAGTCGCTCTCATCATCGAACGGGCTAGCCCGCAACGCGTCGGTAAAGCGGCTTTCCGCCTCATTCAGCATGTTCTCGGTGCGCTGTCTCTGCTGTTTCAGCGACTGTCTTTCGCCGGTCATCCGGCTGAGTTGTGACTGGCCTGACTGCCACTGATCCTGTGCCAGTCTAAGATCGCGCTCGTCCTCCTGCGCCTGTTGACGCAGGTGCGCCTGTACCTCTTTAACGCTCTGATTGCCCAACAAATTCCAGCGCGACTGTTGCGCCGTTTCCAGCGATTGCCGCGTCGCTTTCAGCTGTTGCTGTAGCGTGGCGAGGGCCGTTTCCGTGTCTTTCAGACGCTGTTGCGTATGTTCGGTGTCGGCGATCAGCGCCGATAGTTTGGGTTCGCACACGTGCTGTTCGTGTTCGCTCTCCTGCCAGCGCTGCCATTCGCGCCGGCGAAGATTCAGCCACTCTTCTTGCCGGCCGTCAGCGGGGGCGTCGAGAGTAAACTCGGCGAGCTTATGACTCAGGGCGTCATTCAGTCGGGCCAGCTCTTTCTCGGTTTTTTCCTGCGCCTGCTGTAATGCCTGGCGGGACTGGGTCAACGCTTCCCGTTGCTGGGCATTCAGCGCCAGCTGCTGTTCAGTCTGTTGCAGCGACTGCTGCGCGGAGGTCAGTAAATCCTTACTATCCTGAATTTGTCGTCGAGTTTGTTCACGCTCGGCGAGCTGCGCCTGCAACGCTTTCTCCTGCGCGTCGCACTGTTCCTGCCAGCGGCTCAGTGCTTCCGGCTGATTCAGGTCAAAGTCGATGTGCAAGCGTTCACTGACGTTTTGGCACTCCTGTCGCAGGTCGGCGATTTCATCGTTGACCTGATTCAGCCTCAGATGCTGCTGCTGTCGCTGCTGCTGCAACAGATGCAATTGGGTGGTGGTTTGCACCACTTTAGCCTGCAAGGCATCCACTTCCTGCCGCAGCGAATGCAGCCGCCGTTGGGTTTCGGACGGGCGCAGCGACTGATAGCGTTCGATCGCCGGATGATGCGTAGAGCCGCACAGTGGGCACTCTTTACCGGGCTGCAGCTGTGTACGCTCGTTTTCAAGATTGGCGATGCGCAGTTCCAGTTCGTGGCGTTTTTCCAGATCGTCCAGGTGGCCGACGCGCTGCTGATGTTCTCCCCGTTGCTGCTCCTGTTCCCGTTCTAACTGCTGAATACGGTGGTGGTCGTCCAGTAGCTGAGATTCCAGCAGCGTGTGTTGGCTCAGCAAACGTTGCAGAACAGTAGCGCGGGNGGCGAACTGCTGACGGTCTTGACGTTGAGCCGCTAAATCGCTCAACTGCTGACGCAGGTCGTCGGTCGGTTGCGACGCTTCACGCTCTCGGACGCGCTGCTGCAACTGTTCGTAATTTTGCCGAGCGCCTTCCGTCGTTGTCCGTTGCGCCTGCTGTTTTTCTAACAGCGCAGCGTGCTGTTGCTGAAGATAATCGGCGCGAACCTGCTCTTCGTCCGCCTTGGTTCGCTGTGATTTCAGCTCCTGTTGCAGTGCCTGCAACTGGGGAAACTGCGCTTCCCATAACGGAATGTGGCTGCCCCAGTATTGATAAAGGCTATGTTGCTGTCTGAATTCGGCGATTTGAGCCAGCTGCGTCTGAACGCGATCGCGTTCCTGACGCAGTTCGGACTGGTTTTCGATCAGAACTTTTTGCAGTTGCTTCTGCTGGTCTTGCAACTGCTGCTGCTGGTCGCGTTGTTCTCGCAGCGTGGCGATGCGCTGGTCCAGTGGCTGGATCTGCTCGCTGATTAGCGTTTCTTGACGCTGGCGTTCTTCGGCGTGCTGTTGCTGACGTGCTGCGGCATTTTCTTTCTGCGTTTGCAGTTGCGTCAGCGTGCTCTGCTGCTGCGTCATTTGCCGATCGAGTTTGGCGATAAGATTCGCCAGTTGCGTCTTTTCCTCTGTATAACGTTGGCGTTCATTGTAGAGCGGGCGCAGTTTTTCTGCAGGAATGCTGGCCTCCAGACGTTCCAATTGAGGCTTCGCCTGAACGTAGTCCAACTGTAGCGACCGCAGTTTTCCTTGGCTTGAGGTGAGCGCCCGCTGATGTTCGTGCAGCGTCTCAAACCAGCGCTGATGGGCGGTGATATCGTCACGATGGCGTGTATTCTCCAGCTCTTGCTGCTGGAGTTCGCTGAGCTGTTGTTCAAGTTCAGCACGCCGCTCGCTGCTCAGACATTCAATGCCGCCGGCCTGCGCCTGTAGCTGTTCGAGCGCGTTTTGCGCGGCTTTATGCTGCTCAAAGACGCGCTCGGAGATCCGCCCGTAGATATCGGTGCCGGTTAACTCTTCCAACAATTCGGCGCGCTCATTGGCGTCGGCGTTGAGAAAAGCCGCAAATTGCCCCTGGGACAGCATCATGGATTTGGTGAAACGGTCAAAGTCCAGCCCGGTAATCTGCGCGATGGTCGACAGCTTGTCGTTGACTTTATCGCTGATGATTTTGCCGTCCGCGCAGTACGCCAACTCCACCTTCGGCGCCTGCAGGTTGCCTTCCGGCGCGTTGCGCGCACGGCGCTGGCTCCAAAAGGCGCGATAGGCGACGCCTTTCACTTCAAACTCGACTTCGGCCAGGCATTCCGCGGTGTGCCTGGTCATCAGCTCGTTCTGACTGGGGGTGACTTTCAGTCGCGGCGTCTGGTGGTACAGCGCCAGGCAAATGGCGTCCAGCAGCGTGGTCTTACCGGCGCCGGTGGGGCCGGTAATAGCGAACAGACCATTGCTGACAAACGGCTCGCGGGTGAAGTCGATTTTCCATTCACCCTGCAACGAGTTGAGGTTTTTCAGCCGTAGACTCAAAATCTTCATGCGGTTGCCTCCTGGCTATCGTCTTCCACGTCTTGCAGCACCTGATTGAACAGCGTACGCAAACGTTGCTGCTGGCGCTCCTCCAAATCCGGCTCCAGCGCCAGCCGTCTCTCGAAGACTTCACCGGGCAGCAGTTCGTCCAGCGTCTCTTTCTCCTGTTGAACCAGCATCTGTAGATGCTGTTCGCGCGCGCGGCGCAAGAGCACCACCTCCACGTTCAAATCGGCCGTCAGGTTTTGAATATGCTGCTGGATGTCGCTCAGGTAGTCCTGAGTAGCGATTTCAATGTCCAGCCAAACCGGCTTTTCACCGTCGTATTCACGAAAACCGGCCAGGCGACGTTCGATCTCGGACAGGCTGCCTTTAACCAGTTGCATCGGCTGAGAGGCGGGGATCGNCAGGGGCGAGACGTCTTCGAGCCTGTCCTGCTCGAAACGCACCAGATAGACCGATTTCTCGTGGTTCAACTCGTCGAAACTGAGGGGGATAGGCGAGCCGCTGTAGCGAATGTGTTCCGTCTGCGCGATGCGCTGAGGACGGTGAATGTGACCGAGCGCGATATAGTCCGCCGGCGGAAACGCCTGAGCGGGGAAGGCATCCAACGTACCGATGTAGATATCCCGCACGGAATCGGTCGTGGTCACGCCCACCGTGGTCAAGTGGCCGGTGGCGACGATCGGTAGCGCGAGGCCCATCGCTTCGCGTCGGCGCACGGCAAGCTGATAGCTGCGCTGATAATGGTTGGCGATCGCTTCCTGGAGCGCCAGCTGCTTGTCGGCGCCCGACTGCCCGGCCTGGCTGGTCAGCACGTCGCGTGGTCGCAGGAACGGAATAGCGCATAGCAGCGCGCCGGGCTTGCCCTCTCGGTTGTTCAGCACGATGACCTGCTGTTCAAGATCGCCTTCGCAGCTTGCAATGACCTGCGTGTTCAGGCAGGAAAGTAACAGTCGGGACTCGTTCAGGGTGGCGACGGAATCATGATTGCCGCCTAAAATAACCAGCTGACAGCCGGTTTTATGCAGTTCGACCACGAAGCGGTTGTACATCTCCCGGGCGTAGCTCGGCGGCGTGCCATTGTCGAAAATGTCGCCGGCCACGATGATGGCATCGACGTGATGCTGCTCCACCTGCTCAATCAGCCAGCGCAGAAACGCCTGATGTTCCGCGGCCCGGCTCTTAGTGTAGAAGTACTGTCCAAGATGCCAGTCGGAGGTATGAATAATTTGCATGGCGCGTCCTGTTGCGGCGTCGGGATAGCTGAGTGTTACGATTATCGGCGATTATAGACAGACAGTTTAGGGCTGTCTCAGGGAATATCCGCCCCCACGCAGTCAGTTAACCGAGGATGACGAGGGAACCGCTTTATCATAAATCTGTCATAAAACTGACGCATAATCCCTACCGCACGCCAATAGCGACGATTAACGGCAGGATTAACGATGGCAAGACGCATTTTGGTAGTAGAAGATGAGACGCCTATCCGTGAGATGGTGTGTTTCGTTCTGGAACAGAACGGTTATCAGCCTGTAGAAGCCGAAGATTACGACAGTGCGATCAATCGCCTGTCGGAACCTTATCCTGAACTGGTCTTATTGGATTGGATGCTCCCAGGCGGTTCCGGCTTGCAGTTCATCAAACACATGAAGCGTGAAACGTTGNCCCGCGATATTCCCGTCATGATGCTGACCGCGCGCGGCGAAGAGGAAGACCGCGTCAAAGGTCTTGAAGTCGGCGCGGACGACTACATCACCAAACCGTTCTCCCCCAAGGAGCTTGTGGCGCGTATCAAGGCGGTGATGCGCCGCATTTCTCCGATGGCCGTCGAAGAGGTGATCGAAATGCGTGGTCTCAGCCTGGACCCCTCGTCGCATCGCGTCACCACCGAGGACCGGGCGCTGGACATGGGGCCGACCGAGTTCAAGCTATTGCATTTCTTTATGACTCACCCGGAACGGGTATATAGTCGAGAACAATTGCTGAACCATGTCTGGGGCACGAATGTCTATGTGGAAGATCGTACCGTCGATGTTCATATACGCCGCCTGCGTAAAGCGCTGGAAGCCAGCGGGCACGACAAAATGGTGCAGACTGTCCGGGGAACCGGTTACCGATTCTCGACGCGCTACTGATCCCGGACGCTGTGGAGACAACCTCACGTGTTAGAACGTTTATCCTGGAAAAGGCTGGCGGCGGAGTTGGCGTTCTTCTGTCTTCCCGCGCTGCTGCTGGGGCTGATAATCGGTTATCTGCCGTGGTTCTTGCTGGCGGCGGTGCTGGCCGCCCTGTGCTGGAACTACTATAACCAGCTGCGTCTGTCTCACTGGCTCTGGGTCGACCGCAGCATGACGCCGCCTCCCGGTCGCGGCAGCTGGGAGCCGTTGCTCTACGGTTTGTACCAAATGCAATTGCGCAGCCGTCGTCGTCGTCGCGAGCTGGCGGTGCTGATCAAACGTTTTCGCAGCGGGGCGGAGTCGCTTCCCGACGCACTCGTCATCACGACGGAAGAGGGCGGGATCATCTGGTGCAACCGTCTGGCTCAACACCTGCTGGGGCTGCGCTGGCCAGACGACAACGGGCAAAATGTACTCAATCTTTTACGTTACCCTGAATTTTCCCACTACATGCAGTCGCAGACGTTCGATCGCCCGCTGACGCTGCAGCTGAACAATGGCCACCACGTCGAATTTCGGCTAATGCCGTATTCTGAAGGCCAAACGATGATGGTGGTGCGTGACGTCACCCAAATGCATCATTTGGAAGGCGCTCGCCGCAACTTTTTCGCCAACGTGAGCCACGAGCTGCGTACGCCGCTCACCGTGTTGCAAGGGTATCTGGAGATGATGCACGACGGTCCGATGGAGGGGCCGCCGCAGGCAAAGGCACTCAACACCATGCAAGAGCAGACGCGGCGGATGGATGGTCTGGTAAAACAGCTGCTGACGCTCTCCAAGATTGAAGCGGCTGCGACCATCAATCTCGATGAGAAGGTCGACATTCCCCTGATGTTGCGGGTGTTGCAGCGCGAGGCGCAGACTTTAAGTCAGGACAGGCACGAGATTGTCTTTCGCGTCAACGAACAACTACACGTGTTCGGGAATGAAGAACAGCTGCGCAGTGCCGTCTCCAATCTGGTGTATAACGCCATTAACCACACGCCGGAAGGGACACGAATCGAGGTCACCTGGCAGCGGACGTCTCAGGGGGCGCAATTCCAGGTCAGCGACAACGGGCCGGGCATCGCGCCGGAGCATCTGCCTCGGCTAACGGAACGTTTCTATCGCGTCGACAAGGCGCGTTCGCGCCAGACGGGCGGTAGCGGTCTGGGGTTGGCCATCGTCAAACATGCGCTTAGCCATCACGACTCCCGACTGGAAATTCTCAGCGATCTGGGAGCCGGTTCCCGCTTTTTATTCACGCTGCCCAACCGTCTGATTGTGACGTCGCCTTCTCCGGAGTCCCATTCGACGCCTTCCTTGTTATAACCTGGCAGGCCATCATTGTCCGATGGCCTGCTAAACGTCCCCTGCTTCTTTGCTCCTCTGTGCAACGCTGTTACGCGGAATGAAAACTATTCTATTGTCCGATGGCGCAATTCATGTCAGGATGAAATCGCTATAGCCGTCTGGATGTCCGGTTTAAGTGCGATATTCCACGGTTTCTCATTAACCCTGTCTGTTGCGGTCAGCCACCGCCAGCAGCGACTCAGGAGTCAAACATGACACAACCTAAACCTCCGTTCCGTGCTGATGTCGTGGGTAGTCTACTGCGCCCGGCGGCGATCAAGCAGGCGCGTCAGCAATGCCTGGCGGGTGAAATCGATGCGGCGCAGCTGCGCGAAGTGGAAGACCGAGAAATTCTGCACGCCGTCGAGCGTCAGAAAGCGGTGGGGTTGCAGGTGGTCACCGACGGCGAATTTCGCCGTTCATGGTGGCACTTTGACTTCTTCGAAGGGCTGGAAGGGGTTGAAGGCTATGAAGCCGACCACGGTATCCAGTTCAACGGTATTCAGACCAAATCCCGCAGCATCAAGGTCACAGGGAAGGTCGGGTTCAATCCGCGCCACCCGATGCTGGACGACTTTCGCTATCTGAACAGCATTGCGGGAGACGCCGCCGCTAAAATGACGATCCCCAGTCCCAGCGTATTGCACTTCCGGGGCGGCCGCGCCGCGATCGACAGCGCCGTTTATCCGACGTTGGACGCTTATTTCGACGACCTGGCTCAGACCTGGCAGGACGCCATTCAGGCCTTTTACGATGCGGGCTGCCGTTATTTACAATTGGACGACACCGTGTGGTCATATCTCTGCTCCGAAGATCAGAAACGCCAGATCCGCGAGCGCGGTGAAGATCCTGAAGTCCTCGCCAGCACGTATGCGCGGGNGCTGAATCAGGCGCTGGCCAACAAACCGGCCGATTTAGTCATTGGCCTGCATGTGTGTCGGGGCAATTTTCGCTCCACCTGGATCGCCGAAGGCGGCTACGAGCCTGTCGCCAGCACCTTGTTTGGCGGCGTGAACGTGGATGAGTTCTTCCTGGAATATGACACGGAACGGGCCGGCGGCTTCGANCCGCTGCGATTTATTCGTCCGGGCCATCAGCAGGTCGTGCTGGGGTTGATTACCACCAAAACCGGCGAGCTGGAGGCGGTGGCCGACGTGGAGAAACGGATTGCCGAAGCCGCGCAATATGTCGCGCTGGATCAGCTTTGCCTCAGCCCGCAGTGCGGTTTTGCTTCTACCGAAGAGGGCAATACCCTATCCGAAGCAGAGCAGTGGGAGAAGCTGAAGCGGGTTGTGGAGATTGCTAAACGCGTATGGTAACGCCGTATGCGTGTTGTTTTTATAACGCCGATAGTGAATATCGGCGTTTTTTATATCAATAAGTTTTGTTTATGACTGTGTTTAGCGCAGAGCGGCATGAAAGTGCCATATTATTGCTCTGGATGGGCCTTAAATGCACAAATCATGTGTTAGCCAATAAAGAAAAACTAATCACATTCACTGGGTAGAATAAATAATTCAGTTCGATATTCTGCTTTTATGATCGCGCCTTGTATTTTTTCGCTATAAACGGTTTACTTAGCCACCACAAACGCTGTGTGGAAAACAACCATTCCTATACTTCTGCGCACCATCCGAAATCAAGAGCGGATCCATACCGGCGACGACCTCGTTCCGGTCTTTTTTCAGTTCGTTTTACAGGCAACACGACATACGTATGAATTATCGTTTAAAAACCAGAGATATCGTGGCATTAGGTTTTATGACCTTTGCCTTGTTTGTTGGCGCGGGCAACATTATTTTCCCGCCCATTGTCGGACTGGAAGCGGGTCCTCACGTTTGGATCGCCGCTCTAGGCTTTCTGATTACCGCCGTGGGTCTGCCTGTGATTACCGTCGTTGCGCTGGCGCGCGTGGGCGGCGGGATCGATGCTCTGAGTACGCCGATTGGCCGAAAAGCGGGTCTCGTGTTGGCGACGGTCTGTTACCTCGCTGTCGGTCCGCTGTTTGCAACGCCGCGTACTACGACCGTTTCCTTTGAAGCCGGTATTGCGCCGCTAGTCGGCTCCGGCGGCATGCCGCTGCTGATTTATAGCCTCGTCTACTTCGCCATTGTCATCGGCATCTCCCTCTATCCCGGCCGTCTGCTGGATACCGTTGGTCATATTTTGGCACCGGTGAAAATCATTGCATTGGGCATCCTTGGGGTTTCCGCCCTGTTATGGCCCGCCGGTTCGTCTATCCCGCCGGCGGAAGCGTATCAGTCCATTCCCTTCTCTAGCGGTTTCCTCAATGGCTATATCACAATGGACACGTTAGGTGCGATGGTGTTCGGTATCGTCATCGTTAACGCGGCCCGTTCACGCGGCGTCAGCGACGCCAAGCTGCTGACCCGTTACACCATTATGGCTGGTTTGATTGCCGGCATCGGTCTTGCGCTGGTTTATCTGAGTCTGTTCCACTTGGGGGCGCATAGCGGTCAGTTGATCCCGGAAGCTCAGAATGGCGCCGAGATTCTGCATGCGTATGTCCAACATACGTTCGGCAATATGGGCAGCGCGTTCCTGGGGATCCTGATTTTTGTCGCTTGTCTGGTCACGGCGGTCGGCTTGACTTGTGCCTGCGCGGAGTTTTTTGCCGAGCACTTGCCATTTTCCTACCGTACGCTGGTTTTCATTCTGGGGCTGTTCTCTATGGTGGTATCCAATCTGGGACTGAGCCATTTGATCCAGCTGTCCATTCCGGTGCTGACCGCGATTTATCCGCCTTGTATCGTGCTGGTGATGCTGAGCTTCACCCTGCGCTGGTGGAATAACAGCAGCTATATCGTCGCGCCCACCATGCTGATTAGTCTGGTCTTCGGCGTGATTGATGGCGTAAAATCGTCGGCCTTTGCGTCCTGGTTGCCAGAGTGGGCGAACTACCTGCCGTTGAGTAAACAAGGACTGGCCTGGCTGTTACCGTCTCTGGCCGTGTTGCTGGTGGCTGCCGTTTACGACCGATTGATCGCTCGTCAGACGGCTGCCGCGCGCACTTAGTACGGCAAGAGGGATTTTCACCACAGGCTCCCGCCTGTGGTTTTTTTCGTTTGTAAAACAGGGTTGCTTTAAATATGGAACAAGAGTCCAAGCTCAAGCGTGGCTTAAGCGCGCGGCATATCCGTTTTATCGCCTTAGGTTCGGCGATAGGAACCGGTCTGTTTTATGGTTCCGCCAGCGCCATTCAGATGGCAGGCCCCAGCGTATTGCTGGCTTATCTCATTGGCGGCGTAGCGGCGTACATCATTATGCGCGCGCTGGGAGAGATGTCGGTCAACGACCCTCAAGCCAGCTCCTTTTCTCGCTATGCTCGCGATTATCTCGGTCCGATGGCCGGTTACATCACCGGATGGACCTACTGCTTTGAAATGCTGATCGTGGCGATTGCCGATGTCACGGCGTTCGGCATCTATATGGGCGTCTGGTTCCCTGCGGTGCCGCATTGGGTCTGGGTACTGAGCGTCGTGCTGATCATTGGCGCGATAAACCTGATGAACGTGAAGGTGTTCGGCGAGCTGGAGTTCTGGCTGTCCTTCTTCAAGGTCGCGACGATCATTCTGATGATTGCCGCGGGTATCGGCATCATTATCTGGGGGATAGGCAACGGCGGCGAACCGACCGGCATCCATAACCTCTGGACCAACGGCGGCTTCTTCAGTCACGGGGTGATGGGGATGATACTGTCGCTGCAAATGGTGATGTTCGCCTATGGCGGCGTGGAAATTATCGGTATTACCGCCGGCGAAGCGCAGGACCCGCGTAAGTCCATCCCGCGCGCCATCAACTCTGTTCCCTGGCGCATTCTGGTGTTCTATGTCGGGACGCTGTTCGTCATCATGTCCATTTATCCGTGGAATCAGGTGGGTACCAGCGGCAGCCCGTTCGTGATGACCTTCCAGCACATGGGAATCAATGCAGCGGCCGGTATTTTGAATTTCGTCGTGATCACCGCGTCGCTGTCGGCGATCAACAGCGATGTCTTCGGGGTAGGGCGGATGCTGCACGGCATGGCTGAACAAGGTCATGCGCCGAAAGTCTTCATGCGCCTGTCCCGTGGCGGCATTCCGTGGGTGACGGTCGTGGTGATGATGGTGGCGCTGCTGGCGGCGGTCTATCTGAACTACATCATGCCCGAAAAAGTGTTCCTGGTTATTGCGTCGCTGGCGACCTTCGCGACGGTCTGGGTATGGATTATGATCCTGTGTTCCCAAATCGCCTTCCGCCGCAAGCTCACCCGCGAACAGGCTAAAGCGCTGGCATTCCCGGTGCCGGGCGGGGCGGTAACGTCCGCAGTAGGGATTGTTTTCCTGGCGTTTATCATCGGCCTGATCGGCTACTTCCCGGACACGCGTATCTCGCTGTATGCCGGTTGCCTGTGGATTGCGCTGTTACTGGCGGGTTATTTCGTCTTCCTGCGACGTAAAGCCGCCTGATGACCGCAGGCCGGATGGCGTGACCGTGTTGCTCGGTCCGGCTTGAATCTCAGCCAATAAAAAACCCCGCGGCCATCACCGCGGGGTTTTTGACGTTACAGGCCGNTGAATTACAGCTTGTTGGCGTTCTGAGACAGATATTTGGCGACGCCGTCCGGAGACGCGCCCATGCCTTCTTCTCCCTTCACCCACTGCGCCGGACAAACTTCTCCATGCTCTTCGTGGAACTGCAGCGCATCGACCATACGCAGCATCTCATCAACATTACGACCCAGCGGCAGATCGTTGACCACCTGATGGCGCACGATGCCGTTTTGGTCGATCAGGAAAGAACCGCGCAGCGCGACGCCCGCGTCCGGGTGTTCGATGCCGTAGGCTTTCTGAATTTCGCGTTTGATGTCTGCTACCATCGCGTATTTCACTTCGCCAATGCCGCCTTTATCGATAGGGGTGTTACGCCAGGCGTTGTGGACGAACTCGGAGTCGAAGGAGACGCCGACGACTTCAACGCCGCGCTTCTGGAACTCTTCGTAACGATGGTCGAAGGCGATCAGCTCTGACGGGCACACGAAGGTGAAATCCATCGGCCAGAAGAAGATGACGGCCGGCTTACCGTTGATGTGCTCTTTCAGGTTGAAATTTTCAACGATCTCTCCGCTGCCTAAAACGGCGGCGGCAGTGAAATCGGGGGCGGGACGAGTAACCAGAACCATAATAACTCCCGTGGTGTTAAATGAGTAAAGCGGAGGGATATAAACCCTGTCGAGTATAGGNATTTCGCCAGGGTGAATAAAGGGATGGTCGGCCAATCAATGAGATAGGTTTAGCCTATTGCATCAATTGGTATTAGTTTACGAAGTCGTCCTGTTACCGCGGGTCAGGCGATGACAGTCGTCCGCTTTTGGCGGTCTCCATCATCACGGGATAAAACTGCCAGAACAGGGGTTCAAGCTGATGATAGTGGCGCTCAATATCCTCGAAAGAGCCGGCCAACGCCGCCAGTCGAGGGCGACGTTGCGCCATGCGGGACAAAACTTCGCCGATGAATGGCAGCTCGGCATAGCGCTCCAGCCAACGTTCGCTCCACAGATAATTGTTCAGATTGCGGAAACGTTCAGGGGTGTGCGGTAACTGAGGCTCGATCTCATGACGTGCGNCGGCGACGAACTGCGTCAATGTGACGTGAGGGGCCAGCCTCGACCAATGCAGAGCCAAAAAGTGATCCCACAGCACGTCGAGCGTAATCGGCGCGACACGGCGATAATTCGGACTGAAATAGCAGCATGCGGCACGGACTTCCGGCAGGCTGTCCGTCAGGCTGTCAATTCGACGATGCAGCCGAATACCGGCGACGATCTCATCGGGAAAAACGCCGTCGGGGTTGCCGCGCACAAAGTCAGCCATCAGGTTTCCCAGCAGGGAGCTATCGGCCAGCGTGGCTAGATGGAGATGGGCAAGAAAATTCATCCCGGCAGTATAAGTGCAATTCCCTTTGCAGACCGCTTATTTCTTGCAGCTGGCCGTTCCCGGCTCTAGACTAGGCCGCCTCTTTTTCCCTCTGTCAGATAGCTAAGTGAATAGTCATGCGTGTTGCCGATTTTTCGTTTGAACTCCCTGAGTCCCTCATCGCCCATTATCCCCAGGCGCAGCGTAGCGGGTGCCGTCTGTTATCGCTGGATGGGCCGAGCGGCGAGACCTCTCTGGGCATCTTTAGCGATTTGTTGGATAAGCTGGAACCCGGCGACCTGCTGGTTTTCAACAATACACGCGTGATCCCAGCCCGCCTGTTCGGACGCAAAGCGAGCGGCGGTAAGCTGGAAGTCCTGGTGGAGCGGGTGCTGGACGCGCATCGCGTGCTCGCGCATGTCCGCGCCTCGAAGGCGCCTAAGCCGGGCGCTGAGCTGGTGCTGGGCGAGGATGAAAGCGTGGCGGCCACGATGCTGTCCCGTCAGGACGCGCTGTTCGAAATTCGTTTCGACGATCCGCGCGACGTCCTGACTATTCTCAACGACATCGGCCATATTCCGCTGCCGCCCTATATCGACCGTCCTGATGAGGATGCCGACCGGGAACTGTATCAGACTGTCTACAGCCAGCGTCCCGGCGCGGTGGCGGCGCCGACCGCCGGCCTGCATTTCGACGAGCCGCTGCTGGCCGCGTTGCGCGACAAAGGGATTGAAATGGCCTTCGTCACCCTGCATGTGGGCGCGGGGACTTTCCAGCCGGTCCGGGTCGACAGCATCGAAGATCACGTTATGCACGCCGAGTATGCGGAAGTCCCGCAGGACGTCGTGGATGCCGTGCTGGCGTGTAAAGCGCGCGGTAACCGGGTGATTGCGGTCGGCACGACGTCCGTCCGTTCGCTGGAGAGCGCGGCGCAGGCCAGTTCGGAGGCCATTATTGCCCCGTTCTTCGGCGATACCCGCATCTTTATCTATCCCGGCTATCACTACCGCGTCATCGATGCGCTGGTCACCAATTTCCACCTGCCGGAGTCCACGTTGATCATGCTGGTCTCCGCTTTCGCCGGCTACCGTCATACCATGAACGCCTATCGTCTGGCCGTGGCGGAGCAGCTCCGTTTTTTCAGCTACGGTGATGCGATGTTTATTACTCGCAATCCCGGAGCAGAACAGGAAAGCGTCGGCGAATAAACCGACGATTACCGGCGGCGTAGGCCGCCAGCAATCCCTATTATTTATAGGTCATCAACAACGACATCAGACTGTTTCTCTGGTGCTGGAGGTTAAGTGAAGTACGAATTGTTTACGACGGATGGTCGTGCCCGCCGCGGACGACTGGTGTTTGAACGTGGCGTCGTCGAGACCCCGGCTTTTATGCCGGTGGGGACTTACGGCACGGTCAAAGGCATGACGCCGGAAGAAGTGAAAGAGACGGGGGCGCAGATCATTCTGGGCAACACGTTCCATCTGTGGCTGCGGCCGGGGCAGGAGATCATGAAGTTGCACGGCGACCTGCATGACTTCATGCACTGGCAGGGGCCGATACTGACTGACTCCGGCGGCTTCCAGGTATTTAGTCTGGGCGATATCCGCAAGATCACCGAAGAAGGCGTTCATTTCCGTAACCCGATCAACGGGGATGCGATCTTCCTTAGCCCGGAAAAATCGATGGAAATTCAGCACGACCTGGGATCGGATGTTGTGATGATCTTCGACGAATGCACGCCGTATCCCGCCGACTGGGACTACGCTAAACGCTCGATGGAAATGTCGCTGCGCTGGGCAAAGCGTTGCCGCCAGCGCTTCGACGAACTGGGCAATGGCAATGCGCTGTTCGGCATCGTGCAGGGCAGCGTTTACGAAGATTTACGAGATGTGTCGGTAAAAGGGCTGGTAGACATTGGTTTTGATGGGTACGCTGTGGGCGGCCTGGCGGTCGGTGAGCCGAAAGCGGATATGCATCGCATTCTGGAACACGTCTGCCCTCAGCTTCCGGAAGACAAACCCCGATACCTGATGGGCGTTGGGAAGCCGGAAGACTTGGTGGAAGGCGTGCGACGCGGCATAGACATGTTCGACTGTGTGATGCCGACTCGCAACGCCCGCAACGGTCACCTGTTTGTGACCGACGGCGTGGTGAAAATTCGCAACGCCAAGCATAAGGATGATACCGCGCCGCTGGATGCCGAATGTGATTGCTATACATGCCGCCATTACAGCCGTGCTTATCTGCATCATCTTGATCGCTGTAACGAAATACTCGGCGCGCGTCTCAATACCATCCATAATTTGCGCTATTATCAGCGGCTGATGGCGGGTTTACGTCAGGCTATCGAAGACGGTAAATTGGATGACTTTGTCACCGCCTTTTACCAGCGTCTTGGTAAGCCGGTTCCGCCGGCGATCGACGCAGCATAAGTCGTATAAGTCGTATAAGCAGTATGAGGGCGGCGGCGGACGTCGCTCCCTTGACTTTTTTTGGTTTGATCACTTTTTCGTTTTTATAAAGAGGAAATTTACATGAGTCTTTTCATTTCCGATGCCGTTGCAGCAACAGCGGGGGCTCCGGCGCAGGGAAGCCCTTACTCTCTGATCATCATGCTGGTTGTGTTCGGTCTGATTTTCTACTTCATGATCCTGCGTCCTCAGCAAAAGCGCGCCAAGGAACACAAAAAGTTGATGGATTCCATCAGCAAAGGGGATGAAGTGCTGACCAACGGCGGCCTGGTAGGTCGTGTGACTAAAGTCTCCGAGAATGGCTATATCGCCATCGAACTGAACGAAAATAACGAAGTCGTGATCAAACGTGATTTCGTCGCCTCCGTGCTGCCGAAGGGTACTATGAAAGCCCTGTAATTTTTGCTTCTTCCCAAAGGGAACTACCGTGTTAAACCGTTATCCTTTGTGGAAGTACATCATGCTGATCGTGGCTGTTCTTATCGGTCTGCTGTATGCGCTTCCTAACCTATATGGTGAGGATCCGGCGATTCAGATCACTGGCGCGCGCGGTGTCGCCGCCAGTGAATCTACGCTGGTCCAGGTCCAAAATGTCTTAAAAGAACAGAATCTTTCCAGCAAGTCGATTGCGCTCGAAAACGGCGCGATACTGGCTCGTTTCTCCAACCCTGACGTACAGCTCCGCGCTCGTGAAGCGCTGCTCGGCGAGCTGGGCGACAAGTTCGTCGTTGCGCTCAATCTGGCTCCCGCGACCCCGCAGTGGCTGAGAGTGCTCGGCGCTGAACCCATGAAGCTGGGGCTTGACCTGCGCGGCGGCGTGCACTTCCTGATGGAAGTGGATATGGATACCGCGTTGGGCAAGTTGCAGGAGCAAACCATGGACTCCCTGCGCAGCGACCTGCGCGAGAAAAACATCCCTTACGCGTCCGTCCGCAAGAGTGATAACTACGGCGTCGAAATTCGCTTCCGCGACGGTCAGACTCGCGATCAAGGCGTCAGCTACCTGACGTCCCGCCACCGCGACCTGGTCATTAACGCCAATGGCGACGCGACGCTGCGTGCGGTCATGAGCGATGCGCGATTGAGCGAAGCCCGCGAGTACGCGGTCCAGCAGAACATCAACATTCTGCGTAACCGTGTGAACCAGCTGGGCGTTGCGGAGCCGTTAGTTCAGCGTCAGGGCGCTGACCGTATCGTCGTCGAACTGCCGGGTATTCAGGATACGGCGCGCGCGAAAGAAATTTTGGGCGCGACGGCGACGTTGGAGTTCCGTCTGGTCAACGCTAACGCGGATTCCACGGCGGCAGCCAGCGGCCGCGTCCCGGGTGACTCGGAAGTGAAGCAGATGCGCGAAGGCGGTCCTGTCGTGCTGTACAAGCGTGTGATCCTGACCGGTGACCACATCACCGATTCCACGTCCAGTTCCGACGAATATAACCGTCCTCAGGTCAACATCTCTCTGGACAGCGCCGGCGGCAATATCATGTCCAACTTCACCAAGGACAACATCGGCAAGTTGATGGCGACGCTGTTCGTGGAATATAAGGACAGCGGTAAGAAAGACGCCAACGGCCGCTCTATCCTGGAGAAACAGGAAGAGGTCATCAACGTCGCGACCATTCAGTCTCGCCTGGGTAACAGCTTCCGTATCACCGGTATCAACAATCCGAACGAAGCTCGTCAGCTGTCGCTGCTGCTGCGCGCCGGTGCGTTGATTGCGCCGATTCAGATCGTCGAAGAGCGGACTATTGGCCCGACGCTGGGGATGCAGAACATCACTCAGGGTCTGGAAGCCTGCCTGTGGGGGCTGATCGCGTCCATTGTGTTCATGGTGGTCTACTACCGCAAATTCGGGATTATCGCGACCACGGCGCTGATCGCTAACCTGGTGCTGATTGTCGGGATTATGTCCCTGCTGCCCGGCGCGACGCTGACCATGCCGGGGATTGCCGGTATCGTGCTGACGCTGGCGGTGGCGGTTGATGCGAACGTGTTGATAAACGAACGTATCAAGGAAGAGCTGAAAAACGGTCGAACGGTGCAACAGGCGATTCATGAGGGTTACAAAGGCGCGTTTTCCAGTATCGTGGATGCCAACGTGACGACCCTGATCACTGCCGTGATTCTGTATGCGGTTGGTACCGGCTCGATCAAAGGCTTTGCCATCACCACGACGATCGGGGTTGCAACCTCGATGTTTACGGCGATTGTCGGTACCCGTGCCATCGTGAACCTGCTTTACGGCGGTAAACGCATTAACAAGCTGTCTATCTGAGGAGTGCGTTGTGGCACAGGAATATACTGTTGAGCAACTCAACTACGGCCGTAAAGTCATCGACTTTATGCGCTGGGACAATCTGGCGTTCCTGATCTCGGGGATTCTGCTGGTGATTTCGTTGGTGCTGATCGGCGCTCGCGGCTTCAACTGGGGACTGGATTTCACCGGTGGTACGGTGATCGAAATTCATCTGGAAAAACCGGGCGATCTGGACGAAATGCGTCTGGCGCTGGAGAAGGCCGGCTTCGCCGACCCTCTGGTTCAGAACTTCGGCAGCAGCCGTGACGTGATGGTGCGTATGTCGCCGAATGTCGGCAACTCCGGGCAGGAGTTGGGCAATCAGGTGCTGAACGTGATTAACCAGAGCACTTCCCAGCACGGCGAAGTGAAACGTATCGAGTTCGTTGGACCGAGCGTCGGTAACGATCTGGCGCAGGCGGGCGGCATGGCGCTGCTGGCGGCGCTGATCTGCATCCTGATCTACGTTGGCTTCCGTTTCGAATGGCGGTTGGCTCTGGGGGCGGTTATCGCGCTGGCGCATGACGTCATCATCACGCTGGGCGTGCTGTCGCTGTTTCAGATCGAGATCGATCTGACGATTGTGGCCTCGCTGATGTCGGTTATCGGCTACTCGCTGAACGACAGTATCGTGGTCTCCGACCGTATCCGTGAGAACTTCCGTAAGATCCGCCGCGGTACGCCGTATGAGATCATGAACGTGTCGCTGACGCAGACACTGAGCCGTACCATCATGACGTCCGCCACCACGCTGGTGGTGGTGCTGATGCTGTATATCTTCGGTGGTGCGATGCTGTCGGGCTTCTCGCTGGCGATGCTGATCGGCGTCTCCATCGGTACGGTGTCTTCGATTTACGTCGCGTCCGCATTGGCGCTGAAGCTGGGTATGAAGCGCGAGCACATGCTCCAGCAGAAAGTCGAGAAAGAGGGCGCGGATCAGCCGTCGCTGTTACCGTAACGTCCTCGGTGAAACGCTAAANCCCGCCTGTGACGGCGGGTTTTTTTTTGCTTGGGCCACGGCATTCGATAGAGAGCCGTGGCCCAAGCGAGACGCGCTTACCGGCGCTGTTCGTCATCGCGCGGGCGGAGAAATGTGGTCCGTCTGCGGCGCAGAGGCGGAGACCTTCTCGATATCATACAGGCGGATGAAACCCAGCTGTTCAAGCGATAGGCCGGTCAGGCGCAGCGCGATCGTGACCTCCCCTTTGGGGAGCATGGTTTGCGTCACCGTAAAGGATTGGGTCTGCGCGCTCTCTGTCAGCGGCTTTCCCGACGCATCCAGCAAGCCCCAATCCAGTAGGGCGCGGAAATTGGGCAGCGCTCCGCCATCGAGCCGTCGGATATGCAACTGGGCATACGTCTCGGCTTCCTGTGAAACCTGGCTGAGAGAGACGCTGAGTCGGCCTATCGCACTGTCCACCAACGCATAATTTTTTGCTGCCGGCAGCAAGTGAACACCTGCGCTGGAGTGTGCGTTGAGGGTGTTCTGGCGCTCGAGCGCCACGGCCTGTTCAGCCAGCGTCTGCAAGCGCTGGTTCAACTGACTAATCTCTTGCTGCACTTGGGGCAGCTGTTGCTGATGGGCGCAGCCTGCCAGCGCGATCAGGGGCGGCAGCAAGGTAAGCAGACGGAAACGAATGGTCATGAAAGAGTCTCCTTGAGGGACGGCGCGTACGACAGCAAGGCGGGGAAGCGCCGCCGCCGGTTAAGTGTTCTGCGACAGATAATAGCGGATGTGGCATAAAAACGGGGCTGTGGCAGGCCAGAAACGGGAGAAGAGAGAAGGAGGCTGCGCTCCCAGGAGGGGCGCAGCCGTTGAGAGGGGCGTTTATTGCCAGCCGTAGCGGCGAGCGAAGAAGCCTTTCATTACCTGCGTCAGCATCATGTAGCCGCAAAGGATGGCGATGAGCCACGGGAAATAGCTCAGAGGCAGTGACTGCAGTTCCAGGAACTCGGCCAGCGGTGAGAATATCAGCGCGATCCCTGCCGCCATAATCAGCAGCGTCATCATTGCCAATGGCCATGACGGACGGCTCTGGAAAAATGGAATTTTACGGGTACGGATCATATGCACAATCAGCGTCTGCGACAGGAGTCCTTCAATGAACCAGCCGGACTGGAACAGCGTCTGCATCTCCGGTGTGTTGGCCTGGAATACCCACCACATCAGGGCGAACGTCGCCACGTCGAAAATAGAGCTGATCGGGCCGAAGAACACCATGAAACGACCTATGTCTCCGGCATTCCAGCGCTGAGGACGGCGAATCTGCTCATCGTCCACGTTATCGAACGGAATAGCGATCTGCGAAATATCGTACATCAGGTTCTGTATCAGCAGATGCAGCGGCAGCATGGGCAAGAACGGGAGAAATGCGCTGGCGATCAGAACGCTGAACACGTTGCCGAAGTTCGAGCTGGCGGTCATCTTGATGTATTTCAGCATGTTGGCGAAGGTTCTACGCCCTTCGACAACCCCTTGCTCCAGCACCATCAGGCTTTTTTCCAGCAGGATGATATCGGCGGCTTCCCGGGCGATATCCACCGCGGAGTCGACGGAGATGCCAATGTCCGCCGCCCGCAGGGCAGGGGCATCGTTAATGCCGTCGCCCATGAAGCCGACGACATGGCCCTGCGCCCGCAGCAGACGCACAATCCGCTCTTTGTGCATCGGCGTCAGTCGCGCGAACAGCGTGGTGGTCTCAGCCTGAGTCGATAGTTCCTCATCGGTCATTTCGTCGAGGTGGCTGCCGAGCAGCGTCTGCGAACAGTCGATGCCGACATCGCGACAGACCTTGGCGGCCACCAGTTCACTGTCCCCGGTCAGGATTTTGACCGCGATCCCACTGTTGTTCAACGCTTTCAACGCGGGCGCGGTGCTCTCTTTCGGCGGATCGAGGAAGGCGATATAGCCTTCCAGAATCAGGTCCGACTCATCGACGCGGGAATAATCCCGCGGCTCGGCGTCGACCNCCTTGCTGGCGACGGCCACGACGCGTAGGCCCTGGCGATTCCAGTCGTCGGTGAGATGGCGGATCCGCAGCAACCGATCCTCATCCAGCATCATGGTTTCTTCGCCGAGCCGTATGGAGGAACACACGCTCAGCATTTCTTCCAGCGCGCCTTTACAAATCAGCCGATGTTCCCGATCGTTTTCGGCGACGACGACCGACATCCGGCGGCGTTCGAAGTCGAAGGGGATCTCATCCACCTTGCGCCAACGGGAGAGGACGTCGCGCTGCTCTTTATCGGATATGCCTTCCAGCACGGCCTGATCCAGCAGATTGTGCAGCCCGGTTTGATGCGCGCTGTTCAACCACGCCAGACGCAACACCTTTTGGCTGCAGCGTCCGAACGCATCGGTATGACTTTCCAGCGCAATATGGTCCTGCGTCAGCGTGCCGGTCTTATCGGTGCACAGAATATTCATCGCGCCGAAGTTCTGAATGGCGTCCAGACGTTTGACGATCACTTTCTGACGAGAGAGTTTTACCGCGCCTTTCGCCAGCGTTGAGGTAACGATCATGGGCAGCATTTCTGGCGTCAGGCCGACGGCGACCGACAACGCGAACAGCGCCGCTTCCCACCAGTCGCCTTTGGTGTAGCCATTGATGACCAGCACGATGGGCGTCATCACCATCATAAAGCGGATCAGCAACCAGCTGACGCGGCTGATGCCCTTCTGAAAGGCGTTTTCCTGCCCGGGCTGATTCGTTACTCGGCCTGCAAGCTGGCCGAACCAGGTGTTGGCGCCGGTACCGATCACTATCGCCTGCGCCGTACCGCTGATGACGTTGGTGCCCATGAAGCACAGCGTGTCGCTTTCCAGCGCCGGGGCGTTTTTCGCCAGACGGCTTTGCGCGACTTTTTCGACGGGCAGCGACTCGCCGGTCAGCGATGCCTGACTGATAAACAGATCGCGCGCCTGCAACACGCGCAGATCGGCCGGGATCATGTCGCCGGCCGCCAGCTTGACGATGTCGCCAGGCACCAGCTGATCCATCGGGATTTCCTGATACTCGCTGCGTCCGGTCTGCTCATCGCATCGCAGTACGGTGGCGGTATTGCTGACCATCGCCTTCAGCGTATCCGCGGCTTTTCCCGAACGCGCTTCCTGAATAAAATGCAGTAGCGTCGAGATCAGTACCATCAGCCCAATGACCAGTGCCGCGGTCAGATCTTCCGTTGCGTAGGAAATCAGCGCCAGCAGCGTCAGCAACAGGTTGAAGGGGTTACGATAGCAGCGCCACAAATGCAGCCACCAGGGGGCGGCCCGTTCGCCGGGGATTTGATTTTCTCCGTAGGTTAATCGTGCCTGACGGACTTCGTTGGGCATCAGCCCTTCGGGATGGCTGTCAAAAGCCTGATAGAGCGCTTCTTCATTCTGCCAGGCGTAGT
The DNA here is from genome assembly GCF_000688655.1 of Lonsdalea quercina subsp. quercina. Classification (GTDB taxonomy): domain Bacteria; phylum Pseudomonadota; class Gammaproteobacteria; order Enterobacterales; family Enterobacteriaceae; genus Lonsdalea; species Lonsdalea quercina. The sequence goes on along the minus strand of NZ_JIBO01000007.1, from coordinate 172,992 downwards.
GATGGCACTGACGGGCGAGACGCTCCGGAATCGCATTTGCCTGGCCGTTCGGCATGGGCGCGCGATGAAACAAACGAGAAGGCAGATGGCGCCTGATTTGGGCGAGCCACTGTCGGGTGAGGCGAGTAAATAGCATAGCAGTCCCTCCGCCACGACGGGGTGACGTCGCAGCGTGCTGACGCGCAGGGGGTATTCGCCGGCGCATCGGTTTCTAAAATGAGCAGGGACGATATCTGAACGTCGCTGCCTTACATATCGGTCGGTAAGGCAGCGAAAAAAAGCGGGGTTGCCTTACCGAAGAAGTCCTGCATGCGCAGGGTGAGGTTCTGGTTCCATCAATTTTCTCCGGTGGGTGATGCCATTCCAAATGACGCGAATATACGCTCAGGAGGCTAATTTCAATTTACGAGATTGCCGGTGAACGGAGGGTGCGCCAGCATGCGGAGTCACAATCTAGCAGATCAATCCTCAACCCAATCTAAACCGATGGCAGGGCGGCGCCGGTGGCAAGGAGACGCATATGGCCGCGTTGCGCCATAAGGAGGCTGGGTTAGGCCGCTAATTCAGGGTAAACTATTCTCATGATAAACGGAGGGAGCGGGAAAGGTTATGCATTGCCCATTTTGTTCTGCAGTTGATACCAAAGTGATTGATTCCCGTCTGGTTAGTGAGGGAGCACAGGTACGTCGACGTCGTCAGTGTCTGGTCTGCAATGAACGTTTTACCACCTTCGAAGTGGCGGAACTCGTGATGCCTCGTATCGTCAAAAGCAACGATGTCCGGGAGCCATTCAATGAGGAAAAATTGCGCAGCGGTATGCAAAAAGCGCTGGAAAAACGGCCGGTCAGCTCCGATGACGTGGAGATGGCGATCAACCATATCAAATCGCAGCTGCGCGCCACTGGAGAGCGAGAAGTCACCGCCAAGATGCTAGGGAATCTGGTGATGGATGCCCTGAAAAAGCTGGATAAGGTCGCGTACATTCGCTTTGCCTCGGTTTACCGTAGCTTTGAGGATATCCGAGAATTCGGGGAAGAAATCGCCCGTCTACAGGACTAACCCCTGTCATGCCGCACCGTCGGCGCTGAAAAGAGAGGCTGGGAATGACATTACCGTCGGATGAGTTTTATATGGCACGAGCGCTGGAACTGGCGCGCCGTGGGCGTTTCACTACCGCGCCCAATCCTAATGTAGGCTGCGTCATCTCCCGCGACGGCGAGATCGTCGGCGAGGGCTATCACCAGAAAACGGGCGGTCCCCATGCGGAAGTTCACGCGCTGAGCATGGCCGGTGACCGTGCGTACGGCGCAACGGCCTACGTCACGCTGGAACCCTGTAGCCATCAAGGGCGGACGCCGCCCTGCGCGGATGCGCTGATCGCCGCTGGCGTGAAGCGGGTGGTGGCCGCTATGCAGGATCCCAATCCACAGGTGGCTGGCCGTGGGCTGACGCGATTGCATCAGGCCGGCATTGATGTCAGCTACGGCGTAATGGCGGCGGAAGCGGAACAGCTCAATCGCGGTTTTCTCAAACGTATGCGCACCGGACTTCCCTACGTACAGCTCAAGATGGCGGCGTCTCTGGATGGACGCACGGCGATGGCTTCCGGCGAAAGCCAATGGATCACGTCATCGCAGGCGCGCCAGGACGTGCAGCGGTTTCGCGCCGAAAGTGCCGCCATCCTGAGCAGCAGCGCGACCGTGCTGGCGGATGACCCCTCTCTGACCGTGCGCTGGGAAGAGCTTGACCCGGATACGCAGCGCGCCTATCCGCAGGATCAGCTACGTCAGCCCGTACGGGTGGTCGTGGACAGTCAGGAAAGAGTCACATTTCGTCATCGCCTGATCCAGCAGCCCGGCTCAACCTGGCTGGCGCGCCAGAAGGCTGATGCGCAGGCCTGGCCGTCGTCTGTCGAACAGTTGGCGTTGCCGTTGCAAGGCGAAGGGATCGATCTGGTCGCGCTGATGATGCTGCTGGGCAAACGCGAGATCAACTCGGTGTGGGTCGAGGCAGGCGCACGGCTGGCCGGAGCGTTACTGCGCGCCAACGTGGTGGACGAAGTGCTGCTCTATCTCGCGCCGAAGCTGCTGGGAGAGGCGGCGCGTCCGCTTTGCGTCTTGCCGGGATTGTCCCAGTTGTCCCAGGCGCCGGAGTTTTCGCTGGCTCAGGTGGCGCAGGTCGGCCCCGATCTGCGTCTGACTCTCAAACCGCAGTCCTGAGACCACGGCACGGGCGTCGCGTAGTACAAAATATCAGCTGACAAAACCGGACACGGGTCCGGAAGAATATGATAGAATCCGCCCCCCTGCGGGGCACTCAAACCAGTCAAAGGAAAGCTATGAACGTTATTGAAGGTGTTGTTGCTACTCCTAATGCCCGCGTGGCGATTGCAATTGCCCGCTTCAACCATTTCATCAACGACAGCCTGTTAGAAGGCGCCGTTGACGCTCTGAAACGCATCGGCCAGGTGAAGGAAGAGAACATCACCGTGGTCTGGGTGCCGGGAGCCTACGAACTACCGCTAGCGGTACGCGCGTTGACCAAAAGCACTCAAAACGGCGGTTATGATGCCGTAGTGGCGCTGGGAACGGTGATCCGCGGTGGAACAGCCCATTTTGAATTTGTGGCTGGCGAATGCAGCTCAGGTTTGTCGCAGGTTGCCATGAACAGCGACATTCCCGTGGCTTTCGGCGTACTTACGACGGAAAGCATTGAGCAGGCTATCGAACGCGCCGGCACCAAAGCGGGTAATAAAGGCGCAGAAGCTGCGTTGACCGCGCTTGAAATGATTAATGTATTACACGCTATCAAGTAAGCCTGATTAAGTAAGGGGTATTTCCGTGAAACCTGCTGCTCGTCGCCGCGCCCGTGAATGTGCGGTTCAAGCGCTTTATTCCTGGCAGTTATCTAAAAACGATATTGCCGATGTTGAACTAGAATTCCTGAGCGAGCAGGATGTCAAAGGCGTTGACATCACCTATTTCCGCGAGCTGTTGACCGGGGTGGCGACGCAGGCCGACCGTATGGATGAGTTGATGACGCCATACCTGTCCCGCAAGCTGGAAGAACTGGGTCAGGTGGAAAAAGCGATTCTCCGTCTGGCGTTTTTCGAACTGAGCCGACGTGACGATGTGCCCTACAAAGTGGCCATTAACGAAGCTATCGAACTGGCTAAAGTGTTCGGTGCTGAAGACAGCCACAAATTTGTCAACGGCGTGCTGGATAAAGCGGCCCCGCGCCTGCGCAAGAAATAAGTTATTCGGGACCGGATTACCCGTCCCGAAAGTTTGAACGTCGGGACGGCCTGGACGAGATATGGTTGCTGGTGAATTCGATCTGATTGCTCGTTATTTTGACCGGGTGAGAACAACGCGCCGGGACGTTGAACTGGGCATCGGAGACGACTGCGCGCTGCTGACGGTGGCTGATAAAACGCAGCTGGCGGTCAGTACCGACACGCTGGTTGCCGGCGTACACTTCCTGCCGGACATCAATCCGGCGGACTTGGCCTACAAATCTTTGGCCGTCAATCTCAGCGATCTTGCCGCTATGGGCGCCGATCCGGCGTGGGTGTCCCTTGCCTTAACACTGCCGTCTATCGACGGCGGCTGGCTGGAGGCCTATAGCGACAGCCTGTTTGAACTGCTTGACTACTACGATATGCAACTGGTTGGTGGAGACACCACCCGCGGCCCGCTGAGTATTACCATGACGATTCAGGGGCTGGTGCCCGCCGGACGAGCCTTGCGGCGCGACGGCGCGCATGTCGGCGACTGGATCTACGTCACGGGGACGCTGGGCGATAGCGCTGCGGGTCTGGCTATTTTGCAGGATCGCCTACAGGTCGAGGACGACGAACGGCGACGCTACCTGCTGCAACGTCATCTGCGGCCTCAGCCGCGCATCCTGCAAGGGCAGGCGCTTCGCGGCCTGGCTCATTCCGCCATCGACCTGTCCGACGGTCTGGCTTCCGATCTCCGCCATATCCTTGCCGCCAGCCAATGCGGCGCACACATCAATCTGGATATGCTGCCGTACTCCGGAGCGCTGCAACAGTCGGCGGATGCCGACTGCGCCAGACGCTGGGCGTTGGGCGGGGGAGAGGACTATGAGCTTTGCTTCACCGTGCCCGAGCTGAATCGGGGCGCGTTGGATATGGCGCTCAGCCACCTTGGCGTGCGCTACACCTGCATTGGACAGATGTGTCCGGCAGCCGAAGGGCTGCGTTTCTTCCAACAGGACGAACCTGTCGACATCGATCTCAAAGGCTATGACCACTTTGGGGAGTGAAAATAAAGGTTCGCGTGAGGCGAAAAGCCGCCTGCGAATGCTGAACCCGTGGCATTTTCTGGCGACCGGGTTGGGAAGCGGACTCTCGCCCTGGATGCCGGGAACGGCAGGATCGTTGGCGGCGATCCCGTTATGGTATCTGATGATTCTGTTGCCGTGGCAGCTGTACTCGCTGGTGGTCATGTTCAGTATCGGCATCGGCGTTTACCTGTGTCAGCTTACCGCGAAAGACATGGGCGTTCACGATCACGGCAGTATCGTGTGGGACGAATTCGTCGGGATGTGGATTACGTTGATGGCCGTGCCGTCCATGCATTGGGCATGGGTGGCTACAGGATTCGTGCTGTTTCGGCTCCTCGATATCTGGAAGCCCTGGCCCATTCGCTGGTTCGACCGAAACGTGCATGGCGGAATGGGGATCATGGTGGACGATGTGATTGCCGGCGTTGTGGCGGCGTCCCTGATCTACCTGTTGGGTCACTCTCTGCCGTGGTAAGCGTGCGCCNCCACGTGCGCACGTTCTTTTGCTCTGCCGTTTCCGATTGAGACTCCGGATATTCCCCACCTGACGCAGTGATGTCGGCGGGGAACCTGCGCCGAGCCTGAGATCAGGCCAGCCATTCCCGAATGCGTTGTTCAACGCCCGCCGCATCCAGTCCCAAGTCGGCCCGGATTTCCTGCTGCGACCCCTGAGAAATAAAGCGATCCGGCAGGCCCAGATTCAGAACCGAAACGGGGCGGCGATTCGCCATTACCCATTCGTTCACGCCGCTGCCGGCTCCGCCCATCACCGCATTTTCTTCCAGCGTCACCAGCGCGTCGTGGTTTGCCGTCAGTGTGTCCAGCAGCTCCACGTCCAGCGGTTTGACGAAACGCATATCGACCAGCGTCGCATTCAGCTTTTCCGCCGCCTGACGCGCTTCAGGCAGCAGCGTCCCGAAGTTGAGAATAGCCAGCTTTTCGCCTTCACGGCGCACAATGCCTTTGCCGATAGCAATGGACGCCAGCGGCGTCAGTTCTACGCCCAGACCGCTGCCGCGCGGATAGCGAACGGCGACCGGCCCATCCTGATAGTGATAGCCGGTGTGCAGCATGAGGCGACATTCGTTCTCGTCGCTCGGCGTCATGATCACCATATTAGGGATACAGCGCAGGAATGAGAGGTCGAACGCGCCCTGATGCGTCGGTCCGTCGGCGCCGACAATGCCGCCGCGGTCGATGGCGAACAGCACTGGCAGCTTTTGAATGGCGACGTCATGAATGACCTGATCGTAGGCCCGCTGCAAGAAGGTGGAGTAGATCGCGACGACCGGCTTGTAGCCGCCGATCGCCAGTCCGGCGGCAAAAGTGACGGCATGCTGTTCGGCAATCGCCACATCAAAATACTGCTTGGGATATTGGCGGGAGAACTCGACCATTCCGGAGCCTTCGCGCATGGCGGGCGTGATCGCCATCAGCTTACTGTCGCCCGCGGCGGTTTCCGTCAGCCACTGGCCGAAGATTGTGGAGTAGGTCGGGAGCGCTTCCTTGCTCTTCGGCAGCATCCCGCTGGCAGGATCGAACTTGGGTACGGCGTGCCAGCTGATAGGATCCTGCTCGGCGGGCGCATAGCCACGGCCTTTCTTGGTCATGATGTGCAGCAGTTGCGGCCCTTTCAGGTTACGCATGTTTTTCAGCGTCTGCGTCAACACGTTGACGTCGTGACCGTCGATGGGGCCGATGTAGTTGAAGCCGAGCTCCTCGAACAACGTGCCGGGCACGACCATCGCCTTGAGATGTTCTTCGGTGCGGCGAACCAGCTCTTTGATGGGGGGCATGCCGGACAGCNCTTTTTTGCCCCCTTCGCGCAGCGTGGAATACAGTTTGCCGGACAGCAGCTGCGCCAAATGGTTGTTCAGGGCGCCCACGTTTTCAGAGATCGACATCTCGTTGTCGTTCAGCACCACCAGCATATCCGGGTCGATATCGCCCGCATGGTTCATGGCTTCAAACGCCATCCCCGCGGTGATGGCGCCGTCGCCGATCACGCATACGGTACGACGGCCCAATCCCTCACGGTCGGCGGCTACCGCCATGCCGATGCCTGCGCTGATGGAGGTGGAGGAGTGGCCGACGCTTAGCACGTCGAACTCGCTCTCTTCACGCCAGGGGAACGGGTGCAGGCCGCCTTTCTGCCGGATGGTCGCAATACGCTCGCGTCGGCCGGTCAGAATTTTGTGCGGATAGGCCTGATGGCCCACGTCCCAGATCACGTGATCAAACGGCGTGTTGTAGACATAGTGCAGAGCCACCGTCAGTTCTACCGTACCGAGACCGGAGGCAAAATGCCCGCTTGAACGGCTGACGCTGTCCAACAGGTATTGCCGAAGCTCATCGCACAGTTTCGGCAGACTTTCTTTGGGCAGCAGGCGCAGTTCGTCCGGGGTTTCCACCAGCGCCAGCGTGGGGTATTTCGCTATATCAAGGGTCATCGGATACTCATTAAGCGGTGTCTTATGTTGAAATTATTTATCGCGTTCAACGATGTAACTCGCCAGCGCCCGCAGCGGCGCAACGTCCAGCCTAAGGGAACTGACTTTGACCAGATCGTCTAGCGCCTCCAGAGAGTCCTGATAGAGTCGCTGCGCCTTGTCTTTCGCCTTCTCCAACCCCAACAGCCCCGGGTAGGTGCTTTTACCCAATTGCTGATCGGCTCCCTGGCGTTTGCCGGTGGTGGCGCTGTCGCCGACGACGTCCAGAATGTCATCCTGTACTTGAAAGGCTAAGCCGATGGCGGCGGCGTAACGGTCGAGACAAGGCAATGCCTCTCGGCCCACTTCGCCCGCGGCCAGCGCGCCCATCCGTATGGCGGCTCGGATCAGCGCTCCGGTTTTGTGACTGTGGATCTGTTGCAGCGAGGCTAAATCGACCTGATGCCCTTCGGCGACCAAATCCAGCGACTGGCCGCCGCACATGCCCGCGACGCCGCTGGCCTGCGCCAGTTCGGAGACCATCGCCAGACGGTCGCGGTCGCTGACCCGCGGCATCGGCGCATCCGCCAGAATCGAAAACGCCAGCGTTTGCAGCGCGTCTCCAGCCAGGACCGCGCTGGCTTCGCCGAACCGAATGTGGCAGGTCGGCTGGCCTCGGCGCAGATCGTCGTTGTCCATCGCAGGCAGGTCGTCGTGAATCAATGAGTAGGCGTGTATACACTCGACGGCCGCCGCTGGCGCGTCCAGACTTTCCAGTTTCAGTCCGAAAAGCTGTCCGGNCGTATAGACCAGAAACGGACGTAGCCGTTTACCCCCCAGTAATGCCCCATAGTTCATAGCGTCAACCAGCGGAGTATTCTGAAATGGCAGGGCGGCGATAAACTGACTCAGCGTGGCGTCCGTGCGCCGGTGGTGGGCACGCAGTTGCTCAAAGAATTCTGTCATAGCGTGACTACTCGTTGTCCGGGGTAAAAGGCGTCAAGGCCGCTTCGGGTTCATCGTTGAGCAGGATTTGCACGCGCTGTTCCGCCTGCTGCAACTTCAACTGGCCTTGACGCGCCAGCTGAATCCCTTGTTCAAACGCCTGCAGCGCCTCTTCCAACGGCAGATCGCCTGACTCAAGTCGGGCGACGATCTGCTCCAGATCGTTCAGTGAACTTTCGAAACTCACGGGTGGTTCGTTTTTTTTCGGCATAGTCGGTTTGGGNCCTGTTCCTACATATCGGCGCGCAAAAGGGGGCCGTAGCTCGTCGTGCCGCATGGTGCATTTGTGCGGTTAAGACGCGCCGTATGCCGCAATTAAGTGATATACTCCGCGCCCTGGATGCTATTGGTAAGACCGCCGGAGCAACGTCGGTCTTACCGATAACGTGATTTTAGCCTCAGGGTAAAATTATTTACGCCTTTACGATCAAGTAACGACAGCCACCATGAAGTTTATCATTAAATTGTTCCCGGAAATCACCATCAAAAGCCAATCTGTGCGGTTGCGCTTTATCAAAATCCTCACAGGGAACATCCGAAACGTTTTAAAACAGTATGATGAAACGCTGGCGGTTGTCCGTCACTGGGATCATATCGAAGTTCGTGCTCAGGACGAAAGTCAGCGCGTCATTATACGTGATGCCCTGACGCGTATCCCGGGGATTCACCATGTCCTCGAAGTGGAAGAGCACGACTATACCGATTTGCACAATATCTTCGAGCAAACGCTGGCCATGTACCGCGATCAGGTGGAAGGCAAAACCTTCTGCGTGCGGGTCAAACGTCGCGGCAAGCACGACTTCAGCTCTCAGGACGTTGAGCGTTATGTCGGTGGCGGCCTGAACCAGCACATCGAGAGCGCGCGCGTCAATTTGACCTCGCCGCAGGTTACCGTGCATCTGGAAATCGAACAGGATCGTCTGCTGCTGATTAAAGGCCGCTACGAAGGGATTGGCGGCTACCCGATCGGGACGCAGGAAGATGTACTGTCGCTGATTTCGGGCGGCTTCGACTCCGGCGTGTCCAGCTACATGCTGATGCGTCGCGGTTGCCGCGTGCACTTTTGCTTCTTCAATCTGGGGGGCGCCGCGCATGAAATCGGCGTTAAGCAGGTGGCGCACTATTTGTGGAACCGCTTCGGCAGCTCGCATCGCGTTCGCTTCGTCGCCGTCGATTTTGAACCGGTGGTGGGCGAAATTCTTGAGAAAGTCGACGACGGCCAGATGGGCGTTGTGCTGAAACGTATGATGGTGCGGGCGGCCTCGAAAGTGGCCGAACGCTATGGCGTGCAGGCGCTGGTGACCGGCGAAGCGTTGGGACAGGTCTCCAGCCAGACGCTCACCAATCTGCGTATGATTGATAACGCGACGGATACGCTGATTCTGCGTCCGCTGATTTCGCACGATAAAGAACACATCATCAATATGGCGCGTCAGCTGGGCACTGAAGATTTTGCCAAGACCATGCCGGAGTATTGCGGCGTGATCTCCAAGAGTCCGACGGTTAAAGCGGTCAAAGCGAAAATCGAACACGAAGAGAGNCACTTCGACTTCGATATTCTCGATCGCGTCGTGAGCGAGGCGCGCAATCTGGATATTCGTGAAATTGCTGAGCAGACCACGCAGGAAGTGGTGGAAGTCGAAACGGTGGACGCGTTCGCCGCCAACGACATCCTGCTGGATATCCGTTCGCCGGATGAACAGGACGATCGTCCGCTGACGCTGGAACAGGTCGAAATCCGGTCGCTGCCGTTCTATAAGCTGGCGACCCAATTCGGCGATCTGGACCAGAGCAAAACCTATCTGCTCTATTGCGAACGCGGCGTGATGAGCCGTCTACAGGCGCTTTATCTGCGCGAGCAGGGCTTTAATAATGTGAAGGTGTATCGCCCCTGATTGGGCGAAGCGATGTAGGTAAAAAAAGGCGCTTCGGCGCCTTTTTTAATGCATGAAAATCAGTCCTGATAATTGTAGATGCCCGGGGGCAGCACCAGCTGAGCGGCTACCTCGGCCGCCTTTGCCTTGCCGACCAGCAGGNCAATCAGTTTCAGGGCGAAGTCGATGCTGGTGCCCGGTCCCTGGCTGGTCAGGAGGTTGACACGCGGGTCGAAGGCGACGCGTTTGTCGAGCCATTTCTCTTCCGGGATTTGCGATTTCAATCCCGGATAGCCGGTCATATTCCCTACCGGGAAGAGCTGATGATACTCCAGCACCACGGCGGGGGAGGCGCAGATCGCGGCGACGATGTTGCCCTCCAGATGCGTCTGGCGCAGGCGTTCGATGAGCAGCGGGCTGTCGCGAAAGCACTCAGCCCCTTCCAGTCCGCCCGGCAAAACCACCGCGTCGAAGGCGCGGTCAGCCACGGCCACCAGCGGGACCTCCGCCAGAATACGGACGCCGCGCGAGCAGATGATGTTCAGATCGCCGTCGCCGGCGACGCTGGCGGTCGTCACCTGAATCCCCGCCCTGACCAGCAGGTCAATCGTGGTGACCGCTTCGATTTCCTCGCTACCAGGGGCCAGGCAAACCAGTACCGATGCGCTCATATTCACTCTCCTTTTGCTTAATCTGTTCGAACAGGCGGCGATTTTCCGGCAGCGTTAAGCCGTGAGCTCGTCCGCGTTTCAGCAGGTAGCCGGTAATGTAATCAATCTCGGTGTGCCGCTGCGCCAATATATCCTGCAGCATTGAGGAGGTATTGGCGGCCGTGTTGTGGATGATCTGATGGATATAGAGTAACAGGCTTTCGGTCGAGGTGTGCAGGCCCTCCCGGTCCATGACCTGCGCTATCTCCTGGCACAGCGCCGTCAATGCCTGCGCATGGAACGCCAGCTCACCGTTGGTGCAGCGCAACAGCGCGGTCAGCGGGTTGATCACGCAGTTGGCGGCCAGCTTCAGCCAGCAGGTAGCGGTGATATTGTTATGCCAGGCCACGTCCGGCAGGGCCTGTTGCAGGATTTCCGCCAGCGAGCTCTGGTCGTCAATGTCATTGACGCCGCCGATACTGACGCGGCCGATATGGGTCGTGCCTGCGGCGATATGGGTGACGGCCGTGCGATCGCGGCGTGCGGCGTGGGTGGTGATGCCGGCCAGCACCGGTTGGGTTAACGTCGGAAGTTCTTCCAGCGTTCCCATGCCGTTGTGCAATAGCAGGATCGTACAGTTCGGACGCAGACGCGGCAGGAGGGTGGAGACGGCGTCAGAGACCTGCCAGGCTTTGAGCGTCACCAGCAACAGCTCGCTCTGCGCCAGATGTTCGGGATCGTTGGCGGTGAGATTCAGGTTGCGGTGCTCTCCGTTGAGCGTGATCACATTCACCGGACAGTAGGGACGGGGAATGCGCAGCCAGCCTTGTACGTCGTGCCCTTGCTGATGAAGCGCTGCAAGCCAAAGTTGCCCGATAGCGCCGCAGCCGAGGACGGTAATATTCATGCCTCTCTCCCAGGGTAAAATGAAAATGTGATCTACATCACTTCATACATGATAAGCCATCGCTCATTGGTTTGTCCGGCGTATTCGCCGCCTGCGCTTGGCGTTCTGTATCGTGCTCCTGCGTGCATTTTGCTTATGACTGGCGAGCAGGTATCATGCTCGGCAGCCTTTTTGTGTCAGGAGATAAATCATGCCATCTTTCGATATTGTTTCGGAAATTGATATGCAGGAAGTCCGCAATGCGGTAGAGAATGCGTCACGCGAGCTGAGCACCCGCTGGGATTTCCGCAACGTGCCCGCCAGCTTTGATCTGAATGAGAAAGCGCAAACCATCAAGATGGCGAGCGAGTCCGACTTCCAGGTTAAGCAACTGGTGGATATTCTGCGGGAGAAGCTGGCCAAACGTGGCATTGAAGGCAGCGCGGTAGAGGTGCCTGAAGAGCTGGAGCACAGCGGTAAAACCTACAGTGTGGAGGCCGGGCTGAAGCAGGGAATCGAGACGGCTCAGGCGAAGAAACTGGTCAAGCTGATCAAAGACAGCAAGCTGAAAGTTCAGGTGCAGATTCAGGGCGAGCAGGTGCGAGTGACCGGTAAGTCCCGTGACGATCTGCAAAGCGTGATGGCGCTGGTGCGCGGCGCGGATCTGGGTCAGCCTTTCCAGTTCAATAATTTTCGCGACTAAGCGGACTTCTCCCAGAAGCAAAAGGCCAGCTAAGCTGGCCTTTCTGTTCTAAAGCGTCATCAGACGCGTATTGCCTCCCGCCGCCGCCGAATTGGTGCAGACTGCGCGCTCAATCAGCAGGCGCTCAAGCCGAATGGCGCGGTCTCCGCTGCTCAAGCCCTGCACCGATACGATCGGGCCGTGTCTGGCGGCCAACTGAGTACAGACATTCTGTAGCGAAACGGCATTACCGTGATGGATAACCGCGTCGAAAGGCTGTTCGTAAAGCGTCGAAGCGGGCGCGATGTTGATAGCCGATTTAACGTCAGTGGGCAGCTTTTCGTAGAGCGCAATGTTCATGGAGGCGTCCGGCCACAGCATTTTGCCGCCCACGCTGGCGACGGCCGCCAGTTGAATCAGCAAATCCTGGGAATTCAGCGCCAGCCCCAAAACGCGTTCTCGGGGCAGGAGCCGGTAGTCGTTATCTTCGCCGGTGGGGCCGGGAAGCGCGCTAACGGTATACCCGGCGCTATTTTCTTTGAACGTTTTGCAACAGTGCAGCAGCTCGCTGTTTTGCTGCTGCTCCGCCCACGCTTTCAGTGCCGTAAAGGCGTTGAAGGTGCCAGGCTCCGTCGGCATGGCTTCCGGTCCGGCGACTGCGGTGTAGCGCAATCCTCGCAGCGAGGCATCGGCAGGGCACTGGCTTAGCAGACGATACAGGTACAGCGGCCCGCCCGCCTTGGGGCCGGTGCCGGAGAGTCCCTCGCCCCCGAAGGGCTGAACGCCGACCACCGCGCCCACGACATTACGGTTGATGTAGACATTGCCCACTTTGATGTTTTCCGTCACTTTATTAATGGTGCGGTCGATGCGGGAGTGAATGCCGAAGGTAAGGCCATATCCCAATGCGTTGATTTTATTCACCAACTCCGGCAACTGGCGGCTGTCGTAACGCAGTACGTGCAGCACGGGGCCGAACACCTCTTTTTTCAAATCTTCGATCGCGTTGATTTCAATGAGCGCGGGTGTGATGAAGTAGCCTTGCGCATCGTCTGCGGCGTCGCCCATCGAGGTATGACTGGCTTGAAACACGGGGAAGCCTTTGTCCCGCATTAAGCTGATGTGCGCGCGGATTCCGCCCATGGCTTCTTCATCGATAACCGGACCGATATCCGTGGACAGCTGTTCAGGGTTGCCCATCTGATATTCGACCATCGTGCCGCGCAAGGCTTCGAGCAGCGGCTCGGCGACGTCATTCTGGATACACAACAGTCTTAACGCGGAGCAGCGCTGACCGGCGCTATCGAACGCGGAGGTCATGCAGTCGATAATGACCTGCTCCGGCAAAGCGGACGAGTCGACAACCAGGGCATTGATGCCACCGGTTTCCGCAATCAGGGGAATAGGACGTCCGGCGTCGTCCAGGCGTCCCGCAATCTTTTGGTTTATCGATAGGGCGACGGCGGTAGAGCCAGTAAACATCACCCCTTTGACGTTCTCGTCGGCGATCAGCGGCTCGCCGACGGTTTCGCCTCGTCCCGGCAGCATCTGCAAGACGTCGTTTGGAATACCGGCTTCGTGCAGAATATTCACGGCAAGGTAGGCGATAAGCGGCGTTTGCTCGGCCGGTTTGGCAATCACCGTATTGCCGGTCGCCAACGCGGCGGCTATCTGGCCGGTGAAAATGGCCAGCGGGAAATTCCAGGGGCTGATGCAGACGACGACGCCCAGCGGCACGTGGCTGTCATTTTCGAACGTCTGCTGAACCTGCAAGGCGTAATAGTTGAGAAAATCCACGGCTTCGCGAACTTCGGCGATGGCGTTGCTGTAGGTTTTTCCCGCCTCTCTGACCAGCACGCCGATGAGTTCGCCAATGCGTTGCTCCATCAATTCGGCGGCACGGATCAATATTTCCGCACGGTCCGAGGGCGCAACGGCGGACCACTGACGCGTCGCCTGTTGCGCGGCAGCCAGCGCATGAGCGACATCGATGTCGGTCGCTTCGCAAACGGTGCCTACGATATCGCGCGGGTTCGCCGGATTGATGATATCGATTGGCGTCCCAAGTGGGGAACCTGTCGCCGTGAGGGGCTGCGCATGAATTTTCTCCTGCGAGCTGTGCGTCAGGGTTGTGAACAGTTCATGCAAACAGACTTCGCTATACAGGTTCAGCCCCCGCGAGTTCTCTCGGGATGCGCCGTAGATATGTCGCGGCAACGGGATGCGGGGGTGCGGCAATCCGAGCTGGCTTTCCGTTTTCGCTAGCGCTGCGACGACATTGACGGGGTTTGCGATCAGGCTGTCGAGAGAAACGTTCGGGTCGGCGATCTGATTCACGAATGAACTGTTGGAGCCGTTTTCGAGCAAACGACGGACCAGATAAGGCAGCAGGGTTTCGTGCGAACCGACCGGCGCATAGATGCGGCAGGGGCGATTCAGGCGCTCTTCGCCCACGACTTCCCGGTAGAGCGGGACGCCCATGCCGTGGAGGCACTGAAACTCATACTGATGCGGGGTAACGTTTTCCCCCGCCAGATAAAAGATAGCCGCCAACGAGTGAGCATTGTGTGTCGCAAACTGGGGGTAGAACAGTTCCGGCTCGGACAAAAGAGCTTTCGCGCAGGCCAGAAAGGAAACATCGGAGTAGACCTTGCGCGTAAACACCGGATACGCGCCAAGGCCGGCGACCTGCGCGCGTTTGATTTCACTGTCCCAATAAGCGCCTTTCACCAGTCGTACCCGCAGGCGGCGCTGGGTTTGTCGTGCCAAATCTTTCAGGTAGTCGATCACGCTGAAGCAGCGCTTCTGGTAGGCCTGGACGACGAAGCCGATGCCGTCCCAGGACTGTAGTTCCGGCTCTTCACACAGCCGCGTCAGTAAATCCAGCGAGATGTCGAGTCTGTCGGCCTCTTCGGCGTCAATGGTGATCGGCACATCATAGGATTTGGCGAGGAGCACCAGCGACTTCAGCGTGGGATATAGCTCGCTGAACATCCGTTCATACTGGTGCAGCGTATAACGGGGATGCAGCGCCGAAAGTTTGAGTGAAAACTCCGTGCCGTCATAAATGCCTTTCCCCTGGCTGTGCTTGCCAATGGCGTGCAGCGCTTCCTGACAGCGTTGAACGTAGTTGTCGGCGTCTCGCTGGGTCAGCGCCGCTTCGCCCAGCATGTCAAAGGTGTAGGTGAACCCGGCTTTCTCGATGGGAGTGATCGACTGCAACGCCTGCGAAATAGTTTCTCCGGTGACGAAATGTTCGCTCATGACATGCATAGCGACGTCCATCGCTTTACGGATCAGCGCGGAAGAGGCGGTAGCGATAATCGTATTCATGCTGTGGGACAAGGCGTGCTTGTCGCCATAACTAACGACCGAACCGGTGACGAGCAGTCCCCACGTCGCGGCATTGATAAACAGAGATGAATTTTTACCCAGGTGAGACTTCCAGTTCTGTCCTGAGAGTTTGTCGCGAATCAGTAGGTCGCGGGTGTCGTCATCCGGTATACGCAATAGGGCTTCGGCCAGACACATCAGCGCGACGCCTTCTCGTGAAGACAGGGAGTATTCCTGCAACAAGTTCTGGATCATCGTTTCGCGATTTTTACTGACTTTCTTCTTACGTAACGATGAGGCCAAGGTATAGGCCAATTGATGGGTCTTTTGGTCTATGTCGTCAGGTATGTTAAGGGTCTCAAACAGAGAGGACACCACTTCCTGCTCAGGTTGGTCCCAGACCAGCGCGATGGCTTGTCTCTTGTGATCTCTGGAGGTCCAATGCGTAGATAATTCAGCGAACGGCGAAACTTTTTCTCTGTCCATAACATCATCTCTTACGGTATCGATAGCCATAGTAAACCTCACGTTACTTAATCTTAGTCTACGGCGGGAAAGCAGCCGCTACGGTGAATTTAGCCCGTCCATCGTTCTTGGCTATAGCGCGAGTGTCGTTAGCGCACTCTTCTGATTGTGGAGAAATTTCACTAATCTCTCGTCCGTGGAATGCAGGATGTCATTCGGTGAACCGACGGCGAGAATCTCACCTTCTTCCATAAAGACGATGCGATCGGAGATTTTGAATGCGAAGGACATTTCGTGCGTCACGATCACCATCGTCATCCCCTCGTTAGCGAGGTCTTCAATGACTTTCAGCACATCGCCGACCAGCTCCGGGTCCAGCGCCGAAGTCGGTTCGTCGAACAGCATGATGGAAGGTGTCATCGCCAGCGCACGGGCGATCGCCACGCGCTGTTGCTGGCCGCCGGAGAGCTGGTGGGGGTATTTGTGCGCGTGTTCAAGCAGCCCGACTTTCTTTAGCAGCGTTAACCCCTGAGCCAGAATGTCGTCTTTGGCGCCGGTATGATGGTAGAGCGGCGCGAACATCACATTTTCCAGCGCGGTCATGTGCGGGAAAAGATAGAACCCCTGGAAAACCATGCCGATTTTCTCGGCCTGCTGGTAATAATGTTGCGTCGGCCTGCCGTTATCCGTGGGGTGAAGGAAAGGCTGGTCATCCAGTAATATTTTCCCCGCATCGAGCGACTCCAGACCGTTCATGGTCCGAATTAACGAGGTTTTTCCCGAACCGGATGGGCCGATGATGGCGATCACTTCGCCTTTTTTGATCGCCAGGTTGATGTTTTTCAGCACCGGTTTATTGCCGTAGCGTTTGCAGATGCCTTCCAATGCCAAAGTTACGCGGTGCTTGTCGCTGGCATATTTGCGGGCGG
Source organism: Lonsdalea quercina subsp. quercina (assembly GCF_000688655.1). Lineage (GTDB taxonomy): Bacteria > Pseudomonadota > Gammaproteobacteria > Enterobacterales > Enterobacteriaceae > Lonsdalea > Lonsdalea quercina. Next base: position 156,428 of record NZ_JIBO01000007.1, on the reverse strand, counting down.
ACTGCGGCGCGGGAGCGGGCGGTTGCGCCTGTAGCAAGGCGAGTTCGTGATCGCTTAAACCCCGGGCTTTTCTGCCGCTGGTATCGAGCCATTTTTCCAGCGCGGTCACCAGCCGGTCGAAGACGGTTACGATGAAGATGTAATAGCACGACACGGCGAGCAGCGTTTCGATGACCTTGAAGTTCTGGGTATACAGTCGTTGTCCCACCAGAAGAATTTCCCCTAATGAAATCACGGACACCAACGACGTCAGTTTGACGATGACGATGAATTCATTCGCCAACGCGGGAAGCGCGATGCGCATCGCCTGCGGAATGATGATGCGCTTCTGTATACCGGCATAATTGATATTGAGGGATTTCGCCGCTTCCAGTTGCCCTTTGTGCACGGACATCAACCCGCCGCGATAAATCTCAGCGATAAACGCGGATTCGCACAGCACCATCGCGATCAGACCGGAAATAAACGGCGATGACAGAAGATCTGACGTCGAGGTAAAAAATTGCGGCAGGTTATAGATCAGGATAATCAAAACCAGGAGCGGTAAGCTTCTGAAAAACCAAATATAGACCTTGGCGAGAGCGCGTAGAAACAGGAAATGGGATTGTTTCGCCAGCGCCAGAATGAGGCCCAAAATATTGCCGCCGACCCAGGAGGCGACGCTGAGCGCAATCACGACGAGCGTGGCTTGCCAGAAGTCAGAATAAGAGAACAGTTCAAAGAAATAATGAGTATCAAAATCCATAGTTTATCCTGTGATGAAATTGACGCTGGCATCAGCGATCATGCATCTGGATGGTTCACCGGAATAACACGCATGATGAATAGCGACGACCGTGCTTTCTGTTCGCGATGATATGACGACGGCGAATCGGCGACGTCCTGTTCGCTACGACGGCATAAGCCGTAAAATCCGGTCAAGGCGCAAAGGAAGCCTGACTGATGATGCCCTTTCCCACACGGTCAGACCTCTGCACATGTGGGGAAGGGAACGGGATAATGATCTATTGCAGCGTGCCGTTTAACGCGGCCTGTACTTCGTTGGGGGAATACGCCTTTAAATTGTATTTTTCCAATAGCTGCTGGTATTCCGGTGATTTGATGACCGTCTGGACGGCGGTATTCAGGCTGCTGAATTTCTCTTGGTTGCCTTTTTTCACGCCCAGTCCAATCAGAATGGGATAGACGATGCCGCTGCTGACCGTCAGTTTCTGAGTTTTGTTGGCGACGTCAAAAGCCACCGCCGCATCGTCAAACTGGACGTCTACCGCGCGTGACAGCACGGCCTGACTGGCTTCAGGCGCGGTGGGGAATTCACGGATATCGATGGGCTTTAGCCCTTTATCCACGCACAGCGTCTTGGAACCCTGCGACATTTTCAACACCCATGCCGCCCCGCTGATGGAACTGACTTTTTTACCGCACAGCATGCCAAGTTCCGTTGGCTGAAACGGGTCGCCTTTTCTCGCGATCAGAACGCCGCCGGTTTTGACATAGGGAATAAAATCGATCTGTTTGGCGCGTTCAGGCGTGATGTAGAGTGAAGACGCGATCACGTCAAATTTGCCCGTATTCAATCCCATAATCAGGTTGGCGAAGCGCGTATCGATGAACTCGGGCTTGGTTTTGAGTTCTGTTGCCACGAGCTGGATGAACTCGGCATCGAACCCTGCGGGCTTATGATTATCGAGATAGTTATAGGGAGGATAGGTAAGGTCGGCGCCGACTTTCAGCGGTGCGGAAAAGGCCGGGGCGTTCGACAGGGCGCTGAGTGCGGCGCAGAAATACAGAGCCTTTCTGAGCGTAAAAAAAGCAGAGTTGAAAGGTTTTTTCCCAGTCATGATGATTTCCTTATTGTGCGGTAAGTCAGCCTGCTGTGTGGGTGCGATTCCTATTTGTTAAGCATATACCGTGCCATTTTATTGCCTCGTTCCTCTGCACGGCTCCCCGTCTGCAATGCGGCCAACGAATAGCGACAAGGCAGCGCCCATTGTTCGGGATAGTTAAGAAAAATTAATCAATATAGCTCCGGCGATCTTGGGTTTGCCAGACGCGCGGCAGAGCGGGAATGTCGTCTGTCTCAGCCTCAATGTGCAAATGAGCGGTTCTAGGAGGAACGGGATATGTCTCTTCGTTGTGCGTCTGCACAAGGGCGGTGCATCGCATGGNGCAACGGACGCGCAGAAAAAGGTGCCTGAATTAACGGGTTTTTTGGCTTGAAGAGGGAGGAACGCCCCTCGATAAACGGGGCGTTTTACGCTTAGGTGAGAGAGGCGATGGCACAATCGACACGGTCAGCACATCGGTATTAGACCGACGCCGATGCGGTATGGAGCCACTGCTCCAGTGTCTGACGGTTGGTCTGTTTGTTGTCGATTTTGACATAGGCGCTGAACTCGTGAGGCACAATGATGACCTCGGCGACGCCCGGCAGGCCGCGCATTTTTTGCTCCAGCTGAGGGTCTTGCAGCGTTTGATCGGACAGGGCGATCCGCAGGCTGCTGAGATAGGGCGGTTCCTGCATCGTAAAGCTCAGTATCAGCCAGCCGAGCGCGATGATGACGCCGGCGCTAAAGACCAGCGCGGCGCCGTGCAAGTCAAACAGCGCGCCGCCCAGACTGCCGCCAATCGCAACGCCGATAAACTGCGTGGTGGAGTAAACGCCCATGGCGGTCCCTTTGTATCCGGCCGGGGCCTCTTTACTGATCAGCGAAGGTAGCAGGGCCTCCATCACATTGAATCCCAGCAGAAACAGCTGAATACCGATGATAATTCGCCACAGCTGGTTGGTATCCGCACTCAGCAGTACCAGTTCGGCAGCGATCAGAATGACGATGCAGACGACAAATACCTGCTTCATGCGGCGCTTCAGCTCGGCATAAATGACAAAAGGCACGACGGCGACGAATGAAATCAGCATTGTCGCCAGATACACTTTCCAATGATCCTGAGGCGGAAGTCCCGCTTGCTCCATTGCGCGCGGCAGCGCCACGAAGCTCGACATCAGGAGAATATGCAGGCACATGATGCCGATATTCAGCTTCAGCAGTCGGCTATTTGCCAGCACCTCTCTGACGCTGCCGCGCACAATCGCCGACTCACGATTCAGCACGTGCTGTGCGGCGTTCGGGATAAAGGCGAGCGTGATGATTATCGCGATGACGGAAAGCATCGCGATCCCCCAGAAGAGCGCATGCAGCCCCAGCGCGTGGGTGACGATAGGGCCGACCACCATTGCGATGGCGAAGGTGACCCCAAAACTGACGCCAATAAACGCCATCGCTTTGGTGCGGTTCTGTTCCCGCGTTAAATCCGACAGCAAGGCCATGACCGCAGCGGAGATTGCTCCCGAACCTTGGAGTGCGCGGCCGAGAATAATGCCCCAAATAGAGTCGCTGAGAGCGGCGATAACGCTACCGATGGCGAACATCAGCAGACCGCCGACGATGAGGGGTTTTCGGCCGATGCGGTCTGACATCAATCCGAATGGAATTTGGAAGATCGCCTGCATTAAGCCATAGATACCGATGGCGACACCGATCAGGAATTCGCTGGCTCCTTGTAACGCCATACCGTATGTGGTCAACACCGGGAGGACCATGAACATGCCCAGCATGCGAAGTGAAAAGACCGTTCCCAGCCCCCACGTGGCCCTTAACTCGGCAGGCGTCATTCGGTTATCGTTCATCTATACCTCGGGTGTTTTTCTGGCTCTATTTTAGAGCCTCTTGCGCACGCGCGTAAATGCGCGTTTCGTTGCCTGATTTGCGGAGTCGGAGAGAAATAAAAAGACAGACGGCATGCCGTCTGTCTTTTTCTGCAAGCTGACGTCCTTAGCGGAGGTAAGTCAGCATCGCTTCCTGAGCGGGCGTAATAGAGTCGATCGACATCATCACGCTCAGCGAGGTGATGGCGACAATCGAGAACACGAACAGCTTTTTGGCCCAAAGGCGATCGTCATTCAGGTTTTTATAACCAGAGAGCGCCATGCCCAGCCACCACAGGCTGACCGCCGCTGCGACCACAAGATATTTGTATCCGGCGTAGCCGCCCAGAGAGAGCATCAATGTGGCGATCATAAACGCCAGAATATACAGCGTAATATGATGCTTCGCGACGGAGATCCCTTTCACCACTGGCAGCACTGGAATATTCGCGGCCTGATAGTCTTTGAAGCGGAAGATAGCGATAGCGTAAGAGTGGGGCATCTGCCACAGGCTGAAAATCAGCAGCAGGATCAGCGCGCCAGCGTCGAACTGGTTGCTGACGGCGCAGTAGCCGATGACCGGCGGAGCCGCGCCAGACAGGCTGCCAATCAGCGTGCCGTAAACAGAATGCCGTTTCATGTAGAGGCTGTAGACGCCGACATAAACAATGAAGCCAATTACCGCCAGCCACATGGCTAGCGGATTGGCGGCGACATACAGCAAGGCAAAGCCCGCAATACCCAGCAGCGCGGCATAAGCCAACGTTACCTTCAGCGAAATCAGCCCTCGCACCAGAACGCGGTTTTTGGTCCTCTCCATTTTTTTGTCGATATCGCGGTCGATCACGTTGTTGAAAACGCAACCGGAAGCCACGACCAGCGACACGCCGAGGAGCGTCGCTATAAACAGGGGATAATCAATGCTGCCGTTGGCCGCGAGTAAAAATCCCCCGATGACAGAAATCAGGTTGCCAAAAATAATGCCCGGCTTGGTGACCTGTAGGTATTGCTTAATCATCATGGTGACGGTCCAGTTACTGAATCATCATGTTGTGATGGGTGTTCCACATAATCCATATAGAACCCCCAACTACAATCGCGATAATCAGGGCGGTAAAGACAAGCGCGACAACGTTCCAGCGCTCTTGCGACGACGTGTTCAGGTGCAGGAAGTACACCAGATGGACCAGAATCTGTACGACGGCGCAGCCGACCACGGTCAGCATAATGATGTGCGTCGCCGCGGCGTCGGTCATCACCATCGCGAAGGGGATCACGGTGAGGATAATCGACAGGATAAAGCCGGTCAGATAGGACTTGACGGTGCCGTGGCTGGCACCCGCACTGTCATGCGTAGAATGGCTCATTACATCGCCCCCATCAGGTAAACAACGGTGAAGACGCAGATCCACACCACGTCCAGGAAATGCCAGAACAGGCTGAGGCACATCAGACGGGTTTTATTGGTCGCGGTCAGACCGCGGCGTGAGACCTGAATCATCATGATAACCAGCCAGATCAAACCGCTGGTGACATGAATACCGTGTGTGCCGACCAGAGCGAAGAAACCGGACAGGAATGCGCTGTGATCGGGTCCGTATCCTTCCGCAATCAGATGATGGAACTCATAAAGTTCCATACCGATGAAGATCAGACCAAACAGGAACGTCATCGCCAGCCACTGGTTAACCCGCGACTTATCGCCCTTGTTCATGGCGATCATCGCCATGCCGTAGGTGATGCTGCTGAGCAGCAGGGCAAAAGTTTCGACCAGCACGAACGGCAGTTCGAAGATCTCTTTGCCCGTCGGGCCTCCGGCAACGCCATCGACCAGGACGGCGTAGGTGGCGAACAGCGAGGCGAACAGGATACAGTCGCTCATCAGGTAGATCCAGAAGCCGAAGACTTTCGTCGCTCCCGCATCGTGATGCCCATGCTCTGCATGGGCGGTATTTGTGTGACTCAAAGTATCAGTGGACATTTTTCNCGCCTGCCTTGCTGAGTTTCTCGAAATTTGCGTTTTCAATGCGCTCGATTTCTTCCACGGGAACGTAGTAGTCCACGTCCTGATTGAAACTGTGCACAATCCAGGTCGCTATCATGCCGACGAAACCGACGGCGGCGAGCCACCAGATGTACCAGATCATGGCGAATCCGAAGACCAGAGCGAAGGCGGAGATGACCAGGCCCGCGGCAGTGTTCTTAGGCATATGAATCTCTTCATAGCCGCCGTTTGGTCGGCGATAAGCCTCGCCCTTCTCTTTCTCTTCCCAGAACGCATCACGGTCATGAACCTGCGGGACGACCGCAAAGTTGTAGAACGGGGCAGGGGAGGACGTCGCCCACTCCAGCGTACGCGCATCCCATGGGTCGCCGGTCAGATCGCGGTTCTGTTCGCGGTCGCGGATACTGACGACGAACTGAATCAGCTGGCACAGAATACCCAGCGCGATCAGCGCGGCGCCGGCGGAAGCAACCAGCAGAAGTGGGTGGAATTCCGGATTGATCTGCTGGCTCAGGCGACGGGTCATGCCCATGAAGCCCAGCGCATACAGCGGCATAAAGGCGACAAAGAAGCCGATAATCCAGCACCAGAAGGCACGCTTACCCCAGGTTTCGTTCAGGGTGAAGCCAAAGGCTTTCGGGAACCAGTAGGTGATCCCTGCGAAGCAGCCGAACACCACGCCGCCGATGATGACGTTATGGAAGTGGGCGATTAGGAACAGGCTGTTGTGCAGCACGAAGTTCGCGCCCGGTACGGCCAGCAGTACCCCGGTCATCCCGCCGATAGAAAAGGTGATGATGAAGCCGATAGTCCACAGCATCGCCGAGTTAAGCTGAATGCGGCCCTGATACATGGTGAACAGCCAGTTGAAGATTTTCACCCCGGTCGGGATGGAAATAATCATGGTGGCGATGCCGAAGAAGGCATTCACGTTCGCGCCCGACCCCATCGTGAAGAAGTGGTGCAGCCACACGATAAACGACAGCACGGTGATGGCGATGGTCGCCCACACCAGGGACGTATAGCCGAACAGCCGTTTACGACAGAAGGTTGCGGTCACTTCGGAGAACACGCCGAAGACCGGCAGCACCAGGATGTACACCTCAGGATGGCCCCAGGCCCAGATGAGGTTGATATACATCATCATGTTGCCGCCCATATCGTTAGTGAAGAAATGGGTGCCCAGATAACGGTCCAACGTCAGTAACGCAATGGTGACCGTCAGGATAGGGAATGCAGCGATGATGAGAACGTTGGTGCACAGTGACGCCCAGGTGAACACCGGCATCTTCATCATGCTCATGCCGGGCGCGCGCATTTTCATGATGGTGGCGAAAAAGTTCACGCCGGTCAGCGTGGTGCCTAGCCCGGATATCTGTAGACTCCATATCCAGTAGTCGACCCCGACGCCGGGACTGTACTCCTTACCCGAAAGGGGAGGATAGGCGACCCAACCCGTCTGAGCGAATTCGCCCACGCCCAGCGAGATATTGACCAGGATGACTCCGGCGACAAACATCCAGAAGCTGAGTGAGTTCAGGAAAGGGAAGGCAACGTCACGAGCACCGATTTGCAGCGGAACGACCAGGTTCATCAGGCCGACCACGAACGGCGTCGCCACAAAGAAGATCATGATCACGCCGTGCGCGGTAAAGATCTGGTCGTAGTGATGAGGTGGCAGGAAACCTGCTTCACCTGCCGAGGCCAGAGCCTGCTGAGTACGCATCATGATGGCGTCGGCGAAGCCACGCAGCATCATCACCAGCGCGACGATAACATACATGATGCCGATTTTTTTATGGTCGACGGTCGTGAACCATTCGGTCCACAGCCATTTCCATTTGCCAAAATAGGTGATCAAGGCCAGCAACGCCAGCCCACCTAGAATAATTGCTGCCACGGTGACCATGATAATAGGTTCATGGTACGGAACCGCATCAAGAGTTAATTTTCCGAACATCGTATTATCCCTCGGCTCCTTTAATGAGAGGAGTGCTCGCTCATGTCCATGCCTTCATGAGATTGCATGCCTTCATCTTTCGGCGCGCTTTCTGCATGGTGCTGCATGTGCATTTCGTTGCCAGTAAATTTAGTAATCACCTGTCGGAACAGGTTCGGCTGTACCTGCGAGAAGTACTCGACGGGATGGTATTCACTGGGGAGAGCCAGTTTTTCAAATTCGCCCATGTTGCTCAACGTATGGGAGGACTGACGCACCGTATTCACCCACTGGTCAAACGCTTGTTGATTCGGCGTCGCGATAGCGGTGAATTTCATGCCGGAAAAACCTTTGCCGCTATAAGCACCGGAAATACCGTCGTACTTGCCGGGTTCATTCGCAATCAGGTGCAACTGCGTCTGCATACCGGCCATGGCGTAAATCTGTCCGCCGAGGCGAGGGATAAACAGCGAGTTCATGACGGAGTTTGAGGTGATTTTGAACGAGACGGGAACGTTGGCCGGGAAGGCGAGTTCGTTCACGCTGGCAATACCCAAGTCGGGGTAAATAAACAGCCATTTCCAGTCAAGCGATACGACTTCGACGTTAATGGGTTTGACGTCGGAATCCAACGGTTTGTAAGGATCAAGCTGATGGGTTGTCTTCCAGGTAATGGTGGCGAGGATGACGATGATGATGATGGGTACTGTCCAAACAACGGCTTCGATCTTGTTGGAGTGTGACCAGTTTGGCGTGTATTTGGCCTTATCGTTGGAAGCTTTGTACTTCCTGGCAAATACGATAGTCATAATGATCACGGGGATGACAACGATCAACATCAGCCCGAGGGCAGTCAGTATTAGCGAACGTTGTTCAAGCCCAATTTGTCCTTTGGGGTTCATCAGTGCCATATCACAGCCGTTAAGGAGCAGGGTGGCTGCAAATAAAGAGAACATCCCCAAAAATTTATTGTATTTCCTGAGTCTCATCTAGCGACCTCAATGACAAGGGGCTCTATCTGTTATTCACGCGAGCGGGCATTTTACGGGAAGGTTACCACACTGTAAACATGATTAAAGTGTTGTCAGTTGCTTGTTGCTCTGATTTTCTCTTTGTGTCACCAGTGTGGAGGTTTGTGAAAAAATATAATTAAAAACAGTGGGTAATAGTTTCTACAGAAAATGGCATGTCCGTATGAAAAATGACAACGCGTCCTCAAAATTATCGTGCCACCGTTATTAAGGTCTAGTGCGAGATGACGGTTTGTCAACGTAAAAAAGGTGGAAAAAGAAGATGACGACGGCCGAAATACAACGGCCATGCGATGTCGGCTGTGGATAACATTGGGTCGGGAGTATGAGAAAAAAGGCAAGAAGAGGCTGCTATGACGCAGCCTCTTTAGTACTGCTTACGTACGCCTGAGCGACAGATAATCTAATAGACTGCCCATAATGAGTCCGATCGCAGCCAACGCCACGCCCATGGTCATTAACGCTTCAGCCGCCGATGATCTATGCAGCCATCCCAGTGCGAACATACCCCAAACCGCCGCCCCGAGCGCGAAGCATGCGGCGCCGGAAAACAGCGTGCGCACCGCCAGCGTATACCCGCGAGAGTAGGCGCGTCGCGGCAGAAAATCATCGTGAGTCTGGGTGTATTCCAGCGTGCGGCGGCACAGTAAGAGCAGCAGCAGACCGGGGAAAGAGATCCCGACAGAGAACAGATAAAACCAGGCCCAGCCGTAATCTTCGACGAACCAACCGGCCAGCGGACCGACATAAACTCGGCCCACGGAGGCCAGAGCGGACAACAGGGCGAACTGTGTGGCGGAGAACGATTTGTTGCACAGGGCCATCAGCAGAGCGACGAACGCCGCCGTCCCCATACCGCCGCACAGGTTTTCAATGAAAATGGCGGCGCCCATGGAGAACAAATGCTTGTCCGTGATCGCCAGCAGCCAGTAGCCCGCATTGGAGACTGCCTGCAACAGTCCGAAAATCATCAGCGCCCGGAAAAGCGACCAGCGCTGCATCAGTATCCCGCCGTATAACGCGCCGACGATGGTGGCGAAAAGGCCGAGCGTTTTATTGATAAGGCCGACATCGCCAGCATCGAAGCCCACGCCGCGAATAAGAAACGTGGTGCTCAGGCTGACCGCGAAGGCATCGCCGAGTTTATAAAAAATTATCAGCAGCAGAATCAGCCAGGCGTTATTACGACCAAAGAAATCACGCAGCGGCGCCATCACGGCCTGTTCCAGCGAACGCGGCGCGGGCTGAGTATTGTTCGGCTCCGGGGCCAGCCAGGTCGCCAACGTACATAGCAGCATCAGACCCGCCATCAGCCAATAAGTTGACTGCCAACCCAGCAGGCGGTCGGCAATCCACAGCGCCAGCCCGCCGGAGACCAGCATCGCCAGCCGATAGCCCAGCACGGAGACCGCAGCCCCACTGCCGCGCTCCTGTGGAGGCAATAAATCTGTTTTATAGGCGTCGAAGACAATATCCTGGGATGCGGAGAAGAAAGCGATAACGACGGCTAGCGCCGCCAGCCACCAGAGATCCTGCGCGGGGGTTAATGTCCCGATGGCCGCAATAGCCGCCACGAGGCCCAATTGCGTGAGCAGCAGCCAGCCGCGACGTCGACCGAAGAAAGACGGCGTATAGCGATCCATCATCGGCGACCAAAGGAATTTAAAGACATAGGCCTGGCCGACCAACGAAAAGAAGCCGATGGTTTTGAGATCGACGTTCTCCACGGTCATCCAGGCTTGTAGCGTGCCGGAGGTCAATGCCAGAGGCAGGCCCGAGGCAAAACCCAGAATAAGCAGGATCAGTGAATTACGTTGCTTGAAAAGCGTAGGGAGCTGACTAGGCATGCAACATCCTTTTACTTGCCCCGGGGACGGGGCAAGGGAACCTGCGTAAAATTAATGGGCGTTGGTTTTGATGAATTCGTTGACGCTAGTGTCTTGCGCCATATCGCTGATCACATCGCCTAATACCTGATTCACCGCAGTGGTGATCTTGTTGTTGGTGGCCGTCAACGCACCTTGTACATTGTAAGTGGAGCGGTAGTTTTTGACCTGCTTATTGCCATTGGCGGCTTGAGCGATGATCGAAATATCCGCTTTGGTGGTGATGGTGTAGCGCAAGTTGCCTTCAGTGACGTCAGCATACAGCGTATTCACCACAATTTGCAGCGCGACCGGACCGCCGGTGCCGATCATGTAGCCGCGCGCGGACATCTGTTTCTCTAATGCTTCCTGCAACAGGAAACGGAGATCGCGCGAGGGGAGCAGTGTGACTAACTGACTATCGCGGTTCACTTTAGCCAGTGCTTGATCTTGACGCAGATCGGCTCCGTTAATGCTTATTGTCACGCCCATCAGGCTGGGATCCTGAGAAGGCAACGCGATGTTAGGGTTAATATTTAGCGTATTACCTTTGCCTGCGCAGCCCGCCAGCGCCATGATGGCGAGCAGCGGAAAAATAATTTTTTTAAACATGCGAATGTTCTCAGTAATAATAAGAAGGTTAAACGTTAAAAACGCGCGATATCATACCATTGACTTAGGCAAGAGAAAGAGCGGTGAATCGTCCGCGTCGCAAGTTCTTCGCCTGTAGGACAACCGATTCTGTTTTTATCATAACTTCCTGAAGAAAAGATATGCCGCACCTTGTCGGAGTCCCCTCAGTACCGGCATTAGCGGATTATTCTGCATGCTGTTTCCCCTGTGAAAACATAGCCCGGCGGCGTCGCCAGCGAGAGAAAATTCCCGTGATCGCACACACCGGCCATGTAAAATGATATCTATGTTGTCCGGTTCCCAAACTGTTACTAAAGGTTAATTCATGATCCGTGAAACCATTGAAGCCAAGCTGCATGCCGGATTGGCGCCGCAACACCTTGAGGTCATCAACGAAAGTCATCGCCATCGGGTGCCAGCGGGGGCGGAGAGTCATTTCAAAGTGGTGCTGGTCAGCGATCGTTTTGACGGTAAACGTCTGATTCAGCGCCATCGCGCGGTCTATGAGCTGCTGACTGAGGAGATGGCGGGTGCCGTGCATGCGCTCGCGCTGTACATTTACACTCCGCAGGAGTGGCGCGATCAGCACCAAATCGCCCCTGCATCACCAGCTTGCGGCGGTGCGGGAATCGACCGTTAACGCCGGTGATGCCACGGCGTAAAGTCTCCCCGTATCATATCCAAAGCGGTAATTCCTCGTGGGGCAATACGAGGGTGACTCTCCTCGACTCGGTCAGCCTATGCCGCTATAATGCCGCGTCTTATTTTTCCTGAATGTATTCGGGACGCTTCTGACTACAAGGAACGGGTCTGGTTCGCGAGGCCGTCCTGGTGATGTGAGTCTGTGATCAGAAAGCCTGCCTTCGGGCGCTTTGTGAAAACGGCTTTTGAGGTTGACCGAGCACTGTGATTTTTTGAGGTAACAAGATGCAAGTTTCAGTTGAAACCACCCAAGGCCTTGGGCGCCGCGTAACGATTACCGTTGCTGCTGACAGCATCGAGAATGCTGTTAAGAGCGAGCTGGTCAACGTGGCAAAAAAAGTTCGTATCGACGGCTTCCGTAAAGGCAAAGTGCCGATGAATATCGTTGCTCAGCGTTATGGCGCTTCCGTGCGTCAGGACGTGCTGGGCGACTTGATGCAGCGTCAGTTTGTTGATGCAATCATCAAGGAAAATATCACTCCCGCAGGCGCGCCGAAGTATGTTCCGGGCGAATACAATGCGGGATCTGATTTTACCTATAGCGTCGAGTTTGAAGTGTATCCAGAAGTAGAGCTGAAAGGTCTGGATAGCATCGAAGTCGAAAAACCGCTGGTGGAAGTTAAAGACGAAGACGTCGACGCCATGCTGGACACCCTGCGTAAGCAGCAGGCGACTTGGAAAGAGGTTGAACGCGCAGCAGAAGCTGAAGACCGCGTAACTATCGACTTCAGCGGTTCTGTCGACGGTGAAGAGTTTGAAGGCGGCAAAGCCTCCGACTTCGTACTGGCGATGGGCCAGAACCGTATGATCCCGGGCTTCGAAGACGGTGTTGTCGGCCACAAGGCGGGTGAAGAGTTCACTATCGAAGTCACCTTCCCGGAAGACTACCACGCAGAGAACCTGAAGGGTAAAGCCGCTCAGTTCGCTATCGTACTGAAAAAAGTCGAAGAGCGTGAGCTGCCGGAACTGACTGCTGACTTCATCAAACGTTTCGGCGTTGAAGATGGTTCTGTCGCCGGCCTGCGTACCGAAGTGCGCAAAAACATGGAACGTGAGCTGAAGTCTGCTGTGCGTAACCGTGTGAAAACACAGGTTATCGACGGTCTGGTCGACGCTAACGACATCGATGTTCCGGCTGCGCTGGTCGACGGTGAAATCGACGTACTGCGCCGTCAGGCCGCACAGCGTTTCGGTGGCGACGAAAAACAGGCTCTGGAACTGCCGCGCGAACTGTTTGAAGCACAGGCTAAACGTCGCGTTGTTGTCGGTCTACTGCTGGGTGAAGTGATCAGCACCAATGAGCTGAAAGCCGATGAAGACCGTGTTTCCGCGATGATCGACGAAATGGCAGCTGCCTACGAAGATCCGCAGGAAGTGATCGAGTTCTACAAAAAGAACAAAGAAATGATGAACAACATGCGTAACGTCGCTCTGGAAGAGCAAGCGATTGAAACGCTGTTGTCTCAGGCCAAAGTGACTGAGAAAGAAGTCGGGTTCAATGATCTGATGAACCAGACTAACAACGCGTAATCGCGTTAACCTTTCGAGGATGTCGGTCTAATACAGCCCGCAGTTTTAACGCTGCGGGTTTTTTTTCTGCCTGATTATGTAACGGTTTCTCCTGAAATTACGACCGCTAAGCATTTATTTGCACTATCATTAATCTTAGCGTAAGCCGAATCCACAGCGCTTCTTTCAGAGTAATGCTGGGTGAATCGAAAATAATCGGTGATGTAAGCTTGAAAATCGACACAAGACGCCTAATTGTCCGATAATCGATGACGTATCGCTGGATATTCTGAGTACTCAAGGTAGGGCAGCCATCCAAGGTCTGGGCGTGGTTTTCACTTCGTATCTCAAGTAGAATCGGGCAAGATGCGCCAAATGCATTTTATCTAGGAGACGTTGATGTCATACAGTGGCGAACAAGTAAAACAGGCTCCGCATATGGCCCTGGTGCCAATGGTAGTAGAGCAGACAGCACGTGGGGAACGTTCTTACGACATCTATTCCCGCTTATTGAAAGAGCGTGTGATCTTCCTGACCGGTCAGGTCGAAGACCATATGGCGAATCTTATTACGGCTCAGATGCTGTTTCTGGAAGCTGAAAATCCTGAGAAAGACATTTATTTGTACATCAACTCGCCGGGTGGGGTGATCACCGCGGGAATGTCCATCTATGACACCATGCAGTTCATCAAGCCGGACGTAAGTACTATCTGTATGGGACAGGCGTGCTCAATGGGGGCGTTCCTGCTGACTTCCGGTGCGGAAGGCAAACGTTTCTGCCTGCCGAACTCGCGCGTTATGATTCACCAGCCGCTGGGCGGTTATCAGGGACAGGCGACGGATATTGAAATTCACGCCAAAGAAATCCTGAAAGTGAAGTCACGGATGAATGAACTGATGGCTAAACATACGGGACGGTCTCTTGATGAAATAGAAAGAGACACGGAACGTGACCGTTTCCTCTCTGCCGATGAGGCAGTAGACTATGGATTAGTCGATTCTGTATTGACTCATCGCGACTAAATCCATTTGATGATGGTCGTTCTGTATAGCTGTAGACGGTGTTCGGCCGATAGTCTTTTGTGCGAGTGTGATTGCGCTTATTGGCTATAAAATAGTGGCGTTCGCTGTAGCGCTATCGCTGTATGGTTAGCCTGCGGGCAAGAGACTAAAGAAGAGGTTTACTGATGACAGATAAGCGCAAAGACGGTTCAGGAAAGTTGCTGTACTGCTCTTTCTGCGGCAAAAGCCAGCACGAGGTTCGTAAGCTGATTGCCGGGCCGTCAGTGTATATCTGCGATGAATGTGTTGACTTATGTAACGACATTATTCGCGAAGAGATTAAAGAAGTGGCCCCGCATCGTGAACGTAGTGCGTTGCCGACTCCGCACGAAATTCGTCATCACCTTGACGATTACGTGATTGGTCAGGAGCAGGCTAAGAAAGTTCTGGCCGTGGCCGTATACAACCACTACAAACGTTTACGCAACGGTGACAGCAGTCATGGCGTTGAGCTGGGCAAAAGCAACATTTTGCTCATCGGCCCCACCGGTAGCGGTAAAACCCTACTGGCAGAAACACTGGCTCGATTCCTTGACGTGCCTTTCACCATGGCTGATGCCACGACGTTGACCGAAGCCGGTTACGTGGGTGAAGACGTTGAGAACATCATCCAGAAACTGCTGCAGAAATGTGATTACGACGTACAGAAAGCGCAGCGCGGCATCGTTTATATCGATGAAATCGACAAAATTTCTCGTAAGTCGGATAACCCGTCGATTACGCGTGACGTTTCTGGCGAAGGCGTGCAGCAGGCCCTGCTGAAGTTGATTGAAGGGACCATCGCCGCCGTTCCGCCTCAGGGCGGTCGTAAGCATCCGCAGCAGGAGTTCCTGCAAGTGGATACCTCGAAGATCCTATTCATCTGCGGCGGTGCGTTCGCAGGATTGGATAAGGTTATCGAGCAGCGTACAGACACCGGTCGCGGGATTGGCTTCAATGCGACGGTAAAAGGTCTTTCGCAGAAAGTGACAGAAGGCGAGCTGTTGGGCCAGGTAGAGCCGGGCGATCTGATCAAGTTTGGTCTGATTCCTGAGTTCATCGGTCGTCTGCCAGTAGTGGCGACGCTGAAAGAGCTGGATGAGGCCGCGCTGATTCAGATTCTGCGTGAGCCGAAGAATGCACTGACCAAGCAGTATCAGGCGCTGTTCAAACTCGAAGGCGTCGAGCTTGAGTTCCGTGACGATGCGTTGACGGCCATCGCGAAAAAAGCTATGGCGCGCAAGACCGGAGCACGTGGCCTGCGTTCCATCGTGGAAGCCGCGCTGCTGGAAACCATGTATGAATTGCCCTCTCAGGACAGCGTGGACAAAGTCGTGATCGATGAATCCGTCATCGCGGGTCAGTCCGAGCCGCTCCTGATCTATGGCAAACACGAAGCGCAACAAGCCTCTGGCGAATAATTCGCCTAAAAATCATCTTAGAAGAACAAAATGGGGGGTGTTAGCCCCCCATTCCTTTTTCAGCGCGATCTATCGTTGAATGTAGGATATTTATCCCCATATACTCGAATATCTAGAGGCGAAACCGTGAAGAGCCTGTTTCACGAGATTCCCTTAACCTGGCGGAAATGAAACTAAGAGAGAGCTCTATGAACCCTGAGCGTTCCGAACGCATAGAAATCCCCGTATTGCCGCTGCGCGATGTGGTGGTTTATCCGCACATGGTCATTCCGTTGTTTGTTGGTCGGGAGAAGTCAATTCGGTGCCTTGAAGCCGCAATGGATCACGATAAAAAGATCATGCTGGTTGCACAGAAAGAGGCCTCAACGGATGAGCCAGGTGTTAACGATCTTTTCTCGGTTGGGACGGTAGCCTCCATTCTTCAGATGCTGAAATTGCCTGACGGTACCGTTAAGGTACTGGTCGAAGGCTTACAGCGAGCGCGTATCACCACGCTGTCTGACAGTGGAGAGCATTTTGCCGCGCAGGCTGAATATCTGGACTCGCCTGAAATTGAAGAGCCTGAGCAGGAAGTGCTCATGCGCACGGCGGTCAATCAGTTTGAAGGCTATATCAAACTGAACAAAAAAATCCCGCCTGAAGTCCTGACGTCGCTGAACAGTATCGACGACGCGGCCCGTCTGGCTGACACGATTGCCGCACACATGCCGTTAAAACTGTCCGATAAGCAGTCGGTCCTGGAAATGTTTGACGTGACGGAACGTCTGGAATACCTGATGGCGATGATGGAGTCGGAAATCGACTTGCTCCAGGTTGAAAAGCGCATCCGTAGCCGCGTCAAAAAGCAGATGGAAAAAAGCCAGCGCGAGTATTACCTGAATGAGCAAATGAAAGCCATTCAGAAAGAGCTGGGCGAGATGGATGACGCGCCGGACGAAAATGAAGCGCTAAAACGCAAGATTGAAGCGGCTAACATGCCGAAAGAAGCCCGGGAAAAAACCGAGGCGGAGCTGCAGAAGTTGCGGATGATGTCGCCGATGTCCGCGGAAGCTACCGTCGTGCGCAGCTACATCGACTGGATGGTGCAGGTTCCCTGGAACTCACGCAGTAAAGTCAAAAAGGATCTGGCCAAAGCCCAGCAGATGCTGGATAGCGACCACTATGGCCTGGAACGCGTAAAAGAGCGCATCCTTGAATATCTGGCGGTACAGAGCCGTGTCAGTAAAATTAAGGGGCCGATTCTGTGCCTGGTAGGGCCGCCGGGGGTGGGTAAAACCTCTCTGGGACAGTCCATCGCCAAAGCGACCGGACGTAAATATGTCCGTATGGCGCTGGGCGGCGTGCGTGATGAGGCGGAAATCCGCGGTCATCGTCGCACCTACATCGGTTCCATGCCGGGCAAACTGATCCAGAAGATGGCGAAGGTCGGGGTAAAAAACCCGCTTTTCCTGCTGGATGAGATCGACAAAATGTCTTCGGACATGCGAGGCGACCCGGCTTCTGCGCTGCTCGAAGTGCTCGATCCGGAACAGAACGTGGCGTTTAACGACCACTATCTGGAAGTGGATTACGACCTCTCGGACGTCATGTTTGTGGCCACTTCCAACTCCATGAATATCCCAGCCCCGCTGCTGGATCGTATGGAAGTGATCCGTCTGTCTGGCTATACCGAGGACGAAAAGCTCAACATCGCGCGGGAACACCTGTTGCCGAAACAAATTGAGCGCAACGCCCTCAAGAAGAATGAGCTGAAAGTAGATGACAGCGCGATTATCGGCATCATCCGTTACTACACCCGTGAAGCGGGGGTACGTAGTCTGGAACGTGAGCTTTCCAAGCTATGTCGTAAGGCGGTCAAATCGCTGCTGATGGACAAGTCCCTTAAGCACATTGAGATCAATGGCGACAACCTGAAAGAGTTCCTTGGCGTTCAGCGCTTCGACTACGGTCGTGCGGACGATGAGAACCGCATCGGTCAGGTGACTGGCCTGGCGTGGACCGAAGTCGGCGGCGAGCTGCTGACGATCGAAACCGCCTGTGTGCCAGGTAAAGGAAAGCTGACTTACACCGGTTCACTAGGCGAAGTCATGCAGGAATCGATTCAAGCCGCATTGACCGTGGTACGCGCGCGCGCTGACTCTCTGGGTATCAACTCTGACTTCTACGAGAAGCGCGACATCCACGTTCACGTACCGGAAGGTGCGACGCCGAAAGACGGTCCGAGCGCGGGTATCGCCATGTGCACCGCACTGGTCTCATGCCTGACGGGGAACCCGGTAAGAGCCGATGTGGCGATGACGGGGGAGATTACGCTGCGTGGTTTGGTGCTGCCCATCGGCGGTTTGAAGGAGAAACTGCTGGCGGCTCATCGCGGTGGTATTAAAACCGTGCTGATTCCAGATGAAAACAAGCGTGATCTGGAAGAGATTCCGGCAAACGTGATTGCCGATCTGGATATTCATCCGGTAAAACGTATCGAAGAGGTGCTGGAATTGGCGCTGCAAAATTCGCCTCATGGCATGAAGGTGGTGACTGCGGCGGCGAAATAGTGACCTGTTACATAAACCGTACATAAAATAAAGGCTGGTAAGTGTAATGATGCTTGCCAGCCTTTTTTTGTGCGGCTAAGTTAGAGCACTGTTAATCGTACGGCTAACCTCCGTGGATTTAACTGAATGTTAAAAGCTAATGCTGCGCCATAAAATAAGGGATGCAGCCACAGGATTTCAGAGGGGATGAAAGAGNGAACAAGTCACAACTGATCGACAAAATCGCTGCGGATGCTGATATTTCCAAAGCGGCGGCAGGGCGTGTGTTGGATACCATTATTGGATCTGTCACTGAATCTCTAAAAGAAGGGGATGACGTTGCTTTAGTTGGGTTTGGAACATTTGCGGTGCGCGAGCGGGCAGCTCGCACAGGCCGCAATCCGCAGACCGGAAAGGAAATCAGTATTCCTGCCGCTAAAGTACCGGGCTTCCGCGCAGGTAAAGCGCTGAAAGACGCCGTAAATTAATTGTCTTAGGGGAGAATGTCTCCCCTAAACATTACCTGACGTCACGATGTGGGTAAGGTAAGATATGGGGCGCATCATTCAATGATGTGCCTTTTTTTACCGGAAATCCGGATTACTATCATCAGGCAGTCGCCTGAGTGCGCCCTGGCCGTTTTGCGGCTATAGCATCGCAAGGAAGCATGGCTGCGGCCTGCGCAGGGAGTTTCATCCATTCTACAGCGGAGTGTTGTCACATTATGATGGACAATTTACGCGCGGCCGCGAATAACGTCGTGCTTAAAATTATTCTGGCCCTGATCATCGGTTCATTCGTACTGACTGGCGTAGGTGATTACTTGATTCGCGGGTCAGGTGATTACGCAGCGAAGGTCAACGGGCAGGAAATTTCCCGTTCCCAGTTGGAACAGGCTGTACAAAACGAACGTAACCGACAGCAGCAGATGCTGGGAGAGAACTTCTCTATTCTGGCGAGCAACGAAGGTTACATGCAGCAATTGCGTAAACAGGCGTTGTCTCAGCTGATTGATGAAACGCTGCTGGNCCAGTATTCTCACACGCTGGGTTTAAGCATCAGCGACGAGCAGATCAAGCAGGCCATTTTCGCTATCCCCGAATTCCAAACCGATAACCGCTTCGATAACGAAAAATATCTGACCCAGGTGCGTCGTCTTGGCCTGAGTCCAGAGACTTTTGCCCAAATGCTGCGCAAGCAGTTGACCACTCAGCAGTTGGTCCGTGGCCTTGGGGGCACCGAGTTCCTTTTGCCCCAAGAGCTTGACCGCCTTGTACAACTGGCGGCGCAGGATCGCACCATCCGCACGGCGACCATCAATGCCGCCGACCGCGCCGAGTCGCAAACGGTCAGCGATGCTGAAGTGCAGAGTTTCTACGATCAGAACAAGAGCCGTTATCTGGCGCCTGAACAGTTCAAGGTCAGCTACATTCTGCTGGATGCGGCCGCCATCATGGACAAAACCAAGGTGGATGATGCGGCTATCGCCGCCTATTACGATCAGCACAAAAACGATTTCACTCAGGGCGCACGCAAAAAATACAGCCTCATTCAGGTAAAAACAGAGGCGGAAGCCAAAGCTGCATTGGATAAGCTGCAGCACGGCACCGACTTCTCCGCGTTGGCTCAACAGATCTCAACCGACGTCGTTTCTCGCCGCAACGGCGGCGACCTGGGCTGGATGGACGACAATTCAACCGTGGACGAACTGAAGCAGGCAAAACTGACCGAAAAAGGACAGCTCTCCGGCGTCATCAAATCCTCTGTGGGTTACTTGATTGTCCGTCTGGACGATATGCAGCCGCAGCAAATCAAGCCGCTGGCTGACGTTCGCGCTGAGCTGGCTGAGAAGGTGAAACACGAAAGAGCGCTGGATGCGTTTTATGCGCTGCAGCAGAAAGTCAGCGAAGCGGCCAGCAACGATAATGAGTCGCTGGCTTCCGCAGAACAAGCTGCCGGCGTTAAATCGGTACAGACCGACTGGTTTAGCCGGGATAAAGTTCCCGCCGCGCTGAACTTTCAGCCGGTTACCCAGGCCATTTTCGGCGGTTCTCTGTTAGGCGAAAATGGCGCCCCGGGCAGCAATTCGGATGTGATCAGCGTCGATGGCGATCGTGCTTTTGTCGTGCGCATCAGCGAACACAAACCGGAAAGCACCGAAGCGCTGGATCAGGTACGCGATCAGGTTGTTCAAACCTTGAAACGCCAGAAGGCGGATCAACAGGCGCGTCTTGAGGCTGAGAAAATCCTCGCCGACCTGAAAGAAGGGAAGATGGACAGTCTGAAAGCCGCTAATCTGAGCTTCAGCGCGCCAAAGACACTATCTTCTTTAAACCAGAACGAAGTGATGGCTGAGTCGATCTTTGCTTTGCCAATCCCTCAGAAGGACAAGCCTTCTTACGGCTTATCGAAGGATCAGGCGGGCAATGTGGTGATTGTGGCGTTGGACAGCATTCAGCCGCACACGCTGCAAGATCAGCAGAAACAGCAGTTTGCTAATCAGGTGAAACAGAATGCGGTCGGCTCTCTGTTTGACGTCTTGATTACCAGCCTGCGCAGTGAAGCGAAAATCAAGCTGGGGAATGCCGCTCAACAGCAGGAATAACCCTCGCAAGAGAATGTAACGCACTGCAACAGATAAAGGCCGCTTTCGCGGCCTTTTCCACATTTGAACACGGCGTATTGTTGCTGATTTCCCCTTCAGGCAAGGTGGGCGTGCTGTCAAACACAAGGAGACAACAGCATGAAAAAATCAGGAATCAAGGCTATGTGCTTCGTCGTGGGTCTGACCCTGTCGAGCCTGCCTGCACTTGCTCAAGCCGCGACAAAAGTGAACGCGGATATAGCGGTTGCGACTTTGCAGCAGGATGCGCCGGGCAAGAAGATCGAGCCGGTCATGCCGTCGGCCAGCGATGAAGAAAAAGTGAGTATCAACTCGGCATCGGCGGAGGAACTGGCCGATATTCTTAACGGCGTGGGTTTGAAAAAAGCGCAGGCTATCGTGAGTTATCGGGAGCAAAACGGTCCATTCACGCAGGTTGATCAGCTACAGGAAGTTCCAGGGATCGGTGCTTCACTGATTGAACGGAATCACACCCGGTTACGGCTCTGACGCTAAGTTAAAAAACGGATAGGTGAGTCGTTACGGGGGCGGAAACTTCTGTTCAGGAGATGACATTGGTTGAATGAAGCCCACAAAGCGGCTCTTGACGCAGGATGAAGTTAACCACAGAGAGATATCGTCATGGCGCTCGCTTTATTAAGCAATGAGTCTGGGCTGAGTTAATTAGCAGGAGTTGATGGTGGTTATCCGTGAGTTCGTCAATGGATAACCACCGGTCGGCAATGCGTTGGCGGAGTGAGTTACTTCAGCCCGGTTTTCTTGGACAGTGACGCTCTGACGCTTTCGGGGTTCTGCTGATACTGCTCTAGCCCTTTCTGGCGCAGATGGCAAGCGGCACATTGACCACAGCCGTCGCCTTTGATGCCGTTGTAACAGGTCAGTGTATGGTGACGAATTGTGTCTAGCTGCTGGTAGTAGTCGGCCAACGCCCAGGTTTCGGCTTTGTCCAGCCACATCAGCGGCGTAAGAAAACGGATATCTTTGGCTAATCCGAGCGCGACGCCTTCGTTAAGTGCTTTGACGAACTCGTCGCGGCAGTCCGGGTAGCCGGAAAAGTCGGTTTCGCAGACGCCGGTAATCACCGTATCGGCGCCGACCTGATAGGCGTAGATGGCGGCCAGCGTGAGAAAAAGGATGTTGCGACCGGGAACGAACGTGCTAGGAAGACCGTCCTGGTTCTCGTCGAAGTCCGGCACGGGAATGTTGTCCCGCGTTAGGCTGCTGACAGCGAGTTCATTCAGCAAACGAACGTCCAACACTTTGTGGGCGCAGGCGCCCAAGCGTTGAGCTAGTTCGGCAGCTACGTCGATTTCAGCCCGATGTCGCTGTCCATAATCGAACGTCACGCAGTGCACGTGATCGTATTGCTTGAGAGCCTGTATTAAGCAGGTTGTGGAATCCTGTCCACCGCTAAAAACAACTACTGCGCTTGTCATGCTGGTTCACCTCAATGAGCAGGGGGCCGTAGATACAGACTACGGTTTAACATGTCACGAAGGGGATATGGTAACTCAAATCCGTCCTCGCTTCAGCGCAGTAAATGACATCATACGGGACAAGGCGATAGGCTATTCTGCTGCGGTTCCGAGGCAAGTTGCCGGATGTAAGGCGCCAGATTACCGATGTGCGCCGCTACCCACTCAGGGTTGAAATAGGTATCCAGATAGCGCTCGCCACTGTCGCACAGCAGCGTCACAATGGCGCCTTGCCGCCCTTCGGATTTCATTTTTTCGGCTAGCTGCAACATGGCCCAGACATTGGTGCCGGTCGAAGGACCGACTTTACGGCCAATAACGCTCTCCAGCCAGAGTAAGGTCGCCACGCTGGCGGCGTCAGGCACTTTAATCATCTCGTCTATCACACTGGGAATGAAAGACGGTTCGGCCCGCGGGCGGCCAATACCTTCGATTCTGCTGCTGCAATCTGCGGTCAGCGTTCGATCCTGCTGATGATAGCAGTCGTAAAACACGGAGTTCTCGGGGTCGGCAACCACCAATTTCGAATCCAGGCCTTTATAGCGAATATAACGCCCGAGGGTCGCTGAGGTTCCACCGGTGCCCGCGCTCATCACCAGATAATCAGGAACCGGGAAAGGCTCTCTGGACATCTGGTGATAAATGCTGTCGGCGATATTGTTGTTGCCCCGCCAGTCAGTCGCCCGCTCAGCGTAGGTAAACTGATCCATATAATGGCCGTTAAGGTCGCGGGCCAACTGCTCCGATGCCGCGTAGATCTGTCCTGACTGCTCAACGAAGTGGCAACGGCCGCCATAAAACGTAATTTGCTCAATTTTACGTTTCGCTGTGCAAGCAGGCATTACGGCTATGAACGGCAGCCCCAGCAGGCGGGCGAAGTAAGCTTCGGAGACGGCGGTACTGCCGGAGGAGGCTTCGATGATCGTCGTGCCTTCCTTGATCCACCCGTTGCTGAGGCCAAACAAAAACAGTGAGCGTGCCAGCCGGTGTTTAAGGCTCCCGGTAGGATGAGTACTCTCGTCTTTCAGATAAAAAAAGATGCCGGGGTAGGCGGGTAGCGTCAGGCGCATGAGATGCGTGTCGGCGGAACGTTGAAAGTCAGCTTCAATCGCGCTGACGGNATTTTTTACCCATAAGTTGGTCATAAGGGAACTTCCGTTGTTTCTGAAGGATACGCTTAGATTACCGTGGTCATGAGGAAAAAATATTGCATAATTTTCTTTATTTGGCCTAAATAGTGGAAAATTTTTCTATGGTTATTCCACATGCTAGATAAAATCGATCGCACGTTGCTCTCTCTCCTTCAACATGATTGTACGCTTTCGCTGCAAGCATTGGCTGAGGCTGTCAATCTTACATCGACACCTTGTTGGAAAAGGCTGAAGCGTCTGGAAGAGTCTGGGTATATCAAGGCGCGTGTCGCTCTGCTGGATAACGAGCGGCTAGGACTGGGCTTAACGGCATTTGTGCTTTTGAAAACTCAGCAACACAACAGCGACTGGTATCGAGACTTCTGCCGTTTCGTTTCCGATATGCCCGAAGTGTTGTCTTTTTATCGCATGGCCGGTGAGTATGATTATCTGATGCAGGTTCGGGTAGAGGATATGAAAAACTATGACAACTTCTACAAGCGTCTCGTCAACGGTATTCCCGGTTTGGTGGACGTCACGTCCAGCTTTGCGATGGAAGAGATTAAACATACAACGGCATTGCCGATTAAGGTCTAAATTTATCCATCAGGGCAATCATGTATACTATTGTTCTGCCCGAAATAATAATGATGCTACTAGCTTTGGAATGAAGACCGCGTGAGACTTTTTGTTCAACTAGGATGGTATTTCCGCCGTGAATGGAAGCGTTATCTGGGGGCGGTGATCCTCTTAATCGTTATCGCAATACTGCAATTGCTGCCTCCGGCTCTTGTCGGGATTGTTGTCGACGGCGTAACGCAACATAAGATGCCTGCCGCTACCGCGATGGGGTGGATTGGGCTTATGGCGTTGTCCGCGGTTCTGACCTACCTGCTGCGATATTTCTGGCGCGTTTTGTTGTTTGGCGCGTCTTATCAACTGGCGGTGGAATTACGTGGAGACTTTTATCGTCAGCTGAGCCGTCAGCATCCTGCCTTTTATCTACGTCACCGCACCGGAGNCTTAATCGCGAGAGCCACCAATGACGTCGACCGAGTGGTGTTTGCCGCAGGTGAAGGCGTGCTGACGTTTGTCGACTCTCTGATGATGGGATGTGCCGTACTGGTGGTAATGTGCACACAACTCAGCTGGCAGCTGACGTTGCTGTCGTTGGCACCGATGCCAATCATGGCCGTCATTATCAAACACTACGGCACGCAGTTGCACCACCGCTTCAAAGCCGCTCAGGCCGCGTTCTCTATGCTGAATAACCAGACGCAGGAAAGCTTGACCAGCATCCGCATGATCAAATCGTTCGGACTGGAAGATTATCAGTCTCAGCGTTTCGCCGAAGTCGCTGCCGACACAGGGGCCAAAAACATGCGAGTGGCACGCGTGGATGCGCGGTTCGACCCAACAATTTATATTGCTGTCGCATTGTCTAATCTGCTGGCGATTGGAGGCGGGAGTTGGATGGTAATCCATGGGACGATGACGTTGGGCGAACTGACCAGTTTCGTCATGTATCTGGGCCTGATGATTTGGCCGATGCTGGCGTTGGCCTGGATGTTGAATATCGTGGAACGCGGCAGCGCTGGGTACAGCCGTATCCGTCAGCTCTTGTCTGAGAAGCCGGTGGTGCTCGACGGTGCTCAGTCTTTGCCGGACAAGCCCGGAACGCTGGCGGCAGATATCCAGACATTCCACTATCCGCAGCATAGTCAGACTGTGCTGCATGACGTCAGTTTCAGGCTGCAACCTGGCAGAATGCTGGGGCTATGTGGCCCCACCGGTTCAGGGAAAAGCACGCTGATCGCTTTGTTGCTGCGTTCCTTTGACGTGGAGAACGGGCGGATTTCTTATCATGACCTCCCGCTCAAGAGCCTTCGTCTGGATGACCTGAGGCGCCGGTTTGCCGTCGTTGGACAAACACCGTTCCTGTTTGCCGATACGGTCGCGGGCAATATCGCCTTGGGCCGTCCGGATGCGACGGAAGCGCAAATTCAGGAAGCGGCGCGTCTGGCTCATGTTCATGACGACATTCTGCGTTTGCCGCAGGGATACAAGACAGAGGTGGGCGAGCGCGGCGTCATGCTATCCGGTGGACAGAAGCAGCGAATCGCCATCGCCCGTGCGCTCCTATTGGAGGCTGAGGTGCTGGTGCTGGATGATGCCCTGTCTGCCGTGGACGGACGCACCGAACACGAAATATTGAACAACCTACGTGAGTGGGGTGAAAGGCGCACGCTGATTATCAGCGCACACCGGCTTTCCGCCTTGGTCAACGCGGATGAAATCCTCGTGCTGCAACAGGGCCAAGTGGCGCAGCGCGGCAATCATCAGTCGTTGTCACAGGAATCAGGTTGGTATCGGGATATGTATCGTTATCAGCAACTCGAAGCCGCATTGGACGAGCCGACGTCGCTTGAGGAGGTCAAAGGTGAGTAATTCACATCCGCTCTGGCCGACGCTGAAACGTCTGCTGGCCTATGGGTCACCCTGGCGCAAGCCGCTGGCGGTAGGCATGGTGATGCTCTGGGTTGCGGCGGCGGCTGAAGTCGCAGGACCAATACTCATCAGTTATTTTATCGACCATCTCGTCTCAAAAGGGCAGTTCCCGCTGATGTTGGCCAGCGGTTTGGCGGCAGTTTACGTGTTGCTGCAACTTCTCGCCGCATCACTGCACTACCTGCAATCGTTGACCTTTAATCGGGTTGCGGTGGGCGTCGTACAACAATTGCGCATCGATGTGATGGACGCCGCATTACGTCAACCGCTGTCGACGTTCGATACCCAGCCTGTCGGGCAACTGATTTCCCGGGTGACGAATGATACGGAAGTGGTCCGGGATCTCTACGTGATGGTGGTGGCGACGGTGCTGCGTAGCGCTGCGCTTATCAGCGCCATGCTGGTGGCGATGTTCAGCCTTGATTGGCGTATGGCGCTCGTCGCGCTAACCATTTTTCCTGCTGTGATGGTGGTGATGGTGATTTACCAGCGCTATAGCACGTCAATTGTACGCCGTGTGCGTAGCTATCTGGCGGATATCAACGATGGCTTCAACGAAGTCATCAATGGTATGAGCGTCATTCAGCAATTTCGTCAGCAGGCGCGGTTTGGTAAACGCCTGAGTGAGGTCAGCCAAAAGCACTATCTGGCGCGAATGCAAACGCTGCGTCTGGAGGGGTTCCTGTTACGTCCGCTGTTGAGCCTGTTTTCTGCGCTGGTGTTGTGCGGACTCCTTCTGCAGTTCGGTTTCAGCTCGGTCGGCTCGGTGGGTGTCGGCGTGTTGTATGCTTTCATCAACTACCTTGGTCGGCTTAACGAACCTTTGATTGAGCTAACGACTCAGCAGTCGATGCTTCAGCAAGCCGTCGTGGCCGGCGAGCGTATTTTCGCGTTGATGGATGGTAAGCGTCAGGATTATGGCGACGATTTAGATCCCCTGACTAGCGGACGCATCGATATCGACGACGTGACCTTCTCATACCGCGGCGGCAAGCCGGTATTGAGTAACATCAACCTGCAGATCCCTGATAAGGGATTTGTCGCATTGGTGGGCCATACCGGCAGCGGCAAAAGTACGCTGGCGAACCTGCTGATGGGGTATTACACCCCCGAACACGGTGTTATTCGGCTGGATCAGCGTCCGCTGCCGACGTTGTCTCATCAGGTTCTGCGCAGCAATGTGGCGATGGTTCAACAGGACCCGGTAGTCCTGGCGGATTCTGTCTATGCCAACATCACGTTGGGCCGTGATATTGATGAAGAAAGTGTGTGGCGCGTGTTGGATATGGTGCAAATGGCTGAGCTGGTCAGGAATATGCCCGAGGGGATTCACAGTCGCATCGGCGAACAGGGCAATAACCTTTCCGTGGGGCAAAAGCAGCTGCTTGCGCTCGCGCGCGTGCTGGTAAATTCGCCGAAAGTGCTGATTCTCGATGAAGCGACGGCCAATATCGACTCAGGGACAGAGCAGGCTATCCAGAAGGCGTTACGCCTAATCCGCGCGCAAACTACGCTGGTGGTTATTGCTCACCGTTTATCCACGATCGTCGAGGCGGACAATATTCTGGTGCTTAACCACGGCGAAATGGCCGAGCAGGGGACACACTCGCAACTGCTGGCCCAGCAAGGGCGCTATTATCAGATGTATCAGCTACAACTGGCAGGGCAGGCCCTTGCAGAGTCAAACGTTACGATATTGCTGAGATGACTTCCTAAACTCCCTCAAAACTTCGCCTGATTTTCGGCACGCACCATAACCTAGCAGACATTTTCCTGCTCTTAGGGTAAGGCGCACTGGAATCAGGCGTTGCGCACTAAAATGGTGCGCTGGATATGTGCGCTTTGATTCCTGATAGTCCATTCTTTATTCAAGCCCGGTTTGCGCGATACGCGCATTCATCATCTTTCACCGCTTTTCCCTCGTCTAATCATTTATGGCACATCAATTGCTTTCAATGATGGCGTATAGACATTTGATAGTGACGGCGCAGGCCTGAACTTAACGGGTTAGGGGGATGAGAATGAAATTGGTGACTGTGGTAATCAAACCGTTCAAGCTGGAAGACGTGCGCGAAGCCCTTTCTTCCATTGGTATTCAAGGCCTTACCGTAACAGAGGTAAAGGGATTCGGACGGCAAAAGGGCCATGCGGAACTGTACCGTGGCGCGGAATACAGCGTCAATTTCTTGCCTAAAGTAAAAATAGATATCGCTATCGCCGAAGATCAGCTCGATGAAGTGATCGATGTGATCAGCAAAGCCGCCTACACCGGCAAGATTGGCGACGGTAAAATCTTTGTCGCCGAACTACAGCGCGTCATTCGCATCCGTACCGGCGAAACAGATGAAGCTGCACTATAACAACTACCTGATTTAGCCTTATAAATAGGGATGAATGAAATGAAGAAACTATCCTTCTTGTCTGGTCTGGGTACCGTAGCCATGTTACCGGCATGCGCCTTGGCTGAGACTGCAGCACCAGTGATCGATAAAGCCGATAACGCTTTCATGATGATTTGTACCGCTTTAGTGCTTTTTATGACCATTCCTGGCATCGCACTGTTTTACGGCGGTCTGATTCGTTCCAAAAACGTGCTGTCTGTACTGTCTCAAGTGGTGGTTGCTTTCGCGCTGGTTTGTCTGTTGTGGGTTATCTATGGTTACAGCGTTGCGTTCAGCTCCGGCAACGAATTTTTCGGCAGCCTGAGTAACTTCATGCTGAATGGCATTGATATCAACTCTCAGAACGGCACGTTCTACCAGTACATCCACGTCGCTTTCCAAGGCTCCTTCGCGTGCATTACTGTTGGCCTGGTGATTGGTGCTCTGGCGGAGCGTATTCGCTTTTCCGCAGCACTGATTTTTGTGGTTCTGTGGCTGACATTGTCCTACCTCCCAATGACTCACATGGTGTGGGGCGGCGGCTATCTGGCCGCAGACGGGGCGCTTGATTTCGCCGGGGGCACGGTAGTGCACATCAACGCCGCGGTTGCGGGGCTGGTTGGCGCAACCTTGCTGGGTAAACGCGTCGGCTTCGGCAAAGAAGCGTTCAAACCCCATAACCTGCCGATGGTGTGCATCGGAACCGCTATTCTGTATATCGGCTGGTTCGGCTTCAACGCGGGTTCCGCTAGCTCAGCCAACAATATCGCGGGTCTGGCATTTTTGACCACGGTGATCGCTACGGCGGCAGCGATTCTGGCCTGGGTCGTCGGCGAATGGGTTCTGCGTGGCAAGCCTTCTCTGCTGGGCGCGTGCTCCGGCTGTATCGCAGGTCTGGTTGCCATTACGCCTGCGGCGGGTACGGTTGGCGTTGGTGGTGCGATGATCATCGGTTTTGCGGGCGGCTTCGCTGGCCTGTGGGGCGTAACCGTGTTGAAACGCTGGCTGCGTGTTGACGATCCATGCGACGTCTTCGGCGTTCACGGCGTCTGCGGTATCGTCGGCTGCATTTTGACGGGCGTCTTCACCTCGTCTTCGCTGGGCGGCGTGGGGTACGCGGAAGGCGTCACCATGGCTCATCAGGTTTGGGTTCAGCTGTTCAGCGTGATCGTTTGTATCATATGGTCTGGCGTGGCCGCATTCATTGCCTTCAAAATCGCTGATATGGCTGTGGGTCTTCGCGTACCGGAAGAGCAAGAACGTGAAGGGCTGGATGTTAACAGCCACGGCGAAAACGCTTACAACCAATAATCAGTATCCCGGGGCGTGTAATACACGCCTCGACCGGAAAAAACCACCCGTGAGTTTGCTGCGGGTGGTTTTTTTATTGGGGTAATTACAAGGAAGAGCGGCTACGCGCTGTGTCGCCGGATAACGCCTTCTTGCATGCTGGAGGCAACCAGCACGCCTTCTCGGGTGTAGAACTGACCTCGAACCAACCCTCTGGCGCCGGAGGCCGATGGGCTGTCGACGGCATAAAGCAGCCAGTCATCCATACGGAATGGTCGGTGGAACCACATCGCGTGATCGATAGTGGCCACCTGCATGTTGGGTTCGAGAAAACCAACGCCGTGAGGTTGGAGCGCCGTTAGCAGACAGTTGCAGTCGGAGGTATATCCCAAAAGGTATTGGTGAATGCGTTCATCGTCAGCCAACTTACCGTTAGCTCGGCACCAGACATGGCGGATTGGTGGCTCAACTTCTCCTTTCAGCGGGTTATGGAATTTTACCGGCCGCATTTCGATAGGACGTTGTTTGGTAAGCATCTCTTTCAACTGAGGCGGCAGCAAATGAGCCAGGCTCTGAGCTATGTCTTGCTCTGAAGGCAAGTTTTCGGGCATCGGCACCTGCGGCATCACGCTCTGGTGTTCAAACCCCGGCTCGGGTCGCTGAAATGAGGCGGTCATATGAAAAATAGGGCGGCCGTTCTGAATGGCATCTACGCGTAGGGTACTGAAGCTCTTGCCTTCTCGTAAGGTAGTAACCTGATAGATAATGGGCTTTTGACTGTCTCCTGGCAAAAGAAAGTAACAGTGAAAAGAGTGCACGCTACGTTTTTCGGAAACCGTCTGTTTCGCCGCCGAAAGCGCCTGACCGACAACCTGGCCGCCAAAGACCTGTCTCAGTCCTAACTCCTGACTTTGACCACGAAATAAACCTCCCTCGATTTTTTCCAGATTCAGCAAATCGAGAAGCTGTTGTAATGCCTGACTCATCATTATCAGCCTTGTCGCTAGTACGCTATGTTGCGGGTCCTGGTGCGATAACCACGGGACCCCACTTTTTGTTTTGGTCCTTTATGTCATCCCTTATGAAAATACCAAGATATTGAACCATAATTAAAACGCCGAGTGGTTCTTGCTACTTAGCGGTCATCGGTTTTCGCCGAAGGCCATATAAATGATAAAGGGAGACTTACCAAATGAAATTATGGCATATCTTGGGCGGTATCATGGTATCGATCGGCTTGGTTGGGTGTGCGGATAAAAGTGATAGTGGTGTAGCTCCGGACGTCAGAGGTCCTATTCCGGCGAGTGGCAGCTATCTACCCGGCATTGCTCAGCCTTCCGTGACCGGCACGGTGAATATTCGACAAAAAATAGCACTGCCAGCGGATGCCGAATTAACAGTGACTGTTTCAGATGCCTCGCTGGCCGACGCTCCGGCGAAAATCATTACCCAGCGGGTGACATTGACTCATGGAAAACAGTCGCCTTTCCACTTCGTTCTGCCCTATAACCCGAACGATATCCAACCTAAAGCGCGTGTGCTTTTGAGCGCGGCAGTTACCATCAATCATCGCGTCACGCTGATTACGGAAAGGGTAGTGCCTGTGATTACCAATGGCGTTCGTTCCGCCGAGTTGACTTTGGTGCCGGTGGAGTCTGTGCCTGTACCGGCTAATCCGTCAGTACCTTTAGCGGCAGGGACGGATATCCATAGCGGAGCGACGGTGCCCCCTGTTTCAGGTACGGCCGTTTCCCCGATGCAGTAATCAAGGGGGGAACCAGCGGCGAGCGATCAGATTTACGTCGTTGGTTGCCACCGAAACTGGTTGAGGTCAATTTTACCAGCTAAATTAAATCTTATTCCTTCCGCANCCAGCGCCAGCTTTTGGCGCTGGTAATCGGGGCCCGTCAACGATAGCTGGCCTTTTCGATTAATCACACGGTGCCAGGGGAGCGCGGTTCCTTCAGGCAGATTACGCAATATAGCGCCGACTTGGCGCGCAGCGCGGGGCGAGCCGGCTAAAAGCGCGATGTCTCCGTAGGTTGTGACTTGACCAAAAGGGACCGCCGCGATGACCTGGAACACGCGTTGTCGAAAATTATCTTCATGTGGCGACATAGCCGTAGGGAGACTCCTGTTTGCCATGAGATTTATCGATAGTGCATGGTATCAAGTCGGTAGTGGGTAAGAAAACGGCGGTTAGGCCGTGTCGGCTTGCAATTGAGCAGGTCATCGCTGATAATGCCCACCGCTTCGCAGTGCGGAGCCGTCAATGGAGGCCCTGTTGGTTCTCCCGCAACACTAACCTGTGGACTCGGTCAGGTCCGGAAGGAAGCAGCCGCAGCAGGCGACGTGTGTGCCGGGATGTAGCTGGCGGGGCCTCCACCATTTCAGATGGTTCCTACCCCTTCTTACCCTTCTTATTTTTGCTTTCTGGATAATCTTTGTTTAGAAACTTGGCGTTGTTTCGCATTTTATTTATTGGGCGCTATCGGGTTTAAGCATTGAACGCCATTGAGGATAAGTTTATAAAAAGACTTATCTCTATCGGTAGGGAGTTGTTTAATAAAATGAGGACCCAGTCATCTCTGATGAATTAAGGCGGAAATATGTACATATACGTTGTTACTCGTTTTAGCATATTGCTTAATTTTTCTAATAAGACAAAGGCCGATCATGATATCGGCTCAATGTACTTTTAGCTCAACGCTAGAGGATTAATACGTATTAACGTACGTATTTCCATACAGCGGTAGGGACTTTGTCGTAGAGCTTATTCATGGTCAGCTCGGCCAGACGGTGGTCTGCCGCAGAATAGAACATTTCTAACTCATCGTTAGAGAGTTCATACTTGTTTTTTTCAATAACTCGTTCGAGAGTGTCAATGGTTGTGCATTTGCGCAAACGCATCAAGTAATCTATTTTTTTCATAATAACCTTTATGAATTTTCCTGGGTTAAAATAAGTATAAGGCAAATAATTGCTTAAGTTCTTACTGTTGCATAGCTGCTCTTTTCTGAGAGCATTCTGAATAATTGTGACTTAGACTTTTGCCATCTCCGCAGCTCGGCATCATTAATGCCGTAATTACTGAAAAGAATATAAGTATCGTCTAAATATTTTTCAACCCGCATGTACAACTCTTCATCATCCGGGTATTTAATTTTATAGGTGCCAATAAAGGCCGCAATATGCTCAATAAGCTCATTGAGCTGAAGATTTATTGCGGAGGTCGGATCATTCACCCAGCCGTGATTGCTGTCACCTAGCGTCGCGATACTTTCGTCGCGCAGATTCTCACACAAGAATCTGAGTTGGGCAATATCATAATGTTTAGGTGAGTACTCATCCATTTCAATCCCTCCGTTAAGCCATGGTTCAGTCTTACTTAGGGTTTACTCCTGCTTTAGCAGGTAACGTGATGAATTGCATAAGAGAGATTACACTCCGCTGTCCTCAAATAGACCAACCAAGGATAACACGGTGAATGTAAAGAATGTCCTCACATCAATGTAAAAGTCATTCTGCATCAACTATAGCAAAGAACACCTAGGTTCGCACTGCGCGGACATTTTCTGTCGTAATTGCTGCTATCGAACTCATCGTTCAAATTTTGTAATGTATTAATTGGGATACAGGACTATTAAGCGTCTCTTTTTAAACGTACTACATTTACTATGGTAATTAGTTTTTCCAGAATCGAATGTAAGGTATCCATATAAAATGTAACAAAAATAGCATCACTCAATCTCAAAGGTGTTGACTGAACGGTAGGTGGGATAGGGGAGGATGCTCCCCTATAGCGGTCAAAAGCCAAACCGCTTTTAAAGGTGATAGAGTGCAATACGCCGAATCATTAACAGTCAGTGAGTTACCTAAGTGTTAAAACCTGTTTAAATCCGAAGGAGTAAGAAAAGTTCTTTCAGGCTTAATTGTTTGTTTATTGAGGTCGGCGTAAAGGTCCGATGAGTTATTCATTAGTGTTTTTTCTTTTTCCGGCCTTGAACTGCATTAAAGCGAGGATGGCTTTTACAAATAACGTAAATTCTGCCTCGCCGTTTAACGACGATACAATCCTTGTGGCGTTTTTTGGCGCTGCTTAGTGAGCTTAATACCTGCATATAGCATTTCTCCCGTCTCTAAGATTTTAGAAAATGGCCGAATCTTTTTTGAAAGCGTGCTGCGCTTCCCTCTTTTGAATACTCTTTCTGCTTGCCGGTGTAGTAGGGATGTGAGGCTGCAGAAACTTCAATGGTGACATAGGGATAAATGTTCCCCTCATATTCATGAGTTCTTTCCGTCGCGATTGTTGATCCTACGGTATAGAACGTATTTGCGCTGGTGTCGTGGAAAAGCACGGTACGGTAGTGGGGATGTATATTGGATTTCATAACACACCTATAGTTTATGTTATAACATAACATTTATTCTGCGCTTTTTTTATTCGACGATCAACTGTGGTTTGCATGAATGGATGAGTTGAGAGAAAAAAATAGGCCGCTTGAGCGGCCTATTGAAACTTCAAGATGTGGATTAGTGCTGGTCTGGCTGATGTTCCGTATTCTCAGCGCCTTTCTTTTTACTGAAGCGTCGGCTGACGACGACATAAAAGACGGGCACGAAATAGATAGCCAAAATGGTGGCGGTCAACATCCCGCCCATGACCCCAGTCCCCACCGCGTTCTGCGCGCCGGAGCCAGCGCCTGAGCTGATAACCAGCGGCACGACACCCAAAATAAAGGCCAGTGAGGTCATCAGAATGGGGCGCAAACGCATCCGTACGGCATCGAGCGTTGCTTCCACCAAGCCTTTTCCTTCTTTTTCCATTAGGTCTTTCGCAAACTCCACGATCAAGATGGCGTTTTTGGCGGATAGCCCAATAGTGGTGAGCATTCCCACCTTGAAATACACGTCGTTTTCCAACCCGCGCATGCTGGCTGCAACAACTGCCCCCAGAATTCCGAGCGGTACGACGAGCATGACGGAG
This sequence comes from Lonsdalea quercina subsp. quercina, assembly GCF_000688655.1. Lineage (GTDB taxonomy): Bacteria > Pseudomonadota > Gammaproteobacteria > Enterobacterales > Enterobacteriaceae > Lonsdalea > Lonsdalea quercina. The sequence continues at coordinate 121,654 of NZ_JIBO01000007.1, read as the reverse complement.
AAGGGAATAGACCAACTTTCGTACAGTGCGGCAAGACACAAGAATACGACGATGGCGGAAATAACAATCAGCGCTGGCGCCTGGTTTCCTGCCAGACGTTCCTGGTAAGACATGCCCGTCCAGTCAAAGTTGATCCCCTCAGGCAACTGCGAAGCCAGCTCTTCCATCAGCGCCATTGCTTCACCCGTACTTTTTCCTGGCGCGGCCTCCCCCAGAATCTCCATGGAGGGTAAGCCGTTGTAACGTTCCAGACGAGGTGAACCATATTCCCAGTGTGCCGAGCCGAAGGCGGAGAATGGAACCATTTGCCCAGCAGTACCGCGGACATACCAGTTCTGAATATCGCCGGGCAGCATACGGAATTTCGCATCCGCCTGAACGTAGACTTTTTTCACCCGACCGCGGTCGATGAAGTCGTTGACGTAACTACCCCCCAGCGCGGTCGCCAGCGTCGAATTGATTTCATCCAGCGTAACGCCCAGAGCAAGCGCTTTCTCCTGGTCGATATCCAGACGATATTGCGGTGTATCTTCCATGCCGTTCGGACGCACGCTCACCAGCGTATCCGAGTGCTGCGCGACCAACCCTAACAGCTGGTTACGAGCCTGCATCAGCTTGTCATGGCCCAAATTTCCCTGGTCAACCAGCTGGAAGTCGAAGCCGCTGGCGGTACCCAGCTCAACGATGGCGGGGATGTTGAACGGAATGACCAATCCTTCTTTTATCTGCGAGAAGGCGGCGTAAGCTCGGCCGGCGATAGCATCGACCTTATTGGCCGCTCCGCTACGTTCATCCCAATCTTTCAGGCTGGCGAAGGCTATCCCCATGTTCTGCCCGCGTCCGGCGAATCCGAAACCGTTGACGGTAAAGACGGAGTTCACGTTGTCCTTTTCATTATTCAGGTAGTACGAATCCACTTGATCCAGCACTTTTTGGGTACTTTCCTGCGTGGAGCCGACAGGCAGTTGCACCATGGTGAGCAGCACGCCCTGATCTTCCTGGGGCAGGAACGAACTGGGCAGACGCAAGAACATCAGACCGAGTCCAACGACCAGCAGCAGGTAAATCAGGACATAGCGACCGGTACTGCGCAGAATGTTGGCAACGCTATCGGTGTAGTGATGCGTACTCTTTTCAAAAAGACGGTTGAACCAGCCGAAGAAGCCTTTGGTTTTGCCGTGACCTTGATTATCAACAGGTTTAAGCAGTGTGGCGCACAGGGCTGGGGTCAAGATTAATGCCACCAGGACGGACAGCACCATGGAAGATACGATGGTGACCGAGAACTGACGGTAAATGGCGCCGGTAGAACCGCCGGAGAAGGCCATCGGCACAAATACGGCGGATAGCACAAGCGCGATCCCCACCAGAGCGCCCTGAATTTGCCCCATGGATTTTCGCGTTGCTTCTTTTGGTGATAGTCCTTCTTCCGCCATGACACGTTCGACGTTTTCTACGACGACGATGGCGTCATCCACCAGAAGACCGATCGCCAACACCATGGCGAACATGGTCAGGGTATTAATGGAGTAGCCAAATGCCGAGAGGATGGCGAACGTCCCCAGCAAGACGACCGGTACCGCGATGGTCGGGATGAGCGTCGCACGGAAGTTCTGCAGGAACAGATACATAACCAGAAATACCAGCACGATAGCTTCAATCAGCGTTTTCACCACTTCGTTAATAGAAATCTTAACGAACGGAGTGGTGTCGTACGGATAGACCACTTTCAAACCCGAAGGAAACTGCGCCTGCAGCTTAGCTAACTCGGCTTTAACGGCGTTGGCCGTATCCAGCGCATTAGCCCCGGTTGCCAGTTTGATGCCGAGGCCGGAAGCCGGCTGGCCGTTATAACGAGCCACGACGCTGTAGTCCTCACCCCCCAGTTCGATTCGGGCGACGTCTTTCAGCCGAACCTGCGAACCGTCCTGGTTTACGCGGATCAGGATATTGCCGAACTGTTCGGTATTATTAAGTCTTGTCTGAGCGATAATTGACGAGTTCAGTTTTTGTCCCGGCACTGGCGGCGTCCCGCCTAACTGACCGGCGGCAATCTGCGTGTTCTGCACCGTAATCGCTGAAACCACGTCTGACGTGGTCATCTGATAATTGGTCAGTTTATTGGGGTCAAGCCAGATACGCATGGCGTACTGGGCACCAAACAGCTGAGTGTCACCGACACCGGTGACGCGGCTGATGGGGTCTTTGNCGCTGGAGCCGACGTAGTCCGCAATATCCTGTTGGGTGGTGTTTTTATCATCGCTGATGAAACCAATTACCATCAGAAAGCTGCTGCTGGACTTCTGTACGCTGACGCCTTGCTGCTGAACTTCCTGCGGCAAAAGCGGCATGGCGAGCTGCAGCTTGTTCTGCACCTGTACCTGCGCGATGTCAGGATTAGCTTTGGAGTCAAAGGTTAACGTGATTTGAGCGTTACCGGACGAGTCGCTGTTCGATGACATGTACAGCAGATTATCGATGCCGCTCATGTTCTGTTCGATGACCTGGGTGACTGTATCCTGCACCGTTTTGGCGTCAGCGCCCGGATAAGAGGCTGTCACTTCAACCGACGGTGGCGCAATGCTCGGATACTGGGCTACCGGCAACTGCGTTATCGCCAATAGCCCGGTCAGCATCACCATAATGGCAATGACCCATGCGAAGATGGGGCGATCTATAAAAAACTTAGCCATTGATTACCGGCTCCTGTTAAGACTTGGCGGGTTGAGTTTGAGGCTGCTGAGTGCTGTCAGATTTGACTTCCTGCGCTGTCACCACGATACCGGGTTTAATCTTTTGCAAGCCGGAAACAATCACGCGATCGCCAGGTTTAATGCCTGAAGTCACCACCCACTTGTCGCCAATGGCCTGAGCCGTGGTGACCGAACGGACTTCAACTTTATCCCCTTCACCCACAACCAATGCGGAAGCATCGCCGCGCGGAGTGCGGGTCACGCCTTCCTGAGGAACCAGAATCGCGTTTTGATTCACGCCGGCATCCAGACGCGCACGAACGAACATACCGGGCAGCAGGTTGTGTGAAGGGTTCGGGAAGATGGCGCGTAGAGTGATGGAACCGGTCGTTTCATCGACAGTGACGTCGGAGAACTCCAGCGTACCCTGCTGATCGTATTCGGTACCGTTTTCTAGCAACAGACGGACGTTGGCTTTACCGTTGGTCGCCTGAATAGTGCCACTGTTCAAATCATTCTTGAGCCGCAGAAAATCGTTGCTGGACTGCGTCACGTCCACATAAATGGGGTCAAGTTGCTGAATGGTGGTGAGCGCGGTCGTTTGAGCGCTGGAAACCAAGGCGCCTTCAGTGACCGTGGACTTACCAATGCGGCCTGAAATCGGGGCAGTGACTTTGGTGTAATCGAGATTGATTTGGGCGGAGTCTACGGCGGCTTTGCCGGAAACGACCGTTGCGTCGGCCTGACGGGAAGTCGCGACGGCCTGATCATAATCCTGCTTGCTGATGTAGTTAGTGCCTAACAGCGGTTTGTAACGGTTGACGGTCAAACGCGCGACTTCGGCGTTCGCCTGCGCTTCCGCCAGCGTGCCTTTCGCGCTATTAAGCTGTGCCTGATAAGGCGCAGGGTCGATTTGGTACAGTGATACGCCGGCCTGGACGTCGCCGCCTTCCACGAAATTACGCTTGAGGATAATGCCGCCGACCTGAGGACGGACTTCTGCCACCCGGTAAGAATTGGTGCGTCCCGGCAGTTCGGTGATGATATTCAGAGGTTGTGCTTTTATGGTGACAATATCTACCGCTGGCGGGTTTCCTGCCGCATTGCCTTGGTTTTCATCCTTATTATCACATCCAGTGAGAACTAAGCCGCCAGAAAGCATTAGCACCGCCGCCAGAGGCAAAAGCCTTCTGTTTTTATTCATAAAATAAACCTCAAGATTCCGATTCGAAAATTGATCAATGGATGACAAGCCCAAACCCATTGCTGCGATAATATTCAGTTCATGCTATGTTACATACATACACGAATGTATGTAAATCACACCTTTCAGTTAAAATAATGCTATGGCACGAAAAACCAAAAAACAGGCTGAGGAAACCCGCCAGCACATTATGGAGACGGCACTACGCCTCTTCTCCGAGCACGGTGTCTCTGCGACGTCATTGTCCGACATTGCGGTCGCTGCGGGTGTAACACGAGGTGCTATTTACTGGCATTTCAGAAACAAAGCCGAACTGTTTGCAGAAATCTGGGCGCGTTCAGAAACAAAAATGACCGAGTTTGAAACTGAGTATCATGCAAAATTTCCGGATGATCCACTTCATGTTATGCGGGAAGTCCTTATTTATATGCTGAAGCAGATCGAGTGTGACGGCGATTGGCGCGCGATGATGGAGATTATTTTCCATAAATGCGAGTTTAGCGGCGAAATTCGCTCGACCTGCCACGGACGCAAAGAAATCCATCTTGATTGTTACAATAAAGTGGACGTTTTGTTGGGGCGCTGCATTCACTCCGGCAAGCTGCCTGAGGATATTGATGCCCATCGGGCGGCGATTGCGCTGCGCGCCTACCTATCTGGCGTGATGGAAAACTGGTTATTTATGCCGGAAAGCTTCGCATTGAGTCACGAAGCGCCATTTTTAGTCGATGGCCTCATTGATATGCTGCGTTTCAGCCCTGCGATGCGTCAGGTTTATCGACCTGAAAATTGTTTATAGATCGTAAATACCGTTACGCTTCCCCACGGATTCACATATCTCGGCTCGACCGAGGCGTGATAAACTTGGCATATCTCCGCTTATACGATGATGTGTCATGAGTTCCAGCTTCTCTATTTTGCGCCATTTTTACGCCTCTTTTTCCCGCGTGTCGGATTCCGCCCTGCGCTCGCTGTCGGCACTTCTTCTAACGATGTGTCTGGCGCTGGCCGTAAGCGCGCCAGCGTTGGCGCTGACAAATGATTTGCCGACCCGAAGCGATATTCAAAACCGCCTCGACACTCTGAATAAACAAAAAAGCCAATCTCCGGCCGATAAGCTGGTTATAGAGGATTACACCAAAACGCTTGACGTGCTGGACGCGATAGACAGGGTTAAGCAGGAAACCGCTCAGTTAAAACTTCAGGCGGCACAAGCCCCGGCCAAGCTACGGCAGACGAGCGATGATTTGGCGGCCCTGACTTCGTCGTCGGAAGTCTCTCTTTCTACCCTCGAATCCTTATCTATCAAACAGTTGGAGTCGCGGTTAAATGATACGCTGGCTGGCCTGCAGTCGGCGCAGGAAAACCTGTCTAATTACAATAGTCAGCTGATTTCGCTGCAGACGCAGCCGGAAAGAGTACAGAGCGCCATGCTGACGGCATCGCAGCGCAGTCAGCAGCTACGCAATCAGCTCAATGGTCTGGACCCGGAACAGGCGACGTTGCGTCCGAGCCAGCAAACGTTGCTATTGACGGAACAGGCCCTGTTAAGCGCTCAGATGGAGCAACAGCGCAAAAGTCTGGAAGTGAACACGACGCTTCAGGATCTGTTGCAAAAGCAGCGTGACTACACTGCGGCTCAGATTAATCAGCAAGAACGCATGGTACAGGCGCTGCAAAATGTGGTCAGCCACAAACGTCTTAACCTGTCAGAGAAAACGGCCAAAGAGGCTCAGACATCCGGCGAGCTGCAACGCATTCAGGAAAACCCCCTGGTTAAGACGGAAATGGAGATCAACCGTCAGCTCAGTCAGCGGTTGATTGCCGCGACCGAAGCCGGAAATACGCTGGTGCAGCAAAGCATTCAGGTCAAAAACTGGTTGGATCGCGCCACGCAGTCCGAGCGTAATCTGAAAGAGCAGGTCACCGTACTTAAAGGCAGCCTGTTATTGTCACGCATCTTGTATCAGCAGCAGCAAAACCTCCCTTCGGCAGATGAACTGAGTGACATGAGCACGCAGATCGCCGATCTGCGCCTGGAGCAGTTCGACATCAACCAGCAGCGCGATGAGCTGTTTCGCGGCGATGAATATATCCAGAAGCTGCTGGCGCGCAACAATACGGTCTCCAACAGCGAAGTGACCGACGCGCTGGAGCAGATTCTGGACATGCGCCGGGAGTTGCTCGACCAGTTGAACAAGCAGCTCGGCAACCAGCTCATGCTCGCAATCAACCTGCAAATCAACCGACAGCAGCTCGGCAGCGTGAATGCCTCGCTGCAAAGAACGCTGACTCAGCAGATCTTCTGGGTTAACAGCAACAAGCCGATGGACTGGAGCTGGCTGAAAGAATTTCCGTCCTCGCTTAAACAGCAGCTGCACGGCATCCATATCGCAGTCAAATCGGAACAGTTTGTTCAGGGGGCTTTACGGTCCTTGCTTTATGTTGTTCCGGCGATGCTGCTGGTGGGGCTGATCTTCTGGCGTCGAAAATCTATCGACCATTATCTCGACAAATTGTCCAAAGACGTCGGACAGCTCAAACGCGACAGCCAGCTCCATACTCCCCAGACGATTCTGCTATTGCTGATTAAAGTGTTGCCCGGCACGCTTATATTGATATGTGTGGGGCTGTGGCTGGAGCGCGCCGGGGGGCAACTCGGCGAATTTGCGTGGCTGCTGAGTCAGGATCTGGCGCTGTTCTGGCTCGTCTTCGGGCTTGCCTGGCAGGGCTTGAAGCCGGAGGGCATGTTCGAACGGCATTTCAACTTAGCGCCTTCGTTAAGCGCGCACTATCGCAGGCAAACGCTGCGACTGGGATGTGCGCTGCTGCCGCTGATTTTTTGGTCTGTTATCGGCGAACAGATCCCGTTGTATCTGGTGGACGACGTTATCGGGCAATTGGTGATCGTCCTCAACTTGGTGCTGCTGTCGGTGCTGGTCTTTCCGCTTTGCCGGGATAGCTGGCGTGACAAGGACCGCCATACGATGCGTCTGATCGTTGTGACGGCCATCGCGCTGATGCCGCCTTTTTTGATCGTGCTGATGTTGAGTGGTTACTTCTATACGACATTGCGCCTGTCCGGTCGTTGGATCGAAAGCTTGTATCTGCTGATCGTATGGAACGTGGTCTACATGGCGACGATCCGCGGACTGAGCGTCGCCGCCCGACGTCTGGCCTATCGCCGTGCGCTGGCCAGACGGCAGAACGTGGTGAAAGAGGGCGCTGAAGGGAGCGAACCGGTACCTGAAGCGCCGCTGGCGTTGGAACAAATCAGCCAGCAATCGTTGCGATTGACCACCATGGTCCTGGTGATGATCTTCTGCGGGGCGATTTATGGGATATGGGCGGACTTGGTGACGGTGTTCTCCTATCTCGATAGCGTCACGCTGTGGCATTACAACGCATCCGTGGGCGGCAGCAACGTCCTGCAAGCGGTAACGCTCGGCAACCTGCTGCTGTCGCTGGCGGTGATTGTGATTGCCTACGTCATGACCCGCAACTTGCCGGGGCTGTTGGAAGTCTTGGTGCTTTCGCGACTGCAGCTGCGGCAGGGGACCTCCTATGCCATCACGACGATCCTGACCTACCTGATTACGTCCGTCGGCGCGGTGACTGCCCTCAGCTCGCTCGGCGTATCGTGGGACAAACTACAGTGGCTGGTCGCGGCGTTGTCCGTCGGGCTCGGATTCGGTTTGCAGGAGATCTTCGCCAACTTCGTCTCCGGTCTGATCATCCTATTCGAACGCCCCGTGCGTATCGGCGATACGATCACCATCGGTACGTTTTCGGGAACGGTCAGCAAGATCAGAATTCGAGCGACGACGATTACGGATTTTGACCGTAAAGAGGTGATCATTCCCAACAAGGCTTTTGTGACGGAACGTCTGATCAACTGGTCGCTGTCGGACACGATTACGCGTGTGATCATCAGTATCGGCGTGGCTTATGGGTCCGATCTCGATAAGGTGAAATCCGTCTTGCTGCAGGCCGCGCGTGAGAACCCCCGTGTGATGACCGATCCGGAGCCGCAGGTGTTTTTCCTCGCGTTCGGCGCCAGCACCCTCAATCATGAGCTGAGACTGTATGTGCGCGAGCTACGCGATCGCAGCTACACGGNGGATGAGCTGAACCGCGCGATCGACCGACTCTGTCGGGAAAATGACATCAATATCGCTTTCAATCAGCTGGAAGTGTATTTGCATAATGAGCAGGGAAAGGAAGNGAAAGAGGTGTCGCGTCAGCTGCCGGACAATCCATCGCACCTGTAAGTTTCGACAACGGGAATCGCCGGAACAAACGTTTAAAACGTCTGTTCCGGCTGAACAACCGCTAATCGGTTGAGAGATCGCCCTGTCCTTGGGTCTTGTGCAGATAGTCCTTACGCACAATGTCGAGTGCGGCGAGTACCACCTCAGGGTCAATCTGGTTGGTCTCAAGCAACATAATGAGATCCACCGCCAGTTTGACTTCGGGAGCTGCATTTTCCAGTGACATAGGGGTTCACCTTCCCGTTCGCTCGGAATCAGCGTGTAGATATAGCAGATATCACCGCGAGCAACGAGTTTTTAGGAACCTTGTTCCCGCCTTTCAATTTGACGTTCCAAACGCGTAAGCGCCTGTCGACAGCGCGCCAGCCGGCCTTCCAGCGCCGCCAACTCTTGTTGCAACCGCTGTTTTTCGTCAAACGCAGTTTGCTGGATAAGTAAACTTTCCCGATCCTGAATCATCGCTATCAAACGTCGTTCATAGCCTTGATGCTCGGCCAACTTGTGGTAGAGATCGGGCGGCGTTGGGGCGGAGGGGCTCTGCTGCCGCATTTTCCAGGTACCTAGTTCACGCTGTAGCGCCGTAATCTGAGCCAGCAGTTTTTCTGCCATAAAAGCCACTCGGTCGGTGCGATTTTCGGCGACATATTGCTGCAGGTGCTGATGATTTTGTTTCACTTCGGCCAGATAGTCGCCGAAGCGTGTGCCATAACAGCCAAACAGCTGGCGGTCGAAACGGGATCGGGCTGTCGTCATCCCTATAACCGGCGCTATTTGTTCGGCCAGGCTGGCGATCTGATGGTCTAGCGCTTGCAACAGCGTCGAGGTGCTCATTCGGTTGCCTCAGTCATTGTGCGGTGAATCAAAGCGGTGGGGGGCCGTCGACACGGGGCTTGCCGCTATGAAATTTGAAATCGTCATCGGGCGAAACGATCAGGTTAGCCTCAATCTCCGCAAAGAACGCGATCCTCGGTAAAATGTCTCGGTCGGCAATTTGCTTGGCCAGCGCAAGATAGTCCTGATAGTGACGGGCCTCAGACCTCAGCAGGGAGAGATAAAACTTCTGTAATTGCGAGTCCAAATATGGGGCCAGTTTAGCAAAGCGTTCGCAGGATCGGGCCTCAATAAATGCGCCGATAATCAGCTTATCAACCAGCATATTCGGCTCATGCGTCATCACGTGTCGAAGCATACCTTTCGCATATCGGCTGGCAGGCAGGCGCTGATAGACAATCCCCAGAGAGGCCATTATTTCCAGCACCTGATGAAAATGGTGCAGCTCTTCTTTTATCAACAACACCATCTTGTCGATCATATCCTGCCCATAGCGGCAGCCCGTTCGAATACTTATCTGCTTGGATACTGGGTTTTTCGCTTCCAGTTCGGCAAAGTTACTGCGGTCATGGTAAGCGAAGTTTTCATATGGCATGAGCCAGTCCATCAGCTGTCGCTGGCCGGACTCATCCACGGCGTAGCGCCGCAGGAGATGCGCCGCGTTTTGCGCCGCTTTCAGTTCGCACAGCGCGTGGTCGCGCAAAAGGGTCGGTAGATTATCGGCTTTTTGTGCCTCGATAACCCACTCGTCAGGCGTTTCAGCCGTCAAAAATTGATAGATTGGGGTAAGAATAGCGCGATCGAACATGAATTAAGCACGGAACGACGGTGGGTTAAACGTGACGCCATGATACCTGCTTTGACGGCATTTGCGATCCTGTTCCGCGATGGTCAAATCAGTGTTACACCCGTTACTATGTATGGGCAAGGGTTCGGCGACATCTACTAGCGGGAGTGTGGTGTATGTATCGTGTGGTCTTGATCGTGTTGGGATGGATTGCCGTCGTGCTGGCTACGCTGGGCGTCGTGCTTCCGCTTTTGCCCACCACGCCGTTTCTGCTGTTGGCCGCCTGGTGCTTCGCCCGATCGTCGCCGCGTTTTCACTACTGGCTGCTGCATCGTTCGTGGTTCGGCGGCTATCTGCGACATTGGCAGCAGCATCGGGCTTTGCCGCCGGGCGTCAAAGTCAAAGCGCTCGTGGTGATCGTCGCCNCCTTCGCCTTATCGATATGGATGGTCAATATTCCGTGGGTGCGGGGATTATTATTGGTGGTGATGGCCTGCCTGCTCATCTTTATGTTGCGGCTGCCGGTGGTTGATCGGGAGCAATAAAAGTGAGCGACCGGGTGCTGGGCTGTTGCATTTGTCAGTCAGTTTGACTAGATTTGAGCGTTTTCGTGCGCGTCCCACCTCTACTCCTTTCCCGGCGAAGGGCGCGTGATGGCCGCCAGAGCGACAACGGGCGTCCGTTATTCACTGAACAGATTGTTTTATCAGGCACAGGATTATGACCGTAACACAGCCAGAATTAATTAAAAACAGTATCAAGAGCGTTCCCGACTACCCAAAGCCGGGCATACTGTTCCGTGACGTCACGAGCCTGTTGGAAAATCCGCAGGCCTACGCGGCCAGCATTTCCCTCCTGGCAGAGCGTTATCGTCATGCTGGCATCACCAAAGTCGTTGGAACTGAAGCGCGTGGCTTTCTGTTCGGTGCGCCGGTGGCGCTGGCAATGAACGTAGGCTTCGTACCGGTGCGCAAACCAGGAAAATTGCCGCGTAAAACGCTATGCGAAAGCTATGAGCTGGAATACGGCACCGACACGCTGGAAATCCACGAAGACTCCATTACTGCCGGCGATAAAGTGCTGGTTATCGACGATCTGCTGGCGACCGGCGGCACAGTCGAAGCGACGGTGAAATTGATCCGTCGTTTAGGCGGCGAGGTCACTGACGCAGCCTTTGTCATCAACCTGTTTGACCTTGGTGGTCAGCAGCGCCTGGAAGCCATGGGCGTACAGTGTTTCAGCCTGGTCGACTTCCCCGGTCATTAAGCACATCAGTCTCGCCGACGGCGGCGAGACTGTGTTAGCATCACCNCCTCAATAACTCAACTGTTGCGGTATTGATGAGCTATCAGGTTCTTGCCCGTAAGTGGCGCCCTCAAACCTTTGCCGATGTCGTCGGTCAGGAACATGTCCTGGCCGCGCTGGCTAATGGTCTTTCCCTAGGCCGAATTCACCATGCCTATCTGTTTTCCGGCACCCGTGGGGTGGGGAAAACCACTATCGCGCGTCTGCTGGCGAAAGGACTGAACTGTGAGGCTGGCATCACGGCAACGCCCTGCGGTAAATGCGAGAACTGTCTCGAAATTGAGCAAGGCCGCTTCGTCGATCTGATCGAGATCGATGCTGCTTCCCGCACCAAAGTCGAAGATACTCGCGACTTACTGGATAACGTGCAATATGCGCCGGCGCGGGGCCGCTTCAAGGTGTACCTCATCGATGAAGTGCACATGCTTTCCCGCCACAGCTTCAACGCACTACTCAAAACGCTGGAAGAGCCGCCGTCGCACGTTAAATTCCTGCTGGCGACCACAGACCCCCAAAAGCTTCCAGTGACTATTCTGTCGCGCTGCCTGCAGTTCCATCTCAAAGCATTGGATGCGGAGCAGATCCGCGCCCATTTGCAGCACGTCTTGCAGGAAGAGCAGTTGCCCGCTGAGGCGCGTGCGCTGCAACTGCTGGCGCGTGCGGCGGAAGGCAGCCTGCGTGATGCGCTCTCGCTGGCCGACCAGGCTATCGCCATTGGTCAGGGGCAGGTCACGACTGAAACGGNCAGTCAGATGCTGGGAACGCTGGACGACGAGCAGCCGCTGGCGTTGATAGAGGCGTTGGTGAAAGCCGACAGCGCGCAGGTGATGACCTTGCTGCAACAAGCCGCGTCGCGCGGCGTGGATTGGGAATCGCTGTTGGTGGAAACGCTCACCTTGCTGCACCGCGTCGCCATGGTGCAAATGCTGCCTTCGGCGCTGGGCGATGAATACAGCAGCGTAGCGCCACGCCTGCGGGATCTGGCTCGCGCCGTCCCGCCTGCTGAAGTGCAGCTCTATTATCAAACCTTGTTGATTGGCCGCAAAGAGCTGGCTTATGCGCCCGATCCGCGAATGGGCGTGGAAATGACGTTGCTGCGCGCGCTGGCGTTTCATCCTCGCCAGGTCATTGATGCGCCTACGCCCGTTACCGTCGCTGCGCCGATAGTCGCTCCACAGGCGCCGACGAACACGCCGGTGCGGCAGTCCGCGGCTGCGCCGTCCGACGAGGCGCCTCAAGCGCCTCCTCAGCAGGCGGAACCACCACGGCCGCCGGAGTCCGCTCCGCAAACGGCGAGCCATTTACCGGACACGACCGCGCAGTTGTTGCAGGCGCGCAGCCAACTATTGCAGAAACAGGGAACGTCTCCGCCAAAAAAGTCTGAACCGGCAGCGTCAGGAAAAACGCGGCCGGGAACGTCAGCGCTGGAACGACTGGCCTCTGTGAGCGAGCGCGGTCAGCAGCGGATGGCGTCAAAGGCGGAAGAAAAGCGTGAACCGAAGAAGCCGGAAGCCTACCGCTGGAAGGCGCAGAATACGGTTCCACAGGAACAAAAAGCGGAAGTGGCGACGCCCAAGGCGCTGCGTTCCGCATTAGAACACGAAAAAACGCCGGAGCTGGTCGCCCGGTTGGCGGAAGAAGCCAAAACACGCGATGAGNGGGCGGCTGAAATCGACCATCTGACGCTGCCGAAACTGGNGCAGCAGCTAGCGCTGAACGCGTTCAGAGAGAGGCCGACGGATAGCGAGATTCATCTGCATCTGCGATCCTCTCAACGTCACCTGAACACCAGCGCGGCGCAGCAGGCACTGGTGTCTGCGCTATCGGCGTATCACGGGCGCGATATCGCGCTGACGATCGCAGAAGACGATAACCCTGCGGTTCGGACGCCGCTGGAGTGGCGACAGGCCATTTACGAAGAAAAACTGGCGCAGGCGCGTCAGTCGATCCTGACGGATAATAACATTCAGACGCTGCGGCGATTCTTCGACGCGGAATTGGATGAAGACAGTATCCGACCCGTTTAACTGCTGCTGTAGCAGCCCGAGTGATAGAGAGAACGATATGTTTGGTAAAGGCGGTTTAGGCAATCTGATGAAGCAAGCTCAGCAGATGCAGGAAAAAATGCAGCAGGCCCAGGAAGAAATTGCCAATGTGGAAGTGACTGGCGAATCTGGTGCCGGGCTGGTTAAAGTCACCATTAACGGCGCGCACAATTGCCGCCGTGTTGAGCTGGACCCCAGCCTGCTCGAAGATGATAAAGACATGCTGGAAGATTTAATCGCGGCTGCGTTCAACGATGCGGCGCGCCGCATTGCGGAAACGCAGAAAGAGAAGATGGCGGCGGTTTCCGGCGGGATGCAACTGCCGCCAGGCTTCAAGATGCCGTTCTGATGCAAACCAGTCCGCTTCTTGAATCACTGATGGAATCCCTGCGCTGTTTACCCGGCGTGGGGCCTAAATCTGCCCAGCGAATGGCCTTTCATCTGCTGCAACGCGATCGAAGCGGCGGGATGAAACTGGCGCAGTCGCTGACCCGCGCCATGTCTGAAATTGGCCACTGCGAAGACTGCCGTACCTTTACGGAACAGGGCGTCTGCAACATCTGCGCAAACGCCCGTCGTCAGGAAAACGGCCTTATCTGCGTGGTGGAAAGTCCGGCCGATATTCATGCCATCGAGCAAACCGGTCAGTTCGCCGGCCGCTACTTTGTCTTGATGGGACATCTTTCGCCGCTGGACGGCATTGGTCCGGATGATATTGGCTTGGGTCGGCTGGAAGAGCGCCTGGAAACGGAAAGCATCCAGGAGGTGATTCTGGCGACCAACCCGACGGTTGAAGGCGACGCCACGGCGAACTACATCGCCGAGCTGTGCGCCGAGCATGGCGTGATGGCTAGCCGCATCGCCCACGGCGTGCCGGTCGGGGGTGAATTGGAGATGGTGGACGGTACGACGCTGTCGCATTCACTGGCAGGACGTCNCCCGTTCAAGTTCTGACTCTCTGGCTGCCGAAAAAATCGGCAGTCGCNCTTTATTCCTCGTTTTTCGCCCGCGAGCGCTATCAGTCCCACTTGAAATCTCGGCACCTGACCCCACCTGTAGCTTATCTGACAATAAAACAGCCTGAATAAAACACGTTTTGAGGTAAGTCATAATGAGTATGAAAGGCCAAGAGACCCGCGGCTTCCAGTCTGAAGTGAAGCAATTACTGCACCTGATGATCCATTCACTGTATTCCAATAAGGAAGTGTTCCTGCGTGAATTGATCTCCAATGCGTCTGACGCGGCGGATAAACTGCGTTTTCGCGCGCTGTCGACGCCTGATTTATATGAAGGCGACGGGGACCTGCGTGTACGCGTCTCCACCGACAAAGAAAAGCGCACGCTGACCATCTCCGATAACGGTATCGGGATGTCTCGCGAAGACGTGATTGAAAATCTTGGTACTATCGCCAAATCCGGCACCAAAGCATTTCTGGAATCACTGGGTTCCGATCAGGTAAAAGACAGCCAGCTGATCGGCCAGTTCGGCGTGGGCTTTTACTCCGCGTTTATCGTCGCGGATAAAGTCACCGTGCGTACTCGCGCCGCTGGCGCCAGCGCCGATCAGGGCGTTTTCTGGGAGTCTGCCGGCGAAGGCGACTACACCATTGCCGACATCGACAAGCCGGAACGCGGTACTGAAATTACGCTGCACCTGCGTGAAGGCGAAGACGAATTCCTCGATACGTGGCGTGTACGCTCCATCATCAGCAAATACTCCGACCACATCGCCCTGCCGGTAGAAATTCAGACCGAAACGGAAAGCGAAGAAGAGGGCGGGGAAAAAACCGTTTCCTGGGAAAAGATCAACAAGGCGCAGGCGCTGTGGACGCGTAATAAATCCGACATCAGCGACGAAGAGTATGTCGAGTTCTATAAACATATCTCTCACGACTTCGCCGACCCACTGACCTGGAGCCACAACCGCGTGGAAGGGAAGCAGGAGTACACCAGCCTGCTGTACATCCCTTCTCAGGCGCCATGGGATATGTGGAACCGCGACCATAAGCACGGTCTGAAACTCTACGTTCAGCGCGTGTTCATCATGGACGATGCGGAACAGTTTATGCCGAACTACCTGCGCTTCGTACGCGGTCTCATTGACTCCAACGATCTGCCGCTGAACGTATCGCGTGAGATCCTGCAAGACAACCGCGTCACTCACAGCCTGCGTACCGCGCTGACCAAACGCGTATTGCAAATGCTGGAACATCTGGCGAAAACCGACAGCGAAAAATATCAGACGGTTTGGCAGCAGTTCGGTCAGGTCCTGAAAGAGGGGCCGGCGGAAGATGGCGGCAACCGAGAAACTATCGCTAAACTGCTGCGCTTTGCCTCTACCCATACCGATAGCGCGGCGCAGACCGTCTCGCTGGAAGACTATGTCAGCCGTATGGTTGAAGGTCAGGACAAGATCTATTACATCACCGCCGACAGCTACGCCGCCGCCAAGAGCAGTCCACATCTGGAACTGTTCCGCAAGAAAGGCATTGAAGTGTTGCTGCTGTCCGATCGCATCGACGAATGGATGATGAGCTACCTGACCGAGTTCGACGGTAAATCCTTCCAGTCCGTCAGCAAGGCCGATGAAGCGTTGGACAAGCTGGCGGATGATGCCGACGAAAGCCAGAAAGAAGCGGAAAAAGCGCTGGAGCCGTTCGTCGACCGCGTGAAAACGCTGCTGGGCGATCGCGTGAAAGAGGTGCGTCTGACGCATCGTCTGACCGATACCCCGGCTATCGTCACTACCGGGGCTGACGAAATGGGAACGCAGATGGCGAAGCTGTTTGCCGCCGCCGGCCAACAGGCCCCGGAAGTGAAATACATCTTCGAACTGAATCCGGATCATGCGCTGGTCAAACGCGCTTCCGACACCACTGATGACGCCCAGTTCGGCGAGTGGGTTGAGCTGCTGTTGGATCAGGCGCTGTTTGCTGAACGCGGCACGCTAGAAGATCCTAACCAGTTCATCCGTCGTATGAATCAGCTGCTGACGGCATAATCTCTTTTCTTTCCCGCCCCGGTTCTCCGGGGCTTTTTTTTGCAGGCGCGACCGCCGTTTATTTCCGTCAGGATGATGGCTGAACCGAGCCAGTTCCTTGAGGATGGCGAGACGGAATGGTATGGTTTAGCGTTTTTTCAATTTTGTTCAAATTTTCGAGGGGATCTACGCGATGCGTATTATTCTGCTGGGCGCTCCGGGCGCAGGCAAAGGCACTCAGGCTCAGTTCATCATGGAAAAGTATGGCATTCCGCAGATTTCCACGGGTGACATGCTGCGCGCTGCGGTGAAAGCCGGCAGCGAACTGGGTAAACAGGCCAAAGAGATCATGGATGCGGGTAAACTGGTGACCGATGAGTTGGTCATTGCCCTGGTCAAAGAACGCATCGCACAGGACGATTGCCGCAATGGCTTCCTGCTCGACGGATTCCCGCGCACCATCCCTCAGGCCGATGCCATGAAAGACGCCGGCATCAATGTGGACTACGTGCTGGAGTTCGCCGTACCGGACGAGCTGATCGTCGAACGCATCGTCGGTCGTCGTGTACACGCGGCGTCAGGCCGTGTTTACCACGTCAAATTCAATCCGCCGCGGGTTGAAGGCAAAGACGACGTCACCGGTGAAGATCTGACGATCCGTAAAGATGATCAGGAAGAGACCGTACGCAAACGTCTGGTCGAGTACCATCAGCAGACCGCCCCGCTGGTCAGCTACTACCAGAAAGAAGCCGATGCCGGCCATACTCAGTACCACAAACTGAATGGTACCCGCAGCGTGAGCGAAATCAGCGCGGAGCTGGCACGCATTCTGGGTTAAGAGCGCTCGCCCGCAAAGGCGATGATGAAAAGATAAAAATGCCAGACTTGCTCTGGCATTTTTTACGTCTGTCGTTAGCTGTTGGCCCTTGGGCTGCGGCGTCCATTTTGTCGGCATTGCTTCCGGCGATTGCTGATATCGGCACGAACCTCGCTACCGGTGCCATTACAGACTGGTTTTTTAGCTACAATAAGCGCCTGATCCAGAATGAATGGCGGAACTTTAGGCCGCCGTCGGAATGAGGAAAGCATCAATGAAAGAAGAAAAACGCGGCGTGCTGTTGGTTAATTTGGGCACGCCTGATGCGCCCACCCCCCAGGCGGTGAAGCGCTATCTGGCCGAATTCCTCAGCGACAGGCGCGTTGTCGATGTGAATCCCTTGCTGTGGGCGCTAATCCTGCGCGGTGCTATCCTGCCGTTCCGCTCGCCGCGTGTGGCCAAACTGTATCAGTCCGTATGGATGGAGGGCGGATCGCCGCTTTTAGTCTTCAGCCGCCGTCAGGAAAAAGCGTTGGCTGAGCGCCTGTCCGGCACGCCGGTGGCGCTGGGGATGAGTTACGGTACTCCCAGTCTGCGTTCGGCGCTGGATAGCCTGATGGCGCAGGGGGTGACGTCTCTGACCGTCCTGCCGCTGTACCCGCAATACTCCTGTTCCACGACGGCCGCGGTGTGGGATGGCCTCGCTAACCTTATGAAGTCGACTCGCCGGATGCCGGGCATCCGCTTTATCCGTGACTACGCCGAACATCCCGCTTATATCGCGGCGCTGAAGCACAGCGTAGAAACCTCGTTTGCCGAGCATGGCGTGCCCGAACGGTTGGTCATGTCATTCCACGGTATTCCTCAGCGCTATGCTAATGAGGGCGATGACTATCCGCTACGCTGCGCCGCCACGACGGCGGCGCTGACGGCAGCGCTGGGATTACCTCAGGACCAGGTGATGATGACCTTCCAGTCGCGTTTCGGACGCGAACCTTGGCTGACGCCGTATACGGATGAAACCATGCAGGCATTGGGCGCTCAGGGCGTGAAGGATATTCAAATCATGTGTCCCGGATTCGCCTCCGACTGTCTGGAGACGCTGGAGGAAATTCAGGGAGAAAACCGGGAGATCTTCCTGCATGCGGGGGGCGAGCGGTTTAACTATATTCCTGCGCTTAACGACGACCCGTTGCATATCGACCTGTTAGCTCAGCTGGTCAGTGCTTCAGATGACGTGGAATAGGGCTTCGTGAGACGGACATAAAAAATGCCAGACTGAGTCTGGCATTTTTTTTACTCTCTGCCCGCGTCGGCGTGGGCTACCACGCCTAAATCCCGTCCGTTAAATCGGGCATTCCCTCGCGGGCACATCCGGGGTGATGTTCAGCATGGTAATCATGGTGTCTGCGATTTCCCTTTCTCCCATCACCACATGATCGGCGCCGTGTTCGGCGATATAGCTGACTTCGTCGTCGTAGTGCGCGCGCGCGATGATCTCGAGATCCGGACGGCGGGCGCGAGCGGTCGCGACGATTTCTCCGGCCTCATAGCCGTTGGGAATGGTCAGCAGCAGCCAGCGTGCGCAGTCGAGACGGGCGATGTCCATAATCTCGGGCTTGGTGGCGTTGCCCAATACGGCTTTGATGCCCTGTTCGCGCAGGGCGTCGACGCGCGCGCGGGAGGTTTCAATCACCACCATCGGTATGCCTGACTCATGCAACTGAGCGCCGATTAGGCTGCCGACGCGGCCATAACCCACCAGGCAGGCGTGGTCGCACAGGTCCACCGGGATCTGTTTTTCCTCCTCGATGGCCTCTTCCACAATCTGTTCTTCGATGGTCTCGTTCTTGGCCAGATAGCGCTCCAGCAGCGAGAACAAGAGCGGGTTGAGCATGATGGACAGAATAGCCCCGGCCAGCACCAGGTGGCGGCCGTCTTCGGTGAGCAGCCCGAGGTAGATCCCCAGCCCCGCGAGAATAAAGGCGAACTCGCCGATTTGCGCGAGGCTAACGGAAATGGTCAGCGCCGTGCGTTTGGAGTGACCGAACAGCCTGACAATGGCGAAGGCTGCCAGCGATTTGCCGAAGACGACGATTAGGAGCGTACACAGGACGGCAAGCGGTTCGTTAATCAGGATCATCGGGTCGAACAGCATGCCGACGGAGACGAAGAACAGCACGGCAAAGGCGTCCCGCAAGGGCAGGGTGTCGTGGGCGGCGCGCTGACTTAGCTCGGATTCGTTCAGTACGACGCCGGCGAAGAAGGCGCCGAGAGCAAAGGAGACATCGAACAGTTTGACCGCGCCGAAGGCGATACCCAGCGCCATCGCCAGCACGGCCAGCGNGAACAGCTCGCGGGAGCCGGTGCTGGCGCTTTTCGCCAGCACCCAGGGCACCAGTCGACGGCCAACGACCACCATCAAGGTAATGAAGGCAACGACTTTACCCAGCGTGAAAGCCAGATCCTTGAGTAGCTTGCTGGTATTGGCCGTTTCCGAACCTAGCATATCGCTGAAGGCGGGCAGCAGTACCAGCGTCAGCACCATCGCCAGGTCTTCCACTATCAGCCATCCGATGGCAATTTGACCGCGCTGACTGTCGATAAGCTGTCGCTCTTCCAGCGCTCGCAGCAGCACGACGGTGCTGGCGGTGGACAGGCACAGCCCGAACACGAGCCCGCTTTGCAGGCTCCATCCCAGCAGCGAGGAAAGCCCTAGCCCGAGCAGCGTCGCGACGACGATCTGGACGATAGCGCCGGGGATGGCGATCGATTTAACGGCCATCAAATCGCGCAGGGAGAAGTGCAGGCCGACGCCGAACATCAACAGAATCACGCCTAGCTCGGCGATTTCCGGCGCCAGTTTGGTGTCTGCAACGAAACCGGGTGTGAAAGGACCCAGCAGAACGCCCGCCAGCAGGTAGCCGACCAGAGGGGAAATACGCAGACGATGCGCCAAAATACCCAAAAGAAAGGCAAGGACCAGCCCTGCGGCCATTGTGGAGATTAACGGGGTGGTATCATGCATTCCGACTCCTTTGCTAGGGTAAAGTGAGTGAGCGGATGTTCCTGAGCCTTGCTTCGTCCGGGCGGGAGCCTGCGACTCTTGAACCCTGGCGGCCCTTATTATTGCGGGCTCTGCCTCTATACTTATGCGCTTGTATGACAAACAGATAAATCAATTTATATAAATAAAGCCAGCGTGAGGCAATGAGTATTTTTATGGAAATATCGCCCCCCATCCTCTTATAAAGCGGAATGTGCCTTTTTTCATGATAGTTAGGTTTTATATTTGATATAAAAGAATAAAAATCACGATAAAAAGCATAAATGTCGGGTTTAAGGCTAATGGGTACGGCGATCAGCCTGTTTATATTTGCCTGATGTATCTACTATGCCACAAAATAGTCACTTATGGGGGGAGGCAGAGAAAATTTCATCTAAAACGTCTTTTTTGCAAAATACAAAACCGACGGGTGTCATTCCCTCAACGTATCACCACTGACATCAGCGGCTGTTATAACCGGTTTTTCCTTGGCAAATGACGAAGGTCAAAAGCTAAAGATTAACTTATGTTAATGTATTTATCGGTTATTAGCTGTGAATACCCTCTAAATAGCGACAAGTACACTTTAGTTATAAGTATTTTTAATGTTTAAATTGTGGAGATTTGCCATGGATTTTTCTAAAAAGGCATTGGGCTGTGCGGTCGCACTGACGCTGGCGCTAACATCGCCTTTTGCACAGGCATGGGAAAAAGATAAAACCTATAACATCACTATTTTGCATACCAACGATCATCATGGTCGCTTCTGGCAAAATGATGCCGGGGAATACGGTTTGGCCGCGCAAAAAACGGCGGTGGATGCTATCCGCCGCGAAGTACAGCGGAAAGGCGGGAGCCTGCTGTTATTGTCCGGCGGCGATATCAACACCGGTGTGCCGGAGTCCGACCTCCAAGATGCCGAGCCAGATTTTCGCGGTATGAATCTGGTAGGCTACGACGCGATGGCTATCGGCAACCATGAATTCGACAATCCGCTTTCCGTTCTGCGTCAGCAGGAAAAATGGGCGAACTTTCCGCTCCTTTCCGCCAACATTTATCAGAAAAGCACCCAGCAGCGTTTGTTTACGCCTTACCGTCTGTTCAACAAACAAGGTGTGAAAATCGCGGTTATCGGCCTGACGACTGACGATACCGCCAAAATCGGCAACCCGGCGTTCTTCACCGATATGGAATTCCACAAACCGGCCGAAGAAGCCAAGCAGTTGGTGGAAGAACTGCGCAGCCAAGAGAAACCGGATGTCATTATCGCCACAACGCATATGGGGCACTACGACAACGGCGATCACGGCAACAACGCGCCCGGCGACGTTGAAATGGCGCGCAGCCTGCCAGCCGGTTATCTGGATATGATCGTCGGCGGACATTCACAAAACCCCGTGTGCATGGCGAGCAGAAACAAGAAAAACTGGGATTATGTGCCGGGCACATCTTGCACGCCGGATCGTCAGAATGGCGTATGGATCGTGCAGGCGCATGAGTGGGGGAAATATGTGGGTCGCGCCGATTTTACGTTCCGCAACGGTAAACTGACGCTGAGACACTATCAACTGGTCCCGATCAACCTGAAGAAGACCGTGACTCAAGATGATGGTTCGACCAAAAGCGAGTACTACACGCAGGAAATCAAGCAAAATCCTGAAATGCTGCAGCTGTTGACGCCGTTTAAAGAGAAAGGCAAAGCCCAACTGGAAGTGAAAGTCGGCAGTACGCTGGGGCGTCTGGAAGGGGATCGCAGCAAAGTCCGCTTTGAACAGACCGATTTGGCCCGCGTGGTGCTTTCCGGCATCGCGGAGCGTACAAACGCTGATTTCGCCGTGATGAGCGGCGGCGGCATCCGTGACTCCATTGAAGCGGGAGATATCACCTATAAATCGATTCTGCAGGTGCAGCCCTTCGGCAACACGGTCGTGTATGTCGAGATGAAAGGCAGCGACGTCGAGCCGTATCTGGCGACGGTGGCTAACTTCAAGGTGGATGCCGGCGCTTACGCCCAGTTCTTCAACGTCAGCCTGGAAACCGACGGCACCGGCGTGAAAAACGTCAAGATCAAAGGCGAACCGCTGCAGGCGGACAAGGTCTATCGTATCGCGATGCTGAGCTTTAATGCGGACGGCGGGGATGGTTACCCGGTAGTGAGTAAGCGCTCTGATTTCGTAAATACCGGCTTTGTCGACGCTGAAGTGCTCAAAGAGTACATCGCGCAACATTCGCCGCTGAATCCGGCGGACTATGCGCCGAAAGGCGAGATCGTTTATCACTAAGACGTAATGCGTGAGAAAACGGGCGACGTGGGTGAAANCCAGCGTCGCCCGTTTTGTTATGCGGGCCTGAGAATGTCAGTCGCGTTTGGCGATATCGGCAAAGTCGGCGTTGAGCAGTGAAGCCAAATCCGAGGCCGCCAGTTCAATGTCCAGTCCGCGTTTGCCGCCGGAGATAAAAATGGTGTCGAAAGGCTCCGCGGCGATGTCGATGGCCGTCGGCAGGCGCTTTTTCTGCCCGAGAGGGCTGATGCCGCCGACCAGATAGCCGGTAACACGTTGGGCCAATTGTGGGTCGGCCATATCCGCTTTTTTGGCGCCGAAGGCTTTAGCGACTTTTTTCAGATCCAACTGACCCGCTACTGGCGTCNCCGCCACGGCCAGATTTTTAGCATCGCCGTTCAGCGCGACCAGCAGCGTTTTGTATATTTGCTGCTTATTGACCCCAAGTTTACGGGCAGCCTCTTCGCCGAAGTTGGTTTCATCGGCATCGTGATGATAGCTGTGCAGGGTGAAAGTGATTTTGTGTTTTTCAAGCAGCTTGACTGCGGGTGTCATGATTTCTGTCCTTACATACTGTCAAAATGAGTGCGCCCGCAATAGGGCGGGCAAATTACCCTCGCCAAACAGGTGCAGCGCGCCTACCGAGATCACATAGTTTCCCTCAGGTAATGCCGTCAGCTGTTGCTGCCAGCGTCGATTGCGCTGCTGCATCAATATTTCCGACATAACGTTGCCGAAGCTGTCGGGCAAATTATCCAATTGCAGGGTTTTATAATCCAGCCAACCGTTAATCATGGTTTGCAGCAGGCGGGCGTTGCTGTGCCAGTGGGTCAGGGTATCTTCCAGCAGCGGCAGTCCGCCGCGAGGCAGTCGCTGGAGGAGTTCAATCTGCGCCTGCTGGCCCTCGAGTTCAATGATGGGCAAGCCCCGCAGCCGGGCCATGTTGATCAACTGAAAATCGATGCCGTATTGCGGACGCAAGCCCAGCGAGGTCGCCTGGCTGGCCTGCAACAACAACGCGATCTGCCAGGCAGGGAGGCGGTCGAGACTGTCATAGCTGAGCGCCAGCGAATGGCAACATTGTTGCAGTTGATTTAGCGCTTCGGCGTCCAGTCGCTCAGACAGCGGCGGCGCGTCTTCCACTGGCGGGAAGGGCGAGCGGCTGNCTGAAATATCCGCCTCCACCACCAGCGCCGTCGCCGCGTCCAACTGCTTGAGCAGCGCGTCCGGCAGCGGCGACATGTCCACCGTGCCCATGTGGATACTACCGACCAGATGATAGCGATGACCCGCGAGTTCAATATCGACCGCGGGGTAGCCGAGGCTGCGCCCGGAGATTAAGCCGAGGAACGTAGCGATACGGCGTAATAAAGGCTTCATGGCGGCATCTCCAGAGATCAATACGTTATGCTAAACGCTTAGCGGGAAAAGTTGTATCGGTAATTGCGGGAGCGACGGTGTGGCGTGATGAGTTGGTTTAGTCTGCCACGCTGGTCGTTGGCTTTCACTGAGGGCCAGTCCTAAAAAGGCGCATGAACACGCGCAGACGAGGATAGAACGAAGACGACCTGCACTAGCGAGATTGGGTAGGTTGCGAGAAATAAGCGCCATCGGCGTATGACGATGGCGGAAGTCTTAATGACCGCCCTACAGCCTCTTGTCGCACGGCAGACGGGAGACGGCTCGTGGACCGGACACTAACGAGTCTGCGGGCGAACGCGCAGCGTAATGCCGTCTATTGCGACGATTTCGACCGGTGTTCCCGCAGGCAGGTCCCGGTCAGCCGTAACTCGCCAACTGCTATCCCCCAGGGTGATGCGTCCCAGACCGTTCACCACAGGCTCGCTCAGGTTAGCCCGCCGTCCCACCAGCTGCAGACCGCGCTGATTAAGCGTCGAAGCCGGGCTGCGCAGCGTACGCTGACGCAACCAATACCACCACAAACATGCCGTGAGCACGGTGAGGATCGCGAACGCCACACCTTGCGCTGGTAATCCCAACGGCAGCAGCCAGACCAGCACGCCGACCAACAGCGCAGACACGCCGCTCCACAACAGATAACCGCCTGCGCCCAGCATTTCCGCCGCGAGCAGCAGTCCGCCGAGCGTCAGCCAGAACCAGCGTGCATAGGTCATCAGTAGATCGGTCATCATTACGCTTTCCGGCCGGACTGGCTTTCTTTAATCAGTTCGCTAATTCCGCCAATGGCGCCCATGAGGTTGCTGGCATCCAGCGGCATCATGATGACTTTACTGTTACTGGCTGAACCGATGTTCTGTAATGCGTCGGTATATTTCTGCGCGACGAAGTAGTTGATAGCCTGAATATTCCCGGCGGCGATAGCTTCAGACACCATCTGGGTCGCACGGGCTTCGGCTTCGGCGGAACGTTCGCGGGCTTCCGCTTCCAAAAAGGCGGACTGACGCTGACCTTCAGACTTCAGGATCTGCGACTGTTTTTCCCCTTCCGCTTTCAGAATGGCCGCCTGACGCACGCCTTCGGCTTCCAGAATATCGGCGCGTTTGTTTCGTTCGGCTTTCATCTGTGCGTTCATGGCTTCAATCAGCTCTGCCGGTGGACGAACGTCGCGGATCTCAATACGGGTGACTTTAATTCCCCAAGGATTAGTGGCTTCATCCACGATATGCAGCAGGCGAGTATTGATGCTGTCGCGTTGAGACAGCATTTCATCCAGCTCCATCGAACCTAGCACGGTACGAATGTTCGTCATGGTCAGGTTAATGATGGCCAGTTCCAGATTGCTGACTTCATAGGCGGCCTGCGCGGCGTCGATGACCTGGATAAAGCACACGGCGTCGATGGTGACGTTGGCGTTATCTTTGGAGATGATCTCCTGAGAAGGGATTTCCAGCACTTGTTCCATCATGTTGATCTTACGACCCACGCGGTCCATAAAGGGCACCATCAAATTGAGGCCGGGCATCAACGTGCGTGTGTAACGTCCGAAGCGTTCTACCGTCCATTGGTAGCCCTGGGGTACGATTTTGATGCCTGACCAGACGATAATCAGCGCAACGAGGATAATGACAGAAATAAAAGTTAGCATTGAGTCCACTCTCCCTGATGTTTTATCCACTCAGTGTAACTCATAATGTGTGGCGAAATGGGCGGTGGTTCGAGTTGCGTTATCGCTGTGTTGAGGTTGCGCTGAGGGGAGAGCGGCGGGAGGGGTCGTCATGTATCCGTCATTGAACCTCATTTATCGGCCTGGCGTCATCAGGACGAGAACGGGTGGAATAACCCAGGNGGGTAAGCCGCTGGGGGCGGATAAAGAGNGCCAGCGGCGCGAAGCGGCTGGCTAGATATCCAACTCCNCGTCGCTGAGCGGCTTGCAGCAGCAGGGCAGGATCTCGCCAGGCAGAAAGAATGCCAGCGGCGTCTGCGCATAGATGACCTCGCCTTTGAGAAGGCGCATGCGACAGGCGCCGCAGTAGCCGGAACGGCAGTGAAACTCCACGTTGACTCGCTGCGTTTCTAACGCCTCCAACAACGTACCGTCTTCCTCTTCGCTGTACTCAAACTGCGCACCGGACGTGCGCAGGGTGATGGTGGGCGTACTCATGATTACAGCTGGAAGTCGCTCAGGTCGTCGGCATTAATTTCCGAGTCGATTTGTCCGACCAGATAGGAGCTGACTTCCACTTCCTGCGGGGCGACCTGCACGTTGTCTGAAACCAACCAGGCATTAATCCACGGAATCGGGTTGGTGCGGGTTTCAAACGGCAGCGGCAGTCCGACGGCCTGCATGCGGATGTTGGTAATGTACTCAATATACTGGCACAGAATATCTTTGTTGAGACCGATCATGGAGCCGTCGCGGAACAGGTATTCCGCCCACTCTTTTTCCTGCTGCGCAGCCAGTACGAACAGGTCGTAGCACTGTTGCTGGCACTCTTCCGCCACTTTCGCCATTTCCGGGTCGTCATGGCCGGAGCGCAGCAAGTTCAGCATATGTTGCGTTCCGGTCAGGTGCAGCGCCTCGTCGCGGGCGATCAGCTTGATGATTTTGGCGTTGCCTTCCATCAGTTCGCGTTCTGCGAACGCGAAGGAGCAGGCAAAGCTGACGTAGAAGCGAATCGCTTCCAAGGCGTTGACGCTCATCAGGCACAGGTACAGCTGTTTCTTTAACTGGTAGAGGTTGATCTCGATGGTTTTACCGTTCACCTGATGCGTGCCTTCACCCAGCAGATGGTAGTAACTGGTCAGTTCGATCAGATCGTCATAGAACCCGGAGATGTCTTTGGCGCGCTTGAGGATCTCGTCGTTGGTGACAATATCGTCGAAAACCAGCGACGGATCGTTGACGATGTTTCGAATGATATGCGTGTAAGAGCGGGAGTGAATGGTTTCAGAGAATGCCCAGGTTTCCACCCAGGTCTCCAGCTCAGGAATTGAAATGAGCGGCAGCAGAGCCACATTCGGGCTGCGGCCCTGAATGGAGTCCAACAACGTCTGATACTTCAGGTTGCTGATGAAAATGTGCTTCTCGTGATCCGGCAGCGCCTGATAATCGATGCGATCGCGGGAGACATCGACCTCTTCCGGACGCCAGAAGAAAGAGAGCTGTTTTTCAATCAGTTTTTCGAAAATCTCGTACTTCTGCTGATCGTAACGCGCCACGTTAACCGGCTGGCCGAAGAACATCGGTTCAAGCAGCTGATTGTTTTTGTTCTGTGAAAAAGTGGTATAGGCCATGGTATCTCCAAAAAAATGCCAAAGCATTTTTCAACGCCGTTTGCGGCGACCTCGGACGGACTGTGCGTCCGTTGTAGAAATTCAGAAAACTGCCGTCGGGCAGACGGCAGTTTCTATTGAGTTTACTGATAACCCGGCGATGACGAAACGATCATTCGACAGAATGAAAACACTTTCGCGCGCGGTTTAGATTTTGCAGGCGCCGCCTTCACAGCCATCATCCTGCGCGGCGACGTCCAGCAGGTCATCCTGTGAATCCTCGGCGCCGTCACGGGTATTTTGGTAATAGAGCGTTTTAACGCCGAGCTTATAGGCCGTCAGCAAATCTTTCAGCAGCTGTTTCATCGGCACTTTGCCTGATGGGAAACGCGACGGATCGTAGTTGGTGTTGGACGAAATCGCCTGATCGACGAATTTCTGCATCAGTCCCACCAATTGCAGATAGCCGTCGTTGTTCGGCATTTCCCACAGCAGTTCGTACTGGCCTTTCAGACGCTCGTAATCCGGCACGACCTGACGGAGAATCCCATCCTTCGACGCCTTCACGCTGATGTAGCCGCGCGGCGGCTCGATACCGTTGGTGGCGTTGGAAATCTGCGACGACGTTTCGGAAGGCATCAGCGCGGACAGCGTTGAGTTGCGCAGACCGTGGGCTTTAATATCCTGGCGCAGCGCTTCCCAGTCGTAGTGCAGTGGTTCATTGCTGATAGTGTCCAGATCGCGTTTGTAGGTGTCGATCGGCAACACGCCCTGCGCGTAGGTGGTTTCGTTGAACCACGGGCAGGCTCCCTGCTCGCGCGCCAGCACGTTGGAGGCCTTCAGCAGGTAGTACTGAATAGCTTCAAAGGTGCGGTGCGTCAGATTGTTGGCGCTGCCGTCGGAGTAACGGACGCCGTTTTTCGCCAGATAGTAGGCGAAGTTAATTACGCCGATGCCCAGCGTACGGCGGCCCATTGCGCCACGTTCGGCGGCGGGGATAGGGTAATCCTGATAGTCCAGCAGCGCATCCAGGGCGCGTACGGCCAGCGTCGCCAGCTCTTCCAGGTCGTCCAAGCTGTCGATGGCGCCGAGGTTGAACGCGGACAGCGTACACAGCGCGATTTCGCCGTTTTCGTCATTAACGTCGTTCAGCGGTTTGGTCGGTAGCGCGATTTCCAGGCACAGGTTGGATTGACGTACCGGCGCGATCTGCGGATCGAACGGACTATGGGTGTTGCAGTGATCGACGTTCTGAATGTAGATACGGCCGGTGGATGCGCGCTCTTGCATCATCAGCGAGAACAGTTCGACTGCTTTGATACGCTGTTTCCGAATGCTGTCGTCCTGCTCGTACTTAACGTACAGACGTTCGAACTCTTCCTGGTTGACGAAGAAGGCGTCGTACAGACCGGGAACGTCGGACGGGCTAAACAGAGNAATGTCTTCACCCTTGAGCAGGCGCTGATACATCAGCTTATTGAGCTGCACGCCGTAGTCCAGATGGCGTACGCGGTTGCCTTCAACGCCGCGGTTGTTTTTCAGCACTAGCAGGCTTTCGACTTCCAAATGCCATAGCGGGTAGAACAATGTCGCGGCGCCACCGCGAACGCCGCCCTGAGAGCAGGACTTCACCGCGGTCTGGAAGTGTTTGTAGAACGGAACGCAGCCGGTGTGGAATGCTTCGCCGCCGCGGATCGGGCTGCCCAGCGCACGGATGCGCCCGGCGTTGATGCCGATGCCTGCGCGCTGAGAGACGTATTTCACGATAGCGCTGGAGGTGGCATTGATGGAGTCCAGACTGTCGCCGCATTCAATCAACACGCAGGAGCTGAACTGGCGGGTCGGGGTGCGGACGCCGGACATAATCGGGGTCGGCAGAGAGATCTTGAAGGAGGACACCGCATCGTAGAAACGTCTGACGTAATTCAGTCGCGTCTCACGCGGGTAGCCGGAGAACAGGCAGGCCGCTACCAGCATGTACAGAAACTGGGCGCTCTCATAGATCTCGCCGGTCACACGGTTCTGTACCAGATATTTGCCTTCCAGCTGTTTCACTGCGGCATAAGAGAAGTTCATATCGCGCCAGTGATCGATGAACTCGTTCATCTGGGCGAACTCTTCCGGCGTGTAGTCTTCCAGCAGATGGCGGTCGTATTTACCCATGTCGACCATTTTTACAACGTGATCGTACAGCTTGGGCGGCTCGAACTGGCCATACGCTTTTTTGCGCAGATGGAAGATAGCCAGGCGGGCGGCCAAATATTGATAATCCGGGCTTTCTTTGGAAATCAGGTCTGCAGCGGCCTTGATGATGGTCTCATGAATGTCGGCGGTTTTTATGCCGTCGTAAAACTGGATATGGGAGCGCAGCTCAACCTGTGAAACCGACACGTTGTGCAACCCTTCGGCGGCCCAAGTGATAACCCGGTGAATCTTGTCCAGATTGATACGTTCTTTACTGCCATCGCGTTTGGTTACGAGCAGACTCTGGTTCATGTGGGAGAATACCTGTTTGAGTTCTTGGCAGCCCATTCGCCTGCATTTTTGCATGCGAAAAATAGTGTCTGATTCATAAGATAAACACTACATATAGGGTGCTGAGTTGGTTTTGATAACAAGATAGTGAGAAATACATGTTAATGCAAGTGAGTGCATCGTGCAGATTTTGACCTAGACATTGAGATGGAATGGAGCAAAACCAGCCGATCCCAGACGCGATGCGGCTTTGTTTTATGTCAACCTCTTCCACAAAAAATAAAAAAAATTGATCGAATGCTGGATTCTTATTCGAACGGAAAAAACAACTTTTTGATCTGGTCCTGCGTTTGGTTATTTGGCCACCAGAAGACGCGGTTGCGCAAAAAGCTTTTCTTCCCTGAGGTTGCGCGCTCTACGGTCTTTTTTTTGAATTACAGGCAAACGTATTTCTAAAACTTTCGTCGTTTTGGCGTGGGCCGGAAACGCGAGTCGAGTCCTACGCGGCAAGGCTTGGGAGGAAGGGGGCCGCCGTCGCTGGCGCGAACGAGAATGACATCGCTGGGAAATGAATCGATGCGCGTAGGACGGCTTTATCTGATCACTGTCCAGGATGGGTATTCGTTCATCCTGTCGTTATTAATGAAATGTATTAGAAATAATTATCTATTTTGGAGTGTTAGAAGAGTCATCTTATTTTTATGTTAATTTTCTGGTTTGGTTATGATTGATAAATAAAGGAGTAAATATATTTCACATAGCGTTTTTTTTCGCCAGGAAAAGAAAATAAAGTAATAATGATTATTTATAACTATCGCGCTAAAAATAAATTCAAATTATTTGTTTTAATCATATTGAGTTACATTTATTACATTATACTTATTTTTAATATTTTCGTATTGGGTTAATGTTTAAATGGTTTTATTAAATTTATGAATAAGGAAAATTCGATATGCAATATAGAAAAGCCTCTATTTTACTGAGCTCCATTACTGGTTTGGTAATATCAATGGCATCCTTGAACGCCTATTCCGGCACCGACGTTATCGATTCTGCTCCTGTGAATAACGAAAGCCATGTCTCAGCGGCCGGCCACCAGCCTCATTGGGTTATGTTGGCGTCTAGCTCTGCGACCAGCCGTAGCGGCAGCCCATCGCATGGCAGCACCAGCGGAAAATCGTCAGGCTCTACCAGCAAAGGAAGTAACGACAATAGAAATGGTCGATTCTAAAAGGAGGACGTCGTTTTTTGGTGGGGAATAATTACCTCACCAGCCCCGCTCATCATGATAAATAATCCACTACGATAAAATCCTTCGTCACATCCGCGTTATTGCGGAAATTTTTATGTGCATCGATTATTACGAATGGTGACTTAAAGGAAATCCATTTGTCATGGAGTGATGATATTTAGGGGGGGCGCCCCTGTGATCTAAGAGAAGCTTGGGGCAGCATTAAATAAAAAAAGCCTTTTAGGAATAATCTGGAGGAAATAACAAGGATATCGAAAATACTTCTACTGCGTTTATCTATTAAAAACGCTGAATATTGAAGACGGCATCTTATTCATCTGCCGTGGACAGACATCAAGTTAGCGCGAATTTTGCCTTGTCCTCGACCGAATGATGACGTCACCATCAGTCAAAGAGGAGGAACGGCGGTGTCAGCGGCAAGTTGTAAAGCAGCAGTCATTAGGCAGGAACGGGAAGGACGACGTGGTTCCTGTCATGCCGTCCTCCCGAATCGATGATGAGAGCGTATGAGATGCGGAGGGAACAAGGAGAACTCAAACGTCTGGCATGGCTCGTCAGCTTATTCGGCGCTTTCACGCTGTGTATGCAGCATATAGTTAACGTCTACACTCCCGCCCAGGCTGAATGTGTCGAACAGCGGATTATAGTGCAACCCGGTGATGTGTTTTTCCCGCAGTGGCGTCGAATCAATCCATCCCAGCAGTTCGGCGGGGCGTATAAACTTTTTGATATCATGCGTTCCTCTCGGCACCATTTTCGCGACATATTCGGCGCCGACGATCATCATCAGCCATGCCTTAGCGTTACGGTTGATCGTGGAGAAAAACACCTGACCTCCGGGCCTGACCAAACGGGCGCAGGCTTCGATTATGGAACGCGGGTCGGGCACATGTTCGAGCATTTCCATGCAGGTCACCACGTCGTATTCGCCAGCGTGAACCTCGGCATGAGCTTCTACGGTTTCTTGCACGTAACGCACGTCGACCCCGCTTTCCAGAGCATGAAGGCGCGCAACCTGCAGAGGTTCGCCCCCCATATCCAGTCCCGTGACCTTGGCGCCTTCGCGCGCCATACTTTCGGACAAAATACCGCCCCCGCAGCCGACATCCAGGATCTTCTTGCCGTACAGGCCTTCGGCGTGGCGGGAAATATAGCCCAGACGCAGCGGATTAATCCGGTGTAGGGGCTTGAATTCGCCTTCCAGGTCCCACCAGCGGGAGGCGACGGCTTCGAATTTGGCGATCTCGTCGTGGTCGACGNTTTGGGTATGGGAATCAGCCTTCATGTGCATGTCTAACCTTATCGTCATTTTTCGCTGTTAGTGAGTATATCCGGCCTGCCGCGGTTGTTGTAGTGAAGCCGACGATTGGGGACAGACGTACGTCGGCGCAGGCCATAAAAATCGGTCTCCTGGCCGGGCGGTAAAAACCCGGCGCGGGGTGCGGAGTTTCCCCCGAAACGCCGCTTTGTGATATACTTTTTCACCTTTTGAACTCGGGTAGATGCATTAATAGAGGGATAGCGGCTCCATGAGCGACCTTGCCAGAGAAATTACACCGGTTAACATCGAAGAGGAGCTGAAAAGCTCGTATCTGGACTATGCCATGTCTGTTATTGTCGGACGTGCGTTGCCAGATGTTCGCGATGGCCTGAAGCCGGTACACCGTCGCGTACTGTTCGCGATGAACGTACTCGGGAATGACTGGAACAAACCTTATAAAAAATCGGCCCGTGTGGTCGGGGACGTCATCGGTAAATACCACCCCCACGGTGACAGTGCGGTTTACGACACCATCGTGCGTATGGCTCAGCCATTCTCGCTGCGTTACATGCTGGTGGATGGACAGGGTAACTTTGGCTCAATCGACGGAGATTCCGCTGCCGCCATGCGTTACACCGAAGTTCGCATGTCGAAAATCGCCCATGAATTGCTGTCCGACCTGGACAAAGAAACGGTTGATTTCGTGCCGAACTACGATGGCACGGAACAGATTCCAGACGTCATGCCTACGCGCATTCCGAACCTGCTGGTCAACGGATCTTCAGGTATCGCGGTGGGGATGGCGACCAACATTCCTCCTCACAACCTGTCTGAAGTGATTGACGGCTGCCTGGCCTACATCAACGACGAAAACATCAGTCTTGAAGGGCTGATGGAGCACATCAAGGGACCCGATTTCCCTACCGCCGCCATCATCAACGGCAAGCGCGGCATCGAAGAAGCGTATCGTACAGGCCGCGGCAAGGTGTATATCCGCGCTCGCGCCGAGGTCGAAGCGGACGCGAAAACCGGCCGTGAAACCATCATCGTGCACGAAATTCCTTATCAGGTGAACAAAGCCCGCCTGATAGAAAAAATGGCCGAGTTGGTGAAAGACAAGCGTATCGAAGGCATCAGCGCACTGCGCGATGAGTCCGATAAGGACGGGATGCGCATCGTCATCGAGATCAAACGCGATGCGGTCGGGGAAGTGGTCCTGAACCACCTTTATTCCCAAACGCAGATGCAGGTGTCGTTCGGTATCAACATGGTGGCGCTGCATCAGGGCCAGCCTCGTTTGATGACGCTGAAAGAGATCCTCTCCGCATTTGTGCGCCACCGCCGCGAAGTGGTGACGCGCCGCACCATTTATGAGCTGCGTAAAGCACGCGAACGCGCTCACATTTTGGAAGGTCTGGCCATCGCGCTGGCGAATATCGATCCCATCATCGAGATGATTCGTCAGGCGCCGACGCCTGCGGAAGCGAAGGCGGCTCTGGTTTCACATGCCTGGGAGCTGGGTTCCGTAGCGGCCATGCTGGAACGTGCCGGCGACGATGCCGCGCGTCCGGAGTGGCTGGAGCCGGAATTCGGTATCCGCGACGGTCACTATTATCTGACCGAACAGCAGGCTCAGGCCATTCTGGATCTGCGTTTGCAGAAACTGACCGGCCTGGAACATGAAAAGCTGCTGGACGAATACAAGGCGTTGCTGGAGCAAATCGCCGAACTGCTGTTCATTCTGAACAGTCCGGATCGCCTGATGGAAGTCATTCGCGAAGAGCTTGAAGCGATCAAGGAACAGTACAACGATCCGCGTCGCACCGAAATCACCGCGAACAGCGCCGATATCAACATCGAAGACCTGATCAACCAGGAAGATGTCGTCGTGACGCTGTCTCATCAGGGGTACGTGAAGTATCAACCACTGACTGACTACGAGGCCCAGCGTCGTGGCGGCCGTGGCAAGTCCGCCGCCCGAATTAAGGAAGAGGACTTCATCGATCGTCTGCTGGTGGCGAACACCCACGACACGATCTTGTGCTTCTCCAGCCGTGGCCGTCTGTACTGGATGAAAGTCTATCAGCTGCCGGAAGCCAGCCGAGGCGCCCGTGGACGTCCTATCGTCAACCTGCTGCCGCTGGAGCCGAATGAACGCATCACCGCTATTCTGCCGGTGCGTGAATACGAAGAAGGGCTGAACATCTTCATGGCGACGGCCAGCGGTACGGTCAAGAAGACCGCGTTGACCGAGTTCAGTCGTCCGCGTAGCGCCGGCATCATCGCCGTTAACCTGAATGAAGGCGATGAATTGATTGGCGTCGACCTGACGGATGGCAGCAACGAAGTCATGCTGTTCTCCGCCTCAGGGAAAGTCGTGCGCTTCTCCGAGCAGGCGGTACGTGCCATGGGTCGTACCGCGACCGGCGTGCGCGGCATCAACCTGCAGGATGACGACCGTGTGGTTTCGTTGATTGTTCCTCGCGGCGACGGCGACATCCTGACCGTCACGCAGAACGGCTTCGGTAAGCGTACTGCGGTGGGCGAATATCCGGTGAAATCTCGCGCCACCAAAGGGGTTATCTCTATCAAGGNGAGCGAGCGTAACGGACGGGTCGTTGGCGCGGTACAGGTCGATACGGCCGATCAGATCATGATGATTACCGACGCCGGAACGCTGGTGCGTACCCGTGTATCCGAGGTGAGCATCGTGGGTCGTAACACCCAGGGCGTCACGCTGATCCGCACCGCCGAAGACGAAAACGTCGTCGGCTTGCAGCGCGTCGCTGAACCGGTGGAAGACGAAGAGCTGGACGGCGTTGTTGGCGGTATCGCCGACGGTGAGAGTTTGGAAGAGGAAGGCGATGAGCACGAATCCGACAACGACGACGATGAAGCCGTAGACGACGAGTAATCCGCAGGCGTTCCTCCGGATGCGATAACTAAGCCAGCGTGTGATGCGCTGGCTTTTTTTATGCGGGATCGGTACTGTGGTAGCCGCCGGTTCGGCGGCAGTTCTCTATCCCATAACCTGACGGTATTCCCTTGAAATTTGTAGCTTCATTTCAGACCACACTGAAATTCTCCCGGTATCTGTTCCGGGCGCTGGCTTTGGCGCTATGGCTCCTGGGGGCATTGATCTCCCTGTTTTATCTGAGTAAGGCGCTGAACGAACGCGAGTCGCAACTGAGGCACCTGTTAACCCTGAATGCCGACCAGTCTTTGGGATATATGCGTCGCGCTACCGATGTGGCGCGCGAGTTGAAATACATGGCGACCAACCGGCTGAGCGTAACCAATTCCGGCCGGGAGCATCTTACCGAGGTGCAGGAGAAAGCCTATTCGATTTACGGTATGTCGTCGTCAGTCAATTGCACTGCGGAGTATGAGAAGAATCCCGCCCAGCTGACGCCCCTCATCCGTTTCTTTGAGCAGTGGCACCGCGATTTTTCTTCCGTCTACGACCTGAACCGTATTTTCTTTGTCGATCGACGCCAGCAGTGTCTGGTGGATTTCGGCATTCGTAACCAGTCGCTGGATAGCGAGAGTCTGGTGAGAAACGTGCAGGAGCGCCTGCAGGGGCAGCGTAACAGCACACTGTCGACCCGTCGCGACGACAGCCTGTTCTGGGTTAGCTCTGGCCTGACGTCCGAATCCGGCTATTTCTATGCGCTGATGCCGATCTATGTGGAGAACCAGCTGGTGGCGGTAATGGGTATTGAACAGCCCATACGTCTCGATGATTTTATGCTGAGCAGCGATCTGCCGTTCAGCGTTAAACTGCTCGACCAAAACAATCGCACGCTGATGCAGTTCAGCGATGCGGCGCGCAATAACATCAATGGACCATACCCGGACGTCAGCGCCTATTTCGGGTACATCAATAACTACAACGCCCTGATTTTAAAAAAGGCGTTACAGCCGACCACGCTGAGCGTCGTGTACGCGTTGCCGCTGGAAGTCATTCTGGCGGCGCTCAACTCTCTCATCATGAACATGGCGTTGCTGAATCTGCTGTCCGCCATCACGCTGTTTGTGATTACCCGCGTGCTGGAGCGGCGCATGTTTTTGCCCGCGGAACGAAACGCGTTTCAGTTGGAGGAGAACGAACAGTTCAACCGCAAGATCGTGGCCTCCGCGCCAGTCGGGATCTGTATCCTGCGTATCAGCGACGGCGCCAATATTCTGAGTAACGAGCT
The DNA here is from genome assembly GCF_000688655.1 of Lonsdalea quercina subsp. quercina. Lineage (GTDB taxonomy): Bacteria > Pseudomonadota > Gammaproteobacteria > Enterobacterales > Enterobacteriaceae > Lonsdalea > Lonsdalea quercina. Next base: position 85,511 of record NZ_JIBO01000007.1, on the reverse strand, counting down.
GGCCCACAACTATCTCAGCCTGCTGACCTACGAAGACCGTATTCGCGTGACCAAGATTATCTGCGAACAGCAGTCCAAATCCGTGGATGTTCTGACCAGTCGTAACCATCACCTGCAAATCAGCTTTGTGCATTCACGCTATCGCAACGAGAACGTAGCGATCTGCGTTCTGCTGGACGTCAGCGCGCGCGTCAGAATGGAAGAGTCTCTACAGGAAATGGCGAACGCGGCTGAACAGGCCAGCCAGTCCAAATCCATGTTCCTGGCGACGGTCAGCCATGAACTGCGCACGCCTTTGTACGGCATTATCGGCAACCTGGATTTGCTGCAGACGAAGACGCTGCCGAAAGACGCTAACCGGCTGGTGACGGCCATGCACAATTCGTCTGAGCTGCTGTTGAAAATCATCAGCGATATCCTCGACTTCTCCAAAATCGAGTCCGAGCAGCTGAAAATTGAAAACTGTCAGTTTATCCCGCGTGAAGTAATCAGCCACGTAGTGAGCAACTACCTGCCGCTGGTGGTCAAGAAGCACTTGACGCTCTATTGCTTTATCGAACCCAAAGTGCCTTTAAGCCTTTCGGGCGATCCCGTACGCTTGCAGCAGGTGCTGTCCAACTTGCTGAGCAATGCGATCAAGTTTACCGACACCGGCTGCATCGTCTTTCAGGTGCGCTGTCGCGACGGGTATATCGAGTTTCTGGTGCGGGATACCGGTGTGGGGATCAATACGCGCGAAGTGATGAAACTATTCGATCCCTTCTTCCAGGCGGGAACCGGCGTGCAGCGGCATTTTCAGGGCACCGGTCTGGGGCTGGCGATTTGTGAAAAGCTGGTCAATCTGATGGACGGAGACATTACGATCGAGTCGGCGCCGGGGCTGGGCAGCCAGTTCGGCATTCGCATTCCACTGTATCAGGCCCAGTATCCGCTGACGGTGATTAATCCGCTATTACAGGGGAAAAACGCCTGGCTGCGCATTCGCAACGCCTATATGGGAAATTACCTGCGTGCGTTCCTGCAGGAACATGGCCTGAATGTGCAGGACTATAGCGGGCAGGCCGTGGCGGCCGATGAGATTGTCATCAGCGACTATCCGTTGAGACAGAACCTGGGGGCGCGGGCGCACATTTTGATCAGCGGTTCGCATACGGGCTCGGCGCAGGAAGTGTCGCCGGGATGCTGGGAGCACAGTACCTCAGCGCCGCAGGATCTGCCGCTGCTGCTGCAACGCATTTATCGTGGCAAAGACGCGCTGCCGGTGCCGACGTCCGCCGCTCCGGCGTCGGCAAGCTATAGCTGCGACAATGACGATATCCACATTTTGGTCGTGGATGATCACCCGATTAACCGACGTCTGCTGGCGGACCAGTTGGGATCGCTGGGGTATGAGGTGGTTACGGCCAACGATGGGTTGGATGCTCTCGACCTGCTGAGTAAACATAAGGTCGATATCGTGCTGACCGACGTCAACATGCCGAATCTGGATGGGTATGGTTTCACTCGACGGATGCGGCAGATGGGATTGACGCTGCCGGTGATCGGCGTGACCGCCANCGCGTTGGCGGAAGAACGGCAGCGCTGTTTAGAAGCCGGTATGGATAATTGCCTGTCGAAACCGGTCACGCTGGATACGCTGCAACAGTCTCTGGCGTATTACGCCAATCTGGTGCGCCAGAGTAACGCCGAACAGTCCAAGGAGAGCTGACAGACGTCCTCGCCGCGTGCAAGTCTGGCTCGCGATGAGAAAAGGGAAGGGAAACGAAAAAAGGCTCTGAGGAGAGCCTGAGCGTTGAGTGCCCGCCGAGGTCATCGGCGGGAGAAGGCTTTACTCTTTTTCTGTCGACGCCACGCCGACGGAGGAGAGGTAGTTCAGCAACGCGATATCGTTATCGACGCCAAGTTTGGTCATGGCCGATTTTTTCTGGCTGCTGATGGTCTTGATGCTGCGGTTAAGCTTTCTGGCAATCTCTGTCACCAGGAAACCTTCCGCGAACAAACGCAGCACTTCGCTTTCCTTCGGCGACAGGCGTTTGTCGCCGTAGCCGCTGGCGCTGATTTTTTCCAACACCTTGCTCACGCTTTCCGGCGTGAATTTCTTGCCTTTCTGCAGCGCGGCCAGAGCCTTGGGCAGATCTGTCGGCGCGCCTTGTTTGAGTACGATCCCTTCGATGTCCAGCTCCAGCACGGCGCTAAGAATCGCTGGGTTGTTGTTCATGGTCAGAACAATAATTGACAGCTGCGGAAAGTGACGCTTGATATATTTGATCAGCGTTATTCCGTCGCCGTATTTATCCCCTGGCATGGATAAATCAGTAATAAGAACGTTGGCGTTGAGCTTTGGTAAATTATTGATTAATGCTGTTGAGTCTTCAAATTCCCCAACGACGTTCACCCACTCGATTTGCTCTAGCGATTTTCTGATGCCGAAAAGAACAATCGGATGGTCGTCTGCAATAATTACATTAATGTTGTTCATTGTTGTTTACTCATATTGTTGGCCACCTTGCTGTAGTAATGCACTGACAAAACGTTCAATCTGTTGAAGGTTATTCTTTATCTGCACACTATCCTGCGAGGTTATTAGTTGTTCCAGGACTTCACACAATTGTTTGCCCGGATGCAGATTCAGCATGGCAAACACGCCTTTGAGCCGGTGGGCTGTCTGAGCCAGTGACACAAAATCGCCACCTTGGATTTCAGTATACAGCCTGTTCATATCCTCCGGTACTGTCTCTACGAACAGTGAAAAGTAATCGCTGCTGCGCAATTGGCGAGCGTAAAAACCGATGTCGTCATCCGTTGCCGGACGGCTGTCGTCGGTGGACGTTTCCAACTGCTGTTCGATCAGCTTTAGCAGAGCATCCAGCATCAGTTGGCTGATGTTGTAGCTGGTCCGCAGCCGCCGTTTGCCCAGAGAAACGCATTGAGTGTCTTCTCCGGTCACCAACAGCGTGTCGTCTGCGACTTTTCCTGCGTTATCCGTAATCGTGAGGTCCGCTTCCTGATTAATCAGACGTTCGTCATAAATGACGAATTCCGCCCCCCACTGGCTGACCATGCGGCTAACCATCTGCCGTACTTCATCCGTGGTGATATCCAGTAACACTGTAATACCATCCAGCAGCTTTTCCTCTTCCTCCTCCGGAAGCTCGACGGGGTCCATTTTCAGCGTCAGCGTATATTGCGTACCTAAATCCGGCAGTCGATTGATTTGCAATTGACCACCCAGTTTGTGGCAAAGCTGCTGACATAAAAATAAGGTTAATCCGGAATTTTGGCTGAATCGATCAGAAAGCGCCGGAGCGGCGAACGGATGCCGTACATTATCGAGTTCTTCGACGGAAACATCCGTACCCGTATCGTTAATTTGTATGACTAATTGTCCCGAAGACTTTTCAGGCTGTTGCAGCGTCAGCGTAATTTTGCCGTAGTCCGTATTCGTAACGGTATAATCCATTAATAATGAAAGCGTTTTCTTTAATAATTCACCGTCGCCGAGATAGGTTTGTCGAATATCCAGCTGATAATGATTAAACAGGCTGATTCCTTTTTGCTGTATGCGCGGCAATAACGTCAGCAGTAAATCGTCGACGAGCGCAAGCGGNGAAAAAGGCGCGTGCGCCACTTCCCATTCGTCTGTTTCCAACTGAGCCTGTAGAGCGATATTTTCCATCAGTCTCAGGGCGCAAGCGGCCTCGCTAATCAGCAGGTGCAGCGACTCCTGCCGTTCGTCCTGCGTCTGCTCGTTGCGCAGCGACAGCGCCAGCTGATGTACGGCATTGAGCGGTTGTTTGAACTCCTGGCTCAGGTTGTGGAACAACTGCTTACGCACGGCGATGTTCTTTTCAAACTCCTGCTGCGCCAGCTGGAGTTTCTTGTTGATGACGATTTCCTGCTCTTGTTCGCGTAGTAAGAACAGGCAGTAGTCCGGCGCGAACAGGCTGTAGAACAGCCTAACTTCATACATCTCATTATCGACGGTGGCCTGAATCACGCCCTGATGTTCTTCCGCCAGCGTCGCAATTTTTTTCAGGCTGAGGTGCGGATACAGTCGTTCCGCCAGTGCGTTCGCCACCACCACTTTATTGGCGCTGAAGTCATAGACCAGCACGCCCACCGGCAGGTGGCCGATAATTTCGGTGTACATGTTCTGCTGTTTCTTCAAACGATACGACAGGTCTTCACGGGGACGGGAAAAGTGGCGTCGAAAAGCGTAAAAGCCCATTAGCGCGATGAGCAGCAGCGTCAGATTGAGCAATATCATCCAGATATTGGTGCGCAGCATGTCGGTGATCAGACGGTCCAGCGGGATGCTGTACACCATTTTCAGCGGCGCGTTGGTCAATTGAGCGGACACTTCCACCATGGTACCTTCCAGGCGGATGTCGGTCGGCGTTTCGTTTTCGGTGCCGGTTTCCATACTCATCGGCAGCGTTTGCTGACGCAGCATGAGATTTTCCCGCTCCATGTTGCGCGGGATTAAATCATTGATTGACAGGTCGAAGGCAATCACCGTCGCGAGATGCCCCGGCTGGTTGAAAGTCGTGCGCAGGGTGAAATAGTAGTTGTTATAAAAACGCAGCTTGCGCAAGGGCGAGAAGCTTTCACGTTCGTCCAGCGCGTTCGCCTGTTGCAGCATTTCCGCCTTGCGGGCTTCAATCAGCGCAGAGATATAGCTGCCGCGAAACTGGGAAGAGACGTCCTTCAGCGGTTGGGTGGAGACCATCGTCAGGCTGTTATCGTTGCCGTTGAGATAGTACATCGAAAACACGTCGGTCTTCGCGCCCCATAGAATGTCCAGATACTGCGAAATTTTGTGCATGGAGTAGAGCGTACTCTTCTCGTGCTGGCCGAAAATCAGCGTATCGGTTTTCTGACCGCGCTGCTCGACGTAAAACACGTTGGGCACCAGCGTAATGACGTTTACCGCGCCTTCGGACGGGAGCGGGGCGTCCACGAGCAGATTTTTATAAATCTGGTCTGTGAAGAAACGATAAGTGTCGATTCGCTTCTGCATGCTTTCAGCGATGTCGGTCAGAGCATACTTCTTCTCCGTCATCCAGCCATTGATATAGTTGTAGCTGAACGCCCCGAACACCAGCAGTAACAGTAAAACAAACAGAGAAAAATAACGCATGATGATGGCGGGCATGTCAATCAATCTCCAGACGAACGGATGATGGCGCGAGAGCTGGCGCAGACCGCCAGCAACAGCATAACGATAACGCCCAGCGCCAGCGACAGGCTGCTGATCTGAGCAACAAATCCTAACAGCGTCGGACCAAGCAGAGAACCGGCATAGCCCATCGTCGTGATGGACGCCAGAGCCAGATGCGGCGGCATAATCGTTTGATTACCGGCGGTGGTGAACAGGATAGGCACCACGTTGGCCGCGCCGAGACCGACTAACGCAAAGCCGACGATGGCGGTGATAGGATTATCGATGGTAATCGTGAGCAGCAGTCCCGCGGCGGCGCACAGGCTTCCGCCAGCGATGACGGCAAAGCGGCCAAGACGGTTGACCACCCGATCGCCGTAGAGCCGCCCCAGCGTCATCGTAATGGAAAAGGCGGCGAAGCCGATGCCGGCCTGACGCGCATCGACGCCGCGAAATACAGTCAGGTACAGCGCTCCCCAGTCCAGGACTGCGCCCTCAGCCAAAAACATGATGAAGCACAAAATACCGATGAACAGCACCCATCCTCGCGGTATCGCCAGCAAAGGCCCCCCGTTGGCGCGCGACGTGGCGCGCACCATATGACGCTGCGACCAAAACAGCAGGAGCCAGATCAACAATGCCATCGCCAACGTCGCCAGCAGGGGTGACAGTCCCAGCCATAGCAGCAGGCTGACGCAGCCTGCGCCGATGATCCCACCAATGCTGTAAAAGCCGTGAAAGCTGGACATCAAGGCCCGTTGACTGGCGCGCTCCACTTCGACGGCCTGGACATTAATGGCGACATCCATCAATCCCAGCATCGCGCCCAGCAAACCCAGAATCAACGCCATCAACGGAAACGTTTCAGGCATCGTCAACAACGGCAGCAGCATGCACAGCAGGGAGCCGGAGGCAAAAATGACCCGTCGGCAGCTAAAACGAGCCGTCAAAAATCCGGCCATCGGCATGGAGATTAGCGAGCCGATGCCAATGCACAGCAGCAGCACGCCGAGCGTGGCGTCGTTGATATGCAACCGATGTTTGGTGTAAGGCACCAGCGGCGCCCAACAGGATATGGCCGTGCCGGAGATCAAAAAACCGACGCGTGTGGCGGCCTGTACGGCTTTATCCGTCAGGGGAGAGTCGAGGGAAATGGGGTTGGTGCCGACGGTTGAACGCATGAGAGACAGAGACCACGTCTGGAATCAGAAATATGGGGTACTTTTACCATAACTCGGGGCTTTTATCGAAAGGGGATCTGCTTTTCCTCGCCGGAACAACATTTTTTTAGGCGGCGCTCATTCGCCTAAAGGGAGCCAATGGCCGCCCGCCTCCAGGGGATACACGGACGGAGAATACGGCCATTCAGGGAACAATCTTAACCCAAAAGTCCCCTGGCGTTTTTTTTCCAGAGGCGCGCCCGTATAATCCCACACTTTCATTTAGGATACCGGGGGCGACGTGAAGCAACTTTCAGGCCTGTTGCAACGTATGGAACAGGCGCTCGGTGCATCGCTGCCAGATGACGCGGGCTTTCGCACTTTCACGCTGTCGGCGGAAAGAGGGGGAGATACAGCGTTGACGGCTTGGCTGGCCGCTCAGACGTTGTATCCGCAGTTTTACTGGCAGCATCGGCGAGATCCGGAAGAGGCCGCCGCATGCGGCGCTGTATGTACCTTTGCTTCCGCTTCTGAAGCTGAAGCCTTTCTGCACCGCGAGGATCTCGACGATGACGTGCGGCTGTGGGGGCTGAACGCCTTCGGTTATCCTACGCTGGCACAGGCGGAGCCTCTCGACGGCTNCCTGTTTTTACCGCGGATCACGCTGTTGCGTGAGAGCGAACGAGTCGTGCTGCGAGTCAATCTTTTCAGCGCCGTCTCGCTGCGTCAGGATGCTGAAAACGCGTTGAAGGCACTGCGTCAGCTGGCAACGGCGCATCCGTTGCCGCCGTTAGCGGCGACCGTCAGGCTCACGGCGCACCATCCCGAAAAAAAGCAATGGACCGACCTTATCGCGCAGACGTTGACGGAGATTGAAGCCGGCGCTTTAAAAAAGGTGGTGTTGGCGAGGACGACCCGTTTGACGCTCGATCGTCCGCTGGCGGCGGTCCCCCTGATGGCGGCCAGCCGTGCGGCCAATCATGACTGCTACCATTTCATGCTGGCTTTCACGCCGGAGCGCGCCTTTCTGGGTTCCAGCCCCGAGCGACTCTACCGCCGGGAGGGAAACCGTCTGGAGACCGAAGCCTTGGCCGGTACCGTCGTCAACGATCTCGACGATCGGCGTGCCGACGAGCTGGCGCAGTGGCTCATGCGGGACGTCAAGAATCAAAATGAGAACCAGCTGGTGGTGGACGATATCCGCCAGCGTCTGTCTCAGGCCGCGACGGCGTTGGAAGTTTTGCCGCTGGAAATTATCCGTTTGCGCAAGGTGCAGCATCTGCGTCGGGCGATCCGCGCGGAACTGTTCGAGGCTAAAGACCGTGCTTGTTTGCAGCTGTTACAGCCTACGGCGGCGGTGGCGGGGCTGCCTCGCGCCGCCGCCCGAGACTATCTGGCCTGCTATGAACCGTTCGATCGCGGCTGGTACGCCGGGTCCGCCGGTTACCTGTCGCGTCAAGTGTCGGAGTTTTGCGTTTCTCTGCGTTCAGCGGATGTCGAAGGGGATTGCCTGACGCTATATGCCGGCGCGGGAATTGTCGCCGGCTCGGATCCACAGCAAGAGTGGCAGGAGCTGGAAACCAAGGCGGCGGGCCTCAAATCGCTGCTGGACGGCGACAAGTCATAGTTTTGTTTTATGTTTGTTGTGCCTGCTAAGGGTTTACATCAAAGTTGGCGAAATAAAACAAAATATAATTATTGCTACAGCCCGCAACCAGAGTTGTTGAGTCGACCATGTCCACGAATGTATTTAATCGCCGCTGGGCGGCAGTTCTGCTGGAAACGCTAACCCGGCATGGCGTAGGCCATGTCTGCATCGCGCCCGGTTCTCGCTCGACGCCGCTCACGCTCGCGGCGGCAGAGCACCCGGCGTTCNCCTGCCATACCCACTTCGATGAACGCGGGCTGGGGCATCTGGCGTTGGGGCTGGCAAAGGCCAGCGGACAGGCGGTTGCGGTGATCGTGACGTCGGGAACGGCGGCGGCGAACCTGTATCCGGCAATCATCGAAGCCGGTCTGACCGGTGAAAAGCTGGTGGTGCTGACGGCCGACCGGCCGCCGGAGCTGATCGATTGCGGCGCGAATCAGTCTATCCGCCAACCCGGCATGTTCGCCTCTCATCCCACGCATACGCTGGCGCTTCCCCGACCGACCCCGGATATCCCGGCGAGCTGGCTGGTGTCCGCCGTTGACGATGTCGTAGGGCGGTTGACGCACGGCGCGTTGCATATCAATTGTCCTTTCGCCGAGCCGTTATACGGCGCGGACGACCCCGAGGCCTATCAAGTCTGGTTACAGGCGCTGGGCGCGTGGTGGCATGAATCGTCGCCTTGGCTACGAGCGGATGAATCTGCGTCGCACTGCGCCGCGCAGCCCGACTGGTCGGCCTGGCGTCGAAAACGTGGCGTGGTCATCGCCGGTCGCGTACCGCCCGAGAGCGGGGAGGCCATCGCCCGCTGGGCTGAACAACTGGGCTGGCCATTGCTTGGCGATGTACTCTCCCAAACTGGTCAGCCGTTGCCCCATGCGGATCTGTGGCTGGCGCATCCCGAGGCTGATTGTCTGCTGCAGGCCGAGATTGTCATCCAGTTCGGCGCCGGCTTGACCGGTAAGCGGCTCTTGCAGTGGCAGGCGGCCATTCAGCCGCAGGAGTACTGGCTAGTGGACGCTCTGCCCGGCCGTCTGGACCCGGCCTATCATCGCGGGCGTCGGCTGACCGCGCCTATCGCCGACTGGCTGGCTGCGCATCCTCCGGAGGCCGAGCCGCCCCAACCGTGGGCGGACACCTTGCCTGGGTGTGTTGAACGTATCGGCGCGCAGGTCGCCGCACGACTGGAGGAAGGGTTTGGCGAAGCGCAGCTGGCGCATCGCCTGCCTGCGCTGTTGCCGGAAGGGGGACAGCTTTTTCTGGGCAACAGTCTGACTATCCGTCTGGTGGATGCGTTGGCCCAGCTGCCTGCGGGCTNCCCGGTTTACGCCAATCGTGGCGCTAGCGGCATCGACGGTCTGGTGTCCACGCTGGCGGGCGTGCAACGCGCTAACGGCCGTCCCATGCTGGCGGTCATCGGCGATCTGTCCGCGCTCTATGACGTCAACGCGCTGGCGCTCCTGCGCCACCCTCCCGCGCCTCTGGTGTTGATCGTCGTCAATAACAACGGCGGCCAGATATTCTCTTTATTGCCGACGTCCGAGCAGGCGCGGGAAACGTTCTACTGTATGCCGCAGCAGGTGGAATTCAGTCATGCCGCCGGGCTGTTCGGCCTGCGCTACGCCCGAGCGACGAATTGGCGCGAAGTGGTCGATGCCGCATCCGACGGGTTTAAACAGCCGGCGGCGACGCTGCTGGAAGTGGCGGTGTCGCCGAAAGCGGGCGCTGAGTGTCTGCAACAGCTTCTGGCCGAGGGGGTGACATGGTGATGCATGCGCGCTGTATTCATCAGGGCAAGTCGGGACAGCCGTGGCTGGTGTTACTCCACGGTCTGTTGGGCAGCGGCGAAGACTGGCGGCCCCTCCTTCCTTTTCTGAGCGATCGCCCTGTGTTGCTGGTGGATCTGCCGGGCCACGGCGACGCCCGTCATCAGCCCGCCGAGGGTTTTGAGGATGTCAGCCGTCAGCTCACCGCGCTGCTGGCGGAGAAGGGCGTGAGCGACTACTGGCTGCTGGGCTATTCGCTCGGCGGTCGTCTCGCCATGTTCCATGCTTGTCACGGCGAGACGCCGGGGCTGCGCGGTTTGCTAGTGGAAGGCGGCCATCCGGGGCTGGCGACGGCGGACGAGCGGGGGGCGCGACGGCGGCACGATGCCCGCTGGGCGCATCGCTTTGCGCATGAACCGCTGGCTCAGGTCTTGACGGACTGGTATCGGCAGCCGGTCTTCGCAGACCTGACCACCGCGCAGCGGCAGGCGTTGATACAGCGGCGCAGCCATAACGACGGCGCGGCGGTGGCCAGAATGCTGACCGCGACTTCGCTGGCGCGTCAGCCGAACCTGACCGCGTCGCTGCGACGGCTGTCGGTGCCGTTCGGCTATCTGTGCGGCGAGCGCGACACGAAATTTCAGACGTTGGCGCGGCAGGCAGCTCTGCCGCTGCTGAGCGTGGCCGACTGCGGCCATAATGCCCATCAGGCGAATCCGGCCGACTATGCGGCGCGGATCCGTTCATTAATTTCCCACCCCGTAAAGGAATAAACCCTATGCTGTATCCGAGTGAAGAACTGCTGTACGCCCCTACAGAATGGCACGACTGCAGCGGTGATTTTGTCGATATCCTCTACCACAAATCGGCTGACGGCATTGCCAAAATCACCATCAACCGTCCCCAGGTACGTAACGCCTTCCGCCCGCTCACGGTCAAGGAGATGCTTCAGGCGCTGGACAATGCGCGCCATGACGACGGCATCGGCGTGATCATCCTGACGGGCGCAGGCGACAAGGCTTTCTGCTCCGGCGGCGACCAAAAGGTCCGTGGCGACTACGGCGGCTATCAGGACGACAGCGGCGTTCATCACCTGAATGTACTCGACTTCCAGCGCCAGATCCGGACCTGTCCGAAACCGGTGGTCGCGATGGTGGCGGGTTACTCCATCGGCGGCGGTCACGTGCTGCATATGATGTGCGACCTGACCGTGGCGGCGGAAAACGCCATCTTCGGTCAGACCGGTCCGCGCGTCGGCTCCTTCGACGGCGGCTGGGGCGCCTCCTATATGGCGCGCATCGTCGGTCAGAAAAAGGCGCGCGAAATCTGGTTCCTGTGCCGCCAATACGATGCGCAGCAGGCGCTGGACATGGGGCTGGTGAATACCGTCGTCCCGCTGGCGGATCTGGAAAAAGAGACGGTGCGCTGGTGCCGCGAAATGTTGCAGAACAGCCCGATGGCGCTGCGTTGCCTGAAAGCGGCGCTTAATGCCGACTGCGACGGGCAGGCGGGGTTGCAGGAGCTGGCGGGCAACGCCACCATGCTGTTCTACATGACCGACGAAGGGCAGGAAGGACGCAATGCCTTCAATGAAAAACGTCAGCCTGACTTCAGCAAATTCCGGCGGAATCCGTAATGCGACGGGCGACGCTCTACCGTTACAGCGTTCCAATGGATGCCGGGGTGGTGCTGCGCAATCAGCGGCTCAAAACCCGCGATGGTCTGATCGTACAGCTGTGCGACGGCGAACGGGTGGGTTGGGGCGAGGTTGCCCCGCTGCCGCAGTTCAGCGTTGAAACGCTGAGTGATGCCGAGACCGCCGTCCGCAAGTCGCTGCGGCGCTGGGTGAACGGAGACGCGCTGGAAGAAACCGGCGTGCCGTCGGTCGACTTCGGCCTGAGCTTCGCCGACGCGGAGCTTTCCGGGGCGCTGCCACAGGACGCCGACTATCGTAAAGCGCCGCTGTGCAGCGGCGATCCGGATGAGTTGTTCGCGATGTTGCAGGGGTTGCCGAACCCGGTGGCGAAAGTGAAGGTCGGGCTGTACGAAGCCGTGCGGGACGGCATGATCGTCAACCTACTGCTGGATGCGCTGCCGCAGCTCTCCCTGCGTCTGGACGCGAACCGCAGCTGGACGCGGGCCAAAGCCGACGGTTTTGCGCGCTACGTCGATCCGGCCGTGCGATCCCGCATCGCCTTTTTGGAAGAACCGTGCAAAACCCGCGAGGAGTCGCGGGCGTTCGCGCGCGATACCGGCATCGCTATCGCGTGGGATGAGAGCGTGCGTGAGCCGGACTTCCGCGTGGAAGCCGAGCCGGGAGTGAGCGCCATCATCATCAAACCTACGCTGGTGGGCAGCCTGAATCGCTGTCGACAACTAGTCGCAGAGACGCATCGGGCGGGTTTGACGGCCGTCATCAGCTCCAGCATCGAATCTAGTCTTGGCCTGACGCAGCTGGCGCGACTGGCGCATTGGCTAACGCCAGACGCGATCCCCGGCTTGGATACGCTGGATCTGATGCAGGCACAGGTGTTGCGGCCCTGGCCGGACAGCCCGTTGCCGCAGCTTAACGCTGAACAGTTGGACGAACTATGGCGGTCGTGACCGACTGGCCGTGGCGACACTGGGCGCGACAGCAGCCTGACGCAACCGCGTTAATCCTCGACGATGAAGGCTGGAGCTGGCGCAAACTGGCCGACGACGTCGACACGCGCGCCAGCGCGTTTATTCGTCAGGGCGTCACGGAGGGGAGCGGCGTGGCGCTGCGCGGACGCAATAGCGGCGAGATGCTGCTGAGCTATCTTGCATTGCTACAGTGCGGCGCGCGTTTGCTGCCGCTTAATCCGCAACTGCCCGAGACACAGACGGATGTGCTGCTGCCATCGCTGGATATTCGCTTTGGGCTGTGCTTCAGCGATGCCCGTTGGCCCGACGAAATCGTCACGCTCACCGCCGGGGACGACGATGTCGCAGATACCGTACCGCGCACCCCGTGGGATCGGGAGCGACTGGCGACGATGACGCTGACTTCCGGCTCTAGCGGCCTGCCAAAAGCGGCGGTGCATACTTTCGCCGCGCATCTGGCGAGCGCGGAGGGCGTACGCGGACTCATGCCCTATGTACTGGGCGACAGCTGGTTGCTCTCCTTACCGCTGTTTCACGTCTCCGGGCAGGGCATCGTTTGGCGCTGGCTGGCGGCGGGAGCCTGTTTGGTGGTGCGGCCAGGGCGTACGCTGGATGTCGCGCTACGGGGCTGTACACATGCCTCGCTGGTGCCAACGCAGCTGTGGCGGCTGCTATCGCAGGGCGACGTGCCGACCTCGCTGACCGCGGTGCTGTTGGGCGGCGCGATGATCCCGCTGACGTTGACGCAACAGGCCGAAGCCATCGGCATTCGTTGCTGGTGCGGCTATGGGCTGACCGAGTTAGCCTCTACCGTGTGCGCCAAGCGCGCCGACGGACGCCCCGGCGTCGGTATGCCGCTCGCCGGACGGCATATCAAAGCCGTGGGAGAGGAAATCTGGCTGCGCGGCAATAGCCTGGCGGCCGGTTACTGGCGCGACGGCGCGCTGCTCCCGTTGACCGACGATCAGGGCTGGTTTCATACCCGCGATCGCGGCTGCTGGGACGGCAGCGAGTGGCGCATTATGGGGCGGTTGGATAATCAGTTTTTCAGCGGTGGCGAAGGCGTGCAGCCGGAGGATGTGGAAGCGGTTTTACTGCAGCATCCGGCGGTCGAGTTTGCCTGTGTCGTGCCGGTGGATGACGTGGAGTTCGGGCAGCGCCCGGTTGTGGTGGTGGAAACGGCGGGGGAGTGCGATCTGACGACGCTGCGTGATTGGCTCGCTCCGCAGCTGGCGGGATATCAGCGTCCCGTGGCGTTCTATCATCTGCCCGGGACGCTGAAAAACGGCGGGATAAAAATTTCCCGTCAGCAGGTCGCTGCCTGGGTGCGGCAGCAGCGCGGCTGACTCCTCTGCGGGCGGTGAGTCCGTACAAGAGACTCGCCGTCCGCAGGCGGGAAGTTAACGGCCCAGCGCTTTGGCGACACCTTCGCCGTAGGCAGGATCGACCAGGTTGAACAGCGCGATCTGACGGTCCTGAATAAACTCAGGCACCTGAGACAGCTCGCCGGCGATTCGCTGGAACATCCGCTGGTGCTCTTCTTCGCTCAGCAGCTGGAACAGCGCGCGCGGCTGGCTGAAGTAATCGTCGTCTTCGCGGTGGTTCCAGTGGTCGGCGGCGCCTTCCAGCGACAGTGGCGGCTCGCTGAAATCAGGCTGTTCCTGGAATACGTTGAAGCTGTTCGGTTCATACGTCGCGCCGTTGCCGCTGTTGCCGTCCACGCGCATCGCGCCGTCACGGTGATAGCTATGGAACGGGCAGCGCGGTTTGTTGACCGGGATCTGATGGTGGTTAACGCCCAGACGGTAACGCTCGGCATCGCCATAAGAGAACAGACGGCCCTGCAGCATTCTATCCGGTGAGAAGCTGACGCCGGGGACGACGTTCGCCGGGCTGAAGGCGGACTGTTCTACTTCGGCAAAGTAGTTTTCCGGGTTGCGGTTAAGTTCAAAATAACCGACGTCGATCAGCGGATAGTCGCCGTGCGGCCAGACTTTGGTCAGGTCGAACGGGTTGTACGGCACTTGAGAGGCTTCCGCTTCCGGCATAATCTGCACCTGCAGGTTCCAGCGCGGGAAGTCGCCGCGCTCGATGGCGTCGAACAGATCGCGCTGAGAGCTTTCACGGTCTTTACCGATCAGCTGTTCCGCTTCGTCGTCCATCAGGTTTTCGATGCCCTGCTGGCAACGGAAGTGGAACTTCACCCAGAAACGTTCGTTGTCGGCGTTGATAAAGCTGTAGGTGTGGCTACCGAAACCGTGGATGTGGCGATAGGATTTCGGCAGGCCGCGGTCGCTGAAGTCGATGGTTAACTGGTGCAGTGCTTCCGGCAATTGGGAGAATAAGTCCCATTTGTAGACCGGGTTCCGCAGGTTGGTGCGCGGATCGCGTTTCACTACGTGGTTCAGGTCCGGGAATTTCAGCGGGTCGCGCAGGTAGAACACCGGCGTGTTGTTGCCGACCAGATCCCAGTTCCCTTCTTCGGTGTAGAATTTCATGGCGAAACCACGAATATCGCGCTCGGCGTCGGCACCGCCGCGTTCACCGGCTACGGTGGAGAAGCGCAGGAACATATCGGTCTGCTTACCGACTTCAGAAAAGATTTTAGCGCGGGTGTAGCGGGTAATATCGTGGGTAACGGTGAATGTACCGTAAGCGCCGGAGCCTTTAGCGTGCATACGTCGCTCAGGGATCACTTCACGGTCAAAATGAGCCAGCTTTTCCAGGAACCAAACGTCCTGCAGCAGCATTGGGCCACGAGGGCCTGCGGTCATTACGTTGTTATTGCTGACGACCGGCGCGCCGGAGGCGGTGGTCAGCTTTTGTTTTTCATTGCTCATGTTTACTTCCTTACGGTTTGACTCGACTGGTGAGAACTATCAGTCAGAGCCGGTAAATAGGCAAATCGGCGGCGCTTATCATTGGTATCGCCAGCACTGAAAAATGCGAATTCGTCGCATTTCGTCAGATGAAACCCGCATATTTAGCCCTATTCTGGCTTCCACCGCCGCGAACATGACGTAGAATCAGTTCGATTTGATGATGTCCAAATTGACTGCGCGCCCGACAATGGGCACGAATTGATAAATTTACACTCCGATTTAAGGACGATTACGATGAAAAAATTGATGACTGCGTGCCTGGGCAGCCTTTTGCTGGCCTCGGCGGGCGCTCAAGCTATCGGCATTTCGGCGGAAGCGGGAAATGATTATGTCGGCGCCGCCGCCAGCATCGGCTTGCCATTCCCCGGCCTATCCGCCAACGCGGGGTGGGGTCACGATAATGACAACAATAACGACGCCTACAGTTTGGGGGTCGATTACGGCTTTAGCCTCGGTCGCGCCGCCGTCAATGCGGGCGTCAAAGGCGTTTATTTGCAGCCCGATCATGGTGACGACGGCTATGGTCTGGCCGTGGGCGGTGGCGTACAGTTCCCGCTGACGTCATCTTTCTCGTTGTTCGGGGAAGGCTACTATTCACCAGATGCGTTCACCAGCCATCTGGATCGTTACGTTGAAGCGAAAGGCGGCGTGCGTTGGCAGCCGCTGCGTCCGCTCTCCGTGGACGTAGGCTACCGCTACATCACGATGGGTTCATCCAACGACGACCGCAGAATCGCCGACGGTTTCTATCTGGGCGCAGGACTCAGCTTCTAACGCCTGCCACAGGGCGCGGTTTCCGCGCCTTCGCCTCTGGATCTTCAATCCCACGTTTACCCGCAGCGTCATTCCTTTATTATCTCAGTATCATAAATTGTGATGACTTCGTGCCGATGGGCGCTGTATCGCTCGTTGCCCACGGGTGAAGCCGCCTTATCGACCGAGCGGCTGACAAGGCGTGCCAAGAGCAATCAGACGATGGCCCGACGATTCACGAATGGAGAAAGTAAACATGCTTAGGGTTGAGATGCTTTGCACCGGTGATGAGGTGCTGCACGGCCAGATCGTTGACACCAATGCGGCCTGGCTGGCGGATTATCTGTTTCAGCAGGGCGCGCCGATGGCCAGCCGCATGACGGTTGGCGACGAACTCGACGCGCTGGTAACGGCACTGACCGAACGCAGTCACGTCGCGGACATCCTGATCGTTAACGGCGGACTGGGGCCGACCAGCGACGATTTAAGTTCACTCGCCGCGGCGACGGCGGCGGGCGTACCGCTGGTGGAGCATACGGAGTGGCTGGCGAAGATGACGGCCTATTTCGCCGATCGCGGGCGTCCCATGTCGGCGCTGAACCGGAAGCAGGCGCTGATCCCGGACGGCGCGGAGATCCTCGACAACCCGGTCGGCACTGCCTGTGGCTTCGCGCTGAAGCTGAACCGTTGCATGCTGTTTTTCACCCCCGGCGTGCCGTCTGAATTCAAGGTGATGGTCGAGCAGCAGATTATGCCGCGTTTACGTCAGCGTTTTACGCTTGGCGAAGCGCCGCTCTGTCTGCGTCTGACGACCTTCGGTCGTGGAGAAAGCGATCTGGCGAGCGCGCTGGCGCCGCTCGTCCTGCCGCCGGGCGTGGTGCTGGGATACCGCTGCGCCGTGCCCATCGTCGAGATCAAACTGACCGGCCCCGCATCGCAGCACGACGCTATGCATGCGTTATGGCGACAGGTGAAGGGGACCGTCGCCGACAGTACGGTGTTCGAAGGGACCGCGGGTCTGCCTGCACAGCTGGCGCAGGCGCTGTCTAAACGCCATTTGCGATTGGCAATCGCCGAAGCGTTCACCGCCGGGCTGGTTCACTGGCAGCTGCGTGGCGCCAATGCGCCGTTGGCCGGCGGCGATCTGTTGACCGCTTCCTCCAGTGCCTTGACGGCGGTGGCGCAACAGGCGCGCGAACTGGCGCAGCGATGCTCGGCGCAGGTGGCTCTGGTGGTTGGCGGATTGAGCGAGGGCAGGTTGTCTCTGGCGTTGCATACGCCTTCGCAAACGCTGGCTCAGACCCTCCAGTTCAATGCGGCGCGCTACGCGTTGTCGACGCAGCAGGAAATTGTCGCTATGGCGGCGTTGAATATGCTGCGGCGTTGGTTGAGCGGGATCTCGCCTTACGGCGGAAACGGCTGGATTGAAACGGTCGAAACCTGTTAGCGGGACAGAACGACGACGGGCCGCGGCGGCCCGTCGAAAAGCGCGGCGATCAGTAAAGCAGGGCGTAGAGCTGGCGACGATAGCGCGCGGCCAGCGCGTCGCCGGTGCCCAGCGCGGACATGATGTCCAGCATCGTTTTGCGCGCGCTGCCGTTGGCGGCCGCCAGATCCTTCTTCAGCATGCCGATCAGCAATTCCAGCGCCTCTTCGTTACGGCCGACCTGATGCAGCTTTAGGCTCAGCTTCACCGCCAGATCCGCATTGTCCGGATCCGCGACCAGCTCCTGTTGCAGCTGCTTGATTTCCGGGGTATCGGCGGCTTGTTTCAGCAATTCGATCTGCGCCACCAGCCCGTGATAGCGGCTATCCTGATCCTGAATCGGAATGGCGCTCAGCACGGCTTCGGCGTCTTCCGCGCGATTAAGCTCGATCTGCACTTCGGCCAGCAACAGGGCAATGTCGCTTCGTTTGCTATCCAATTGCCAGGCTTCTTTCAACAGCGGCAGGGCATCCTGCAGCTTGCCGTCCTGAATCAAACGCTCGGCTTCCGCCGTTTTCAGATCTTCTGCTTTAGGCAGAACGCGCTGCAACAGTTCGCGGATCGCGTCTTCCGGCTGAGGTCCCTGGAAGCCGTCTAACGGCTGACCGTCTTTGAACAGATAGACGGTGGGGATCGCGCGCAGGCCGAATTGCGCGGCGACGCGTTGTTCGGCGTCGCAGTCCACTTTCGCCAGCAAGAACTGACCCGTATATTCGGCGGCCAGTCGGTCCAGTACCGGGCCGAGTTCCTGACAGTGCGGGCTGCGCTCGGACCAGAAATAAATCAGCACCGGGACGGTCATCGACTGTTCCAGCACTTGCTGCAAATTCGTTTCGTTAATATCAATCGCGTTGGCGTGTTGTTCTAGCATGGGATTCTCTCTTATCCGTTTCAGCGAGTTATGGGGGCACATTCCCTCTGCTTCAACCCCTGTCAGGAGCGAGTGCGTAATAAGCCGTCGAGTGCGCGTCCGGGGAGCAGACGGCGAAGTATCGACAGCGCATGAGTCATCAGCGTGACCGGATAGCGTAATTTGGGGCGCGGACTCTCCAGAGCGTGGCGCAATTTCGGCAATATCGCCTCTGGCGTCAGCGTGAATCGCTTGGCGATGCCGGGATTCGTGACGGGACGATCGTGCTGCGTTTGGTTAACGTTGGCGGAAAACTGCGTGCTGATCGGTCCAGGTTCTATCAACGAAACGTGTATCCCGCTGCCGTGCAGCTCCATACGCAGCGCGTCTGACCACGCTTCAAGGGCATACTTGCTGGCTGCATAGGCGCCGCGTCCCGGCGTGACGACCAGTCCCATGACGGAGCTGGTCTGGATGATACGCCCTTCGCCGTGCGCAAGCATGGCGGGCAGCAGTCGCTGCGTCAGTTGGTGGGTGCCGAACAGATTACTGGAAAACTGTTGCTCCAACTGCTGGCGAGAGATCGTATTCAGCGGGCCGTACACGCCGTAGCCGGCGTTGTTGAAAAGCCCGTACAACCGGTTGCCGGTGAGCGAAATGACGCGGTCGGCGGCGCGCTCCACACTGTCGCGGTCGTCCAGATCCAGCTCGATGCCTTCCAGCCCCAAAGCGTTCATTCTTTCCACATCTTCCGCACGTCGGCAGGCCGCCAAAACCCGGNAGCCGCGCTGTTTAAGATCCTGCGCGGCGATCAGGCCGATACCGCTGGAACAGCCGGTGATTAAAATCGCTTTTTGCATAACTTTACCTAACTATAAAGCCCTGAATATCAAGAGTCGTGGTTAACTAGAGGGCCGAGTTTTTGCGCCATCCAGTCGGCGATAAACGGCTGGGCGTCGCGGTTCGGATGGATGCCGTCATCCTGCATCCACTCGGGTTTGAGATAGACCTGCTCCATGAAAAACGGCAGTAGCGGAATAGCGAACTGCGAGGCCAGCTTCGGATACACGGCCGCGAAGGTTTCAGTATAGCGCCGGCCGTAGTTGGTCGGCAGCCGGATCTGCATTAGCAGCGGCTGTGCGCCGGCATCTTTGACCTGAGAGATGATTTTTGTCAGATCCTGTTCCAGACTGGACGGTGGAAAACCGCGCAGCCCATCGTTGCCGCCCAGTTCGATCAGCACCCAGCGCGGCCTGTGCTGTCGCAGTAAAGCCGGAACGCGGGCCAGCCCCTGGGCGGCGGTGTCGCCGCTGATGCTGCCATTGACGACGTTAACGCCGCCGGGGGCTGACTGCCAGCGGCTATTCAGCAAGGCAGGCCAGGCCTGCGTCGCCGACATACGATAGCCCGCGCTCAGACTGTCGCCCAGCACCAGCAGCGTATCCGCCGCGATAGCACGTAAACTTACTATTCCCAGCAGTAAAAGGACCAGAAAATGCCAGCGGAAAACATTCTTGAAGTTCATCATCTTAGTAAACACGTTGGTCAAGGGGAACATGAACTGTCCATCCTTACCGGAGTTGAGCTGGTTGTCAAACCGGCCCAGACTTTGGCGTTAATCGGCGAGTCCGGGTCGGGCAAGTCGACGTTGCTGGGCATTCTGGCCGGACTGGACGACGGCAGCAGCGGCGNCGTCGCGCTGTTGGGGGAGCCGCTTAACGGGTTGGATGAGGAGGGGCGCGCGGCGTTGCGGGCGCGCGACGTCGGCTTTGTGTTTCAGTCTTTTATGCTGGTGCCAACGTTAAATGCGTTGGAAAACGTCCAGTTACCTGCGCTGCTGCGGGGTGAAAGCGACCGCGAGAGCCGCCAACAGGCCGAACAACTGCTACAACAGCTCGGGCTTGGCGCGCGGTTACAGCATCTGCCGGCTCAACTGTCCGGCGGCGAACAGCAGCGCGTGGCGCTGGCGCGTGCGTTCAGCGGTCGTCCAAAAGTTTTGTTTGCCGATGAGCCGACCGGCAATCTCGATCGGCAGACCGGCGAACGCATCGTGGACCTGCTGTTTGCGATGAATCGCGACTATGCCACGACGTTGATTCTGGTCACCCATGACGAACAGCTGGCGGCGCGCTGCGAGCGGCGTTTACGTCTGCGTGACGGTAAACTGTGGGAGGAGTCATGATTTGGCGCTGGTTTTGGCGCGAATGGCTCTCCCCTTCGCTGCTGATCGTCTGGCTGGCGCTGACGCTGGCCGTGGCCTGCGTGCTGGCGCTCGGCACCATCAGCGATCGTATGGAACAGGGTCTGAGTCAACAAAGCCGCGACTTTTTAGCTGGCGACCGGGTGCTGCGCGCCTCAAGGCCGGTGGATGAAGCATGGTTGCAACGGGCGGAACAAGACAGGTTGACCGTCAGTCGACAGGTGTCGTTTATGACGATGACCTACGCCGGGGAAAATGCGCAGCTGGCGCAGGTTAAAGCCGCTGACGATCGCTATCCGTTGTATGGGAATTTACAGACCCGGCCTGCGCAGCTCCGTGCCGCACCCGGCACGATCCTGGTCGCCCCGCGCCTGCTGGCATTGTTGGGCGCGCGAGTCGGAGATCAACTCGATATCGGCGATACCACGCTGCGCATCGCGGGTGAGCTGATTCAGGAACCGGATAACGGCTTCAATCCCTTTGAAACCGCGCCGCGCGTGTTGATGAATATGGCCGATGTCGCCCGTACCGGCGCGATTCAGCCCGGCGGCCGCATCACCTGGCGCTACATGTTCGCGGGAGAATCTCAAGACATCGCGCAGTATGGCGACTGGATCAAACCCCAATTGAAGGCGGATCAGCGCTGGTACGGCATGGAAGATTCTCCGGGCGCGTTGAGCAAATCGCTTCAACGTTCGCAGCAGTTCCTCCTGCTCTCCGCGCTGCTGACGCTGCTGCTGGCCATTGCGGCGGTGACTGTTGCGATGAGTCATTACTGCCGCACGCGCTATGACCTGGTCGCCGTACTGAAAACCTTGGGCGCCGGTCGTGGCGCCCTGCGTCGACTGATTGTCGGTCAATGGCTATCGGTGTTGGCGCTGGCGGCTGTGGCGGGGAGCTTACTGGGTTTGGGCTTCGAGGCGGTATTGATGCGCGCGCTGGCGCCGGTACTGCCCGCCACGCTGCCGCCCGCTGGGTTCTGGCCCTGGGCTTGGGCGCTCGGCACGCTGGTGCTGATTTCGCTATTGGTCGGTCTGCGGCCGTATCGCCTTCTGCTGGCGACCCAGCCGTTGCGCGTGCTACGGCGGGACGTGACGGCCAACGTCTGGCCGCTGCGCTACTACCTGCCAGCCGTCGCGGTGGTCGTAATCGGGTTGTTGTTCGTGCTGTCCGGCGGCGGCTCGCTGTTGTGGTCGTTGCTGGGAGGAATGGTCGTCTTGGCGCTGCTGCTGGGAACGATAGGCTGGGGCAGCCTGCTGGTGCTGCGACGCCTCACGCTGAAACGGTTATCCCTGCGTCTGGCGATCAACCGGCTCCTGCGTCAGCCGTGGTCAACCATCGGCCAGCTGGCGGCGTTTGCGCTGTCGTTTATGCTGCTGGCGCTGTTGCTGCTCTTACGCGGCGACCTGCTGGACCGCTGGCAGCAGCAGTTGCCGCCGGATAGCCCGAATTACTTTGTACTGAATATCACCGGCGATCAGGTCCCTGCGGTGAAAGATTTCCTGATCCAGCACCAGGTGCAGCCGGATCGCTTTTATCCGATCGTCCGCGCGCGACTGACGGAGATCAATGGGCGCGTCGCCACGGAGCTGATCCCCGAGGATGCGCCGGGGGGCGGCACGGTAAACCGCGAGCTGAATCTGACCTGGCTGGCGGAACTGCCGTCACACAATGTGCTGGTGTCCGGGCCGTGGCCGCCGAAGCAGGGCGAGGTGTCGATAGAGCAGGGCGTGGCGGAGCGTCTCGGGGTTTCGCTGGGCGACACGCTGACATTCACCGGCGACACGCAGCCGTTCAGCGCCAAAGTCACCAGCTTCCGTCAGGTGGACTGGGAAAGTTTGCGGCCGAACTTCTTCTTTATCTTCCCGCCCGGCGCGCTCGAGCATCAGCCGCAGTCGTGGCTGACCAGCTTCCGACACACCGGGCAGGACAACGTGATTACCCAGCTTAACCGGCAGTTTCCCACGCTGAGCGTGCTGGATATCGGCACAATTCTCAAACAGGTCGGACAGGTGCTGCAACAGGTCAGTCGCGCGCTGGAAGTGATGGTGGTTCTGGTCATCTTCTGCGGCGTATTGCTGCTGCTGGCACAGATCCAGGTCGGGATGGGGCAGCGTCGTCAGGAATTAATGGTTTATCGGACGCTGGGAGCCAGCAAGAAGCTGCTGCGGACCACGCTTTGGTGCGAGTTCGCCGTAATGGGGCTGGCCGCGGGGCTGGCGGCAGCTCTGGGCGCGGAGGCGGCGCTGTGGATGCTGCAACGCAAAGTGTTCGACTTCCCGTGGGAGCCTAACTGGCCGTTGTGGATTGGCCTGCCGCCGCTGAGTGCCCTGCTGCTTTCCCTCTGCGGCGGGTGGTTAGGGTTGCGTTTGCTGCGTGGCAGGGCGCTGTTCCGGCGTTACGATGCTTAACGTTGCCGAAGCGTCATACGGTACGAGATCCACCGCAGATTAAGCGTATAAAAAGCCAGAAAAAGCAAAGCGCGCGCGTCCCGTTCTAAAAAGGGGGCGCGGTTTTGCTCGCATGACGCTCAATCTCCCCCTAACTCGGGCGGGCAAATAGGTGGCTGTGATAATGGGAATGGACCCAGCTTCCCGTTAGCCCGCTTCCCGCCGCTAACCCCCTCATGGCGTCATGAGGACGATCTTATTTGCCTCAACGTGTGCTGGCCGTCCCAAATAACGATGCCCGTCCTTCAAAAATAGCATTCTCGATAATATGTTGATGAGGTCAAGACATTCATGGCGGTAAAGAAGAGTGTTTAGTCCAGAATATCGACTACAGTGTCCTTATATTATTTTGTCAATTTCCCTTAGGCTGGGATTAATGTGGTTTTTAAGTCATATTTAATTTTTGATGATTCAAAATAACCTCTAATTAAAATATCAGGAATAAACCCTGCCACCACGAAATACCGATGCGACATCAAGCTCTTTATTTCAGACATGACTTTGGTGGAGAAGGCATAACTATCATGTGGCATGATCCCTGAAGTGTCGTGATATTTTCGGCAATGGACGTTGTGCGAGGAACTTAATTTTTTGGGTGACGCTGATTTTCGTACGAAAGGCATCAATGAAAGCCAATTTATCGTCGGACAACAGGATTGAGCGCGATGTGAATAGTGGTTTTGGAGACGTCTTGTTCAGCACTCATCAGTGAACCCCCACTGGTGGGAAAGGGAGCGCCTGGAAGACAGAGGGCGCGGGTTCGGCAACATGCGCATCGCCTGGGGCGGCAATGCGCATCGGTTATCGGGTAATGTCAGCCTCGGGAGACGGGGCGCCGCTGGGCTTTTTGTGCCTGGACAGATACTTATGCTGAAAAATGCACATCCGAATGGCGTTGCGGTACTCTCCGTTGATAAAGAATTCGTGAATCAACTCACCTTCCACATCGAACCCTAGCTTGCTGTAGATGTGGATCGCCTTCTGGTTCTCCTTGTCCACAATCAGATACAGTTTGTTGAGGTTGAGAATGGCGAAGCCGTAGTCCATCGCCAGCTGTGCGGCGGCGCTCGCATAGCCGCAGCCCTGATGCGCGGGGTCGATGATGATCTGAAACTCGGCCCGGCGATGGATGTGGTTGATGTCTACCAGTTCTACCAGTCCGACTTTGACCCGCTCGTGTTCGATGATGAAGCGGCGCTCACTTTGGTCATGAATGTGTTTGTCATACAGATCGCTCAACTCTACGAAGGCTTCATAGGGTTCTTCGAACCAGTAGCGCATCACGCTGGCGTTGTTATCCAATTGATGAACGAAGGGCAAATCATCTCGTTCCAGTGGTCTCAGACGAACGATGTGGTTCGAGCCAGACATAGTAAATCCTCTATTATCAGTATCTTATCGTGATATTTTGCTTTCTTGTCGTTCTTTATAGTGCCTGATATTTACTATTTGGCGAACGATTTTCGCGTCGTATTGAAGTCTAATCAGTGTAATGCACTATTTAAAATAATATTTTATACTGAAAACAAGGTATTTTTATTTTAATAAAAGATGAAACCCTGTTTTATATTATTTGCTCGCGCAAAGAATATTTATTCTTTTTGGTTTCATCGTTGTTGTCGTGGTTTGTTTTTTGTTCAAATAACCTTTACCTATACGAAAAATAAGAGATAGATATATCCCTTGTTCTTTTTATTAATCTGTTTTTTATTTGGTATTGAAATGTCGGCGGTATTGTTGCTTATTTAAGCATTAATGCCTGGGTAATATTTTCTGGAAAGAAGAGTGAACTCAGATAGGGCGGCGTCTGGGCCTCTGTGATAAATGTTATTATGGCTAAAAAGTAAGGTTTATGGATGTTTTATTTATGCGTTAGATAGGTGTTCTGGTAATTAAAACTAAAAGTAAATAATATTCACTGGCTTCGAACTGCGAAGTTTTTTTCATTTTAAGTAAAGGGATTACACACCATGAATAAAAAATTCAAATTAGCCGCAGCGGCGTTTGCGGTATCTCTGTTGGCGGGCTGTTCCTCTTATAATACCAGCCAGCCGACCGCCGGTCTGGAAGCGCGTGTTGAATCTTCCGTTAAAGCGGACATCACCGTTGGCGAAAAAATCAATGGCGAAGCGTCTGCAAACGTCCTGTTCGGTGTGATCAAATGGGGTGAAGGCGACAAATACATCGATGGCGTAAGCTACGGTACTGGCGGCGCGCTGTCTTTCATCGACGTCTCTGCTTCCGTGAAATCTGCTGCAGCTTACAACGCCGTTAAAGCGTCTGGCGCAGACCTGATCGTGGCTCCGCGTTATGAAGTGACCACTAAAGACTACGGCGTGTTCAAACAGCTGCACGTGGTTGTTACAGGTTATAAAGGCACCATCGCCAGCGTTAAATAATAACGTTACCTGCTTGCTCGGCGCTTTGCGCCGGGCAATTTCCCCTCAAAACGCAGCGTGACCTTTTCCTTCCATTACTATCCCAACCTTCTCCCAACACCCGAACCTTCTCCCAATACCCATGCCGGCCTAAACCGTTTACGGGCAGATGATGCTGAAACGCGGCAGGCATACATTGAAGGGGAAAAGCACTGCCCCGTTTCCGGAGCAGTGATGTCAGAGCAAAAATTAGAAGTCTACGCTGGCGCGCAGCATCACTTCCCGGCGTTCGCCCACGGCTACACGTAGATTGCTGCCGCTGGAAGGGTAGTACGTCTTATCAAACAGGTTTTTCACGTTGACCTGCCATTTCACCGCATAGCCGTTGATGGGCAGACTGTAGGAGACAAAGGCATCGGCGACGGTGTAGTCGTCCAGCGTGAAGCTGTTAGCGGCATCGCCAGCCCTGCGGCCGACGTAGCGCGCTCCTGCGCCGACGCGCAGGTTGTCGCCCGCATGCAGTCCAAGGTTGCCGAAGTCTTGCGTCAGGAACAGCGATGCGGTGTGACGCGCCGCGTTGGGCATGCGATTGCCATTATTGTCCGGGTCCGAAGTGACGCGCGCGTCGGTAAAGGCATAAGAGCCAATCAGGCTGAGTGAGTCCGTCAGCTTGCCGGCCATATCCAGCTCAACCCCTTGCGAACGGACTTTGCCGGCGGTGCGTGTGACGGTTTCGCCGCCCACGTCCTCGCTGACCATCACGTTGCGTTTGTGTATATCAAATAGTGCGATGTTGGCGGTGATGCGATTCGGCAAATCCAGTTTGGCGCCGATTTCATACGATTTGCCTAGTTCAGGCGGCAGCGCGCCAATCTGAGTCGCAATTGACGTGTTGGGCTTGAAAGATTCGCTATAGCTGGCGTACAGCGACGAGTAGGACGTCAGGTTGTAAACCACGCCGGCACGCGGCACGAGACGACCGTAAGAGCCGTCGGTATTTGTGACGAAGGGACGCCCCTTGCCGGACATCACGTCGAAGTGGTCGTAGCGCAGTCCGCCGAGCAGCATCCAGTTGGCGTCAAGACGGATGGCGTCCTGCATAAACACGCCGGTGCTGTCGACGTTTTCACGCTGGTCGCTGTCCGCGGCGCTGACGGAAGTCGAAGCGGGAAGCAGGCCGTAAACCGGATTATAGACGTTGAAGTTGGTGACGGCGGTGCCGCGGATCATATCTCCGCGGTAAGTCCGGTCGGCTTCATGATCGACGCCGAACAGCAGCTGATGGTTGGTCTGTCCCCAGTCGATATCGCCATTCAGCGTTAGCTGTACGGCCTGCGACTGACTGTGCGCGTAGCCGGTCGAGTCGGCCTGACGGGTCAGATCGCCGGTCGTTGCGTTATATTTGGTGGCGCGAGCCTGATTGTCATTGTAGCGGTTGCGGCTATAGGCATAAGTCAGACTGGTTTTCCAGCGGTCGGACAGGTTGTGGTCCGCCTGGAAGGTCAGGGTGTCCTGATCGCCGCGGGTGGCGTTGTAAGTTTCATCGAAGCGACGGTCGCGTGGCACATCAACCGGTTTGCCCGTACGGCTGTCAATCACCGTGCCCCGATCAAACGGCGTCAGATACTCCTGGTGCTCGTAGGCGACGCGCAATGTTGTGTCCTCGCCATACCACATCAGCGATGGCGCGATGGTCGTTTGGCGGTTGCGGCCGAAGTTGCGCCAGTAGTCGGTTTCGTCGTGATCGACGATCATGCGATAGGCGAGTCCGGAATCGCTGATCGGTCCGGTGACGTCCAACTGACCGCCGCCGCCGTTAAAGCTGCTGTTCCAGCCTTCGATATGCGTTTTCTGCACCAGCTCGGGTTTTTTGGTGATGACGTTAATCACGCCGCCGGGTTCGCCCATGCCGAACAGCATGGAGGCCGGCCCTTTCAGCACTTCGACACGTTCGCTGGTCGGCGTAAAGTTACGCGCCTGAATAGAACGCACGCCATCGTGGAAAATCGAGCCGTCGCGGTTGTCCCCGAAGCCGCGCTTAATCAACGCATCTTGCGTCCCGCCCAGCGTGTTGGACTGGGTGATGCCGCTGACATTGTAGAGCGCTTCGTCGATATTGGTCGCCGACCAGTCCTGCAGCACTTGCTGAGGGACGACGTTAACGGCCTGAGGCACGTCCAGCAGGCGGCTTTCAGTACGCGTACCCGTTACCGTCTTATGAGGCTGATAGCCGGTCTCCTTGGCGCTGGAGGCGGCGGGCGTCGTGTCGCGATTAACGACCAGCGTTTCATCCTGCTGTGCTTGTTGAGTTGCCGCGTATGAGGTGAAAGGCATGACGGCCAATAAAGGCCAGCCTTTGCGCCATAAATGATTATTCATGTGATAACTGACTCCAATAGGTCCCTGAAAAATCGATCGGTAAAAACTGCTGATAGAGTTGTTTTAAGGTTTGTTGTGGGTCGATATCGCTAAATAGCGACGGGTAGAGCGCCCTGGCGAACATTTCCACCATCACGACGTGATAAGGGCTGAGGTAAAAGTTGTGCCACATGCTCCAGGCTCTGCCGGATTGGACCGCCGCCAGATGAGACAGCAACGGCTGTTGCTGTAGCAGCGTGTTAAAGCTGTCGTTCGCCTCTTGCGGCGTGACCTCCGGGCCGAGCATCAGGTTGGAGACGCGTTTTCCTTCCGGTCCGGCCATCCCGGTGGCGATGTACACGTCCGGCCTGGCGGCCAGCGCCTGTTCCGGGTTGAGTTCGCCATAAACGCTGTGGATGGTGCCTTTGGCGATGTTGTCCCCGCCGGCGAAGTCCAGCAGCTCGCCTAAATTGCCGTTGACGGCGGTGGTGCAGCAGGTGTCGCGTCGCCCCAGATGCAGGTGCAGCATGACGGTAGTTTTTTTGCCCTGATAGCGGCTGAGACGGTCGCGGATAACGTCCATATGCTGCTGATAAAACGCGCTGAAGGCGGCCGCGCGTTCGGGACGATTCAAGGCCTCTCCCAGTAACTTGAGACTGGGCAGGGTGTTTTTGATCAGTTCGATGCGCAGATCAACATAGATATAGGGAATGCCCGCCTCTGTTAGAATGTGCTGCAAGCGCTGCTCGTTATCCGATCCTTTCGCCAGACGCGGCAGGATCACCAGATCGGGTTTCAGCGGCAGCAACATTTCGGCATTGATCGTGTTGAGGTTGCCGTTGCCCAGAATCGGGATGTGGGCGATGGATGGGAATTTCTGAGTGTACTGATGCCAGCTCTGGGCATCGTAGCGAGCGAGATCGTTGGGCCAGCCCACGACGCGCTGCGCGGGATTGCCGGGTTCCAGCAGCGCGAGCGTGTACAGCATGCGGCTTTCGCCCAGTACGATGCGCTGGGGATTGTCCGGGATGCTAACCTGGCGTCCCAGGATGTCGGTGATGGTTTTTGCAGGAGAAAGCGTACTGAACAAGCTGCAAATCAGCAAAGCGATGTAAGGAAATACCGGGCGCATGTAAAGTATCCGTATCAATCAAGCAGCGAAAGATAATAATTATTATTGGGATTTTCAATACAGAGAATGCAAGGGTATCGGGACAGAAATAAAAAACCCACGATCTCAAAGACATTTAGCGTGTTTCGTAAATAAATAAAATGTGCACAGGCGCGAGAACGGGACCCGAAAAGGAGGAAGAGGTTAGGTGACAGCGTCCGTTTCGCGTGATGCGAAGCGAAACGCTATCGGATAAGGGCGGCGGCTCNCCGAGGGCCGATGGAAGAGCGAGCGGCCCTCGGCGAACGAAGTCAGGAGGCGTCTTTGCGATCGTGGCGTTCGTAGCCGCGTGCGAAATGACGCTCGAGACGAGTTTGCAACAGTTCCAGTACCATCGACATCAGCCAATAGATCGCGGCGGCGGAGGTCAGCATTTCCATGTAGTGATAGGTGCTTCGTCCGTAAGACTGCGCCAAAAAGTTCAACTCCCACAGCCCCATCAAAGAGACCAGCGACGAATCCTTGATCATGGAAATAAACTGCGAACCCGCGGGCGGGATAATGATGCGCAACGCCTGCGGAGTGATGACGTGGGTGATGATGGTCCAGCGCGATAGCCCCAGCGCCATCGCGGCCTCTTTCTGACCACGCGGCACCGACAGCACGCCGCTGCGAATGGTTTCGGCCAGATAGGCGCCATAGTTGAGCGACAGCGCGATAATGCCTGAGGTGAAGGCGCCCATCACGATACCGACCTGCGGCAAAGCGAGGTAAATGATGAGTACCTGCACCAGCAGCGGCGTACCGCGGAATAACGACACGTAGAACGTGGCGCAGCCAAAAGCCAGCGCGCTTGAGGAGAGGCGGCCGATAGCGGTCAGCACGGCGAGCAGGATGCAGAACAGCATGGAGATGACGGTGATGACAATGCTAAGCACCGCGCCCTGAATGAAGCCGTCTGGCGACAAATGCAGCCCTAACATGGACGGCAGTTTCTGACGTATCAGGTCAGTATCCAGGTGCATGCTGGCGAACAGCCAGAAGAGCAGTCCGATCAGCAATAGCCAGGTCAGTCCGGCCCGGACGCGGAACCCCATACGATTATCCCGGCTCCGCGCCGGTGCCCCCATCGTATTGCGAGACGAGGAAGACGGTGTGTGCTGAGTCATTATTGGGCAATCTCGGTGATATCTTCGCCAAACCACTGCTGGGAGATTCGCGACATCGTCCCGTCGGCGCGCAGGGCGTTAAGGGTTTCCGCCAGCTTGGCGGTCCATTCGGGGTCGCCTTTGTCGGTGGCGATCCAGTTAGGTTCGGAGTAAAGCGTTGAGACGACGCGCAGCTGCGTCATGCGCGCCAGACGCGGCTTGGCGGTAATGCGATCAGAGATCACGGCATCTAAGCGTTTGCCGGGACCGAGCGCCAGATTCTGAAATGCGATGGCCTCGTCGGTCGGGATCGCCTGAACGTTTTGGAAGGGGAAGTTGATCGGTTTGCCGCCCGGAATAACGAGGCTTTTATTCAGGTAGCTTTCATAGCTGGAGCCGAGACCCAAACCCACGCGCTTGTTGCTGAGGTCCGCCGCCGACTGAATCTGTTTTTCGTCTTTGTGCACGATCAGCACGGCGAAGGTGCTGTAGTACGGCGTGGCGAAATCGAGGACTTTCGAGCGCTCGGGGTTCGGCGTCATGGAACAAACGCACAGGTCCCAACGCCCCTGCCAGCGTCCGCCGACGATGGCCTCCCAACCCGGCGTCGCCAACTGCAGTTTGACGCCAAGCTTCTGTGCGATGGCCTTAGCGACATCCACGTCAAAACCGACCAGCTGATTATTGTCATCGATGTAGCTAAACGGCGGATAGTCGTTAAACAAGACATTGCGCAGAACGCCGGTCTGGTTGATCCGGTCGAGTGTAGTTCCGGCCTGAGAGGGGATGCTGGCGGCGCATATCGCCAAGCCGAGCATCATCAATGTGAAAAGTTTTTTCATTTGTTTTCCCTATTAATCAGGATGCTAACTCTAAAATCCCTTTTACAGAATGGCGGCTCTCAGCGGAAAAAGCACGCTCAAAAGGAGTATCTTATAAATAGCAGGCGTGTCCTGTCAGCTATTACTCGTGCCGAATGACGACTCGCCGAACCTTGCGGCCCCGGCTTCAGGATCGTAAACGGGTAAAAAGCGGGGGAGAATACTCATGATAGGCCCCGGCGGCAAGTGCCTCCGGGGCAAAAGATGATTTAGTCGGCGGCGTAGCCGTGCGGCGGGATGCGAATACCGTCCAACCAGGCTTCGTTATCTTTCATTTTCAAACGGCCTTCCAGAAACCAATTGACCGCCAGCGGATAGATGGTGTGCTCTTGAGTCTGCACTCTCGCCTTCACATCCTGCTCTTCGTCATCGTCGAAAATAGGAACGCGCGCCTGCAGCACAATCGGTCCGCCGTCCAGCGCTTCTGTGACGAAATGTACCGACGCGCCGTGCAGCCGGTCGCGATTTTTCATCGCCAGACGGTGCGTATGCAGACCGGGGTATTTCGGCAGCAGGGAAGGGTGAATGTTGAGAATTTTTCCCTCGAATCGGGAGACGAACTCGGCGCTCAGTATGCGCATATAGCCTGCGAGCACGATGACGTCGGGCTGATATTTCTCTATTTCGTCCGCCAGCGCCGCGTCATAAGCCACGCGCTCGACTTCTTCACTCGGGGATAACACGTGCGTCGGGATGTCAGCGTCCTGCGCACGAGCCAATCCCCCCGCTTCGGGATTGTTGCTGAATACGGCGACGATCTTGCCTTTGACGCGGCAGCGCTCACAGGCAGAGATCAACGTTTGCAGGTTAGTTCCTTCACCTGAAATCAGCACTACGATATTTTTCATGCGTTAATAACCACGGTTTCTCCGGTATCGGTGCGGTTAATGTTACCGATTTTCCAGGCTTTTTCACCGTTGGCGTTCAGCAGGGCAATCGCGTCTTCTACCTGTTCGGCCGGCAGGGCGACGATCATGCCCACGCCGCAGTTGAAGGTGCGGTACATTTCATGACGGCTGACGTTGCCAGCTTTTTGCAGCCAGTTGAATACGGACGGCCATTGCCAGCTGGACTCATCGAGGGTGGCCTGCATGCCTTCCGGCAGTACGCGCGGAATATTTTCCCAGAAGCCGCCGCCGGTCAGGTGGCAGATGGCGTGCGCGTCCATTTTCTCAATCAGCGACAGGATGGATTTCACGTAGATTTTGGTCGGCGCCAGCAGGTGATCGGCCAACGGCACGCCATCCAGCTGCTCGGTAGCTGGGTCCGTGTGGCTGAATTCCAGAATTTTGCGCACCAGCGAATAGCCGTTGGAGTGCGGGCCGCTGGAGGCTAACGCGATCAGTGCGTCGCCTTCTTTTACCTTACTGCCGTCGATGATTTCTGATTTTTCGNCCACGCCGACGCAGAAACCGGCGACGTCATAATCTTCTCCGTGATACATCCCCGGCATTTCCGCCGTTTCGCCGCCGACCAGAGCGCAGCCGGACTGTTTGCAGCCTGCGGCGATACCGGTGATGACGCTCGCCGCCGTGTCCACGTCCAGCTTGCCGGTGGCATAGTAGTCGAGAAAAAACAGCGGCTCGGCGCCAGCAACGACCAAATCATTGACGCACATGGCCACCAGGTCGATGCCGATGGCGTCGTGACGCTTCAGATCCATCGCCAGACGCAGTTTGGTGCCCACGCCGTCGGTGCCGGAAACCAGCACCGGCTCACGATATTTTTGCGGCAGGGCGCACAGGGNGCCGAATCCTCCCAGACCTCCCATGACTTCCGGGCGTCGAGTTTGTTTCACTACGCTTTTAATACGTCCAACCAATGCATTGCCTGCATCAATATCCACGCCTGCGTCTTTATAGCTGAGAGAGGTTTTATCGGTCACTGCGGAGTCCCCACGGAGGTTACGTTTGGTGATTGGAAAATGGAGCGGGGCAATTCTAACAGCCTAAGCAAACGTTTGCGAGCGGCGAGTGCCGGCGCGGTCTTTTAGGAAATAGGACGTCTAATTCGCAGAGCGGCTTGATCTGGATCAGCTGCCGCCGTATGTTCCCGCTTGCAAAAGCGGTATAATCCGGNGATTTTTTTGCCGTCCGTAGCCGAAGGGGAGAAGAAAAATGAAGATCGTAGAGGTTAAACACCCGCTAGTTAGACACAAACTGGGTCTGTTGCGCGAGCAGGATATCAGCACCAAACGTTTTCGTGAGCTGGCGTCGGAAATCGGGAGCCTGCTGACGTATGTCGCTACGGCGGATTTGGTCATGGAGAAAGTCACTATTGAAGGGTGGTGCGGACCGGTTGAAATCGATCAAATCAAGGGAAAAAAAATTACCGTTGTGCCGATTTTGCGCGCGGGTCTGGGCATGATGGAAGGGGTGCTGGAAAATCTGCCCAGCGCGCGTATTAGCGTTGTGGGGATGTACCGTGACGAAGAAACGCTGGAGCCGGTACCTTATTTCCAGAAACTGGCGTCCAATATCGACGAGCGTATGGCGCTAGTGGTAGACCCTATGCTGGCGACCGGCGGTTCCATGATCGCCACCATCGACCTGTTGAAGAAAGCCGGCTGCAAGCGTATCAAGCTACTGGTGCTGGTCGCGGCCCCGGAAGGGATCGCCGCGCTGGAGAAGGCCCATCCGGATGTTGAGCTGTATACCGCATCTATCGATAAAGAGCTGAACGAACACGGTTACATTATGCCGGGCCTGGGTGATGCCGGCGACAAGCTGTTCGGTACCAAATAAGCAGATACGATGAGCCGGCTGAAGAGCCGGTTTTTTTGGGGTTGAGTTTGCGGGTTGAGCTGTTTGCGCTGACGAAGTCGCGGCGGGTCGCCCGGGAGATGTCGTATTGAAGCGGATACGACCGCTTTACTGATTGTTTTTTCAACACCTAGAGAAAGGAATAACAAGATGACTCGTCGCGCCATCGGCGTTAGTGAACGGCCACCGTTGTTACAAACCCTCCCGTTGAGCCTCCAGCACTTGTTCGCCATGTTCGGCGCGACGGTGCTGGTCCCGATCCTGTTCAAAATCAATCCCGCCACCGTATTATTGTTCAATGGTATCGGGACGCTGATGTATTTGCTGATCTGTAAAGGAAAAATACCGGCCTATCTGGGATCCAGTTTTGCGTTCATTTCTCCGGTGCTGCTGTTGCTACCGCTGGGTTATGAGCTGGCTTTGGGCGGATTTATTATCTGCGGCGTCCTGTTCTGTTTGGTGGCGTTGATTGTCAAAAAAGCCGGGACCGCCTGGCTTTCGGTCATGTTTCCGCCCGCGGCAATGGGCGCTATCGTGGCGGTGATCGGTCTGGAACTGGCTGGCGTAGCGGCCGGGATGGCGGGACTGTTGCCCGCCGACGGCGCGAGCGTCGATACCAAAGCCGTGATTGTTTCGCTGACGACGCTGGCTGTGACGATTCTGGGATCGGTGATGTTTCGTGGCTTTCTGGCCATCATCCCTATTCTGGTCGGCGTATTGGCGGGTTACGCGCTATCCTTCTTTATGGGCATGGTGGATCTGACGCCGGTCGCGCAGGCCCACTGGCTTGCTCTGCCGACATTCTACACGCCGCGTTTTGAGTGGTTCGCCGTGTTGTCCATTCTTCCCGCCGCGCTGGTGGTGATAGCCGAACACATCGGACATCTGGTGGTGACAGCCAATATCGTCAAGAAAGATTTGATGCGTGATCCCGGACTGCATCGCTCCCTGTTCGCCAATGGGATCTCCACCGTTTTCTCCGGCTGTTTCGGTTCCACGCCGAATACGACTTATGGCGAGAACATCGGCGTATTAGCGTTGACCAAGGTCTACAGCACTTGGGTGATCGGCGGCGCGGCGGTGCTGGCTATCCTGTTGTCCTGCGTCGGTAAGCTGGCGGCGGCGATCCAAGCGGTCCCCGTGCCGGTGATGGGAGGCGTATCGCTGTTACTGTATGGAGTGATTGCTGCGTCAGGCATCCGAGTGTTGATCGAATCGAAGGTGAATTACGACAAAGCGCAGAACCTGATCCTGACGGCGGTGATTCTGATCATCGGGGTCAGCGGCGCGAAGGTTCACCTCGGCGCCGTCGAACTAAAAGGGATGGCGCTGGCGACGGTGGTGGGGATTTTCCTGAGCCTGCTGTTCCGCGTGATTTCCCTGCTGCGCAAAGAAGAAGTCGTGCTTGATCCGGCAGATGAAGAAGAAGGTTCCTTATGATGCCGTGACGAATGTCGCCGCTGTCGCGAGCCGACGGCGGCGACTGACCCCGGCGGCAGGTGTGCTGCCGGTTCAACAGGGGAAAGTTTCTGTGATAGNCTTGCCCCGTTTTCCTGCCCGTTAGGTTTGAGGTGCTTCTGAACACGCCGGCACAGCTTTCATTACCGCTCTATTTACCGGATGACGAAACGTTCGACAGTTTCTATCCCGGAGAAAACGCTTCGCTGCTGGCGGCGCTTCATTCGGCATTGACTCAGCGGCACGGCAGCTAC
Source organism: Lonsdalea quercina subsp. quercina (assembly GCF_000688655.1). Classification (GTDB taxonomy): domain Bacteria; phylum Pseudomonadota; class Gammaproteobacteria; order Enterobacterales; family Enterobacteriaceae; genus Lonsdalea; species Lonsdalea quercina. Next base: position 50,180 of record NZ_JIBO01000007.1, on the reverse strand, counting down.
ATCTATTTCTGGTCGCGCCACGGCGGAGGCCGGAGCCACCTGCTGCATGCGGCCTGCGCCGAACTCTCCCGTAAAGACGAAGCCGTCGGCTATGTGCCGCTGGATAAGCGCGCCTATTTTGTGCCTGAGGTGTTGGATGGGATGGAGCAGCTGGCGTTGGTCTGCATCGACAACATTGAAGCCATCGCAGGCGACGAAGAGTGGGAAATGGCGATGTTCAATCTTTACAACCGCATTCAGGAAGGCGGAAGCACGCGGTTGTTGATCACCGGCGATCGTCCGCCTCGCCAGCTTAATCTGCAGTTGCCTGACCTTGCGTCCCGGCTGGACTGGGGACAAATTTATCGCTTACAGCCGCTGTCCGACGATGAAAAAGGCGAAGCCTTGCAACTGCGGGCCAGACTGCGCGGATTTGAGCTGCCGGAGGATGTCAGCCGCTTCCTGCTGAAACGGCTGGACCGTGAGATGCGAACGCTGTTCGTGACGTTGGATCAGCTCGACCACGCCTCGATCGCGGCGCAGCGCAAGTTGACCATCCCTTTCGTCAAAGAGGCCCTCGACCTCTAGCGCCAGCTATTTCTGCGGCAGGATCGCCAGGACGTTCTCCGGCGGCCGTCCAAGCCGCGCCTGACCGTCAGCCACGACAATAGGGCGCTCGATCAATTTGGGATGGGTCGCCATCGCCTCAATCAGCTGCGCTTCGCTCAGCGTCTCGTCCCCCAGATTCAACGCCTTGTAGAGCGCTTCGTGGCGGCGCATGAGATCCCGCGCGTGGGTAAAACCAAGCATTTGAAGAAGTGAGTCTAGCGTCTTGGCATCGGGCGGGGTATCCAGATAGCGGAGGATCTGCGGCTCGATGCCCTGCTGTTGCAGCAGCGCCAGCGTTTCCCGGCTCTTGGCGCAGCGTGGATTGTGATAGATCACCACTCGATCGTTCATGGCATTATTCCTTTGGGTCATCAGGATTTATCGTATTGCTGAAAGCGTTTTTGCAGCGTGCGCAGCTGATCGATGCGGGCATCGTAGCGCGCCTGATCCAGGCTGCCGAGTTGGCTCTGGGCGCTGGCATTACTCAGCAGGCGGATAGCCTGATCGAGCTTGTCGTTCAGCGCCAGACTTTCTGCGCGGGCCGCCAGTTCTTCGCTGCGATTACCCAGGTCTGCCGCCGCATGGGCGAGAAGCTCCCAGCCATTGGGATCGCTGGGATTGGCGTAGGTGTACTTATGCAGGAGCCGGCTGGCGGCCGCGGCCTGATGGCCTTCCACATAGGCGTTCGCCAGATTGAGCTGCAGCACCGGGTTGACCTGGGCGTCCGGTATTTTCTGCAGGCGCGCGATGGCCTGCGACGCGCGCTGCTGCCCAATGTCGATATCGGTCATCAGGTCCAGAAACCACGGATCGGCGGGCGATTTATCGAGCAAGGGCTGGAGAGCCGCGCGAGCGCTATCGTATTTCTTGGTCTGGTATGCCTGAATGGCCCGGCCATACTGCGCCGCCTCTCGCTCGCGGACATTGCCTTTTTCCCAGTTGCTGAGCAGCGTGGCGGCGATCGGGTTGTCGTCCGACGCGTACATCGTCAGTACGCGAATACGCGCTAACAGGAAATCCTGCGACGAATGGACCGGCGTCGAGCGCATCTGGTTGGCGCGGTTGCGAGAGTCGGACAGCCGGCTTTCCGGCAATGGGTGAGTGAGCAGCATTTCCGGCGGCGTGGTGGCATAGCGCGTCTGATCGGCCAGACGCTGAAGGAAATCAGGCATCGCCTGCGGATCGAACCCCGCGCGTTGCAGCACCTGAATGCCGATGCGGTCGGCTTCCTGTTCATTTGCCTGCGTGAAGCTGATCACGCCTTGCTGAGCGCCCGCCAGCGTTCCGCTGAGCGCCGCCATCCCCATCTGAGGATTCGCCATCGCCAGTAGGATCGACCCCAGCGCGCCCGCCCAGGTCAGCGGCGCGCTGCTTCTCTGGGATTCGATAGCGCGCGCCAGATGGCGTTGGGTGACGTGAGAGATTTCATGCGCCAGCACCGAGGCCAACTCGCTTTCGTTCTCGACATAGCGAAACAGGCCTGAGTGGATCACGACATTGCCGCCGAAAAAGGCGAAGGCGTTGATCTCGTCGTTGTTGACCAGGAAGAAGTGAAACGGCGTCCGTACGGAGTCGGCGGATTTGACCAGCCGGTTACCCAGCTGGTTGATGTACTGTAAAAGCAGGGGATCGTTGACCAGCGGCGCGCCTGCACGCAGTTTGCGCAGATAAAAATCCCCCATTTCCAGTTCCTGATTGATACTGAGCGTAGCGCCTGCCGTCGTACCGATATCCGGCAAACGATCCTGAACGTCGGCGCTGACGGCGATTGGGCCGTTGGCAAGCAGCGTTGTCGCCAGCATCGCCATCACCGTTTGGTGAAGTCGGTTAGCCATTGTGCGTACCACCTTATGAACGGGGCGAAATCGTTATCATGGTCTTCATCTTAGCCAGAGGTCGCCTGCAAAGGAAATCCTAAGTATTGAAAGGCTGGATGAATGCAAGCGTGGAAGGTGTGAGAAGGGAAGATAGCCGGTACGAAGCGTGCGTACCGGCGGAACTTGCAAGCCTTGAAGACGATTATTCGCCTTTAAGATAGCTCAGCACGATGTCGTGGTGATTGCTGGTTTTGAAATTATCGAAGACTTTTTCCACCTTGCCTTCCGCGTCGATCAGGAAGCTGATACGGTGAATGCCGTCATAGGTTTTCCCCATGAACGATTTCTCGCCCCAGACGCCGAATTGTGCGGCCACCTGATGGTCTTCATCCGCCAGCAGCGTAAAGTTCAGCAACTCTTTTTCCGCGAAGCGTGACAATTTCTCGGGTTTATCCGTGCTGATGCCGAGAACTTCAACGCCATAGTGCTTCAGGTCGTCCATATTGTCGCGTAGACCGCAGGCTTGCACGGTGCAACCCGGCGTCATGGCTTTGGGATAGAAGTAAATCAAGACCCTCTGTCCCAGGAAGTCGGTCAAGCTAATGGGTTCGCCATCCTGATCGGGCAGGCTGAATTGGGGGGCGATATCGCCGGCTTTCAGTGTGCTCATCACTACTCTCCATCTCTTTTTTCATGCTGTGGATAGTTCACCACGCTAATACTGCCTTGTGCTTGCAGTTCTGTACATAGCTGATGAAAGGCTGGCTCGATAATTGAACCGTCCAGCGCGGCCGGACTGTGCGCGGTGATCTGAATGTACAGTTTCGGCATAGCGTCTCCGATGGCCGGCTGAGTTTTGGAAACCAGTTCGGCGATGTTCATCTGGTGAGAGTCAAACAGGTCGGTAAACCGCTCGATAATATGCGGGGAATCGACGACCTCCACCTTGACCCAAACTGTGGCGGGCATCGGCGGACGTGCATGCGACTCCGTGCGTTTCATGACGATCAGCAGTTCCAGCTCGGCGCCGATGATCGGCAGCGTGGACTCAATTCGGGCGATGGCGTTCCAACTGCCGGACAGCAGCATGATAAAGGTGAACTCTTTGCCCAGCATGGCAAGACGGCTATCTTCAATGTTGCAGCCGCTGCTGCTGACATGACGCGTAATCGTATTGACGATGCCGTTGCGATCGGCCCCCAGCGCAGTGACGACCAGATAGTGTTCTTGAGGGCTAGGCAAAATGGCGCTTCCTGTTCAATGTGTTGAGATCTACATGGTACACATAAAAAAAACCGGCTGCCAAGCGCAGACAACGGCGCTTGCGCGCTTGCTTTTGCATGGATGTCAAAAGTACCATGAGGCACTTGTTTTGGGAGGGGATGGCCAATGTTTACGGGAAGTAGTGTTGCTCTGATTACACCGATGGACGCCAAAGGCGCGGTCGATCGCGCAGCTTTGAAAAAATTAATCGATTATCATGTCGCTAGCGGAACATCGGCAATTGTTTCGGTTGGGACCACTGGAGAGTCCGCCACGCTAAGCCATGATGAACATGGGGACGTGGTGATGTTGACGCTGGACCTGTGCGACGGACGCATCCCTGTTATCGCCGGTACTGGCGCCAATTCCACGGCGGAAGCCATCTCCCTGACCCAACGTTTCAACGACAGCGGCATCGCCGGTTGTCTGACGGTGACGCCGTATTACAATCGACCGACTCAGGAAGGACTGTTCCAGCACTTTAAAGCGATTGCCGAACATACCGACCTGCCTCAGATCCTCTATAATGTGCCCTCCCGTACCGGCTGCGATCTGCTGCCTGAAACCGTCGCTCGCCTTGCCGCCATCAAAAATATTGTTGGAATTAAAGAGGCGACGGGGAACTTAAGCCGGGTGACTCAGATCCAAGCACTGGTTGATGACAGCTTCGTGTTGCTGAGCGGCAACGACGACGTTGGTCTGGACTTCATGCAGCTAGGCGGTCACGGGGTGATTTCCGTTACGGCGAACGTCGCCCCTCGTGAAATGGCGGAAATGTGCTCGCTGGCCGCGCGAGGCAACTTTGTTGAAGCCCGTCGTCTTAACCAACGGCTGATGCCGCTTCATCAGAAACTGTTTGTAGAACCCAATCCGATTCCGGTGAAGTGGGCCTGTAAGGCATTGGGATTGATAGCGACCGACACGCTGCGTCTGCCAATGACGCCTCTGACCGACAGTGGTCGTGAGGCGGTAGGGCAGGCGTTGAAGCAGTCTGGTTTGCTGTAATCGTTAGGGAGATTGAATGAGTTCTTCATTGCAAAAGTCAATGGTGGCAACCGTGGTCAGCCTTTCGCTGATCACGCTGCTGACAGCCTGTACCAACGATCAACGCTACAAGCGTCAGGTCAACGGTGATGAGTCCTACCTGCAGACGCCGGAGCACCGTGCGCTGAATGTCCCGTCCGGCATGATTCTGCCGTTGCAGAACGGTGACTACGACGTCCCGCCGATTAATCAAAACGGTCTGGTGGGTAAGAATCTGGATATTCGTCCGCCGATGCAATCGCTGGCGTTGCTAAACGGATCACGCGGTCAGGTGAGTGGAAATACGGCGACCCTGCTGCTGGAAAACAGCGCTCAGAACAGCCAGCTGTGGTCCCAGCTCATTCAGGTGATGCAGTCCAAAGGCTACACCATCGACAATCGTCAGGATGCCAGCCAGACGCTGACCACCGGCTGGATCAGCTGGAGTTCCGAAGAAGAGAAAGAACCGCCTTATCAGGCGCGTTATGAAGTGTCGTTGAAGCCTCAGGGCTATCAGCTGGCGCTGGGCGTGAAACTCCTCGCCCTGCAGCAGAACAACGCAACGCTGGATGATGCCTTCCTGACGCAACGCTACACGAGCCAGATGATGAACTCGTTATCCGATGGCCTGGAGAAGGCGGTGTCTGCCCGTGAAAATGCGCAGTCTCATCGCGGAAGTCAGGCTCTGGATGTCCAGAGCGCTGCCGACGATGCCGGCCTGCCGTTGATCGTGGTGCGCGGAAGCTATGTTCAGGTCTGGGACCGCCTGCCGAAGGCGCTGGAAAATAGCGGGATGACGGTGAACGATCGCAGCCGTCCTCAGGGTACGGTCTCAGTGACCTACCGCTCGCCGGGCAGCGACCATTGGGATTCGCTGGGTGCGAAAGATCCGCAGCTGATGAACGGAGATTATAAGTTGCAGGTCGGCGATCTCGGCAACCGCAGCAGCCTGCAGTTCATCGACTCGAAAGGACATACGCTCACCCAGTCGCAAAACGACGCGTTGGTGGCGGTGTTCCAAGCAGCGTTTAATCGATAAGTGTTCAGGGCCGGATGATCCGGCCCTTTTTTATTCTATTGTCAACGCGTTAACTATCACGGGCCAGGCGCGGATGGCCCTCACTGTGTGGAGTAATAAAGATGCAAAAGCTAGCTGAGTTGTATCGCGGAAAAGCAAAAACGGTTTACACCACGGACGATCCCGATCTGCTGGTGCTGCAGTTTCGCAATGATACGTCAGCGTTAGATGGTCAGCGCATTGAGCAGTTTGATCGTAAAGGGCTGGTGAACAACAAGTTCAATCACTTCATTATGAGCAAGCTGGAAGAAGCCGGTATTCCGACTCAGATGGAGCGTCTGCTGTCCGATACCGAAGTGCTGGTAAAAAAACTGGATATGGTGCCGGTTGAATGCGTGATTCGTAACCGTGCCGCGGGTTCGCTGGTGAAACGTCTGGGCATCAAAGAAGGCGAAATTCTAAATCCGCCGCTGTTTGATCTGTTCCTGAAGAATGACGCCATGCACGATCCTATGGTCAACGAGTCTTACTGCGAGACCTTCGGCTGGGTAAGCGCAAAGCACCTGGCGCGCATGAAGGCGCTGAGCTATCAGGCGAATGATGTTCTCAGCAAGCTGTTTGATGATGCCGGGCTGATTCTGGTGGACTTCAAGCTGGAATTTGGTTTGTTCAAGGGCGAAGTGGTGCTGGGTGATGAGTTTTCGCCGGATGGCAGCCGTCTGTGGGACAAAAACACGCTGGATAAGATGGATAAAGACCGTTTCCGCCAGAGCCTGGGGGGAGTGATCGAAGCCTATGAGGAAGTTGCCCGCCGTATCGGCGTTTCTTTAGACTAAAAAAGCAATCGTTTTCGTTTTGCCGTCAGGCACTCAAAACCTGACGGCGCTCCCGTTGTTCGACTGTACCGCCACTCCGCCTGAGATTGAACGCCGGTCCCATCATGATCGGTGGTATTATTGCCCGCCGTATTTTCTGTTTTTCCCCGCAAGGAATTTTCATGGCCTATTTAGACCCGACGCTATTAATTTTACTGGCGCTGGCCGCGCTTGGCATCATTAGCCACAACATGACCGTGACGCTGGCCATTCTGGCGCTGCTGGCGGTACGCATCACGCCGTTGAATCACTATTTTCCCTGGGTGGAGAAATACGGCCTGACCGTTGGCGTGCTGGTATTGACGATAGGCGTGATGGCGCCCATCGCCAGCGGAAAAATCAGCGCGGGAGAGGTCATACACTCGTTCCTGCACTGGAAATCGCTGCTGGCGGTGTTGATCGGCGTGATGGTTTCCTGGCTGGGGGGCCGTGGCGTTGCGCTGATGTCGAGCCAACCTTCGGTCGTGGCTGGATTATTGGTGGGTACGGTGATGGGGGTGGCATTATTCCGCGGCGTCCCGGNCGGCCCGCTGATTGCCGCCGGGCTGCTGTCGTTGCTGGTCGGTAAGGGCGGCTGAGGTTTTGTCGGAGATGTCGCGCTCTGCTCTTGACGCGCTTGTCGCCGCGCAATCGGCGATGTCGCTGGCGGGCATTCGCCGTGTGCTCACGATTAGCGGCGATCGCGAGTGGTGCATAACGCAGGCCCAGACCGTGCGTCAGGCGCTGCCCGGCGACTGGCCGTGGGTCGGCAAAACGGCGCTGGCGCCGTCTCAACTGAAAGGGAAGCTGGGGCAGGAGTTCCTGCACGGCGTATTTGACGCCCACGATGGAGTGGACGCAGAGGCGTTGGCGATCCTGGCGGGCACCCTCAAGGCCGGAAGCTGGCTGCTGCTATTGGTCCCTGAATGGGAGGCCTGGCCAAACTGCCCGGATGCGGACAGCTTGCGCTGGAGCGAAAGTACGGAAGCGATCGCGACGCCCGCGTTCATCCGCCGTTTGCGTGCGGCGCTGGTGTCTGACGGCGAAGCCGCGCTTTGGCGGCAGTCGATGCCATTTAACCTGACGCCGACTCGCATCCGGCCTGCGTGGCATGCGCCGGACGGCAGACCCACGCAAGGTCAGCAGGATATTCTGCGACAGCTACAGGCCGCTCGACATGCGGCTTATGTCATTACCGCTCCAAGAGGACGCGGAAAATCCACGGTGGCAGGGCTGTTCGCGCAACAATGTCGCGAACGCTGTTGGGTGGTTGCGCCTTCCCGTGCGGCCAGCGATGTCTTGCTGCGCCAGTCTGGCGATGCGCCCTCCTTCTGGTCCCCAGATAGCCTGTTGGCGCACTGTCGCCAGCACGGCGGTGGTGCTGAGTGGCTGTTGATTGACGAAGCGGCGGCGCTCCCGTTTTCAGTCCTCAATGAATTAGTGTCCTTTTTTCCGCATGTGCTGATGACGACCACCGTGCTGGGCTACGAAGGCACCGGACGCGGTTTCTGGATTAAATTTTGTGCCGGATTGCCTGATTGTCGAATGTTGGAACTGAGTGAACCGCTGCGCTGGTCCACCGACGATCCGCTGGAGCGTTTGCTGGACCACGTCATGCTGTTTCAGGCTGAGAACCGTCTGGAGGGGCAGCGTTTAACATCGCCTGTCACGCTGGTCCGCGACGAACCCGCCGATTGGACACGCTTTCCGGCCCGTCTGGAACAGTGCTACGGCCTGCTGTGCAGCGCGCACTACCGAACTTCGCCGTTAGACTTGCGTCGTCTGCTGGATGCCCCCGGTATGCACCTTACCGCAGCTCGTAGCGGCGAAAACCTGTGCGGCGTCATCTGGTCGGTGGATGAGGGCGGGCTGGACGCCGAGCTGGCCCGCGACGTATGGGCCGGACGTCGACGGCCGCGCGGCAATCTGGTCGCGCAGTCGCTGGCGGCCCACGGCAATTTGTGGACAGCGCCGCAACTACGCTCCCGGCGTATTAGCCGTATTGCCGTCCTGCCTTCTGCGAGACGAGAAGGCATCGGACTGGCATTGGTGCGGGAACAGCAGCGGCAAGGCGAGCAAGCGGGCCTGGACTTTCTGTCGGTCAGCTTCGGCTATGATCCGGCGCTGTGGCAATTCTGGCAGCGCTGCAGTTTTTGTCTGGCGCGGATAGGCAGTCATATTGAAGCCAGCAGCGGCTGCTATAGCGCGATGGCGTTATTACCGCTGAGCGATGCTGGTATGGCGCTGGCACACGAGGCCACGCGACAGTTGGCTCGCGATTGGCGCTGGCTGCGACGGAACATTGGGCTGACGCTGCCTATCGATCTGGACGACGAGAATACGCTGGATGAGGCCGACTGGCTTAATCTGTACGGATTCGCTTTTGCACATCGTCCTCCTCAGTCAAGCCTGGCCTCACTGGGCCGACTGCTGACCCATACTTCGCTGACGCTGCCTGCGCTAAGGCTTTGGCTGGATGACGGCGTGCCGGAAAGCGTATGTGTTGAGCGGTTGGGGCTGAGCGGCAAAAAAGCCTTGCTGCGCCGCTGGCGGGAAGAGACGGCGCAGGCCCTGTCACATTGCGATAACGACGCTCTCCAACACGCTCGGCAATGGCTGACGTAGTTTCTCTCTGCTGTTGACGTCTCTGCGCGCCATCATGGCGCCGTGCAGGATGATGCCAACAAGTCGTTCAGTAAACCTCAATATCGAGCGATTGGCGTCGGGCATACAGTGATGCTAATAACGGCCCGGAGAGAACTTATGAAACGTGAATACGTTGTGGGTACAACAGCCTTCCGCTCCCCGCCGTTATTCCTCATTTTTCATGGCGTAGGGGATAACCCGGCGTCGATGGCCGAAATCGGCCGCTATTTCGCCAACGCATTCAGCGCGTCCTGCCTCGCTTTATTGTGACCATTCGCTATTCGGCAAATGCAGAGCGGCATCAACGCGAGTCATACCGCGTTGGCGGGGCTTGGCAAGGGGACAAGGCGCATTGCGGCGGGCTCCGCGCCTGCGTTTTCACGGTTGACGCGGAAGAGGGGCAAACAGGACGGGCAGACTATTTTTCGTCTTGTTTTTTATCTTGTTTCTTATCTTTCGGCCAATCATCCTCTTCATCCCACTGCGCATTATTGTCGCGGTGAGGCGGTAGTTCGGGCTTGTCTTTCAGGAACCGTTTGTAATCTACTCGACGTAAATCTTTGATCCCGTTGATTAACATTCCCACCAGTATCAGCAGAATGATCCACCAGTAATCAGCCAGCCATGCCATATTATGCCTCATCGACAGCGTGTATAAATCGGGTAAACAGCGTGGGAAGGTGGGGTTTCAGCCAGTCATAACCGGCGACGTCTTCACCTACCCAGGCCTCAAGAATGATGTCCGGCGACAGCAACGCCATAGCCTCTCGGGCCAGCGGCAGATAGCTAATGTGCCAGGGTTCAATGGCGACGCCACCTTTGTCATGGACATAGGGGCGATAAAAATCGTACGCCCCCATGTGCTCGGTCAGCCAGTGGTTCAGCTCGAAAAAGTAACCGCCGGATTCATATTCCCAGGGTTCGAGCTGCAAGGATTGTTCCGACGGCAGCCGATCGGGATCGTACACATCCAGATCGGTGCCCCAATGGTGTCGGCTTCCCCCGGGCAGAGCGGACCACCTTAAGATCGTCTCGCAGCGTTCCGGGACGTCCATCGACAGGGCGTCCACCGGTTGGCTGTCGTGCGATAACAGCGGCCGCTGTCCGGTAAATTTGCCGTTCCATATCAGCCGTTGACGTTCAAAGTCGCGAAAGGTGCTGGCGGGCTGGAGATTAAATCCCGCCTGTCGCGCTTCCCGCTGTAGCGCCTGAAAGGCGTGTACCGCGCCGGGCTGCAGGCGATGCTGACCCGTCAGCGTCGTCAGATGCTGGTCACTCTTTCCGGTCAGCATGGCATGGGTGATCATGCGATCAATTGCTCCATAATCCGTTGATACATACGGCTCAGCAGCTGTAAATCGGCTGCGTTGACGCACTCGTCCACTTTATGAATGGTGGCGTTCACAGGTCCCAACTCCACCACCTGCGCGCCCATTCGGGAGATAAAGCGGCCATCTGAGGTGCCGCCGGTGGTCAGCAACTGCGGGGTGATTTCGCTGTAGTGCTCGACCGCGTTGACGACGGCATCCACTAACGCGCCGCGTGCGGTCAGAAATGGCTGACCCGATAACCACCAGTCCAAAGTATAGTTCAGCTGATGTCGGTCCAGCAGCTCGGCGACGCGCTGTTTGATGGTTTCGTCCGTCAGCTCTGTACTAAAACGGAAATTGAACTGAACCTGCAGTTCGCCGGGGATCACGTTGTTGCTTCCCGTGCCGGCTTCGATATTGGCGATCTGCATACTCGTAGGCGGGAAGAACTCGTTGCCTTCATCCCATACGGTGGAGACCAGTTCGTTTAACGCCGGCAGCGCACGGTGGACCGGATTGTCGGCCAGGTGAGGATAGGCGACATGCCCCTGAATACCGTGGATACGCAGGTTGGCGGTAATCGAGCCGCGACGGCCATTCTTGACGACATCGCCCGCCCGGCTGGTGCTGGAGGGTTCGCCGACCAGACAGTAGTCCAGACGCTCCTGACGCGCCATCAGCGCTTCCACCACCTTGACGGTGCCGTGCGTCGCGTCGGCCTCTTCGTCTGAGGTGATTAAAAAGGCAAGCCGGCCTTGATGCTGAGGGTTCGCGGCGACGAAGCGTTCAGCGGCGACGACCATCGCCGCCAGCGATCCTTTCATATCCGCCGCGCCACGGCCATACAGCATACCGTCGCTAATCGTGGGTTCGAAGGGAGGATGTTGCCATTGGCTGGCGTCTCCGCTCGGAACCACGTCGGTGTGTCCGGCAAAGGCCAGCGTTTCGCCAGTCCCGCGCCAGGCCCAGAAGTTCTGTGTTTCACCGAAATTCATCTTTTCGACGGTAAAGCCGATGGCTTCAAGGCGTTCAATCATGAGCGTTTGGCAGCCGGCGTCGTCCGGGCTGAGGGAAGGGCGCTTAATTAACTGCTGAGCGAGTTCGATGACGGGGCAGGACACGTTATTTCTCCTCCGCAAAAAATTGCTGGTAGCTGTCGTCGCTGAAGCCGAGCAGCGTTTTCCCATCCTCGTTAACCAGTAAAGGACGTTTGATGAGTGCTGGCTGCTCCAGCATAACAGCTTTTGCCGCAGCGGAATTATCGATCGCCTCTCGTCGGGTTTCGTCCAGTTTGCGCCAGGTGGTACCGCGCTTGTTCAGCAGCGGTTCCCAGCCCAGGCTATCGATAAACGATTGCAGCAGAGTATCGTCCAGTCCATCCGCCCGGTAGTCATGAAAACGATAGTCGATCTGGTGGGCCTCCAGCCAACGGCGGGCCTTTTTGATGGTGTCACAGTTCTTGATACCGTACATGGTCGTCATGGCTAATAAACCCTTTGTTTTTTATTAGGAATTAGTATGCAGATCATACCGTTTAATTCAGGTCCGATACCATACCAATCTATGGGCGTTTTTTCATGTCAACCTGGGGGCGGCTCAGGAACCGGGCGGTCGTTCGCCACGTTAAAACCGGTGTGGATTGAGCGGTTGCTGAAGAAATGAGGAAACCTGAGTAAATAAAAGAGGCTATTATTTGAGGCCCGTTTATTTNGCCTGCCATTTCGGACGTCGTGGTTTTGTCAGGGAAGCGTTGTATGAATTTTGCGCTTCACCTTTAGCTAAAAATGCGTTATCGCCGCGGACGGTCCTTTCCAACCTGTTTTTTCTTATCCCAAAAATTGAATAAAAAATGGCGTTAGTTAGTTGTAAAAAGCATATTGCGGGCGAATGCAGGTCATAAAAGGCGCTGGTCGAATTTTTTAACGCTTTTTATTGCATTTCGTCGATGTTCAGCTGGACAAATGCTTCATCTATTGCTGTACTGTGCATGACACAGAGTTTGTGTCTTTCATTCATGTTAAAGGTAAGTTTGATGTCTAAGATTACAGGTAGCGTTAAGTGGTTTAATGAGTCCAAAGGATTCGGTTTCATTACTCCTGAAGATGGTAGCAAAGACGTGTTCGTACACTTCTCTGCCATCCAGAGCAATGGCTTCAAAACTCTGGCTGAAGGTCAGCGTGTAGAGTTTGAAATCACTAGCGGTGCAAAAGGTCCTTCTGCTGCTAACGTTATCGCTATTTAATTATACCGATTTCTAAAAAACCCGCCTATTGGCGGGTTTTTATTTTTCAGTGAGTCGCGAGCCAGCTAACGAGAGAAAAAGCGAGCGCGGCCAGCGCCAGCGAACCAACAAAACTCAACACCATATAAAATCCCGCCGTTAACCACTGACCTTCTTGAATCATTCCAAGCATTTCCACTGAGAACGTTGAGAACGTCGTNAAGCCGCCACAAAAACCGGTCGTCACCACCAGTTTCCAATGCGAAGGCAAATCCGGCAAACGAATGAAATAGCTTGCCGCAGCCCCAATGATGGCAGCGCCAATCAGGTTGGCCATCAGTGTTCCGGTAGGTATTCCCGACGCGCCGCTGTTAAAACGCAGGCTCAGCAGCCAGCGTGCGACGCAGCCAATGCCACCACCGAAAAAAACAGCAAATAAATTAGCGTACATGGACATCTTTTATTTCCAAAGCAAGTTGGGCTAATCTCGAAAGAATGGGCATTCGCTAGGCCCTGGGTTCGAGAAGGCGTAGACATCAATAGCCAAAAAGCGGTTATGAAGGAATGTCATCTCGATGGCAAACAGCCGAAGTTTACCCGTTAGCGCCGCGTTTTTGTAGGGAAGAGCATCGGGCGACGGTTTATCGCAGTTTGTGACTCACCAAGTGAGGGAATGCTATGAAAGTTGCGCTGGGCCAGTTTGCCGTACAGCGGCAGTGGCAGGATAACGCGAATACGTGCATCAGGCTGATAAATGAGGCAGCAGCGGCGGGAGCCAGCCTGCTGGTGCTGCCGGAGGCGGTGCTGGCGCGAGATGACGCCGATGCTGAGTGGGGAATCAATCACGCCCAGCCGATAAACGGGCCTTTTGTGAGCCAGCTCCTCTCGGCCAGCGAATCTTCACCTCTTACCGTTGTCTTCACCCTGCACACTCCAGCGGAAGAGGACCGAGTGTACAACACATTGCTGGTTCTGCGTCAGGGGGAAGTTTTGGCGCATTACCACAAGCTCCATCTCTACGATGCCTTCTCTTGGCAAGAGTCTAAACGTGTCACTCCGGGGGGGATACTTCCACCTGTGATCGACATTGACGGGGTGAAGGTTGGCATGATGGTCTGCTACGATCTGCGTTTTCCGGAGATGGCGCGAATGCTGGCGTATAAAGGTGCCGATGCACTGGTGCTTCCCGCCGCTTGGGTGAAAGGCGCGCATAAAGAGATGCATTGGGAGCTATTAAATAGAGCCCGTGCGCTGGAAAATACCTGTTACCTGATCGCCGTGGGCGAGTGCGGCGTCAAGAATATTGGCAATAGTATGGTGGTCGATCCTATGGGGATCGTTATTGCACAGGCAACGGAAGAACCCGCGCTGCTCTATGCCGATCTGAGTTTGGAGCGAATTCAACGTGCGCGCCGCCAATTACCTGTTCTGAATCATAGCCGCTTCGAATCACCTGTATTACGCTGTAAAGGTCACTTCGGCTAATGGATTGCGCCGAGGTACGGGAGTGCCGGTCTTATTTTGTTACAGATGACCGTTGTATTATGATGAAGGCCGTCTTAAAACGGGACAAGGCACAAGTGCTGGCTGTCCCAGCGTATAAAATCAGGTAGGTATTTATGGAAGGTATCAGCATTGCCAAACTGTTGGTGATTGGCGCATTGATCGTTCTGCTCTTCGGCACCAACAAACTGCGTAGCCTGGGCGGCGACCTGGGCGCGGCGATCAAGGGCTTCAAAAAAGCCATGAACGACGACCAGACTCCGGCTAAAACACCGACTCCGGAAGAACCTGCTGCGCTCAACGACGTGCGCAATAAGGAATAATCATTTTCGGATGATGCCGGGCGTGCAGCGGACGGGACCCGTCCGCTCAGTCCTGGTTCCTCGCCGGCAAACTGTAATGAGTTATTGCCGGATAGACCGATTATTTGACCTCTTCGCCTTTCGCCTGCAGGTCGGCGTGGTAGGACGAACGTACGAAAGGCCCGCAAGCGGCATGGGTGAACCCCATCGCCAGCGCTTCCTGTTTCATCTCATCAAACTCTTCCGGCGGCACATAGCGTTTCACTGCAAGATGGTGACGGCTGGGTTGCAGATATTGACCTAACGTGAGCATTGTCACGCCGTGACGACGCAGATCGCGCATCACTTCCACAATCTCTTCATTGGTTTCNCCCAGTCCTACCATCAGACCCGATTTCGTCGGGATGTCCGGATGCGCGGTCTTGAAGTTTTCCAGCAGTTTAAGCGACCACTCATAGTTGGCGCCGGGACGGACCTGACGATATAGACGTGGTACGTTTTCGAGGTTGTGGTTGAAGACGTCCGGCGGGCTGGCATTAAGAATCTCCAACGCGCGATCCATCCGGCCGCGGAAGTCCGGCACCAGCGTTTCAATCTTAATCTGCGGACTTTTACGACGGATAGCGCTAATGCAGTCGGCGAAGTGCTGAGCGCCGCCATCACGCAGATCATCACGGTCTACCGATGTGATAACGACATAACGCAGACCCATATCGTGGATCGTCTGCGCCAGCTTTTCCGGTTCATTGGCGTCGGGCGCTATCGGTCGGCCATGCGCAACATCGCAGAAAGGGCAGCGGCGGGTACAGATTGCGCCGAGGATCATGAAGGTGGCCGTACCGTGGTTAAAACATTCAGCCAGGTTAGGGCAGGAGGCTTCTTCACAAACCGAATGCAGTCCATTGCGGCGCATGGCATCTTTAATCCCCTTGATCCGGCTTGAGTCGGCAGGGAGTTTAATCTTCATCCATTCGGGTTTGCGCAGCATATCCTGGCGTTCAACGGCAACGGTCCGTACAGGAATCAAGGCCAGTTTATCGGCGTCGCGGTATTTTACGCCACGTTCGATCTGAATCGGTTTACTCATGTTTGCGTAAGTTCCAGTTCTGAATCGCTGTCATGAATTAACGACTAATTCATGAATCGCGTGAGTCGTTAAACTTTTTTTTAAAAAACTCACAAAATTATATCATCATTGCCCGGTGACAATCAGCCCTCGAACAGGCAAAAAGCATCATTAGTGTAAATGGAATGTAATGATTATGCCGGGCGGCCGGACGAAAAATACGCCGTCGGCTGCGGTTCTCCCTGCTGTTCCCACGCCCAGTCTATCCATTCGCTCTCTGTGTACCCGAGTAGCCGCATAAAGGCGGCGGTCAGGACGGGGGCCGTCTCCTCGATGGTCGCGCTGGGTATGAGATCGCGGATCTGCGTCATTTGCATACCCTCATAACCGCACGGATTGATGCGCTGGAAAGGCGACAAATCCATCGCAATATTAAGCGCCAGACCATGAAATGAGCAGCCATGCCGAATGCGCAAGCCAAGCGAGCAGATTTTTTTATCGCCGACATACACACCAGGGGCGTCCGGGCGAGCGTGCGCTTCGATCTCGAAATGCGCCAACGTATCGACGACAGTCTGTTCAATCGCGCTGACCAACTGACGGACACCGACTTTGCGGCGTTTAATGTCAATCATTGCATACATCACCTGCTGGCCCGGGCCATGATAGGTGACTTGTCCCCCGCGGTCGCTCTGGATGACCGGGATATCTCCCGGCGTCAGCACGTGTTCCGCCTTGCCCGCCTGTCCCTGCGTAAACACCGGGGAGTGCTGAACCAGCCATAGCTCGTCAGCGCTGTCGCCATCGCGTCGTTCGGTGAAGTGGTGCATCGCCAAGGATACTTGCTCGTAAGGGAGTAAGCCTAGCTGACGTATGATGATCTTGTTTTGTTCCACTGGCGTCATCTTCAGAGTCGGGAATGAATGGCGGTCAGTATACTGGATACCGCCGTGGGGGCGAATAGCGCTTGTTGTCTGCGCTGGTCTTCCGGTGGAAATCGTCGACGAAATTAAAGCACCATACGTACGATGTCGATTTTGCCCAGCTCTTCGTACAACGTCTCAACCTGCTCGACGTGCGTTGCGTTAATCGTGATGGAAACCGAATGGNAGTTGCCCTTCGCGCTGGGTTTGATTTGCGGCGTGTAGTCACCCGGCGCATGACGCTGTACGACTTCAACCACCTGATCGACGAGCTCCGGCTGCGCCAGACCCATCACCTTATAGGTAAAGGAGCAGGGGAATTCAAGCAGTTCGTTGAGTTTGGTTTTCATTAAGATACTCCAGAGTGGTTTTCTAACGGTAAGACGATAAAAAGTATAACTCCCGCCAAGGCGGGAGTGTGGTTATCCGTGTGATATGGGGGCTTTATGCCCGAAAACAAGAGGGGATCAGCTGAACCAGCGGTGGAACATGAGCTTCACATAGTCCATCAGTCGGCTGAAAATGCCGCCTTCTTTCACTTCGTTCATCACCACCAGCGGGCGCTGTTCAATGGTCTTGCCATCCAACTGGAAGTTGATGGTGCCGACGACCTGATTTTTGCTCAGCGGCGCGTGCAGCTCAGTGTTGTTCAACACATAGCTGGCTTTCAGATCTTTCATTCGACCGCGCGGGATGGTCATGTAAACATCTTTTTCTACGCTCAGCGCAACGCGATCGCTGTCGCCGAACCAGACCGGTTCTGACGCGAACTCTTTGCCGGATTTCAGCGGCGCCACGGTCTCGAAGAAACGGAAGCCCCAGGTCAGCAGTTTTTTACTTTCCGTTTCACGGCCTTTGAATGTCCGACCGCCAAGCACGGCGGAAATCAGGCGTGTCTGACCTTCGGTCGCTGAGGCGACGAGGTTGTAACCAGCGGAAGAGGTATGGCCGGTTTTGATTCCGTCTACAGTCAGGCTGGAATCCCACAGCAGTCCATTACGGTTGGTCTGACGAATGTTGTTGAAGGTGAACTCTTTTTCTTTATAGGTCGCGTACTCGTCCGGTACGTCGCGGATCAGCGCCTGCCCGATAAGCGCCATATCCCGAGCTGAACTGTACTGCCCTTCGGCATCCAGTCCGTGTACGGTTTTGAACTGGGTATTTTGCAGGCCCAGCGCGTTAACGTAGTTGTTCATCAGGTTGACGAACGAGTCCTGACTGCCGGCGACATAGTCCGCCATGGCGACGCAGGCGTCGTTGCCCGACTGCAGAATAATCCCTTTGTTAAGCAGAGAGACGCTGACGCGGTCTCCGGGCTTCAGAAACATCAGAGAAGATCCCTGAAACTCCGGGTTGCCGGTCGCCCAGGCATCTTTACCGATGGTCACAACATCGTTAGGGGTGATTTTCCCCGCCTTGATGGCTTGGCCGATGACATAACTGGTCATCATTTTAGTCAGACTGGCCGGATTACGACGGGTGTCGGCGTTCATTTCCGCCAGGACTTTACCCGAGTTGTAATCAATCAGAATATAAGCTTCGGCGTCGATCTGCGGCACGCCGGGGATCATGGTTTTAAGGTTGACGTCGTCGGCGTGGGCGAAGGTCGACGCACAGAGTGCCAGTAGTGAGCCCAGCACGATGCGTGGCATAAAACGAGTTGCGGTTTCTGTATTCATGATGGAACAACAACATCCATGGGTATGAGTTAAAAACGAGTCACACTATAGCAGATGAAGATCCTGGGCGGCATCAGATAATACGTTACGCAATTTTGCCGAAGGGTCCCGCCGGGCGACGTCTTGACGGGGAAAGACGATGTCACTTTCGCTTCCCCGGTGGGTATCGGCCTACAGCGTCGTGATAAAAGACTGCTGCTGCGCTTCGCTTGCCAGCCGCTGCTGTAGCTCTAGCGCCTGCTGTCGGCTGGTGAACGGACCTAACTGAACGCGATACAGCCCATTGTTCTGCGTGACATTACCTTGGACATTGAAGCGACTTTTCAGACTACTCAGCCAGGCATCGGCGCGTTGTGAGTCCTTGAGCGCACCGACCTGAACCACTACGTTGCCGCTAGCTGTAGGCGTCGTCACGACTGCGGGCGTGGCCGCCGTTGTCTCAGTCGATTGGGGCGTTTCCAGAACGCCGCTGCGCAGCGGCTGAGGCGCGCCAAGGAATCCGCCGCTTGGGGTCGAATTGGCGGTTGGNGATACGGCTGAGGCGGCGTTGTCTGTGGCCGTATCGGCGACGGGCGGTGTGGTGACGTTGCCGGTTGCCGGGGACATAACCGGCGCGCTCATTCCGCTGGCACTGAGGTTAGGGCGTTCGGGCAGGGCGAAGCTCTGCTTGGCCACGCGGGTGCCGACAGTGCCCGGTCCTGACAGCGTACCGTCGGGCGCCACGCTAATGAAGTCGACTTTGACGCGGGTATTGTTGGATATATTCAGTCGCTCACCCGCGGCGCGCGTCAAATCAATGATTCTACCCGGCGTGAACGGGCCGCGATCGTTGACGCGGACCACCAGTTTTCGCCCATTGCTGAGGTTGGTCACGCGCACATAGCTGGGAATGGGAAGAGTAGGATGCGCGGCGGCCAGCGCATTGGGATCGAACTCTTCGCCAATGGATGTGCGGTTACCCGAGAGTTCTTCACCGTACCAGGTCGCCAAACCGGTCTGGCTGAAGTTCTGCGGATTTTTGACGATTTTGTAGCTTCGGCCGTTAACGGTGTAATCCTGCATTGTGGAAGGATTAAATGGTTCATAGCGCGGCTCCGCNCCGCCGATTTCTTCGACAGGGCCGTTGTAAACCGCCGGCGCGGCGGGCGCGGACCTCGCCTGTTCCGTCTCGGCGCTACAGCCAGACAACAGCAGACCGAGCGCTAAAATTCCTAGCCAATTCTTACGCATTGCCCACCTCTATAAGCTTTTGGATAACATTTTGCGGTGAGTATGTATCGACATGACGATACCGAATCCCGCCATCAAGACCACCAGAGCCGATCCGCCATAGCTGACCAGTGGCAGCGGTACACCGACCACGGGCAGAATACCACTGACCATGCCGATGTTGACGAAAACGTAGACAAAGAAGATTAGCATCAAACCGCCGACCATGACGCGGCCAAAGGAGTTTTGCGCGTTGGCGGCGATCACCAGACCGCGCATAATCAGGAACAGATAAAGCGTCAGCAGGATCAGTACGCCGATCAGGCCAAGCTCTTCCGCCAAAACGGCGAAGATGAAGTCGGTATGGCGTTCCGGCAGGAACTCCAGCTGCGACTGCGTGCCCTGCAACCAGCCTTTGCCGGAAAGGCCGCCAGAACCGATGGCGATTTTGGACTGGATAATATGATAACCCGCCCCCAAAGGATCGCTTTCCGGGTCCAGCAGCATCATTACCCTATCTCGCTGATAGTCGTGCATCAGGAAGAACCAAAGAATGGGAATGAAGGCGGCCAGCAGCAGTGCGGCGAAGCCAATCAGTCGCCAGCTCATCCCCGCGAGAAAGAGAACGAACAGGCCTGACGCGCAGATCAGAATCGACGTTCCCAGATCAGGCTGCGCCGCCACCAGCAGCGTAGGCACGAAAATCAAGGCCAGCGCAATGGCGGTATTTTTCAGGGATGGAGGACACATATCGCGGTTGATATAGCGCGATACCATCAATGGAACCGCAATTTTGGCGATCTCGGACGGCTGGAACCGGACCACGCCCAGATCCAACCAGCGCTGCGCGCCTTTACTAATCTGGCCGAACACGTCCACTAATACCAGCAGGATCACGCACACGACATATAAGTAGGGCGCCCAGCCTTCGTACACACGGGGCGGGATCTGCGCCATGATGATCATCACAATCAGGCCGAGCACGCATTGAGCGACTTTGCGCTCCATCATATCAATGTTCTGCCCGCTGGCGCTCCACATGACAATCAGGCTGTAGGAGAGCAGTGCCAGTACGCAGAGTAGAAACGGGAGGTCAATATGGATCTTGGTCCAAAATGAGCCTTTTTGTTGGCTGTCGGTCATGAATTTGCCTACTCAGTTTCACTGCCGGGAGGCGCGGGGGGCGCGACCGGGAGATTGACGTTGTTGTCGCCCAAAATAATATGGTCGAGGATCTGACGCACGATAGTCCCGACTGCGGGTCCGGCGCCGCCGTTTTCCAAAATGATGGTCATGGCCACTTTAGGGTCATTGTACGGGGCGAAAGCTACCATGAGCTTGTGATCGCGCAGCCGTTCAGCAATTTTATGAGCGTTATAGGTCTCATTTTCCTTCAGGCCGAATACCTGCGCCGTACCGGACTTGGCCGCGATTTTGTACGGCGAGTCAGCAAAGCTTTTGTGCGCAGTGCCGTTGGCGCGGTTGGCTACGCCATACATGCCGTCTTTGACCAGTTCCCAATAGCCCGAGTGAATATCGCCAATCTGCGTATGCTCTCGCTGTGCGAAAGGCACTTTGACGCCATGCTCCTGCGTGCTGGCGAGCAGATGCGGCGTTTTAACCTGACCGTCATTGATCAGCGTCGTCAGCGCTTTCAGCATTTGGATGGGCGTTGCGGTCCAGTAGCCCTGACCGATACCGACTGGGATGGTATCGCCCTGATACCACGGTTTTTTATATCGCCGCATTTTCCAGTCGCGCGTCGGCATGATCCCGGCGCGCTCTTCAGACAAATCGATACCGGTATAGTCCCCGTAACCGAATTTCGTCATCCATTCAGACAGGCGATCGATGCCCATATCGTAGGCGACCTGGTAGAAATAGGTATCCGCCGACTCTTCCAGCGCTTTGGTCAGATTAAGCCGTCCGTGTCCCCATTTCTTCCAGTCGCGGAAGCGTTTTTCCGAACCCGGAAGCTGCCACCAACCCGGGTCGAACAGCGACGTATTGGGCGTAATGACGCCCGCCGTCAGCGCGGAAACTGCGATATAGGGTTTTACGGTAGAAGCCGGCGGATAGACGCCTTGCGTGGCACGGTTGATGAGCGGACGGTTGGGGTCGTTGAGCAGCGTGCGATAATCTTTGCCTGAAATGCCGTCGACAAACAGGTTTGGGTTGTAGCTGGGCGTAGAGACCATCGCCAAAAGACCGCCGTCGCGCGGATCGGTGACGATGACGGCGGCCCGGCTGCCTTCCAACAGTTTTTCGATGTAAATCTGTAGATTCAGATCCAGCGTCAGATAGATATCTTTGCCGGCCTGCGGCGGCTGCTCATGCAGCTGGCGAATGACGCGGCCGCGGTTATTGACTTCAACCTCTTCATAGCCCGGTTTGCCGTGCAGCAGGTCTTCGTAGTAGCGCTCAATGCCGAGTTTGCCGATATCGTGCGTTGCCGCGTAGTCCGCCAGCTTGTCCTCTTTCGCCAGCCGGTCGAGATCCCGGTCGTTGATTTTGGATACGTAGCCGATGACGTGGGTCAGCGCAGATCCGTAGGGATAGTAGCGGCGCTGGTAGCCTTTGACTTCAACGCCGGGGAAGCGATATTGGTTCACCGCAAAGCGCGCGACCTGCACATCGGACAGGCCGGTTTTCACCGCGATTGAGGTGAAACGGCGCGAACGCTTGCGCTCTTTGCGGAAAGCATCCAGGTCTTCGTCGGTAAGATCGGCGATGGGCTTCAGTGCGTCCAGCGTGGCTTCGAGATTATTGACCTTTTCGGGGATCAGCTCTAGCTGGTAAATGGTCCGGTTCAGGGCCAGCGGCGTGCCGTTGCGGTCATAGATAATGCCACGGCTGGGCGCGATAGGGACCAGCTTTATGCGGTTTTCGTTGGAACGGGTGCGGTAGTCGTCAAAGCGTGAAATCTGTAGATGGTACAGATTGACAACGAGGATGCCGATCAGCAGCAGAATGCCCAAAAACGCCACCAGCGCGCGGCGTACAAACAGGGCCGACTCAGCCGTATAATCACGAAAAGGTTTACGCTCTATGTTCATCCGGCAGGATCAGTTCTGATAGTTCATGGTATCGCCTTACTCCCGGTGGTAAGGATGGTTAGCCGTAATGCTCCAGGCACGGTATAGGCTCTCTGCCACCAGCACGCGCACCAGCGGGTGGGGCAGCGTCAATGGGGACAGTGACCAGCTCTGTTCGGCCGCCGCCTTGCACTGCGGCGACAGGCCTTCCGGCCCGCCAATCAGCAAACTCACGTTGCGTCCGTCCCGTTTCCAACGTTCCAGCTGTTGGGCCAACTGCGGGGTTTCCCACTGTGAGCCGGGAATATCCAGCGTCACAATCAGGTTGCCTTTTCCCACGGCGGCCAGCATTTGTTCGCCTTCTCGCTCAAGAATGCGGCGAATATCGGCGTTTTTGCCCCGTTTCCCGGCAGGGATCTCCNCCAGTTCCAGTGGCATATCCTTTGGGAAACGGTGCAAATAATCGCTAAATCCGGTCTGCACCCAGTCGGGCATTTTGGTGCCCACGGCGACCAGTTGCAGTTTCATATCAACTCCAGAGCTTTTCCAGTTCGTACAGTTGACGGCTGTCTTCCTGCATGACATGGACAATCACGTCGCCCAGGTCGACAACAACCCAGTCAGCCAGCGCTTCGCCTTCTACGCCCAGCGGGAGCAGACCGGCGGCGCGAGATTCCTGCACGACGTGGTCGGCGATGGACGCGACGTGGCGGCTGGAAGTTCCGGTACAGATGATCATGCAGTCTGTGATGCTGGACTTATTGGTGACGTCCAACGCCACGATATCCTGACCTTTTAGGTCGTCGATTTTATCAATAACGAAGTCTTGGAGTGCTTGGCCTTGCAAATGTTCCCCCTGGGGTAATGTTAATCAGCCTGAGCTTGATGGGCGGAGCGATGTCGCTTTCAGCATGCGCGCAAAAGCGTGGCGAGTCTGCCGCGGCAGGCCGGTTGCCTGCCGTTCGAACCAGCGGCGGAGTATACCATGCAGTCATGTTGAGTGGTATAAAGCCGTCGCTATCGGTACAGCCCGTGTGTGTCTATATAATTCAGCACGGGGGCGGGCAAAAGGTCGCTGCAGTCGCGCCCCTGTTGCCTGCGCTGACGGATTTCAGTCGCAGAAATGGGGAGCAGCGGAGTGTTCGCCAGATAGATTAACCCGTGCGGACGCTGATGCAACTGGCTAACCTCGGTAGTGTGACGGGACGTCAGCCATTGCTGCAATTCAGGGGTTTCCAGCGTGCGGCTATAGCCTGGGCGGGCGCATACCAGCAGGTGGCAATAGGACAGCATTTCCTGCCAGCGATGCCAGTGATGCAGCGTGAGCAGCGAATCCTGACCGATGATAAACGCCAAAGGTGCCGTCGGCCCGGCTTCCTGTCTTAACGCTTCCAATGTCTCAATCGTGTATGAAGGCGTTTCCCGCTGGAGTTCGCGGTCATCGATGCGGAAAAGCGGGTGATGCGCGATCGCCAGCGTGGCCATTTCTTTACGCTGGCGGGCGTTGGCTTCAGGTTGTTCGCGGTGAGGGGGAACATTATTGGGCAGCAGGACGACCTGCCGCAGTCCGACTTCGGCCGCCAGCGCGGCGACGGGGCGCAGGTGACCGAAGTGAATGGGGTCGAACGTACCGCCGAAGTAGGCGGTCAGTTCGCTAGTGGTATCCGGGATTGGCAAATCAGTAGACCTCAATCAGACTATTGGGCAGGGCTTTTCCACACAAGATCATCGCCAGCGTCTCCAGCTCTGCCCAAATAGGTTGGCCATAATTCTGTTTCAGGGTGATTTCCAGCCTGGCAAGCAGGGTGATGGCCTGTTGTAACTGTTCCAACGACAGGCGCTGCAACGCATGCGTCATCAGGGGGCGGCGGTTTTGCCAAATCTTATGTTGGTCAAACAAGGTGCGCAGCGGGGTGGCGACCATCTGCCGTTTCAGTTGCAGCAGCAGCAACAGTTCACGCTGCACGGTTCGCAGCAGAATGACGGGTTCGCACTCTTCCAGACGTAGCTGGTGCAGGATGTGCCAGGCGCGTTTGCTTTTTCCCGCCAGGAGCGCGTCCAGCCAATGAAACGGCGAAAAATGCGCGGCATCGCTGACGGCCTGTTCAACACGAGGCAGCGGAAGTTTGCCGTCGGGGTAGAGTAAAGATAGACGTTCCAGCGCCTGGGACAGCGCCAGCAGGTTGCCTTCATAGCAGTAGCAGAGGAGCTGGCAGGCTGGCTCATCCAGTTCCAGCTTCATACTCTTGGCGCGTTGCATGACCCAGCGCGGAAGCTGCTCTTGCTCGGGCGTCATGCAGGGCACGTAGATGCTTTTCTGCGACAAGGCTTTGAACCAGGCGCTGTTCTCCTGAGCGCGGGTGAGCTTGGCGCCGCGCAAAATCAGCAGAACGTCAGGATGGAGTAGCCCGGCGAGTTTCACCAGTTGTTCGCCTATCGGCGCGCCGGGACCGGAGTCTGGCAGTGTCAGCGACAATATCTGTCGTGATGAGAATAAGCTCAGCGCCTGACAGGCGCCGAAAATGGCGTCCCAGTCAGTCGTGTTATCCAGCGTAAACCGGAATTGTTCGTGAAAATCTTGCTGTTGAGCGGTATGGCAGATGTGATCCTGACTTTCCTGCAGCAGCAGTGGATCGTTGCCGAATAGCAGATAACAACCGCGCAGCCCCTCTCGGAGCTNCGCGGCGAGTTGCTCAGGATAAATCCGTGTCATGAACGTGCGGGAGCGGCTGGAGCAGAGGGCGGTGTTTCTTTGTTCTGCTCGATGTTTTTGCTTCCCTTCACGGTCAACAGGCTACGTACCAGCTGTTGTGCTGCCTGCTCGCGCATTTCCTGCATAATAATATCCTGCTCGGCATCTTTGGCGAGCGCCGTGAGCGGGTTATCGAAGAAGGTGCGGAAGACTTTGACGTTTATCGGGTAGATATCGTCTCCTGGCATCAGCACCTGCGCTTTCAGCTCCATGACAAACTGGTATTCGGCAGCCTTACCATCTTGGAAAACAGACGCAGTGCTGCGCGCCAGCGTCGTATTCAGCACGCGCAGGGACGGAATGTCCTGGCGTTTTGAATTCTCAACGATGTTCACATTGTTGAGACGAAGCTGTTCGCGCACCGCGCGCGTCATCGGCCCATACGGGTCTGAGCTATCCAGAATCAGGTTATGCAACTGATGCGGCACCTGAGTCGTGCCGCGCAGATGAAAACCGCAACCGGCGGTGATAAGTACCGCCAGTCCCAGCAACAACGTCAATAGTGGGTGTCGCACAAGTTCCTCCTCGTCTTAACCCACAACCAGGTTAAGCAGCTTTCCAGGGACGTAGATCACTTTCCGCACGGTAACGCCATTAAGGTACTTGGCCACCAGCGGTTCTTCTGCCGCGCGTTCACGAACTTGCTGTTCGTTGGCGTCGGCCGCAACGGTAATTTTGCTGCGGACTTTGCCGTTGACCTGAATTACGATCAGCTTCGAGTCTTCAACCATAGCCTGTTCATCCGCAACCGGCCACGGTGCGTTATCGATATCGCTTTCGCCGTGCAGCTCTTGCCACAGCGTGAAGCAAATATGCGGGGTGAACGGATACAGCATACGGACGACGGCCAGCAGCGTTTCCTGAGTCAGGGCGCGATCCTGCTCACTTTCCTGTGAAGCCTTCGCCAGCTTGTTCATCAGTTCCATGATAGCGGCAATGGCGGTATTGAACGTCTGGCGACGACCAATATCGTCGGTGACCTTGGCGATGGTTTTGTGCAGGTCGCGGCGCAGCGCTTTCTGATCGTCCGTCAATTTCGCGACGTCCAGCGGCTGTACGGCGCCTTTGGCGGTATGATCCAGCACCTGTTTCCACACGCGTTTCAGGAAGCGGTTGGCTCCTTCCACGCCGGATTCCTGCCACTCCAGCGTCATTTCCGCCGGGGAGGCGAACATCATAAACAAACGGACGGTATCCGCGCCGTATTTTTCCACCATGACCTGCGGGTCGATGCCGTTGTTTTTCGACTTCGACATTTTGCTCATGCCGGCATAGATCACCTCGCGGCCTTCGGCGTCGAACGCTTTCACGATACGGCCTTTCTCATCGCGCTCAACGGTCACGTCGGCAGGAGAGATCCACACGCGCTCGCCGTTTTGGCCGACATAGTAGAACGCGTCCGCCAGCACCATCCCCTGACACAGCAGGCGTTTCGCAGGTTCGTCGGAGTTGACCAGACCGGCGTCGCGCAGCAGTTTGTGGAAGAAGCGGAAGTACATCAGATGCATGATGGCGTGTTCGATGCCGCCGACATACTGATCGACCGGCAGCCAGTAGTTGGCCGCGGCGGGATCCAGCATGCCTTCGTCGAATTGCGGGCAGGTGTAGCGCGCATAGNACCAGGACGATTCCATGAAGGTATCGAAGGTATCGGTTTCACGCAGCGCAGGCTGGCCGTTGACCGTGGTTTTCGCCCATTCAGGATCGGCTTTGATCGGGCTGGTGATGCCGTCCATAACCACATCTTCGGGCAGTTTGACCGGCAGCTGATCTTCCGGCGTCGGTATGACTGTGCCGTCTTCCAGCGTGACCATTGGGATCGGCGCGCCCCAGTAACGCTGACGGGAAACGCCCCAGTCGCGCAGGCGGTAGTTGACCTTGCGCTGACCAACGCCTTTCTCAACCAGCGTGTCGGCGATGGCGTTGAAGGCTTCTTCGTAATCAAGACCGTCGAATTCGCCGGAGTTGAACAGGCGTCCTTTCTCCGTCAGCGCCTGAGCGGACAGGTCGACGTCTTGGCCTTCCGCGGCCTGAATAACCTGTTTGATCGGCAGCCCGTATTTGGTGGCGAACTCCCAGTCGCGTTGGTCGTGAGCCGGTACGGCCATGACCGCGCCGGTGCCGTATTCCATCAGCACAAAGTTTGCGATCCATACCGGTACTTTTTCGCCGTTCAGCGGGTGGATAGCGTACAGGCCGGTCGGCATGCCTTTTTTCTCCATCGTCGCCATGTCGGCTTCGGCCACTTTGGTATTGCGGCACTCTTCGATGAAGTCATTCAGCGCAGGATTTTTTTCTGCGGCCAGCAGAGACAGAGGATGCCCTGCAGCGACGGCGACATAGGTCACGCCCATGAAGGTATCGGGGCGCGTCGTGNAAACCGTCATCTGGCGATCGCTGTCCGCGATGTCGAAGGTGATTTCGACGCCTTCGGAGCGGCCGATCCAGTTGCGCTGCATGGTTTTGACCTGCTCGGGCCAGCTTTCCAGCGTATCCAGATCGTTCAGCAGTTGGTCCGCGTAGTCCGTGATTTTGATGAACCACTGCGGGATTTCTTTGCGTTCCACTTTGCTGTCACAACGCCAGCAGCAGCCGTCGATGACCTGTTCGTTGGCCAGTACGGTCTGGTCGTTCGGGCACCAGTTGACGGCGGAGGTTTTCTTGTAGACCAGGCCCTTTTCGTACAGCTTGGTGAAGAACCACTGTTCCCAGCGATAGTAGTCAGGTTTGCAGGTGGCGATCTCGCGATCCCAATCGTAGCCGAAGCCCAGCAGTTTCAGCTGGTTCTTCATGTATTCGATATTGTCGTAGGTCCAGGGGGCGGGAGCGGTTTTATTCTTGACCGCCGCGCCTTCCGCCGGCAGACCAAAGGCATCCCAGCCGATAGGCTGCAGCACGTTTTTACCGAGCATGCGCTGATAGCGCGAGATGACATCGCCGATGGTGTAGTTACGGACGTGTCCCATATGGAGTCGGCCAGAAGGGTAGGGCAGCATGGAAAGGCAATAGTATTTTTCCTTGCTGGCGTCTTCGGTCACTTTGAAGGTTTGTTTTTCTTGCCAGTGAAGCTGGACTTGCGCTTCTATTTCATCTGGGCGGTATTGCTCGTGCATGGCTGCCAGTGGTCCTTTGGGTAGTGATAATGGCTACGTTTGTAGCCCATTGTGCATACTAAAAGATCCGCATAGCATAGCTGATAAGCGTCTTGGGCAACAACACCTTGAGTCCGTCCGGGGAGGATTTCTGCCGAGGACGCTCGTCTGCTACGGCCCGTTCACACTTCTGGTTGCGGCAAATTGACAGGGGAGCGGGGAGCGCGACGCGGCCTGCGGTTTGAACACAAAATTCATCTACACTGAAATTATCCTGTGTGCTGATGTCAGCATGGTGCCGTCCGGCGACGAATATCGTGGCGCACGCATCATCCCACCCGGTTTGTTGAGGAGTCGCAATGAATAAAGTAGGCCGTTACTACCAGACGTTGATGTCGGATATCACCGCGCGCTTGCACGGGGGAGAACGTGATGTGGCGAAGCTTATCGATCATGCGCGCCGCCGTATCGCAGAGGATAACGCCTTGACGCAGCAGGAAGGCGAACAGATCCTTCAGGCCATCCGGCGCGATCTCGCTGAGTTCGCACGTAGCTATGAGGAGAGCCGGGACGAGATCAACGACAGCGTTTTTATGCGTGTTATCAAGGAAAGCCTGTGGCAGGAGCTGGCGGACATTACAGACAAGACGCAGTTGGAGTGGCGGGAGATGTTTCAGGACGTCAACCACCACGGCGTCTATCATAGCGGGGAGGTGGTGGGGCTGGGCAATCTGGTGTGCGAAAACTGCCACTACCATCTGACTTTTTATACCCCGGAGGTCTTGCCACGCTGCCCGAAATGTTCGCACGACCAATTTCATCGCCAGCCCTTCCAGCCCTAGCGAGAACGTCACGCCCACGAGGTTTCCGACGTTCATTCCCACGGTCGCCATAGATATGTAAAAAAATCCCGGCATCGGCTGCCGGGATTTTTTGGGTCAGAGCGCTGACGTAATGCAGTGATGTACGGCGCTGTACTGGTGTTTTAGTGCAGGATTTTCGCCAGAAAGTCTTTGGCTCGTTCAGACTTGGGATGGGTGAAGAAGTCCTCTTTGCGGGTGTCTTCGACAATCTTGCCCTCGTCCATAAAGATGACCCGGTGCGCCACTTTGCGGGCAAAGCCCATTTCGTGGGTCACGACCATCATGGTCATCCCTTCCTGCGCCAGTTCGACCATCACGTCCAGCACTTCATTAATCATTTCCGGGTCAAGCGCGGAGGTCGGTTCGTCGAACAGCATCGCGATAGGGTCCATGCACAGCGCACGGGCGATAGCCACACGCTGCTGCTGGCCGCCGGAGAGCTGTCCCGGATATTTGTCCGCGTGCGCGGAGAGACCGACGCGATCCAGCAGTTTCCTGGCCTTTTCACGCGCAGGTTCACGCTCACGCTTGAGCACCTTGACCTGCGCCAGGGTGAGGTTGTCGATGATCGACAGATGCGGAAACAGCTCAAAATGCTGGAATACCATGCCGACTTTGGAGCGAAGCTGGGCCAGATTAGTGCGTTTGTCGTTGACGGCGATGCCATTAACCTCAATCTGCCCTTCCTGAATGGGTTCAAGTCCATTAACGGTTTTGATGAGGGTCGATTTACCGGAGCCGGAAGGGCCGCAAACGACGACTACCTCACCTTTTTTGACTTCTGTGGAGCAGTCGGTAAGTACCTGAAATTGACCGTACCACTTAGAAACATTTTTCAGGGAAATCATCAAACCGTCCTTTTCTTCAGATAATTAACCAGCATTGATGCGCAGATGCTGATAATAAAATAAACAAACCCGGCAAACAGAATCATCTCAACCTGCGTTCCGTCGCGCTCGCCGATGCTGGAGGCAGTGCGGAAGAAATCGGCCAGACTGAGCACGTACACCAGCGAGGTGTCCTGAAACAGGACAATACCCTGAGTCAGCAGTAGCGGAACCATTGCCCGGAAAGC
This sequence comes from Lonsdalea quercina subsp. quercina, assembly GCF_000688655.1. Classification (GTDB taxonomy): domain Bacteria; phylum Pseudomonadota; class Gammaproteobacteria; order Enterobacterales; family Enterobacteriaceae; genus Lonsdalea; species Lonsdalea quercina. Next base: position 19,941 of record NZ_JIBO01000007.1, on the reverse strand, counting down.
CTGAGGCAGAATCACCAATCTCATTGACTGCCAGTGGGTCATGCCCAGCGCTAATGCGGCGGAAGCCTGGCCGCGCGCGATACTCTGAATCCCGGCGCGGATGATTTCAGAGTAGTAGGCCGCCTCAAACAGGGAGAAGGCTACCATAGCCGAAACTAGCCGAATATCGGTTTTCGGCGACAGCCCAAGCACATTTTGTAAAAAGCTTGGCACGATCAGGTAAAACCACAGCAGCACCATGACTAACGGTACGGAGCGGAACAAGTTTACGTACAGTTTGGCGAACCAGCTGATGGGTTTGAACGAAGACAGCCGCATGACGGCGAGAAGGGTTCCCCAGAGAATACCGAAAATAACGGCAATCACCGTAATTTTAATCGTGACGCCAAGGCCTTGCAGCAGATAAGGCAGGCTGGGAGCGATGGAGCTCCAGTCAAATTCATACATTATTATTTGCTCCCCATATTGCCCGTCAAACGGGTTTTTCGTTCAACGATCTGCATCAGCAACATGATGATGGCGTTGATGGCGATATAGGCCAGCGTAATCGCCGTGAAAGACTCATAGGCGTGCGCGGAATAGTCGAGCAGCTTGCCCGCCTGCGCGGCCATGTCGACCAGGCCGATCGTCGAGGCTATCGCGGAGTTTTTGACCAGGTTAAGCATCTCTGACGTCAACGGTGGAACAATGACGCGATAGGCGTTGGGCAAGAGCACGTAGCGGTAGGTCTGCGGCAGCGTCAGGCCAATCGCCAGACCGGCGGCTTTCTGGCCTCGGGGCAGAGACTGAATGCCGGCGCGTACCTGTTCGCAGACGCGTGCGGCCGTGAACATGCCGAGGCAGATCATGGACGACAGGAAGAACTGAATATTCGGGTCCAGCTCCGCTTTAAACCACATGCCAAGTTCAACCGGCAGCAGTTCGGGAACCACGAGATACCAGATAAAGAACTGGACGATGAGCGGGACGTTCCGAAACAGCTCCACGTAACAAGTGCCGATGCCCGAAATGAAACGGTTGGGCGCGGTACGCATAATCCCCAGCAGCGAACCCAGCAGGAATGCGATGACCCAGGCGCAAAGGGACAGTGAGACGGTCACCTGTAGGCCGGAAATAATCCATCCAAGGTAAGTGGTATTACCGAATGGAGCGGATTGCAGGAAAATACCCCAATTCCAATCTGTTGACATAAAAAACTCCGGTAAAAAGGGTAGCCGTCTAGGCTACCCGAAGACTTGCGAACGGTCTGGAGCTCAGGACAGGGAGCGACTGACCCAAGCCCGCCAGCATGTTCGCAAATCAGCAATCGAAATGCCTGAACCGATTATCTTGTGATGCATGCAGCTTAAAAGGCTTTGTCGTTAGGTGCTTTGAACAAGGCTTTCATATCGTCAGACAGTTCGAAGTTCAGGTTCAGATTGCGCGGCGGAATAGGCTGCTGGAACCAAGTCTCAAACCATTTTTCGGCTTCACCCGACGTCTGGATCTGGGCGATGGTTTCGTCGACCAGCGCTTTGAATTGCGGATCGTCTTTACGCATCATGCAGCCATAGGCCTCTTTGGACTGCGGTTGTCCAAGAATGACCCACTGATTTTGATTTTTTGACTTGGCGCGTTCGCCCGCCAGCAGAGCATCATCCATCATAAAGGCGACCGCTCGGCCGCTTTCCAGAGTTCGGAATGCGTCGCCGTGGTCTTTCGCGCTGATGATGCGCATCTTCATTTGCTTCTCGTCGTTCATCTTGTTCAGCAACACTTCAGAGGTGGTTCCTGAGGTCACCACGACGGTTTTGCCGGCCAAGTCCGGGAAATCCTTGATGCCGGAATCCACTTTGGTCATCAGACGGGTGCCGATGATGAAGATAGTGTTGGAGAAGTCGGCCTGTTTCTGACGCTCCAGATTATTGGTGGTGGAGCCGCACTCCAGATCGTAGGTGCCATTTTGCAGTAGCGGGATGCGGTTTTGCGCGGTGATAGGAAGCAGTTTGACCTGAAGGTTTGGCGCACCAATTTTCTTTTTGACCGCTTCGACGATCTTGTCTGAATAGGCTTCGGAATAGCCTACGACTTTCTGCTGGTTGTCGTAATAAGAGAAAGGAACGGAAGATTCGCGGTGTCCGATAACGATGACCCCGTTGTCTTTCACTTTCTTCAATGTGCCGGTCAGCTCTTCCGCGTGAGCCAGACTGCCTGCCGCCGTACCTGCCAGAAGTAGTGAAAGTGCCAGTTTACGCAATTGCATGTGCTAACTCCTTTGCTGTTGTGATGGCGCTAATCAATGAGTGGCGCTTTGCGGGTGCACCGCGAAAGCGCAAATAAACAGCTACATCGTTAAAAAAAGCCAACTGTTAACAATCTGAGGCCGTTATGTGTCTTTTTTGAGCGTTGTTCTGCACTAAATTGCAGCGCCTGGTCGGCTTGGCACTACTTTGGTGCTATCGCCGCCCCGAATTCGTGCTGCGTGGGATCAGACATGCTTAAAAGACGCCAGGTTGGCCACGTCGCATAGGTTTTAGCAATTAATATGCCAGGAGTTGAAAAGGGCATGCTAAGCATGCCCTTTCTTATTCACGATGTCCGATAACGAGGGAGAGGATCAGCGGCGGCGGATAAGGGGAGAGAAAATGGCGCAGAAGCCGAACAGCAGCGTCAGCGTCCATAACGGCCATGATCCCCAACGCGCGTAAGGCGTCATGCCGGTCGCCGGGGTGACGGAGGTTTCCAGCACATCACGCGTGAACTGCGGCAGCGAGGCGCTGACGTCGCCATTCGGCGTGACGACGGCCGTAATGCCGTTGTTCGTGCTGCGCAGCAAGGGGCGCCCCAGCTCCAGCGCGCGCATTCTCGCCATCTGGAAGTGCTGCCACGGACCGATCGAGTGACCGAACCACGCATCGTTGGAAATGGTGAGCAGCATGTCGGTGTTTTCGCGGAAGTTGTCCCGCACCTGCTGACCCAGGATGATTTCGTAGCAAATCGTGGCGGNGAGCCGGTAGCCGCTGACTTCCAGCTGCGGTTGCACATAGCTACCGCGGCTGAATGACGACATCGGCAGATCGAACAGCGGCGCCAACGGGCGTAGCAGGGTTTCCAGCGGTACAAACTCGCCGAAAGGCACCAAGTGGTGCTTGTTGTAGCGGTTGCCGGTGGGGTAGCGATAAGGCTGCTGGTCACCCAGAACGATGATGCTGTTGTAATAATCTGCGTCGTTGTCTTTGGGACGGACGTCGACGATGCCGGTGATCAGGCTGCTATGGCGCTCAAGCAGTGCGCGATCGACCAGATGCAAATACGCCTGCTGGCGGGATTCTATGTCGGGGATCGCCGNCTCCGGCCAAATGATGATCGGCGCTTTTCCCATCGCGGGCAGGCTGCTGTCCAGATAGATTTTTAGCGTGTTCAGCAGCTCATCGGGGTCCCATTTCAGGGACTGCGGTATATTACCTTGCACCAGTGCGACGGTTACCGCGCGTTCAGGCTCCAGCTTGAACCAAGCGATGCCTCGCAATGGCCACAGCAGTAACAGGATGGCCGCCGCGGCGACAGCTGGCAACCAGCGGCGGGAAGCGATGGCGAATGTCAGCAAACCGCTGATGGTCATCAGCACAAACGTGATGGCGTCTACGCCGAGAATCGGCGCCAAACCTTTGAGCGGGCCATCGATTTGGCTATAGCCGAACTGTAGCCACGGAAAGCCGGTCAGCACCCAGCCGCGCAAAAACTCGGTCAACTGCCATAGCGCGGGCGCAGCGACGGCGACACGCAACAGACTCGTTTTAGGCCAAAGACGGGCCAGCATCCCGGCAAACACCATGGGATATAGCGCCAGATAAAGCGCCAGGAGAATGACCAGACCCACGTTGATGGGGCCGGGCATACCACCGAAGTTGGCGATGCTGACGTACACCCACTGTACGCCGCAGATGAACAGCCCGAAGCCCCAAGCAAAGCCAACGGCGGCAGACTGACGGACGTTGCGGCCCAGCGTCAGCGCCTGTAAACCGAACAGGGAGACCAGCGCGGCGGGCCAGATATCAAAAGGGGAGAATGCCAGGGTGCCGCTGGCGCCGAATAAAAGCGCCAGCAGAATCCGGCTCTGCTGGCGTTGTAACAGGGAAGCAACAGNCATAGCTGACTAGTTTTCCAATATGGGTTGCGGAGCGTGGTCAGGGATTCTGACGTGGACTTGAATGATCCGGCGGCTGTCTGCCATGGCGACTTTAAACTGGTAGCCGCCCAGCTCGATGGTTTCCCCCCGAGCCGGCAGATGACCGAATGCCTGCATAATCAGGCCGCCGATGGTATCTACCTCTTCGTCGCTGAATTGGGTGGAGAAGGACTCGTTGAAGTCCTCAATCGGAGTCAGCGCCCGGACGGTATACGTCTGGCGGGTCAGGTGGCGGATGTCGCGATCTTCCTCATCATCGTATTCGTCTTCGATCTCGCCGACGATGAGTTCCAGAATGTCTTCAATCGTGACCAGCCCGGAAACACCGCCGAACTCGTCGATGACGATAGCCATGTGATAGCGCAATGAGCGGAATTCATTCAGCATGCGGTCGACGCGTTTACTTTCCGGTACGACGACCGCAGGGCGCAGGACTTTGTCCATACTGAACGGTTCGGAATCGCTGCGCATGAACGGCAGCAAATCCTTGGCCATCAGAATCCCTTCGATGTGGTCTTTATCTTCGCTGATGACCGGGAAGCGGGAGTGGGCGGACTCGATAATCACGTCCAGGCACTCTTCAAGCGTTTGGTTGTGCTTCAGGGTAATCATCTGCGAACGCGGGATCATAATGTCCCGCACTCGCTGTTCAGCGATATCCATTACCCCTTCCAGCATGTCGCGGGTTTCCGGATCGATCAGATCGTTTTGTTCCGAATCACGAATCAGCGTGAGCAGGTCGTTACGATCTTTGGGTTCACCGTGGAAAAGCTGGTTGAGAATAAGAGAAAAGAAGCCCTTTTTGGGGCTGGGGTTATCGCTGTTGGAAGAATGGTCGTCGCTCATGGCGTATCTGTTTACGTCTCTCAGTTTAGGGTAAGAAAACCAGCGGGGAAACGGTCGTGTTCAGCCGCCGCTGGCATATAGCTGTGTAAGATACCGAATTTAACGCAACTCGGTAACCGTTTATTTTTCTGCCAGATAAGGATCGGCGTATCCCATCCCTTGCATGATCTCGGTTTCCAGCGATTCCATCTCTTCGGCCTCGCTGTCTTCAATGTGGTCGTAGCCCAGCAGATGCAGGCAGCCGTGCACCACCATGTGTGCCCAGTGCTCTTCCTGCGTTTTCTCCTGCTCGGCCGCTTCTTGCTCTACCNCCTGACGGCAAATGATGAGATCGCCCAGCAGCGGCAGTTCGACTTCCGGCGGGGCTTCGAACGGGAAAGACAGTACGTTGGTGGGTTTGTCCTTCCCGCGGTAGGTATGGTTCAGCTCGTGGCTTTCGGCCTCATCGACGATGCGGATCGTCACTTCTGACTCCGCCTGAAACTGCGGCAGCACCGCCTCCAGCCAGCGCTGAAAGTGCGCCTCTGAGGGCAGGCCATCGCCGCTTTCACAGGCAATCTGCAGATCGAGAATAACCTGAGTCATTTTGGCTCCTGCCCGGCCGCTTGCAGCGCTTCGCGTTTACGCTGTTCGGCCAGCGCGTCTTTTNGCTTTTGCTCCGCCGTTTCCCAAGCTTCATAGGCGTTAACGATACGAGCGACCACCGGGTGGCGCACCACGTCTTCACTGTGGAAAAAGTTGAAACTGATTTCTTCGACATCTGACAGCACTTCAATTGCGTGCCGCAGCCCGGATTTCTGGTTGCGCGGCAGGTCGATCTGCGTCACGTCGCCGGTGATGACGGCTTTCGAATTGAAGCCGATGCGCGTCAGGAACATCTTCATCTGTTCGATCGTGGTGTTCTGGCTTTCATCCAGAATGATGAAGGCGTCATTGAGCGTGCGGCCGCGCATGTAAGCGAGCGGNGCGACTTCAATCACATTACGTTCAATCAGTTTCTCGACTTTTTCGAAGCCCAGCATTTCGAAAAGCGCGTCATACAGCGGGCGCAGATACGGGTCGACTTTCTGGCTCAAGTCACCCGGCAGGAAGCCCAGTTTTTCCCCGGCTTCTACCGCCGGACGAGTCAGCAGAATTCGGCGAATTTCCTGGCGCTCCAGCGCATCGACGGCGGCGGCCACCGCCAGATAGGTTTTCCCGGTACCGGCTGGGCCGACGCCGAATGAAATGTCGTGATCGAGAATATGGGCGATATACTGCGCCTGATTGGGCGTACGTGGTTTGATGACGCCACGTTTGGTGCGAATGTTCACCGCTTTGCCGAATTCAGGCACGCTGTCGGCGGATTGCTCCAAAACGCCGGACTCTTTGATCGCCAGATGGATCTGTTCTGGGTCGATATCCTGGCTCGCGCCTTTCATCGGCGCCGTATCAACATACAGATGCAGCAGAATATCGGCGGCAGCCTTAACGCAAAGTTCGGTACCGACTAATTTGAATTGATTATCGCGTCGGTTGATTTCAATGCCCAGGCGTCGTTCCAACTGTTTGATATTGTCGTCAAACGGGCCGCACAGGCTGAGTAAACGTTTATTGTCCGCGGGTTCGAGGGTGATCTCTTTGGTCGTTACGTTCAAATTATTCCTCTTGGTATTTAACCGGAAAATGGACGGATTGAGACGGGAGTCCCGTCGACTGGCGACTGCCAGCTATGCATGAATAACCCTGATTATTTATCGCTATCCCGAAAAGGCGCAAGTCGCACTACCGATATTGGGGGCAGTTTCATAAAAACAAGGCAGGATTATCGGGATGGGAACTCGGGCAGCGAAGGCTGCCCGTTGCTCGCGAGAGTATCAGGGTTGATAAATGCCAACGCCAATCTCATTTTCTTTGCGGGTACGGGCGATGACCGCCGCCGGCGATTCAATCACGCGTAGCCCCATTTGATCTTCGGTGCGGACCAGTATGCCGCGTAGCGAGTTCGGGTAAACGTCAACGATTTCCACGTCCACAAACTTGCCGATCATCTCAGGCGCCCCTTCGAAGTTGACGACACGGTTGTTTTCGGTGCGGCCGGAAAGCTCCATGACGTTCTTGCGGGAAGTCCCTTCGACCAGCACGCGCTGTACGGTCCCCATCATCTGTCGACTGAAGCGCATTGCCTGCTGGGTAATGCGTTCCTGCAGGAGATACAGACGCTGTTTTTTCTCGTCTTCGCTGACGTCGTCCACCATATCGGCCGCCGGGGTGCCGGGGCGCGGTGAATAGATGAAGCTGAAGCTCATGTCGAAATTGACGTCGGCAATCAGGTTCATGGTCTGCTCAAAATCGTCTTTAGTCTCGCCGGGGAAGCCGACGATGAAGTCGGAACTGATTTGAATGCCCGGACGCGCTTTATGCAACTTGCGGATTATCGCCTTGTACTCCAGCGCGGTATGACGACGCTTCATCATCGTCAGCACGCGGTCGGAGCCGCTCTGCACCGGCAGATGCAGGAAGCTGACCAGCTCCGGCGTATCTTCATACACGCTGATGATATCGTCGGTGAATTCGATCGGGTGGCTGGTGGTGAATCGGATGCGGTCGATGCCGTCGATGGCGGCCNCCAAACGAATCAGTTCGGCGAAGGTGCAGATGTTACCGTCATAGGTTTCGCCGCGATAGGCGTTGACGTTCTGGCCCAGCAAGTTAACTTCGCGCACGCCCTGTTCGGCCAGCTGCGCGACTTCAAACAGCACATCGTCGCAGGGACGGCTGACTTCTTCGCCGCGGGTATAGGGGACCACGCAGAACGTACAGTATTTATTGCAGCCTTCCATGATGGAGACGAAGGCGGTCGGGCCTTCGGCACGCGGTTCCGGCAGGCGGTCGAATTTCTCGATTTCGGGGAAGCTCACGTCAACGATCGGGCTGTGCGTGCCGNTCACATGATTAATCATTTCCGGCAGGCGGTGCAGCGTTTGCGGCCCGAAAATGACGTCCACGTAGTGGGCGCGTTCGCGAATGTGCGCGCCTTCCTGGGAAGCGACGCAGCCGCCGACGCCAATGATCAGGTTTGGATTGCGGTCTTTCAGCGCTTTCCAGCGGCCGAGCTGATGAAAGACTTTTTCCTGCGCCTTTTCACGGATTGAACAGGTGTTCAGCAGCAGAATGTCCGCCTCTTCTGCGATTTCGGTCAGCTCATAACCGTGAGTACTTTCCAGTAAGCCGGCTATCTTGGATGAATCGTATTCGTTCATCTGACAGCCCCAGGTTTTTATATGCAGTTTTTTTGTCATTGTCATCGACTTGCCATTACTCAGTTCGGGTGAACACGCTTTACCTTGATGCGGGCGCGTATTGTAATCGTTTGGCGCCGCTGTGACCAGCATGCGCCCATCTTCGCTTTTCTGATAAAAACGGCTGAAATCCAGTAAACTGTGCTTAATTCTCTTCCTGTCATACACGGGACTCTCTTAGATAACAGTGGGGCACGTATGCACTTTGACGCAGTCATTGTCGGCGGGGGCATGGTGGGCGCCGCCGCCGCATTAGGATTGGCGCAAAATGGTTTTCAGGTGGCGCTGGTGGAGCAGGAAGCGCCACCCGCGTTTGATGCCGAAAGCCCGCCGGATTTGCGCCTATCGGCCATCGGCTATGCTTCCGTGGCGCTGTTGCGCCAGCTAGGAGCATGGGCGAACGTAGAAAAAATGCGCAGCGCGCCCTATCGACGGCTGGAAACCTGGGAGTGGGACAGCGCCCGGGTCGCGTTCGACGCCAGCGAGCTGAGCTTGCCGGAATTGGGTTACATGGTCGAAAACCGGGTATTGCAACTGGCGCTATGGCAGTCGCTGGAAAATACGCAGGGAGTGACGTTTTTCTGCCCGCGGCACCTTAAACAGCTGGACTATGATGCGCCGGTCTGGCGATTGACGCTGGATGACGACGCCGTTATCGAAACGACGTTGGTGGTGGGCGCGGATGGTGCGCAGTCGCGGGTTCGCCAGTGGGCCGGAATTGGCGTCAGCGGTTGGCAGTATCGCCAGTCCTGTATGTTAATTAGCGTTCGCACGGAAGGGCCGCAGCAGGATGTGACCTGGCAACAGTTTACGCCGGATGGTCCGCGTGCCTTTTTGCCTTTGTTCGACCAGTGGGGGTCGTTGGTGTGGTACGACAGCCCGCAGCGCATCCGCCAATTGCAGAGCCTGTCGATGACTCAGTTGGACGACGCCATCGCAGAGACCTTTCCTGCGCGTACCGGGCGGGTCAATGCCGTGGCGGCAGGCGCATTTCCATTGATTCGTCGCCATGCCCAGCGCTATGTGGCGCCGGGACTGGCACTACTAGGCGATGCGGCGCACACTATCAACCCACTGGCGGGGCAGGGCGTGAATCTCGGCTACCGTGATGTCGAAGCTTTGCTGACGGTGGTCACTCAGGCGCGGGACCGCGGTGAGCGCTGGTATGAGGTGTCGGTACTCCAGCGTTATCAGCAACAACGCAGGACAGACAATCTGCTGATGCAAAGCGGGATGGATTTATTCTACGGGGCTTTCAGCAACCGCCTCGCTCCACTGACGTTCGCTAGGAATGTGGCGCTGATGGCGGCGCAACGCGCCGGGAAGCTGAAACAGCAGGCGCTGAAGTACGCGCTGGGGCTTTAGTTCAGGCGGCCGGTCTAGGCCGCGTTTAACCACGGCGCGTTACAGTGCGCCGTACTGCGCTGAACATCGTGTTTATCCAACAAAAATCTGTGTGAAGAGAATGATGACATATCTGTATCTGGTTCTAGCGATCGTCGCTGAAGTGATTGCCACTACGGCGCTTAAGCTATCGGATAGCTTTACCCGTTTGGTGCCCAGCATTGTTACCCTGGTGTTTTATGCGGTGGCCTTCTACTGCCTGACCATTACGATGCGCACGCTCCCGACCGGCGTCATCTATGCCATCTGGTCCGGTGCGGGGATTGTATTAATTGCTGCCGTTAGCTGGGCGATCTATGGTCAGCGTCTGGATTTACCCGCCGTGCTGGGCATGGGGCTGATTATTGCCGGCGTGATCGTGATTAACGTCTTTTCCAAATCCGTCGCGCATTAATATCGAAAGATGAAAAAGGATAAGCGTTGGCGAGACGCCGGTCGGTGTGCCGGTCATGTGGTTACAATGTTTGGTGGGGAATTACCGCATTGAGACTGGAATGAGTCACGCGATTTAGGATGGCTCGCCAGCAACAAAAAAGCCTGCATAAGCAGGCTTTTTTGTATTCGTGGCTGGGGTACCAGGATTCGAACCTGGGAATGCCGGAATCAGAATCCGGTGCCTTACCGCTTGGCGATACCCCAATAATATGGTGGCTACGACGGGATTCGAACCTGTGACCCCAGCATTATGAGTGCTGTGCTCTAACCAGCTGAGCTACGTAGCCTTGGTACTGCTATTTGTCAGAAGACAAGTTTCTTCGTGACGAATGTTTGGCTGGGGTACCAGGATTCGAACCTGGGAATGCCGGAATCAGAATCCGGTGCCTTACCGCTTGGCGATACCCCAACGGGTTGCACTTCCGATGAAGTGTCTCACTAAAATTGGCTGGGGTACCAGGATTCGAACCTGGGAATGCTGGGATCAAAACCCAGTGCCTTACCGCTTGGCGATACCCCAATAAAACGTTGCTTGACCTAGAAGATTACATGGTGCGGGAGGCGAGACTTGAACTCGCACACCTTGCGGCGCCAGAACCTAAATCTGGTGCGTCTACCAATTTCGCCACTCCCGCAAAAAGATGGTGGCTACGACGGGAATCGAACCTGTGACCCCAGCATTATGAGTGCTGTGCTCTAACCAGCTGAGCTACGTAGCCATCTTTTCCGCGTCACCTTCATCGGCGTTGCGGGGCGCATTATGCGTAGTTGACTTTGAACCGTCAACACATTTTTTCCCGAAAATGGCCTGTCGGCGGCCGTTTGTCTGGCTTATGAACAGTATGAACAGAAAAGCGTCAAAAGGCCGTTTTTTTTGCCATCATCGATAAGGAAAACGGGCCTCTGGAGGCCCGTTTAGTGTGAGAACGGTGAAATCGACGGTTAGTAGGCTGACTGGTGCACGCCTACGGCGCGACCAGACGGGTCGTCCATCTTTTTGAAGGATTCGTCCCACTCAATCGCCTTGGCGGAAGAGCAGGCGACGGACGGTCCCCCGGGAACGCATTCCGCAGCGCTGGGAACCGGGAACAGCTCTTCAAAGATTTCACGGTACAGGTAGCCTTCTTTAGACGTCGGCGTGTTGTACGGGAAACGGAAGTGCGCGGTTTCCATCTGCTGGTCGGAAATTTGTTCCGCAGCGATCTCTTTTAGCGAATCAATCCAGCTGTAACCGACCCCGTCGGAGAACTGCTCTTTCTGGCGCCATGCCACGTCGTGCGGCAGATAAGACTCGAAGCACTCGCGCAGAATGTGTTTTTCCATTTTGCCGTTGCCGCACATCTTGTCTTTCGGGTTAACGCGCATCGCCACGTCGAGGAACGCCTTATCCAGGAAAGGAACGCGGGCTTCAACCCCCCATGCGGACATCGCTTTGTTGGCGCGAGCGCAGTCGTACTGATGCAGCGCCAGCAGTTTGCGCACGGTTTCTTCGTGGAACTCTTTGGCGTTAGGCGCTTTATGGAAGTAAAGGTAGCCGCCAAACACTTCGTCGGCGCCTTCACCGGACAACACCATTTTGATTCCCATTGCTTTGATTTTACGGGACATCAGATACATCGGCGTGGACGCGCGAATGGTCGTTACGTCGTAAGTTTCGATGTGGTAAATCACATCGCGGATGGCGTCCAGGCCTTCCTGCACCGTAAAGTTAATCTCGTGGTGCACGGTGCCCAGATGGTCAGCCACCTGCTTGGCCGCCTTCAAATCCGGCGCGCCTTTAAGACCGACGGCGAAAGAGTGCAACTGCGGCCACCAGGCTTCGCTGCGCGCATCATCTTCCACACGGCGAGCCGCGTATTTTTTGGTGATGGCGGAAATAATAGAGGAGTCCAGTCCGCCGGACAGCAGTACGCCGTAAGGAACATCAGACATTAAATGACTTTTAACAGACTCTTCCAGCGCGTCGCGCAGTTGTTCTTTATCCGTCACGTTGTCTTTAACGTTTTCGTAGTCAAACCAATCGCGACGGTAGTATTCGCGAACTTCTCCTTCCTGGCTCCACAGGTAGCTGCCAGCCGGAAATTCTTTAATCGTGCGGCATACAGGCACCAGCGACTTCATTTCGGACGCGACATAGAAGTTTCCATGTTCGTCGTAACCCATATACAGCGGGATAATGCCCAGATGGTCGCGACCAATCAGGTAAACATCTTTTTCGCTGTCGTATAGCGCGAAGGCGAACATGCCGTACAGCTCGTCAAGGAACTCCGGTCCTTTTTCCTGATAGAGAGCCAGAATGACTTCACAGTCGGAACCGGTCTGGAATTCGTAACGGTCGGCGTATTTCTCACGCAGTTCCTGATGGTTGTAAATTTCGCCGTTGACGGCCAGAACGTGGGTGCGTGACTTGTTGTACAGCGGCTGAGCGCCGGTGTTGACATCAACGATTGAAAGACGCTCATGCGCCAGAATCGCTTTATCGCTGGCATAGATGCCGGACCAATCCGGGCCGCGGTGGCGCATCAGGCGGGACAGCTCCAGCGCTCTTTTACGCAGTTCGACCGGGTCGGTTTTCAGATCAAGCACACCAAAAATAGAACACATAAAATGAAGCTCCTTGATTCGCCGATCTCGCGAGGGGTCGCGAGTCAAATAAATGAAGTGTTGCCAGCAGTGGATGGAGCGATGTTTCTATGCCGAATGACCGCGAGTATGTACCGCTGCTGTGTCAGTAACGAAGATTTAGCATCAAAATGGCACTTGAGTTCAATAACCTTCAATGAAAAAAGCATTCATGATGAGGAATGCTTAATATTTAGCGCAATATAATAAACATTCAATAAAATGCATTTACGGGATGCGCCTTTTTTTGGTGATTCCATAATTCGGCCTTATGGCCTCAATAGGCGCTTACTCTTTTTCCAGCAGACGAATCAGCAACGTACCGTTAAGCATCGCCCGTTTGACCAGCGCGAAAGCGCCGATGGCGGACAGATGATGCAGTTCGGAAACCACGATGGGCAGGTTATTGCGAAAGTCCTTCAATACCTGCGTATTGATGCAGCGCTGGATGGCCGGCAGCAAAATTTTCGCCGCTGCGGTCACTTCCCCGGCGATCACGACCTGCTGCGGGTTGAATAGGTTGACCGTCAGAGCGATGGCCTTGCCCAGATACAATCCTGCATGTTCAATCACTTCGTGCGCGAGCGCATCGCCACGGTTGGCGGCCTGACAGATCGGCGCGATTTGGCTGGTTTCCTCCGTGAGCTTGCTGGGGTAACCCTGTTTCAGCAGATGCAGAACGCGCTGCTCAATGGCGGAGTTGGATACCACCGTTTCCAGACAGCCGAAATTGCCGCAATGACAGTGATCCCCCAGCGGATCGATCTGAATATGACCGATTTCGCCGACGTTGCCGTTGCTGCCGAGAAAAATCTGCCCATTGACGATGATCCCCGCGCCGGTGCCGCGATGCACCCGAATCAAGATAGAGTCCTGACATTGGCGGCTTGCGCCGAAATAGTGTTCGGCCAGCGCCAGGCTGCGAATGTCATGGCCGATAAAGCAGTTGACCTCGAAGCGCTCCTGCAAATGCTCCACCAGCGGCCAGTTGTCGACGTTGATATGCGGCATGTAGCGGACGAGGCCGGCGGTAGGGTCAACCAGTCCCGGCAGCACCACGGAAATAGCGATCAGTTCGCGAATGCGGTTTTGATGCTGACAGATGAAATGGTCTATCGCCTTGAAGAGTGCGGTTTCCACCGTCTCCTGCGTCTTCTCCGGCAGGGTATAGTGCATTTCCGCCAGCTGCCGCCCTTCCAGATTATAGAGCGCGATGGTCGCGTCGTGGCGTCCGAGGCGGACAGCGATGGTATGGAAAGGGCGGGTCTCCGACACAATCGAGATTGCCCGGCGACCCCCGGTGGAGGCTTGCTGATCGACTTCTTTAATCAGCCCACGCTCCAGCAGTTGGCGAGTGATTTTCGTGACGCTGGCGGGCGCAAGCTGGCTCTGTTCGGCGACTTGTATCCGGGAGATGGGACCTTGCTGGTCGATGAGCCGGTACACTACCGCGCTGTTTAACTGCTTTACCAGATCGATATTGCCTATCTTCGCCTGCTCGCCTGTGGTCATGAAAAGTTGCCCGACTTAGTTCAATACTTCCTCGCCGTTGACAAAAGTATTGATGACATGGAAATCACGGGTGAACGCCGTCAGATTCGCGACTTTGCCGCACTCGATACTGCCCAGTCGGTGGTCGACCCCGATGGCGCGGGCAGGGTAGAGCGTGGCCATTCGGAGCGCTTCATCCAGGGCGATCCCCGCCTGTTCTACGCAATTGCGTACCGCATCGATCATGGTGAGCGCCGACCCGCTGAGGGTGCCGTTCTCATCCACACAGATGCCGTCGCGGTAGTATATGGGTTTGCCGGCAAAAATGAACTGGTCAATTTCGGCGCCGGCGGGCGCCGTGGCGTCGGTGACCAAGACCAGTCGGTCGCCCTTGATGCGTTTACTGTTGCGGATGTTGGCCCAGCTGACGTGATGGCCGTCGGCGATAATGCCGCTATAGATTTCCGGCGCGTCGTAAATCGCGCCGACCAGCCCCGGTTCTCGCCCGGCCACCACCGGCATGGCGTTAAAAAGGTGCGTGGCGCAGCGGATGCCGGCGGCGAAACCGCGTTTGGCCTCTTCCCAGGTCGCATTGGAGTGGCCGGCGGAAACAATAATGCCGGCGCGGGTCAACCGCTGGATGACGTTGGTGGAGACCTGCTCGGGCGCCAGCGTGATTTGGGTGATGACGTCCGCATTGGCGCACAAAAATTCGACCAACGCCTCTTCCGGCTGGCGGATCAGCGTAATGTCATGGGTGCCTTTCTTGATGGGATTCAGCCATGGGCCTTCTATGTGCAGCCCCAACGCCTGATGATTGTTCTGCGCCAGATAGGCGCGCATGACTTCCACTCCGCGCCGGATGAAGTCGTCAGAAGCGGTAATCAGCGTCGGCAGGAAACTGGTGCAGCCGGATTTTTCATTGGCCTGCTGCATGATTTCCAGCGTTTTGACCGAGATATTATCCAGCGTGTCGTTAAACTGCACGCCGCCGCAGCCATTTAACTGAAGGTCGATAAATCCCGGAGCGAGCAGGGCGCCGTTGAGGTCGCGTGTTTCAATATCGGCCGGTAATGCGTTCAGCGGACAAACACGGTCTATCAGGCCGTCGGCAATGACAACGGCGTGACCGTCGAGAATTTGATGGCCGGTAAAAATGCGGCCATGAGTTAAAGCGTACATCGTGAGCTCCCGGCTAACCGATTAAAAATGTGTGAGGTTCTCAGCTTCCAGTTCGCGAAAGTATTTAACGGTTTTCACCTTCAGTTCCATCGTCGAAGGTTCGTCGCAGACCATCATCGATTTGGCATGCAGCTGTAGACAGCTGATGGTCCACAGATGATTGACGTTGCCTTCAACCGCGGCCTGTAGCGCCTGCGCCTTGTTCCGACCGGTGACCAGAATCATGATTTCTTCCGCATCGAGCAGCGTGCCGACCCCTACGGTCAGCGCGTATTTGGGAACCAGGCTGACGTTGCCGCCGAAAAAGCGCGAGTTGGCGACGCGGGTTTCTTCGGTCAGTGTTTTGATGCGCGTGCGCGACACCAGAGATGATGCCGGTTCGTTGAAAGCGATATGACCATCGCTGCCTACGCCGCCCATGAACAGGTGAATTTTGCCGTAAGCGCGGATTTTGTCCTCATAACGCTGACACTCCGCGGTGATATCCTTCGCGTTTCCGTTCAACAGATTAATGTTTTCATGTGGGATATCAATGTGATTAAAGAAATTCTGGAACATGAAGGTGCGATAGCTCTCCGGATGATCCGGCGGAAGCCCGACGTATTCGTCCATATTAAAGGTAACGACATGCTGGAAACTGACTTCGCCCGCCTTGTGTAGCGCAATCAAAGCCTTGTAGGCTTCCAGCGGCGTGCTGCCGGTGGGAAGCCCCAGAACGAAAGGTTTTTCGGGCGTAGGATGAAAGTCGTTAATGCGCTCTGCAATATAACGTGCGGCCCATTTGCCGACTTCCTCGGCGGTGTTAAGCGGGATCAGTCTCATTGGCGTTCTCCTGAAGCGTCAGCAAGCGCTTGAAATTTAGGTCTATAGTCGAATGACACGGCGATATTCCACCATCGTGCTACGAAATGTAGTCTAGCGCGTTTTTTTTTATCTTGAAATAAGTGTGGTGATGGCTCTACCCATAAACTTTTTATATGTGATTTTTAGGTGAGGTTTATCACATAATCAGTGATGTTATTTCGCAATAAAAATTATTTTTCTTACACTCAAAACCTATCCGCAGGATGGGACTAAAACGAATGCATCGACTGGCTGTTTCATTGTTCGCAAGGGGAGAGAGGAAAGTGAGTATACTCGGTTATCTACAGAATATAGGCCGGGCGCTGATGGTGCCTGTCGCCACGTTGCCTGCCGCCGCCATTTTGATGGGGGCAGGATATTGGATCGACCCGACGGGATGGGGCAGCCAGAACGCGCTGGCCGCGCTGTTGCTCAAATCTGGCGCTGCCATCATTGAACACATGTCGGTGCTGTTTGCCATCGGCGTTGCGTATGGAATGTCCAAGGACAAAGATGGCTCCGCGGCGTTGAACGGGTTCGTGGGCTATCTCGTTCTGACCACGCTGTGCTCGCCAGCTGCGGTCGCCATGATTCAGCAAATCCCGCTGGACCAAGTTCCGGCAGCGTTCGGTAAAATTGAAAACCAGTTCGTCGGCATCCTGGTCGGGGTAATTTCGGCGGAACTTTATAACCGTTTCAGCGGGGTTGAGCTTCCGCGGGCTCTCTCTTTCTTCAGCGGCCGCCGTTTGGTGCCGATCCTCACCTCTATGCTGATGATTGTCGTCGCCGCCATTCTCATGTACGTTTGGCCGGTGATCTACGGTGGGCTGGTCTCCTTCGGCGAACACATCCAGCGGCTTGGCTCCGTCGGCGCAGGTATTTACGCCTTCTTTAACCGTATGCTAATCCCCGTTGGTCTGCATCATGCGTTGAACTCCGTCTTCTGGTTCGACGTCGCGGGGATCAACGATATTCCTAATTTCCTGAGCGGGCAGCAGGCGATTGATGCGGGTAAAGCGATTCCCGGCATCACCGGTCGTTATCAGGCGGGCTTCTTCCCTATCATGATGTTTGGCGTGCCGGGCGCGGCGTTGGCGATTTACCATTGTGCCCGCCCTGAGAATCGCAGTCGGGTGGCCGGAATTATGATCGCCGGCGCTTTTGCCGCGTTCTTTACCGGGATCACGGAGCCGCTGGAGTTCTCCTTTATGTTTGTAGCGCCGGTGCTGTATTTTCTGCATGCGCTGCTGACCGGGCTGTCAGTCTACATCGCCGCCAGCATGCATTGGATTGCCGGTTTCGGTTTCAGCGCGGGTCTGGTGGACATGGTGCTCTCGTCCCGTAACCCGCTGGCGACGCAATGGTATATGTTGATCCCGCAGGGGCTGGCATTCTTCGTCATCTACTACGTTGTGTTCCGCTTTACCATTCAGCGTTTCAATCTCCTGACGCCGGGACGCGAAGCGTCCGCAACCCCATATACGGCGGCTTCGTCTCCAGACAAGCTGGAAATGGTGGCCGAGGGTTATTTGCGCGCCGTCGGGGGAAAAGAGAACCTGACTGGCATCGACGCCTGCATCACGCGTCTGCGCTTAAATGTGAAAGACTCCGGGCGGGTGGATGAAGCGTTAGCCAAGCAGCTGGGTGCTTCTGGCGTCATTCGTTTGAACGCGCAAAGCGTGCAGATTGTGGTGGGGACGCAGGCTGAAAGTATTGCGTCCGCTTTGCGGCAGGCTTCGCAAAAAACAGGCTAAACTTTATTCGTCTGGTGCAAAACGGGTGACCCCTCCGGGCTGATCCCGTCATTGGAAGATTCGTAACGGGGTGAAGATAAAACTTCACCCCGTTTTTTATGCCGTTCACTTCCATGCAATTTAGGTGAAACAAACGGTTGTTTCCCGGCGTGGCTTGTTGGATCATTAGCGGTTATGTGGTGTTTTTCGTTTTTTAAGGAATCAAGCATGAGTGAGGCAGAAGCCCGCCCAACGAATTTTATTCGCCAGATCATCGAAGAAGATCTGTCATCGGGTAAGCATGATCATATTCAAACGCGCTTCCCGCCGGAGCCTAACGGCTATCTTCATATCGGTCATGCAAAATCAATTTGCCTGAATTTCGGTATTGCCGAAGATTATCAGGGTCAGTGCAATCTGCGCTTTGACGATACCAACCCGGTAAAAGAAGACATTGAATTTGTCGACTCCATCAAACAAGACGTTCAATGGCTGGGCTTCTCCTGGAGCGGCGAGGTGCGTTATTCGTCCAACTATTTTGATCAGCTGCATCAGTATGCGATTGAATTGATCAATAAAGGACTGGCGTATGTCGATGAACTGACGCCGGAGCAGATCCGCGAGTACCGCGGCACGTTGACCTCCCCAGGTAAGAACAGCCCTTACCGAGATCGCGACGTTCAGGAAAACCTGGCGCTATTCGAAAAAATGCGCAGCGGCGGATTCGCCGAAGGCACCGCGTGTCTGCGTGCCAAAATCGATATGGCGTCGCCTTTCATGGTGATGCGCGATCCGGTGTTGTATCGGATTAAATTCGCCGACCACCACCAGACTGGCAACAAGTGGTGCATCTATCCGATGTATGACTTCACCCACTGTATCTCCGATGCGCTGGAGGGGGTGACTCACTCCTTGTGTACGCTGGAGTTCCAGGATAACCGCCGCCTGTACGACTGGGTGCTGGACAATATCTCTATCCCCGCGCATCCGCATCAGTACGAGTTTTCTCGTCTGAATCTGGAATACACCGTGATGTCCAAGCGTAAGCTGAATCAGCTGGTGACGGAAAACGTCGTGGAAGGCTGGGACGATCCGCGTATGCCGACTATCTCCGGGCTGCGTCGTCGTGGCTATACTGCGGCTTCTATTCGTGAATTTTGCCGTCGTATTGGCGTGACCAAGCAAGATAACACGGTAGAAATGGCGTCGTTGGAATCTTGCATTCGCGATGATTTGAATGAAAATGCGCCGCGCGCCATGGCTGTACTGGACCCGGTGAAAGTGATTATCGAAAACCTGCCGGAAGGCCATGAAGAGTGGGTCACGATGCCAAACCATCCCAACAAGCCGGAGATGGGAACGCGTCAGGTAGGTTTCAGCCGTGAACTGTACATCGACCGCGCCGACTTCCGTGAAGCCGCCAACAAGCAATACAAGCGTTTGGTGCTGGGAAAAGAAGTCCGTCTCCGCAACGCTTACGTGATTAAAGCCGACCGCGTTGAGAAAGATGAACAGGGCGAGATCGCTACAATTTACTGCAGCTATGATCCGGATACGCTAAGCAAAGATCCCGCCGATGGGCGCAAGGTGAAAGGTGTCATCCATTGGGTTTCCGTGGCTCACGGCATTCCGGCCGAATTCCGTCTGTATGACCGCCTATTCAGCGTGGCGAACCCAGGCGCTGCGGAAGATTTCCTGTCGACCCTCAACCCAGAGTCGCTGAAGATTGCGCACGGTTATGTTGAAGCCAGCATGGCGGATGCGGTGGCGGAGAAGGCGTACCAATTCGAACGTGAAGGGTACTTCTGCGCGGACCGCGTGTACTCCAGCGCTGATCATCTGGTCTTCAACCGAACGACGGGTTTGCGAGACACTTGGGTCGGTTAATTCCACTAGGCCTGAATAAAAAAAAGAAAACCGCCGCGACGGTTTTCTT
>NZ_JIBO01000006.1 GCF_000688655.1 Lonsdalea quercina subsp. quercina | reverse complement strand
TCTCTGGATACAAAAAAGCCCAAACGTGAGTTCAGGCTTTCTCTGTAAATATGGCGGTGAGGGAGGGATTCACTGCGGCGCTGCGCGCCTTGCCCTGCGGGTGGCCTGACGGCCATGCAAAACGGCGATGCCGTTTTGTCGAACCCTGACGAGGGTTCTCACCCTCCCTCAGGGGATTTCTGCATACAAAAAAGCCCGAACGTGAGTTCAGGCTTTCTCTGTAAATATGGCGGTGAGGGAGGGATTCACTGCGGCGCTACGCGCCTTGCCCTGCGGGTGGCCTGACGGCCATGCAAAACGGCGATGCCGTTTTGTCGAACCCTGACGAGGGCTCTCACCCTCCCTCATGGGGATTTCTGGATACAAAAAAGCCCAAACGTGAGTTCAGGCTTTCTCTGTAAATATGGCGGTGAGGGAGGGATTCACTGCGGCGCTGCGCGCCTTGCCCTGCGGGTGGCCTGACGGCCATGCAAAACGGCGCTGCCGTTTTGTCGANCCCTGACGAGGGTTCTCACCCTCCCTCAAGGGGATTTCTGCATACAAAAAAGCCCGGACGTAAGTTCAGGCTTTCTCTTGGAATATGGCGGTGAGGGAGGGATTCACTGCGGCGCTACGCGCCTTGCCCTGCGGGTGGCCTGACGGCCATGCAAAACGGCGATGCCGTTTTGTCGAACCCTGACGAGGGTTCTCACCCTCCCTCATGGGGATTTCTGGATACAAAAAAGCCCAAACGTGAGTTCAGGCTTTCTCTTGGAATATGGCGGTGAGGGAGGGATTCACTGCGGCGCTGCGCGCCTTGCCCTGCGGGTGGCCTGACGGCCATGCAAAACGGCGCTGCCGTTTTGTCGAACCCTGACGAGGGTTCTCACCCTCCCTCAGGGGGTTTCTGCATACAAAAAAGCCCGAACGTGAGTTCGGGCTTTCTCTGTAAATATGGCGGTGAGGGAGGGATTCGAACCCTCGATACGTTTTCACGTATACACACTTTCCAGGCGTGCTCCTTCAGCCTCTCGGACACCTCACCGTATTGCCGCGCTCGGCAGCAACGGGGCGCTACTATAGGGAGTCGGCCTGTCACGGTCAAGCAGTATTTAGTGGTTTTGAAACATCTGGTTAAGCATTGTGCGTTTGGTTGGTCACTTCTCTCCGATAGAGGGTTTTTGTTCGTTTCGGAAGAGGGTAAACGGGGGCTTGTTCGCGCGGGAGACGTGATTCGTGACGCTATATCTGCATCGCAAATACTGCGCGGGGGACGAGACGAGATAGCACTGCTACCGATAGCAAAAAGGCATCCTGGAGTGACCCAGAATGCCTTTATTCTCGAAAGCGGGGGATTAGAACGCGCTGGTATCTTTAAACAGTCCGACTTTCAGGTCGCTCGCCGTATAGATGAGGCGACCGTCGACCAGAACTTCACCGTCTGCGATACCCATGATCAGCTTGCGATTGATAACACGCTTGAAATGGATGCGATAGGTGACTTTTTTGGCCTCAGGACGAACCTGACCGGTGAATTTGACTTCGCCAACACCCAATGCNCGGCCCTTACCTTCTCCGCCTAACCAGCCGAGATAGAAGCCGACCAATTGCCACATGGCATCAAGTCCCAGGCAGCCTGGCATAACCGGGTCGCCGATGAAATGGCAGCCGAAGAACCACAGGTCGGGATTGATATCCAGCTCGGCTTCAACGTAGCCTTTATTATGCTCGCCGCCATCTTCGGTCATCTTGATGACACGATCCATCATCAGCATATTACCAGAGGGCAACTGCGGGCCCTGTTGGCCAAACAGTTCACCGCGTCCGCTGGCGTAAAGATCTTCTTTCGAATAGGATTCGCGTTTATCTACCATGTTTCTTTAAGTCCTGTTTTTGTGAAGCGAGCAGGTTAGCGTACACGTGTACGCTGAGCAAGCCTATTACCGCTGGACATACCAGTTCCACTATCGGAAAAACCAAGGGAAGCGGCGGCGTTCCTGCGGTGTTAAAAGAGCGATACGCTCACGAATCGCAGCCAACAAGCTGGGGCGATGTTCTTCATCGTAAGCAACCTGGGTCAGCAGCGTTACCGCTTCTGCGACAGAGGATACCGGATAGAGGTGAAATTGCGCATGCTTTACTGCTTCAACCACGTCCGGCCGTAAACAGAGANGGCGCTGATTCGTTGCGGGGATGATAACGCCCTGCTGGCCGGTCAGGCCGCGACGCTGACACACGTCGAAGAAGCCTTCAATCTTTTCGTTGACGCCGCCGATGGATTGAACATGTCNAAACTGATCCACCGAGCCGGTAACGGCCAGTTGCTGATTGATAGGCTGAAGGGCCAGTGCGCTGATCAGGGCGCAAAGCTCCGCAAGAGAAGCGCTATCTCCGTCCACCTCACTATAAGATTGCTCGAAAACGATAGAGGCAGAGAACGGCAGCTGCTGTTCCAACTGTAGTTCAGAAATCAAAAAAGCCTGCATAATCATCATGCCTTTGGCATGCAGGTTGCCACCCAGTTCGGCCTTGCGCTCGACATCCGTCAGTTCGCCATCGCCCGGGTGTACTACGCAGCTGATGCGGGTCGGTTCACCAATCATCATCGGGTAACCCGGATATTCCAGCACGGAAAGTCCGTTGACCTGACCGACGACGGCGCCGTCGGTTTCAATCAGAATCTGACCAAGCTCGATATCATCCTGTAGCCGTTCATACAGGTAACTATCGCGCCAGCGGCGAGTGGTTTCGGCATCGTTAATTGCCTGCGCGGAGAGCGTTTCCTGCTGTGCATAGAGAGACGCATGCTTCAACTGATGGGTCAGCCATTTAGGACACAGCGGGAGACAGCCCTGATCGTCACTGTGACGGACGGCGTGGGTGACCAGTGCGCTCCAACCGTCTTCCGCCAGCAGAGGAAGTTGATTTTCCTGACACAGCGCATTGATGTAAGCACACCAGCGCACCATATCTTCAGGCGCGATCAGCGGGAGCTGAGCTTCAAACTCGCCATAAATAGCGTCTCCGCTGAGTTCCGGCTCCATATCATGGATGTCGGCCAAACTTTCGCGATCGCCCACGACGATCAGACGAAGGTCGACCGGCATTGGCGGCACGTCTACCGGCAGCGGGCGGCGTTCATCAGGTGAAAGCCACGAGTACAGCCCTGAAATTATCGTTTGTTTCAAGCGAAGCCACATCAGCGGCTGCGCCAATAGCGTGCGGGCGGAGAGAATCAATACGCCGCCGTTGACCTGATGAATCAGACCGGGCTGTAGCTGGATATCCTCCTGGGACACGCGGACGCAACCGAACAGCTGTTCCGGCTCGATCCATTCCTGATACCCACACCGTACTTTGGCCGCAAAATTGTCATCCTGATGCTGGGCTGGCTGAATGCTGATATGACGTCCGGAAATCTGATACAAGCTGCCGTAACAGGCTTTTTCCATTGACGTATTCGCGTTGACGGCTCGGGCGATCAGCCGCAGGTAGTCATCGCTCTCCTGCGCTTTTAATAACATAAAGCGAGAAGGGGAGCGGGACTGGCAGAATAGCGTCAGCGCATTGGCCAAACGGGGCTGGATCGCTGAAAACTCAGCGGGCGCCAGCTGCGCTGCCTGAGAGAATAACGTCTGATACGGGGTAAGATCAGGCAACAGTTGCTGCCATTCGAGTCGGTTGTTGGTCAAAGTATCTACAGCACTCGTCAAAAGGGAAAGCGGGATTATACAAAAATAATGCCTGATGCACATGAGAGCCTGCGTGTTGCAGACAGACTACAGAGGCGGAATTGCGATTCTGGCTGAAAAATGGACGGTAAAAAGTTTGCCTGAAATAGGAAACTCAGGCCACAATGGAGATATGTCGGGCACGTTACACGGTCACTGAAGACTTTATTATGAAATACCAGCAATTAGAAAATCTTGAGTGCGGCTGGAAGTGGAAGTATCTGGTCAAAAAGCATCGTGAAGGCGAGTCCATTACGCGCTTTATTGAGCAGAGCGCGGCCGATGAAGCGGTCAACGCGCTACTGCAAATGGAAGACCAGCCGACAAAAGTACTCCAGTGGATTGACGCGTACCTCAACCCCGCGCTGGAAAATCGGATGAAGCAAACCATTCGCGCTCGGCGTAAACGGCATTTCAATGCTGAACACCAGCATACCCGCAAGAAATCCATCGACCTTGAGTATCTGGTTTGGCAGCGTTTGGCGGGGCTGGCGCATCGTCGTGGCTGTACGCTGTCGGAAACCATTGTCCAACTGATCGAAGACGCTGAGCATAAAGAGAAATATGCCAATCAGATGTCGTCGCTAAAACAGGATTTGCAGGCCATGCTCAACAATAAGTCCGAGCGCTGAGGAGCCGCTGATCAACCGACTTGGTTGACCCGCTCAATCAGAGTCAGGATTTCCCGGTCCGAAAATACCTCTATCCCTTTCGACCTCAACAATTCGGCAGTGACGCCGTGGCCCGCAAGGGTTTCTCCGTTGAAATGACCGCTATAGATAGTCTGACTGCCACAGGAGGGACTGCCATCCGTGAGCAGCGCAAATCGACAGTGATGCTCCCGAGCCATTTCCAGGGTCAGCCAGGCGCCCAATATATAGCGTTCTGTGACGTCGCCTCCGGTTTCTTCAACCACTCGCGCACCTGACGTAATGACCGCATGACGCCTTCGAGTCGGAATAATTTCCGCCGAAGGGCGNGGTGTGGAAAATCCTGCCGCCAGTTCAGGACAAAAGACGACCAGGCGCTGTTCGCGTTGCCACTGGCCGAGATAGCGCCGGACCGTGCTTTTGTCTGAGCCGTTATATCGAACGGGAAAACCTGCGAGGCAGGCGCTGATCAAAATCTTATTCATCACCGAGATCTTTTACCGTCGAGGGATTAAGGGTGCCGTTAAAGACGAGTATCACGAAATAGCAGGGGAATAATAAANAAGCTGATAAGGCGAAGGGAAATGATTAAAAGAAAGAGAACATCAAGACAACGGGAAAACTGAGTGGCCAGGTCAGGCCGATCAAAACCGCGCAGAGGAGGCGTATTAACATCGAGCGGTCTTTACTGACGAAGAAAGTGAAAACCAAAGATAAAGCAAATCCAACGAAATAAATAGTTTTCATCATTTCCCACAGATGATGGTGAGCCACTTTGTTCTCTTCCTTATAGTTGCAGGCGGCGCGTAGTTTAAGGCGTTGCCAATTTGTGATCAATCCTTTAACACAATGGGGAAGCGTTGAACGTTTGCCCAGACCGACTAATAATAGTGCCAAATTGATAGAAATTCTGATGGGTTAGTCGAAAAAAAAGATTTACTTATGGCTAGCGTTCGAGCCGATGGACGCGGTGAATGTCGCTAATTCAAGGCATTAAATTAAGTCGATAAACGAAGCGTGAGGCGGAAAAGGGCTTGATAGCGGTCTGTGAAACTAAAAAGGGACATGGCTGGCGGGCTGAATATAAGTCGAATGATTGTGACAGTAATATTAATTTTTGGTGACTATATGGACTTAACTGACTCGCTGGCATAGGTTGTTTTTTTATCCTGTTTAAAAGGGAATAAAAATGAACGATATATCCAGCTTGTCATTAAAAATCGCCCATGGACTTAAAGAACGAATCAAAGCAGCGGCCGCGGAAAACGGGGTTACGATCAGTGCGGAAGTCAGTGCTCGATTACTGAGAAGCTTTGAGTCCGAAGGGTCAGACGCTCAGCAAGCCAACGCCATAGATAATCAACATACGGAAGAACGGGTAGAACAGCCTTTGTCCGCTAAAGAATTAAAAAAATTGCGACAATTGATTAAGGGAAAAAGCAAAGAGTCTGTCAAAAAGAAATAATACCGACTTTATGCCTGCTTGTGACAAAGGAGGCATAAATTGGCCTTCCTCCATCCTGTCTTCCTCGATCGTCGACTGCTGCCTGCGGGGGTTTACTCCCTTCTTTTGTGACCTACCCGGTTTTTTCCCGACACAACTTTAAAATTCAAAATTGAGTTGCCGATAGAAGCACTGACAGGTCCTGTTTAAAAAAGGGAGGAGATATGTCATTCAGTACCTTGAAGGAAACATTACTATTTGGGGACGGCGCTGGCGCAGCAAGCCATCGATATGAAATCTACAAATCAGATTCCCGGGGCGGCTTTTTTGCGATGATATATTCGCTAAAATCTCTGCGCTTAGAGCATCAGGTCGTCTTGGCATGGAACATTGAAGAAACCTGTTTGCCCTTACGTGCTTCATATATCCCCAACGCGCGCATGGAGTGTGAGGCGCATTGGAAAAACACGTTCGAGCTGGTTGAAGGAAAAACATTGAAAGCCGTGTGACTGACTTGATGAATCCGAACCACAGAGGCAAGCCAGCGGCCTGCTTCTGTGTGGATGGCTTACTTCATGTCTTTCCCAGGATGCTGCGTTATCTCGCATCTGATTCGCCTTTATCCTGCTGCCGATTCATATCCGGCGCGGGCAAAGACGCGCGGTATCGCAGCCAGCGAAGGCTATCGATCGAAATAAATATCACAGCGCTGATCCCCATCACCGGCAGGAAGAGACCGAGTCCTACTGTGACAATGGCAATCAAGAGCTGTGATGTCAGCGATAAAGATAAAAAGGCGTCCGTCACTGACTGTAGCGGGTTTTGGGAAACCGAGCCGCGCGGACGGCGTATCCACCACAGGCGATATCCCCACACAATCATCGAGCACAGCCCTATGCCGAAAAATGCCAGCAATAGCTGATTAGGCAATCCGAACAACACGCCCATATGAATATCGACGCCCCACCGGGTTAGCTTCGCCGCTAGCGGGAAATGGTTAAACTCGACCTTGCTGACGACCTGACCTGAGTCGGGATCCACTGCTACGGCATCGGCCCGAGTGGGCCAGGTTCTTTCCATTTCGGTGACCGTCCAGGCGCGATGAGGTTTTGACGTCGGACGAATTTCAATTTTTGCGGCTTCAATGCCTGCGGCACGCGCGGATGCCAATACCCGATCAACGCGAGCGGGATCGACAGGCGTCATCTCCGGCATATCCATCATCATATGATGGGCGTGCTCGCTTTGCGGGGATAACTCGGCAGGCCCTGAAAGTTGTGTGGCGACCGCAGGCGTTTGCCAGCCCAGGGCATAACGCAACTGCGATACATTGTCTCCCGCCCACCGCGACCATGTGAGTCCTGTCGCAGAAAAAAAGAGCAACCCTGCGAGCAAGGCCAGCCCTGTTACCGTATGACGGCGCTGCAATCGGCGACGTAAGCTGCGTGCGGCATCGGGCTTTTTAGCGGTGACGCGTGGCTGACGTCCAGTCCACCACAGGTAAGCGCCGCCGAGCGCAGCAATCCACAACCATGAGGCCGCCAATTCGCTGTAATTTCTGCCCACGCTCCCCAGTAACAGGCTGCGATGCAGGTTATCCAGCCAGAGACGAAAGGGCAAAATTCCGCTGGTGCCGTAAACGGTTAAATCGCCTTTGACCGCTAACGATACCGGGTCGATAAAAATGGATCGGCTTTCCGAAGGNCCTAAATCAGGAGATGAAAACATGACGCGTGTCGTTTCTCCGGCAAGCGGGGCGGGCCTGATCGCAGATAGCGTCGTCTTTTTGCCGTCGCCGAGTGCGTGCATCGCTGCGGCAACCTGTAAAGACAGCGGTTGCGGCGTGCCTTCGGTCTCGGTGTAAAGCGCATGCGCGTAGAGTCGATTTTCTAGCTGAGGCGTCACGACATATAGCGTACCGGTTAATGCGGCGATAAAAATAAATGGGCCGACGAACAGGCCAATATAAAAGTGTATCCGCAGGAAAAACGACCTGAGCCCGGAAGGTGCCGGGCGGTAATCTTGGTCCGGGGTCAGGAGTTTTTTCCCGTTCTTGGCAGCAGACATATTGTTTCCGCAAAGGTGATGAAAAAAGGCGCGCAGAATCGATGTTTCAGACCTGTGAGCGCGCGGTGAGCGAATTCACTGCTAAAGAGAACGGCGGTGCGCGAGCTAATTGGGGGGAGTAGAGCGACTCAGAAATGCGCAGCGGCCATTCGGTGTTCAGTGTTCGCAAGGCGAGCCAGTGAATTAGCGGCACAGGATCGTCGCCGGGTATTTGCAGGGCGGGAAGATGCGAAAACAGCATGCAATAGCCGCACGCACCGTGTCCCTGCACCACATTATGGCTTGCGGGAGAGGGCGAGGGGACATGCTCGTGCACTGACGCAGCGACGGCGACATGCCGGTGATGAAGCGCTGTCTGAGGCCGGGCGACATGACACCGCGCCAGCAGTTGGGATACCGCCGGAGAGATAAAAATGATGATGACGGCAACAATACCGAGCCAGTATGGCTCGCTTTTTCGCCTTAACTCGAACAGTGACATGGCGCGCTTAGCATAGAGCATATTTGATGATGTGACTGTAGCGTAATTAGGGAAAAGGACGTGACACAATTGTGTTTTATACATGTCATGACGTGCCGGTTACACGCCTTTTTTCGAATAAAAGGGCTTTGCTTGTATCGGCAGTGATTACGCTTGCTCAAGACCAGATCTAAGAGGAGAATCCCTGCTTTTACGCCTAACGGACTATTCCTAGGCGAAATCCCTACAATTTCCGTTATGGTAGAGTCCTGTCATGGAATGACGGCTTGATAATGAATCAGGCGCATGCAGCGCTTTTAGGAATGAGATAGCAGTGGTCTGTGACAATCGACGTTCCAATGTCCGAAAAATGGCAACGCGAATCACCGACGCCCGTTTGAATAGGGATTAAATGGCGAATAGAGATAGCCGTTGTTTAAACGCTGACCTATCATAATGAACCAAATCTTCATGAAGTTGTCGGATAGCTAACTTATCCATTAATATGGATTTTAGTTGATTGAAGCACACATACAGGGGGAGATGTGCTGGTTAATAAATTTAAGGTTAAACAGCGAGTCAACAATCTTCGCTTGCTCTCAGCCGCTGTAATGCTGTCGTTGACGTCTTTGCCCGTGTGGGCATTTTCTATTGATGATGTCGCGCAACAGGCGGAAAAACTGGCAGCGAAGGGGTTTGAAACACCGAAAAGTAATCTGCCCGATCAATTCCGCGATATGAAGTTCGCCGACTATCAGCAGATTCGTTTCAATCAGGATAAATCATATTGGAACGCAACGCCCACCCCGTTCAAGCTGCAGTTCTATCATCAGGGGATGTACTTCGATATCCCTGTCAAAATCAATGAAGTTACCGCGACCTCGGTAAAAGAAATCAAATATTCGCCTGACTACTTTAATTTTGGTTCAGTCAACCACGACCCTGATGCGGTGAAAAACCTCGGGTTCGCCGGTTTCAAAATTCTATACCCCATCAATCAGGCGGATAAAAACGACGAGATTGTCAGCATGCTAGGTGCGAGCTACTTCCGCATCATCGGCAAAGGGCAAACTTATGGTCTGTCAGCTCGAGGATTGGCTATCGATACGGCACTGCCATCCGGAGAAGAGTTCCCGCGTTTCCGCGAATTCTGGATCGAACGTCCTAAACCTAATGACAAGCATCTGGTCATCTTCGCGCTATTGGATTCGCCGCGCTCGACGGGCGCATATCGCTTCACCGTTTATCCGGGACGCGATAGCGTCGTAGACGTGCAGGCCAAAGTTTACCTGCGTGACAACGTCGGCAAACTGGGTATTGCGCCGTTGACCAGTATGTTCCTGTTTGGGCCTAACCAACCGTCTCCGACGTTAAACTATCGTCCGAATCTGCATGACTCAAATGGCCTTTCTATTCATGCCGGCAATGGTGAATGGATCTGGCGTCCGCTGAACAATCCGAAACATTTGTCCGTCAGCACCTATACTGTCGAGAACCCCAAAGGGTTTGGTCTGTTGCAGCGCGGTCGCGATTTCACCGACTATGAGGATTTGGACGATCGTTACGATCAGCGTCCGAGTGGTTGGGTTGAGCCTAAGGGCGACTGGGGCAAAGGTAAGGTTGAACTGGTAGAAATCCCGACGGCGGATGAAACCAATGANAACATCGTTTCTTTCTGGACGCCGGACACGTTGCCGGAAAA
This sequence comes from Lonsdalea quercina subsp. quercina, assembly GCF_000688655.1. Taxonomy (GTDB): domain Bacteria; phylum Pseudomonadota; class Gammaproteobacteria; order Enterobacterales; family Enterobacteriaceae; genus Lonsdalea; species Lonsdalea quercina. The sequence continues at coordinate 547,822 of NZ_JIBO01000006.1, read as the reverse complement.
AGGCAAGCCGCTGGATGTGAAATACCGTCTACATTTCACAACGGATGAAGATGCGTTGCACTCTCCTGACATTGCCTACGTCAAACAGACCATGCGTTCTACGGGGGATGTAAAACAGTCGAACCTGATCCGTCAGCCGGATGGGACGATTGCTTTCCTGGTGGATTTCGTCGGTTCGCAGATGAAGGACATGGATCCTAATACGCCGGTCGCGCCTCAGGTCAGCATCGGCGACAACGGTGAAATTGTTGAAAACAGCGTGCGTTACAACCCTGTGACCAAAGGCTGGCGCTTGACAATCCGTCTGCGCGTGAAGGACAGCAAAAAGCCAACGGAAATGCGTGCAGCGTTGGTGAATGGCGAGACTACTTTGACTGAAACATGGAGCTATCAGTTGCCTGCCAATGAATAAGTCAACTTCCTCTCTCGACTATGTCGAGAAATTGCCTCTGCCTGCTGAGCAGGCAGAGGCGTTGCGTGAATCCCTCCCGCATTCAACGACTCCCCCTGACCCATCTGAAGTACATCAGGCTTTAGCCAATGGTGATACGGTGAATCTTCGGTCCGAAGATGATTTACCTTTAATCTCCGTGAAGCGGCGCCTGGAAATGGGCTGGGGAGACACTCCGTCTCAGGATAAACAGCTGCTCAACGATCGGGAAGGGCGCACAGCGATTCAGGCGATGCCGAAAATCAAACGCGCCGTCATGTTTCCTGATGCCTGGCAAACCAACCCGCTTGTGCGCTGGTGGCATGGCATTTTGGGGCAATCGACAGCGCCTCGCCGCCGCCGAATCACCGCGCAGGAAAACAAGGAAGAGAGCCGGTGGCGTACCGTGGGTACGATTCGTCGCTATATCCTCCTGATTTTGACGCTGTTTCAAACGACGATTGCTACCTGGTACATGAAGACCATCCTGCCGTATCAAGGATGGGCGCTGATCGATCCGTTCGAGATGGCGCACCAGGATTGGCTGCGCTCCGTTATGCAGCTGCTGCCTTATGTGCTGCAAAGCGGTATTCTGATTTTATTCGCCATCTTGTTCTGCTGGGTCTCCGCGGGCTTCTGGACCGCGCTCATGGGATTCCTGCAATTGCTGATCGGTAAGGATAAATACAGTATCTCTTCCAGCACGGTCGGCAATGAACCCCTCAATCCCGACCATCGCACTGCGTTAATCATGCCGATTTGTAATGAGGACGTAGAGCGGGTGTTTGCCGGTTTGCGGGCGACATACGAGTCTGTTGAAGCGACGGGGCAACTGGCGCATTTCGACATGTATGTGTTGAGTGACAGCAACGACCCCGATATCTGCATCGCTGAGCAAAAAGCGTGGATGGATTTGTGTCGTGAAGTCGGGGGAGAAGGTCATATCTTCTATCGCCGTCGTCGCCGCCGTGTAAAACGGAAAAGCGGCAACATCGATGATTTCTGCCGTCGCTGGGGGAGTCAGTATAGTTATATGGTGGTGCTGGACGCCGACAGCGTAATGAGCGGAGACTGTTTGACCAATCTGGTCAGACTGATGGAAGCGAATCCGAATGCCGGGATTATCCAGTCATCGCCGAGAGCATCCGGCATGGACACACTGTATGCGCGCTGTCAGCAGTTCGCGACCAGGGTCTACGGCCCGTTGTTTACCGCCGGGCTGCATTTCTGGCAGTTAGGGGAGTCTCATTACTGGGGCCACAATGCCATCATCCGTGTGAAACCCTTCATTGAGCACTGTGCGCTGGCGCCGTTGCCGGGAGAAGGCTCTTTCGCCGGGTCGATCTTGTCTCATGACTTTGTCGAAGCCGCGCTGATGCGTAGGGCTGGCTGGGGCGTCTGGATCGCTTACGATCTGCCCGGCAGTTATGAAGAGCTGCCGCCGAACCTTCTGGATGAATTAAAACGTGACCGCCGCTGGTGCCACGGCAACCTGATGAACTTCCGATTGTTCCTGGTCAAAGGCATGCATCCCGTGCATCGTGCCGTGTTCCTGACCGGGGTAATGTCATACCTCTCCGCGCCGTTATGGTTTATGTTCCTCGCCTTATCGACCGCGTTGCAGGTGGTGCACACGCTGATGGAGCCTCAGTACTTCCTGCAGCCCCGGCAGTTGTTCCCGGTCTGGCCGCAGTGGCGACCTGAGCTGGCCATCGCGCTGTTTTCAACCACGCTGGTCTTGCTGTTCCTGCCGAAATTGCTGAGCGTCATTTTGGCCTGTGCCAAAGGGGCGAAGCCCTACGGCGGAGTCATTCGGGTGTTCATTTCACTGCTGCTGGAAATGCTGTTCTCCGTATTGCTGGCGCCGGTCAGAATGCTGTTCCACACGGTATTCGTCGTGAGTGCTTTCCTGGGCTGGTCGGTACAGTGGAACTCTCCGCAGCGTGATGATGATGCAACCTCGTGGGGCGAAGCATTCACCCGCCATGGTTCTCAACTGGTGCTGGGACTGGTCTGGGCGCTGGGAATGGCTTGGCTGGATCTTCGCTTCTTGTGGTGGCTGGCGCCGATCGTCTTCTCATTGATTCTGTCTCCTTGGGTTTCGGTGTACTCCAGCCGTGCCAATCTTGGTCTGGCCTGCAAACGTGCGAAACTGCTACTGATCCCGGAAGAGTACAATCCGCCGCGCGAGCTGGTTGCTACAGATGAGTACTTCCGCCTCAATCGCGAGCGCAAGTTGAGCAACGGATTCATGCATGCGGTCTTCGACCCGACGATCAATGCGTTAGCGAGCGGGATGGCCACGGCTCGACACGGGTTCAGCCAGCCTATCGAAGACGTGCGTAAACAGCGAGTGGCGGCGGCCTTGAGCCTCAAGCCGCAAGAGGTTGAAAGTCACCAACGACTGGCGCTGCTTAGCGACCCGGTAACGATCTCGCGGTTGCATTACCACGTGTGGCAGGAGCCAGAACGTTACAATAGCTGGGCTGAGTATTATCAGACCCTATCGGCTCCGCCGGTGAAATTGTAATGTGACTCTGCTGAGCGCTTAGTATCGATATAGCTAAAACGCCCGATGAATATCATCGGGCGTTTTTTTACGCTTAAATTCTTTTCCCGGTAAACGTGATACGCAAAAGGCACGGTAGTTAAAGCCCATCTCGGATAGGGAATATGCCTTTGGTGGTGAGCACCCACGCCAAGCCTGAGTATCTCAACGCTATCGACTTTTTCGACACAGTGAAGTCTGTTCGCGAAATATCTTCATCTGAAAACAGAATGTCGTAGGAAAAATACTTTCTGGTCAGGGCGATTGGGCTGGGTTGAACGCTTGATGAGGCCATTCGCAGACATTCAGGTGCGAGGAAAATGTCGCGGGCGAAGAGACGGGGCTGAAAGCATGGCATGTAAACCCGCTTTTCCGGGGCGTAATGAAGCCGCCTTCTGCGGAGGCGGCTTTGATATGACGGTTTGTTCGCGTGATGCGGGGCAAAAGATTTTGAGCGTTTATCCACCGTGGAGGGTTGCCCATTCACGGTGGAAAGAATAGTGACTAATAAAGAGAGGACTCTCCCGGGGGACGCGTCTTAAACCGGCGGTGCAGCCACATGTATTGATCGCAGGCCAGCATGATATTTTGCTCAATAATGTGATTCATCCAGGTGGCTGTGGCGGCTTCGTTCTCTAACGGTATATCGGGTTCGGCGGGTTGAATGATGAGTTCATACCCTTTTCCGTCAGGCAGCCTGCGGGGGACGAAGGGAACAACTACCGGCTTTGCGCTCCGTGCCAGCATATAGCTGCCCGCCGTTGTCGCGGCCTTATTAACGGCGAATAACGGTACAAACACACTGCTGCGCGGACCATAGTCGTGGTCAGGGGCATACCAGAGTATTTCTCCCTGTTTGAGGGCGCGGATCATACCTTTCAGATCTTTGCGGTCCAGCATGGATTTGTTGGAGCGCATACGGCCCCAGGTCTGCAGCCAGTCAATCAGCTTGTTGTCATTGGGGCGATATACCCCGATCCCTTCGTTTTGCATGCCAAAAATGCGTGCGCCGAGTTCCAACGTCAAAAAGTGAATACCGATCAGCAATATTCCCCGCTTCTGTTCGCGCAGGGGCTGCATATTCTCCAGTCCGGTCACCTTGAACCAACGGGCGATTCGCCAGTCAGGCCAAAACCACGCCATCCCGGTTTCCATGACGCCCATGCCAACCGACTCGAAGTTGCTGCGTACCAGCGCTTCCCGCTTTTCAGCGGACATGTCGGGAAAACAGAGTTCCAGGTTGCGTCGAGCTATCTGAACGCGGTGCTTCAATATAGGCATCGATAGTCGGCCAAGCAAAGTACCAAGGCGGTAAATGACCGGATAAGGAAGCAGGACGACCAGATAAAGGATGCCTATGCCCAGCCAGGTTAGCCAATAGCGTGGGTGCAATAGCGAACGGTTGAAAGAGGGGATTGTCGTCATGGCCTTAATATCGAAAACGGCGGTAAATCACGCCTTGTGTTAATGGGATTTTCAGAACACTACTCCGAAGAGTAGTTTAATATGACGCTTATTGGCGCATTTGAAATGTGCCAAAAGCTGATTTTTATAAGGGATTTATTCAGACGCCTATCATAGCATCGGTTCGCAATGATTTTTTACCTTTGGTGAGGTGATCTCCAATCTCATGAGGCCGGTATTATGGCGAAACCGAGACGTTGAAACTAGTCATCAAACTTACTTGTGTAACCCATATTGATATTTCTTTGGGGTTCTCTTCGACTGACAGAGGCTAAGAGCTGGTGTATCATGCCGCGCTATTGTGACGGCAACAAAATGCTAACACACAATTAATGTCGTTAACCTCACTTTAAACAGGAACGTACACCATGCCAGTGTTACATAACCGTGTTTCCAATGAGGAACTGAAGGCGCGCATGCTTGCTGAAACCGAGCCTCGCACCACGGTCTCCTTCTATAAATACTTCCTGCTGGATGAACCCCAGGCATTTCGCGACGCGCTTTACCTGACCTTGACTGAAATGAACGTGTTTGGTCGTGTCTACATCGCAAAAGAGGGGATCAATGCGCAGATTAGCGTTCCCGAGAGCATGTTCGATACGTTCAAAACGCGGCTGTATCAGTCGCATCCCGCGTTAAATAACATCAGACTCAATATTGCGCTGGAAGACGACGGTAAATCGTTCTGGGTATTGAGGATGAAGGTGCGGGAACGGATTGTGGCCGACGGGATTGATGACCCCACGTTTGATCCATCACGCGTTGGGCATTATTTGAAAGCCGAAGAGGTCAATCGGATGGCGGAAGATCCTTCCACGGTCTTCGTCGACATGCGCAACCATTATGAATATGAAGTGGGTCACTTCGAAAATGCGCTGGAAGTCCCGTCCGATACATTTCGTGAACAGCTGCCTATGGCGGCGGAAATGTTGGCCGGCGACCGTGAAAAGAACATCGTCATGTATTGTACAGGTGGGATTCGTTGTGAAAAAGCCAGCGCCTACATGCTGCATCACGGTTACAAAAACGTGTTCCATGTGGAAGGCGGGATCATCGAGTATGTCCGCCAGGCGAAGGCTCAGGGGCTTCCCCTCAAATTTATCGGNAAAAACTTTGTATTTGATGAACGTATGGGGGAGCGAGTGTCCGACGAGGTCATCGCTCATTGTCACCAATGCGGCGCCTCCTGTGATACGCACACCAACTGCCGTAATGAGGGGTGCCATCTTCTCTTTATACAATGCCCGCAGTGCGCGGAAAAATATGAAGGCTGCTGTGGTCCGGCGTGTCAGGAGGAAGTCACATTGCCGCTGGAAGAACAACGCAAGCTGAGGCGTGAAAGAGAAACCGGCATGAAGATTTTCAATAAATCTCGCGGATTGCTGCAAACGGTTTTGCCGACCCCCATCAGGGATAATGAGTAGCGCCGTTGAGATAAAAACAGCCCCGTTCATTGACGGGGCTGAACAGACAGGATTATTTCTGGCGGATACCTTCAAGTGAAATAATCAGCTCGACGTCTTGCGAGGCTGGCCCCAGGTCTGTAGTGATGTTGAAGTCTTTCAGCTTGATCTTCCCTTTGGCTTCGAAGCCCGCACGATAGTTACCCCAAGGATCGTCCCCTTGTCCCATCAGTTTGGCCTCAAGCGTTACTGGTTTGGTGACGCCGTTCAACGTCAGGTTGCCAGTGATATCCAAATCATCACCACTTTTTTTCACGCCGGTAGAGGTGAAAGTCGCCAGAGGCGCTTTTGCCACGTTCAGGAAATCGGCGCTGCGGATATGTTTGTCACGCTCGGCATGATTCGTGTCCACGCTATCGGTTTTGATCGTCACATTCACTTTGTCCGAGGACGGATTCGCTTCGTCAAATGTGAAGGTGCCGTCGAAATCTTTGAACGTCCCATACAACCAGCTGTAGCCCAAATGTTTGATTCGAAATTGTATGAAAGCATGTTGGCCCTCTTTATCAATTTTATAATCCGCTGCAAGAGCGGAACCTGCGTAGGAAACTGTTGAAGCGAGTAGTAAACCCAATAGCGTTTTCTTTAACATTGGTTTTCTCCTTACAATCCCGAGGTTTAATGGACGCTGCGACCCAACATCCGTTTTAACGTACTGTCACCATCAATGAAGTGATGCTTTAACGCTGCTAATGCATGCAGCACCGACAAAATGACGATACCCCACGCAAGATAGAAATGAATGTCGCCTGCAATATCAGCCTGATCTCTGACTCCGCTCAGCGTCGCTGGAACGTTAAACCAGCCAAATACTGAAATAGGCTGACCTTCCGCCGTCGAAATCAGATAGCCGCTAATGAGCAGACTGAACAGCAAGAGGTAGAGAAGAATATGTGCCAGCGTGGCGCTTATTCGGGTAAATCGTGAATAACTGGCTAGCGGCGAAGGGGCGGGGCTAATTTTGCGCCATATCACCCGGAACAAAACGATAAGGAAAAGAAGGATGCCAATGCTTTTATGTATTTCGGGTGCCTTGTGATACCAGTTGTCGTAATAGCCTAACGAGACCATCCACAGCCCTAGTGCAAACATGCCGTAGACGGTCAGCGCGACGACCCAGTGTAGTAGAATGCTGATATGACCATATTGGGATGAGGTGTTGCGCCGAAGCATGACCACAATCCTTATCGTGAAGTTGCAATGAAGGTCTGGAGATAATTAAACATAGGTAAACATAAAAGCAATATAAAATTATTGCTTTTAACATGATGATTTCATTTATCAATCATTTTGAATGAGCGACCTCAATCTCTTTCAGTTAACCGTATGCATTGATTGTATTAGCCGTTTTATGCGCCAAAATGTTAAAAATACAAAATGACTTATTTTTATTAAAACATGAGCGACATATCATGGATAAAATAATGAGAGACGTAAATTATTTTTGAGGCATCCCGCTGTGCGTTCGATATAAAAGACGACACCGCCTTTAGAGGCGGTGTCTGGGGTGATAATAACGCACTATAGAATGAAATTTTAATGCTTTAAATAATCAATTGGCTCAAATTCATTTGATTCTATCTTGGCAATGCCTGCTTCAAGAATGTTGATGAGCTGTTTTGCAACATCGGTGGTTAACCATAAAGTACGATCAACTTGAGCTTCATCGGGAGCCTGGTCCGCGGTACGGAGGTAGTGTAAGCGGATCATCATTGCATCGTAGCTGTCGACGGTGCTGATATCCCAACCCACAAGTGGATGTGTTTGAATAACTTCACTTTTTATATCCATGATTACCCCTTATGACTAGTTACTAGCATGAGTGACTAAACGAGGTTCTAGATGACTCCTATCTACGATTACTCAATGAGTATATCTCTCCTGATTACATTTATGGAATTTTATTGTAAACAATCGCGAATCTGGTCGTTTTTTGCTCTTCATGTGGCTGGGAGAATTTGCTTTTCCGCTTAGAGTGAGAATAACATGACCTTCGTAGGTTTAGCGTTGACTGACAATTTAAATTTCTTTGGCTATAAGTGCATTAATAAGATGGTTTGAAAATATTACCAATTAATTAACTTGCACTCGAATTTTTATACAGAGAGCCGAATGCGGTGATGACAACATGGCAATATTGCAGTGAAAAAAGGGTGAAAAGAATAGTTAAGGAACCAAATTGAGGACGGACGACGTTTAGTCAGTATCGAGTCCGGAGAAAAACCAATCGTCAGCGCTTTCCCATGTCTCTTGAAGAATCTCGGTTATTTTCTCTTTGTCATCCTTACTGCCGCCGAAGACACTAAGATTGTTCGACCCGGCATAGCGCACTAAAACAGAGGTGTCGGGATATTGAGCTTGAATGCGATGGCTTAACTCATTTGTCAGGGCGTCGATAGCGCCGGCAGGCAACTTAACGGTTTTTGCTACAGTGATTTCAACACGCATAATGACCTCCATACAGGACTGTTCGTTTATACAGTTGTCTGGAATGAAACGCAAGAGGCGTCAAGCCGAAGATAGACGAGTTTCCCCTGCCTTCCGGCAGGGATATGATTTATCGGACGGACCAGTTCAGCTGTTGTCCTGCCATAAAGGGAATGATTTTTTGTTCTTTGGCAGCAATGTGTTCTGGAAAGGTAGTCGGTTCTCGACGCAGTTCGATGAAGTCTTCATTGACGGGGAGGCCATAGAAACGCGGGCCGTTAAGCGAACAAAAAGCTTCCAAATGGTCTAACGCGCCGATCTCCTCAAACACGGTGGCATACGCGCTCAGGGCCGCCTGTGCGTTGAATACACCAGCGCAGCCGCATGAGGACTCCTTACGATGCTGCAGGTGCGGGGCAGAGTCGGTTCCCAGAAAGAATTTCTCTGAACCGCTGGCGACGGCATCGCGCAATGCCTGCTGATGCACATTTCTTTTGAGTATAGGCAGGCAGTACAGGTGAGGACGTATTCCACCCACCAACATGTGATTGCGGTTGTACATCAGGTGTTGCGGGGTAATGGTGGCCGCCAGATAGTCATCGTTATCCAGTACGTAGTGTGCCGCATCACGCGTAGTGATATGTTCGAAAACCACCTTCAGCGCCGGAAATTGCTTGCGCACAGGTTCCATAACGCGATCGATGAAGTAGGCTTCGCGATCGAAAATGTCCACCTCGGGATCCGTAACTTCACCATGCACCAGTAAGGGCATTCCCAGCTTCTGCATTTGCTCCAAAACCGGGTAGATAGCGCGAATGTCCGTCACGCCGTGGCTCGAGTTTGTGGTCGCATTGGCTGGATAGAGTTTGGCCGCTGTAAAGATACCCTCTTGAAAACCCAGGGTCAGCTCGCGCGGGTCCAGCGTATCGGTCAAATAACATGTCATCAGCGGATGAAAATGATGCGCAGAGGGGATAGCGGCAAGAATGCGCGTTCTATAGGCCTCTGCTGCTGCGACGGTAGTGATCGGCGGCGTCAGGTTAGGCATGACTATGGCGCGGCCGAAAACGGCGCTGGTATAGGGTAATACCGCATTTAGCATGTCGTCGTCACGCAGGTGAAGATGCCAGTCATCGGGACGGCGGATTTTCAGGGCGGTTGGAACGGGGGTCATGGATTTTGCTCCGGCGGTCAGTGATTAACATAGCGGTTATAAGACTGATTACGGCGGGTGATAAGCATAAGCGCAAAGTGGTTGAAATGCACCCGATTGTTTTGAAGTGGTTGAAATTCATCTTTTATTGGCGTTTCATATTAAAAGATCTAATACATTCGCAAAATGCGAGAAGAGGAAAAAATGGAAATTCGTGTTGTCGCTTGCCTTCAGGCAAAACCAGAGTACTTGAAAGAAATCACCGATGCGGTCACCAAAGCGGTAGAACCCAGCCGTAAAGAGGCCGGCAATCTGCAGTACGATTTACACGCGGAAATCGATAAGCCAGGTGCTTTTGTTTTCATTGAACGCTGGAAAAATAAAGCAGCGCTAGAGACGCATGAAAAAACGGCACACTTCCAGAAGCTGGTAGCGGATATGGAAGGTAAGACCGTTTCCGTCGACATCAAGCTGATGACTCAGGTCGCATAAGCTGATAAAAAAAGCCCGTCATTGACGGGCTTTTTTGACAGACATCAGGCACCACGTCAGTCACGTGGTGCTTTTTTGTGGTTACTCTTCCACGGCTGGCTTGGTTGCCGGGGCACTGGCGCTGTTAACCGAAGCATGGCCGCCCGCAGAGCCTTTCCCGGTGAACTCGAACGCGGGGCGCTGCCAGTCGCTGGATTTCGGCTCTTCCGGGACATACTGCGGTGCCGGAGCTTTCGTCATCGGCGCATTTGCGTGATGTTTAAAGGTTGGCTGCGCATTGGATTTCGCCGGAGTTGATGTTTCGACCGGCTTTTCCGCCGCGGCAGGCGCCGCTTCAACCGCTTGCTCAGCAGGTTCTTCAACCGCTGCCGGTGCATCCTCTGTGGCAGGCTCAGCAATTTCAGCTGTTTCGACGTTTTCATTATCGGCCACCACGTCTTCTGACGGTGTCGATGCTGAGTCGGTCTTATCCGTTTCTTTGTCGCTGTCTTCCGCTGTCACTGTCTCTTCACGAGATACGCGGGTTTCCAGCGGCAGCTGAGCGGTCACTTCCTCTTCGGGAGCGATGACATCGGCGCTCTGAGCGTCAGTCGAGTCGTTGCTTTCCTCAACGATTTCTTCAGCGATTGCGCTGGACAGCAACGCGTATTCCGTCACTGTAGGTATGGTAATCGCATCATTTTCCTGAACAACGGTTTCCTGTGTTTCAGGCTCAGGCTGAGGTTGTGTGATTGGATAGTGAATCCACNCTTTGCCAGAGGCCATTTCCGGCGCAGAAGCCGCTTGCTCGACTACCATTGGCGATTGTACCGGGTAGCGCTCATCACGGTAACGGCGACGACGCTGGCCGCTAACGCGCAGATGGCGCGGCGAACGGCGCGAACGGCGCGGCATGTTGTTATCGCGGTTGTCTCCGCCATTATTTTCCGAGCTGGTTTCCGCGGTTGCCGGTGCAGCCGCTTCCTCGACCGGGTTGGATGCGACAGGGGCATCCGCTTCATCAATCACACGGACTTTTTGCGTTAGCTGACGACGTTGACGGCGAGGCATCACCTGAGCGGGTTTTTCCTGCTCTGGCGCCTGAGCTTCGGTTTCAGCCGCCGTGTTCAGCTCTTTCACTTCCTGCTGAGCCTGGCGCTTCTCTTCCTGCCGGTTACGCTGACGTTCCGCGCGCTGTTCGCGACGTTGCTCTTCGCGCGCGGCTTTTTCCTGTGCATCAACGGCCGGAGTTTGCGTGTCGGCCACATTTTGCGTCCGCTTGTTATTACGACGCGGCTGCTCTTCGCGCGGCTCACGGTTTTCTCGCGGCGTCCTCTCTGTGCGATCGCGACGATTGCCGGATTGGCGGCGATTGTTGTTGCGACGCTCCTGACGTGGTTGACTCTCGCTCGTATTGTTCTCTTTAACCTGCGGCTGTTCCGGTTTTTCTTCCNCTTCAGCTTGAGGCGCGTCGAACATGCCTTTTAACGAGCCGAACAAACGGCGAATGATACCCGACTTCTGAGGCGCAGCAGACGGTGCTTTCTGAGCGGCAGCCGGTGTCGGCGCTGCTGTAGGGGGAGTCTCCGGCAGGGTAAACGTCGCCAGAGCAGGTTGCTCAGGAATTTTACGCTCGGCGATCTGCTCTTCCTGTGCCAGCTGGTTTTCTGCATCCAGCATTTGCGGCAGCATGTAGCTCAGCGCCGGCTTTTCTTCACCGTTACGGATACGCACGACGGAGTAGTGAGGTGTCTGCATGCCGTCGTGCGGTACGATGACGGCCCGGACGCTGCCCTGACGTTGTTCGATAGCGTTAACCGCGTCACGTTTTTCGTTAAGCAGGTAGGAGGCGATCGGAACCGGCACAATCGCCTGCACCTCTTTGGTGTTTTCCTTCAGCGCTTCTTCTTCGATCAAACGCAGGATAGACAGAGACAGGGACTCGTTATCGCGAATCGTCCCGGTTCCGCTACAACGCGGACAAACATGGTGACTGGATTCGCCCAGCGAAGGACTGAGGCGCTGACGCGACATTTCCAGCAAACCGAAGCGTGAAATACGTCCAATCTGAATACGGGCGCGATCCTGACGGACGGCATCGCGCAGGCGATTCTCAACTTCACGCTGATGGCGAACAGGCGTCATATCGATGAAGTCGATAACGATCAGACCACCCAAGTCGCGCAGGCGCAGCTGACGGGCGATTTCGTCGGACGCTTCCAGGTTAGTGTTGAAGGCGGTTTCTTCGATATCGCCGCCGCGGGTAGCGCGTGCGGAGTTGATATCGATGGCTGTCAACGCCTCGGTCGTGTCAATCACGATGGAGCCGCCGGAAGGCAGACGCACTTCGCGTTGAAAGGCTGACTCTATCTGGGATTCGATCTGATAATGGCTGAACAGGGGGATTTCACCGCTGTACAGTTTGATTTTACTACTGAAATCGGGACGACCCAGTGAGGCGATGTGCTCTTTGGCGCGTTCTAGAATTTTGGGGTTGTCGATCAGGATTTCGCCGATATCCGGGCGAAGATAATCGCGGAAGGCGCGAACAATCACGTTGCTTTCCTGATGGATCAGGAACGGCGCGGGGCGACCTTCAGCGGCTTTTTTGATGGCCTCCCAGTGTTTAATGCGAAACGCCAGATCCCACTGCAGGGCTTCTGCGGATTTACCGACACCCGCCGTACGTACGATCAGGCCCATGCCCTCAGGCAACTGCAGAGAGCTAAGCGCTTCCTTCAGCTCGGTCCTGTCATCCCCTTCGATACGGCGTGAAATACCGCCGGCGCGAGGGTTGTTCGGCATAAGAACCAGGTAGCTTCCGGCGAGGCTGATAAACGTCGTCAGCGCCGCGCCTTTGTTGCCGCGCTCCTCTTTATCCACCTGCACGATGACTTCCTGGCCTTCGCGCAGAACATCTTTGATGTTCGGGCGGCCATGGGAAGCGTAGTGACTCGGGAAGTATTCGCGTGCGATTTCTTTGAGGGGGAGAAAACCGTGTCGCTCAGCGCCGTAATCAACAAAAGCGGCTTCCAGACTCGGCTCAATGCGCGTGATTTTACCTTTATAAATGTTCGCTTTCTTTTGCTCATGGCCTGGACTCTCAATATCCAGATCGTAGAGGCGTTGACCATCAACCAAGGCAACACGCAACTCTTCTTGCTGAGTTGCGTTAATCAACATTCTTTTCATCGTAACTTACTCGTTATTCTTAACTTGCATTATGGATAGAGCTGCCGGTGAAAGCGGGGTATGACCGGAATGAACCGATGGCCTCGTGGCTTATCGCAGGGGCGTCANCCTCCCGGTTGTCGTCTGCATAGAGACGCATGTTTCGGTAGCCTGTATTTCCTGATGGAAAACAGCGCATTTATGGCGGGAACAGCTTCTGAAAATAGGTGCCAGATCTGATTCCATTTGCCGGCCAAACTGCTAACCGCAGCTCGCTAACTGCTTGATAATTCGCTACGTCTTACGCCATTGCTGCGTTGTGAGTCATCAGGCAAATATAATAATTCCGCAATTTCCCTTGTTTTTCAGGTAAACAGCGCGGAAAGCTGAAGCATTATTCCATTGCTGATACGCCGATAGCAAGGTGACTTTGCCTGTCAAAATGAAGTTATTAACCGGTCTGAGGACAGCCATGTACGAAATTCGCACATAGTCACTGTTACAGGAGCTGACTATTAACTTCATAAGTCAGACTCACAGTTAAGCATAGAAAAAGATGTGGCGCTATCTACCCTCGCTCTTTAGAATTCTGGCCCATGAAAACAGAGAACCCATCAGTACAATTTTTAACTGTCTCCGACGAAGAGGCGGGTCAACGCATCGACAATTTCCTGCGCACAAAATTGAAAGGTGTGCCCAAAAGCATGATTTACCGTATTTTGCGTAAAGGTGAAGTACGAATAAATAAAAAGCGGGTGAAGCCGGAGTACAAACTGTTAGACGGCGATCTCATCCGGATTCCGCCCGTGAGGACTTCCGAACGTGAAGAGGCTCAGGTTTCTGTCGGGCTGGCCAAAGTGTCGGCATTGGCGGATTGCATCATTTATGAAGATGATTATCTGTTAGTGCTCAACAAGCCATCCGGGACTGCCGTCCATGGCGGCAGCGGTCTGAGTTTCGGCGTTATCGAAGGCCTGCGGGCACTTCGGCCCGAAGCTCGCTTTCTGGAGCTGGTACACCGTTTAGACAGAGATACTTCCGGTGTTCTGTTGGTCGCCAAGAAACGGTCCTCGCTGCGCGCCCTCCATGAACAGTTGCGAAGCAAAGGGATGCAGAAAGACTACCTCGCCCTGGTGCGTGGACAGTGGCAATCCCATTGCAAAGCCGTGAAGGCGCCGCTGCTGAAAAATATCCTCCAGAGCGGTGAGCGAATCGTCCGCGTGAATAGCGAAGGAAAGCCATCGGAGACACGTTTCAAGGTTGAAGAGCGGTTCGAGCACGCGACGTTGGTCAAAGCCAGTCCGGTCACCGGGCGGACACATCAGATTCGCGTACACACCCTTCATGCTGGTCATCCTATCGCTTTTGACGATCGTTACGGCGACCGGGATTTTGACGCCCAACTAGCAGGCACCGGTCTCAAACGGCTGTTCCTGCACGCACAGGCTCTAAAGTTCGAACATCCCAACACCGGCGAAACTTTACGAGTAGAAGCGCCGTTGGATAATGAACTTCGCCGTTGTCTGCAACTCTTGCGCGACCAAAAGTCGTAATCGAATACCGCNCCTGTCGATGAGTCAGGTGCGGTCAACATGCGAATCAGGAAATCAAAAGAGGATTCACGCCTTCCCGTCGCAGCAAGTCAAGTAAAGCGATAAGCGGTAGCCCGATCAGCGTATTGGGATCCCTCCCCGACAGTCGTTCAAATAAAGTAATGCCGAGTCCTTCGCTCTTGAAACTTCCCGCGCAGTCAAAAGGACGTTCTTTCTTTATATAATTATCTATCTCTTTATTCGTTAGCGTTCGAAAATGAACCTCGTAAGGTTCAACCAGACAATGCATGCGTACGCTTTGGCTATTGTAAAGCGCAAGTCCGGTATAAAAGGTGACGTGACTGCCACTGGCCTGACGCAACTGAGCAACAGCGCGTTCTTGATCGTGAGGCTTACCGGTTATTTGACCGTTAAGCACACAGACCTGATCGGAGCCTATAATGAGATGACTCGGGTAGTCGCCAGCCAACGATTTGGCTTTGTCCATGGCTAGACGTTTCACCAGAGCGGGGGCGTCTTCGTCAGGCAAGGGCGTTTCATCAACTTGTGGGGAAGCAGATTCGAAAGCGATATTCAGCTTTTCGAGCAGTGCGCGGCGGTAGGGTGAGGTTGATGCGAGAATGATTTTAGGCATAGTTAGGGTAAAATTGTGGCTGGAACATGCGGCTCATTCTAAACTGCGATTCGCTTCCGATGCGAACGCTGGCGAAAGTTTCCAAACCCCACCTTTTCCTTTGACTCTATGTCGTTACGACGCTAATATGCGCGCCCTATGCAAAAGGTAAAATTACCATTAACCCTCGACGCGGCTCGCACGGCTCAAAAGCGTTTAGATTATGTTGGTGTCTATACAGCTGAACAGGTGATGCGTGTTGCCGAATCAGTGGTTAGTGTGGATAGCGATGTCGAAGCGGCTTTATCGTTCAACATCGATAACCAGCGTTTAGCTGTTATCGATGGACATGCCGATGTGTCGGTGACCTTACGGTGCCAGCGCTGTGGCAAGCCTTTCGAACATCAGGTCCACGCCACGTTATGTTTTAGCCCGGTCATCAGTGATGAGCAGGCCGAAGCTCTGCCGGAAGCGTACGAACCGATTCAGGTCAATGAGTTTGGTGAGGTCGACTTGCTGGCGATGATAGAAGATGAAATTATTCTTTCATTGCCCATCGCACCGGTGCATGATTCTGAACACTGTGAAGTGTCCGAAGCGGACATGGTATTTGGCAAATTGCCTGAAGAGGCGGAGAAACCAAATCCATTTGCCGTATTAGCTAGTTTAAAGCGTAAGTAATTGAAGGAGTAAGGTCCATGGCCGTACAACAGAATAAACCAACCCGTTCCAAACGTGGTATGCGTCGTGCTCACGATGCTCTGACCACAACTGCCGTATCCGTAGATAAAGTTTCTGGCGAAACTCATCTGCGTCACCACGTAACTGCGGATGGCTACTACCGCGGTCGCAAGGTCATTGCTAAGTAATTCCTGCTTAATCGCAAGGAAATGCTTTGACACGCCTAACTCTGGCGTTAGATGCAATGGGCGGGGACTTTGGCCCCTGCGTAACAGTGCCTGCTGCATTGCAGGCACTGGCTTCTAATCCAAATCTTTATCTGCTGCTGGTTGGCGATCCTACAACGCTCACCCCATTACTTAGCAAAGTCGATTCCTCCCTGTCTTCCCGTTTGGAAATCGTACCGGCTGAAACGGTAATCGCGGGCGATGCCAGACCATCTCAAGCTATACGCGCCAGCCGAGGCTCTTCTATGCGCATTGCATTGGAGCTGATCAAGGATGGGCGTGCGCAGGCTTGCGTGAGTGCTGGAAATACAGGAGCGTTGATGGGGCTTGCCAAATTGCTGTTGAAGCCGGTTGATGGTATTGAACGTCCGGCGCTGGTGACGGTGTTGCCGCATCAGCAGCATGGTAAGACGGTTGTTCTGGATCTCGGTGCCAACGTCGAATGCGGTAGCACCATGCTAGTACAGTTTGCCGTGATGGGCGCGGTCTTGGCAGAAGAGGTTCTGGGACTCACTAACCCCCGAGTGGCGTTGTTGAATATTGGCGAAGAAGAAAGCAAAGGGCTAAACAACATCCGCGAAGCTGCCGCTCGTTTGAAAGCGACACCGTCTATCAACTATATCGGTTACTTGGAAGGCAACGAGTTACTAACTGGTAAAACGGATGTCATGGTGTGTGATGGATTTGTTGGTAACGTTACGCTTAAGACGATGGAAGGCGTCGTTAGAATGTTTCTGTCTCTTCTGAAATCCTCCTCAGGTTCAGATCGTAGACAAAAACAGTCTTGGTGGCTGAGATTATTGGGACGCTGGTTGCAAAAACGTCTTTCCCGGCGTTTTGGCCACCTGAACCCTGACCACTATAACGGGGCTTGTCTGCTAGGATTACGTGGGACAGTGATAAAGAGCCATGGAGCTGCAAACTCGAATGCGTTTGCGGTAGCGATTGAACAGGCAGTGCAGACGGTACAACGGCAGATTCCTGAAAGAATCGCCGTACGACTCACGTCTGTATTACCTAAGAGTGATTGAGCTTACATGTATACAAAAATTTTAGGAACGGGAAGCTATTTGCCCGAACAGATCAGGTCGAATTCTGATTTAGAGAAAATGGTGGATACGTCAGACGAGTGGATTGTTACTCGCACCGGTATCCGCGAACGTCGCATCGCAGGGCCGGATGAAAGTGTGGCCACCATGGGTTTCCACGCAGCGCAAAAAGCGCTCGAGATGGCCGATGTCGATAAAAATAAAATCGGACTGTTAATCGTAGCAACAACGTCTTCCAGTCATGCATTCCCAAGTTCGGCCTGCCAGATTCAGCAGATGCTGGACATTCAAGACACCATCGCTTTCGATTTAGCGGCTGCCTGCGCAGGCTTCACCTATGCATTGAGCGTAGCTGATCAGTATGTCAAGAATGGCGCCGTTGATTACGCGCTGGTGATCGGCTCTGACGCGTTGACACGCACGCTGGACCCGGAAGATCGCGGAACGCTGATTCTGTTTGGCGATGGTGCCGGCGCGGTAGTCTTATCCCGCTCTGAAGAGCCGGGCCTCATTTCCACGCATTTACATGCCGATGGCCGCTATGGTCAGCTTTTGTCTCTGCCGTACCAGGCACGCACCAACAAAACGCCGGAATACCTGACAATGGCCGGCAACGAAGTGTTCAAGGTCGCTGTTAAAGAACTGGCACACATCGTTGAAGAAACGCTGGTGGCGGCAAAACTGGACAAAGCCGAGCTGGATTGGCTGGTTCCGCATCAGGCGAACCTCCGTATTATCAATGCGACGGCCAAAAAGTTGGGCATGGGCATGGATAAAGTGGTGATCACGCTCGACCGCCATGGCAATACCTCCGCAGCTTCAGTACCTGCGGCGTTGGACGAAGCCGTGCGTGACGGACGAATCAAACGCGGACAGCTGGTATTACTTGAAGCGTTCGGCGGTGGATTTACTTGGGGTTCTGCTCTGGTACGTTTTTGATAAAACAGGACTTTCTGATTATGACTCATTTTGCAATGGTGTTCCCGGGACAAGGTTCCCAATCAGTCGGTATGCTGGCTGAACTGGCGGAGACGAATCCGATAGTCAAGGACACATTCGATGAAGCTTCCTCCGTTTTGGGTTATGACCTGTGGCAACTGACTCAACAGGGTCCGGCGGAAGAGTTAAACAAAACCTGGCAGACGCAGCCAGCGCTGTTAAGCGCATCCGTCGCCATATGGCGTGCATGGCAGCAGCAGGGCGGTAAAGCGCCGGCGCTGATGGCCGGCCACAGCCTGGGCGAATATTCCGCTTTGGTTTGCGCCGGCGTCATGGACTTCAAACAGGCGGTCAGTCTGGTGGAGTTACGCGGCAAGCTGATGCAGGAAGCGGTGCCGGAAAACACCGGCGCTATGTATGCCATCATCGGCCTCGATAACGACACTATCGCTGCTGCCTGCGCGGAATCCGCCCAGGGGCAGGTTGTCTCGCCGGTGAACTTCAACTCTCCAGGACAGGTCGTCATCGCGGGTAATAAAGAAGCGGTTGAACGCGCTGGCGCCGCCTGTAAGGCCGCCGGAGCGAAACGCGCGCTGCCGCTGCCAGTCAGCGTGCCTTCTCATTGCGCCTTGATGGAACCCGCCGCACGTAAATTAGCGGCAGCGTTGGATAATGTGACTTTCAACGCGCCTCACATTCCGGTTGTGAACAATGTGGATGTCCAGACTGAAACTTCGCCGGAAGCTATCCGCAGTGCGCTGGTGCGCCAGCTTTCCAACCCTGTCCGCTGGACGGAGTGCGTCGAATACATCGCTGCGCAGGACGTGCAGAAGCTTTTAGAGGTTGGGCCGGGTAAAGTACTTACCGGACTGACCAAACGAATCGTAGATACGCTGACTGCGTCGGCAGTCAATGATTCTGCTTCCTTATCAACAGCCCTTGATCAATAAACGGAATAGATGATGAGCTTTGACGGAAAAATTGTTCTTGTCACCGGCGCCAGCCGTGGCATCGGTCGTGCTATCGCTGAATCACTGGTCGCGCGTGGCGCGAAGGTGATGGGAACGGCGACGAGCGAAAAAGGTGCCGCTGATATCAGCGCGTGGCTGGGTGACAATGGTAAAGGTTATGTCCTGAATGTCGCGGATATGTCTTCGATCGAATCGACTTTGGCTGCTATCAAGTCAGAATTCGGCGATATCGACATTCTGGTCAATAACGCAGGCATCACACGAGATAATCTGCTGATTCGCATGAAAGACGAAGAGTGGCAGGATGTGCTGGATACGAACCTGCGTTCCGTATTTCGCTTGTCCAAAGCCGTGCTGCGTTCCATGATGAAAAAGCGTTTCGGCCGTATCATCACTATCGGCTCTGTGGTCGGCACCAGCGGTAACCCTGGGCAGTCCAACTATTCGGCCGCTAAAGCCGGGCTGGTTGGGTTCAGTAAATCTCTGGCGCAGGAAGTGGCCTCGCGTGGCGTGACCGTCAACGTCGTGGCTCCGGGTTTTATTGAAACCGATATGACTCGAGCATTGACAGACGAACAGCGTGCGGGCATTTTGGCTGGTGTTNCTGCTGGACGGCTGGGCGATGCGAAAGAAATTGCCAGTGCTGTTACGTTCTTAGCTTCTGAAGAAGCGGGTTACATCACCGGTGAAACATTGCATGTTAATGGCGGCATGTATATGATCTGATAAGTCAGATCGTATTTGCTTCATTTTGCAGCGAAATCTGCAAAAAGCACAAAATCCTGGCTCGACCAGTACTGATTTTGTTGCATCTTTTTCAACATTTTATACACTACGAAAACCATCGCGAAAGCGAGTTTTGATAGGAAATTTAAGAGTATGAGCACTATCGAAGAACGCGTTAAGAAAATCATCGTTGAACAGCTGGGTGTTAAGCCGGAAGAAGTGGTAAACAATGCTTCCTTCGTTGATGACCTCGGCGCTGATTCTCTTGACACCGTTGAGCTGGTCATGGCTCTGGAAGAAGAGTTTGATACCGAGATTCCAGACGAAGAAGCCGAAAAAATCACTACTGTTCAGGCAGCAATTGATTTTATCCAGGCAAACCAGCAGTAAATGAACATATCTAGGCGGTCATTCGACCGCCTAAGTTTCCTTTAATACCTCAGTATTTTCCCTCCCTGGAGGATCAGCGTGTCTAAGCGTCGTGTAGTTGTGACTGGTCTGGGCATGTTATCTCCTGTCGGCAACACAGTTGAGTCAACTTGGAAGGCTTTGCTTGCCGGTCAGAGTGGTATCAAACCCATTGATCATTTCGATACTAGTGCCTATGCAACACGTTTTGCTGGCTTAGTTGACAATTTTAATTGTGAAGAATTCATCTCGCGTAAAGATGCTCGCAAGATGGACGCTTTTATTCAGTACGGCGTCGTGGCCGGTATTCAGGCTATGAAAGATTCGGGCCTCGAAGTCACAGAAGCCAATGCCGGACGTATTGGTGCTGCCATTGGTTCGGGTATTGGCGGTCTGGGGCTAATTGAGGAAAACCACGCGGCTCTGGTTCGTGGCGGCCCTCGTAAAATCAGTCCTTTCTTTGTCCCTTCCACCATCGTGAACATGGTTGCCGGTCATCTGAGCATCATGTTTGGTCTGCAAGGACCAAGTATCTCCATCGCGACTGCTTGTACTTCTGGCGTACATAACATCGGACATGCTGCTCGTATCATCGCTTACGGTGATGCTGACGCGATGCTGGCCGGTGGTGCCGAAAAAGCCAGTAGTCCGCTGGGCGTGGGTGGATTCGGCGCAGCCCGTGCCCTTTCAACCCGCAATGACGACCCGCAGGCGGNGAGCCGTCCGTGGGACAAAGATCGTGACGGGTTCGTTCTGGGCGACGGCGCTGGCATTATGGTGCTTGAAGAGTACGAGCATGCTAAACGCCGCGGCGCTAAAATTTATGCTGAAATCACCGGCTTTGGCATGAGCAGCGATGCGTACCATATGACGTCGCCGCCGTCAGATGGCGCTGGTGCCGCGCAGGCAATGGTCAATGCGTTCCGCGATGCTAACATCACCGCAGAACAAGTGGGCTACATCAACGCGCACGGCACGTCGACTCCGGTTGGCGATAAAGCCGAAACTCAGGCGGTGAAATCCGTCTTTGGCGAAAGCGCATCCCGCGTGATGGTCAGCTCGACCAAGTCCATGACGGGTCACCTGCTGGGTGCGGCTGGCGCGGTGGAATCCATTATGTGTGTTCTTGCGCTGCGCGATCAGGCGATTCCGCCAACGATCAATCTTGATAACCCGGATGAGGGTTGCGACCTGGATTTCGTGCCTCACGAGGCTCGTCAGGTTTCTGGCATGGAATACGTGCTGTGTAACTCATTCGGATTCGGTGGCACCAATGGTTCATTGGTCTTCCGTAAAGTCTGACGTGAGCGCTTGATGAAAGCCCGGATCTTCCGGGCTTTTTTTTGTCTGAATAAAATAGGCTAAGGTTAATTTTCCTTGGTCGTGCGTTTAAGCTCACTCTTTCTGTCATAAAGTGGAATTGAATCTATGTGGTTGATTAATGGTGTGTTAGACCAGTATCTGCCCGCTTCTGATCGTAGTGTACAGTACGGCGATGGCTGTTTTACCACGGCTCGGGTGCTCAACGGACGTGTGGTATGGCTCGAATGCCATATCCAGCGACTGCAACGCGCGGCACAGGTGCTGATGCTTCCGGATATCGACTGGGATCTACTGTCGGCAGAGATGCAACAGGCTGCTGAGGGGAAGACGAGCGGCGTGGTAAAAGCCGTCGTGACTCGTGGCGTGGGGGGAAGGGGATACAGTCCCAGGGGATGTATCGCCCCGGTCCGGATGGTCATGCACACTGATTACCCCGCCCATTACGATCGCTGGCGTCGGGATGGCATTACGTTGGCGCTTAGCCGGATAAAATTAGCGAGGAACCCGCTCCTTGCCGGCATAAAACATCTGAATCGTCTGGAGCAGGTGCTGATCCGCCGGCACCTTGACCAGCAGGATGCTGACGAGGCCCTGGTGCTTGACACCCACGACAGGCTAGTGGAATGCTGTGCGGCTAATTTATTCTGGCGGCGCGGCAAAGCGGTTTATACCCCGGATGTTTCGCAGTCCGGCGTCGATGGCCTGACGCGACGCCATATTATGAAATTGCTGGAACAATCGGACTATCAGCTGCAAGTTGTCGTCGCTCCGCTGGAAGCCCTGGCGACGGCTGATGAAGTGCTTATTTGCAATGCTTTGATGCCATTAATTTCTGTCAACCAGGCCGAAGCCTGGTGTTATCGCTCACGAGATCTCTATGACTTTCTGAGCCCTAACTGTGAGTAATGGAATGTTATGAAGAGAATGAAAATTGGGATTGGCTGCCTCGCTCTTGTGGTCGTAGGGGCCTTCATCCTGTGGAAACAGGTGCAGCAGTTCGCCGCCTCGCCGCTCAATATCACTCAGGAAACCCTATTTACTCTCCCGGCGGGAGCCGGTCATGAAGCGCTTGAACAGCAACTGGCGGAACAGAAAATTTTGTCTGCCAGCTGGCGCTTCCCCGTATTATTGCGGCTGGAGCCGGCGCTGGGCAATTTCAAAGCCGGAACCTACCGCTTGCAACCCGGAATGACGGTTCGGCAGATGCTGAGCCTATTGGATAGCGGTAAAGAAGCGCAGTTCGCCATTCGGTTTGTGGAAGGATCGCGACTGCGTGACTGGTTGGAAACCCTACAGCGGGCGCCGTATCTTAAGAAAACGCTGACCGGGAAGAGTCCGCAGGAAATTGCCGAAGCGCTGGGTATCAAGGATCAGTCCAATCCCGAAGGCTGGTTTTACCCGGACACCTATCTGCACACCGCAGGCATGACGGATAAAACCGTACTGACGCGCGCCTTCCAGCGGATGGATAAAATCGTCGACGAAGTCTGGCAGGGGCGCGAGGACGGTCTGCCATACAAGAATAAAGAAGAGTTGCTGACGATGGCGTCGATCATCGAAAAGGAAACGGCCATCGGCAGTGAAAGAGCATTGATTGCATCCGTCTTTATCAACCGCTTGCGCGTGGGCATGCGCTTGCAGACAGATCCCACGGTGATTTACGGCATGGGAGAACGCTATAATGGCACCATTACGCGCAGCGCACTGGATACGCCGACAGCGTACAACACTTACGTCATCAGCGGCCTGCCGCCAACGCCCATAGCCATGCCGGGCAGAGCGTCTCTGGAAGCTGCGGCGCATCCTGAAAAAACTCACTATCTCTATTTTGTCGCGGATGGAAAGGGGGGACACACGTTTACCACCAATCTATCCGACCACAATCGCGCGGTGCGGGAATACCGTAACGCGTCGGTAGCCGTAAAGGAAAAGCATGCACAGTAAATTCATCGTCATCGAAGGGCTGGAAGGGGCCGGAAAAACCAGCGCTCGCAACGTCGTGGTGGCAACCTTGCGCCAGTTTGGCATCGAAGAGGTTGTTTTCACCCGTGAGCCGGGCGGCACCCCGCTGGCGGAGCAATTGCGTACTCTGATTAAACAGGGTGTCGAGGGTGAAAAACTGACGGATAAAGCCGAACTGTTGATGCTCTATGCAGCGCGAGTGCAATTGGTGGAAAACGTCATCAAGCCCGCGTTGCAGCGGGGCGCCTGGGTGGTTGGCGACCGTCACGACCTTTCCTCTCAGGCCTATCAGGGCGGCGGTCGTGGAATCGATCACACATTGATGACGTCTCTGCGTGACACGGTGCTGGGCGATTTTCGTCCCGATATGACTTTGTATCTCGATCTTCCCCCGGCCGTCGGCTTACAGCGAGCGCGTCAGCGCGGAGCACTTGACCGTATCGAGCAAGAGTCGCTGGCATTCTTCGATCGCACCCGAGCACGCTATCAGGCGCTGGCCGCTGCCGACCCGAGTATTGTGACGATCGATGCCGCGCAAACGCTGGAACAGGTGAGTCACGACATCCATCAGGCGCTTGCCGAGTGGCTGACGCATCTTGGTCTGACATGCGGAGAACCGGGCTGATGGAGTGGTATCCGTGGCTGAATGCTCCCTACCGCCAGCTGCTGACCCCGCATCAGGCAGGTCGAGGTCACCACGCGCTGCTCATCCATGCGCTGGCGGGAATGGGCGAATCTTCCTTAAGCTATGCCTTAAGTCGCTGGCTGATGTGCCAACAACCGGAGGGCATAAAAAGTTGCGGGCATTGCCACTCTTGCCAATTAATGAGCGCAGGGACGCACCCGGACTGGCACACCCTTGCCTTAGAAAAAGGCAAACAGAGTTTGGGGGTGGATGCGGTGCGGTCGGTGCTCGAAAAAGTCTATCAACGCTCGCGGCAGGGAGGGGCGAAAGTCGTTAGCCTGCCTCAGGCTGAATTATTGACCGAAGCGGCGGCCAATGCCCTATTAAAAACGCTGGAAGAGCCGCCTCAGGATACCTATTTCTTTCTGGGATGCCGCGAGCCGTCGCGATTGTTGGCGACGCTGCGCAGCCGGTGTTCTTATTACTACTTGCCTGTCCCCGATGAGGCGCACGCCATGCACTGGTTGCGTCAGCGCGGACATCCAGACGAGCCATCGTTACAGACGGCGCTGCGCCTTTATGCGGGCGCGCCACTGGCGGCGGACCACCTGCTGCAACCGGGACAATGGAAACCGCGTCTCACGCTGTGTCAGTCGCTTTCGGATTGTCTGGCGCAGCGGGACATGTTGTCTTTGGTGACGCCGCTCAATGGGGATGACACCGTTGAGCGTATTCACTGGGTGGCTTCGCTATTTCTGGACGCGTTGAAATGTCACCAGAGCGCAAGTTCACATCTGGTCAATCAGGATCAGCTTACGCTGGTTGAACAGCTGGCGAGGGCGCTTACGCCTGACCAATTGCTGTTCGCGCTGCGTCGTTGGCTGCAGTGCCGCCACCAGCTCCGCACCATCACGGGAGCCAATCGCGAACTGCTGCTCACCTCATTGTTGCTCGACTGGGAGCAGAGTTTATCTGTGTCATCTCCTCGATTACCACATCCATTTACTGCCTAAAATTATTGGATAGCCACTATGCTGCTTGTCGATTCCCACTGCCATCTCGATGGTCTTGATTATCAGTCTCTACACCGAGACGTCTCTGATGTACTGACGAAAGCCGAAGAGCGGGATGTGCGTTTCTTCCTGGCCGTCGCCACTACCTTACCGGGATTCCGTTCGATGAAAACGTTGATCGGCGAAAGGGACAACGTTGCCTTTTCCTGCGGCGTGCATCCCCTCAGTATGGAAGAGCCTTATGACTACGCTGAGCTGCGTGAGCTGGCCGCATTGCCTGAGGTGGTCGCGCTGGGTGAAACGGGGCTGGATTACCACTACGAACAGGACCCGGACGCCATCGGCCGTCAGCAGGCCTCCTTCCGCGAGCACATTCGCATCGGACGTGAGCTGAACAAGCCGATTATTGTTCACACGCGTTCAGCGCGCGCCGATACGCTGGCGATTTTGGCGGAAGAAAAAGCCAACGAGTGCCGCGGGGTTTTACATTGCTTTACTGAAGATAAGGACACCGCTGAGCAACTGCTGGATATGGGGTTCTATATCTCGTTTTCCGGTATCGTGACCTTCCGTACGGCGGAAGCGCTGAGAGAGGTGGCGCGGTATGTGCCGTTGGATCGCATGCTGATCGAAACGGATTCTCCCTGGTTAGCGCCGGTGCCGTACCGAGGTAAAGAGAATCAGCCGGCCTATGTCCGCGATGTGGCGGAGTATTTGGCGGTGCTTAAAAACGTCAGTCTCGACACGCTGGCGGAAACTACCAGCGCCAACTTTGCTGATCTGTTCCACATTGATCCCGCGCGGTTGACCCCTGTTAGATAGTGGATGAGAATGGTCGGATTTTTCGGACCTCGTAATTAATCGGGTGGGTAGATACTCTGTATCCAGAAAAAATCCTGGGGTTTGTTGGTGTTTTTAGATGTCGATCACAAAAAATGCAACTTCTGTAATATTTACAGGGTGTTGTTGTGTTGAAACGTGACACCTATCAAACATTAGGCGCCACATTTATTTTAGTCTGCGTAAAAAATAAAAGGATGCTGCGACATCCTTGCACTCTGAAGGATATTCTCCCACCTTCGCATCACGTATCAGAAGCAAAGCATTATCACTCAGGAGCACACTCAATTATGTTCAAGAATGCATTCGCAAACCTGCAAAAAGTAGGTAAATCGCTAATGCTGCCGGTATCCGTGCTGCCCATCGCAGGTATTCTGCTGGGCGTCGGTGCGGCCAATTTTAGCTGGTTGCCCGCAGTCGTTTCCCATGTCATGGCAGAAGCGGGTGGATCTGTCTTTGCCAATATGCCGTTGATTTTCGCCATCGGCGTGGCGCTGGGGTTCACGAATAATGACGGGGTTTCAGCCCTGGCCGCCGTAGTGGCCTACGGCATCATGGTGAAGACGCTGGCCGTTGTTGCACCGCTCGTCCTGCACATGCCCGCAGAGGAAATTGCAGCGAAGCATCTGGCGGATACCGGGGTTCTCGGGGGGATCATCGCCGGTTCTATCGCGGCCTACATGTTTAACCGCTTCTACCGCATCAAACTGCCGGAATACCTGGGCTTCTTCGCCGGTAAGCGGTTTGTGCCGATCATCTCTGGTCTGTGCGCCATTCTGCTGGGTGTAGTGCTGTCTTTTGTGTGGCCGCCGATAGGAACAGCTATTCAGACGTTCTCTCAGTGGGCTGCTTACCAGAACCCCGTGGTGGCGTTCGGCTTGTATGGTTTGATTGAGCGTTCTCTGGTGCCGTTTGGTCTGCACCACATTTGGAACGTCCCGTTCCAGATGCAGATCGGCGAATACACTAACGCCGCAGGTCAGGTCTTCCATGGCGATATCCCTCGTTACATGGCAGGCGACCCGACGGCGGGTAAACTGTCCGGGGGCTTCCTGTTTAAAATGTATGGTTTGCCGGCGGCGGCGATTGCTATCTGGCACTCAGCGAGACCGGAAAACCGCGCCAAAGTCGCGGGTATCATGATCTCAGCCGCGTTGACCGCGTTCCTGACCGGGATTACCGAGCCGATTGAATTCTCCTTCATGTTTGTCGCGCCGGTGCTGTATGCCATCCACGCTATTTTGGCTGGACTGGCATTCCCAATCTGTATTCTGCTAGGAATGCGTGACGGCACCAGCTTCTCGCATGGCCTAATCGACTTCATCGTACTGAGCGGCAACGGGAGTAAACTGTGGCTGTTCCCGATCGTCGGTCTGGGCTACGCGCTGGTGTACTACACCCTTTTCCGCGTGCTGATTGCCAAACTGAATCTGAAAACGCCGGGTCGTGAAGTGGCGTCAGAAGACCAATCGGTTGCCGGCGGCGGTGAAATGGCCGCGGCGCTGGTCACTGCCTTTGGCGGTAAAGACAACATCACCAACCTGGATGCGTGTATCACGCGTTTGCGCGTGAGCGTGGCGGATGTATCTAAAGTAGACCAGGCGGGTCTGAAAAACCTGGGTGCAGCGGGCGTTGTGGTCGCAGGTTCAGGCGTGCAGGCTATCTTCGGCACCAAGTCTGACAACCTGAAAACGGATATGGACGACTTTATCCGTAACAGCTGATAGCCAGACTTCATATGTATCAAACTAAGGGGCGCAAGCCCCTTTTTTTATTTCTAACTGAATACCACGTCCTATGGACGTGGTTATCGGCGTTTTGGCTCTGCCAGTAATGCTACTCATGGGAAAATCCGAATCTGTTATCCCCATAACTGATAAGGATTTAACCCTGAGTAGGTTCGAAAAAGCATCGCATGTGCTATGGCATTGTCAATACCATATAGTTTGGACGCCCAAGTGCCGATTTCGAATACTGAAGAACAATGTAGGAAAAGAAGTTTACCGACAAATCAGGATATTAAGTCAGCAGCTTCATATTGAAATCGTGGAGCTAAATGTTCAGTTAGATCATGTTCATTTGTTGGTAAAGATCCCGCCGAAATTGTCAGTATCGGAAGTGATGGGACACTTAAAAGGCAGAACAGCAATACGTCTGTTCAATAAATTCCCGTATTTAAGAAAACATAAGCTCTGGGGAAATCACTTTTGGGCGAAGGGATACTGCGTGGACACCGTAGGAGTGAACGCAGAAATGATCCGCAAGTACGTGAAGTACCAAGAGAAACACGAACAAGAAGAGAATCAATTAAGTCTGAGTGGAATGTGAAGCGAAGACCCTACGGGTTGGAGCTTAGTACGCCCCTATGGGGCGGCAAAGCAATGCCGCCTTCTATGAAGGCGGATTTTTATGGCCGCGATCTCTACGTGGATGACGCGGCGTCACAAGAGCATTCCCCCTAGGTGAGGTTCGGCAGTAGGATAATCCCATCACTTACACTTGGGAAAATGACAATGCAGATATCAGCACAACGTTTAACGCAGGTGGCACAGCAGTTATTGCAGCAGCTTGGATGTGATGAAAGTGAAGCGGACTGCGTGGCGGCGCAT
This sequence comes from Lonsdalea quercina subsp. quercina, assembly GCF_000688655.1. Classification (GTDB taxonomy): domain Bacteria; phylum Pseudomonadota; class Gammaproteobacteria; order Enterobacterales; family Enterobacteriaceae; genus Lonsdalea; species Lonsdalea quercina. The sequence goes on along the minus strand of NZ_JIBO01000006.1, from coordinate 519,156 downwards.
CTGGTTGGCGCTAATTTGAAAGGGCATGATAGCCACGGCGTCGGGATGTTGCCGGAGTACGTCCGCTTCATCGGACAAGGGACTATGCATCCCAATACGCCTGCACGGCTGATCAAAGACGCAGGGGCCGTGTTGCAGTTCAGCGGCGACCGTGGGTTCGGTCAGCGTACGGGCAAAGAGGCCATGCAGGCAGCTATCGAACGCGTTAAAACAACGGGCGTCTGTCTGATGACGCTCTCGTCGACCTGCCACCTTGGGCGTATTGGCACCTATGGTGAAATGGCGGCCGATCAGGGCCTGGTCGCCATCCACTTCGTCAACGTTAACGATCTTCCGCCCATCGTGGCGCCCTTCAGCGGCAGCGAAAGCCGTTTCGGCACCAATCCTATCTGTATTGCTTTCCCCGGCAGCAGCGAAAATCCGCCGTTCATTCTCGATTTTGCAACCAGCATGGTCGCCCTGGGGAAAACGCGGGTGGCTTATTTGGCGGGAAAAACTTTTGATGAAGAGGTGATGTTCGATAATGAAGGTCGTCTGACTAACGATCCCAGCGTGATGTGGGATGAAGTACGTCCCGGCGCGCTGAGGCCGATTGCCAGACACAAGGGCGGGGGATTGATTATGGCGGCAGAACTGCTGGCGGGGATTCTGTCCGGCGGCGGTACTATCCAGCCGGAAAACGAACGCGCCGGGGCTATCGTCAATAATATGACGACCATCGTGATCGACCCTGCTCAACTGGTTGGAATGGCGTGGTTGCGCCGGGAATATGATGCCATGCTGGACTACGTGCGCTCTTCGCGCACTCCCGATCCTGACGCGCCTATCTTGATGGCGGGTGAACCGGAAATAATGGTTTGCCGCGAGCGCATGGCGGATGGCATCNCTCTATCCGATCTGGAGTGGCGAAAGATCGTCGAGGCGGGGTATTCGCTGGGGATGCAGGAAAGCGCGTTTGCTCTGTAGTTTGTCAATGCGATGATAAAAAACGAAGAGGGTTGAAAATCATCAGATTTATCGCTCATACTTCACAACGATGCGCCAGAGGGCGCGGCTATACAAAGGATAGTTATCATGGCTGAGGAAACAATTTTCAGTAAAATCATCCGCCGGGAAATTCCAGCGGATGTGGTTTATCAGGACGATTTGGTCACCGCGTTTCGTGACATCGCGCCACGCACACCCACCCACATTCTCATCATACCGAATGTGTTAATCCCCACCGTGAACGACGCCACCGCCGAGCATGAAGCCGCGCTGGGACGCATGATTACGGTGGCGGGGAAAATCGCCCGGCAGGNAGGGATTGCCGAAGATGGCTATCGCTTGGTCATCAACTGTAATCGTCATGGCGGGCAAGAAGTCTACCACGTGCACATGCACCTGCTGGGCGGCTGTGCGTTGGGTCCATTACTGGCCATTTAATTTGTGACGTTGTCACTAAAAGTATTGCGATGCCGTTGTGGCTTACTAGCGTGTCGTCGTTTCTGCTTGGGTTTGTTGAGAGGAAAATCATGAAGAAATATCTCGGCGTATTACTGCTTGCGCTGATCGCCGCGGGCTGTACCAGCCGTCAGCAACAACCAGAGCAGCCGCCTGCTCCCGTTCAACCGGCGGAGCCGTCGGCGCCTTCGCAGCCATTGCCCCCCCAGTCCGAGCCTGTTCCTTCACCGCCTAAACTTCAGTCTCTGGACTGGCAGGCCAGCGTTTCACCATTGGTGGATCAGATGTTAAAGGCGGAAGGGGTCACCAAAGGCAGCTTGCTGCTGCTTGATAACGTGAAGAACAGCACCAACGGCTCACTACAGACCGGGAAAGCGACCGCGGCGCTTTACAATGCGCTGGGGTCTAACCCTGTGTTCACCCTGGTGTCGCGCCAGCAACTGGGGGTGGCGCGGCAGACGCTGGGCCTTTCCGCAGAAGATAGTCTGGGGTCGCGTAGCAAAGCGATTGGATTGGCTCGCTATGTCGGGGCGCAGTATGTGCTTTACAGCGACGCCAGCGGCGACGTGAAATCTCCTGAACTGGAGCTGCAATTGATGCTGGTTCAGACCGGCGAAATTGTCTGGTCCGGCACCGGCACGATTCATGAGTAAGGCTCTATGAGTCAATCAGCGCTCCTTGCGCTGCTTGAACGACAAAAACCGGCGTCGACCGCCGGTTTTTGTTTGTCTGAGGTGCGGGGGCTAAGTTCAGAAAGCTGGCGGGTGCATTCGCCGGAGGGAGACTGGCTGGCGCGAGGGCAATCGCGTGACGGCTCACAGCTGGGCGGTAATCGTCGGCGTGAGTTCCGCATTTTGCGCCAGCTCTCCCGGACCGGACTGGCGCCTCGTCCCGTCGCCCTGCGCAGCGAGTGGCTGCTGGTGGAGTGGCTGGAAGGGCGCGTCGCCACGGNCGCGCAGTTTGCTGAACTTTTGCAAAAGGGCGCGCTGGCGGCATGTTTGGCGGCGCTGCATCATCAACCTGGATTCGGTTTTCCGTTGCCGTTGAAAGCGCTGTTGACTCGCCATTGGCAAAATATGTCGCCCGCCCGGCGGACGCCAAACCTGCTGCGTCATCTCCAACGGTTGCTAGGCCGCCCTTTGCCGCCGACGTTGATTCTGGCGCCATTGCATCTGGACGTACATCCGGGCAACCTCGTCCATCATGCGCAAACCTGGCGTCTGATTGATTGGGAATATGCGGTCGATGGCGATATCGCTCTGGAGCTAGCGGCGCTGTTCCGCGCCAATGCGCTGGCGCGTGAACGACAGCAGCGATTTCTGGATGATTACTGCCGCCATTGGTCCGGTCTGTCCTCGCAATTATTGAGCGAGCGGATAACGCAGTGGCTGCCCTGGGTCGATTTCCTGATGCTGATGTGGTACGAAGTTCGCTGGCAGCAGACGCGCCAGACGACATTTTTGCAGGCCGCAACGTCGTTGCGGTTGAAATTAGGCTTGCCCTGGTAGGCTCGGCGGGCAAATAAAAACAGATGAATGAGGTTGTTGTGGGTCCGTTAATGTTAGATGTGGCCAGCTACGAGCTGGATGCCGAAGACCGCGAAGTGCTGGCACATCCGCTGGTCGGCGGCGTAATTCTGTTTAGCCGTAATTTTCATGATGCGGAGCAGCTCGGCGAGCTGGTGCGTCAGATCCGTCAGGCGGCGCGACAGCCGCTGGTCATTGCCGTCGACCAAGAAGGGGGGCGCGTTCAGCGCTTCCGCGACGGTTTCACTCCGTTGCCGGCGGCGCAGTCTTTCGCGGCACTCAACGATTTAGCGCAGGCGCAAGCACTGGCGGAAGAGGGCGGTTGGCTGATGGCGGCGGAAATGATCGCTATGGACATCGACATCAGTTTCGCACCGGTGCTGGATGTCGGTCATCAGAGCGCCGCTATCGGCGAGCGCGCGTTTCATGACGACCCTCAAACCGTATTGGCGGTGGCGGATCGATTTATTACCGGCATGCACTCGGCGGGGATGAAAGCGACGGGCAAACATTTTCCAGGTCATGGCGCGGTGAGCGCGGACTCACACAAAGAGACTCCGCGAGATCCTCGTCCGCTAGCTCAGATTCGGGAACGGGACATGTCGGTGTTCCGTGAATTGATTAATCGCGGGCAGCTGGACGCGATTATGCCAGCGCATGTGATTTATACCGAAGGCGACCCGCTGCCTGCCAGCGGTTCGCCATACTGGCTGAAACGCGTTTTGCGGCAGGAGTTGAAATTTGACGGCATCATCTTTTCCGATGATTTGTCGATGGAAGGCGCTGCGATCATGGGCAGCTATCCCGAACGCGCGGAGGCTTCTTTGTCAGCCGGTTGCGACATGATATTGGTATGCAATCATCGTGAAGGGGCCGTCAGCGTGTTAGATCAGTTACCTCATCGTGAAGTGCCAGGCCTTGAACGGTTGAAACACCGTGGTCATTTCACGCGCCGTGAACTGCTGGATTCCCCGCGTTGGAAACGAGTGAGTCAGCAATTGACCACTCTCAACCAACGCTGGCAGTCTTTTAAGACCGCGAAATAGCGGGCTGTTTATCTGTTTGAAGGACACCGCGAGGCGTCCCATTTCCTTGGGACGCCTTGATGATATTACCCACGCCCACTTGATTTGCTGCGTGTCAATATGGTGTCATCTTGCGAGTGTTTTAGGAATCGTTTCAGTTTTATAACTGTTTGTTTATGAACAGCTATTCTTGTCCCTCTGGTCAATAAATATCTAAAAGAATTGATATATATCAATTTTGGTATGACCATATGACCCGCCATGATATCCTGCCCGTAGATACCAACTAACTTTATAGAACCACATGTTATATAAGGATATTCTGACTTTCCTTTGTTAACCGTGGGCTTAGCTATTTTCAGGGGGTCATTTTGACATCTTTGCCAATCAAAAAAATTGTGATTGTCGGCGGTGGCGCTGGCGGATTAGAACTTGCAACAAGCCTTGGGCACAAACTAGGCCGCAAAAACAAAGCCGAAATAACGCTGGTCGACCGCAATTCAAGCCATTTGTGGAAACCGCTGTTGCACGAAGTGGCAACCGGCTCTCTGGATGATGATATGGACTCGCTGAGTTATCTGGCTCATGCCAGCAATCATCACTACCAGTTCCAAATGGGGACGTTGACGGGCATTAATCGCGAGCAAAAAGAGATTGAGCTGGCAGAGATTCGTAACGAAGCCGGCGAGCAGTTGGTTGCCGCACGTACGCTGCCGTACGATATTCTGGTCGTTGCACTGGGCAGTACTTCCAATGACTTCGGTACTCCCGGCGTTAAAGAGCATTGCATCTTTCTGGACAACCCCAAGCAGGCGCGTCGTTTCCACAACGAAATGTTGGATCTGTTTCTCAAATTCAACGCTGATCCCAACCGCAAAGAGCGCGTCAATATCGCTATCGTGGGCGGCGGTGCGACGGGCGTCGAGTTGTCCGCTGAGTTGTATAACGCAGTCAAACAGTTAAACAGCTATGGTTTTAACGCGCTGGATAATAAGACGCTGAACGTCACGCTGGTCGAAGCAGGCGAACGTATTCTGCCAGCGCTGCCGCCGCGTATTTCCTCGGCGGTGCATCAGGAACTGACAAATATTGGTGTCCGTGTGTTGACGAAAACCATGGTGACCAGCGCGGAGACCCAAGGTCTGCATACCAAAGACGGCGAATTTATTGATGCCGATCTGATGGTGTGGGCCGCGGGCATTAAAGCGCCTGACGCGATGAAGGAGATTGCCGGCCTAGAAACTAACCGCATCAACCAGCTGGTGGTGAAACCCACGCTGCAAACCACCCGCGATACAAGTATTTTCGCGCTGGGCGACTGCGCTTCCTGCCCGCAGGAAGGCGGCGGTTTCGTGCCTCCTCGCGCTCAGGCCGCGCATCAGATGGCGTCGCTATGCTTCGATAACATCATGGCGCTGATAAATGGCAAATCGCTGAAATCTTACGTTTACAAAGACCACGGTTCGCTGGTGTCGCTTTCCAATTACAGCACCGTTGGGAATCTGATGGGCAATCTGATGCGTGGCTCCGTGATGGTCGAAGGGCGGATTGCGCGTTTAGTATACATCTCGCTCTATCGTATGCACCAGATTGCGCTGCATGGCTACGTGAGAACCGGTTTGATGATGTTGGTTGGACGCATCAACCGGGTCATCCGTCCCAAGCTGAAACTGCACTGATAGTCTGAACCTGGCCGCCTGTCCCCGTGATCGGCGGCATTAATTAATTGTTTTGTAAATAGTTCTGCTTACTCTTTCTTGCTGAAATTAATAAGAAAAATCCCAAATCGTAATGTTTGCGGATGTCGATCGACGTTTGGTTCATTAATCCTATTGTCCCCCAAAATCACTTTGTGCAGACTTCCCCCTGTTTACGAACGGCGTTGCGCGCACGTCGCATCACCCGAAAGTTGGCGCTTTCGGCAAAATCATCACCGCTCTTCACAGATCTGTTGCAACGGGTTGGCGTTGGGGCGAGATGGAGAATGCGTGAATATTTATTCAGGAGGTTTCCTGTGAACAAGTCAATGTTAGCAGGCGTGGGGATCGGCGTTGCCGCCGCACTGGGTGTGGCCGCTGTCGCCAGTATGGATGTCTTCTCGCCGAAGCCGCAATATGCCCAGGTGTTAGCTGCTACACCGATTAAAGAAACCGTCAAGTTGCCGCGGCAGGAGTGCCGTAATGTCACGGTGGCCCACAGACAACCTGTGCAAGATGAAAACCGTATTACCGGGTCGGTGCTCGGAGCCGTTGCCGGGGGCGTTTTAGGCCACCAGTTCGGCGGCGGGCGTGGTCGTGACGTCGCGACGGTTGCCGGTGCTTTAGCGGGCGGGTACGCGGGTAATCAGGTGCAGGGCAAAATGCAGGAACGTGATACATATTCTTCCACTCAGCAGCGTTGTCATACGGTGTATGACAAGTCGCAAAAAGTGCTGGGTTATGACGTCACCTACAAGATAGGCGAACAGGAAGGTAAAGTGCGTATGGAACGCGATCCCGGTACGAAAATTCCTTTAGACCGCAATGGTCAACTGGTACTGAGCGAAAAGATTTGAGCCGCGCCTCCAGGCACATTCGCTTGCCGCTCAGGTTCATCCCAAGATGTGTTTGGGCTGAACCTGAGCGCTTACCCGGTTAAATTTCCTCCGCGACGACCGGGAGGAGAGAAAGGTATGCATTACAGAACATGGTCGTTTGGCGCGTTGAACAGGGCTTTCATCTCCGCGGACATCTCAAAGTTCATGTTGATGTTTTTCGGGGGAATAGGCTGCGTAAACCAGCGCTGATACCACTTCTCCGCGTCGCCCTGGGTCTGCGCCTGTGCAATTGTCGAGTCCATCAACTGCTTGAATGCCGGATCGCTCTTACGCAGCATACAGCCATAGGCTTCATGGGATTGCGGCGTGCCGACGATGACCCATTGGTCAGGTCGCTTAGCTTTGGCGCGCTCTCCGGCCAGCAGCGGATCGTCCATATAGAACGCTACCGCACGCCCGCTCTCCAGCGTTCTGAATGCATCGCTGTGGTCTTTGGCTGAAATAATGCGCATCTTCATGGCGTTCTTGTCATTCAGCTGGTTGAGCAGGATTTCGTTAGTCGTCCCCGCGGTCGTCACGACCGGTTTACCGGCGAGATCGTTGAAGTCACCGATCCCACTCTCTTTCCTGACCAGAAGTTTCCCACCCACGATAAAAATAGAGTTGGAAAATGCCACCTGTTGTTGACGCTCCGCGTTGTTGGTGGTGGATCCACACTCAAAATCTATCGATCCGTTTTGTAGCAGGGGAATGCGCGTAGATGAGGTGATGGGCACCATTTTCACCGTGAGGTCAGGCAGACCCAGCTGTTTTTTGACGGCATCGATAATCGCATTCGAATACTCCTGCGAATAGCCGACGACTTTCTGATCGTTATCCAGATAGGAAAAGGGGACGGAGGATTCGCGGTGCCCGACAACAATCAACCCGCGTGCTTTGATTTTCTGCAAGGTATCGGTGGACGAGGGGCGGGTTTCCGCGGCATAGGCTGCGTGGCAAGCGGTCCCGGCCAGAATAGCCGAGACCCATATCGTTCTTATCATTTTGGACTCCGTGGTTAATGGGGTGACCGCTTAAGCGTAGAACGTTTACCTGAATCTTTCGCTGTTACGGGCCTGCCGGCCTATGTGCCGAGCACGGTTGTCCGGCGGGGTGCATCATGACGCAAAATTGATGCCATGATGTTTGCAGCCAAATCTGACGGAAGGCGATCCCTCGCAGGGCAAGGCGCCAGAGAGTGAGAAGAAGTCAATGGTATGCGCATCGTCCGTCGGATAGCGTTTTGCTGCACCTTCATAGTGCGTACCGACGAGAGCGTTCGTCTAGAAGATGGCGGGCATTTGCGGGAGAGCCTGACATGGCGAGCGGAGTGTTGTCGCGCGGAAACAAGCGGTGAAATGAAAAGACCCCGGTTTGAACCGGGGTCCTGTCAGTCAGACGGGAGACAGACGCACTCGCCCGTCACACGCGGTTTCGCGCCTCAGACCGGGCACGTGTGCTGCGCCATCGCGGTTAACAGTTCGCGGATGAAGGTTAATCGCGCGGGGCGATCGCTCAGGTCGGTAATGAATTTGAGACGGGTCGGACCATCCAAGCGATACACGCTGGGTTCTCGCTGCAGCAGACCAATCAAATGGCTCGGCTCGACGCGGTTATTCTGGCTAAACTCGATGAAGCCGCCCTTGTCGTGACCTTCTATCCGCTTGATGCCCAATGCCTGCGCCTGCTGGCGTAGCGCCGCAATCTGCAACAAGTTGCGCGCGGCGTCCGGGAGCGGACCGAATCGGTCGATCAGCTCGGCCCTGAGATCCGTCAACTCGCCATCTCCGTGGGCGCTGGCGATACGTTTGTAAAACGACAGTCGGGTATTTACATCAGGAATAAAGTCTTCCGGCAGCAGGGACGGCAGCCGCAGCTCGACGTCGGTCTGGTTGCTGATCAGATCCTCCAGCGAGGGTTCCCGACCTTCCTTGAGCGATTCGACCGCGCTCTCCAGCAACTCCATATACAGCGAGAAGCCGACGCTTTCCATTTGTCCGCTTTGCCCTTCGCCCAGAAGCTCGCCTGCGCCGCGGATCTCCAGATCGTGAGTTGCCAGCGCAAAGCCGGCGCCGAGATCTTCCAGCGAGGCGATAGCCTCCAGACGTTTGTGCGCGTCCGAACTCATGGCCTTCGGATTCGGGGTTAACAGATAGGCGTAGGCCTGATGGTGAGAGCGTCCTACGCGTCCGCGCAGCTGGTGAAGCTGCGCCAGACCAAAATGATCGGCGCGTTCAATGATGATGGTATTGGCGCTTGGAATATCGATGCCGGTTTCAATAATCGTCGTACATACCAGCACGTTGAAACGTTGGTGATGGAAGTCATTCATGACCCGTTCGAGATCGCGTTCGCGCATCTGCCCGTGGCCGATGGTGATCCGCGCTTCCGGCACCAGCTCGCTGAGTCGCTGCGCGGCCTTTTCGATATTTTCGACATCGTTATACAGGTAGTACACCTGACCGCCGCGCAACGTTTCGCGCAGAATCGCTTCTCGCACCACCAGGCTGTCATATTCACGCACAAAGGTTTTGACCGCCAGACGGCGTGCCGGCGGAGTGGCGATGATCGACAAATCGCGCATACCGCTCATCGCCATATTCAGCGTTCGCGGGATAGGCGTCGCGGTCAGCGTCAGGATATCGACGTTGGCGCGCATGGCTTTGATGCGTTCTTTGTGACGTACGCCAAACCGGTGCTCTTCATCCACAATCAGCAGTCCCAGATCGTGCCAGTGCACATCGCTCTGCAATAGCTTATGGGTACCGATGAGAATATCGACTTTACCCTCTCGCGTTTGTTCCAGCACCTGTGATTGTTCGCTCTGACTGCGGAAGCGGGAAATCATCTCGATGCGAACGGGCCAGTTGGCGAAGCGGTCACGGAAATTATCAAAGTGCTGCTGCGCCAGCAGGGTCGTGGGGACCAAAACGGCGACCTGTTTGTGGTTCTCGACCGCCAGGTAGGCGGCGCGCATGGCGACTTCGGTTTTGCCGAAGCCCACATCGCCGCATACCAGGCGATCCATCGCCAGCGGTTGGCACATGTCGCTCAACACGGCGTTGATGGCCTGAGCCTGATCCGGCGTGGTTTCGAACGGGAAGCCTTCGCAGAACAGCTGGTATTGGGCTTTGTCGTGCTTGAAGGCGAACCCGCGCTTGGCCTCTCGCTGCGCATACACATCCAGTAGCTCGGCGGCGACATCGCGAACTTTCTCGGCGGCTTTTTGACGAGCGCGTACCCAGGCGTCGCCGCCCAGCTTGTGCAACGGCGCGTTTTCGTCGCTGCCGCCCGCATAACGGCTGATCAGATGCAGGGAGGAGACCGGCACGTAGAGTTTGTCATTGCCAGCGTAATGCAGAATCAGGTACTCCGCCGTGATACCGCCAGCTTCAAGGGTGGTCAGTCCGGCATAGCGCCCCACGCCGTGTTCCAGATGCACGACCGGTTGCCCGGTGCGTAGCTCCGCCAGGTTGCGGATGAGCGTTTCCGTGTTGATGGCGCGTCGGTTGTCCTGACGGGGTCGGCTGACGCGCTCACCCAGCAGATCGCTTTCGCATATCAACGCCCAGTGTTGCAGGGTGTCCACGAATCCATGCTCGCTCGCCCCGACCTGCAGATAACAGCCGGGTTCCTGCGCTTGCTCCAGACGGGCAATCGGCTGTGGCGCCAGTTTGATTCGCGACAACAGTTCCTGCAGCGTTTCCCGTCGGCCCTCGCTTTCTACCGAGAACACGATACGGCCGCTGAACGGCTCCACGAAGCGGCGCAGCGCATCGAGCGGAGATTTCTGCTGATGCTCGACGGCCAGTGGCGGCAGCTTTTGATAGCCCAAATTGACGTTGGCGGCTTTCGACGGCAAAGACTCCGTGCGCAGCTGCACGCGCGGCCACTGCTTGATTTCGCTGAGCAGCGAGTCCACCGGTAGCCATAAGACGGGAGGCGCCAGCAGTGGACGCATCGGATCGACGCTGCGGCTGTCATAGCGCTGCTGAATGTCCTGCCAGAAACGTTCGGCGCTGTGCTGTAAATCGCCGCTGTTGACCAGCAGCGTGCCTTCCGGGAAGTAGCTGAACAGCGAGGGCAGGGGCTGGCTGAAAAACAGCGGCTGCCAGTACTCAATCCCGGCGGGCCAGGTGTTCTTGCTGACCTGCTGGTAGACATGCTCCGGATCGCGGCGCACGTCGAACTGCTCGCGCCATTGGCTGCGAAACAGCTCAATGGCGTCTTTGTCCGTCGGGAACTCGTGAGCGGGCAGCAGGCTGATGTGATCGACCTCGTTCAGCGTTCGCTGGGTATCCACATCGAACAGCCGCAGACTGTCGATATCATCGTCGAAGAAGTCGATGCGGAACGGTTCTTCGCTGCCCATCGGAAACAGATCGAGCAAAGCGCCACGTGTGGCGAATTCCCCATGTTCCATCACCTGATCCACGCTGCGATAGCCCGCCTGTTCCAACTGGTTGCGCAGTTTGTTGCGGGATAAGCGCTGCCCTTTCTTCAGCATCAACGCATGCCCATGCAGGAAGGTATGCGGGCAGACTTTTTGCATCAACGTGTTAACCGGCAGGATCAGAACGCCGCGCTCCATCAACGGCAGTTGATACAACGTCGCGAGTCGGGCAGAGATAATTTCCTGATGAGGCGAGAAACTGTCGTAGGGCAGGGTTTCCCAGTCCGGCAAGGTGGTGACCGGCTGATCCGTAAACTGTTGGATTTCGTCACGAAGCCGCAGCGCGTTTTGCATATCCGGGGCGATCAGCACCACCAGTCCTGCATGACGTTCAATGATTTCTGCGCATTCCACGGCGCATGCAGCACCGGTCAATTCGCCCAGCAGGCGCTGCTCTCCCGCTTTGCGCGGCAGGGTATAACGGTATTGTTCAGGCATAGTCTGATTATCAGGTCTTAATCTCGGCCCCTCTAAGAAAAAGCCGGAGAGAGAGATAGTTAGGGTTCCATAAAGCGGTACTACCCTTTATTATCCTTGATCACTTTGCTTTAGCAACCTCATCCAGACGGATTTCATGTATCAACCTGTCGCGTTATTTATCGGCCTTCGCTACATGCGTGGGCGTGCCTCGGACCGCTTTGGGCGGTTTGTCTCCTGGCTGTCGGCTATCGGCATCACCCTCGGTGTGATGGCGCTGGTCACCGTCCTTTCAGTTATGAACGGATTCGAGCGAGAACTGGAAAAAAGCATTCTGGGACTGATGCCTCAGGCGTTGATCACCACGCCCCAGGGATCGCTGAATCCTGACCATGTCCCCGCCACCGGTCTGCAACATCTTAAAGGGGTGACGCGCGTCGCGCCCCTGACGACCGGCGACGTGGTGTTGCAAAGCGCTCGCGGCGTCGCGGTGGGCGTCATGCTCGGCATTAACCCGGATGAAGACGAGCCGTTGTCGCGCTATCTGGTCAACACCCGCCAGCAGCAGCTGCAGCCGGGAGCCTATCAGGCCATTCTGGGCGAGCAGTTGGCGAGCCAGCTGGGCGTCAAGCGCGGCGATCAGTTGCGCCTGATGGTGACCAGCGCCAGCCAGCTGACGCCGATGGGCCGAATCCCCAGTCAACGTCTGTTCACCGTAGCGGGCACGTTTGCCGCCCAGAGCGAGGTGGACGGCTATCAGCTGTTGGTCAACCAGCAGGACGCCTCTCGACTGTTGCGCTACCCGCCTGGCAACATCACCGGCTGGCGGCTCTGGTTGCAGGAACCGTTGGCGGTAGACGCGCTCAGTCAGCAGTCGTTACCCGCCGGGACCGTATGGAAAGACTGGCGCGAGCGTAAGGGCGAGCTGTTTCAGGCGGTACGAATGGAGAAAAATATGATGGGGCTGTTGTTGAGCCTCATCGTGGCCGTAGCGGCCTTTAACATCATCACATCTTTAGGACTGCTGGTGATGGAGAAACAGGGAGAAGTGGCGATTTTACAAACGCAGGGATTGACGCAGCGTCAGATCATGGCGCTGTTTATGGTTCAGGGCGGCGGCGCAGGCGTATTCGGTTCGCTGGTCGGCGCGTTGCTCGGCGTGCTGTTGGCCAGCCAGCTTAATACGCTGCTGCCGATGCTGGGGCTGCTCATCGACGGCGGATCTCTGCCGGTGGTGATTGAGCCGCTCCAGGTGACCGTTATCGCCCTTGTGGCGATGCTGCTGGCGCTGCTCTCCACGCTATACCCTTCCTGGCGCGCCGCCGCCGTCCATCCTGCTGAGGCTTTACGTTATGAATAAGACTTTACTGTTACAGTGCCGCCATTTGTGCAAGCGCTACCAGGACGGGAAGGTAGCGACCGATGTGCTGAAGGACGTCTCATTTGAAATGGCGCCGGGCGAAATGATGGCGATAGTCGGGAGTTCGGGTTCCGGCAAAAGTACGTTGTTGCATTTGCTGGGCGGCCTGGATACGCCGACATCCGGCGAGGTGATTTTCAAAGACAAACCCCTGAATACGCTTTCGCCCGCGGCCAAAGCGGCGCTGCGTAACCGCGAGCTGGGGTTCATCTACCAATTCCATCATCTGCTTCCGGATTTCACCGCGTTGGAAAACGTGGCTATGCCGCTGTTGATCGGCAAAACGCCGCCAAAAGCAGCTAAAGAGCAGGCGCGTGAGATGCTGGCGGCCGTCGGGCTGGAAAAGCGCAGTCACCATCGTTCGGCGGAGCTTTCCGGCGGTGAGCGTCAGCGCGTCGCGATCGCCCGTGCGCTGGTCAACAACCCGTCATTGGTGTTGGCCGATGAACCGACCGGTAACCTCGATCAGCGCACGGCAGATACCATCTTTGAACTGTTGGGCGAACTCAATGTGCGTCAGGGCACGGCATTTCTGGTGGTAACGCATGATTTACAGCTGGCGCATCGGCTCAGCCGACAGTTGGAAATGCGCGACGGTCAATTGCAGCAGGAACTGACTCTGGTGGGGGCGCCGCAATGAGTTTTCCTCCACTTTCACTCCGGGTGGGACTGCGGTTCAGCCGGGGACGGAGACGCAGTGGTATGGTGTCGCTGATCTCGGCGATTTCCACAATCGGTATTGCGCTGGGCGTGGCGGTGCTGATCGTCGGGCTGAGTGCGATGAACGGCTTCGAGCGTGAACTGAAAAATCGTATTTTGGCCGTGGTGCCGCACGGAGAGATCGAAGCGGTCAATCCCCCCTTCAAGGGCTGGCAGGGACTGATTCCGAAGGTCGAAGCGGTGCCGGGCATTGCGGCGGTGGCGCCCTATATCAACTTTACCGGATTGCTGGAACACGGCGCCAATCTAAGGGCGATTCAGTTCAAGGGGGTCGACCCGCAGCAGGAGCTTCGTTTAAGCGCGCTGCCGCACTTCGTTCTTAACGACGCCTGGAGCCGCTTTCAGGCCGGCGAACAGCAGGTCGTATTGGGAAAAGGCGTGGCCGACGCTTTAGGCGTGAAGGAAGGCGAGTGGGTGACGGTGATGATCCCCAACAGCGATCCACAGATGAAGCTGCTACAACCGAAGCGCATCCGTTTGCACGTCACCGGGATTCTCCAACTGAGCGGACAGCTCGATCACAGTCTGGCGTTAGTCCCGCTGAAAGACGCTCAGGGCTATCTGGATATGGGCGATGCGGTGACCGGTCTGGCGCTGAAGATGGATGACGTGTTCGCCGCCAATCAGCTGGTGCACGATGCGGGTAAGGTCACGGAAGAGTACGTATACATCCGCAGTTGGATTGGCACTTATGGTTATATGTACCGCGATATTCAGATGATCCGCACAATCATGTATCTGGCGATGGTGCTGGTGATCGGCGTCGCCAGTTTCAATATTGTGTCCACGCTGGTGATGGCGGTGAAAGACAAGAGCAGCGATATCGCCGTGTTAAGAACGCTGGGTGCCGGAGACGGACTTATTCGCGCCATTTTCGTCTGGTATGGTCTGCTGGCGGGACTGCTGGGCAGCGTGCTGGGGGCCATCGTCGGAATTATCGCGACGCTGCAGCTCACGCCGCTGATCCAAGGTATTGAGACGATAACCGGTCATCGCTTTCTGTCCGGCGATATCTACTTTATCGATTTCTTGCCGTCGGAACTGCATGCCGCCGACGTCATCCTGGTGTTGGTCACGGCGTTGGCTCTTAGCCTGATCGCCAGCTGGTATCCCGCTCGCCGGGCCAGCCGCATCGATCCCGCCAGAGTATTAAGCGGTCAGTAAGCGGGCGCATAACGTTCACGGCTCAGACGCGATAGCGTCGAATCCTGAGCCAGCCGTAGTGACGGGAGTAGGGTATGTATTACGGGTTCGACATCGGCGGCACCAAAATAGAAATCGGTGTGTTCGACGCCGACTGGCGACCGGTATGGCAAAAACGCGTGGCGACGCCGCGTGATGACTATGGTCAACTACTGACGACGCTGAAGCTGCTGACCGAAGAAGCCGACGCGGTGGCCGGAACCTCGGGATCCATTGGTATCGGCGTGCCTGGGCTGTATGAGCAGGACGCCGGGACGTTGTTCACCGCTAATCTGCCCTCCGCGATGGGACGACCGTTGCGGCAGGATCTTACCCGTCTGTTGCAACGAGATATCCGCATCAGCAACGACGCCAACTGTTTTGCCCTCTCGGAAGCGCACCACGCTGATTTCCGCCGTTATCCGGTCATTATCGGCCTCATTTTAGGGACCGGGGTCGGCGGGGGGCTGATCGTCAACGGCCATCCGGTCAATGGCGCGAACGGCATCACCGGGGAGTTTGGCCATACCCGTTTGCCGGTGGACGCGTTGGATATTTTGGGATGGGAGTTGTGCCGCGCGCCCTGCGGATGCGGCCGGAAGGGATGTGTAGAAAACTACATTTCAGGCCGGGGCTTCGAGAGGCTCTATCAGCATGACTATTCACTGGCCCTGCCTGCCACCAAGATTATCCAGCGCTATTACGCCGGCGACCCGCAGGCCCAGATTCATGTCGAGCGTTACGTGACGCTTCTCGCCGCTTGTCTGGGTAGCCTGCTGACGTCGCTCGATCCGAATCTTCTGGTACTGGGCGGTGGCCTGTCTAATTTTGATGCTATTTATTCACTCTTGCCGCGTTATTTACCTAACTTCCTGCTGCCCACGGCACGTTTGCCTTCGATCGAAAAGGCGCGCTATGGGGATGCAGGCGGTGTCAGGGGAGCGGCTTTGCTACATTTACTGGAGCTTTAAGGAGCCAACATGCTTTCGCATCGGCGTTTAGGCCGTTTTCGTCAGGGTAAGCGTATGCGTCATCAGCGTTTGCGCGCGCGTATTTTTCACATCGATTATCTGGCGGTGAAACACGTGAAAAAGCCTCGTGTCGTGGTGCTCACCGGAGCGGGTATTTCCGCTGAATCCGGCATTCGTACTTTTCGCGCCGCAGATGGGCTGTGGGAAGAGCATCGGGTAGAAGATGTGGCGACGCCGGAAGGATTCTCGCGGGACCCTGTGCTGGTTCAGCGTTTTTACAATGACCGACGCCGCCAGTTGTCGCAGCCGGAAATTGCACCGAATGAAGCTCACCGGGCGCTGGCGCAGTGGGAAGACATTCTGGGCGACGACTTTCTACTGGTTACGCAGAACATCGATGATTTGCATGAACGGGCCGGCAGCCGGCGCGTTGTGCATATGCATGGCGAATTGAATAAGGTGCGTTGCGAGCGGAGCGGGGTGGTGTTCGAACGAGACGGCGACGTCGGCGAAGACGAACGGTGCACGTGCTGTGAGATACCGGCACGGCTGCGTCCTCATATTGTCTGGTTTGGTGAAATGCCGCTGGAGATGGAGCGCATTGATCAGGCGCTAACCGAAGCGGATTTCTTCATTGCCATCGGCACGTCGGGTAACGTCTATCCGGCTGCCGGATTTGTCTACGAAGCGCATCAGCATGGCGCCCATACGGTTGAGCTAAATCTGCAGCCGAGCCAGGTAGAAAGTCATTTCGATGAAAAAATTTATGGCCCCGCCAGCCAAGTGGTGCCGGATTTCGTTAAGCGTTGGCTGTTAGCGCATATCAGCATTCCGTTTTGAGCTGTTCGCCGCACGAAGGGGTGAAGGTTAACGCCTGACGTGCCTTGTGCGTGCACGAAGGCGCGGTGACTGAATCAGTGAAGTTCATGTGAAGGTTCATGCAGCGCATGAGCCTTTTTTTTCTTTAATTCCAGTAAGTTGGTGGGATTATCTAGTGTAATTGCAGCGAATGATGGTCGATGTGAGGACTGTATTTCAGGTCATCCCGTGCAGTGCGGGTTCAACGGACCGCGTTTTATTATTGTGACAAGCCGGGCAGAGATGCTGTTTTGTTTAGTTATTGTTGCATCATAGATGTCATCATAGTGCAAATGCGAAATCGATAGGGTATTTCAGCTATTGCCTAAATGAAAAACATTATAATGTGCTGAGCAAGGTTATCGAAAATCGGTATGGCCGGTCAATTATCTTCCCGAACGTGAGTGAGCGTATGTACGTGTTGCGTTGGAAATTTATAGTGTTGGCAGCAGTCGTCATGATCCTCGCGGGATGCAGCCATCATGCGCCGCAGACTAATAGCCGCTTGAGCGACTCTCGGGAAGTCAAGGCACGGTTACACCAGCAGTTGGCCGAATGGCGGGGAACACCCTACCGCTATGGAGGCCTTGACCGTCACGGCGTGGATTGTTCAGGCTTCGTTTTTGTGACATTTCGCGACAAGTTTGGCTTGCAGTTACCGCGATCGACGGAAGATCAGGTGGAAGTCGGTTCGCGTATCGACAAAGAGGATCTGTTACCGGGCGATCTGATCTTTTTTAAAACTGGAAGTGGTAACAGTGGTATGCATGTGGGTATTTACGATGCCAATGAACAGTTTATCCATGCCTCTACCAGCAAAGGGGTCATTCGTTCATCGCTCAACAACGTTTACTGGAAACGTGCCTATTGGCAGGCGCGGAGAATCTGAGCGCAGTCGGGCAATATCAGCCTCTGTTTAAGCCGACGGATCGGGTTGAAGAAGGTGGACGCCATTCAACGGATTGAATCTAGGCTGAAATGAGAATTAAGCATGTTGCAGCGGCGGTTGAATATTTGTGATTCGCCGTAAGCGTTAGCTGAATAACGTTTGGGAATTGAAATGTTTGTTAATAAACTGCAACGCGTATTGGGGGTTTGTCTGAAAAGTGAAAAACGAATTGTGTTCTCTTGGGTACACATTATAGAGTATCTGCAGAATGTTCTTTATTCGGCTATTACCCCGCGTATTTTTTTATTATGACCGTCGCATTCTCGTGACTTTAAATGTCTTAATCTATTAGACTTATGATTAATATATTACTAACGATCATTGATGAATAATTACTGATTGAGTTGTGGTGAATAGAAACGCGTAGTCTCTTACGTCTCTGTTCGGGTGAGTGTTCACATTATTTAATTCTGGCCAAACACTATGCGTATCCAGCTTGATGTGGAGTATATCAGCAACTATCTATTTTCGCCGGTCTATAGCCTAGATGCCCGGCTGCTGGCCGTGGAAATGACTGGCCGCTTCCACAGCGCCGCCGGCAACCTGACTATGCCTCACAGCATCTTGTTGAGCCTGCTCGATAGATCGCAGAAAATCGCCTTATTTAAAGAACAACTTCTTATTATTAAAAGCAAAGCTTCTTGGTTTCGCGATAATCAGGTAATGGTTTTGCTCAAGATCGATCGCGCGTTGTCTGAATTAATCATTCGGGATGAAAAAATTAAAGATACGCTTAGCGCACTTTCTTTTATCCAACTCGAAATTAATGAGATTTATCCCAACCTCGACCAAGGTAAGGAAAATCCTAATATTCTGGCGCTGAGTCAATTATTCAATTTGTGGTTGGATAATTTCGGATCTGGAAAAACCAATTTGAAACCATTCTATGATGGCTTATTTCGCCATGTAAAATTGGATCCTCGTTTCGTTCAACGCTTATTAGCGCGTCCGACGGAAGTCTCCATGATCAACCCCATGCTGAGTGTCATCAAAAAGCACAACTCCGGTATGATGGTGATTGCTCAGGGCATTGACAGCCCAGCACTGCTTGAGCAGTCGTACGATCTAGACATCAGTGGCGTTCAGGGGCAGTTGTGGCCTGCGGTGCCGTTAGACCAGCTGGATCAGAAACTGCCTGCTGCGGTGTGTTACGGGTAAATCTATCGGCAATGCCCTTTTTTCGGTCATGAATATCCTTATCTTTACTCGGTGTTAATTCCTTTAGCTCCGCTCTACACTGCGGTAAAGAGAGGACCCGACCATGCCGTACCCCCCTAAATTCAATAATCGTTATTACCAGCAACTGCCCGGCTTTTACGCCCCATTGAAACCTTCCCCGTTGCAGGGGGGCAGGCTGCTTTATCACAGCGAAGCGCTAGCCGACGAACTCGGACTGTCCGCTGACTGGTTTACGCCCGAGAACAGCCCTATTTGGTGCGGTGAAAAAAGTCTGCCGGGAATGGAGCCTATTGCTCAGGTTTACAGCGGACATCAGTTTGGCGTTTGGGCGGGACAATTGGGGGATGGCCGCGGAATTTTATTAGGCGAACAGCAGTTGGCCGATGGACGCCACGTCGACTGGCATCTCAAGGGCGCGGGAAAAACGCCCTATTCACGTCAAGGGGATGGGCGCGCCGTGCTCCGTTCTGTGGTCCGCGAGTTTTTGGCCTCCGAGGCATTACATGCTTTAGGGATACCGACGACCCGCGCCCTGACTATCTCTACGAGTGAACAAGCGGTGCGACGTGAAACGGAGGAACGGGGCGCAATGTTACTGCGAATAGCGGAAAGTCATGTGCGCTTTGGCCATTTTGAACACTTCTATTATCGCCGTAAACCGGACAAGGTGCGTCAGTTGGCCGATTTTGTTATTGAGCATCATTGGCCGCAGTGGCACCAGGAATCAGACAAATATCGGCTGTGGTTTACCGACGTAGTGGAGCGCACCGCGCGTCTCATCGCACATTGGCAGTCGGTAGGCTTTGCGCATGGCGTCATGAATACCGATAATATGTCCATTCTTGGTATGACGATTGACTACGGTCCCTTCGGGTTTCTGGACGATTACGATCCTCATTTCATCTGTAACCACTCTGACTATCAAGGGCGCTACTCTTTTGATAATCAGCCTGCTGCGGCCCAGTGGAATTTGCATCGGCTGGCCCAGTCGCTCTCTGGACTCATGCCGCCTGAGACATTGCAATCCGCGTTAGATCGCTACGCGCCGGTATTAATGCAGCAGTACGGCGACCTGATGCGGGCTAAGCTTGGCTTCTCATCAGCAGAACATGCGGACAATGATATTCTGACGGGGTTGTTCCGGCTCTTGCAACAGGAAAAAGGCGACTACCATCGGACTTTCCTGCTGCTGTCCGAGACGGAAGTGCAAAATGGACGTTCGCCCCTTCGTGACGAATTTATCGACCGCAAAGCTTTCGATCGTTGGTTTGGCGCGTATCGCCGTCGCTTACGCTTGGAGCCTGCTGATGATACTGCGCGACGCGAAAGCATGTACAAAGCAAATCCGACTTACGTATTGCGTAACTATCTGGCGCAGCAGGCCATCGAAGGCGCTGAGCGGGATGATATGAGTACGTTGACGCGTCTACATCGGGCCATCAGTCATCCTTTCGAGGCACAGCCGGATTTGGCTGAACTATCAGCGCCTCCCCCCGAATGGGGAAAGCATCTAGAAATATCTTGCTCCAGCTAAACGGTAAGGCCGCTAACACAAGGAGTGGGTTTGTCGAGGCCGAGGCATTTGCAGGGCTGCTTGTTTGCATGCGGAAATGCCTGACTTGAAGCGAATCAGGTTATTTTGCAAACAAATTCCTCCTGAGGAGACAAGTTTCTACAAAATAAGTTCATTCCTTCTGAAGCAAAAATTATTTTCTGTTTATATACTAGCGTTTAAAGCAATCTGAATTCACACCCGCTCCTCATCAGACAGGTTTCTTTTCCACAAAGCGCCGTGACTTTCCGCAAATGCAAAATCTCTTTCCATAATGCGGCAAGGGCGAGTACTGAATTCGGTAAGGTAAAAACAGGGGATTATTGGATGTTGTTAGCAAAAAGAAAAATGCAGGGTCTAAGGCTGGGCATAACGGGAGGCGCGCTTTGTCTTGGCGGCCTGATTGCGTTTTCAGCCCAGGCGGCCACACAAACCATGCTGTCAGGGACGACGACGCCAATATCCACCGCTGCGCCTGCAACTACCGGTCTGGCGGGGCCATTGCCCGCAGGCATAACGCTGCATTATGGCTCTGCGCTGCGCGGGCTGTATACGCAAACGGCTGAGCAGCCTATGTGGTCAGATAGTCGAGCCGTTAATGCATTCCAACAACAATTAGCCGAGTTGGCCCTCGCGGGCATTCAGCCACAGTTCACAACGTGGGTTTCCTGGTTGACCGATCCCAAACTGGCCGGATTGGCGAGGGATCGGGTGCTATCCGATGCGATGTTGGGCTACCTGCAATACGTCTCAGGTGTGGACAAAAACGGGAGCAACTGGTTATACGCCAATGTGCCCTATACGCTATCTTTACCGCCGTCAGGGCTGATTACCGAATGGCAAAATGCGGTTAAAGAAGGTCGTAGCGCAGAATTCGTCGCCAGCCTGGCTCCGCGGCACTCCCAATATGTGAAGATGCATGAAGCGTTGAAGGCGAGCTTGTTGGACAAACGTCCGTGGCCCAAATTGCAGCTTGGCGGCACCCTTCGTCCGGGCGATCAAAGCAGCGAGTTGCCGGCTCTGCAGGAGATTTTGCAACGCACCGGCATGTTGGCCTCGAATGCGACTACGTTGCCGCTGTTCAATGAATCCCCTTCGACTGATGGCAGCATTGCCTCTGCGCCATCAGGGGCAACAAACGTCTACACGGGGGAACTGGTGGATGCCGTTAAGCGTTTTCAACATTGGCACGGTTTACAAGATGATGGTGCGATTGGGAAGCGGACAAAAGACTGGCTGAATGTGTCGTCGCAAACGCGAGCAACGTTGCTGGCGCTGAACATTCAGCGGCTGCGATTAATCCCCGATAATGTATCGAACGGTATTTTGGTCAACATTCCCAACTTTTCGCTGACCTATTACCAGAACGGCGCCGAAATTTTATCCTCCCGAGTGATTGTCGGGCAGCCGAAACGTAAAACTCCGTTGATGAGCAGTGCATTGGTTAATGTGGTGGTCAATCCGCCCTGGAATGTGCCGACGACGCTGACCCGTCAGGACATCATTCCCAAGGTGATTATGGACCCAGGATATTTACAGCGTCACGGTTACACGCTGTTGTCTGATTGGAGTGAGAATGCTCAGCCGATTGACCCGACCATGATCGATTGGTCTCAGGTATCAGCTGAGCGATTCCCTTATCGTCTGCGCCAGGCTCCGGGAAGCACTAATTCGCTGGGGCGTTACAAATTCAATATGCCGAACTCGGAAGCTATCTATTTGCATGACACGCCGAATCACAATCTGTTTCATAAAGATATTCGGGCATTGAGTTCGGGGTGTGTGCGAGTCAATAAGGCCGCTGAGCTGGCCGGGCTGCTGTTGCAGGATGCAGGTTGGAATAGCGCGCGGGTGTCCTCGACTTTAGAAGAGGGTAATACAACCTATGTCACCATGCGCAAGCGTATTCCGGTCAATTTCTACTACCTGACGGCTTGGGTCGCAGAGGATGGCAAAGCCCAATATCGCACAGATATTTACAATTATGATGGCCGGTCCAAAACCGGTGAATCCATGCTGTCCAAAGTAGGGTTATTATTGCAGTAACCAAGGATTTCCGTGAGTTACGGCTGAGTCAGCCGGTGCCGGGGGCGGGGCGCTTACCACTCCTCGCTGCAAGGCGGGTTGACTCGGCATGTTTCGACGGTTAAGGTTCGAAACGGTGCGCGTTTTGTGCCCTTACACCGATTATTAGCCTGGGTAATATTGCCATATGGAACACATTGATAACCATCGTCGCAAATGGTTGACGCTCGGAGGGGCTGCTCTGGGCATAGCCTTGCTGCCTGGTCAGTCACTCGCCTCATT
Source organism: Lonsdalea quercina subsp. quercina (assembly GCF_000688655.1). Lineage (GTDB taxonomy): Bacteria > Pseudomonadota > Gammaproteobacteria > Enterobacterales > Enterobacteriaceae > Lonsdalea > Lonsdalea quercina. The sequence continues at coordinate 496,579 of NZ_JIBO01000006.1, read as the reverse complement.
ATCTACTGCACGTCCTCGAATTTTAACTCTCAATAATCTCAATACAGGCGAACGTCTAAAAGCAGAGTTTTTCGATGGGCGACGTTATATAAAAGAAGAACTTACTCGATTAGATTATTTCTTCCGCGATTATCGCGCTAATAAAATCAAAAGCATCGATCCGCAACTTTTTGATCAGTTATATCGATTACAGGTCATGTTGGGAAACAATAAGCCGGTGCAGCTGATCTCGGGTTACCGCTCGCGTGGCACGAATGAAGACCTCCGCTCTCACAGCCGTGGCGTGGCTAAACAAAGCTATCATACGCAGGGCAAAGCGATGGATTTTCATATCGAAGGCGTACAACTGGCGAATATACGCAAAGCGGCTGTCAAAATGCGAGCCGGTGGCGTTGGATACTATCCACGCAGTAACTTTGTACACATTGATACAGGCCCTGCGCGCACCTGGTAAGAAAAAGAAAATAGCCCGCAGCGATGTTGATATAACACGGGCTGCGGGAGCAAAAGCGGAGCGATATGAAATATCAAATTATTCCTGTGACGGCATTTAGCCAGAACTGTACCTTGCTGTGGTCTGAGGCAAGCGGTGAAGCGGCTCTAGTCGATCCCGGCGGTGACGCGGAAAAGATCAAACTAGCCGTGACTCAAGCCGATGTGACGGTTAAGCAAATTCTTTTGACCCATGGCCATCTGGATCACGTTGGCGCCGCCGCAGAGCTTGCTGAGTATTATCAGGTGCCCATCAAAGGCCCGCAGCGTGCCGATGCATTCTGGCTTGACGGTCTGCCGGCACAAAGTCGGATGTTTGGTCTTGATGATTGCCAATCGTTGACGCCAGATGAGTGGTTAGGAGAGGGCGACACGGTCACTATTGGTGACGTGTCGCTTTCTGTGTTGCACTGCCCAGGGCATACGCCGGGCCACATCGTCTTCTTTAGTGAATCTGACCGACTGGCTATTTCCGGGGATGTTATCTTCAGGGGAGGGGTCGGCCGCAGTGACTTCCCACAGGGAAATCATGAGGCGTTGATTCAATCAATTTCGGCAAAGCTGTTACCGCTTGGCGATGATGTCACCTTTATTCCCGGACACGGGCCGATGTCGACCTTCGGTGAAGAACGCCGGACTAACCCGTTTTTGCAGGGAATCACCGTCGGATAAAGCATTGATTGCCGATTCAATCTCAGGCGAGTTGAAAAAAAAGCCAGTTCGGCGTCAACCGGACTGGCTTTTTTCATGTTCACAGATTCGCTTGTTTATAGCACGGCAACGATCGCCTCACACAGCGGAGCCATGTTTTCTGGGGTCATCCCTGCTACGTTGACTCGCCCGGAATTAACGGCGTAAACGCCGAATTCATCGCGAAGGCGAGTGACCTGATCTTTGTTAAGTCCACTAAATGAGAACATACCGTTCTGCTGGATAATGAAAGAGAAGTCTTGTTGGGCGCCTTTTTCCTGAAGGGTGTTCACGAAAAGCTGACGCATCCGCTGGATACGTTCACGCATCGCCGTTAGTTCCTGTTCCCAGATCCCGCGCAGAACATCGTTAGAGAGAATCGTCGCGACTACGGCAGCGCCATGAGAAGGCGGGTTAGAGTAGTTTGCTCGAATCGCCGCTTTTATCTGGCTAAATGCGGTATCGGCAATTGCACTCTCTGCTGCAATCAATGTGCAGGCGCCCACACGTTCGTTATACAGGCCGAAATTTTTGGAGTAGGAACTTGCGACCAACAGTTCCTGATGGTTAGCGGCGAAAGTCCGCAGGCCCTGAGCATCTTCATCCAAACCATTCGCAAATCCCTGATAGGCGAAATCGAACAAAGGTAACCAGCCTTTCTGCTGTGATAGTGACGCTAACTTAGCCCACTGCTCTGCCGTAGGGTCAATCCCAGTAGGGTTATGGCAGCAACCGTGAAATAAAACGATATCTCCCGCCTGAGCCGCGTTCAGGCTTGCCACCATGCCATCAAAGTCCAGTTGATGGGTATTGGCGTCGTAATAGTCGTAGTCACACACTTCCAGCCCGACCGCGGCAAATACGTTTTTGTGGTTAGGCCAGGTTGGATTGCTGATCCAAACACGTTTAGCCGTGGTGTTGTGCGCAATAAAATCTGCCGCGACCCGGAGTGCGCCTGTACCACCTGGGGTTTGGGCCGTCCTAGCTCGTTTATTCGTGATGATGTCGTTATCTTTACCGAACAGCAACTCTTGCGTGCGGAGTGCAAACTCCGGTAAGCCGTCGATGCTGAGATAGTTTTTGCTGACTTCGTTTTCGAGTAAATATTGTTCTGCTTTTTTTACGCTGGTTAATACAGGCGTTTTACCGGTTTCGTCCTTATAAACACCGATACCCAGATTGATTTTATGAGGACGCTCGTCAGCGCGAAAGAGATCGGCCAACCCAAGAATCGGGTCGGCTGGAGCAGCAGAGATTTTTTCAAACATTGCGCAGTAGTTCCGTGACTGAATTTAAGCAAGAGAGCTAGCAGGTTAACGCTAGCATCAGGCTTTGCCAACCGTTTGCATCAAAGAAATGACAATTATTAGGAAAGGGAGAATACGTGCTGGCAAACAGAATGTTTGCTTTTACGCAAACTAAAACGCCAGTTGGATATACCAACTGGCGTGCAATCTTGACCTGGTTTATAAACTAAACTACCAAATTAAGGCAGATAAGCTTTACGCAGATTAGAACTGGTAAACAACACCCAGTGCTACGCGGTCATCGTTAGCGATGGCGTATGCGTTATCGTTGTCCAGCAGGTTGATGTCGTATTCAGTGTAGACAGACATGTTTTTGTTGAACGCGTAGTTAGCACCCAGGCTGACGTATTTGCTGACGTAGTCGTTGTTGCCGTTAGAGTCGTCTTTTGCTTTCGCGGAAACGTAACCCAGAGACGGAGTCAGGCCGAAGTCAAAGGTGTACTGTGCAACGGCTTCGAAGACTTTGGTTTTGTCTGCTGTGCTGGTCGTAGCAACTACACCTTTGTTGATGTAGGTCAGATTACGGTATTCACCATAGGTGGCGGCCAGATAAACGCTGTTAGCGTCATATTTCAGACCGGTAGCCCACGCTTCAGCGCGGTCGCCGTGACCGTCATCTGATTGAGCGGTAGTACGGTCAACGGTCTCATAAGAACCGATTACGCCCACGCCGATTGGCGAGGTATAGGAAGAAGAGACGCCCCAGCCGTCGCCATTCTGGCGTTTAATGTCACGGTCGCCTTCGTTTTTACCCTGATACTGAACGGCGAAATCCCATCCATCAACCAGACCAAAGAAGTTTTTGTTGCGGTAGGTTGCTACGCCAGAGCTGCGACCCGTGATGCTGTCGGCATACTGGCTGTCACTGCCAAATTCCGGCAGAACGTCGGTGTAAGAAATACCGTCGTAGGCGATGCCCAGATTGCGGCCATAGTCAAATGAGCCGTAGTCGCCAAATTTGAAACCAGCATAAGCGAAACGCGTTTTGCTTGCGGCAGCGTTCTGGTTTTCAGCGCCTGACGCATTAAATTCGTACTCGAAACGACCGTAGCCGGTCAGTTCGTTAGTGATCTGAGTTTCACCTTTGAAGCCAAGACGAGCATAAGTTTGGTCGCCATCATTACCGTCGTCATTGGAGAAGTAGTGCAGGCCAACAACTTTGCCGTAAAGATCCAGCTTGTTGCCGTCTTTATTGTAGACTTCAGCTGCATTTGCTGCGCCTGCAGCTAACAAAGCCGGGATTACCACTGCAAGAAAATTGCGCTTCATCATTGTTACCCTCATTGGTGTTATTGGACACCTACATTTGCCTCAGAAATTTCCTACGGAACTTTTGTAGCAAATGTGATGTCTTACTGTGTCTGCACGCAGTTTTCCATTCGCTAGGTCGTTAAGCTACCCTAAAGATGATACTAACTTCGTAATTAGGTAACTATTGGAAAATATGTATTACAAAATGTAAAAAACGCTGAACTTTTTACAAGAATGCAAAATAAACGAAGGGGCCATTCCAAATGGCCCCTTCGTTTTGCTAGATATTTGTTTTGCTTATATTAATCTTTTATTAAAAGCTCGCGTTGCGGGGAGTACGTGGGAACGGAATGACATCTCTCACGTTTTGAACGCCGGTCACATAAGCGACCAGACGTTCGANACCGAGCCCAAAGCCGGAGTGGGGGACCGTGCCGTAACGGCGCAGATCGCGGTACCAACCGTAGTCTTCTTTATTCAGTCCCATTTCTTCCAGGCGCCGGTCAAGATGATCAAGACGCTCTTCACGCTGAGAACCCCCGATGATTTCACCGATACCCGGCGCCAGAACATCCATCGCTGCAACCGTTTTCCCGTCATCATTCATGCGCATATAAAATGCTTTGATATCTTTCGGGTAATTTTTAACGACCACAGGCGCTTTGAAATGTTTCTCTGCCAGATAACGTTCATGCTCTGAAGACAGATCGATACCCCAGGACACCGGATTTTCGAATTTTTCGCCACAGTTTTCCAGAATGGTGATCGCGTCGGTGTAATCCACCTGAGAGAAATCCGCGTGAATAAATTTCTCCAGACGCGTCAACGCCTCTTTATCTACGCGCTGAGCGAAAAACGCCATATCGTCCGCGCGTTCTTCAAGAACAGCTTTAAATACGAACTTCAGCAGGTCTTCGGCCAGTTTGGCCGTATCTTCCAGATCGGCAAAGGCAACTTCCGGTTCGATCATCCAGAATTCAGCTAGATGGCGGCTGGTGTTGGAGTTTTCAGCACGGAAGGTGGGACCAAAGGTATAAATTTTTGATAGCGCGCACGCGTAAGCTTCGCCGTTCAACTGGCCGGATACGGTCAGGAAAGCTTCTTTACCGAAGAAATCTTCGTTGAAATCGACTTTTCCCTCTTCGGTACGCGGCAGGTTTTCCAAATCCAACGTAGACACGCGGAACATTTCACCGGCGCCTTCGGTATCCGAAGCCGTGATCAATGGGGTTGAAACCCAGTTGAAACCTTGCTGATGGAAAAAACGATGGGTAGCTTGCGCCAGCGTGTTGCGTACGCGAGCAACGGCGCCGATCAGGTTGGTCCGCGGACGCAGATGCGCGACTTCACGCAGGTATTCGATGCTGTGACGTTTGGCCGCCATCGGATACGTATCCGGATCGTCAACCCATCCTACTACGCTGACATCGGTCGCCTGCAGCTCAAAGCTCTGGCCCTGACCGGGCGAAGGAACGACGTTACCCGTGATCGATACGGAACAGCCGGTAGTCAGGCGCAGGACATCGCTCTGATAATTATCAAGATTATTATTAACTACGGCCTGTAGNGAATCAAAGCAGGAACCGTCATAGACGGCAATAAAGGAAATACCGGCTTTAGAATCTCTCCGGGTACGTACCCAGCCGCGCACGGTGACTTCGCTGTCAACGGCGACACGGCCTTGCAGTACGTCGACTACAGGCACTACGCTCATAACATTCTCTCTTTGAATAAAATATGTTTAAAAACAGTAATTGCCCCAGCTCAGGGCAGCACCGCTATGTTACTTGGCGGTATGCAGGACACAAGCAGAAATCACCGGAATGCAATAAGTTTTGTGCATTCCGATGTCGCTGGATTAAAGATTAAGCGTTGGTCAGTGTGAACAGCCGTTTCAGCTGGCCTTGCGTACCCGCGGCAGGTCGAAGGCTTTACGCAAAGCGCTGACAAACTCCGGATCGTGGCAAATCGTTTTTCCTGGACTGTCGGATAACTTCGCCACCGGTCGTCCATTACACTCCACCAACTTGATGACGATATTGAGCGGCGTGACTCCCGGAATATCGCAGGTCAGGCGTGTACCAATGCCGAAAACGAGATTGATGCGCCGCCAGAAATGGCGATAAAGCGCAATTGCTTTTTCCATATTCAGGCTGTCGGAGAATACCAACGTTTTCTCCAGCGGATCTATGCCCCGCGAGAGGTAGTGGGCGATCGCTTTTTCGCCCCACTGGATCGGATCTCCGGAATCATGCCGTAAGCCCTGATATTTTTCCGCAAAGCGCTGGTCGAAATCCCTGAGGAAGGCATCCATGGTGATGCAGTCGGTCAGAGCAATACCGAGTTGGTCAGGGTATTCGTGCAACCAGGCTTCCAGCGCGGCCCGTTGACTGTTTTCGAGCGTCGGGCTGATTTGTTGATGTGCTTGAAACCATTCATGGGCCTGAGTTCCTACCGGCGTCAAATCGAGTCTCCGCGCCAAATCATAGTTGCTGGTGCCAATCAGATAAGGGAACTCATCTTTCAGCGTGCGTACAATATTGAATTGCACGTCACGGGAGAATCGGCGGCGTGTGCCGAAATCCATCAGCTTGAAATGCGACAGATCCATGCAGACACTTGTGGTCTCGAATTGACTCAGCGTTTGACGCAGCTGAGCGATAGCCTCATTCACACCGACGTGCGGTGAACGATCGCGATGTACGACTTCGCTCACCACCGACAGCAACGGTACCTCCCATAGGATTACTTCCCGCCACGGGCCGGCAATGCGAATATCGAGTCGCCCCTGATGAGCGCTGATTTGAACCTGCCGGGGATTGAAGCGAAACGTCTTCAGCCAATTCAGGTAATCTGTTTTAAAGAAAGGCAGCGCTGAGAGGTAGTCAAACTCGTCATCGCTGAGCGCCAGGCTGCCCATCGCTTCCACCTGCGCGGAGATCTCCTCCGCATAGATACCTAGTTTTTCATCACCGCGGCAGCGGAACTCCGCCGCCACCTCAACATCGTAGTACTGATGATAGACAGCCTGCTGCATATGCAGCTTGTAGGCATCGGTATCCAGCAACGAGGTCATAATCGGGGAAAGGGAAGAAGTCATAATGCGTTACAGCATCCTCGTTCAACGCAGTTAAGCGGTTAAAACGATGACGGAAGGGCTCGGAACCTTCCCAAAATCGTCTGTTTGTTCGGGCTATATCACCATAATGGGCGTGTTTAGGCGAGATTCAAATGTGCGATTGTGAAAATAAAGTGTCTATTTTTTTGCCGTTTTTAACATTAGTGTTTGAAACCAAATGTTTTTTATACTAAACAAAAAATTCAAAAAAATCATGTCGTGTCTCCGATTAAAATGTGGAAAAGAGGGAATGTTTGCATTCCGTCCCCGAGATCCCTTTAATAGAGATAACAGCTTGTTCAATAAAGAATCTGTATGTAAAGAAACCGCATTTTGATGCGTTGTTCAGACGGTTTGAGGAGCAGTTCAGGCACTGAATTCGCCCCTAACACGTCTATATCGAAAGGCTCGGCGGTTTAACTCAATTTACGCGCCGTGGAACAACGTAGACGCTCGCCGCGAAAAATAAGCGCTTTGGTCTGAAATAGCGCGTCTTAACCCGGCGGGCCTGATTGCATGACCTGTCGCCATTATTGTCCGTCACTAAGGTAACGATTTATGAGCCAGCAACCCCAAGTAAAATACCGGCACGACTATCGCGCGCCGGACTACACCATCACTGATATTGCATTAGATTTCGACCTGGGCCAGGACAAAACACGGGTGGTCGCCACCAGTCAGGTGGTATTGCAGGGCGAAACCGGGGCTCCTTTGCGGTTGGACGGCGAAGGATTGCACCTGATCGACATTTTGGTGGACGGTCAGCGTTGGACGGAGTACCAGCAGCTCCCCGATGGTCTTGAACTGAACGGGCTGCCGCAAAAATTCGCGTTGCAGATCGAAACGGAAATCAACCCGGCGGCCAACAGCGCGCTGGAAGGCTTATACCAGTCCGGCGATGCTCTGTGCACCCAATGTGAGGCCGAGGGTTTCCGGCATATCACTTACTACCTTGACCGACCCGATGTACTGGCTCGTTTCNCCACCCGGATTACGGCTGACAAAAACCGCTATCCTTACCTGTTGTCTAACGGCAACCGCGTGGCGCAGGGCGAGCTTGCCGATCACCGTCACTGGGTGGAATGGCAGGACCCGTTCCCCAAACCTTGCTACCTCTTCGCGTTGGTGGCTGGCGATTTTGACGTCTTACGCGACACGTTCACCACGCGTTCCGGCAGAGAAGTGGCGCTGGAACTCTACGTGGATCGCGGCAATCTCGACCGTGCCGACTGGGCGATGACATCTCTGAAAAATGCGATGAAATGGGACGAAACACGCTTTGGTCTGGAATACGATCTCGACATCTACATGATTGTCGCCGTCGACTTCTTTAATATGGGCGCAATGGAAAACAAAGGCCTGAACGTCTTCAACTCGAAGTACGTCCTGGCCAAAGCGGAAACCGCAACTGATAAGGATTATCTCAATATAGAAGCGGTGATCGGTCATGAGTATTTCCACAATTGGACCGGCAACCGCGTCACGTGCCGCGACTGGTTCCAACTTAGCCTCAAAGAAGGTTTGACGGTATTCCGCGATCAGGAATTCAGCTCTGACCGAGGGTCGCGTCCTGCTAACCGCATTGACAACGTTCGCGTGATGCGCGGCGCGCAGTTCGCTGAGGATGCCAGCCCGATGTCTCATCCCATCCGTCCGGATCAGGTCATCGAGATGAATAACTTCTATACCCTGACGGTTTACGAAAAAGGGGCAGAGGTCATTCGCATGATGCATACGTTGTTGGGCGAAGAAAAATTCCAGGCTGGGATGCGGCTCTATTTCGACCGCCATGACGGCAGCGCCGCCACTTGTGACGATTTTGTTCAGGCGATGGAAGATGCATCTGGTATCGATCTGACGCAGTTCCGTCGCTGGTACAGCCAGTCGGGGACGCCGGTGCTGACTATTCAGGACGATTACGATGCGGCGAATGAACAATATCGTCTGCAGGTGACGCAGAACACGCCTGTCGGTCATGATAAACTGCGTAAACAACCGCTGCATATCCCGCTGGATATCGAGCTGTATGACAACGAGGGTCAGCCGATCCCGCTGGTGCAGAACGGCCAGTCTGTCGGATCCGTGTTGAGCGTGACTGAACCCGAACAGACGTTTGTATTCGAGCAGGTGCCTTGTCAGCCGGTGCCTTCTCTATTAAGAGAGTTTTCCGCGCCGGTGAAAGTCAACTACAGCTGGAGCGATGAGCAACTGACCTTCCTGATGCGCCACGCCCGCAACGCATTCTCCCGTTGGGATGCGGCGCAAAGCCTGCTGGCGAGCCATATTCGTCTGAACGTGGCGCGCTATCAGCAGAAACAGCCGTTATCGTTGCCGCTGCATGTGGTTGACGCTTTCCGCGGCGTTTTGCTGGATGACTCTCTGGACCCGATGCTGGCATCGCAGATTTTGTCGCTGCCCAGCGAAAATGAGATTGCGGAACTGTTCGATATTATCGACCCCGAAGCGATTTCCGCCGTGCGACATGCGTTGACTCAAACGCTGGCGCAGGAGATGGCGGATGAGCTGCTGGCGGTGTATCGCGATAATCAGACTCCGGCATACCGCATCGATCAGGAAGATATGGGTAAACGCGCGCTGCGTAATGTTTGCCTGCACTACCTGGCGTTCGGCGACGAACAGCAGGCGGATACGTTGGTGAGTCGGCAGTTCGAGCAAGCCGACAACATGACGGACTCTCTGGCGGCGCTCTCGGCGGGGGTGAGTGCATTGTTGCCATGTCGCGATGCGCTGCTGGCGTCGTTCGATGATCGCTGGCATCAGGACGGCCTGGTGATGGATAAGTGGTTTACGTTACAGGCCACCAGCCCGGAAACAGATGTGCTGGATCGCGTACGGGGGCTGTTGAAACACCGCTCGTTCAGTCTGAACAACCCGAACCGTCTGCGGTCGCTGGTTGGCGCCTTCACTTCAGGCAACCCGGCGGCATTCCATGCCGCTGACGGTAGCGGCTATCGTTTCCTGACCGAAATGTTGGTGGACCTCAACACGCGTAACCCGCAGGTCGCCGCCCGGTTGATCGAACCGTTGATCCGTTTAAAACGCTACGATCAGTCGCGACAGGAGCAGATGCGCAAGGCGTTGGAAACACTCAAGGCGTTGCCCAATCTGTCGGGCGATTTGTTCGAGAAAATTACGAAGGCGCTGGAAGCCTGACCGTCGTCGAAGATTCTCCCCAGGCTTTAAGTGGCGTTGGCGTCACATGACTGGGGGCGTTTCTTCGCAAAGCCGTCGAGGCGATGTTGAGGTCTTCAAGCAAGGCCTCAACGGCCGACATCATTGATGTGGTGAAAAGCCTCATCGCGGCTCATGAAGAGCAAGCCGGTTTTACTAACGGTCTAAAGCCGCTCGCCTGTCCGAGGCAGCGGCTGTTTTTTTGTTTCAATAGATGGAAATCATAACGTCGCCCGTGTTAACGACGTAGGGTGTTCATGCTTCGTGGGCGTCAGAATCCGTTCCAACACGCTGGCCTCCAATTCGGCCAATCTCGCCGAGCCGCGTCGACGTGGACGGGGATGATCGACCAGCACATCCAGACCGATTCGACCTTCTTCAATCAAAATAACGCGATCCGCCAATGCCACCGCTTCGCTGACGTCATGGGTGACTAATAGCACCGTGAAACCTTGTTGCAGCCAGAGCGATTCGATCAGCCCCTGCATCTCGATGCGCGTTAACGCATCCAGCGCTCCCAGCGGTTCATCCAGCAGCAGCAAACCGGGCCGATGGATCAATGCGCGGGCCAGCGCCACACGCTGTTTTTGTCCGCCGGACAGCGCGGCCGGCCATTCGTTTGCACGAGAGGCCAGTCCAACGGCCGCCAGCGCATCCTGCGCGGCGGATCGCCATTCACCGCGCAGCCCCAAGGCCACATTATCAATCACTTTTTTCCAGGGAAGCAGGCGTGCCTCCTGAAACATCAGTCGGGTATCCGCTCGGGACTGGCTTAACGGTGCGCTGCCTGCCAGCAATTCTCCGGACGAAACCGTTTCCAGTCCGGCGAGCAGGCGCAGCAGGGTGCTTTTGCCGCAGCCGCTGCGGCCCACGACGGCGACAAACTGACCCGCGGGGATATGCAACTGGATATCCTGCAGGATGGTACGCCGACCGTAACGTTTGCTAATGCCATTGATCAATAATGGCATACCCGCGTTAAGGCGCGCCGGCGAGGAGAGCGAGGTAAGCTTCATGCAGGTTCCTCCTTAGGTTGATAGGCGGGATGCCAGCGTAGCCAGATGCGCTCCAGCAACATGGTGCTGACATCGGCGAGTTTGCCCAGGCAGGCATAAAGAATAATGGCGACCACGACGACATCGGTCTGGAGAANCTCCCGCGCATTCATCGCCAGATAACCAATTCCCGAACTGGCCGAAATGGTTTCCGCCACGATCAGCGTCAGCCACATCAGCCCAAGCGCGAACCGAACGCCCACCATTATGGAGGGGAGCGCACCGGGCAGCACAACCTGTCGGAACAGGCTAAACCCCGAAAGGCCGTAGCTGCGCGCCATCTCCAGCAAACCACGGTCGAGGTTACGGATGCCGTGATAGGTGTTGAGATAAATAGGAAAAAGCGTGCCCAAGGCGACTAAAAAGATCTTGGCGCTTTCTTCGATCCCGAACCACAGAATCACTAGTGGGATCAGCGCTAAATGTGGAATATTGCGCAGCATCTGCACGGAGGTATCGAGTAAACGTTCGCCCGTGTGGGAAAGCCCGGAAATGAAACCGAGCAGCAGCCCCAGCGAGCCGCCGATAGCGAAGCCGAGCAACGCGCGCCCGGTGCTAATCGCCAGATGTTGCCCTAGCTCGCCGCTGACGGTCAGCCGCCAAAATGCGGCGACAATGGCTTCGGGAGAAGGCAGGATCCGGGTGGACAGCCAGCCGGTTTGCGATGCAACCTGCCAGACGATCACCAGCAGGAGCGGCAGCGCCCAGGGCGTAAGTCGATAAGCCGCTTGTCGCCATAGCGATTTCATGGGCGCTCCTTAGCTTTGCGCGGCCTGAAGCGGCACATAGTTATTGCCGATGACTTCGCCCAGAGCCGGTAGCGGTCGCGGCGCTGGCACGTCGGGAACGGCGACGTCCAGATGGGGAAACAGCAGTTCCGCCACGCGATACGCCTCTTCCAGATGCGGGTAGCCGGACAGAACAAACGTGTCGATGCCGAGGTCCGCATACTCCTGAACGCGCTCTGCGNCCGTCTCGGGGTCGCCCACCAGCGCCGTCCCCGCGCCGCCGCGCACCAATCCCACGCCTGCCCAAAGATTGGGGCTGACCTCCAGTTTGTCGCGTTTACCGCCGTGTAAGGCGAGCATGCGTTGCTGGCCGACGGAATCGTAACGTCTCAGCGCTTGCTGCGCCTTGGCGATAGTGTCGTCGTCCAGTTGAGAGATGAGTCGATCCGCCGCCTGCCAGGCCTCACGGTTGGTTTCCCGCACAATCACGTGCAGGCGAATGCCGAAACGCACCGTGCGCCCTTGCGCCGCCGCTTTGGCGCGCACCTGATCGATTTTCTCTTTGACCTGTGCTGGTGGCTCTCCCCAGGTGAGGTACAGCTCCACTTGCTCCGCCGCCAGATCCTGCGCGGCATTGGACGATCCGCCGAAGTACAATGGCGGCCTGGGTTGTTGCACGGGCGGGAAAATCAGCCGCGCGCCTTTAACCTGAAGGTGCTTGCCGTCGAAATCGACAGTTTCGCCTTCCAGCACCCGTCGCCAGATGTGGGTAAATTCGGCGGACGCTTCATAACGCTCCTCGTGATTAAGAAACAGACCTTCGGCGGCCAGCTCGTCCGGATCGCCGCCGGTCACCAGATTGAAAAGCGCGCGTCCATTGGACAGGCGGTCCAGCGTCGCCGCTTGACGGGCGGCCAAGGTAGGAGAAATGACGCCGGGGCGTAGCGCGACCAGAAAGCGCAGCCGCTGAGTCACGGGAACGAGCGATGACGCGACTAACCAAGAGTCCTCGCAGGAGCGGCCGGTCGGGATCAACACGCCGCCGAAACCGAGTTGATCCGTAGCCTGGGCAATTTGTTGAAGATAGCGGTAATCCACGGGACGTGCCGACTCACCGCTGCCGAGGTAGTGACCGTCGCCGTGTGTGGGGAGAAACCAGAAAATATTGAGGCTCATGACGTGTCTCCAGTCGATTTAATTATTCGGAAGGGGCGTGCCAGACCTGGGATGAGATCGTAATCGGCATCGGGATCAGACGATTTTGATAGAACAGATCCGCCGTTTCCTGCTGTGCGCTGATGACGCGTTGATCCAAAGGGCGGATCACGGTCACCGGGCGATGATCCAGATAGCTGGCGATCACCGCGTGTGGAAGCCCTATCGCGTTAGCCAGCAGGTCAGTGCTCTGCGGGCGTTCGCTGACCGTCAATTTTTCTGCTTCCGTCAGCACATCCAATACCTGCCGGATAAAAGCGCCGTTGCGCTCCGCGTAGTGACGGGACGCCAGATAAAACGCGCCGGTCTGATTCAGATGGCTGCCGTCGGTCAACACGCGAACGTCGCCGTGCAACAGGGCGGCGGAATAGTACGGATCCCAGATCGCCCACGCATCCACATTTCCCTGTTGAAATGCGGCGCGAGCGTCGGCTGGCGTCAGGTAAGCGGGCTGAATATCGCTGAATGAAAGCCCCGCTTGTTGAAGGGCGCGCAGCACCAGATTGTGCGAACTGGACCCTTTCTGGAACGCCACTTTTTTACCTTTCAGATCTGCGACGTCTTTGACCGGACTGTTGGCGGCGACCAAAATGACTTCAGCTTTGGGCTTCGGAGGCTCGACGCCAATGTAGAGCAGGTCCGCACCGGCAGCCTGAGCGAATATTGGGGGCGTATCGCCGGTACTGCCGACATCGATGCTGCCCACGTTCAGCGCTTCCAGCAGCTGCGGCCCGGCGGGAAACTCAATCCAGCGAATGGCAGTATCTGGAAAACGCGTTTCCAGCAACTGATGCGTCTTTGCGAGCAACAGACTGNCCGAGCCTTTTTGGTAACCGATGCGTAGCTGAGGCGGATTCTCGGCCGCGAAGGTGATGGAAGCCAGCCCCAGCGTGCCGACCATCAGCCAGGGCGATTGACGTTTCAACCATGAAAACATGCTGAGATCCTATGCGCTATGTTGCAGTTGGGGATAGTGCTGACGTCTCAGGAGCGCCTGAAACAGGTTCTCCAACGCTTCCTGAAGCCGTTCTTGCAGCGCGCTAGAGAATTCTGGGGTGCGGTCGTAATCGCGGATCTGGCTGTCGTCGGCGAAGACGCTTTGGAGGATCTCTTGAGCCTTCAGCGCGTTGAGTACCGGCAGTAGGCTATAGTCGACCGCAAGCATGTGCGCGAGCGACCCGCCGGTGGCGATCGGCAGTACGGCCTTATGCGCTAAAGCCCGCTCGGGCAGGACGTCCAGCAGGGCTTTCAGGCCCCCGGTGAACGAGGCCTTGTAAATCGGGGTGGCGATGATCACGCCATCGGCGGTGGACAACTGCTCGTTGAGCGTTTGTAGCGCAGGACTGTCGAAGCGGGCATTGAGGAGATCTTCCGGAGGAAAATTGTGTAGATGCCAGGGTAGGACTTCCACGCCCTTGGCCGTCAGCCACTTGTTCGCATGCTGCAGAAGCGCGGTGGAACGTGACGGGTAGCGAGGACTCCCTGCTAAAGTGATAACGCGCATATGCACTCCTTCTAACGTATTGTTAGCAACTCTTACCATTAGGCAACATGCGGTCAGTCTGGCAGACACAGGCTTATTCCATTAAATGATTTATTATGGAATCGAAAGACTGTAAGTGCATAACATTGCCGGTGCTATGGCGTTCCGCCGCGACCGGCTAGGCCTTTTTTGTCACAGGTCAATTCCCTTTCTGGGACGGATAGCCGATAATATCGCCCCGGTCTGCAACCGGGAATCCAGGAGAGTCCATGTACCCCCTTATTCGTAAAGCGTTATTCCAGCTCGACCCAGAGCGCGCGCATGAGTTTACCTTTCAGCAGTTGCGTCGTATCAGCCATACTCCGTTAGAATTTCTCGTCCGTCAGTCTGTTCCCACCAAACCTGTGACCTGCATGGGGCTGTCGTTTAAAAACCCGTTGGGGCTTGCCGCCGGGCTGGATAAAGACGGCGAGTGCGTGGACGCGTTGGGGGCTATGGGATTTGGCTTCATTGAAGTCGGGACAGTGACGCCGCGTCCTCAGCCGGGAAATGATAAGCCGCGCTTATTTCGTTTGATCGAAGCCGAAGGATTAATTAACCGCATGGGATTTAATAATCTCGGGGTGGATAATCTGGTGGAGAACGTCAAGAAATCCCATTTCGGCGGCATATTAGGGATCAATATCGGCAAGAATAAAGACACGCCGGTCGAGAATGGAAAGGATGACTACCTAATCTGTATGGAGAAGATATATGCCCATGCAGGTTATATAGCCATTAATATTTCATCGCCAAATACGCCTGAATTACGGACGCTTCAGTACGGTGAAGCCCTGGATGATTTGTTACAAGCGGTAAAAAATAAACAGGCGGAGCTGGAAGCCAAACATCAAAAATATGTCCCTGTGGCGGTGAAAATAGCGCCGGATCTTTCAGAGGAAGAATTGATCCAAATTGCAGATAGTCTGGTGCGATATAATATTGATGGCGTGATTGCAACGAATACCACGCTGGATCGTCAATTGATCCAAGGGTTGAATCACAGCGGTCAGACCGGGGGATTGAGCGGTCGTCCATTACAACTGCTCAGCACCGAAGTGATACGTCGTTTATCTCAGGAATTAAGCGGTCGTCTACCTATTATCGGAGTGGGGGGTATTGACTCTCTTATGGCTGCACGGGAAAAAATGGCGGCGGGTGCGACGCTGGTGCAAATTTACAGCGGGTTTATTTTCCGCGGACCGGGCCTAATTAAAGATATCGTCAATCATATCTAATTTTTTCATCTTCATTCATAGCCGGGGGTTTATTTATGCTCCCGGCTAGTCTATATTTTTCGTGCTGTATAAAAATAACGCACTCGAGTTCTCTACGGGTTAAATTTGCAGGCGTTAAATATCGCAGGCAGCGCAAAAGGAAGAATGAAGGTATCACGATGAAATTAAAACCTGACGATAATTGGCGTTGGTATTTTGACAACGAACAGCAGCGTCTGATGTTGGATCTGGCGGATGGCATGTTATTTCGTTCCCGTTATCCTATGTCGATGTTAACCCCGGATGCTTTTAGGGAAAGCGCGTTTTGCGTCGATGACGCCGCGTTATTTTTTACCTATCAGGAAAAGTGTCAGGGAATACCCCTCCCACAGGCGGAAAAAGCCGAACTGGTATTAAACGCGCTGGNGGCGAATCGCTTTATGAAACCGCTAATGCCCAAAAGCTGGCACTTCGCGCCGCAATCAGGTGAGGGCTACCGCCCGACGACAGGTGACATCGTCACCGTTCAACTCGTCGATCGCGATGAAGACGCCACCCTGTTGGTGGTGGAAGAGGGCGAGAAAGCCAGCCTGTGTTTAGTGGCGCAAAGCCAACTGATGCTGAATGCTAAAATGCTGCAACTTGGCGATCCCATCAAAATCATGCACGACCGCCTGTTGCCGACAGCCGCGGTTGACGATATCGACAGCGATTCGTCCCAGTATGCCTGTGTAGGTTGACTCCGCTGGTTACGGAGNCGGCTACACAGAACCGGCGTCGGCCGTGCGGGTATTTGCACAGACTTCGGGAGTGACTGACCCGTTCCCCTCTCGTCGTTAACGGCAAGTTTTTGTTAGTCCTCATCACGTCTTTCCCAGACTTCCTATGTTTTATCGCGCGTTTTACATTGGCCTGACTTGTCGATGTAACTGATATGACGACGGTTTAGACGTCAAATGATGACCGCGCATCGCCTCTTTAATAGACGTTTTGTGTGGCTTGTTCCGGGATATTCCGACCAACCGCAACCCGAAGGTCCCTTTACCGACAGCTTATCGTCCAAGCCACACCAGCCCGCGTTGCAGGGGCGCGGCGTCGTCATCTATCGTATAAGCATCGTGATATTCAAGGATCGTTTCCGCCCGACCCGACATAGCTAAGACCATAATGGCTTCGGTCGGCTGCGGTGCATTATGACAACCGGTGGGGATTAGCTATAATGCGCCTCAATTTTCTTTAAGGTGATATCTGCTCTATGAACTCTCTGTTTGCCAGCACGGCGCGTGGTTTGGAAGAATTATTAAAAAGCGAACTTGAGACGCTGGGCGCTCAGGATTGCGCAGTCGTGCAGGGGGGCGTGCATTTTCAGGGAGACGATCGCCTGGTGTACCAAAGCCTGATGTGGAGCCGCCTGGCGTCCCGCATTCTGCTTCCGCTCAACGAATTCAACGTCTACAGCGATTTGGACCTCTATCTGGGCGTTCAAGCCGTGGATTGGTCGACCATTTTCAGCGTCGATAAAACCTTTGCCGTCCATTTCAGCGGCACTAACGACGAAATCCGTAATAGCCAGTACGGCGCATTGAAAGTGAAAGACGCCATCGTCGACAGCTTCACCCGCCGTACCGGTCAACGTCCCGACGTTGCCAAACAGCAGCCGGATATTCGCATCAACGTTTTTCTGCAGCGAGAGAAAGCCAGCGTGGCGATCGATCTCAGCGGCGACGGCCTACATATGCGAGGCTATCGCGAGCTGGCCGGTCAGGCGCCCCTCAAAGAAAATCTGGCTGCCGCTATCGTGCTGCGTTCCGGCTGGGAAAACGGCACGCCGATGGTCGATCCCATGTGCGGCTCCGGGACGTTATTGATCGAAGCGGCCATGATCGCCGCCGATCGCGCGCCGGGCTTGCATCGCCATCACTGGGGATTCCTGGCTTGGCAGCAGTTTGATCCCACGCTGTGGAAAGAGGTGACTACCGAAGCGCAACAGCGCGCCCGCGCCGGGATGCAGGCTACCGCGTCCCGTTTCTTCGGCTCGGATAACGATCGCCGGGTGATCGACATTGCTCGCGCCAACGCCCGCCGCGCCGGTGTCAGTGATTTGATTCGTTTCGATGTCTGCGACGCCATTCAGCTTAAAAATCCGCTGCCGGAAGGCCCTACCGGGACGGTGCTCAGCAACCCGCCTTACGGCGAGCGTCTGGAAAGCGAACCAGCCCTGATCGCGCTGCACAATATGCTGGGGCGGATTATGAAAGCGTCGTTCGGCGGCTGGCAGCTGTCTCTTTTCAGCGCTTCGCCGGAGCTGCTGAGCTGTTTACAACTGCGCGCCGACCGCCAGTTCAAAGCCAAAAACGGCCCGCTGGACTGTGTGCAGAAAAATTACCAGCTGGCGGCGAACAGCGCTGAAAACGTAAGCGCGCCAGCGGATGATTTTGCCAACCGACTGAAGAAAAACCTGCGCAAGCTGGACAAATGGGCTAAACAGCAGGGGATTGAATGCTATCGCGTTTACGACGCCGATTTGCCGGAATACAACGTCGCCGTTGACCGTTACGGCAGTTGGGTGGTGGTGCAGGAGTACGCGCCGCCGAAGACGGTGGATGCCCAAAAAGCCCGTCAGCGTTTGTTCGACGTCATCAATGCCACACTCAGCGTGCTGGGCGTGCCGACTAATCAGCTGATCCTTAAGACGCGTGAACGGCAAAAAGGGAAAAATCAGTATGAGAAGCTCGCCCAAAAAGGCGAGTTCCTGCTGGTGGACGAGTACAACGCTAGACTGTGGGTCAATCTGACCGACTATCTGGATACCGGTCTGTTCCTGGACCACCGCGTCGCCCGCAAAATGCTGGGCGAACTGAGTCAGGGAAAAGATTTCCTCAACCTGTTCGCCTATACCGGGACGGCTAGCGTTCACGCAGGCATCGGCGGCGCACGCAGTACGACCACGGTGGATATGTCGCGTACCTATCTGGAATGGGCGGAGAAGAACCTGCGCGCCAATGGTCTCACGGGACGTCATCACCGACTGATCCAGGCGGATTGCCTGAGCTGGTTGAGCCAGTCCAACGAACAGTTCGACGTGATTTTCATCGATCCGCCGACGTTCTCCAACTCTAAACGCATGGAAGCCACGTTTGACGTGCAGCGGGATCATCTGATGCTGATGAAAGATTTGAAGCGCCTGTTAAAACGCGGCGGTACCATCATGTTTTCCAACAACAAACGGGGCTTTCAGATGGATATGGAAGGCCTCGCCGCGCTGGGGCTGGATGCACAGGATATTACTGCACGTACCCAATCGCAGGATTTCGCCCGCAATCGTCAGATTCACAACTGCTGGCTGCTGAAGCATGCCGGAGAGGAAAAGTAATTACATGTCATTAATCAGTTTATCGGGCGCCTGGCTTTCATTCAGCGATGCGCCGCTGCTGGACAATACTGAGCTGCATATCGAAGACAACGAGCGTGTCTGTCTGGTCGGTCGTAACGGCGCCGGAAAATCCACGCTGTTGAAAATCCTTGCAAAGGAGATCCCTCTGGACGATGGGCGTCTTATCTTCGAGCAGGACCTGATTGTCGCCCGATTGCAGCAGGACCCGCCGCGCAACGTGGCCGGCAGCGTTTTCGACTTTGTGGCGGAGGGCGTCGCGGAGCAGGCGGAGCATCTGAAGGCATATCACGCCGCGCTGCGGCTGGTCGAAACCGATCCTAGCGAACGAAACTTGAATCAACTGGCTAAAGTCCAGGAAGTGCTGGACCATCAGGGTCTCTGGAAACTGGAAGATCGCATCAACGCCGTGCTGGAACAGCTGGGCCTGACCGCAGACACGCCGCTGTCGTCCCTGTCCGGCGGTTGGTTGCGCAAGGCCGCGTTGGGCCGGGCGCTGGTTAGCGCTCCTCGGGTATTGCTGCTGGACGAACCAACGAACCATTTGGACATCGAAACCATCGACTGGCTGGAAGGGTTCCTGAAATCGTTTCAGGGCAGCATCATTTTCATTTCTCATGACCGTTCTTTCATTCGCAATATGGCGACCCGCATCGTTGATTTAGACCGCGGCAAACTCGTTTCCTGGCCGGGCGACTATGATAAGTATCTGGCGGGCAAGGAAGAGGCCCTGCGAGTGGAAGAACTGCAGAACGCGGAATTCGACCGCAAACTGGCGCAGGAAGAGGTTTGGATCCGTCAGGGCATCAAGGCTCGCCGCACCCGTAACGAAGGCCGTGTGCGAGCGCTGAAGGCCTTGCGTCAGGAACGTACTCAACGTCGCGAAGTGATGGGATCGGCCCAAATGCAGGTGGAAGAGGCGGCGCGATCCGGCAAAATCGTCTTTGAACTGGAAAACGCCAGCTATCAGGTCGGCGGCAAAGTCCTGCTGAACAACTTCTCCGCCCAGGTTCAGCGCGGCGATAAAATCGCGTTGGTCGGGCCTAACGGCTGCGGTAAAACCACGCTGTTGAAGCTGATGCTGGGCCAGTTGAAGCCAGATAGCGGCCGCATCCATTGTGGGACAAAGCTGGAAGTGGCTTACTTCGATCAGCATCGAGCCGAATTGGATCCGGAGCGGACGGTGATGGACAACCTGGCTGAAGGCAAGCAGGAAGTGATGGTCAACGGCCGCTCTCGCCACGTGCTCGGCTATTTGCAGGACTTCCTGTTCCACCCTAAACGGGCGATGACGCCGGTGAAGGCGTTGTCCGGCGGAGAACGAAATCGCCTGCTGTTGGCGCGGCTATTTTTGAAGCCGAGCAACCTGTTGATTCTCGATGAACCGACCAACGACCTGGATGTGGAAACGCTGGAGCTACTCGAAGAGCTGCTCGACAGCTACCAGGGCACGGTATTGCTGGTCAGCCATGACCGTCAGTTCGTCGACAACTCGGTAACGGAATGCTGGATTTTCGAAGGCAACGGCGTTATCGGCCAGTACGTCGGCGGTTACTATGACGCACAGCAGCAGCGTTCAGTGGCTACTCCGCTGCGCGCGACGGCGACTTCTGCTCCCGTCGAGTCCAAGTCTGCGCCCGCCGTATCGCGGCCGGCCAAACCGGCCGCCACGGTGAAGCTCAGCTACAACCAACAGCGTGAACTGGCGCAGTTGCCTCAGCAGTTGGAAGAGTTTGAGCGTGAGATCGCTTCGCTGCAGGCGCAGATGAACGACCCATCGTTTTTCTCACGACCTCATGAGGAAACGCAGCCGGTGCTGGATGCGTTAGCGTCGGCGGAACAGCGTCTGGAAACCAGCTTTGCCCGCTGGGAAGAGCTTGAGTCTTTGCAAAACGGCAACGCGTAGCTTTTGACGTCAGGCAAGCCCGCCTCGCGGCTGCCTAGTTGGCTGGCAACAGGAGGTTATTGATGTGCACCCACTCCCACTCTGCGGAGGGTAAAATGTTGTGCCCGCAGTGCGACCTGCTGGTCGAGCTTCCTGACTTACGGCCAGGTCAGCGGGCGGTATGCCCGCGATGCAATACGCTGCTGACGAGCCATCGTCCTGAAGCGCGCTGGCGATCGGTGAGTTTCGCCATCAGCGCGCTGGTGATGCTGTTTCTGTCTGCGCTGTTTCCCTTCGTCTCCATGCAGGTGGCGGGGATCACCAGTGAAGTCACTTTGCTGGAAATCCCCAAAGTCATGGTGGATGAGAACTATGCCAGCGTCGCGACGCTGTTCATGCTATTCGTGCAGTGTATTCCCGCCAGCTGCATGCTCATCATCATTGGGCTGTGCGGGCATATCCGGATGAATCTTGGACTCACCCGGCTGCTGGCGCGAATTCTGTTCCAACTGAAAAGCTGGGGTATGCCGGAAATCTTTCTGGCCGGTGTGCTGGTAAGTTTCGTCAAACTGATGGCTTACGGCAGCATCGGCATCGGCATCAGCTTTATTCCCTATGTCCTGTTTTGTCTTCTGCAACTGCTGGCTTTTCAGAGTCTTGACCGCCGGCGTTTGTGGCACGACGTCACGCCCGCGCCGGCGGTGCCGGATACGCTGGAAACAGGGCGCAGCGGGATTGCGCAGGGCGTGCGCTCGTGCAACTGCTGTACGGCAGTGCTCCCGGCGGATGTGCAGGTGTGCCCGCGTTGCCACACGCATGGACATCTGCGTCGGCGTCATAGCCTGCAGTGGACGCTGGCGCTGCTGGTCACCTCGCTGATGCTCTACATCCCGGCTAATATGTTGCCCATCATGGTGACGGAAGCGCTGGGCAATAGAATGGATTCGACGATTATGTCCGGCGTTGTCTTGCTGTGGGGCTCCGGTTCCTATCCGGTGGCCCTGGTGATATTTATCGCCAGCATCATGGTGCCGACGCTGAAGATGATCGCGCTCGGCTGGCTTTGCTGGTGTACGCAGGGCAAAAGCCGTCACGATACCGAGCGGATGCATCTGGTCTACGAAGTGGTGGAATTCGTGGGGCGTTGGTCCATGATTGATGTGTTCGTGATTGCCGTGCTGTCCGCGTTAGTTCGCGTCGGCCGTTTTATGAGCGTGTATCCTGAAATCGGCGCAGTGCTGTTTGCCGCGGTGGTTCTTCTGACCATGCTTGCCGCTATTATGTTTGATCCCCGCCTGTTGTGGGATCGTTACAACCGTGAGTGAGAGGAGTTTTCCATTGACGAAAAATAACCACAGCGCCGCGGAGATTGAATCGCTTAAGCGCTGGTCTCCGGTCTGGATTGTGCCCATCGTCACGTTGCTGATCGGCGCCTGGATCCTGTTTTATCACTTCAGCCATCAGGGGCCGGAAATTACGCTGACGGCACAGACGGCAGACGGCATTGAGGCGGGGAAAACGCCCATCAAGAGCCGCAGCGTCAACGTCGGCGTGGTGGAAAGCGTGGTGTTGAGTAAAGACCTCCATCAGGTTGAGATCAAAGCGCGTTTGAATAACGACATGGATCATCTGCTGAGCACCGATTCGGTGTTCTGGGTGGTCAAGGCTCAGGTTGGACGAGAGGGGATTTCCGGACTCGGGACGCTGCTGTCAGGGTCGTTTATTCAGTTGCAGCCCGGTTCCAATAAGGATGAAAGCCGAGATTTTAAACTATTAGACAGTCCGCCGTTGGCGTCTCCGGATGCCAAAGGGATTCGCGTGTCGCTGACCAGCGAACGCGCCGGCCAGTTGAATGCGGGCGATCCGGTGCTGTTCCGCGGTTATCGCGTTGGCTCGGTGGAAACCAGCCACTTTGATCCTGCGGAACGAAAAATGAGCTACCAGCTGTTCATTAACGCACCCTACAACTCGCTGGTGACCAGCAACGTTCGCTTCTGGAAAGATAGTGGCGTCGCGCTCGATCTTTCTGCGCAGGGGATGCGCGTCGAGATGGGCTCGCTGGCGACATTGCTAAACGGCGGCGTGAGCTTCGACGTGCCGAGCGGCTGGGAATTGGGCGATCCGGCGAAGGAACACGCCGAATACCGGCTCTACGACAGCCAGCGCAGCATTCAGGATACGCTGTATACCCGATTCAAGGAGTATCTGGTGTTCTTCGACGAGTCCGTACGCGGTTTGCAGCCGGGAGCCCCGGTTGAGTTCCGCGGCATCCGTTTGGGTACCGTGTCGCAGGTTCCGTTCTTCCCGCACGAGATCAAGCAGAGTTTGACGAATGACTACCGCATTCCGGTCATGATCCGTATCGAACCAGACCGTTTGCAGGCGCACGTCTGGGATCAGTTGAATCTGGAACAGGAAATCAAGGAAGCGCCGGCGCTGGGGCTGCGTGCCTCTATGAAGACGGCCAATATCCTGACTGGCGCGCTGTATATCGATCTGGACTTTTACCCGCAGTTGAAGGGGCGTCCGGTGTCGATGGTCAAGGTCGACGGCTATGAAGTCTTGCCGACGGTCAGCGGCGGGCTATCGCAAATCCAGCAAAAATTGATGACGGTATTGGATAAGGNGAACGGTTTGCCGTTGACGCCAATGGTATCGCAGGCCACGCAAACGCTGGCTGAAAGTCAGGCGACGTTGCGCGAGCTGCAGAAAACGCTGGCGTCGCTGAACCAGATCACCGGCAACAAAACGATGCAGGAACTGCCTCAGGATATGCAGCGTACGCTGCGTGAGCTGAATCGTAGCATGCAAGGCTNCCAGCCGGGTTCTCCCGCCTATAACAAGATGGTGAACGATATGCAGCGGTTAGATCAGGTATTGCGTGANCTGCAGCCGCTGCTGCGCACCCTGAACGGCAAGAGTAATGCGCTGGTGTTTGAAGCATCGGGTGGTCAGGATCCGCAACCGAAGAAGGCGAAATAAATCATGATGAAACGATGGACATTGGCGTTAGTGCTGCTGCTTGGGGCGTGCAGCAGCGATTCACACAAGGTTTACTATCAGCTGCCGTCGGAGGCCGATAAAGCCACGGCTTCCGTCACCCCAGCCTCCGCGCCCCNCCTGTGGGTGCGTGGGGTTGCGCTGGCCGACTCGCTGTCGAACAGCGGGATTGTGTATCAGACGTCCGACGTCCGGTACACCATCGCCAGCAACAACCTCTGGGCCAGCCCGCTGGACCAGCAATTGCAGCAGTCGTTGATAGCGACGCTGCAGCAGGGGCTGCCTTCATGGGGGGTAGTGAACCGTGAGCCGGATGGCGATCGGGCGACGCTGGATATCACCGTATCCGCCTTCCAGGGCCGATACGATGGTAGTGCGGTGATTCGCGGCGCCTGGACGCTGCGTTATCAGGATCGCATTATTACTCAGCCGTTCAACGTCACGTTGCCGCAGTCTGAAGACGGCTACGATGCGCTGGTGAAAACGCTGGCCGAAGGCTGGCAGCAGGTGGCTCAGTCCATTGTTCGTCAGGCTGCCGCTCTGTCCTGATTGGTTATAAAATAGACCGCTGAATGTCGATTTCTTGTATCAACAGAGGCAATCAGCGGTTTTGTTTTCCCCTCAAACGGTTACCGTGAACCGTTCCCGCCTCCAGGTAAAAGATTCCGATATTGGCTCACAAATATGACGATGGCGTGAATATTGCGACTTGATCTTCAGACCAGGAATCGCTATTCCTTAAATGTGGTTGCTCATAAAGTAATCACCATTCTTTCCACCAGACTCGTATGAGGGAAATGAGGCATGAAGAGACAGAAACGAGATCGCCTTGAACGGGCGCATTCACGCGGTTATCAAGCAGGTATTTCTGGTCGACCCAAGGAGCTTTGCCCCTATCAATCGATCAATGCTCGGTCTTACTGGTTGGGAGGGTGGCGACAGGCCATGGAAGATAGGGCAGTAGCAGCTTAGCGCTGCCTTAGCTAATGAAAAGGAACCGCCTCCGCCTTGCTGCGGAGGTTTTTTTATGGCGGTTCCGACGTGGTCGTGCAGCGTGATTCTTGTCACGCGGATTCCGGCGACGAATTACAACCGGTGGCTCACCGCCTCCGCCAACTGAGCCAGTACGCGCTCGCTGTCTTCCCAGCCTAAACAGGGGTCCGTAATAGACTGGCCGAACGTCAAGGAGGCCGGATTGAGCGAGGGCTGAGCGCCTTCCACCAGAAAACTCTCTATCATCACCCCCGCGATAGCCGTGGTTCCCTCGGCGATTTGCCCACAAACCGAGAGTGCCACATCACTCTGTCGCCGGTGCTGCTTCTGACAGTTGCCGTGACTACAGTCGATGATAAGCCGCGGCGTCAGAGAAAACGACGCCAACTGCTGGCAAGCTTGCGCCACATCTTCGGCATGGTAGTTGGGCGTTTTCCCGCCGCGCATAATCATGTGGCCATACGGATTTCCCGATGAACGGTAGACCGACATCCGGCCTTGTTTATCCGGCGACAGAAACATGTGAGACGCCTGAGCGGAGCGGATTGCATCAATCGCAATGCGAATGTTGCCGTCCGTTCCGTTCTTGAACCCGACCGGGCAAGATAGCGCCGACGCCATTTCCCGATGAATCTGGCTCTCCGTCGTGCGTGCCCCGATGGCGCCCCAGCTAATCAGATCGGCAATATACTGGCCGGTGACGATATCCAGAAATTCGGTGGCGGCCGGCAGGCCCAGCTTGTTGATCTCCAGCAGCAGTTGACGGGCGAGTGTTAAGCCTTTATTGACCTGAAAACTGCCGTTCAGATCCGGGTCTGCGATTAATCCCTTCCATCCCACCACCGTGCGCGGTTTCTCAAAATAAGCCCGCATCACGATTTCCAATCGATGTTGATGGCGCGTGCGAAGTTCGGCTAACCGTCGTGCGTACGCCAGAGCGCTTTCCGGATCGTGGAGGGAGCAGGGGCCGATGATGACAAGCAGACGCGGGTCGCGTCCGGATAGAATATTTTCGATGTTGGATCTCGCCGTCGTCACGGTTTCGGCGACGTCGGGCGTCAAGGGAAGCGCGCCGATCAGTTGTTCCGGCGTTATCAGCGTATCAAGGCGTGAGCTGCGGAGTTCGTCAGTTTGGGGCATGAAAGCATTCTCAGTAAAAGGGAAAGGAGGCGCTGATAGGTTCAAGCGGAGCAGAAGCACTTGTGCTTAACGCTTTGGTTCGCCTCCATCCAGCACGATGCGGAGAAGTCTACCACCCATCGTACCTTTGAACTAGTACATGCGCCTGCTCATGCCCAGGATATCGATGATCCGAGCGGAAATCTCTTCCACGGAGTAGTTGGTCGTATTGATGTATTTGATCTGATAACGCCGGTAAAGCGCCTCGACTTCCCGTAGCTCCAGCCGACACTGTCGTAACGACGCATAATGGCTATTGCCGCGCCGCTCTTCGCGAATGGCGGCCAGCCGTTCTGGATCGATGGTCAGACCGAACAGTTTATCGTGGTACGGCCGCAGCGCCTCGGGCAACCGCAGGTTGAGGTTGTCCAGATCTTCGGCGATGAACGGGTAGTTGGCGGCGCGGATGCCGAACTGCATCGCCAGATACAGGCTGGTGGGCGTTTTTCCGCAGCGTGAAACGCCCAGCAAGATGACCTGAGCCTGATCGAGATTGCGCAGCGAGATGCCGTCGTCGTGCGCAAGCGTGTAATCGATAGCGGCAATGCGGGCATCGTATTTTATCAGGTTGTCGGCCGTGAGTCCGTGGGTCCGGTTCGCCACCGGGCTTGGTTCGATATTCAACTCCTGCTGTAGCGGCGCGACCAAGGCTTGAACGATATCCTGACAGAAGCCCTCGCTGCTGACGATGATGTCTCGGACCGCCGGCGTCACGATAGAGTAGAACACCAGCGGGCGCACGCCGCTCTGTTGATAAATCGCATTGATCTGCTCCCGGACGGCGTTGGCACGGCTGGAACTTTCGACAAACGGCAGGGTATAGCTGGTGACATCGACGGGAAACTGCGAGAGCACGGCATGCCCCAGCACCTGGGCTGTAATGGCGGTACCGTCGGAGACATAAAAGACGCTTCGTTCCACAGGGACTCCTCAAGGCGATAGGCTCCGGAGCGGTCCAAACGTAGTATCGGCATCCAGAACCAAGGCGGGGCATATCTTTCTGATTAAGTGGGCAAACCCGCTCACTATTGATGTTTTTTCCCGGCCGCGCAATGTGAATCAGAGGCGACAATTTTTTTTCACTAGGTTGATCGATTCACCTTTCCCAGCTTTACAAAACGCTATGCTACGCTCGAAAAAGCTGAGGTTTCAGCAGCAGTGCTTCCATACCCTACATTGTATGCAGAAGGATAATTTCGATGTCCAACAACGGTACAGATAAGCGTAATGTCTTGTGGTACGACCAACTCGGTATGCATGACGTGGAGCGGGTAGGCGGCAAGAACGCCTCTCTGGGTGAGATGATCACCAACCTGTCATCGCTGGGCGTGGAAGTCCCCAATGGCTTCGCGACAACCGCTCAGGCGTTCAATGATTTTTTGACACAGAGTGGCATCAACCAGCGGATTTACGCGCTGCTGGATAAAACCGACATTGACGATGTCAACCAGCTGGCCAAAGCCGGCGTCCAAATTCGTCAATGGATTGTCGATACGCCATTCCAGCCTGCGTTGGAACAAGCGATACGCGATGCCTATCAGCAGCTATCAGGGGACGATCCAGACGCTTCCTTCGCCGTCCGTTCGTCGGCCACCGCCGAAGACATGCCCGATGCTTCCTTCGCCGGTCAGCAAGAGACATTCCTCAACGTACAGGGCTACGATGCCGTGTTGACGGCGGTCAAACATGTATTCGCCTCGCTGTTCAACGACCGCGCCATTTCTTACCGTGTACATCAGGGCTACGATCACCGCGGAGTCGCGCTGTCCGCCGGGATCCAGCGTATGGTGCGTTCCGATCTGGCGGCGTCCGGCGTCATGTTTACGCTGGACACCGAATCCGGGTTCGATCAGGTGGTCTTCATCACTGCGGCCTGGGGACTAGGTGAAATGGTGGTACAAGGCGCGGTCAACCCGGATGAGTTCTACGTCCACAAACCGATGCTGCTGAAGGGCAATCCTGCGATAGTGCGCCGCAACATGGGGTCGAAGAAGATCCGCATGGTGTATGCCCCCAGTCAAGAGCATGGCAAACAGGTCAGTATCGAGGACGTTCCGGAGACGCAGCGCGACCGTTTCTGCTTAACCGACGAAGAAGTACAGGCGCTGGCGCATCAGGCGCTGCTGATTGAAAAACACTACGCCCGACCGATGGATATCGAGTGGGCGAAAGACGGTCACACCGGTCGTCTCTACATTGTGCAGGCGCGGCCGGAAACCGTGCGCTCGAATGGTCAGGTCATGGAGCGCTATCACCTGCCCGCCAGCGGCGAAGTGCTGGTTGAGGGCCGGGCTATCGGGCATCGCATTGGCGCGGGTGAAGTCAAAAACATCAATGACATCAATGAAATGCATCTGGTTAATGCGGGCGATGTGCTGGTAACGGACATGACCGATCCCGATTGGGAACCGATTATGAAAAAGGCCGCGGCTATCGTGACCAACCGGGGTGGGCGTACCTGTCATGCGGCGATTATCGCCCGTGAGCTGGGGATCCCGGCCGTCGTAGGCTGCGGTGATGCGACGGAGCGACTCGGTAATGGGCAGAAGGTGACCGTCTCCTGTGCGGAGGGCGACACCGGCTACGTCTATCAGGATCTGTTGGACTTCACGGTGAAAAGCTCGCCAGTGGACGCCATGCCGACTTTGCCGCTCAAAATCATGATGAACGTAGGCAACCCGGATCGCGCCTTTGACTTCGCCTGCTTGCCTAATGACGGCGTAGGGCTGGCGCGGCTCGAATTCATCATCAATCGCATGATCGGTGTGCATCCGCGCGCGCTGCTGGAGTTTGACCAGCAGACGCCGCAACTACAGCAGGAGATTAAAAGTCTGATGCAGGGCTACGACGACCCGGTCGAGTTTTACATCGAACGTCTAAAAGAGGGTATTGCCACGCTCGCCAGCGCCTTCTGGCCGAAGCGCGTTATCGTGCGGCTGTCTGACTTCAAATCCAACGAATATGCCAACCTGGTTGGTGGCGAGCGGTATGAGCCGGACGAAGAGAACCCCATGCTGGGTTTCCGTGGCGCAGGCCGTTATGTCTCGCCTGACTTCTGTGACTGTTTTGCGCTGGAATGTGAAGCGGTCAAACGGGTGCGCGATGTGATGGGGCTAACCAACGTCGAAATCATGATCCCGTTTGTTCGCACCGTTGAACAGGCGGAAGCGGTGGTGGCGGAGCTGGCGGCGCAAGGATTACGTCGTGGCGACAAAGGGCTGAAAATCATCATGATGTGTGAAATTCCGTCCAACGCGTTGCAGGCTGAAGCGTTCCTGCGGCACTTTGATGGATTTTCCATCGGTTCGAACGATATGACGCAGCTGACGTTGGGCTTGGATCGTGACTCCGGCGTGGTATCGGCGTTGTTCGATGAACGCAATGAATCGGTAAAAATATTGCTGGCAATGGCGATCAAAGCCGCTAAAGCGCAGGGCAAATACGTCGGCATCTGCGGACAAGGGCCGTCAGATCATGAAGACTTCGCCGCCTGGTTGATGGATCAAGGCATCGACAGCCTGTCGTTGAATCCGGATACCGTAGTGCAAACCTGGCTGAGTCTCGCGGAAATCCGCTAACAGAGGGTCATCGGTCCGATACGGTAATCGCGATACTGTTTCTTATTGCTTTGTCATTTAGAGCGTCACGATAGAGGAAACGCGCGTGGTCAACCTTGGTTGTCACGCGCGTTTTTTTGTGGGGCGAAGGGCGCTATCACCAGGAATAATTCGCAGCCAAAAAAAAAGCCCATCACAGGGGATGGGCAAAGACTACACACAGCAATTCGTTACTGGCTCTGACGAGGAGAAACCTCCGGACAGATGTGATTTAAACACTAGCTTCGTTATCCATAGTATGAACTCGTGCCGGATCCGTCATTAAGAATCATCCTAATGGTTAATTGTTTTTTAACGATTTTTTTTAGTTACACAGTTCTCTTGCTGATATCTCCTTATGTGTAAGGATTTACAGAATGCCCGTCATTAGGGTTAAATCGGAGTTGTCTTAAATAGGTAAGCTTTTCTTAATTGTTTCCTGTTCTCCAAGGCAGAAACTGCCTTGGAGAATGTCATCGGATAAGGAAACGTCGGCGGGTTATAGTTGGGTGCTTTTAGGATCGACGTGCACGTCTGACAGTGATGGCGGCTCCGGGGTGTCCTGCATCCAGGCGGAGAGCAGGCGGTAGGAAACCGCCAACACGACCGGCCCAATGAAAAGTCCGATCATGCCGAAGGCCAGCAGGCCGCCGATGACCCCGGACAGGATCAGTAGTAGCGGCAGATCGGCGCCCATCCGGATTAGGATTGGTCTGATGACGTTATCCAGCGTAGCGACGACGCCGCTCCATACCAACAGCACGGTTCCCCAGGTCGTATCGCCAGTCCAGTACAGCCAGATGATGGCGGGGACCAGCACCGGCAGTGGACCGAGCTGCGCGACGCAGCTCAGGAACATCAGAACGGTGAGCAGCGTCGTATAGGGGATGCCGGCGATCGTCAGGCCGATCCCGCCGAGCACGGATTGGACAATAGCCGTGACGACCACGCCCAGCGCCACGGCGCGGATGGCCTGCGCGGCCAGGATCACCGCCGCATCGCCGCGTTCCTGCCCTAAACGAATGGCAAGGCGGCGAACGCCGAAGGCCACTCGATCGCCTTTGCTGTACAGCAAGACGCTGAACAGCACCATCAGGGCGCAATGCATCAAGAAACGGCCAACGTGCGCGGCCTGCGCCACGACCCAGGTCGCCGTTTTCCCGACATAAGGCTGAACCTTCGACATCAGGGCGCTGCCTCCGCTGTGAATAAGCGTCTGCCAGCTGCTATAGAGTTTGTCGCCCACCATAGGAACGGATTTAAGCCACTCCAGCGTGGGCGGCGCCATGCGCTCCTGAGAAGACGCCCAGCCGATCAACGTCGAAGAGTTATCGATCACGCTGCTTACCAGAATAGAGGTGGGGATGACAAATAGTAGAATCAGAAGCAGCGTCATGGCGACGACAGCCAGCGACCGACGGCCCCAGAGCAGTTTCTGCAGGCGGACCAGCAGCGGCCAAGTAGCGATAACCACCATGCTCGCCCAGGCAAAACCCAGAATAAAGGGCTGGATAACCCAAAAGCAGGCAATGATCATTACGGCAATGAACATAAGCGTGAACAGCATTGTAGCTAGGTCGAAACGGGGTGACTGAGAGTGTTCCATCAACGATTATTACCTCTTGAGCGAATGTCTTATCGACTGACGATAGACTTTGTCAGCGGGAAAGATAATAGCGGTAAAAAAGCCCAGATGCTGCATTTACTGCGGCCAGGGTGGTGAGTCTTGATCCCACGCCTTGCGCCGAACAGGGCGTGTTCCCCTTAAGTTTTTATCGTTCCGTAGGCGCGCCACGGCATGAAATGTGATAAAACAAAAATTGTGCGGCGCCGGGATAAAGAAGCGTCACGCCTCTAATTCTATCACTGTTTTGCAAACACTATTCTACAGACAGGGTCAACTACAATGATCCCACAGATCACTCAGGCGCCTGGCCTCGTTCAGCCGGTGCTCGACTTTTTGGAAGCGTTAAAACAACACGGATTCACCGGCGATACCGCCACCCACTATGCAGACCGACTGACAATGGCGACCGACAACAGCATTTATCAACTGTTGCCGGATGCCGTGGTTTTTCCTCGTTCGACCGCCGATGTGGCGCTTCTAGCGCGGCTGGCGGGCGAAGCGGCATTCTCGTCACTCACGTTCACGCCGCGCGGCGGCGGCACCGGCACCAACGGACAGGCCCTGAATCGGGGCATCGTGGTCGATATGTCGCGCTACATGAATCGGATTCTGGAAATCAATCCTGAGCAAGGGTGGGTACGCGTTGAAGCCGGCGTCATCAAAGACCAGCTTAACCAGTATCTGAAACCGTTCGGCTATTTTTTTGCGCCGGAGCTGTCGACCAGCAATCGCGCCACGCTGGGCGGGATGATTAACACGGACGCTTCCGGTCAGGGCTCTCTGATGTACGGCAAAACGTCTGACCACGTACTCGGTTTACGGGCCGTGCTGTTAGGCGGCGAAATGCTGGACACGCAGCCCATGCCGGTGACTTTGGCCGAACAACTGGCTGAGGAACCGTCGCCGGTCGGGCGGATATACGACACCGTACTCAACCGCTGCCGCGAGCAGCGCCATCTCATCGTCGACAAGTTTCCCAAGCTGAATCGATTCCTTACCGGGTACGATTTGCGTCATGTATTCAGCGACGATCTGCAGACCTTCGATCTCACGCGTATTTTGACCGGGTCGGAAGGATCTCTGGCTTTTATCACCGAAGCCAAACTGGATATCACGCCGTTGCCGAAAATCCGGCGGCTGGTGAATATCAAGTACGACTCGTTCGACTCCGCACTGCGCAACGCGCCGTTTATGGTGGATGCGCAAGCCTTATCCGTGGAGACGGTGGACTCCAAAGTGCTGAATTTGGCGCGAGAGGATATCGTCTGGCATTCGGTCAGTGAATTGATTACCGACGTTCCCGGTCAGGAAATGCTGGGGCTAAATATCGTCGAATTTGCCGGGGATGATGAAGCTCTGATCGATGAGCGCGTCGGGTCATTGTGTCAGCGGCTTGATGCTCTGTTGGCGAAGCGGGAGAAGGGCGTGATCGGGTATCAGCTCTGTCACGACCTCGCTGGTATCGAGCGAATTTATGGCATGCGTAAAAAGGCGGTTGGTTTGCTGGGCAACAGCAAAGGGCAGGCCAAACCCATCCCGTTTGCCGAGGATACCTGCGTTCCTCCCCAGCATCTGGCGGACTACATTGCGGAGTTCCGCGCGCTGCTGGATAGCCATCAGCTGAGCTACGGCATGTTCGGCCATGTGGATGCCGGGGTACTGCACGTCCGTCCGGCGCTGGATATGTGCGATCCGCAGCAGGAGATGCTGATGAAGCAGCTGTCGGATCAGATTGTGGCGTTAACCGCCAAATACGGCGGTCTGCTCTGGGGAGAACATGGCAAGGGATTTCGCGCCGAGTATAGCCCCGCCTTTTTTGGCCCGGAACTGTATGAAGAGCTGCGTCGCGTCAAAAGCGCCTTTGATCCGCAAAACCGCCTCAATCCGGGAAAAATTTGTGCGCCCATCGATGTCGACGCGCCGATGATGAAGGTCGATGCGGTGAAACGCGGCACCTACGATCGTCGCATTCCTCTGGCGGTTCGCACTTCTTTTCGCGGCGCGATGGAATGTAACGGCAACGGTCTGTGTTTTAACTTTGATGCACGCAGCCCGATGTGTCCGTCGATGAAGGTGACCGGTAATCGCATCCATTCCCCCAAAGGCCGCGCGTCGCTGGTGCGCGAGTGGCTGCGGCTGTTAACGGAGCAGGGCGTGGATCCGCTGGCGCTGGAAAACAGTCTGTCGGAGCGGCGCATCAGTTTCCGCACCTTGGTGCAGAAGACACGCCACACCTGGCAGGCGCGCAAGGGAGACTATGATTTTTCGCATGAAGTGAAAGAGGCGATGTCGGGCTGTCTGGCCTGTAAGGCCTGCTCGACGCAGTGCCCGATTAAAATCGACGTGCCGAGTTTCCGCTCGCGCTTTTTACAACTCTACCATACGCGTTACTTGCGACCGGCGCGGGACTACCTAGTCGCTGGCGTGGAGAGCTATGCGCCGCTGATGGCGAGAGCGCCCAAAACCTTCAACTTTTTCCTCAAACAGCCGTGGGTCGGCGAGTTGAGCCGCAAATTTATCGGCATGGTCGATCTCCCGCTGTTATCCTCCCCGTCGTTGCGGCAACAGTTTGCGGGCCATCCCGCGATGACGACCACGCTGGAACAGCTGGAACAGCTGTCCCCACGGGCGCGTGCCGACTATGTGCTGATAGTGCAGGACCCGTTCACCAGCTATTACGACGCGAAAGTCGTGGCGGATTTCGTCAAGCTGGTGGAAAAGCTGCATTTCAAACCGGNGCTGGTGCCGTTCTCGCCGAATGGCAAGGCGCAGCATATCAAAGGTTTTCTAACCCGTTTCGCCCGAACAGCGAGTAAAACCGCGGATTTTCTTAACCGCGTGGCGGCCCTCGGGCTACCGATGGTGGGCGTCGATCCGGCGCTGGTGCTGTGTTATCGCGACGAATATCAAGAAGCGCTGGGCGACCGACGCGGCGACTTCAAGGTACAACTGGTGCACGAGTGGCTAGTGAACGCCTTGCCGGACGGCACGGACAGAGACGAGGCGGGCGAACCGTGGTATCTGTTCGGCCACTGTACGGAAGCGACCGCGCTGCCAACGAGCACCCAGCAATGGCGCCGCATCTTCGCCCGATTCGGCGCCAAATTGGAAAACGTCAGCGTCGGTTGCTGTGGGATGGCGGGAACGTATGGACATGAAGCGCCCAACCTGGATAACTCCAAGAAGATCTATGCGCTGTCCTGGCAGCCTGCAGTGCATAAACTGCCGCCACAGCGCTGTCTGACAACCGGATATTCCTGCCGCAGTCAGATGAAACGGATGGAAGGACAGTCCTTCAAACATCCCTTACAGGCGTTGTTGGAGCTAGTATGAGGTTGTGGAAACGAGAGTGCGATCTGGAACAGCTTAATCAGCGGTCGGCCCATTGCATGGTGGGGCATCTCGGCATCCGGTTTACCCGCATGACCGACGATACGCTGGAGGGCGTCATGCCGGTGGATGAACGGACGCGACAACCGTTCGGTCGACTGCATGGCGGGGCTTCTGTCACGCTGGCGGAATCATTGGGGTCCGTTGCGGGCTATCTGTGCTCGCAGGACGACCAGCAGGTGGTGGGGGTGGAAATTAACGCCAATCACCTGCGGGGCGTCGGCGAAGGTGAAGTTAGAGGCATCTGCCGCGCGCTGCACGTCGGTAAACGACATCAGGTGTGGCAAATCGACATCTACGGTCCCGACGACCGCCTGTGTTGCACGTCGCGTCTGACCACGGCGGTCATCACACCCGATGGATAACGCTCAGCGTTCGCCTCAGGGCATAAACGCGACGCGTTTCGCGAAGTCGGCCTGAAATGCCGTGACTTTTTGCCAGCAGCCTTGTTGGCTGAACTGATTGCAGATCAGCTGTAGCGTCTGTCGGCCGAAGTGGTAGCTCTGCAGGCGGCACAGATGGCAGCGCCGCGGATTGTTAATCTCCCGAATGAGCCGATGGTGCATTTTGACCAGTGCCAGCAGATAGCTGTCGTCGTCGCCGTAGTGTTGGCTCAGCTCCACCATCCTCATACCGGACAGATAGTAACTGCGAATGTGGGTGATATCGCTATCGGGATTATCCAGATTCACTTCTGCCATATACATTTCCATCGTGGCGTCACGCAGTGTCGCACGATAGTCATCGATATGGGATTGCAGCCAGGCATTGAAAGGAAACATGGGGTCAATCCTTTGTTAAATGATAATCGTTATCATATTTTCCCTCAAAGTGACATGCAACGGTTGAGATGTAAATAGCAGCAAAAAGCTTAAAATAGGGGGAAAATATCTGTTGATTCCTCCTGTTTATAAAATAGGTTCCAGCGATAGATGTTATACTTATGATAATAAAATGTTGAACAATCCGCCGACGCGATCACTTCAACTTCGATTATTGTTCTTTTATTTCATGTGGTTAGAATAAGCGCTCCCCCCTGAATCGGCCCCGAGCGTTTTCGGGGCGGTTAAAAAAAACGGTGTTTGGGGTCGGAGCGTCGTATAGCCCTAGAAATCACGAGGTTGAAGCCCCCTCACTATTATCACTACCATTAGGGCAGACCCGCTAAAAGCGGAAAGTTTAGAGAGACGAGGTAATCCCCATGCAATCGCAAAATGTAGAGACATTTTCACTGGATGAAAATGTCTGGCAGGGACTCACGCTGACTGAAAGCGCAGCCGCCCATATTGTTCGACTGATGCAACAGGACCCCGAAGTGCAGGGGCTACGGCTGAGTGTGAAGCAGTCTGGATGTGCGGGCTTTGGTTACGTGTTGGATATGATCAAACAGCCTGATGCTGACGAGCAAGTGTTTCAGCGCGACGGCGCCCGTCTTTACGTTCCTCTCAAGGCGATGCCTTTTATTGACGGCACTGAAGTGGACTACGTCCATGAAGGCTTGAATCAGGTGTTTAAATACAACAACCCTAAAGCTCAACACGCCTGCGGGTGTGGTGAGAGCTTTGGGCTCTAAGCGGCGACACTATTATGGCGCGTAGTAACGTAGATGTATCCGATGATGTACAGATCTGGCTCGGCGACGGCCGCTACAAAGAGGGCTTCTTCACCGAACTGGCGACGGATGAGCTGGCCAGGGGTATTAATGAACAAGTGGTGCGGGCGATTTCCGCCAAGCGTAACGAACCCGAATGGATGCTTGAGTTTCGTCTCAACGCCTTCCGCGCGTGGTTGGAAATGGAAGAACCGCACTGGCTGAAGGCGCATTACGACAAGCTTGATTATCAGGACTACAGCTATTATTCCGCGCCATCCTGCGGCCAGTGCGACGACACCTGCGGATCACAGCCCGGCGCGGTGCAGCAGTCCGGTGAAAACGGCGCCAATACGCTAAGCGAGCAGAACTACCTGACCACCGAGGNCGAAAAGGCGTTCGAGCAGCTTGGCGTGCCGGTACGTGAAGGTAAAGACGTAGCCGTCGACGCGATTTTCGATTCCGTGTCCGTTGCGACGACCTATCGTCATGAGCTGGCGAAACACGGCGTGATTTTCTGTTCGTTCAGCGAAGCGATTCAGGAACACCCGGAGCTGGTGCGCAAATACCTGGGCACCGTGGTGCCGTCCAACGATAACTTCTTTGCCGCGCTGAACGCTGCCGTGGCTTCCGACGGCACGTTCGTTTACATCCCGAAAGGGGTGCGCTGTCCGATGGAGCTGTCGACCTACTTCCGTATTAACGCGGCGAAAACCGGTCAATTTGAACGTACCATCCTGATCGCGGACGACGACAGCTATGTCAGCTACATCGAAGGGTGTTCCGCCCCGGTGCGTGACAGCTATCAGCTGCATGCCGCCGTCGTGGAAGTGATCATCAATAACCGGGCGGAAGTGAAGTATTCCACCGTGCAGAACTGGTTCGCGGGTAAAGACAGCGAAGGCGGGATTTTGAACTTTGTGACCAAGCGCGCGCTGTGCGCGGGAGAAAGTTCGAAAATGTCCTGGACGCAGTCTGAGACCGGCTCTGCAATCACCTGGAAATATCCCAGCGTGGTGCTGCGTGGCGACAACTCGGTCGGCGAGTTTTTCTCTGTGGCGTTGACCAGCGGTCATCAGCAGGCCGACACCGGAACCAAGATGATCCACATCGGGAAAAACACGCGGTCCACCATTATCTCGAAAGGGATTTCGGCGGGCAGCAGCGAGAACACTTATCGCGGACTGGTGAAAATTATGCCGACCGCGACGAACGCCCGTAACTTCACCCAGTGCGACTCGATGTTGATTGGTAGCGAGTGCGGCGCGCACACGTTCCCGTACGTGGAAGTGAAAAACAACACGGCGCAGCTGGAGCACGAAGCGACCACGTCCCGAATCGGCGAAGACCAGCTGTTCTACTGTTTGCAGCGCGGTATCAGCGAAGATGATGCGATTTCAATGATCGTGAACGGGTTCTGTAAAGATGTCTTCTCCGAACTGCCGCTGGAGTTTGCGGTGGAAGCCCAGAAGCTCCTGGCCATAAGCCTTGAGCACAGTGTGGGCTGATCGCTGTGAAAGTGACAATGTCACCTATTGAACACATGCACTCCGGTGCCTATAAGACGAGCGCCTGCGGCAAAGGCGTCTGAAGGATAAAGTATGTTGAATATTGAAAATTTAAGAGTCAGTGTCGAAGAAAAAGAAATCATCAAAGGGCTGAATCTTCAAATCAAACCGGGCGAAGTCCATGCCATCATGGGGCCGAACGGCTCCGGCAAAAGTACGCTGTCCGCGACGCTGGCTGGCCGCGAGGACTACGAAGTGACGTCAGGTTCCGTCACGTTCAAAGGCAAAGACTTGTTGGAACTGTCGCCGGAAGATCGTGCGGGCGAAGGCATTTTCATGGCGTTTCAGTATCCGGTCGAAATTCCGGGCGTCAGCAATCAGTTCTTTTTACAGACCGCGGTCAATGCCGTTCGTCAATATCGTCAGCAGGAACCTTTAGACCGCTTTGATTTTGAAGACTTTATTGAAGAAAAAATCAAACTACTGAATATGCCGGCTGATCTGCTGACCCGTTCGGTCAACGTCGGTTTCTCCGGCGGTGAGAAGAAACGCAACGACATCTTGCAGATGGCCGCGTTGGAACCCAACCTGTGCATTCTCGACGAAACCGACTCCGGGCTGGACATCGATGCGCTGAAAATCGTCTCCAACGGCGTCAACACGCTGCGTAACGAAGAGCGCTCCTTCATCATCGTAACGCACTACCAGCGTATTCTCGACTACATCAAACCAGACTTCGTTCACGTGTTGTATCAGGGGCGGATTGTGAAATCCGGTGACTTCACATTGGTTAAACAGTTGGAGGAGCAGGGCTATGGCTGGCTTACCGACCAACAGTAATACGAAAGCGACGCAGGCGTTGCAGCAGTGGCAGCGGTTGTTCGACGGCGCCGGAGCGCGTTCTGAAGAAGCGGGTCAACACTGGAAGCAAGTGTTGCAGTTGGGCGTGCCAAACCGCCGGCAAGAGCACTGGAAATACACGCCGCTGGACGGCTTGCTCAGCCATGAATTCACCGAACCCGCCGCGCGGACGGTCAACGCGGTGCAGTGCGATGCGTTGTCACTGCCGCTGGATGCGTGGCGGATGGTGTTCGTCGACGGACGCCTGAGTCCCGAACTCAGCGACGCCGACTGGGGCCCTTATCAGGTTGAAGTAGCGGCATCCCCCGCGTCGCTGCCGATGGCCGCTCCGATTCAGCCGGACGTCTTCTTGCATCTTACCGAGAGTCTGGCCGCCGAGCGCACGCAGATTCGTCTTGCCGCTGGCGTACAGGCTGAAAAGCCGCTGTATCTGCTGCACATCAGCTCCGGCGACGGCGCGGTACTGAACACGGTTCACCATCGCCACGATCTCCAGGTGGGCGCGAACGCCGCCGCTACGGTGATTGAACACTATGTCAGTCTGGATGAGCGCGCGCATTTCAGCGGCGCTCGTCTGACCGTCGACGCAGGTGAAAACTGCGACGTTACGCATTATAAATTGGCGTTCGAAGCGGCGTCGGGCTACCACTTCGCTCACAATGATGTGCGGATGGCGCGCTCGGCGCGCGTTTCCAGCCACAGTTTCCTGTTGGGGGCGGGGCTGACCCGGCATCAGACCAGCGCGCAGATGAACGGCGAAGGGGCTAATCTGACCATCAATAGCCTGATCCTGCCGCGTGGCAGCGAGGTTTGCGACACGCGCACCTATCTGGAACACAATCAGGGCAATGGCGAAAGTCGTCAGTTGCATAAGACGATCGTCCGCGATCGCGCCAAGGCGGTATTCAATGGCATGATCAAAGTAGCGCCTCATGCGCTGAAAACCGATGGCAAGATGACCAACAACAACCTGCTATTGGGCCGTCTGGCGGAAGTGGACACCAAGCCGCAGCTGGAAATCTACGCCGACGACGTCAAATGCAGTCATGGCGCGACGGTTGGCCGTATCGACGAAGAGCAGCTGTTTTACCTGCGCGCCCGCGGCATCAGTGGTGAAGACGCGCAACAAATGATTATCTTCGCTTTTGCCGCCGAACTGACGGAAGCGATCTCTGACGACGCTCTGCGCGACGTCGTGATCAAACGCATAGCGGAACGCCTCATCGGCGCCGCGGGAGGCCAGCAATGAGTGATTACCCGATAGAACGCGTCCGCGCAGATTTCCCCGTTCTGAAACAGGAAGTCAACGGCCAGTCGCTGGTCTATCTGGACAGCGCGGCCAGTTCGCAGAAGCCGCAGTCGGTGATCGACCGTGAGCTGAATTTTTATCGTAACGAATATGCCGCGGTTCACCG
Source organism: Lonsdalea quercina subsp. quercina (assembly GCF_000688655.1). Taxonomy (GTDB): domain Bacteria; phylum Pseudomonadota; class Gammaproteobacteria; order Enterobacterales; family Enterobacteriaceae; genus Lonsdalea; species Lonsdalea quercina. Next base: position 456,356 of record NZ_JIBO01000006.1, on the reverse strand, counting down.
CGGCATTCACACGTTGAGCGCCCGGGCGACAACGGCGATGGAGGATGTGCGTACGCTGACGGCGTCATTCATCAACGCGGAGTCTGCGGAAGAGATCGTATTCGTACGCGGTACCACAGAAGCGATCAACCTGGTCGCCAACAGCTACGGGCGGACCTTCACGCAGCCCGGCGACAATGTGGTGATTACCGGCATGGAGCACCATGCCAACATCGTTCCCTGGCAGATGCTGGCCCAAACGCACGGTATCGAAATTCGCGTTCTGCCATTGACGGCCGACGGTGAGCTGGATGTCGCCTTGTTGCCGGATTTGTTGGATGAACGGACTCGTTTAGTCTCCGTTACCCACATTTCGAACGTGCTGGGAACCGTGAACCCGGTACAGGACATCGTTCGTCTGGCGCATAGCGTCGGCGCGAAGGTGTTGCTGGACGGGGCGCAGGCGATCATGCATGAGCCAGTCGACGTTCAGGCGTTAAACTGTGACTTTTACGCGTTCTCCGGCCATAAAATTTATGGGCCTTCAGGGATCGGCGTGTTGTATGCCAAACATGCGTTGCTACAGGCCATGCCGCCGTGGGAAGGCGGAGGCTCGATGATCCGCGAAGTCAGCCTCACCAAAGGCACGACCTACGCCGATGCGCCCTGGCGCTTCGAAGCTGGCTCTCCCAATACCGCCGGCATTATGGGATTGGGCGCCGCGTTGGATTACGTTTCTGCAATAGGACGCGAGGCGATCCACCGCTACGAAACCGATCTGATGCAGTATGCGGTATCCGCGCTTAAGACGGTACCGACGCTGATTATGTACGGTCCGGAACAGCGTCAAGGTGTGATTGCCTTCAACCTCGGTCAACACCATGCCTACGACGTGGGGAGTTTCCTCGATCAGTACGGCATCGCCATCCGTACCGGCCATCACTGCGCCATGCCGTTAATGGAACACTACGGGGTTTCCAGCATGTGCCGAGCGTCTTTGGCCGTTTATACCCAGCGTGAAGATATCGACCGGCTGGTCGCCGGGCTACAACGTATTCATGGTTTATTAGGCGGTTAAGTTAACCGCGGAGGATATTATGGCAAGTCTGCCGGAGCCGCAGAAACTGGTACGCAATTTTTCTCGCTGTCATAACTGGGAAGAAAAGTATCTCTACATCATGGAACTGGGATCACGTCTGGAGCCGCTAAGCGACGATCTGCGTCAGGAAGATAATCGCGTGAATGGCTGTCAGAGTCAGGTATGGATCGTGGTGACGCGGGACGAGCAGGGGCGAGTCGCGCTACAGGGCGACAGCGACGCTGCAATCGTCAAAGGACTTATCGCCGTTGTTTTCAGCCTTTATCAGCAGCTAACGCCGCAGGATATCGTCTCGCTGGATGTCCGGCCGTTTTTCCAGGAGCTGGCGTTGACCCAGCATCTTACCCCTTCACGTTCGCAAGGGCTGGAAGCGATGCTGCGGTCGATTCGCAGTCGGGCCGCTGAGCTGGCCTGATCGCTTTCTCTTGAGCGGCGTTGGCACCACGCTGACGCCGTTGTTCTCCTCTTTCCCGCCATGCTTTAAGAGTTCGCCCGTGGATCTGCGGGCGATCTGCTCTTATTCTTAATATTAGCTTCGCAACAAACTGAATGTTAAACAATTCAATCGATAATAGTCCGGCAAATGGTCTATAGGGTTGTACGGGCGATTCTGCCGCCACCGTATAGACCTCAACCTTTAAGCCGCAAGAATAGGGAACTGATGATGAAACGCGCGTTGACGTTAATGGGGCTGCTTCTGGTGTCGTACATCGGCGGCATGTCAGCAGGGCACGCCACCGAGTATCCGCTGCCGCCGCCAGATAGCCGTTTAGTCGGTGAAAACACCACTTATGTCGTTCCACACGACGGTCGTTCTCTGGAAGCGATTGCAGCCGACTATAAAATAGGTTTGTTAGGGATGCTGGAAGCGAATCCCGGCACCGATCCTTATCTTCCCAAGCCTGACACCACGCTCACCATCCCTACCCAAATGTTGCTGCCGGATACGCCGCGTGAAGGCATCGTCATCAACCTGGCTGAACTGAGGATGTTCTATTACCCCAAAGGTCAGAATAAGGTGATCGTTTATCCTATTGGTATCGGCCAACTGGGGCGTAATACGCCGGTGATGACCACAACCATCATCTCTAAACACCCGAACCCGACCTGGACGCCGACGCCGAATATTCGCAAGCACTATAAAGAGCAGGGCATCGACCTGCCGGCCGTCGTGCCTGCGGGGCCGGATAATCCAATGGGACTGTTTGCGATGCGTATGGCGAAGAGCGGCGGGGTCTATCTGATTCACGGCACTAACGCGAATTTCGGCATTGGTATGCGCGTCAGCTCCGGCTGTATCCGCTTGCGGGCAGATGATATTGAAGCGTTGTTCAACGCCGTTGAACCTGGTACCCGGGTACAGGTTGTTAACGAGCCGATAAAAGTCGCCGTAGAACCTGATGGTAAGCGCTATATCGAGGTTCATCAGCCATTGTCTCGCACGGATAAAGATGACCCGCAGACGATGCCTATCGCGCTCAGCAAGAAAGTGAAGGGTTTTATCAACAATGAAGAGACCAATAAGGCGGTTGTCGAAAGCGCTATTGAGCGTCGCTCTGGCATGCCTGTGCTGGTCAACACTGGTGAGCCGATTCCCGCTCAGCAAACGGCCAATGACGCAGCGGCACCAGTCACGAGCGTAGCCGATTCAGCGTCGCATCAGCCATAACAGCAGCGTACGGGCCATCCATGAGGGAGTCGCGTCGTCGAAGCCCGGAAGGGCGTCCAGCCTCAGGCGGCGCTAAGAAGAAAAGGGCCTGGTGAGAGGCGTTAGCTAAAGGATTTATTACAGACAAAAAAATGGCGCACAATGTGCGCCATTTTTCATTCAACAGATTCGATTACTTTTTGTAAGTGCGAACCTGGTTATCCAGACGCTGGTTAGCACGAGCTGCGTCGTCTTTAGCAGCCTGTACGTCAGAGCGGATTGCGGTTACATCGTTGGACAGCTGATCAACTTTGCTGTTCAGAGTCTGAACGTCAGAAGACAGTTGATCGATTTTAGCATTGCTAGAACAGCCAGCCAGCAGAGTAGAACCCAGAATTACCGCGCCCAGTACCAGTTTAGTACGATTCATTATTAATACCCTCTAATTGAGTTAATCTCCATGTAGCGATACAAGTATTACACAAACTTTTTTCTAATGAGAATAAATTTTTGATGAGAACACGCTTAATTTGGATTGTTCGCTCAAAGAAGCAGCGCCTTTCACTTCAAAGACAAAAAAAGTAAGGAAAACAGGCTATTTTTATCAGATTGCTCTGAATAAGAGNGAACTGATATCTGTTTTTAGCATAACTGACTGGAACGTTCTCTGCCCGAAAAGCACATAAAAGTAAAATAAAGTCACCCATAAAAAAAGCGCCCCGAGGGGCGCTTGATACTCATTGGTGACTTTTCGCCGTGAGGTATTACAGGCGGTGTACGGAAGCGGTGTTGGTGGTGCCGCTCGGTACCAAAGCGCCGGATACCATGACGACAACGTCGCCTGATTTGGCAAAACCACTTTCCAGCGCAGCGTCTTTACCAATGCGGTAGAAATCGTCGGTAGAAGCGATTTCTTTCACTAACTGCGTTTCTACGCCTTTAGTCAGAATCAGCTGACGTGCGGTGACTTCATTGGTGGTCAGCGCCAGAATACGTGCATCCGGGAAGTACTTACGAATGGACTTCGCAGATTTACCGCCGCTGGTTGCTACCACAATCAGCGGCGCTTCCAGTTTCTCTGCAGTTTCTACCGCGCCGCGGCAGACGGCTTCGGTGATGCGCAGGCGGCCGGTGTTCGCGGCACGTTCCAGACGCGGTTTCATGACCTTGTCAGTGCGCTCACAGATAGTGGCCATGATGCTGACCGCTTCCAGTGGGTATTTACCCTTGGCGCTTTCGCCAGACAGCATAACGGCGTCGGTGCCGTCGATGATGGCGTTGGCGACGTCACCCGCTTCCGCACGGGTCGGACGCGGGTTCTTGATCATGGAATCCAGCATCTGCGTCGCGGTAATAACGACTTTGCGCGCCTGGTTACATTTTTCGATCATCATTTTCTGAGCGAAGATAACTTCTTCAACCGGGATTTCCACGCCCAGGTCGCCACGAGCAACCATGATGCCGTCAGAAGCTTCCAGGATTTCGTCGAAGTTGTTCAGACCTTCCTGGTTTTCGATTTTGGAGATGATCTGGATGTGTTCACCGCCGTGTTGTTTCAGATGAGCACGGATGTCTTCAACGTCGGAACGTTTACGGATGAAGGAAGCGGCTACAAAATCAACACCTTGTTCGCAACCGAAGATTAGGTCGCGTTTGTCTTTTTCTGCCAGAGCCGGCAACTGAATGGAAACGCCTGGCAGGTTAACGCCTTTGTTTTCGCCCAGGTCGCCGTTGTTCAGTACCTTACAGACGACTTCGTTGCCGTTAATGGCAGTGACTTCCATACCGATCAGACCATCATCGACCAGCACGGTATTGCCGACGCTCAAGTCTTCTGGGAATCCTGCGTAGGTTACCGCTACGCGATCTTTGTTACCGATGACGCTCTGATCGGTCGTGAAGGTGAAAGTCTGTCCGGCAGACAGAGCAACATCAGCACCGTTTTCCAGCTTCATGGTGCGGATTTCTGGACCTTTGGTGTCCAGCAGGATGGCGGCTTTCTGTCCGGTTTTCTGCATGATGGCGCGCAGATTCGTAATGCGTTGACCGTGTTCGGCGTAGTCACCGTGAGAAAAGTTCAGGCGCATAACGTTCATGCCTGCGTTCAACAGCTTGGCCAGCATTTCCTCGGACTCAGTTTTAGGGCCGATAGTACAAACGATTTTGGTCTTTTTCATAACGGTTAATTTCTACAAGTTGTGATGGATAAAAATGGGAACCGGTGGTTAAGGATGCTAACCCCCGATAGGGATTTGCTGAAAAAAGAGACAGAACACATTGAGTGCAGAGAGTGACAGCAACCGAAATTTTGAAGGCACTCAGGGTCAGATATCATCCTAAAAGAGGGGATGAAACGAGGTAATACCGTTTTAAAACTTGTTATTAATCTTGGCACGGTAGTTTGCTGAAACCATTCAATAAGACAACGCCCGTATTATAGTTGCTGGGTGATGAGAAACAAGCGGTGAGGCAGTATGATAACCTATATTTTAGTGCGTTTACGCAAAAAAATAGGCGATTTTTCACTTTTGCGCACTGGTGTTGCGCAATCTCTCTGCAATCATTTTTCCCCGCAGATAAAAATAATGCGATGCATTGTTTCTGCGCCATATTTCGCTATCTATGCGAGCATTGAAAAAAATAATGTGCAATTTTTGAGCTTTTCTGTCGATCCTCGTCACGTTTCTCGGTGATGCATATTGAGAGAGTTGGGGGGGAGGTTGATGATGAGGATTAGGGTTGTTACTGCTGACGGCAGGCAAGACCAGATACTCACTTGTAGACAAGGGGATATCTGGTCTTTTTGTTTCCAGGGTTCGTAAAATGAAAATAGCCAAAATACACAACAATAATGTTGTTACCGTCTTGGACGAACACCATAACGAGCAGGTGGTTATGGGGCGAGGGCTAGGTTTCAAAAAACAGATTGGCGATCGCCTCGATAAGACTCTGATAGAGAAAGTGTTCGAATTGCGAAGCAGTGAACTCACGTCGCGATTAAGCGAGATTTTGCAGGGGATACCGCTTGAGGTGTTTACTACCGCGGACAAAATCATCGCGTTAGCAAGAGAACAGCTCCCGGGGAAGCTGCAAAACAGCATCTATGTGTCGTTGACTGACCATTGTCATTTCGCCATCGAGCGTCATCGACAAGGCGTAGATATCCGCAACGCGCTCCTCTGGGAAGTCAAAAGGCTATATCAAAAAGAGTTTGCGGTAGGCCTGGAGGCGTTGGCGATCATCCATCGCCGTCTTGGCGTTCGTCTGCCGGAAGACGAAGCCGGATTTATCGCGCTGCATCTGGTCAATGCGCAACTCGACAGCCAAATGCCTGAGGTGATTCAGATTACCAAGGTGATGCAGGAGATACTCAATATCGTCAAATACCACCTGGAGGTGGACTACAACGAGCAGGCGCTCAGTTATCACCGGTTTGTCACTCACCTCAAATTCTTTGCGCAGCGGCTTATCGGGCATGATCCGGTCTCTAACGATGACGAATCGCTGCACGATGTCGTTAAAGAGAAGTATGCACAGTCCTACGGCTGTGCGGAAAAGATCCAGACGCACATCCATCGCCAATACGATTATATTTTGACAAAGGAGGAACTGATGTTCCTGACTATTCATATCGAAAGAGTGCGTGCCGATATATCAGGACAAGAGCCGGAGGAGTAAAAAACAAAAGGGTGTTGTGCATCACAAATTAGTTATCAACTGATTAAAGTCGCTTGCCTGAGTGATCAAAACCCCGCAATCTGCTCAAAGATTTGGATTGTTACTGCATTTGTCTTAGTTAGGACAACGCAGGCGAAACCTGAATCGCTTCCTGAGTCGTCATGAGACCGCCAGGGAAGTGATTCAGGTTTTTTTTCGTCTTAAAAATAGCCTGCCAGTCATGTCGGATGTTATCTGGCTGTGACCCGCATTAAGGAATGTCCTATGGAATATAAGATGTTAGCCAGTGAGATCATTGAGGGCGTTGGTGGACGGGACAATATCAGCAGTGTTCTGCATTGCGCCACTCGCCTGCGTTTCAAACTCAAGGATAGCGCTAAAGCCGATGCCGCCACGCTGAAAAACAATCCCGGCGTGATTATGGTGGTGGAAAGCGGTGGTCAGTTTCAGGTCGTCATCGGCAATCATGTCAGCGACGTTTATCGCGACGTCGCGGCGGCTGCGGGTATGGAAAACGCCGCCTTGCAGGAAGAGAACACCTCAGACAGTTTGTTTTCCCGGTTCATTGACATTATTGCGGGCATCTTCACGCCATTTATCGGTGTGATGGCAGCATCAGGGATACTCAAAGGCCTGTTGGCTTTATGTCAGGCGCTGGGGTGGCTGGAATCAAGCCACGGCACGTATCAAATCTTGTTCGCGGCCAGCGATGCGCTGTTTTATTTCTTCCCGGTGATCCTGGGTTACACCGCGGGCAAAAAGTTCGGCGGCAATCCGTTTACGACGATGGTTATCGGGGGAACGCTGGTGCATCCCATGATGATCACCGCATTCAACGCCATGCAGTCAGCCGATTATCAGCCGATGACCTTTCTGGGCATCCCCATCACGTTTTTGAATTACAGCTCGTCAGTCATCCCGATTATTTTTGCCTGCTGGGTGTCGTCCAAGCTGGAGAAAAAATGTAACGCGCTGCTGCATGCCAACGTCCGAAACTTCCTGACGCCGCTGCTGTGCATCTGCATAACGGTGCCTCTGACTTTTCTGGTGATCGGCCCTTGTGCAACCTGGCTCAGCGAGCTGCTGGCCAGCGGCTATCACTGGCTCTATAACCTCAACTCGGTCATTGCAGGCGCGGTGATGGGCGCGATTTGGCAGATCTGCGTGATTTTCGGCCTGCACTGGGGACTGGTGCCGCTGATGTTGAACAACCTCAGCGTGATGGGACACGATACGCTGCTGCCGCTGTTGACGCCTGCCGTGCTGGCGCAGGCGGGCGCAACGCTGGGCGTGCTGCTGCGTACCCGGGACGCCAAACTTAAAGGTATCGCCGGTTCTGCTTTCTCCGCGTCGATCTTCGGCATCACCGAACCGGCTGTCTACGGGGTTACGCTCCCGCTGCGTCGTCCGTTTATCTTCGGCTGTATTGGCGGTGCTATCGGCGCGGGCATTATGGGCTATTTTCACACCACTATTTACTCCTTCGGTCTGCCCAGCATCTTCACCTTCACACTGATTATTCCCCCCGAAGGCTTTAACAGCGGCGTGTGGGCGGCCATTGTCGGCACGGCGATCGCCTTCCTCTTTGCCGCTGTAGCCAGTTGGATGTTCGGTATCCCGGCCACGTTGCTTTCACCCAAGAAGGACGCGCCGACGGCCGCGCCGGTCGGTCCTGTTCCAGGCGTCCGCACGGAAATACTCGCAAGCCCCCTGACCGGTCAGGCAATCCCGCTGGAAGAGGTGAACGACAGCACCTTCGCCAGTGGACTGTTGGGGAAAGGCATCGCGATTGTGCCTGAAGAGGGCAAGCTTTATGCGCCGGTAGACGGCACGGTGGCATCGCTATTCAAAACGCATCACGCCATCGGCCTGGCCGCAGATCACGGGGCGGAAGTGCTGATCCACGTCGGCATGGATACGGTAAAACTGGACGGCCTTCATTTCACGCCGCATGTCGCCATCGGCGACGTCGTCAAGCAGGGCGATCTCCTGCTGACGTTCGACGCCGAGGCGATCGCGGCGGCGGGATATGACCTGACGACCCCCATCATTATTTCCAACAGCGACAGCTATCTGGATGTGTTGCCGTTAGCCCGCGGCGCTGTCGCCGCTCGCGCGCCGCTGCTGTCGCTGGTGCATTAACTCACTCTCGTGTACAGGAGAAACTCAATGAACGCTCGTTTTCCGAAAGACTTCTTATGGGGCGGCGCGATTGCCGCCAATCAGGTGGAAGGCGCCTACCAAGACGATGGCAAAGGACTCTCGACCTCGGATCTGCAACCGCGGGGGATCTTTGGCGATATTGTGGAGCGCCAACCCGGTGACAGCAGCATTAAGGATGTCGCCATCGACTTTTACCACCGTTATCCGCAGGACATCGCGCTGTTCGCTGAAATGGGATTCCGTTGCCTGCGCGTGTCCATCGCCTGGACGCGTATTTTCCCGCAGGGAGACGAGCTGACGCCGAATGAAGCCGGGCTGGCCTACTACGACAGGCTGTTCGACGAACTGGCGAAGCATGATATTCAGCCGCTGGTCACGCTCTCGCATTATGAAATGCCCTATGGACTGGTGAAGCGTGTCGGCGGTTGGGGCAGTCGTACAACGATCGACTGTTTCGAGCGCTACGCCCGCACCGTCTTCGAACGCTACCGCAACAAGGTCAAACTGTGGTTGACCTTTAATGAAATCAACGTCTCGCTTCACGCGCCGTTTACCGGCGTCGGTCTGCCGCCGGACAGCGACAAAGCCGCTATCTACCAGGCCATACATCATCAACTGGTCGCCAGCGCCAAGGCGGTTAAAGCCTGCCATGAAATCATTCCCGACGCGCGGATTGGCAACATGTTGCTGGGCGCGATGCTCTACCCGCTGACCTGCAAACCGGACGACGTTATGGAAAGTCTGCGCCAAAACCGCGAATGGCTTTTCTTCGGCGATGTCCAGGCTCGCGGGGCCTATCCCGCCTATATGAAACGCTTCTTCAAAGAGCAGGGAATTGCGCTGCACATCGAAGAGGACGACGTCCAGGCGCTGAAGGAAACCGTCGATTTCATTTCGTTCAGCTACTACATGACCGGCTGCGTCACCCAGGACGATGAAGAAATCCAGAAAGCGCGCGGCAACATCCTGAACATGATCCCCAACCCGTATCTGGAAAGCTCCGAATGGGGCTGGCAGATAGATCCGGAAGGGCTGCGCTACCTGCTTAACGTCCTGTACGACCGCTATCAGAAACCGCTGTTTATCGTGGAAAACGGGCTGGGGGCGAAAGACCAACTGGAGGCCGACGGCACCATCAACGACGACTACCGCATCAAGTACCTCAATGACCACCTGGTGCAGGTTGGTGAGGCGATCGCCGACGGCGTCGACGTCCTGGGATATACCAGTTGGGGCCCCATCGATCTGGTTAGCGCCTCCAAGGCGGAAATGTCCAAACGCTACGGCTTTATTTATGTGGACCGTGACGATCAGGGGGCGGGCACGCTGGAGCGTACGCGCAAGAAGAGCTTCTACTGGTATCAATCGGTCATTCGTAGCAACGGTGATGCGCTGAAGTAATCGACGGGCGGGCATGGCGTCCATCATGCCTTAACGTCTGACTACGGGCTGTGCGGCCACGGCGCAGGGCCTGTCCAATAAGGTGGCTGATAACCATGAATAGAAGAGAGTTGTTGATCCACGCGGCCGTCGTCACAGCCTGCGCCCATCTCGCGCCATTACGCGCGGCGGATAAAACGGCAGGTGCGGCGAAAACGGGCGGCGACAGACCGACGGCGCTGACCCGACAGCAGCATTGGGTCGCGATGGCGGAAGTGCTGAAACCGTCGCTGTCCGAAGTGTCTTATTCCGCGTTGAACGTCGTCGCGCCTCGGCAAGCGCCCGAGCATCTGTTGGGCGTGGCGATGAAGCAGCAGTATGACGTGGGCGAATTGACGAACAAAAGTTTCAAGACCGGCGACAGCTTTATCGTGGATTTCGGCGAGCACTATACCGGCTATCTTACGTTCTCATTGGGATGGCAGGGCATCTCCTGCGATGCCCCGGTGCGTCTGCGATTGATTTTTGGAGAGGTTGTCACGGATGTGACGCAGCCGCTCTATCCCTACAACGGCTGGATCAGCGCTTCCTGGCTACCGGATGAAATTCTGAACGTCGATTTTCTGCCGCAGCAGGTCAGGATTGAACGCCGCCATGCCTTCCGCTTCGTCAAAACCGACATCGTCTCTACTTCGACGAATTTCTGCGTCACGTTCGGCCAACTACAAGTGAGGGCGGTCTCTTCCGCCGGTCAGGATCGGCTGGCGCCGGCGCGCTATGACAGCGACCTGCTGAAGAATATCGACCGCGTCAGCATTCGGACATTGCACGAATGTATGCAGACCGTCTTTGAGGACGGGCCGAAGCGCGATCGGCGGTTATGGGTCGGCGATTTGCGCCTGCAAGCGATGGTCAACTATGTGAGCTTCAACAACACCGCCTTAGTGCGCCGCTGCCTGTATTTGTTCGCCGGGCTGCAGCGGGAAGATGGTTATATTACGGCCTGCGTCTATGAACAGCCGGAGCCGCGTAGGGGCGAAGTCGTGCTGATCGACTATGCCGCATTGTTCGGCAGCATCGTGCGCGACTATCTGCGGGCGAGCCGCGACACCGCGACGGCACAGGAACTGTGGCCGGTGGCGAAACAGCAGTTGGCGCTGGCGCTGAAGAATGTCAATGCGCAGGGCCTGTTTGTCGCGCCGGAAAAGGATTACGTGTTTATCGACTGGAATCCGGGATCGGACCAAAGCGCCGCGTTAAAAGGTCTCGAGAAACAGACGGCGATCCAGGGACTACTGATTTACAGCTGTCAGGAGGGCATCGAACTGGCGAAATCGCTGGGGAGAAATGCCGAGGTCGCGCATCTGGAGGAAACCGTTGAGCGGATGAAGCAGGCGGCACGCGGGCTGTTTGATGAAAAGCAGGGCGTGTTCGTCAGCGGCGAGCAGCGACAAATCTCCTGGGCTTCTCAGGCATGGATGGCGCTGGCCGACGTGCTGCCTCAACCGCAAATGGCACAGGCCCTGACCCGCGTTATGTCGCTGCCCCAGGCCATTCGGCCGCTCACGCCCTACCTGTACCATCACATGGTCGATGCGCTCATTCATTGTGGCCTGAGTCAGGAAGCGCGAACGCTGGTGGAGGAGTATTGGGGTGCGATGGTCAAAACCGGGACCAATACCTTCTGGGAGGCGTTTGATCCCAAAAAACCGATGTCGTCTCCCTACGGCAGCAAACAAATCGACAGTTACTGCCATGCCTGGAGCTGTACCCCCAGTTACTTTATCCGCCACGGTTTCGTGCGCCGATAAGCGGACATAAAAAACGTTAAAGGTGAGCGGAGGAGCCTCGCCGCTGCAAATAAAAACGTTGAGCAACGCACGTTGACCGGGAATAGCGGGCAGGCGAGTTTGCGCCTACCGCGCATCAACATTGGAACCACCATAATGATAAAAATCAACTCTGTATCCCTAAATATCATCACGCTGGCTCTGCTCTACGCCGGTGTGCCTAATCACGCGCTGGCCGCGAAATTAACCGTGGAGGAAAGACTCGAACTGCTCGAAAAGGAATTAAACGCCACCCGAAAAGAGTTGCAGGAATATAAAATCGCCGCCAGTCAGGCCTCACAAAACATGGCGCCGAAGCCGCGCGACGTCAACGTGACGGTCGTGAACGATAATGCCCAGAACGCGGCGAAAGCTACACCGACGTCTTCCTCGACTGCGGCCAACGCCAACCCCAGCAACGCTACCGTTTCTTCTACGCCGCTGACGCTTCGCGATATCAGCAACTACGTGAAAAACGACATCGGCTTTACCTACTCGGGGTATTTTCGATCCGGCTGGGCCACCTCATCGCGCGGCGTCCCCAAGTCTTATGCGATTGGGTCTCTGGGCCGTTTCGGTAACGAGCACAGCGGTTGGTTCGATTTGATCCTGAACCAACGCGTCTACGATCAGGACGGCAAAACCGCGCATGCCGTCGTGTGGCTCGATGGCAATGTCGGGCAGTCATACAGTAACGGCGTCTTTGACTCCAGCAGCGACAACCTGCTCCAATTTTCCGACATGTACGTCACCACCACGGGCTTTATTCCGTTTCTACCGGAGGCCACGTTCTGGGTTGGGAAACATTATCTGAAAAATTATGAAATTCAGATGCTGGACTGGAAAGCGCATAAAGCCGACTCTGCGGGCGCAGTCGGGCTGGAGAACATTGACGTGGGCGTCGGGAAATTGGATATGGCGTTACTGCGTCAGGATCTGGATCTCTACAATAAGTCCTTTACCTCAACGACACAGGTGAATACCAACGCCATCGATATCCGCTACCGGGAAATTCCACTCTGGAACAAAGCGACGCTGGAAATAGACGGCAAATACAACACGGCGAACGAAAGCGACAGCCAGCATTCGAGCAACTATTTCGAATTAAAAGACGCGTGGCTGGCGACCGGACTTTTCCGGCAGAACTTCGACAACGGCGGGTTTAATGAATTTGCCCTCCAGTACGCCAGTAACTCCATCGCTAGCGGCTTCATGCGAATATCCGACGCCAATCCGGACTACGGCGACGGCAAATATTATTACGGCGAACATACCGGGGGGACCGCCTTCCGGTTGATCTCGCAGGGGGAAACGTACCTGCATCCCGACGTGATCATCGCAAACGCGCTGGTGTATGGCCGCGGCAACGATTTGTACAGCTATGAGACCGGCGCGCACTCGGACTTTGAAACGTTCCGTGCGGTAGTCCGTCCCGCGTATATCTGGGATCAGTACAACCAGACCGGCGTCGAGCTGGCTTATTTCAACCAGACCAACAAGGCAGGCGGCGTCAACTATCGTGAGTCAGGCTACAAAACCACGCTGTTCCACACCCTCAAAGTCAGCACCAGCATGCTGACCTCTCGTCCGGAGATTCGTTTTTACGCCAGCTATCTGAAATCACTGGAAAACGGCATCTCTCAGTTCAGTTTCGCGGACGATAAAGACGATCAGTTCAGCCTGGGGGTGCAGGCGGAAGTCTGGTGGTAACTCGACGCATCCATCGCATCCATGTTGTGTCCTTTTCGTTTATGGGGATCTTTTCATGATTATCACTAGAGGTCAGACACGCAGGTTAATGCTGATGAGCCAGGGGCTGGCTCTGATTCTCGTCGCGCTATGGAGCGTGTCGCCGCGAGCGGCCGAGCTGCCGTACGACGTGGTGAAACACAAGCAAATCAGAGTCATGATTAGCAGCGATGCTAAAAACGAGGCGGACGACGATTTCGCGGTGGCGCACGCGTTGATGTCGCCCACGCTGAAAGTGACCGGTCTTATCGCCTCACACTACGCTCGAACGGCGCCGTTGTTAAAACGTTCTGGCGCTGACAGCATGATGGAAAGCTATCGCGAGTTGCAGCGCTTAACTCAGGTGATGGGAAAAACGGCGGTGCCGGTTTATCACGGCGCAACGGGGCCGCTGGAGGGTAAGCCAGCCTTGAGCGAAGGCGCGCGGCAGCTGATCGTCGAGGCCCAAAAAGACGATCCTCAACCGCTGTTTGTTCTCGTGCTTGGCGCGCTGACCGACGTTGCGGCCGCGCTGCAGGCGGACCCGACGATTGCGAAGAAAATGACCGTGATTTGGATCGGCGGTATGCCTTATCCAAAGGGCGGCTGGGAATACAACCTGTACAACGATCCGCAGGCGGCGAATAGGGTGTTCCAGTCCAGCGTTGCGCTATGGCAGGTGCCGCACAACGTCTATATGTCGGTCAGAGTTTCTCTGGCGGAGCTGGCGACGCGCGTCAAACCGCAGGGCAAGGTCGGCGAGTATCTGTGGCAACAGCTGATCGACTTCAATCGAGAAATTTCGATGACCTTAAAGGACGTGCCCTGGCCGAAAAGCGAAGTGTGGGTATTAGGCGATAATCCCTCGGTGGCGCTGTTGCTGGATGACCACGAATATCAATATACGCTGCGCGATGGCCCACGGATTAACGATGACCTCAGCTACGGACAGCAGCAAAGTCCGCGACAGATCCGGGTTTACCATGCGGTGGACACTCGTTTCACGCTGGAGGATTTCTATGCCAAGCTGGCGTTACTCTCTGGACAGAAGGGGGCGAACGCACGGTAAGACCGAAGTTAAATACCGGGGGAATGCCTTCACGCAAACAAAAGCAGCAAAGGTATGAAAGCCGTTACAGAAAACGTGGCGGCTTTTAGTCTGGCACGTGTTAGGTCTTGAGACCCTGTCGCGACGTAATATTGTTCTGATTGGCCGGGAAACCGTCGCGGTGAGCATGTTTCATGCACTGGCGGTATTCATCTTTATCAACGTGATGTTCGTAGTAAATTCGCAGCCTGTCGCTAACGGTGGAACGCTACAACCGGTGAACCCTAAGAAAGAGAGCGGAGCAGGGGAATCAACGGATAGAGCTAACCCTACAAGGGATAGATACACAGGAGGCTTAGGCGATTCAGGCAGATTGGAGTATGTCAGTAAACTAGCACTGCACAAGGCAGAAGAGAATTGGTACGACCGAGTGGACTCGAACCACCGACCCCCACCATGTCAAGGTGGTGCTCTAACCAACTGAGCTACGGTCGTACAGGGTGTTGCGCATAAAATCTGAAGATAACTCTTTGATTAAAATGCTTTTTCTTGCGTTCCAGTAACTGGAATGGACGTCATTATGGACTGCTCCGGCATGGATGGCAAGCCCTTTATTCCTTCTCTTATTCAAGTGACGAATGTTTGGCCGACTTTCCGCCCCAGAGCGCACAAAGAGGGCTAAGGTGAGTAAAAATCGCTCTAATGTGACCATTCAAGACCGGGCGACGACGATGGCTGTCGCTCCGAATTCAACCCAGTGAAACACACAATCCGTTGATAGAGTGAGGAAATCGAAGAGGAGATAAAATTCAGATTTAGCAATGGATAAACGCACAAATAATATGCGGCCAGAAAGTTAATTTGATAGGTAATAAGAGAGCAGACCAGTAAAGTCCAGATTTAACCTACCATAATTTTTGTTAAGTGCTATGGTTTATGAGAATTGCTTAAACGATAAAAATTCATACTGTTCGATTTAGCCACATTAAAAACGGCTTTACTTGGTTTCTATTGCTTGCGGTATGGGGGTGGTATAACAATGGACTACGTGTTCCTGGTTGAGAATGAAATCATTTCTTATTCTTTACAGAATATCATTATCAGTAAAATAATGACGGATAGCGATAGGTGTTTTGTCGCCGAGGATATCTGTGATTTAGTCAACAATTTGCAGCAAGAAAAAGAGCAGGTATTTCTCATCGAAGTATTGCACGACTCTTCCATCATCTCTTCGCTGGTTGACGTAATAAAATACATCAACAGCAATAACAAGATTGTCATCTTCAAAGACAGTCAGCCTGACCGGATGTTTCGCTATATCAATTACGATGCGATTATCGATCTGAAAAGTCCGGTTGTTGAAATCATCGCCAAGATACAAGACGTCACAAGCCATGACTCAGGTCCGTCATGGGATGTACAGCTGCAAAAACTCTCTCCCAGAGAGCAACTGGTGCTTCAGTATCTGTTGAAAGGAAAAAGCAACAAAGAAGTGTCTGGTCTTTTATGTTTGAGCGAAAAAACAATCAGCTGCCACAAACAAAGCATGCTGCGAAAGCTTAATATTAAAAGTATCATGGAAGCGTCTCAGCGTAGATGATTATTCATAGTGCTTTGTGAGCTTTTTATTCGAATCGTTAACTGCTTATATTTATACGTTCGCAAATAAAATGTTTTGCTCTCGGTATCAAATAACTCACGTTGTTTATCTGAATTGAACTTTTATTTACAATGTTTTTATAAACGTGAAAAATATTATAACCCGATATTATCCAATCTATTGGATGAGTGTTTTTATCTATTTCATGACTAGATTAATGATGTTGAAATAGTTAACTAGCAAAATGTTATGGTGCCACTTAATCTTTCAAATCATGCCCGGTTGTAATATGCAGTGAAGAATGAATGGGTCTCCCAGGTCTTATTCATACATAAAGAAAAGAGCCTTTGCCTTTGCCCGTTTCAAAGGGCAGTACGCCGACGAAATATCCTCGTCGGCGTACTGCATATCGCTAGCGTTGCATCCCCCAGCGTTTGATCGTGACCCGTTCTATGGTGGCGAAGATCAGCGTTTCCACAAGCAGCCCGATGATAATGACCGATGCCAGTCCGGCGAAGACCCGGTCGGTATACAGTTCGTTGCGGTTCTGGAAAATGTACCAGCCCAGTCCGCCTTGTCCGCTGGATGCGCCAAAGACCAGTTCGGCGGCGATGAGCGTACGCCAGGCGAAAGCCCAGCCGATTTTGAGACCGGAGAGAATAGAAGGCAGTGCCGCCGGGATCAGAATGTGCCAGACGTAACGTAATCCCCTCAGCCCATAATTACGCCCGGTCATCCTCAATGTTTCCGAGACGCCGAGAAAGCCTGAATAGGTATTCAGCGCCATCGGCCACAGCACCGAATGTATCAGCACGAAAATCAAACTTTGTGTACCTAGCCCGAACCACAGCAGCGCTAGCGGTAACAGCGCGATAGCGGGCAGAGGGTTCAACATGGAGGTCAGCGTGGAGAGCAGATCGCGCCCCAGACGGGTGGAGACCGCCAGTGCGCTGAGCGCCAGAGCCAACGCGGTCCCAATCACATAGCCTTTGACCAGCGTACTCATGGAGATGGCGATCTTGGCGGGCAGTTCGCCGTTGCGAATATCCTCAATGAACGCCGCCGCCGCCTGAGTAAACGTCGGCAGCAGCAAATCATTATTTTGCCAGCGGGCGGCGCCCTCCCATAGCAATGCCAGCAAGATCAGCAATAGTGACTTGCGGACGGCGCCCTGATTCCACAGGCGGTTGCGCAACGGTAATGGCTGGGCGACGTTAATATCGGTCAGCGGTGCCAGCTCTCTCTGGTACTCCGGACGAACAGGGGGAAGTTGACTCATCATAAAACCTTTCATGTTAAGAGATAAAACTCAGCGCACGTGTTGTCCAGCCAGCGATTGAATAGGCGAGGGCGTTGAAGAGGTTGGCGCCGGAGCCACGGGATGACCCGTCGGAAACAGCAGATCGTGGATGCGCCGCGCCGCCGCCTGAAACTCTGTGCCGCCTTCATCGTGGTGAGAGAACTGATGACAATTGAGTTCGGCGCGCACACGTCCTGGATGGGGCGACAGCAAGAGAATGCGGTTACCGACGACCAGCGCTTCTTCAATCGAGTGGGTGACGAACAGCAGCGTGAAGCGTACCTCCTCCCATAGTTCCAGCAGCTCCTGCTGCATTTTGCGGCGTGTCAGCGCATCCAGCGCGGCAAACGGTTCGTCCATCAGGAGCACCTTCGGTTTCATCGCTAATGCGCGCGCTATCGCCACCCGCTGCTTCATGCCCCCGGACAGCGTATGCGGCCAGGCGTTGGCGAAGTCCGCCAGCCCCACTTTTTCCAGATAGTACATCGCCTGATCACGCGCCTCGACGGCGGACCGTTTGCCGGTCACGAGGAGTGGGAACTGCGTATTTTCCAACACCGTTTTCCACGGCGGCAGTTGGTCGAACTCCTGAAAGACCATCATCCGTTCCGGGCCAGGCTGCGAGATGGCTTTTCCTTCCAACAGGATGCGGCCATCGACGGGCGGCAGAAAACCGCCGACGGCCTTCAACAGGCTGGATTTACCGCAGCCGGAAGGGCCGAGCAAGATAAAGCGTTCGGCGGGGAAGATATCGAAGCTCACGTCATGGGTGGCGCGCACCCGGCGTTCGCGAGTGGCGTATTCCAGTCCGACGTTCTCCACTTGCAGCAGTGGCACATCGGGGCGGAGCGTGGCGTCACGATCCTGCGATAAATGTTCAGACATCTTGGTTTCCTCTCGTTGTTGTCCATCGCCAGTGAGGATGACGATGGCGCTCCGTCGGCGCGTGAACGTCCGCTAAACCCGAAGGGTCGTTAAGCCGTAGATCTACGCGCCGTCGGCATTCAGCTTCCCGAATCGATGTGCGGGTCGTCGAAGAAATAATCCTTAACCGACACAGGATTGTTTTTCAGCGCGCCAACGCGGTACATGAACTGGCCCAAAGACAGCGTGTTTTGCGGCGTGATGCTGAATTTGGATTCAGGACTCTTGAGAATGCTCAGCAACAGCTTGCGGTCGATTTTTGACTTGGTGATGCGAATGAAAGAGTCTGCCGCCGCTTCAGGATTTTGGGTGGTGAAGTCCGCCGCTTCGGCCAGCGCATCGACGAAGATCTTGTAAGTGCGAGGATTCTCTTGGCGGAATTTTTCTGTGGTGTAAAGCACCACCGGCGACGTCGGACCGCCCTGCACGTCATAAGAGTTCAGGACGATGTGCGCCTTGGGATTGCCTGCCAGCTCTTGCTCTTGGAAAGGGGCGTTGGCGAAGTGAGCGGAAATTTCCGTGCCGCCGCTGATAATGGCGGCGGTGGCGTCCGGATGCGGCACTGCGACCTGCAGCTTATCCAGACGGTTGAACGCCTTATCGCCCCAAAGTTCGGCCGAAGCCGCCTGCAGGAAGCGAGATTGTAACGAGACGCCGACGGCCGGAACGGCGATGCGATCTTTATCGGTAAAGTCGGCGATGGTTTTGACGTTGGGGTTAGTGCTGATGAGATAGTAGGGGAAGCTGCCGGTGGCGAGCACGGCCTTCACGTTCTGACGATTTTTGGTGCGATCCCACAGGGNAAACAGGGGGGCGATACCCGCGCCGGCGATATCCACCGATCCTGACAGCAACGCATCATTCACCGCTGCGCCGCCCGAGAGTTGCAGATAGTCCACTTTGACGTCCAGTCCTTCGGCCTTGGCATGTTTCTCTATCAGCTGCTTATCCTGCGCCACGTTTAGCAGCAGGTAGACAATGCCGAATTGCTGTGCGATGCGCAGCTGACCCTCCGCCTGAGCTTGCATGGGGAATGTGAGCGCTGACGTCAACAGCGCGGCGAAAGTCGTTAACCCCATGACAATGCGGGGAAACCGCCTGGTGGAGCGAGGGGAACTCTTCTGGTGTCTCATACTTTATTTCCATTAAAAAAGTGTTATGCCCTTGGCCAGATCTCTCCGTTTACAACGGCACAGACTGTCTAAAATAGCGATGGCGAAAGTCATTATTGAGTCGTCGTCGTGCCAACGACTGTCATTTTATTCAGTCAGTGACTCTGGCCGGCCTGAGAATTTTAAATAAATGTTTTTATTACTTTAGTTTAATATACCCGCTTTTATCAGGGTATAAGGCGAAGCATAAGTGACCCTTTCCTGCTCGCTAAATCGCGTTTTGTAATAAGCTAGAGGCAATGGTTATTTCACGAATAAACGGCATCACTGTCAGTTAATAATACAAATAATTTATCTTTTTTAATTGCTTAATCATTTTTATATGCCGAATGAAAAAACAAAATTTAAAACATAAGATATTGATTTATATGTATTTTTATTTACAGATCTTCGTCAGCATGAAATAAACCATGCAATTAGAGCGTCGCGATAATCGCAATACCGAACTATTTGCTTATTTTGATTTTAATTATCTATATTTCATCATTAGCCATTACCACAAGCTTATCCTGGAAAAAAATCGCACACCGGTAGCCAAAATACTTTACCGAGAGACGTCTACGAAAAAAAAGAAAGGAATGCATGTAATAAGCAGGGCGACATCCGCGTCAATCAGGCCCACTTTTCGGCGCGTCAATTTTTGGGTTCAGCGTTTTGAGAGAGCGTTAGCGCCTGACCTGATGTCGTCTTCACGTTGAGGGACAAGGCTCATTATCTCTGACAGACGTATGTTTTCTCTCTATTTCTATAATGGCGAACCGTCCAGACGGTAAGGGGCTATCCCATTAATGATGAACAACAATCTTCTCGCAAATTGTTTCCACAAGAAAAATAAAAGCCGCCTTTTAATCAGTCTACGGTCCGGGACTATTTACATTACTTTGATAATGCAAGAAGCCATTAGGATGTGAATGACCCCTGAATATTTCAATTGAATAATAACAAGCGGGGAAGAGTTAATACTCATCGATGAAGGCTATATATAAAATGGATTTGTGGGGAATTAAGTCGTTATCCATGCCAGTTATTTGTAGATTGCATGATGTTATCTTAATTTAAGGGGATTGTTTCGCTGCGTTATTTAAATGACAAATGTAACTCAATATAAATAACGACACACTCTACCTGATTAATATTCAAGCTAAGCAACAAGGGTTATTAAAAATACAACGTAGAGAAAAAATTATAACTAGCCGTTTTTTTAAAATTTTCTTTCCGTTAGTGCTGATTAATTATTCTCCGCTGTTTAGGTATTGTGTGATTAAAGTTATGTTTTTATTGGTTTTATTGCTATGCAGTATGCGGTTTTAAACTAGTTTATCCGGGTGGCAATTAGATGTGGTTAATATTAATTCATAGGTGTTTCCATAATAAAATTATCTTTTTTAATACGCGATCCCCCAATATGGATGTTTATTTGAAAGAGCCAAAAAATAAATGACGGCGATACTTTGGTCAGACGTTTTATTTGCTCTTGCTTAATTAAGTTTTTTATATCTATCATAGAAAAATAAAATGAAAGATCATTTATTCTTACCCTTTGGGTATTATTATCTATTAGATTTCCTCGTGAAATTATTGCACCGGGTCGATAACTCCATGGTTATTAAGCTACGTCAGTGGCGAAAATGTAGACTCGTTAAAACTTCTCAGTCGTAGAAATTAACGAGTGGAATCTGCGTGGTAATTAGAAAGAGGAATGTTTTATGCCTGAAAAGGAACCCTGTCCACTGAGCGCTGCCCAACAGGAAGTTTGTTTCGCTATCGCAAAAGCTGAACATAATCTGAATTATCATTTATGTGACGTGCTTGAGTTCAAAGGGCAGCTTAATCGTGATTTGCTCATTCAAGCGATTAATACCGTGTGCCGCGAAGTCGATACCACGCACACTCAATTCGAAATCGACCCCGCATCGGGGCAATACGTGCAATATGTCGTGCCTTGCCAGACACACGCTTACGTGCAATATGTTGATCTTTCCACCGAACTCGACCCTGAACCGGCCTATCAATTGCTCCTCGACAATCTCCTGGGGCGAGATATGGACCTGGCTCACGCGCCACTCATCCGCTACTGCCTGGTCAAAATAGCCAATGACCAGCATCGCCTGATAGAGATGGGAACGCACTTGATCCTTGACGGTTATAGTCATGGGATATTGTTCCGACTGCTGGCGGAACATTACGGGCAGCTGCTGCGCAATGAAACTCCCGCCCCACTGGTGCTGGAGCCGTTAAAACGGGTGCATGAAGTGGAGCAGGCTTATCGTGAAAGTCCTTCTTACATTAAGGATCAAGCCTATTGGCGCGATTATTGTCTGGCTTTACCGGAAGTCACGCAGCTGGTGCCAGGCAATGTGCCGCTGACTAAGCTCAACCGCCTGCGGAAGCGTTACACCGGGGAAAATTTGGATCGTCTTAGAACCCTCGCCTCGGTCAACTATCCGGAGTTACGTTTATCAAGCATCCTCATCGCGGTGTGCGCCGCCTACCTGCATAAAATGACGGGGCAGGACGAACTGGTTGTGGGCATGCCGGTCGCCGCCCGAAAAGCGAAAGCGCTGCGCAACATCCTGTCGATGGTGGCCAACATTCTGCCGTTACACATCTCTTTCTCTGCCGACTCCACGATAATTTCCGTCGCGACGGCTATTCAGCGGCAGCTGCGCCNCCATTTGTTACATCAGAATTACCGTTCCGAATCGATGATCCGCGATCTTTACGCCGAGCGCGGGCACAAACCCCTGTTCAACACGTTAATCAATGTGATTGCCTATGACCAGAGCGCCCACTTCGACGGCTGTGAGATGTCGGTGGATAACGTGGCCTGTGGGCCGGTAGAGCATCTGAGCTTCAATATTTTCGACCGTAACAGCGACGGTCACCTGGACTTTGGGTTCGACGCCAACGCGGATTTGTATCCGATGGACGGGTTGGCGTTGTCTTACCAGCGGCTGATTTCTCTGCTGGAGCAGTTTGTGGACGCGCCGGAGTCGCGGGTAGCGGATTTTGATCTGTTATTACCCGGAGAGCGTGAACGTGTCTACCCGCTGCCGCCCCGTCCGGATGCGCTGCCGTTGTTCCCCGAAACGTTTGCCAAGACCGTACGGTCTTATGCCAATGAGATTGCGTTGGTACAAGATAAACGTCAGGTCAGCTACGCCGAGCTGGATGAGGCTTCCAACCGCCTGGCCGCGCATCTGCGGGAGCGGGGCATCCGCCCCGGCGACGATGTGGCGGTGATTGTCGCCCGCAGCGTCGAGTGGGTGGTGACGATGGTCGCGCTGTTCAAACTGGGCGCCTGCTACATTCCTATCGTGCCTGAGTTGCCGGAAGGTCGTATCAGCTACATTCTTGACGATGCGAAACCCGCCGCTGTGATAGTGGTATCGGACAGTCCGCTGAACGCCGACGTCGACCCGACCATCATGCTGCATCTGACGGCGGAGAGTCTGGCTGCACTGCCGCCAGCGACGCATCCTCTGGATCGGTTCGATCCGTCCACGCTGGCCTACCTGATCTATACCTCCGGCTCGACCGGCAAACCGAAAGGGGTGGAAGTCACCCATCGTAACCTGGTGTCGATCGCCGGTTCGGCGATGGCTGCGGCGGCATTCCAGCCCGGCGTTCGAGTGTTGCAGTTTATCGCGGCGGGCTTCGATATGTCGGTACTGGAAATCTTCATGACGCTGCTTTCCGGCGCGACGCTGGTCATTGCGGACAAGGTCTCCGCCACGCCGGGTCGGGCGTTGGCGTCGCTGATCAAGTGCAAAAACATTCATGCGCTGGTCATGACGCCCAGTTTACTGGCTTATCACCAGACGGAGGATTTCCCGCAGGGTATGACGCTGCTGCTAGGGGGCGAATCCTGTACGTTGGCGCTGTTGGCGCGCTTCTCCCACTGTCGTTTGCTTAACGTCTACGGCCCGACGGAAACCTCGTTCGCCACCTCGATTAACGCCCATTACGGCGCTGCCGATCTCTCGATTGGCGACCCTACGGCCAATACTCGTCTCTATGTCGTGGACCGGAATCAGCGCTTGCTGCCGCCGGGCGCCTGGGGTGAGCTATATATCGCGGGGCCGGGCGTCGCCAGAGGTTACCGCAACCGCCCAGACCTGACGGCCGAGGGATTTGTCCCCGACCTGCTGGACCCCGAACGCAGAATGTACCGGGCGGGAGACCGCGTATTCTTCGACCATCGCGGACTCATCCACTATCAGGGCCGTAAAGATAATCAGGTCAAGCTGCGCGGTCTGCGCATCGAGCTGGATGAAATCAAAAACGCGTTGCTGAGCTGCCAAGGGGTGGAAGATGCGGTGGCGATGCTGAAGGAGCTGGCCTACGGCCCGGCGATCGTGGCTTACGTTGCCAACAGCCAGCTAGAGCTTGACAGCGAAACCCTGAAGCTGGCTGTCGGTCGTCAATTGCCTCAGTATATGGTCCCCAGCGTGATTATGGTGGTCGAGTCTTTCCCGCTGACGCCCAATGGCAAGCTGGCCGTCCGGGCGCTTCCCGCGCCTATCATGCAGGACAAGGTTGAGCTGTCGCCGCCGCGCACACCGGAAGAGGAGTCGCTGTGCCGCCTGTTCGCCACCATCCTCGAGTGCGACAGAGTCTACGCCAACCAGAACTTCTTTACGCTCGGAGGCCATTCGCTGCTGGGGCTACAGCTGATTAATCTGATCCGCGACGAGTTTGGCGTGCAGCTAGGCATCACCGATTTTCTCTCCTCGCCGACGCCGCGACAGCTGGCGCAACGACTCAGAATCGCTGGCTGCGCCGCAGACCCGTTCGATCCTATTCTGCCGTTGCGCACGACGGGGGATCGTCCACCGCTGTTTTGCTTCCACCCCGGCGGCGGGATCGGCTGGGCCTTCGCCGGTCTGCTGCCTTATCTGCCGGACGACCAGCCGGTCTACGCGTTACAGTCGCCTATCCTCCAGGATCCGTCGCGCGTCATTCATTCCATTGATGAAATGGCGGTTGACTATCTGCGACGCATCCGGACGATCCAGGCGCACGGCCCGTATCAGCTGGCCGGGTGGTCGGTCGGCGGCAACGTCGCGCTACGCGCCGCCAATCTGCTGCAAGCGGCGGGCGAGGAAGTCAGCTTCCTGACCATGTTCGACAGCTACCCGCTGCAACACGGCAGAGCGTCCTTGCGGCTGGATGACGAGACCATCATTACACGGATGACTCGCGCTATCTCCGGGGCGGCGCGTGGCGGAATGAAAGGGCTGAAGAGTGCGATGGAGGAGGCGATTGGAGACCGCAGTATCCACGAAACGTTCCTGACGCGTCTGATCGGCGACGCCACACTGATGCTCGATTTGCTGGAAAAATGTCGATATCAGCCGTTTCATGGCGACCTGCTGTTTATCCGCGCCTCGACCGATATTTTGAGATCTGAGGAGCAGCAGCCGGAGCTGTGGCGCCCGTACGTCACGGGGAAACTGATTCAGTATGATGTGGAAGCGACGCACGAATGCCTGCTGCAACGCCAGTATCTGCAACAATTTGGGCGTCAGTTCGCCGACGAGCTGTTAAAACGTCAGAATTGTACCGCCTGAGCCTCTCAGGCAATGCAACACTTTGATTATCGTCGTTCAGGTCAGAACGATCTGAGCGGCAAGATTTTTCATCGTTCGCCAGGGAAAGACACATAGGGCGACGGACCCGCTCTCCTCTCCGTCAGTCAATAAATTCGGTCATTGCGCCGTCACAAAGCCCCAGGCTCCGACGATTCTCGCCGGAGCCTGGGGCTTTTCCCATTAGTGGCTCTTCATTCCTGCCGCAGTCATCATCATGCGAAACAGCAGCGAGACCACGCCTAACGCCAGAATACTTCCCGACCAGATAAGCACCATCCACAGCAGTCGCTGCCACAACGGCGCACGGGGGGGAGCGGTGTTGGTTTCAGCCATAATGCCTCCGCAATTCTGTTAGTGATAACCCGCATCCGGTTTGATTTTTCCCCGGAAGACGTAATAGCTCCAAAAGGTATAGATCAAAATGATCGGGATGATGATCAGCGCGCCGACCAGCATAAAGCGCTGGCTCTCTGGGGGGGCGGCGGCATCCCACAGCGTAATGGACGGGGGAATGAGGTGCGGCCAGATACTGATGCCGAGACCGCTCAAACCCAGAAAGACCAGCCCCAATGTCAGCAGAAACGGCGCGTAGTGGGCATGTCCTTTCACCGCGCGGACAATTCCCCACGAACAGGCCAATACCAGCAGAGGCACCGGCGAAAAATAGAGCAGGTTCGGCATCACGAACCATCGGGCGGCGATAGCGCGATGCTCAAGCGGCGTCCAGAGGCTGATGATGGCGAGAATGACCAGCAGCGCGGCCACCAGCGGGATCGCCAGCGCGGACATTTTGCGATGCAGTTCATGCTCGGTTTTCATGATCAGCCACGTGCAGCCCAGCAGCGCATAGGCGACGACGAGACCGATGCCGCAGAATAGCGAAAATGGCGACAGCCAACCCAACGCCGGACCGCTATAGGTGCGATCCGTGACGGCGAATCCGTTGAGAAACGCGCCGACGACCACCCCTTGACTGAAGGTGGCGAGCAGGGAGCCGGCGATAAATGATTTATCCCAGAAAGGGCGGTGAGCGGGGGTCGCCTTAAAGCGAAATTCGAAGGCGACGCCGCGGAATATCAGCCCAATCAACATGGCCGTCAACGGTATGGCGAGCGCATCGATAATCACGGCGTACGCCAGCGGAAATGCGCCGAACAGCGCCGCGCCGCCCAGCACCAGCCAGGTTTCGTTGCCATCCCACACCGGGGCGACCGTGTTGACCATCATGTCGCGCTCGCCGGCATCCTGATTAAAGGGAAACAGGATGCCAATGCCGAGATCGAAGCCATCCATCACGATGTACATGAGGGTGGCGAACACGATGATGGCGAACCAGATAAATGGAAGATCGATAGCCACGTTATTTCCCCTCTTCGGACGTTAACGGTTCACGTGTGGCCGACAATGGTCTTGACGGCGTTTGCGGTTTGCCCGGTCCGCCTTCCGGCGTATGGGTGCCTTCACCCGGCTGAGGTCCTTTTTTGATCAAATGCATCATGTAGATGTAGCCGATGCCGAAGACCGAGCAATAGACCGCGATAAAGGCGAGCAGGCTGAGGCTCATGTGTAGATCGCCGTGCGCGGAAACCGCCGCCGAGGTGCGTTGAAGGCCGTAGACGACCCAGGGCTGACGGCCGATCTCCGTGGTGAACCAACCGGCAATAATGGCGATTAGTCCGGAAGGACCCATCAGCAACGTCAACCAAAGAAAAGGACGCGACTGATACAGGCGATGTTTAACGCGCAGCCACAGGCTGATCAGACCCGTCAGAATCATCAGCAGGCCCAGCGCCACCATGATTCGAAACGACCAGAACACCACTGCGGAATTAGGGCGGTCGGATTTAGGAAAACTTTTCAACGCCGGCACTTGTTTGTTCAGACTGTGCGTCAAGATCAGGCTGCCCAGATAAGGGATTTCCAGCGTATATTTCGTGCGTTCTTCGTTCATGTCAGGCAGGCCGAAGAGGATCAGCGGCGTGGCTTCTCCCGCCCGGTTTTCCCAGTGGCCTTCGATGGCGGCGATCTTGGCGGGTTGATATTCCAGCGTGTTGAGACCGTGCATGTCGCCCAGCATCGCCTGAACAGGCGCGACGATCAGCGCCATACACAGCGCCATCGACAGCATGGTGCGAATGGCCGGGGTATCGTTGCCGCGCAATAAATGCCATGCGGCCGAGGCACCGACGAAAAAAGCGGTGGAGAGAAAGGCCGCCGTGGTCATGTGCAACAGTCGGTAGGGGAAGGATGGATTAAAGATGACGGCAAACCAGTCGACCGGCACGATGACGGTATTAACGATCTGATATCCCTGCGGCGTATGCATCCAACTGTTCGACGCCAGTATCCAGAATGTGGACACCAGCGTTCCCAGCGCCACCATGCAGGTGGCGAAAAAATGCAGCCCTGGTCCGACGCGGTTCCAGCCGAACAGCATCACGCCGAGGAAACCGGCCTCCAGGAAAAAGGCGGTCAGCACCTCATAGGTCAGCAGCGGGCCGGTAATACTGCCCGCATACTCGGAAAAACCGCTCCAGTTGGTGCCGAATTGATAGGCCATGACCAGCCCAGAGACGACGCCCATACCAAAATTGACGGCGAAGACCTTCGACCAGAAATGATAAAGATCGCGATAGTCCTCGTTGCGAGTTTTGAGCCATAGCGCTTCCAGCACAGCCAAAAAGCTGGCCAAGCCGATAGTGATGGCGGGGAAAATAATATGAAAAGATACGGTGAACGCGAATTGTATCCTTGCAAGATGAAATGCATCTAATCCAAACATGTCTCGCCTCTTACTGAATGAACATCTCCGTTTCCTCCCTTTCGCCTGCGGCCCGGTGGTCAATATCCACACAAACCAAAGGGCAAAAGAGAGAGATAGCCTAATCTTAGGTCGGATTTGCCCATCCCGAGAGGTCAGCGTCCAAATATACAAATGCGTCTCGGTGGCGGGCGGTCAAACAGTGGTGAGAGTGGGGGGTAAAACGGGAGAACTCCTGACAGAGGCCAGGGAGAAATAGGCTGATTTTTAGCGGACTCTTTGTCTCAACTAACACTGAGCCGCTAGCGCGGGCAGGGACATGTTATTTCTTAAGACTCCCACCTCGTGAAGCATCATCGCTGCCGCTCTCCGGCGAGAGTTCCGTCGTCAGCGTGTTTTGCGCATTACGATCCCCGCCGGGATCAGCGCCAGGATCCCGATGATGCCTGCAATCAGCGCCAGCATTGAAACCCCGCCTCGCGCAATGAGGAGGCCGCCCAGCGCGCTACCGGCGCCGATGCCGATATAGATGACCGCGCTGTTGATCGCCAGCACCTGCTGGGACGCGGCGCCCGCCAGTCCCAGCAGCCGGTGTTGAATTGGAACCAGATACATATAGCTGACGATGCCCCAGCCCGCGCCGAGGGCGAGCGCGGCGACAGCCGAGNCCCGCAGTAGAACCAGCGCGACCAACCCAACCGTTTGCAGTGCGATGACGCTATTGAGCACTCCTCCCGGCCCCCAGCGATCGGTCATTAGCCCCGTGGCGATATTGCCAAGCACTGAGCCGAAGCCATAGGCCATCATCACCCAAGGCAGCACCGGCATATCGCCGAGATGCGTATTGGCCAGCAGGACGCTGATGTAGGCATACACGGTAAATTCCGACGTTACGACCAACAACGTGACGCAGAACAGCCCCCAGACGGCGGCGGGAAAACGGCGCGCTCCCGACGCGAATCGCTGCGCGTCGACCGGTCGGGCGTCGGTGGGGGCCAACAGTATCAACAGCAAGGCCAACGCCAGCGTGCCGAAGAACACAACGCTATAAAACGCCCAGCGCCAGTTCATGACATGTGACATCCAGGCAGTCAGCGGCACGCCCAGCGCCTGCGACATTGTCATGCCGCCGAAAATCAGCGACAGCGCGACGCCTTTTCGACCCGGAGGCATGCGCTGAGCGGCCATCGCGGTCGCCGTCGGCGTGAACATCGCCGCGCCCAAGGCGGACACCATGCGTCCGACCATCAAGACGCTGAAGGTCGGACTCAGGGCGCTTATCCCATTGCCTGCGATGAAGCAGGCCAGAGACAGCAGCAGCACCCGTTGAGGCGCCCACAGGCGAAATCCCCAGGCGCTCAGCGGCGCGAATGCGGCGTAGCAGAAAGCGGAAACGGATACCAGCCGGCCCGCGGTCGCGGGAGAGATCGCCAGATCGTCGGCGATGTCGTGCAGAGCGCCGATGGCGACGAAGGTATCCAGACCGATGGCGAACGCGCCGAAGGTCAACGCCAGCGGCATCAGCCGAGCGCGTTGCGAGTCGCCGGCGCGCGCATGAGGATCAGGAAACATGCTGCGGCGCGTTCAGCTCGGGATAAGGCATGGCGATGATCTCCCCTCGATAGCGCGCCCGCGGACCATATAGCAGCCATGTCGTGACGACTTCGCCGAAGGTTTCCAGAAGTTCGATGCGATCGGGGTTCTCGGTGGCGACGAAGGTGTAGGCCAGTCCCGCATCGTACTCGCCCGTCAGCAGTTTCGCCGCCACGACCGGTTTGGACGTTTCAAGGATAATCTCATCCCAGTCTTCGGGATGGATATAGCCCAGCGTAGGTTCCGGCAATGCCAAATGGCGCGGATGTTCGACG
The DNA here is from genome assembly GCF_000688655.1 of Lonsdalea quercina subsp. quercina. Lineage (GTDB taxonomy): Bacteria > Pseudomonadota > Gammaproteobacteria > Enterobacterales > Enterobacteriaceae > Lonsdalea > Lonsdalea quercina. The sequence continues at coordinate 426,585 of NZ_JIBO01000006.1, read as the reverse complement.
TCGCGACGTTTGAGCAACGCCAGGGACTGGGTGGGGAAAATAAAGGTATCCACGACAGGAAGTCGTTCGCGGTAGCGCTCAGTGACGATGTGCACCTGATGATGGGCGCTGCACTGTAGCAGGTAGGCATCGCCGTCATCGACGGCTTGTTGGCCTGCGGCCACGAGATCGTCGACCAGAATGATCTCCGCCTCCGCTACGTTCTGAAAGCGCAGGTAGTGCCGCAGGGCGTTTTCATGGCAGGTGCCGGTGGGACCCAGCGTGTAAATCCGTATCATGCGTCAGATCTCCTTCTCAGCGCGCCTGCGCAGCGCGATCGTTGTTAATGATATCGTCTTCCAACCGGCATGCCTCGTCGATAATGCGTTCGTACAGCGCAATCGCAAAGGCAGGGTCAAGCCCATGACTCGCCGCGCGTTCCGCGCACCGTTTCTTCACTATATCGACCCGGCCCGGCTGCATCATCGGGATGTCGTGCGTACGTTTATATGCGGCGACCTGTGTGCAGATATCAATACGCTGGGCGATCAGATGGATAATGGCATCGTCCAGCGCGTTGATCTTGACCCGGAAAGGCTCCAGCCCCCCAAGCGGACTCTGTGGCTGAGCGATGTCATTCTGAGCGCTAGAGCCGCTGAGGCCATCAGCCAGCGCGAAGGCGCAGTCGGACAGGGCGCTCATGCGATAGCCGCCTTCCTGTACGAAGCAAATCGGTACGTTGGCGGCGGCGAAACGCTCGCCTATCGCGAGGAAGATCTCGGGCGAGAGTCCCCAGATCCCATGAGGATCGCCCTCAATGATATCAAAGCCGACGCTGACGACCAGCGAGNGCGAGCCAGCCGAGATGGCGTCTGTCAGTGCGTCGTCCAGCGCGGCCAGATACGCGGAGGCATCGGGTGGGGTCTCAAATCCGATATAGCGATGCGCAGGATGGGACGGAACAATGGCGTGACGATAGGGAAAGGTCTTTTCACTTAACGCGTGCAGACTGTAAAAACGAATATCCGCATGATCCGACAGGACGTCGCTCGTCCCGTTGCCGNCGTGATGATCGATATCAATAACGCTCACCGGACCCAGTCCTTCGTCGGCCAGTGTGCGTGCGGCGACAGCCGCGTTGTTGAGATAACAGTAGCCGCCCAGAAAGTCCTTCCCGGCATGGTGACCCGGTGGGCGGCACAGCGCATAGGTATACTGGGCCTGATGTTGCGTCAGACCCCGCGCAGCAAGCAGGCTGACCACGGCTGAGGCTTCCGCCCGAGGATAGCAGTCGGGGTCCAGCAGCGTATTCTGCACGATGTCGGGCGCGGCGTAGCGTTGCGCCAGCTCCCGTGCATGAGCCGGATCCCGGGGCGGTTCGACGTGACGAAGTCCATCGAGGTAATGGGGATGGTGGAGTCGCGGCAGTAATGCTGTCAGCGTCATATTTGCCGCATTCTCCTCCTCCTGAGACGGCGAAGCGCAGGATACTCCTGGCTGACGAAGGAGTCCTTGGCCAATGAGGGCGGTTCGCTCGGACACTTCTTTGGAGGGGAGGAATCGGCCGTCCCCGGTAGCCAGTAGCGCGATGGGCATCGGCGCTGTTTCCGTGACCTGATAAATTTGCATGATTTTTGGTGTCATCCTTGGCGTCTCCTATAGCGTATACCGGCGCTGGCGTAGCCAGCGGCCTGATAAAATCGAGTCAGTTTCTCCAGCGCTGGATAGCCGTCCATCGGCAACGTGGCTTCTATCATCGGCCATCCCCGCGACTGCGCTTCGCGATCCACCTCGTCCAACAATCGTTGCCCCAGACCTGCCGCGCGGTAATCCTGGGCGACCCATAGTTCCTGCAAAATGCCGTATTCGCTGCTGGCGCGCAGCGCGTGCACCCGGGAGACGGTCGCCAACCCGATAATCGCCTGGCTGACGGGGTCTTCGATTAGATAGGCAAAGCCCAGATCGGGAGAGGCGGTGATGCGGATGGCGGCCTGGCGGGCGCCGTCGTGAGAAAACTGCGGCCCAGGTCCGCCTAGCTCCCGCAGTAGCTGATAGACCGCGTCCGTCATCGCCTGCGCGTCTTCCGGTTTGGCTAAACGCAGCAGCGGTTCTTCAGCGGGAGGCCTGACCGCATCGCTGAATTCACCTGCAATCGTGAAAGGCGCATCGACCTGACCGGTGACGGACTCGGCGATAGCGGCAAGCGGCGCCCGCGCTTTCAACAGGATTTCGTTGAACTCCGCGATAGGGTCGGACAGGGCGACGATAGCTCCCCCGCAGCCGACCGAAACGTGGTCAGGCGTACAGACGATGGTCCGGATGACGATGTTGAGATCTACGATGCCCGACAGTGAAAGGTAGCCGATGGCGCCGGAGTATATGCCGCGCGGAGCGTCTTCCAACGCGTCGATGATTTCCAGCGTACGAATCTTCGGCGCGCCGGTCATGGAGCCGCCGGGGAAACAGGACGCGATACAGCTGAGCGCGGTTTCATTGGCGCCAAGGCGGCCTTGAATGACGCTGACTAACTGATGAACGGTGCGGTAGCTTTCGATATGCATCAGGCTGGGGACGTTGACGCTGCCAGGCTCGCAAACGCGGCCAAGATCGTTGCGCATCAGATCGACAATCATGAGATTTTCGGCCCGGCTCTTCTCGTCCAGACGTAGCGCTTCGGCAATGGCGGCATCACGGGCGGGATCGTCGTCTCGCGGCGACGTTCCCTTGATAGGCTTAGTTTCTACGATGCCGTCGCGCTCGATGCGCAGAAAACGCTCGGGAGATGAGCAGGCCACCGCCAGTTCGCCGAAGCGTAAATATGCGGCATACGGCGCCGGGTTGCGGCGACGCAGTCGGCGGTACAGGTCAAGCGGGTCGACGTGGACCTGCGCGGAAATGTCATTGGTCAGACAGACTTCATACGTTTCCCCGGCGGTGATTTGTGCCAAACACGCTTCGATGTTTGCCAGATAGGTATCCCGGTCCTGGCGCAACGCAAAGTTCACCGGTGGAGAAGCGGCTCCCCCCGCGACGGGAGGGGCGGACGGCAGAAGGCTCACTGTTTGTTTCATCGCCTCGGCCCAGCCACGCGCCGCTTCCTCTTCCTGCGGGCGATAAACGGCCACGACATACAGCCGTTTTTCGACATGATCAAATGCCAAAAAGCGGGTGCAGAATAGAAACGCGGCGTTAGGATAAGGCGAAGGGGGCGATGAGACGTTGCAGGTCAGGGTTTTTAATTCATAGCCGAAATAGCCGACGTGGCCGCCGAGAAAGGGGATGTCGGGCAGCGTTTGCCGCGCGTCCAGAGCGAGTGAGGCTTGGCGACGTTCCAGATAATCGAAAATCGACAGCGTCAGCGTCTCTTCGCTGTTATCGACGGGCCGGAGAACTTGCACGGTCTGCCGTGGGGCATCGAAAAGCGTGATGTTGGCATCGTGGCCTGAGGCGTCCCCCATAAAAGACCAGCGCGACAGATGGGGAGCAATCAGGCTGCTGTCCAGCCAGAACGCGTAGTCGCTGTGGCCGTAAACGTTCACGAAAACGTCTTCGGCGTCGACGGTCAGCGGCAGCGGCTCGCACAGCAGCATGTAACATTCAGGGGAGGCGATCGTGGGGTCGCCGTCATGGGCTTTAAACATGTAAACCGTCCTTGTGTTGTCCTGTTTTTATCTGCAACGGGGCGATGTCGTCGGAGAGGAAGTTGTTGAAGATTTCTTGGCCATACTCTGAGCAGATTGACTCTGGGTGGAATTGAACGCCCCAATGCGGCTGGGTACGGTGCCGTAGCGCCATGACGATGCCGTCCTCCGTCTCTGCGATAAGTTCCAGCTCATCGGGCAAGGCGCTGTCGGCCACCAGCGAATGGTATCGGGTGACTTCGAAGGTCTCGGGTATTCCGCGGAACAATGGGGAGCCGTAATGACGAACGCGGCGGATGCGGCCATGCATCGGCTCTGGGGCCGCGATGACGCGACCACCGTGATGCAACGTCATACACTGGTGGCCCAGACAGACGCCGAGCACCGGTACATCGGCATAAGTCAGGATGTCCATCGAGCTGCCGACATCTCGTCGCTGATGCGGCGTGCCGGGTCCGGGGGAGAGGATAATACGCTCATGAGGAATTTTATTAATTTCACGCCAGGCGAGGGTATTTGGTAATACAAGAGCCTCCCGGCCATTCACCTCGCCAATCATTTGCGCGATATTGAATGTAAAACTATCGAAATTATCAATGATAATAACACTTTTCTGGTGACGCATCGTATATTCCTCCATGAAATTAGAAAATAGCGTGTTATCAGTCCGCATGGCATTGGTTCAGGTTTATATGGAAAAATAGATTGTTCTATTTCTCTATGATGAGTCTTTATCACGAAGAGAGTCATTAATCTAAGATTCTTCTCAGTCTTTCACTTATAAACTTTTCATGCAATGGAGTATTGCAGATCTCCCCGGTTAGAAACTTAGGGTTGGAGGAATTATGTGATCCAGTACGTAGTAATCACAAATAAATGAAAGAGTAATCACCGACAGTTTATTTGTTGGTTTTACAGTATTTTTTTGTTTTTAATCAGTCATATAGATCGTATTGTGCTTTGAATGTGTTAAGAGGATTAAAAGAATCACCCAATTCATACCACTTATTGAAAACGTTATGCTGAAAAATAGTTATTATTAAAGTTAGTTTATCTATTTATTTGTTGGCCTTTTTTAGGTGTAATCAAAAGATGATTTTTAGTCACGTTAAAAGTGAGTAAAAATAATATTTACTATCTTTTGTTGAGGCCGGTTAACACTTGGTTGGAGTGAGTGTTATCATTAAAAATAATGATTTCTTCATCTTTTAAGAGGGTTGAACGTATAAAAGAAGTCGCATCATATTTCACTTCGCCGGTACGCTGAGTTTTTTGTACACCAGAACTTATGATCCGGATTCGAACATTCTATCGGCTTTCTTGCCGTGTTCCTGCCGCAACGCCAATTATGTTGAATTTCGATATTCTATTCCTAAAGTAGCAGTCTTCACCTTCAACGTTTAACAACGGACGAGGCTCATTCATCTGTTTTTGAGGATATCTGCCAATTGACTGGGCTGCATACCCCTGGAGACAAGCATCATTGGCGTAACGGGCGCTTAGGTCGCGTGAAACTGTTCGCGAGAAACCGATAGAGAGTGGCGGCTTAGCTGAAAAATGAGAGTAGGTACCGGATTAATTCAGGTCTATCAGAGCGCCTGTTCGCTGGGGGATGGGGAAACTATATGGGTCGATAGGTCTGAAAACGACGTTTAATGGGGGACGGCTTCGCCGACCTTGTCCTGTATCAAGGCCCAAAGCGCGGAAGGTCGGCTCGCAAGATAACGCCCAATGGCCTTGGGCGTCGTGTCATCCGCTACGTTTTGCTGTGCAATTAGCGATTTTCCAGCCCGGCTTCTTGGCGCTTGGCGCGAATTTCAGCTTCGTTATGGCGAATATAGTCACCGAGTTGCTCCAGGCCCGAGCGTACCTTTTGCAATTCAGCGGCATGCTGGGCTTTCGGCGTCACGGGATTAGGGTGGGAGGCATCCCACGCCAGCGCCTGCTGGATTGAGGCAGACCAGTTTTTGGGCGAGCCGCCAGCCCATTCGTTAATGGTCTGGCCGAGCGTGGCGTTGAGAGAGGCCATTAGCGCGGGTTCCCCGTCAGGCGGAAGGTTGGGGTTAGCCAACAAATAATAGCGAAAGCGCAGTTGGCCAATGTAAAACCAGGTGACGGCTTTATCCCGTTCACCGGCCTCATACAGCCGCTGGGCATACTGGTAAAGTTCGCTGGGATGCGCCTGTGCGAGCTGGGCGTCGGTTTCTGACTGAACGGCAACAAGGGCGGGCTTGATCTCAGCCGCTAGGGCTAGGGGGCAGACATTGGCGGACAGCGCCGCCAAAAACAATAGGGTACAGCTCCGATTCATGGAAACTCCTGTCAATGCCGAATCGGCGGAGGTAATCACTCTGGGCGCGCATCGAGACCTGGCGCAGTAGAAATGCGATAAAACAGTAGCAAAATCTATGAAAAGACACACGTGCGCGTTTCAATAATGTCAACGGCGATCACCTCGTTAACGCTATAGGGCTAGGGCACCATGTGGCATCCCGGCATTTCCCCCTATCGCGCTATTTGCCATGTCGGCGAGATGAATGTTCGCGGCCGAGAACTGCGCGATGATCGTTCCCATCGCTGCCCGCCGACCGTCACTGCCGGGCGTCTTATGTCACCCCCTGAATATCCCTCAGAAGCGGCAGGAGTTACTGAGGGGCGTAGAAAACTCACGGTGCGTTATGGCACTCTCTGATCAATTGAATGAAGTGGTGCAGCTCATCCTCCTTGCGCTTGAGATAATAAATATACGACATCTCGGCAGGCTGATTGAGAGAGAGGGGGCGTGTAGCCAAAGGAATATGCCGGGATATTTCGAAGTTCATGAAAGAAGAGCAGGAGAATGAATAACCTTTATCGACAGCGAGATATTCAATGACGTGAGAAAAGTCAGGGAAAACGTGCACTCTGGCGCGGGTATTGGCCATCCGACGGTGCTGGATGGTTTTTTCTAATATGGGATGAGGCAGCATCGAGGAGTGGACGACTAAATCCTCCTCGACGACTAAATCCATGATATCTTGATATTTATCAATTACATTTTGCGAGCTGATAAGCATACAGCTGTCATTCATGAACGCGATGCAGGCGATACGCTCAAAGCTGTCGACATACTTAGGGCTGGAGGAAATAAAGAAGTCGATCTCTTCCGATAACAGTTTGTTTTTGAATTCGGCGTAGGAATGCTGCATGCATAAGAGGTTGATGCCTTTTTTTATCGAGTCCGAAAAGATGATTTTATAGAAACTATCGTTGTAGGNGTCCGTGCTGATTTTCAGCTCACGAAAGAACCGGGTATTTTTGGTGACCAGTTTGGTGATGTTTTCCAGACGCTCTCTGACAGGCAGTAGTTGTCGATAAAATAAATCACCTTCTTTCGTCAGATTTATGCCTGAATTTGAACGATTAAACAGCCGGTATCCAAGAGAGTCTTCGAGATCGCTAATACTTTTGCTCAGTGCGGGAGGTGTCACATGGATGCGTTCTGCGGCGGCTTTAAATGAGCCTAATTCCGATATCACGATAAAATGCTCAACTTTTTTTGAAAATATCATATCCCACCTCTGTGGATTCCATTAAATAAAACTCATCTTCCTAATTGATAAATGAAAAGCATGTTGTTCCGACCAGAACAGTACTTCCCAGTTTCCAGAGCAAATGCAATAGTGGTGCAGCGTCATCGCGTGAAAAAATTTTTGGCATGCATATTATTGATGAATTTAATGAGCGTGTTAATAGTTATGAGTGATGTTTGATTATATTAAAATTCGTAACAGAGAATAAGGAAATATTTAATTCTTCGTCCGGTGTTTCTCTCGTTGGCTACAGCTCGGTGCGGCATTGGGGGATATCCTGATATTTTATTTTGGTTAGAAATACGTGAGCTTTCTATTCTATACACTACTCCGAATCGATGGGCAAGTGCTGTACCCGATCAGAAGGAAGTGGCTTTAACACTATATGCTTACGCCGTTATTTGACTCCGTAGGGAGGAAATACGACGGCATATCGACGGCGAGCTTGCCGGTCCGCTGTGAACCCTGGGCAATAGGATGATCCGCTAGGTAACTATTGTCTCACAGTCGGAAATGACTGGACGCCATGCTGCTATGGGGCGCGTGTTTAATATATCAAATCGTACGGACTTTGTACTTTGACGAGAATTCTGGATAACCGCCATATGTCCGGATTGTTTTTCTTTATTATGTAAGGAGGCGCGGTATTGGCCAATTTTCTGCGAGTGTTGGCTAATATATCAGGGTATTTGTCGTTATGTCGATTCCGTATTTTTCGGTCAACATGGATAACCTCAAAAACGAATAAGTTATTCGGCCGTCGTTTGTGAATCAGGACCGTTTTATGATGAAACGATGAGGCCGGTACCGTCATTATTTGTGTGAAGGGATGTAAGACCTGGCGCTTATTTGATTCTTAATGGTTCTTCTTTTTTTAGAAACTGACGTGAGTTATTCGAAAGAAATGAAAAATCTGGATGTCCATTATATTCAAGAAGTAGAGGTCAAAAAAACGTAAGGACATCATGGATTATAGATTGTGTGAATTAGGACACTATTTACTTTCATTTCGGTAAGGTCGCCGTCAGTTGGTGGCTTGATTCATTCATCGAGGCGGCGATGATCAATACGTTTTGACTCCGTCTCACCTTTTCCCAAACCGAATAGGCGATGGGCCGATGTCTACCGGTAGTATCGCGTCTTACGACATCAGGATGAGGAGCGTAGACGCGGTGCAAGATCGCATTCCGCTACCTAGACTGTAATAAGAACGGAACGCATTCTGCAGCGAGCCACGCCGCCGAAGAGGCTGAGCATGCCGGCAATGGGGCTTCAACCTCGCTTAACTGATGCGAGGGCAAGGCCTCGTCATTGGCCTTTACTGGATGTTTACCGTCCCACACCGACGGCACCGACGCGATTGATGGCAACGTGCCTGCAGAATGCATCCACTCTGTGACTGAAACACGCAAATTACAGGAGATATCATGAGCGTAAATACTCACCACGATCGGCGTCTGGCGGGCAAAGTCGCCATCATTACGGGGGCGGCGAAAGGTATCGGACGCGCGACGGCGGAACTCTTTGCCGCGCAGGGCGCACAGTTGATGCTCGCCGACGTGGATGCGGCGGGGGTCAAGGACTTGGCCGTCCGCCTGAGCGAGCACGGCAATAAGGTCACCGCGCAGGCCTGTGATGTCCGACATGAAGATGATATTCGCCGCACAATCGACGCCACTCTCGCAGAGTTCGGGCGTATCGATATTCTGGTGGCCAATGCCGGTATTATCCCGGAAGCCACGCTGGAAGAGGCGACCGCGGAACTGTGGGACGAGACGTTTGCCGTTGATGCGCGCGGCATGTTCCTGTCGGCAAAATACGCCGCCAGTGAGATGGTAAAAGCAGGCAAGGGCGCCATTGTCTTCCTCTCGTCTATTTCCGCCGCCGGGGGGCAGCCGGGGCAGGCCGTTTATGGCCCCGCGAAATTTGTGGCGTCGGGTTTGACTAAACATCTGGCGATTGAGCTGGCGGGGAAAGGGGTTCGCGTTAACGCTGTGGCGCCGGGGACGATCGATACCCCGGCCGTGGCCGGTCTGACCAAAGACGGTATTGAGAAGGTGGTGGCGATGCATCCTCTGGGACGCATGGGGAAACCGGAAGAGATCGCCTGGGGGATTTTATTCCTGGCGTCCGATGAGGCGTCGTTCATCACCGGCGCCGTGCTGCCGATAGACGGGGGGTTCCTCGCGCAGTAAGGGCGTTAAAGCGATTCGCTCGGGCGGCTGTGCCGCATCTCAACGCAAGCCCCGTTTCCCCTCGGGAAACGGGGCTTATTCTTTGGCGCATCACCCACCAGCGCGCCAGGGGTTAGCTGAGCCGTCAAGGCTGGCGACCGTTTTAGCGCTCTGCGTTATTTTGGGTGACAGGCAAGCGGTTATCCTGCTCCGATAGCCGCTTTTTCTCCTCGCATTGCAAGGCGCAACGCCGATGGCGGACCCTGGAGACGTTATTTTCCGCCGCTTTTCACGCGCGTCCAGGCGCGGGTACGAGCGCGGTCGAGTTTGGGTGACTTGTCCATGGTAATAAAGAGTCTGGCGCGGACGGCATCCGACGGATAGATGCCCGGATTGTTACGGACCTCTTCGCTCAGCAGCGGCAACGACGCTTTATTGGCGCTGGCATAAAACACGTGATCGCTGATTTTGGCGATAACGTCCGGGCGCATGAGGTAGTTGAGGAATTGATAGGCTTCGTCCAGATGCTTGGCATCGGTCGGGATGGCGAAGGTATCGAAGGTCACCTGAGCGCCTTCCTTCGGAATGCTGTAGCGAATATTGACACCGTTCTTTGCTTCCTCGGCCCGTTGCGCCGCCTGCAACACATCTCCCGACCAGCCGATAGCGACGCAGATATCGCCGTTAGCCAGATCGTTAATGTACTGCGAAGAGTGGAAATAGCGGATAAAGGGACGCAGTTGCAGCAAGAGGTCAGCCGCCGTTTGGCTGTAGTCCTTCACGTTTTCGCTGTTAGGATTTTTGCCCTGATAGTTAAGTACCGCGGCGAAAACGTCTTCCGGCGCGTCCAGGAATGAAACGCCGCAGCTTTTCAGTTTTTCCAGATTTTCCGGTTTGAACACCAAATCCCAGCTGTCGACCGGCGCGTCTGCGCCCAGCAGCGCTTTGACTTTATCGACTTTATAACCGATGCCCGTGGTGTTCCACAGGTAGGGGACCGCATATCGATTGCCCGGATCGTGCTGTGCGACCAGTTTCATCAGGTCGGGGTCAAGATTTTTGGCATTCGGCAATTTGCTCCAGTCCAGCGGGCGAAAAACGCCGGCGGTGCGAAGACGCGCCATGAAACTGTCTGACGGCACCACCAGATCAAACCCGGTGCTGCCGGCCATCAGTTTACCCTCCAGCACTTCGTTGGAGTCGAAAACGTCGTAAATGACCTTGATGCCGCTCTCTTTCTGGAAATTTTCCAGCGTATCCGGGGCAATATAATCAGACCAGTTGTAGATGTGCAGTATCTTCTCTTGTGCGGATGCGATGGCGGAAACAGCCATCAGCAGGACCGCCACCGCGTTAGAAAACCTTTTCATACTGTTGGGGGTGAACATCCGTTGCTTCCTCCTATCGGGAGTGAATGAACCATTAAAGACCTGTAACGAGAAGTTTTAATGTTGTACGAAGATAATTTGCAGGGCGTGGACAATCAGACGCCCTAAGGCAAACAGGGTGCCCTAGTAAAAAACACATTTAACTAATTGTTTTAATTGATGTTTATAAAGTAAATTGCCGGTAATGAAAAATAGGAAAAACAAATATCAGAGGCCGAACGACGTGGGTTGATGCCGCCGTCATGACATGACGCCTTGACCTCGGGCGAACGGGGGAGTGAGCCATCACGGCTGACCCTTGAGATACCACCCCCACGCCTCTTCACTGACGTATTCCGTGATCTGCTTCGTTTCCAGATAGTTGTCGAACCCCCAACGGCCCAGTTCGCGGCCGATGCCGCTTTGCTTGTAACCGCCCCAGGGCGCTTGCGTGAATGTTGGCTGCGAGCAGTTCACCCAAACAATGCCGGCGCGCAACGCCCGACTGACGCGCTGGCAGCGCTCCTCATCGGCCGACATCAGCGCTGCGGCGAGTCCAAAACGGCTGTTGTTTGCCTCTTTCACCGCCTCCTCTTCGTGCCGGAAACGACGAACGGCCAGCACAGGGCCAAATATTTCCTCCGTCCACAGCGCGCTGTCCGTCGGCGTGTCAAGAAAGATTGTGGGTTCGATGAACCAGCCCTGCGTCAAATGGACGGGGCGTTTACCGCCGCAGACCAGACGGGCGCCTTCGCGTTTGCCGCGTTCTATCGCCCGCAGCACCTTCTGGTATTGTTCGGCGCTCACCAGCGGGCCGAGCTGTACGCCTTCCTGTAGACCGTCGCCGATACGTATGTTGCGGGTGGCCTCAATCAATCGTTCGATCAGGCGTTTATAGAGGCCATCTTGCACCAACAGGCGCGAGGTCGCGGAACAGACCTGTCCTTGATTCCAGAAGATGCCAAACAAAATCCACTCGACGGCGGCCTCAATATCGGCATCGTCAAAGACGATAAACGCCGATTTCCCGCCCAATTCCAGACTGACATTTTTGATGTCCTGCGCGGCCGCCTGCATGATCGCGCGTCCGGTCGGCACGCTGCCGGTAAAGGCCAGCTTGTCTACGCCCGGATGATGAGCCAGGGGCGCGCCCGCTTCGCCGCCCAGACCGGTGACTACGTTGAGGACGCCGGCAGGCAACCCCGCCTCATCGGCGACGGCGGCAAGTTCCAGCGCCCCCAGCGGCGTCAGCTCTGACGGTTTGAGCACGGCGGTACAACCTGCGGCCAGCGCCGGAGCCNCTTTCCAGGCTGCCATCAGCAGCGGGTAATTCCAGGGAATGATCAAACCGGCGACGCCGGTCGGTTCGCGGATCGCGCGGCAGCGAAAACGCGCATCCGGCAGGGGGATCGTTTGTTCCTCAGCATCCAGCGTCTCGGCCAGCGAGGCATAGTATTCAAAGCAGCCGATCGCATCCTCAACATCCCATCGCGCTTCCGGTAACGGTTTGCCGTTGTCTTTGACTTCAAGCTCGGCCAGCGCATTCTGACGTTGACGCAGGATCTCCGCTATGGCGAGGAGATACTCTGCGCGCGCTTGGCCGCTCATGCGCGGCCAAGGACCTTCATCAAAGGCGCGTCTGGCGGCCGTTACCGCCTTTTCGATATCGTCCGGTCCGGCCGCGGCGACCGTGCTGATTTGCGCTTCGGTCGAGGGATTGACTACCGCCAGACGCCCATTTTGGGTTGCCGCCTGCCATTGGCCATCAATATAAAGCTGATCATGCATGATGTTCTTCTCCCGGGTGACGATGAAATGCTGTTAAGCGGTCAACGCGACCGGCTGCCGAAAGAGCGCGGTCTTGCCGGTTGGCCGCGCGCGTTTTAAGGGGATGATTCCGGCACGCGTTTGAAGGTTTGTCGCGGTGACTGGGTCAATCCGCTTTTTTGGCGATTTTCTGCTGCAAGTAAGATTTAGGCGAAAGTCCGGTCTCCTCTCTGAAGCAGCGGTAAAAGGTCGAGAGGGAGTGAAAGCCAGCCGCTTTGGCATCATCGTCAATGCGTTTGGACGAATACTTGCCGTCATTCCATTGCGTCAACACATGGCGAAGCCGGAGCCGATTGAGATATTGGTAAAAACTACAGCCCATGACGTGATTGAGGAAAAACGAAATCTGATTGCGGGTGTAGCCCGTGGCGGTCGCGACCTGAACCAGATTCAGATCCGCATTCAGATGAGGGTGCTGTTGGGTGAAATAATGCTGAATGTCGTCGGCCATGATACTTAACTGGCGGGCGGACAGCCCCAGTCGCTGGGAAGCGGCGCGGTGGTCCAGTTCGCTCGGGGAGCCTTTTTCCTGCGGCTGAGAGAGCAGGGATGCGTATTCATTAACGCGGGTAATCATGCCGTCGCAGACGGTGACTACCTCGCAACAGCAGATCATCGCCTGGCTGTCACTGCCGCTAAGCGGGGTTTGATATTGCAGGGTTGCCGTATCGCCATCGACGCGCAGGCGATCGGTATAGTGGAGCGTGTCTTCCGCCGTCGTTGAAAGACAGGCGCTTAGGTAATCGCGCAGCGCGTCGGGAGCGATGCGGCATCCCTGAAAAAAGTCGTTGTACTCTACCGTCGGAGAGTATAAGGCGAGAAGCCCATCCAGGTCGCGCTGCCACCAGGCTTCGTAATAACGCATCATGACTTGTTGCGTGTGGTGATTCGCCGTTTCGGGTGAATAGGGAGTGGTAGTTAATCGTTCAGGGGCGCGTAAGTCATCATCCATAATCAATCCCATTGCAGATTCTTTCACAGAGAACCTAACCGATATTAGTTAAAAACGCCGCCGTTTTTTGAGCTAAGCCATAAGCCGTCAGGAATCGAAGCCGATACCCAGCGCATCAAAGGTTTTCAGCAGCATATTGCGATGCCCGTCACGGTCTTCCCGGGCCAAAGAGCGGATCGCGGCCTGTACGCCGGCAAAACGCAGCGGTTCAGGGGGAAAGTGGATCGGCGCGCGGGACAGCATACGTAACTCCGTGCGCGGTGTTTTTTCGCCAGCGAGCTGGTCCAGCATATTCAGCGCGGCAAAACGACAGGCGGAGACGCCGAGTCCGGTATAACCCAACGCGTAGGCGATCTTGCCGTCGGCCTCACAGCCGGTAAACATCGTCGTGCGCGCCGAGGTGTCAATAATGCCGCCCCAGGCATGACTGAAGCCGATGTCCTGAATGGGCGGGAAGACTTCGCGGAACTGTTCGGCAAGACGGTTGAAGGTCTCGGGCCGTTGGGTCAGCGATTCGTCTCGACGACTGCCGTAATGATAAATCGCATCATATCCGCCCCAAAGAATGCGGTTGTCTGCCGTTTTGCGGAAATAGTGAAACTTATTGCCGCTATCGGAGATGCCGTAACGCCCTGTCCAGCCGATCGCAGCGAGTTGCTGTTCGCTGAGCGGATTCGTGACCAGCACGTAGTCATACACGGGGATGACCGTCGAGGCCAGATGGCGCAACAGCGGCACAGCAATGTTGGTGGCGAGGACCACCTGTTTGGCAAGGACTTCCCCCGATGCCGTACGCAAACGGACGCCTTCACCGTGCTGCGTCAGCGCTTTCACTTCGCTGTTTTCGTAAAGCTCAATGCCCTGCGACAGACAGACCCGACGCAATTCGCTCACCATTTTGGCGGGGTTGACCATGGCGTAGTTCGATTCGAACAGCCCGGCGCTGTAGCGTGGCGAGTTCAGCTTCTCGGTCAGGCTGTCGCCCTCCAGCCATTCGCATTCCAGTCCGAAGCGTTGATAATCCTGCTGCATGGAACGCAGCCCTTCAATTTGCCAGGGCTGGCTCGCCAGGTTCAATTGACCGGTGCGCTCGAACTCAATCTCCATGCCAAATTCATGGAGGTCCGCTTCCAGATCTGCCAGATTGGTCTTGCCTAATTCGATAATATTTTTAGCTTCTTTAGGCCAGCGATTCAGCGCGATGGAGACCCCATGGGAGATGCTGGGAGAGCAGAAGCCGCCGTTGCGGCTGCTTGCCTCGGAGCCGCAGCGCCTGGCTTCAATAATGACGATCCTTTTTTCGGGCCACCGGCGGCGGGCCAGCAGCGCCGTCCACAGACCGGTATAGCCGCCGCCGACGATGGCGAGATCGCAGGTAATACTGTCTTGCAGCGAAGGGGCGGGCGTTGCGGCGGTAATGGTATCCAGCCAGAACGGATAAGGTTTTACGTCAACAAATGCGTCTGGATTTGAATAAGTGGTCATGGTGGCTCCTGAAACACAACGAATCTCTGTCTCTTATGAGCTGAGTCTAAACACGGCTACAGCTGAAACATAGACCGCGGCTTTCCGTGCGGGTCCGCGAGAAAAAATGGCCTGATAGGCGATCGGGGAAATGTTGAAAACAGGAGGTAAAAATGGCAATAAAATTAATGAGTTAGTTTGGGTTGTGCTTGAGGGAGATGCGGTGGCGTCCGCAGGACTGTCATCCAGAATCTGTTGAGAATCATCAGGTTGTCGACTGAAAGCCTTCAGTCGCAAAAGGGGTTCTACAAGTCGGAAAAACGAAGACCTATCGGTAAAGCGGAATAGGAATGGTGCGTTCTAATGGACTCGAACCATCGACCCCCACCATGTCAAGGTGGTGCTCTAACCAACTGAGCTAAGAACGCATTCCTGAAGTGCTGCTGTCAGTGCGACAACGGGGACGGATATTAACGACCTGAACGGCGGCTGGCAAGGGGCAAATAAACCAAATTGCCGCCTTGCCGGTTCGATTGACGAGCTTATATCCAGTTCGGTGTTTTTTTCATCATTTCAGTAAGTTAATGCTCCGAACGCGCCAGCGTGACCGCCGCCGGCTGGTTTTGCACCCAGCGAATACGCAAGCCCATCATGATGGCGGAGGCGGTCAGGCCAATGATGAACCCGCACCAGAATCCCGCCGGGCCCATCGGCGCAACCCATTTATCCGTCAGCGCCAGCAGGTAGCCGGAGGGCAGGCCGAGCACCCAATAGGCCGTGAAAGTGATAAAGAAGATGGCGCGGGTATCTTTATAGCCGCGCAACACGCCGCTGCCAATAACCTGAATGGCATCGGACACCTGATAGATGGCGGCGAGCAGCATCAGATGCGACGCCATCGCCACGACCAGTGGATTGTCGTTGTAAAGCAAAGCGATGGGTTCACGCAGTACTACGGTGAAAATCGCCGTGCAGCACGCCAGCGCGACGCCGCAAAAAAGACTGGTGCGTGCGGCAATGCGGGCATCGGCCACCGAACCTTCCCCAAGTCGGTGTCCTACTCGGATGGTGGCGGCGACGCCCAGCGACATCGGCAGTACGAACATCAGTGAACTGAAGTTAAGCGCGATCTGGTGACCGGCTACATCGACAACGCCGAGCGGCAGGACCAGCAAGGCGACCACCGCAAACAGGCTGACTTCAAACAGCATCGCCAGCGCGAGCGGCAACCCGAGGCTGAATAGCCGTTTGATGACGGGCCAGTCGGGCCGCAAAGGCGTGGCGTGGCTGTTAATACTTTGTATCCAGCGCGCCCGGTGCAGATAGCCCGCCAGCAACAACAGCATTATCCAGTACACCGAGGCGGTGGCGACGCCACAGCCAACCCCACCCAATTCGGGCATGCCCAGCTTTCCGTGAATAAACACGTAGTTGATAGGAATGTTGACCAGCAGGCCGATGAAACCGACGATCATCCCAGGTTGGGTTTTGGACAACCCTTCGCACTGGCCGCGCAGCACCTGGAAAAACAGATAGCCGGGAACGCCCCAAAGCAGCGCGCGCAGATAGCCGACGGCTTTGTCCGCCAGCTCCGGCGAGTCGTTATGCATCAGCTGAATTACCTTGTCGCCTTGATAAAGCACGAGCATGGTGACGACCGAGATCATGGCGGCCAGCAGAAAAGCCTGCTGCCGCTGATGCGCAATGCGTTCACGCCGGCCTGAACCATTGAGCTGGGCCACGACCGGCGTCAACGCCATTAGCAGGCCGTGGCCGAACAGGATGACTGGCAACCAAATCGACGTTCCGACTGCCACCGCCGCCATATCGGTAGCGCTGTAGGAGCCGGCCATGATGGTATCAACGACACCCATGGACGTTTGTGAAACCTGGGCAATGATGACGGGGATCGCTAGCGCCAACAGCTGACGCGCTTCCGTTAGATACTTTTGCACGCGAACACCTTTATGAAGATCGACAGTTCGTCACACTAGATGACGCCATCATCCTATTTTTTGGGAAAAAGTGGCACATTGTAATGCGTTAACGCACTATTACCAATAAGTTGTCTATTTACACTCGGTGATTTCAGCAGTTAAATCTTTCAGGCTAACTACCCACATCACTCGATATCGTGCAAACTGACGGTAGCGTTTTTGTTGGCGATTTCAAGCCAGCGATATTCAACAGACGAGTTTGATTTGTAAAGAGGCAGAATCCATGTTCACTGGTATTGTTCAGGGCACCGCGCCGGTGGTGTCTATTAATGAAAAAAACAACTTCCGCACTCACGTTCTGCAACTGCCCCAAGCGCTGCTGCCGGGGTTGCAGATAGGTGCGTCTATCGCCAACAACGGGTGCTGTTTAACCGTGACGAAAATCGATGGCGACCATGTTAGTTTCGATATTATGAAAGAGACGTTGCGTTTAACCAATCTGGCGGATTTGCAGGTCGGCTCTTGGGTTAACGTCGAGCGCGCCGCCAAATTCGGTGATGACGTCGGGGGGCATGTGATGTCTGGCCATATCATGTGTACGGCGGAGATCGTGAAGATTCTGACCTCGGAAAACAACCATCAGATCTGGTTCCGCCCGGCAGACGAAACGCAGATGAAGTACATCTTGCACAAAGGATTTGTCGGTATCGATGGGATCAGCTTGACGGTGGGGGAAGTGACGAAAAGCCGCTTCTGCGTGCATCTGATCCCCGAGACGTTGCAGCGTACCACGCTGGGTAAAAAACGACTGGGCGAGCACATCAACATCGAAATCGATCCGCAGACTCAGGCGATTGTCGACACCGTCGAACGCGTCCTGGCGAATCAGAACCTTTCGCTGTCCGTGGTTCCTACGCCTGCTCAGGCCTGACCGCGGTTGCAGGCTGGCGAAACCGATGGACTCCGCCAGCCTGTACTGTCAACGTGGCACGCGAATTCCCCCTTCCACGCCATGGGTGCTGAATAATACCTGCCACAGCTGAATATTCCTGGCCCGGAAAGCCCCCGCGCAGGCGTTCAGGTAATAGCTGAACATACGCTGGAAACGAGCGGAATAGGCGCTGGCCAACGCCGGCCAATGCTGCTGGAACCGCTCATGCCAGGCCATCAGCGTGCGGTCGTAGTCGGCGCCGAAATTGTGCCAATCTTCCATTATCATGTAAGGCTCGCTGGCGTGTGCGATATGTTGCGCGGACGGCAGACAGCCGTTAGGGAAAATATAGCGGTCAATCCACGGGTCAACGGACAGATCGGTTTTGTTCGCGCCGATGGTGTGTAGTAGGAACAATCCCTTAGGCTTCAGATTTTTGCGAACGACGCGGAAATAGGTATCGTAATTTTTGGGGCCGACGTGTTCAAACATGCCGACGGAAACGATGCGGTCAAACTGGCGGTCTAAATCACGATAATCTTCAAGCAGGATGGTGACGTCCAGATCCCGACACCGCTCCTGCGCCAGTCTCTGCTGTTCCCGCGAAATTGTCACGCCGGTGACGGAAACCCCATAGTACCTGGCTGCATATTCAGATAATCCCCCCCAGCCACAGCCGATATCCAATAAAGTCATGCCGCGTTGCAATTGCAGTTTTTCACAGATCATGCGCAGCTTGTTTTCCTGCGCCTGCTCCAGCGTCTCGGCGTCCTTCCAATAGCCGCAGGAATACTGCATGTAAGGGTCAAGCATGAGTGAGAAAAGGTCATTGCCGAGATCGTAATGCTCTTTTCCGACAATCCAGGCTCGTTTTTTGGACTGTAGGTTGGTGAGGCGGGCGATGAGAACGCGGGCGATATCGCTAACATGTTTGGGCAGCTTGTTATCAAGTCCGGCCCGGAGTACGCGGTGGAAGAAGATATCGAGTCTTTCACATTCCCACCAACCGTCCATGTAACTCTCTCCCAAACCAAGAGAGCCTTCTCGCAACACGCGTTTATAGAGGTCAGGATTTTTTACCTGTATATCGAACGGACGCGCGCCATTAATGGCGATGTCCGCCGAAGACAACATTTCTTTCACAATTTGGAACCAGGACGTGTTATGGATGTCCAGTTCCTCCACATAAGATGAACTCATAACCTCTCCCTATCTTGCTGTCAGCGATCATCGCAAGAAACAGCTTAGACAAAATTACCTGCAGAAGGTGTCGGTGGACGTGATCCATCGTCTATCCCCCGAAAAAGGGACTGGGGGAAATTAAGAGAAAAGCCGGTACGAAAGGCATCTATCCATGCCACAAAAGCCAAAGTAGGCAACACGTTATATCGACAGGATAGCAAACTGCTCAGTATGTCTTATTCGTAGGTTATTGTCTTAGAAGACAGTGACAAGTTTATGACTGCTTCAACCACGGTACAAGCTTTAAATGGCTGAAGCAGGGGAAAAGGCGGGGGTAATTATTTCAATCGAAATAGATGTAATAACTAACGGCGATAATCGCGGAAAGGGCCGTCAGCCACGGATCGACGCTCGATCAGTCGAGGATGTACCTCGATTACCTGGGACGTTTCACGCTTACTGGTGATTCGGTCCAACAGCATGGCGAACGCGGATTGCCCCAACCGTTCTTTCGGCTGATGTATCGTGGTCAGCGCCGGGGTGAAATAGCGTGAATGACGAACATTATCGTAGCCGATGATGGAGATATCCTGCGGTACGCGCAGCCCAAGTTCATCAGCCGCGCAGAGGGCGCCCATTGCCATAATATCGCCGCCGCAGAACACGGCGGTCGGGCGGCTTTTCTGCGCCAATATCTGATGCATGGCTTTGTAGCCGGATTCCGGCTCGAAGTCGCCTTGTACGATCCACTCATCACGGATATCAATGCCAGCTTCGTCGAGCGCTTTTCTGAAGCCCAGATAACGTCCGCTACCGGTGTTACGCTCCTGCAACCCTGGGATCACCCCGATATCGCGGTGGCCGCGTTCAATGAGGTACTGCGCGGCAAGATATCCACCTTCGAAAGCATTATCGACGACGGTATCGGTGAAGTCGCTGTGTGCCTGTCCCCAGTCCATGACGACCATAGGAATATGGCGATAGCCTTCCAACATCGTCAGAAGTTCAGGCGGGTATTCCGCGCACATGACCAGCAGTCCGTCTACACGCTTTTGCGCCAGCATGGCGAGATAAGCCCGCTGTTTGTCCAGATCGTTGTGAGAGTTGCAAAGAATCAGCGTATAGCCTTTGGCATAGCAGCTGTTTTCGACGGATTCGATAATTTCGGCGAAATAGGGCGCCTCGCTGGAGGTCGCCAGCAGTCCGATAGACTTGGTGTTATTGACTTTCAGGCTGCGCGCGACAGCGCTCGGAGAATAATGCAGTTCGTCAATGGCAGCGTGAACGGCGGCTTTGGTTTCTTCGGCGACGAATCTGGTCTTATTAATGACGTGGGATACGGTTGTGGTTGAAACGCCAGCACGTTTTGCCACATCTTTAATCGTTGCCATCTAAATGACTCCTAAACCTACTTCCTGCAGCAGTAAGTAACTTGTTAATCGTTTGCCTGCGCGAATTCGTCTCTTTCTGAAGATGGATGCATTTCAGAAGGAGGGGTGTCGACGGATATACCTGAAGATAGGAAATGATGCTCGACCAACGGAGTTCGTACAGCAGTAAACCGGTAATTCTGTCCGATCCGGGCGAAAAGTGAAAGCGTTAATTCTACTCCTGCAACGATAAAAGGACGTTATTACTGTGATAAAACAGAAGGGTCACGTTCTCATAACATTATATTCATCATTTGGGTGCTGATAGCACTCCGTTCCCCTATACTGACACGGCTGGCGACCCCGAGGGTTGTGCTTAAAATTAAGGAGAGAGTAATGGATACCAATCTAAAAATGTCGCTGTTGACGACTGTCGCGGCATTGGCGGTGATTATCGCCTTCAGTTTTACTGCGGTATTTGGCGCTTAAGCCATTTTGCCGAGGTTTGCGCTCACGAAAATCATTCTCGTGGGCATAGTGTAAAAAGGGGCTTCGGTCCCTTTTTCTATTTCGTTGTTGTGTTCATTTAAATGATTGCCGAGAGTTATCTCACCGTCTGCGGCATGACCACCCGGCGGGCGCCAATATAATGTTCCTGCCAATAGTCTTCGTTGAGTTTGCTTATTTTGATATCTGAACCTGCACGAGGCGACTGAATAAATCGTCCGTTTCCAACATAAACGCCTACATGGTCAGCCGTACCACGATGGTTGATGCGGAAGAAGACCAGATCGCCGCTTTCCAACTCGTTTTTCTTGATAGGCGCGGCATCGCGCAAATGAAACATTTCATTGGCGGTACGGGGAATAGGTATTTTCACAATATCTTTGTAGGCGTAATAGACCAGCCCACTACAATCGAAACCGGTGTACGGCGATGAGCCGCCCCAGTGGTAGGGTTTGCCAATTTGACTCATCAATTTGTTGAGCGCGGTGACTTTAGCGCGTTGTGAGCGGAGCTTGTGCGCCGCGCTTAGTGTCAGGCCGCGGGGTTCGTCGACATCCTCTTTTCTATTACGAGTAACACGCGCGGCGGTCGATTTTTCTTCATCCATCCGAGCAGCGTGACCTCGTTTTGGTGTTTTTTTCGCTAGCGTCAGCGTGGATTGACCACGGGATAACCGTTTGACGGTCTTGGGCGTGGGCTGACGGGTGGGGGCGTCTTTATGTGAAGAGGTGTGGGCTACGGTCTGCGTGTGTTTTATGTTGCGCTTGGTTTTTTTGTCGTTATCGCCATCACCGGCTGCCTTGGACTTCGGGGCGATATTGCGGATTTTTTTCTTGTCTTGTGGGGAGGGGGCAGACTTTTTCGCGTTTTTGGTTTCTTTGTTTTTCTTCGTATCGACAGCATCTGAGGGATCGACGGGGGATTTACGAGAGATTAACGTCGGAGCTTGGGGGGCAGATATCGCCTGACTGATAACCAAGTGGCTAAAAAATAGTACGAAAAAAGTAGCAAGTAAACGCATTATAGTGTGACCGATGGTGGTTCTTATTCGTCCGATTTCCACAGTATTCCTCAAATCAACATAATTACAAAGTGCTAAAACACAGTTAATGAGTACAGAATAGTGAAAAATCGTTAATACGTGATTTTTTCACTGAATGAATGCTAATTTTTGTTGTTGATATAACCGGTTATTGTCTCTAAAAACCATCTGGCGATAACCCTACAAAAGATGTCGTTTTTTGTGGTTATCGCTATCGTTAAAATATGTCAGAGTAGTTGGGTGAGCGTATACCCTGTACTGATGCTATGGCTAGTGGCTTATCACTAGCCATCACGTGCTTTAAGGAAGCAATAGAATGACGACAACGACAATTGAAAAAATCCAGCGTCAAATCGCTGAAAACCCGATCCTGCTGTATATGAAAGGTTCCCCGAAACTGCCGAGCTGTGGTTTTTCTGCTCAGGCCGTTCAAGCGTTGTCGGCATGTGGCGAGCGTTTTGCTTATGTCGATATCCTGCAGAACCCGGACATCCGCGCAGAATTGCCGAAATATGCCAATTGGCCGACATTCCCGCAGCTGTGGGTTGACGGTGAACTGGTAGGGGGCTGCGACATCGTGATCGAAATGTATCAGAGTGGCGAGCTGCCAAAACTTATCAAACAAACGGCTGAAAAATACAATGCTCAGCAGCAGGATAAAGAGTAAGCCAAGGGCTTTGACCAAAGCGTGAGTTGACCGCGTGTTCGGTACTGTTCAGGGCGGCTTAGGCCGCCCTGAACGTGTCTAGCGATCGACCACCATAGCATTATTTTCTTCGGACTCATTCAGCGCTAGTGGCCATCCGCCCAGTTTTTTCCAGCGGTTAACCAGTTCGCAAAACAGCTGAGTGGTGCGTTGCGTATCGTAAAGCGCGGAGTGGGCCTGCGAGGAGTCGAAAGGAATCCCGGCGGTAATACAGGCCTTGGCCAGCACCGTTTGGCCGACCACCAGTCCACTCAACGCGGCGGTATCGAAGGTGGCGAAGGGATGGAAAGGGTTGCGTTTGAGGCTGCAACGCTCGGCCGCGGCCATGAGAAAGCTGTGATCGAAAGTGGCGTTGTGCGCCACGACAATAGCGCGATTACAGCCTTGATCTTTAATGCCTTTACGCACCATTTTGAAAATTTCGTGCAGCGCATCGTACTCTTTGACGGCGCCGCGCAGCGGATTGCTGGGATCGATGCCGTTGAAGGCTAGCGCTTCAGGCTGCAGGTTGGCGCCTTCGAATGGTTCTACATGGAAATGTAGTGTCTGATCCTGCTGCAACCAGCCGTTGTCATCCATTTTCAGCGTGATGGCTGCAATCTCAAGCAGCGCATCCGTTTTTGCATTGAATCCAGCGGTTTCCACGTCGATCACGACAGGATAAAACCCGCGAAAACGGGCGCTCAGTGCGTTCAGATTAATTTTCTCAGCCATCAGTCTCTTTTCTTTAGCAAAAATGCAGTGCGTATTATGGCAAATTTTTGAAGGGGATGCAGTAATGCAGAGGCGACGGACGCAGCGCGCGCCCGTCAGTGGGGAAGATTAGTTGCCCAGGCCCTGGCCGGCATGCTTATTCTCTATCAGCTCGATTTTATAACCATCAGGATCTTCCACGAAGGCGATAATGGTGGTTCCACCTTTCACCGGGCCTGCCTCGCGGGTCACCTTTCCGCCGTCCTGGCGAATGCGGTCGCAGGTCGCAGCCACGTCATCCACGCCCAGCGCGATGTGACCATAGGCCGAACCCAAATCATAGCTATCGACGCCCCAGTTGTAGGTTAATTCAATCACGGCGCCTTCGCTTTCTTCCGTATAACCCACAAAAGCCAATGAATAGCGGTATTCCGTATTTTCGCTGGTGCGTAACAGGCGCATGCCCAATACCTGGGTATAAAAGTTAATGGAACGTTGTAAATCGCCAACACGCAGCATGGTATGAAGTAAACGCATAATGTCCTCTCATTCGGCTTTTGTCAGTCACCATTCCCGTGTACTACGGGACATAGCCTGCAAAGTATAGCGGTCATAAAACTTTCAGTCCAAATCATTATTTTTCAATGTGTTAAAACTTTGTTTAATGAACAAAAATTCGCTTTTGTGATTTTAGGGTTTTCATCGACAGAAGACTATCGGACCTGTTATGGTCTGCTAAGAATTGGGTTGCGGTTAGTCAATTATCTGAACTATTTTTCCGGATATCCGCAATGAACGCTTGCCTGCCGTGGCGAACAACGGTTCAATAAAGGGATCCGATGAGGAGGTCCCGTGGCAGAGCAGCTTGAACTTTTCCCTGTACCCAATCCCTGTCGTGGTATCTGCCAAGCTAATGAACGTGGGTTTTGCCGCGGATGTTTCCGTAGTCGAGCTGAACGTTTTAACTGGGCACGTATGAGCGATGCTGAAAAACAGAATGTTTTGAGGCTATGTCGGCAAAGAATGAAGCGGTACGAGAGAGTAGAACAACTATTAACAACAACTGTGCCGGATCAACCGCCCTTGTTTTAATGTTTGTTGTGATGTTTAATGCCCAAAATTAAGTGTAAGATCATTTTTAATTAATTATTATTTGATAAGATCTCTTACGTTTTTAGAACAAATTTTAACTTCTTATTTTCTTTTCTATTAAATCAGAAATGGTTGCAATCCAGGGATATAACTTAGTCTGCTAATTATAAGGAGAGGTGATGGAATTGCCATTAGGATCTGATTTAGCTCGGTTGGTACGTGTTTGGCGCGCTTTGATTGATCAACGTTTAAAGCCTTTGGATTTGACCCAGACACATTGGGTCACTTTGCATAATATACATGAACTGCCGCCTGGACAGTCTCAAATACAGCTAGCAAAAGCGATTGGTATTGAGCAGCCTTCATTAGTCCGCACGTTGGACCAATTGGAAGATAAAGGTCTGATCACGAGACATATTTGTACTCATGATCGTCGCGCAAAGCGTATTCTTTTGACTGAAATGGCTGACCCAATCATTGTGGCGGTGAATGACGTTATACAACAAACGCGCAGTGAAATACTGGATGGTATTACGCCGGAAGAAGTAAATAAATTAACTGTAATTATATCTCGATTGGAAAAAAATATACTTTCATTACATGAGAGCCAGTCTTAATTAAATGCATTTCTAAAATGGATAAGTAATAGCGATTTATTTGTGCCATCGTTTATTGACGAGAGTTGGCTGAACGGTTTATCAACAATTAATTGAAGCACACAATCACCACCTTCATGGGTGGTGATTGTGTTTGTTTCAGATTAACGGGGGGAAACCGTCAGAGTTCGACCGTTGTTTGCCATTGCTACGCGCTGACCCGAGTAAAACCGGGTGTTGCCTTGTTTCTGAACCACCATGATGGTGCTGCCGTCATCTCGGCGTATTTCCAATTCAACGCCTTGCGTCCGGTTAGCCGCGCCTTCAATGCTCGACCCAGCCACGCCACCTGCGACTGCGCCGGCCGCGGTTGCCAGGCTACGTCCAGCGCCACCTCCGATAGTATTTCCGAGGAATCCACCCAGCAACGCGCCGCCTATGGTGCCGATGACGTTGTTATCCTCGCCGGCTTGAATCTGCACCGGACGCGTGGAAACGACCGTACCGTAAGTCACGGTTTGAACCTGCTTGGCTTCCGATGCGCTGTAGACATCGCCTGATAACGTGCTGGTGTTTGCGCAGCCAGCGAGGGTGACGCTTGCGATGGCAATGACAATAAAACGCTTCATCATAAAAAACTCCTAATGACTATGTCGGGCTGGCACAGCCGGGTGCCGGCGAAAGGTATGTGTTTAGATTATGGTCTGTTCTTGGTGCCATTCCACTTTTGAATACAAAGTTAAAACTCTGCGATTAAATTGATGATAAACACGTGAGAAAGTTCCTGCCAGCACTCCCTCTAATCGCCATTTTTGTTAAATTCAGGGCGTGTTGCCGAGATGACGGTACTGGAATACTGTATTTCATGTCATCAAAAAAAGGTAACCTGTTTTTATTGATGACTATTTTTCCAAGCCTAGATTAATTTTAAGACTCACTTAGCGTTAACGATAGGCGCAGGNAAACACATGAACTCAGGTAGATATATAGGAGTGATGTCAGGCACCAGCCTTGATGGCGTCGATGTCGTGCTGGCTCAGATAGGCGAAAAGCATGTAGTTCAACTGGCCAGTTATTGCCATCCGATGCCGAAGACGATGAAGAAAACGATTCTGGGTATGTGTCAGGGGCAGGCGGTGACATTGTCAGCGGTAGGGCAGCTAGACACTCAATTAGGCAGGTTATTTGCCGAGGCGGTTCACGCGCTGTTGATGCAGACCTCTCTGCGGGCGCGCGATATTGCGGCTATCGGCTGTCATGGGCAAACGGTATGGCACGAGCCTTTGGGTTTGGATCCTTGCACGATTCAACTCGGTGATAACAATCAGATTGCAGCCATCACCGGCATTACGACAGTGGGGGATTTTAGGCGGCGCGATATGGCGTTGGGAGGTCAGGGCGCGCCTTTAGTCCCGGCTTTCCATCATGCGATGCTGAGCAGCGACGCCGAGCGGCGGGTTATCCTCAACATCGGCGGTATCGCCAATCTTTCCCTGCTGCTTCCGGGCCAACCGGTCACCGGTTTCGATACTGGTCCCGGCAACATGCTGCTCGACGCCTGGATTCTTAAGCATAAGTCATTACCTTACGATAAAGACGCCGCGTGGGCGCTGGGCGGCAGCGTGCATAACGGGCTATTGCAAAAAATGCTGAGCGACCCTTATTTCTTGTTGCCAGCCCCCAAGAGTACGGGACGAGAATATTTCAATTTGCATTGGCTCGAACGTCAGTTGGCGACATTTCCCGAAATTGAACCCGTCGATGTACAGGCAACACTCGCGGAGCTGACCGCCATCAGCATTGCACAGCAGATAACCCAGTCCGGTGGGGCTGAACGTCTACTGGTATGCGGTGGCGGGGCGCGTAACCCTCTCGTGATGCAACGGCTAGCGGCTTTATTGCCGACCGCTGTCGTGAGCGCAACCGATGCATTCGGCATTAGCGGGGATGACATGGAAGCCTTGGCTTTTGCCTGGCTGGCCTACCGCACGCTGTCGGGATTGCCCGGAAATTTGCCGTCCGTGACCGGCGCATGCCGGGAAACGGTGCTGGGCGCGATCTATCCTGCCATGTCCCACGAATAGGACTTTGCTGAGCTCATCCCATTCGACCGGTTGGTAGACTGCTTGCCGGTTAAATAATCACGATGGGAGCGCAAGATGAGCAAACTTTTACTGATGGGGATGTCACTAATGCTGTTAAGCGGATGCAGCCACTTTAGGCATGCTCAGGATAATGTCATGCACTATCAATGTGGGACGATGCCGTTGACCGTGACCCAAACGCAGGTTCAGGGTCGTGAACAGATCGCGTTCTTCCTCGATGGCGAACGGCATCGCTTAACACAGGTGTCCGATGAGTCAGGAATACGGTATGGCAATGATAAATATACCTTTATTCGAAACGGCAATCAGGCGGCAATCCAGCGGGACGGCAAGCTTATCGTGGATGATTGCGTGCTGAAGTAGCGGGTGGATAGGGGGTCATCAACGTTGAGATTTTCACCTGTCGGGCGCAGAATGATTGTACTTTGATACCCGTTTGTGTGATGGAAGGACGCAATGACAACGGAAAATGAACCCTCACGTAATACGGTAGCGATAGCGGCCGATGCCGCCGCGCAGGTCGATATCGCGGATTTACGTCGCGAATATACCCAAGGCGGGCTGCATCGCCGCGATCTGACAGAAGATCCGTTGGATATGTTCGAGCGTTGGTTGAAACAGGCCTGCGACGCACGGTTGAGCGATCCCACCGCGATGTGCGTCGCAACGGTCGATGAAACGGGGCAACCCTATCAACGCATTGTGCTGCTGAAACATTTCGACCGTCAGGGGATGGTGTTTTATACCAATCTCGGTAGCCGCAAAGCGCAGCAGCTGGCTAACAACGCTCGTATCAGTCTGCTTTTCCCATGGCAGATGCTGGATCGCCAAGTAGCGGCACTCGGCCGAGCGGAAAAACTGCCGACGCTGGATGTGTTGAAGTACTTCAACAGCCGCCCCAAAGATAGCCAGATTGGCGCCTGGGTATCGAGGCAGTCCAGCCGTATCTCCGCGCGCGGCATTCTCGAAAGCAAATTCCTGGAATTGAAACAGAAGTTTCAACACGGCGAAGTGCCTCTGCCCAGTTTCTGGGGGGGATATCGCGTGCATATCGACAGCATGGAATTTTGGCAGGGCGGAACGCACCGTCTGCACGATCGTTTTCTATATCAACGTCAGGAAAATGGCTGGCAAATAGACCGTCTCGCGCCATAACGGACGAAAACCTGCACATGCCTCTGGCGCTCCTGCTAACCGCGCTTTATTCTATGGCGTTTTCTGCCGCGCACAGCGACCGGCGGCGTATCGTATAGCATCAGATTCGACGGTTATCCTATGTCCCCGCGTGGTTGGAATTACGGCACCAGTACGTTGCCCGGCAGTTCAACGCCGGGGAAACGACACGATTTTTTATAAAATGGAGTTCTCAATGGCGAGTAGTAACCTGGTAAAACAATTGCAAGAGCGGGGCCTCGTGGCTCAGGTAACGGATGAGGAAGCGTTAGCAGAGCGACTGGCGCAAGGGCCGATTGCACTGTATTGCGGTTTCGATCCGACCGCCGACAGCTTGCATTTGGGGCATCTGGTTCCGCTGCTTTGCCTGAAACGCTTCCAAATGGCGGGCCACAAACCGGTGGCGTTGGTGGGCGGGGCGACCGGGCTGATCGGCGACCCGAGCTTCAAAGCGACTGAACGCAAGCTGAACACCGAAGACACTGTGAATGAGTGGGTGGAAAAAATTCGTCGTCAGGTTGCGCCGTTCCTGGACTTCGACTGTGGCGAAAACAGCGCGATTGCCGCCAACAACTATGACTGGTTCGGCTCCATGAACGTTTTGACGTTCCTGCGTGATATCGGTAAACACTTCTCTGTGAATCAGATGATCAACAAAGAAGCGGTAAAACAGCGTCTTAATCGCGACGACGTCGGTATTTCCTTCACCGAATTCTCCTACAACCTGCTACAGGGTTACGACTTCACTTCGCTGAACCGCGCACACGGCGTTGAGCTGCAAATCGGAGGTTCCGATCAGTGGGGCAACATCACTTCTGGTATTGACCTGACGCGTCGTATGAATCAAAAACAGGTCTTTGGCCTGACGGTTCCGCTGATCACGAAAGCGGACGGCACGAAATTCGGAAAAACCGAAGGCGGCGCGGTATGGCTGGATGCCAGCAAAACCAGCCCGTACAAATTTTACCAGTTCTGGATCAACACCGCTGATGCGGATGTCTATCGCTTCCTGAAATTCTTCACTTTCCTCAGCATCGAAGAGATCGATGCGCTGGAAGAAGAAGACCGCAACAGTGGCAAAGCGCCGCGCGCGCAGTACGTACTGGCCGAGCTGGTGACACAGATGGTGCATGGCGAAGAAGGTCTGGCCGCGGCGCGTCGTATCACGGACAGCCTGTTCTCCGGCGCGTTGCAGGACATGACGGCGGAAGACTTCTCGCAGCTGGCGCAGGACGGTATGCCGACTATTGAGCTGGAAAAAGGGGCTGATCTTCAGCAGGCCCTGGTCAGTGCTGAGCTGGTGCCGTCACGCGGGCAGGCGCGGACGATGATTTCATCCAACGCCGTTTCCGTAAACGGTGAAAAGCAAAGCAATGCGGAATACACCTTCAGTGATGAAGACCGTTTATATGGTCGTTACACACTGTTGCGCCGCGGTAAGAAACATTACTGTCTGGTTTGCTGGAAAGCCTGATGGTTTTTGAAGGGAGCGTGATGCTCCCTTTATTCATTCTGTACGAAAAAAATCGCAACACAGGGGCAAGGGTAGCTATCGTTCATGAAAAATATNCTGTCGATCCAGTCTCACGTCGTCTTTGGCCATGCCGGTAATAGCGCCGCCGAGTTTCCGATGCGACGCATGGGCGTCAATGTCTGGCCGTTGAATACGGTGCAGTTTTCCAATCATACCCAGTACGGACAGTGGACAGGCTGCGTCATGCCTGCCGAGCACCTGACAGAGATTGTTCAGGGCATCGGCAACATCGACCGACTGAAGGACTGTGACGCGGTATTGAGCGGGTATATTGGCTCCCCCGAGCAGGGCGCGCATATCCTGGATATCGTTCGCCAGGTCAAAGCGGCCAACCCCAATGCGATCTATTTCTGCGATCCGGTGATGGGCACGCCGGAGAAAGGCTGCATCGTTGCCCCCGGCGTGACGGACTTCCACTGTCACCAGTCGCTGCTGGTCAGCGACGCCATAGCGCCCAACTTACCTGAATTGGAGCTGCTGAGCGGACACACGGTACACAACGTGGATGAAGCGGTATCGGCGTGTCGTGAGCTGTGTCGGCGCGGTCCCAAGCTGGTGCTGGTAAAACACCTGAGCCGCGCGGCCTATCGTCAGGACAGCTTCGAAATGCTGTTGGTGACAGCGACGGAAGCCTGGCATATCAGCCGACCCTTGGTGGATTTCGGCGAAAAACAGCCGGTGGGCGTGGGCGATCTGACCAGCGGTTTACTGTTAGTGAACTTGCTTAAAGGCATTGCGCTGGAGAAAGCGCTGGAGCATACCACCGCAGCGGTATACGAGGTCATGCTCATGACGAGCGAGATGCAACAGTACGAGCTACAGCTGGTGGCGGCACAGGATGGGATCGCTCGTCCGCGCCATCATTTCCAGGCCGTCCGTCTCGGTTAACGCGTCACCTGGACAAAAAAAAGGGGGAAACGCAATGTTCCCCCTGTTTTTATAACGCGATAGAGACTTAATTCAGGTAATAAGCTCAAGTCCTTCCGCCGTCATGGCTTTTTCAACTGACGGCCGGCTGCCCACCCGCTCAATGTAGTTGTTCAGCGCCGGGAACGTACTCAAATCAAATTTCAACTTATGCGTCCAGCGGGCGATGGTGAACAGATAGGCATCGGCGACGCCAAAACGATTTCCGATGAGATAGTCGTGCTCGCTCAACACCAAATTCAGATAGTTGAATCGTTGTTTCAGGTAGCTTCTCATCAGGTCTTTGTAAGACTCGGGGGTGCCTGAGTGGAACAGCGGCGATACCGCTTTGTGCACTTCCATCGCGATATAGTTCAACCACTCGATGGCATGGTAATGATGGATGGTGTTGGGGGGGGCGATGAGATTGTATTGCGGTGCTTTATCCGCCAGATAAAGCCCGATGGCGACGGCTTCGGTGAGGACGCTGCCGTCGTCCAGCTCCAGCGCCGGGACTAAACCTTTAGGCGCAATGTGCAGGTAATCCCGGCCTTGTTCGGTCATTTTGGTGTGCAGGTCCACCCGCTCGAGTGTGAAGTGTGCGCGAGTTTCGCACAAGATGATATGAGGAAACAGCGCGGAACTACCAGGGGTGTAATAGAGTTTCATACGTCGTTCCTTCCGTAAAAACTGCCATGTGATTCGATGTGTTGTTCTTGATGTCGGCTGCTTCAATAGGGTGGCAAGAAGTCGTTGAGGCGAGATATGTATTGCCTCGCCTATTATTTACAGTAAAAACTCATTCTTGTCTGCTTTCCCAGGCGCCAATCTGCGCGCTGTATAACCGAAAATTCTCTCTCCTTTTCGTCACATGCCGCAGGTAGCGACGAATTTTTAACTCATGCCTATCGTTATGATAACGGCCATTGTTATAGAAACGTTATTTTTTGTTTGTGTTATTTTTAAATAAGACCACAAACAGATGCCGGTTATTGTCTGCCGGCGGCCATCAGTGATGGCTCTCCTGCCCGCTGGCGAGAACGTCCTGCTTTGCCCTACGGCGTCCCGCAGGGCAGTTACGCATTAGCCTGGAGGAAGCATGTCAATACAACGTCGCCATGCCTGCATGGAAACGCTGACCGCGGGTCAGCACACCTATCATTTCTTTAGTCTGGCGTTGGCCGCCGACCGCTGGGGCAATATCGACGCCTTACCGAAATCCCTCAAAGTGTTATTTGAAAACGTGCTGCGATTCTACGACGGCGATAGCGTGGGTGATGACGATCTGCGCGCGCTGGTCGCTTGGCAAGCCAGTACCCACGAAGATCGGGAGATCGCCTATCGACCGGCTCGCGTGCTGATGCAGGACTTCACCGGCGTCCCCGCCGTGGTTGATTTGGCGGCGATGCGGGATGCCGTTCGGCGGCTCGGTGGCGATGTCGACAAAGTCAATCCACAGGCCCCGGTTGATCTGGTGATCGACCATTCGGTGACGGTGGACCATTTCGGCGAAGAGGACGCGCTAGCGGAAAATACACGGCTGGAAATGACGCGTAATCATGAGCGATATGCGTTCCTACGGTGGGGGCAAAAAGCCTTCCGTCACTTCAGCGTGGTGCCGCCTGGCACCGGAATCTGCCATCAGGTGAATCTGGAGTACCTGGCTAAAACCGTTTGGTTCGATCAGGACGGAGAGCGGCGGATCGCCTATCCGGACACGCTGGTCGGTACCGACTCCCATACAACGATGGTGAATGGTTTGGGTGTATTGGGCTGGGGCGTCGGCGGTATCGAAGCTGAAGCGGCGATGCTGGGCCAGCCCATCTCCATGCTGATCCCGGACGTCGTGGGATTCAAATTGACGGGACGATTGCGCGAAGGCATCACCGCGACCGATCTGGTGCTGACGGTCACTCAGATGCTGCGCAAACAGGGCGTCGTAGGAAAATTCGTGGAGTTTTACGGTGATGGTCTGGACTATTTACCGCTGGCCGATCGGGCGACGTTAGGCAACATGGCCCCGGAGTACGGCGCCACCTGCGGCTTTTTCCCCGTCGATGAAGTGACCTTGAATTATCTGCGTCTGACCAATCGCAGCGAAGAGCAGATCGCGCTGGTGGAAAATTACTGCAAGCGGCAGGGACTGTGGCGTAATCCGGGTGATGAACCTCGCTTTTCCAGCCAGCTTGAACTGGATATGTCCGAGGTCGAAACCAGCCTGGCGGGGCCCAAACGCCCGCAGGATCGCGTCGCCTTGGCTGATGTGCCCGCGGCCTTCCGGGCCAGTTGTGAGCTGGATCTCAATCGGAAACAGCCGCAGCAGGTCTCCGCGCCGATCAACTCGCCGGCAGGTGAAACGCAGGCATTGCGGGACGGCGCTGTGGTTATTGCGGCAATCACGTCCTGTACCAACACTTCCAACCCGAATGTCTTGATGACGGCGGGCCTGCTGGCGCGCAATGCGGTGGCGCGCGGACTGCGTACCCGCCCGTGGGTGAAAACGTCTCTTGCGCCCGGCTCACGGGTCGTCACGGAATATCTGGCGCGCGCCGGGCTTACCGCTGCGTTGGATCGGCTGGGCTTTCATCTGGTGGGGTATGGCTGCACCACCTGCATCGGCAACTCCGGGCCATTGCCCGCGCCGATTGAAGCCGCGATCCGACAAAGCGACTTGACCGTCGGCGCGGTGCTGTCCGGCAACCGCAACTTTGAAGGCCGCATTCATCCCCTGGTGAAAACTAACTGGCTGGCGTCTCCGCCGCTGGTGGTGGCTTATGCGCTGGCGGGCAATATGACGGTGGATCTTAGCCGTGAGCCGCTGGGTGAGGATGATGAAGGCCAGCCGGTTTACCTGCGTGATATCTGGCCTTCCGCGAAAGAAGTCGCGGAGGCGGTTCAAATCGTCAGCACGGATATGTTTCGTCGCGAGTACGCCGAAGTCTTTTCCGGAACGGAAGAGTGGCGGGCGATAGCGGTTGGCGATGAACCGACTTATCGCTGGCCGGCTGACTCCNCCTACATCCGCCAAACGCCGTTTTTCGATACGATGCAGATCGCGCCGGAGCCGGTAAAAGACATTCAGGGCGCCAGAATTCTCGCTATTCTGGGCGACTCCGTCACCACCGACCATATTTCTCCTGCAGGGAATATCAAGGCCGACAGTCCGGCGGGCCGCTATTTGCAGGCGCATGGCGTGGAGCCAGACGCGTTCAACTCCTACGGTTCTCGCCGGGGAAATCATGAAGTCATGATGCGCGGGACGTTCGCCAATATCCGTATCCGCAATGAAATGGTGCCGGGCACGGAAGGGGGGTATACCCGACACATCCCCTCGCAGGAGATCCTGGCGATTTACGACGCCGCGATGCGCTATCAGCGGGAGCAGGTCCCGTTGGCGGTCATTGCGGGCAAGGAGTACGGCTCCGGGTCAAGTCGAGACTGGGCCGCTAAAGGCCCCAGCCTGCTGGGCGTTCGTGTGGTGATAGCAGAAACGTTTGAGCGTATTCACCGTTCCAACCTGATTGGCATGGGGATCCTTCCCTTGGAGTTTCCCGCCGGTGTGACTCGCAAAACGCTGGGGCTAAGCGGTGGGGAGCGTATCGATATTGCTGGGCTGACAGATTTGCAACCCGGCTGTACGGTGGCAGTGACAATGACCTCAGAGGAGGGGAACACCCAGACGGTGAGCACCCATTGCCGTATCGATACCGGTAACGAACTGACCTACTACCGTCACGGCGGCATTTTGCACTACGTCATCCGCAATATGTTGAAATCCAAGTGACGTTGTCACTTATGGTAAGTAAGGTCATACGAACGTCCTCTTGTTGAAGGTCAAATAATCGCGTATCACTGAGGCCGCAGTTTTTTTACCATCACATCGTGTAAGAGGGAAACACAATGGCAAAGGAACATCTGAAGCTGGCGGTGATGCTGGGCGCGCTGAGCATGGGGGCCGCAGCGGAGGCGGCGGTCGTCCCCGCTGGCACCGTGCTGTCGGACAAGCAGGAACTGGTGCGCGGCAACGGTTCGGAACCTGCGACGCTGGACCCAAATCGGGCGGAGAGTGACGTTGAATCCAATATTATCCATGACTTCTTCGACAATCTGATTTGGGCAAACGATGACGGCACCTTTAGCGGCGGCATCGCGGAACGCTGGGAGAACAAGGATTATCGGGTATGGACTTTCCATCTGCGGCCGGGGTTGACCTGGTCCGACGGCAGTCCGATCACCGCTGACGACGTCGTGTTCAGCTGGCGTCGCCTCAGCGATCCGAAAACGGTGTCGCCGTACCAGTCGTTTATTCAAAGCATGCATGTGCTGAATGGAGAAGCGATTACGCGTGGTGAAAAGGGACCGGAGACGCTGGGCATTAAGGCGTTAGATCCGCAAACGGTACAGATCACGCTCGATCAACCGTTGTCTTACTTCTTATCGATGGCCGCGCATTATGTGTTATCCCCGCTGCCAAAAGCGGTCGTCGAAAAGTATGGCGATAGATGGACGCAGCCAGGCAACTTCGTTAGCAGCGGTCCTTATACGCTCAGTGAGTGGGTGGTTAACGAAAGGCTGGTCGGAAAGCGCAATCCGCGTTACTGGGATAACGCGCATACGGTGATTGATAAGGTGACCTATCTGCCCATCGCGTCGCCGACCGCGGAGACCAATCGTTTTAAGTCCGGCGAAATCGATATCACGAATACCTTGCCGCCGCAGCTGTTTAAGTCCCTGCAGCAGTCGCTACCAGGTCAGGTCAAAGTGTCTCCTTTCCTCTCCACCTATTTCTATAAATTCAACACGCAAATACCGCCGTTTAACGACGCGCGCGTGCGGCGGGCGCTCGATTTGGCGTTGGACAAAGTGGTGATTGCCGAGAAGGTGATGGGCATGGGGGAGAGACCGGCTTACAACCTGGTTCCGCCGGGGATGGCGGGCTATACCAGCAACCGGCCTGTCTGGGCTGGCTGGACCCAGCAGCAGCGCATTGCGGAGGCTAAAAAACTGCTGCAGGAAGCCGGCTTCGGCGCGGGTCATCCTTTGCGCTTCGAACTGTTATACAACACGTCTGAGGCTCATCAGAAGCTGGCGATAGCGGCCAGCGCCATGTGGAAACAGTCACTGGGCGTAGAAACTAAACTGGTCAGTCAGGAGTGGAAGACCCTGCTGGATACGATGCGCAACGGACGCTTCCAGGTAGTGAGGTCATCATGGGTTGCGGACTACAACGAGCCGTCGACCTATTTTAATACCCTGCGCAGCAATGACAGTAACAACCAAGGCAAGTTCAGCGACCCCGCCTTCGATGCGTTACAGGACAAAGCGATCAATGCCGGAAGTCTTGAAGAGCGCAACGCGAACTATCATCAGGCGGAAGCGATCCTCCAGCAACAGATGCCGCTGATCCCGATTTACTATTACGTGCGTAGTCAGCTGGTTAAACCCTACGTAGGGGGATTAAAAACCGACCTGCAAGGGAACTTCTACACGCGGGATTTTTATATCATCAAGCATTAAGCCATCAAGCCGGGTACAACCTGACTGTTTAGGTTGTATCCGGTGTTGTGCAGGGCTATTTGCCTTCCAGCAGATGGCCCATCTTGGCGGCTTTGGTCGCCATATAGCGTTCGTTTTTTGGGNTTTGCCCGACGATCAGCGGCACGCGTTCGACGATGTTGATGCCTGCCTCGGTCAGGATTTTCACCTTTTGCGGATTATTCGTCAGCAACCGAACCTGCGCTACGCCCAACAGCTTGAACATATCCGCGCACGGCGTGAAGTCTCGCTCATCTGCGGCGAAGCCCAGTTGGTGGTTCGCCTCAACGGTGTCGGCACCCTTATCCTGTAATGCATAGGCGCGAATCTTGTTCAGCAGACCGATGTTACGGCCTTCCTGACGATGATAAAGCAGTACCCCGCGACCCGCTTCGGCGATTTGATTTAGGGCGGCTTCCAGCTGAAAACCACAGTCGCAGCGCAGACTAAACAGCGCGTCGCCCGTCAGACATTCGGAATGAACGCGGGCCAGAACGGGCTCGGAGCCGGAGATATCGCCATACACCAACGCAAGATGGTCATGCCCGGTCGCTGTTTCTTCAAAGCCTACCATCAGGAAATCGCCCCACGGTGTGGGTAATTTGGCCTCGGCGACTCGTTTTAGCTGCATGTTAATCTCCAACATAAAAAAGACAGAGTGCATCCTACTACTTTTGCTCGAAACCTCTATAGCAGGCTAACAAAAGACCGGATGAATGGCGGTTTTTTAGACTGGTGGGGCTTATAAGAGGCGAAACAGAGCCTACACTTTACTCACTAAGCCGTTGACGTAACCGAAAGGTATTTTACGTCATACTAAACGCCTATGTCCTCTTTTCTGGTAATATCGGAAAAATTTTATTGGTCTTATATCCCTCTGAATTATAGGGAGAATTAATGTACGGAATCACTAAAAGAGTTACCATTGGCGCGCTGTTGCTGCTGATAATGCCTCTTGGGGTCTGGCTGAGCGGCTGGCAGTGGCATCCGCACCTGACCGGCGGGTGGCTGCGTGTGCTGTTTTGGATCACGGAAACAGTGACGTCACCCTGGGGCGTAGTGACGAGCAGCGTGTTGTCGCTTTGGTTGTTGTGGTGTCTGCGTTTCAGCCTGAAATCGACGCTGGGGGTGTTCGCGATTCTGATCGTGACCATAGGTATCGGGCAGGGAATGAAATCGGCGATCAAAAGCTGGGTACAGGAACCCAGACCCTTTGTCGAGTGGCTCGAAAAGAGCCATCAGGTCGATGAGGCCTATTTCTACTCGTTGCCGCGATCCGAGCGGTCGGCATTGGTTAAAAGCCAATTGCATGATGATCAACAGTTGCCCAAATGGTTACGTCATCACTGGCAGGCGGAAACCGGTTTTGCATTCCCGTCAGGTCATACCATGTTCGCCGCCTCCTGGGCGCTGTTGGCAGTCGGCCTGTTGTGGGCGCGTCGCCACTATGTGACCGTGACGATAGTGATGGCATGGGCGGTGGCCGTGATGGGGAGCCGTTTAGCGCTGGGGATGCATTGGCCTCAGGACCTGATGATGGCGACGGCCATAAGCTGGTTGCTGGTATTGGTCGCCACCGGGCTGGCATCTCGATGGTGTGGGCCTTTGACCGCCGCAGAGACCGAGGCTGAGCAAGAAAAACAAACGGTGACGTTGTCACATGAAGGTGATGCTTAAGCCTGACATGTGAACGATGCGTGGACTCACGCACGCCGAAACGGGCATTCCAGCGACTCGCGCGACGCTCTTTTTCTCACGAGTTTCCCACGTCGGGGCGGAAGTGCTAACTTAAATGGGGTCTGTAGCCGATTTCGGCATAATTCATTTTATTTCAAGCGATATCACAGGAAAAAGACGTGAAATATTTGCTGATTTTTTTACTCGTGTTGGCGATCTTCATTGTGGCTATTACGCTGGGAGCCCATAACGATCAAGTCGTGACCTTCAGTTACCTTATCGCACAGGGGCAATACCGCCTGTCTACGCTGTTAGCGACGTTGTTTGCCGCCGGTTTTGTGCTGGGGTGGGTCATTTGCGGGCTGTTTTATCTGCGTTTACGCATTGCGCTAGGCCGTGAACAACGTAAAATCAAACGTCTCGAGCAGCAACTGCCCGACTCGGATGAGAGTAAAACGGTCTCTCCCGAGCCTGTGACTCACTAAGGAATGATTTTTTATGCTTGAACTGCTGTTTCTGTTGTTGCCCGTTGCTGCCGCATACGGTTGGTACATGGGCCGCAGGAGTGTACAGCAGGACAAACAGGATGAAGCCAACCGCCTGTCGCGTGAGTATGTGACGGGCGTGAACTTCCTGCTGTCCAACCAGCAGGACAAAGCCGTCGAACTGTTTCTTGACATGCTCAAGGACGACAGCAACACCTTCGAAGCTCATCTGACGCTGGGTAATCTTTTTCGCTCCCGCGGCGAGGTAGACCGGGCTATCCGCATCCATCAGGCGCTGACTGAAAGCGCCTCCCTCAGTTTTGAACAACGCCTGCTGGCCGTGCAACAGCTGGGACGCGACTATATGACCGCCGGTTTGTATGACCGCGCAGAAGAGATCTTCAATCAACTGGTGGACGAGGATGATTTTCGTCTGACCGCACTCCAGCAACTGTTGCAGATTCATCAGTCGACCAGCGATTGGCAGAATGCGATTGAGACGGCCGAAAAGTTGGTCAAACTCGGGAAAGAACATCTGCGCAGCGAAATTGCACATTTCTACTGTGAGTTAGCGTTGCAGGCGATGGGCAGCGACGATCTTGATAAGGCGATGTCCCTGCTGAAGAAAGCAGCGGCGTCCGATAAGCTTTGCGCTCGAGCGTCCATCATGATGGGACGTATTTACATGGCTCAGCAGCAGTATGCCAAGGCGGTGACGGCTTTGCGGCAGGTGCTGGATCAGGATAAAGATTTCGTAACGGAAACGTTGCCGATGCTTCAGGAGTGTTATCAACACCTGAACCAACCGCTGGAGTGGGCGACATTCCTGAAACGCTGCGTTGAGGAAAATACCGGCGCTACCGCCGACTTAATGCTGGCGGATATTCTGGAGAACGAAGAAGGGGCTGAAGTGGCGCAGGTCTATATTAACCGCCAGCTACAGCGACACCCCACTATGCGAGTTTTCCACCGGCTAATGGATTTCCACCTGAGCGAAGCCGAAGAAGGGCGCGCCAAAGATAGCCTGATGGTGTTGCGTGACATGGTGGGGGAGCAAATTCGGACCAAGCCGCGTTACAGCTGCCATAAGTGCGGCTTCGCCTCACAATCCCTTTACTGGCACTGTCCGTCCTGCCGCTCCTGGGCCACGATCAAGCCGATACGCGGGTTGGACGGCCAATAATTTCCCGCCCGCGCCGAGTTGGTTGCCTATCCCGCTAAATAGTTACAACATCCTTTTTCTCTTCTCGAACATGCGTGTCACACGCCGGCATCGATGCGTCTCGGCTCAGCAGCCACTGGGATTTGGTGGGCGGGGCATGTAGAATGCGGCGGAAATTAACGCTTAGTCTCGTGTCGGTGGGAGNCCATTTGCGCCGTTCGTCGAGTTGTCGTGCGGCCTCTTTCTCCCCGCGACGTTGAATCCACATCGATACCTCGGGGATAACGCCAGTGAAAGGCCAAAACGTAACGCAGAAACAGACTTCCCACTCCTCGCCGATTATTGTTGCCCTTGATTATGCCAGCCAGCGCGATGCTTATGAATTTGTTGACCGCATCGACCCGCAGCGCTGCCGGTTAAAAGTCGGCAAAGAGATGTTTACGTTGTTCGGGCCACAACTGGTCAACGATTTACAACAGCGCGGCTTCGAGGTGTTTCTCGATTTGAAATTCCACGATATTCCCAATACGACGGCGCGTGCGGTTGCCGCCGCGGCGGAATTGGGCGTGTGGATGGTCAATGTACATGCCAGTGGCGGCGCGCGCATGATGCAGGCGGCAAAAGAGGCATTGATGCCCTACGGGGCTGATGCGCCCTTGCTGATTGCCGTCACGGTGCTGACCAGCATGGATGAGGACGATCTGCGCGGGTTGGGGATCACGCTGTCTCCGGCAGAGCAGGCCGAACGGCTGGCGGTGCTCACGCAGCAATGCGGGCTGGACGGCGTGGTCTGTTCGGCGCACGAGGCGGAGCGTCTTAAACAGCGCTGCGGCGCGGCTTTTCAGCTGGTGACGCCGGGGATTCGTCCGGCAGGCAGTGCGGCTGGCGACCAGCGCAGAATCATGACCCCAGAGCAGGCGAAGTTGGCCGGCGTCGACTACATGGTGATTGGCCGCCCGATTACCCAGTCGGCCGATCCGGCGCAAACACTGAATGCGATTCTGGCGACGTTAGGAGAATAAATATGAGTTATCGTGATGACAACCCGCTGGTGTATTCAACGGATAGCGGACGCATTGCGGAGAAAACCGCCCCTGTAGAGCGTCCAAAAGGCGATGGCATCGTGCGTATACAGCGCCAGACGAGTGGTCGTAAAGGTAAGGGCGTGTGTGTGATCACCGGCATCGACCTTGATGATGACGCATTGCAAAAACTGGCGGCCGAGATGAAGAAAAAGTGCGGCTGCGGCGGGTCACTCAAAGATGGCGTAATCGAAATTCAGGGCGATAAACGAGACGTGCTGAAACAGCTGCTGGAAGCGAAAGGAATGAAGGTGAAGCTGGCGGGGGGATAACCGCGGGCAAGACAGACATGGGCAGGTCCGGTAACGGAAACCTGCCCATAATAATTATCTTTTGACTTCGTGGCCGATGACGCCGCCGAGCGCCGCGCCACCTAACGTGCCGAGTGTACTGCCGCCGGTGAGAACGGATCCGCCTACGGCGCCTACGCCTGCGCCGATAGCCGTATTGCGATCGCGTTTAGACATATTGGAACAACCGGTCAGGCTTCCTGCCATGACTACCGCAAGTACCGTCACTGCCAATGCCTTATTTACTCTCATGGTCTTCTCCTGTTGATGCCGTCTTAGGTGAAATCAACGATTTGTCACCGTTGCCCATAAGAAATAGGGTGATGGCATCATTCTGTAAAATTAACTACAACTTACTCACGCTTTGTTACCTGAGGCGCAGTATAAATGTCGGCAAGAATTGCGATAGGTAAAAACTCTTAATTCTAGTTATCCCATCGTTCACTTTATGCCACTGNCCTGCCCGCCGATGTTCCTCGCGGTATCTCGCTATTGCTTCTTGCTTGGACAGGGGCCAGTCCCCATGAGTCGGCAACGATGACGGCGCCGACAAATCACTGCGGGCATTACGGAGAATCGCCCTTGCATCGTGGAGTCGCATCGACAGGTTTACCTTGTGTTGTCGCCGTTCAGAGGGCGGACACGCTTTGCCTTATTCAAGACATAAGCATAAAAATAGCTAATGAATTTGACGGGGAGAAGGGAAGCTGGTGGGTGCTCGGAATAAATAAACCCGCTGTGACAGCGGGTTTAATATTTAGAAAGAACAATGTCCCCCTTTATGATGGGACCCTGTTCCGCCATGAGGATGCTGTCCTTTAGGGCAGGCGAATGCTGATGTAGACAGTGTGCCAATAACGGCGATTAACAATAATGCTGCGATCTTTTTCATAATTTTTCCTTTCTAAGATTGCTGTGAAAATGTGCAACCCCAGTCTACGTCGCATAAGCAAGGTAGGTAAGCCTGATATTTGATCAGTAAATAATATTTAACCTTAAAATGACGGCGTGAGGCTTTAACGCTGTAAGACGCGGAGTAGGACGTTGATGGCTGACCTAATGACCACGCAGGGAAATGCGTTCGTTAAACGGGCCTATACGCTGGTTACGATCTTGCGGATGGCGCAGAGGTAGGGCGATAACGAGCGGTTCGTCAGCCGAAGAACGAAGGGAATGAGCTTATCTGGCGGGAGCTGACGCCATCAGGTGGCCCTGATGGCGTCGTAGCGAGTTAGGCTGCCGGTTTGGCGATGATGCTGCGCGTCTCCAGACGCACTTCTTTCAACATCACGTCCAGCTTGTCGCTCTGGCGGTAGACCACCTCACCTTTGATAGTGACGGTTCCGGT
Organism: Lonsdalea quercina subsp. quercina; assembly: GCF_000688655.1. Lineage (GTDB taxonomy): Bacteria > Pseudomonadota > Gammaproteobacteria > Enterobacterales > Enterobacteriaceae > Lonsdalea > Lonsdalea quercina. The sequence continues at coordinate 384,256 of NZ_JIBO01000006.1, read as the reverse complement.
TTCTTGACTGCATACCAGTTCGTCGCGGACGGCATGGATGAATGAGGCCGGGATAAATGCCGTTGCGCCGTTGTCCAGCAGACGAACCCTCAGACCGCCGCGCGTGACGTCCATAATCTCGGCGGAGAAACGCGTGTCGGTGCCCGCATGCGCTTTCAGGTAGCGCGCGTACAGCCAATCGCTGACGTCGCGTTCGGCCATACGATTAAGACGACGACGGTCCGCCAACTGAACGGTGACGTCTTCCTGGGGTTTCTCCGCGGCCTGACCGGTGATGATCGCTTTGAGCAGGCGATGGTTGACCATATCGCCGTATTTACGAATGGGCGACGTCCAGGTGGCATAGGCTTCCAACCCCAGACCGAAGTGAGGACCCGGTTCGGTGCTGATTTCGGCAAACGATTGGAAGCGGCGCATACGGCTATCCAGGAACTGGGTCGGCAGGGCATCTAATTGGCGACGCAACACGCAGAAGCCTGGCAGCGTCAGTATCTGCTGCGCATCGGCCTGAATTCCGTTGCTTTCCAGAATGGCGACCGCTTGTTCAACCGTAACCGGATCGAACCCGTTGTGGATGTTGTAAATGCCGAAGCCCAGTTTTTCGCGCAATACGATGGCAGCACAGACGTTAGCGGCGATCATGGCTTCTTCGACGATGCGATTGGCGATACGGCGCGGTTCGACCACGATATCCAGCACTTCACCTTTTTCTCCCAGCAGGAAGCGGTAGTCCGGACGGTCTTTAAACACCAGCGCGTTCGCCGTGCGCCAGGCGCTGCGCAGCTGCGACATCTGGTGCAACAGACGGATCTGGGTAGCGATGGCCTCGCTCTCGGGCTGCCATTCGCCTTTCTCTTCTAGCCAGTCGGACACTTCGTCGTAAACCAGCTTGGCGCGGGACTTGATCCAGGCGGCGAAAAAGTGGATGTCGCTCATCGCGCCATCCGCGGCCAATGTGACGCGGCAGGCCATCACCGGACGGCGTTCCTGCGGGCGCAAAGAGCAGATATCGTCCGACAGGTGACGCGGTAACATCGGGATGTTAAAACCGGGCAGGTAGTTGGTGAAAGCGCGTTTGCGGGCGACCGCGTCCAGCTCGCTGTCGGCGGGGACATACGCGGTCGGATCGGCGATCGCTACCGTCATTTCCAACGTCCCGTCGCCGTTGTCGCGGACATACAATGCGTCATCCATATCTTCGGTACTGGCGCTATCAATGGTGACAAAGTCCAGAGCGGTTAAATCTTCTCGCGTCAGTGCGCCATCATTCAGCTCAGCGGCGTCATTCTCCGGCGCGCTACGCTCCAGGTTATGACGTGACAACGTCACCCACCATGGCACCAGCGGATCGTCGCCGGTAGTAATGTATTCGGTGATTTCCGCATGGAAATTACGGTCGCCTTTGAGCGGGTGGCGACGCATCTCCGCAACCACCCAATCGCCATCCTGAATCTCGTGGTCCAGTTGACGTGCGACACGGCAGCTGATCGCATCTTTCAGCAACGGATGGTCGGGGGTGATTGACAGGCGGTCGTCTTTTTTCTGGACGCGTCCCACGAAACGGGTCAGGAACGGTTCGATCAGGGATTCCGGTTCGGCGATTTCACGATCTTTTTCCGTATGCAGCGTCGCAACGATACGGTCGCCGTGCATCACTTTTTTCATGTGCGGCGGTGGGATGAAGTAGCTCTTCTGTGCGTCGGCTTCAAGAAAACCAAATCCCTTATCGGTGCCTTTTACGACGCCTTCTACACGTGGCGTCTTAGAGTGGAGTTGCTGTTTAAGCTGTGCAAGCAGCGGATTGTCTTGAAACATAGCGTCCAGAAATGCGGTTATAGGTGGCTTTAGCGGCCCACAGTTTTACGCGAATCGTGCCCCGGCGGCAAGCGTTGATCGGAGGCTCCAGCAATATTTGCCGACCGTGACCAAAGGGGGAAAAGAGGGCGTAGCCGGTGGTATAGGGCGCCTACGCGCCTTCGCCGCCGGTGACGCCTTTGATCAGGCTATCCTCTGCTGCGGCGCGACCAAACTTCGAGAGACGCGCACGGGAATCGATTTGGAGGTGGGAGTAAACGTCTGATCGCCATAGCTGGAAAGCGGCACCAGCGGATTGGTTTCCGGGTAGTAGGCGGCCAGATTCCCGCGTGGGATAGCATATTCCACGAGTCGGAATCCGCTGACTTTACGGGTAATGCCGTCATGCCACCACGTTTCAATGTCGACCCGATCGCCGTCTTGAAGTCCCAGCGCAGCGATATCGTCCGGATGCATGAACAACACCTCACGTTGGCCATAAACGCCGCGATAGCGGTCATCCAGTCCGTAAATGGTGGTGTTGTACTGGTCATGGGAGCGCAGGGTTTGCAAGATAAACGGCGCCCGCACGCCGTTTTGTTCGGGGACGATGCTGGCAGGCAGCGGCGTGTTACTGAACATGGCTTTTTTAGCGGGGGTGTTAAAACGTAACTCGGCGGCCGCGTTGCCCAGATAGAAGCCGCCCGGTTGGGCGCAGCGCGGGTTAAAGTTATCAAAGCCCGGCAGCGTCGCGGCGATATGGTCGCGGATCAAATCATAATTGCCCGCCAACGCCAGCCAGTCTACCGGTTCATTGCCCATCACGGTGTGGGCGATACCGGCGACGATAGCCGTCTCGGAACGTTGCTGAGGCGAGAGCGGTTGCCCGACGCCTTCAGAAGCGTGAACCATGCTGAAAGAGTCTTCGACGGTGATGTATTGAGGCCCCGTCGCCTGCACATCCCGGTCTGTCCGTCCCAGCGTCGGCAGAATCAGTGATTCCTGCCGGCCGGTGGTCAGATGGCTGCGATTCAGTTTAGTGCTGATGTAAGCGGTCAGATCGCAGCGGCTGATGGCGTCCGCCGTACGTTCGCTGTCCGGCGCGGCGGCGGCCAGATTGCCGCCCAGCGCAATCAGCACCTTGACTTCATCGCGCAACATCGCTTCGATCGCCTGCACGGTGTTGTGACCGTGCTCACGGGGAGGAGTGAAGTTAAAATGTGCGGCGAGGCTGTCCAACATCGCCGCCGAGGGATTTTCATCAATCCCCATCGTCCGATTGCCCTGTACGTTGCTGTGACCGCGAACAGGGCACAGTCCCGCGCCCGGTTTGCCCAATTGACCAAACAGCAACTGCAGATTGACGATCTCTCGTACGGTCGCCACCGAGTGTTTGTGCTGGGTGATGCCCATCGCCCAGGTGCAAATGACCCGCGGGGAGTTCAGGTAAAGCTCGGCGACGTGGCGAAGCTGCGCTTCGCTCAGGCCAGATTGTTCGACGATATGCGCCCAACTCGTCGCATCGACCTGCTCAAGATAGGCTTCCGCTCCATCAGTGTGGCTGTCGATAAACGCCTGATCGAAGATGCCGGGTTCGCCGGCGGTCAGACGCTGGCGATGCGTTTCCAACAGCGTTTTGACCAGCCCGCGGACGGCGGCCATATCCCCGCCTAAATTCGGCTGCAGGTAGGTATCGCTGATCGCGCCTGATAGCGGCGTCAGCATCTCTACCGGGTTTTGCGGGTCGGTAAAACGCTCCAGCCCGCGTTCGCGCAGCGTATTGAAGGTGATCACGTGCGCGCCGCGTGCCGCCGCGGCACGTAGGCTGTGCAGCATGCGCGGATGATTGGTGCCGGGGTTCTGGCCGAACACCAAAATGGCGTCAGCATGATTAAAATCATCCAGGCGCACGGTGCCTTTACCGATCCCGATGCTCTGTTTCAGCCCGGTGCCGCTCGCTTCATGGCACATATTGGAACAGTCCGGGAAGTTATTGGTCCCCATCATGCGGCCGAACAGCTGATAGAGATAAGAGACTTCGTTGCTGGCGCGTCCGGACGTATACAGCTCCATCTGATTAGGATTATCCATTCCGTGAATATGATGTGCGATCAGCGCGAATGCCTGTTCCCAAGTGATGGGAACGTAGTGGTCCGTATGGCGATCGTAGCGCATCGGGTGCGTCAGGCGGCCCTGATACTCCAGAAAGTAATCGCTCTGGCGCCGCAGCGTACTCACGCTATGCGCGGCGAAAAATTCGGGTCCGGCCGCTTTGCGCGTGGCTTCCCAGCTCACCGCCTTAGCGCCGTTCTCGCAGAAGCTGAAGGTGCTGTGGTTATCGTCGCCCCAGGCGCAGCCGGGGCAGTCGAATCCGCGCGGTTTGTTGACCCGCATCAAGTTGCGAATGTTTTTGAAGGCTTCTTTGCTGTCCAGAACATAGCGCGTCGTGGCTTCCAGCGAGCCCCAGCCCCCCGCAGCGCGGCGGTAGGGTTTGATTTCTGGTTTGAATTTCATCATAGGATGTGCGGGCCATATTGTTTTTAATATGTGAATGTTTTTTTAAATAATTGCTGTCACACGTTAAGTCTAGGATCGCCAGGCAGGGACGTCTAATCAAATACAGCTATCGCGAGATAGAGGAGGGTTATCGCAAATAAAGTGTGACCGGGTGCAGGGTCTTGCTCTTTTTGTCTAGTTGTATAGACAAATTTTGTTATTTTCCGGCTATTCCTTAATCAGAACGAAAAACAGGAAGGGCGAATAATGAAAGATCTTGGCAATAAGGTTCACGCCTTTGGTAAGGCACTCATGATGCCGATTTCGGTCATCGCCGCCGCCGGGATTTTCCTGGGGTTGGCGGCAGCGATGCAAAACCCGGCCGTTACCGGCGATGCGTTCGCTAATCTGCAAATCCCGCAGCTCATTATTGGTTTTATCCGTCAGGTCGCCGGTGCGCTTTTCGCTAACCTTCCGCTGTTTTTCGCGGTCGCCAGCGCGATAGGTCTGGCGAATGCCGAAAAACCGACGGCGGCCTTTGCCGCCGTCATTGGTTTTCTTTCCATGCACGTCGGCGTGCAGGCGACGCTCACCGCGCAGAATCTGACGCCGGTTACCACCACGGTGGAAGCGTTGACGGCAGGGGGAATGGACCGCACCGCGGCGTTGATGTATGCCGCCGAGTTCACTAAAACGCTGGGCATATTTACCTACAACATGAGCGTGCTGGGCGGGGTGATTGCCGGGGTAGTGACGGTCATGCTGCATAACCGCTTCTACACGATCGAATTGCCGACGGCGATCAGCTTTTTTGGCGGTCGCCGTTTCGTGCCGATTATCACGGTGGTGTGCCTGCCGCTGGTGGGTATCGGTCTGGCGTTGATTTGGCCCACCATTGGCACCGGCATCGCCTGGATCGGGTCGCTAATCGGCCATAGCGGCCAGTACGGCGCGTTCCTCTATGGTTTTTCCGAGCGCATTCTCATCCCCACGGGTCTGCATCATATTCTGAACGAAACCGTGCGCTTCACTCCTATCGGCGGCGTGGCGACGGTGGACAGTCAAACGGTGGTGGGAGCGTTGAATATCTTCAACACCTCGCTGACTCACCCCGGCGCCGTCAGCGACGACGTGATCCGCAACGCCACCCAGTTTCTGGCTCAAGGCAAGATTCCCGTCATGATGTTTGGGCTTCCCGGCGCGGCCCTGGCGATGTATCAGTGCGCCCGTCCTGAGCATAAAGAGCGCGTGAAAGCGCTGATGCTGGCCGGGGGACTGGCGTCTTTCACGACGGGGATCACCGAGCCGCTCGAATTCTGTTTCATTTTCGTTTCGCCTGTCCTGTATCTACTGCATGCCGTGCTTAGCGGCCTGTCTTTCATGCTGATGTCTCTGGCCCACCTCATGATCGGCAATATCCAGGGCGGCGCTATCGACCTGATCGTGTTCGGCGTGCTGGGCGGGCTGAAAACCCACTGGTGGTATGCCGTATTGCTGGGGGTGTTTTACTTCCTGATTTACTACTCCGTGTTCACGTTCGTGATCAGGCGTATGAACGTCGAGACGCCGGGGCGGGAGTCTGAAACAGCGCCGGCGCCTGCGGCCGTGAGCGCCAGCGAACTGACGCAAACCATCATCGACGGACTGGGCGGGCAGAGCAATATCGCAGAAGTGGACTGCTGCTTTACCCGGCTGCGCGTGCAGGTGAAAGACATCAACCTGGTCGTAGATAAAACCCTGATGACGACGGGCGCGAATGGCGTCAAACGCGTGAATGAACACAACGTTCAGGTTATCTACGGGCCGAAAGTGGAAAAAATCGCCACCGACGTCAAAGCGGCGCTGGGCGTCACGGCGTAATGAAACCTCAACCGGAAAAATGGGAAACAGCTATGACGAAGACATACAGTATTGTGATTGTAGGCGGCGGTTCCACCTGGACACCAGGTTTGCTCAAGGCGCTGTGCAAGCGACAGAACTCGTTTCCCCTCAGACGGGTGGTGATGTATGACATCAACGCCGAGCGTCAGGCGGTGATCGGCGACTTTGCGCGCCTGCTGTTCAGCGAAGAGTATCCGGCGCTGGATTTCTCCTACACGACGGACGTCGATGCGGCGTTTCAGGATGTCGATTTCGTCTTCTGCCAGATGCGTACCGGTGGTTATGCCATGCGTGAGAAAGACGAAAAGATCCCGCTTTCCTTAGGCGTCGTCGGTCAGGAGACCTGCGGGCCGGGAGGATTTGCCTACGGCATGCGTTCCATCGGCGACATGATTGAGCTGGTGGAACAGGTGCGGGCGCGTTCTCCGCAGGCCTGGATTCTGAACTATACCAATCCGGCGGCCATCGTCGCCGACGCCCTGCGCGTCAAATTCCCGTATGACAAACGCATTCTTAATATCTGCGACCAGCCGGTCAATCTGCTGCGATCCTATGCCCGCATGCTGGGCCGCGACGTGAACGAGTTCGAACCGGTCTACTTCGGCCTGAACCACTTTGGCTGGTTTACGCATTTGTACGATCGTGAAGGAGAGGATCTGTTGCCGCAGTTGAAAAAGATCATCCTTAATCAGGGCTTCAAACCGGCGGATGCGGAGCAGCGCGACGCTTCGTGGCTGGAAACCTACGCGGTGGTGGCCGATATGCTGCGCGATTTCCCAGACTATCTGCCCAACACCTACCTGCAATATTACCTCTATCCGGATTACAAGCTCAGCAAGCTGGACCCCAACTTTACCCGCGCCAACGAGGTGATGGCGGGAAGGGAAAAGCGCGTGTTCGATACGTGCCGAAATGCGGTCGCGGCGGGAACGACGAAAGACGCCAGCGTGGTTCACAACGACGCGCACGGCGACATGATTGTCGAGGTCGCCGAATCCATCGCCTACAACCAACATCGCATCTTTGTGGTGATCGTGGAGAACAATGGTCTGGTGAACAATCTGGATGACAGCGCGATGGTGGAAGTGGCGGCGACGCTGGGCATCAACGGCCCGCGGCCTTATGGCGTCGGCAATATTCCCACCTTCTATAAAGGAATGATCGAGCAGCAGTTCGCCTATGAACGCCTGACGATTGAGGCCTGGTTTGAAGGGTCTTACACCAAGGCGTTGCAGGCGCTGACGCTGAATCGGCTGGTGGTGGATGCGAAAAAAGCGCGCAAAGTACTGGATGCGTTGATCGAAGCTAACCAAGGGTATTGGCCCGCGTTGACCTGATTGCGGAAGTGAACAAAAACGACAGGGCTACGGCGTGAATAAAGGCCGCAGCGGCGCGTCGAGGGTAAAGGCATAGCGCCGCTGATTGTAATACACGTTGGAAAGCTCGAAGGGCCGCTCGTCAGCGAAAAAAGCGACGACGCTCGCGCGCAGCACCGGTTCGTCGCGTGCCAGCCCGAGAGCTTCCAGCACATCGACGGAAGGTAGCTCGGCGAAAATCTGCTTATGGCTGCCGACGGCGTCGTAGCCTTTGGATTTAAGGTAAGCGTACTTGGACTGATTCAGATCGTGTTCGCTCAGGTCGGGAAACAGGGACTGAATCATCCAGGATTGCTCATACACAAACGGCGTGCCGTCAATCAACCTCAGGCGCACCATGTAGTGAACCGGCGTCTCTTGGTCTATGCGCAGGGCATGAGCTACCTCGGCGGTGGCGGGTTGCTGAGAAAAATGGCGTAGTTGGTTGACGATCTTGCGCTGCGTGCTGTTGGCGACTTCGCTGGAGGTCAGATGCTGGTCCAGCGGCAGCTGCACCTTTATCCGGGTATCCGGCTGGGCGACGAAGGTGCCTCGTCCGCGATAACGTTCGACCAGTCCTTGTCGCACCAGGTAGTCGACGGCTTTGCGCGCCGTCATGCGCGAAACCTGATATTGCTGACACATTTCCGCTTCGGTGGGGAGTGGGTCGCCGGGTTTCAGCGTGTTGTCATGGATCTGACGGGTCAGGATCTGCTCGATTTGCAGATAAAAAGGAACAAAGGAATGTTTATCAATCATCTTAATTCTTCCCTCCCGTTCGTTTCAGCAGCGTTGATAGTATAGGGGGATAGTTATCTATACAAGTTTTGGCTTTTTTCCTACAAATCCACGATATACCTCAGGGAACCGTGTTTTGAATTCGGGCATCATGCTTCTAAAATGAGCGTGCAAAGAGACCTATTCCTCCCATGTGGTTGTCAGCGTCACTCTCCTTCATGGCGTCATTCATTAGACAGACTCATGCAACACGATTATGACCTGCTGAGAGATGCCTTCGCTCGGTGTGAATACCTTGAATTGAGCGCCCGGCGTTTAGGCAACCCGTAAAATGAAAAGGGGGGGCTGGCGCGACTCGAAGGCAGCGGTTTTCCACCGAGCTTAACGTTTAGGAACTACGAAAATCGATATCAAACAACTTATCTACCTGTGCAATCTGGAAAAGGCACGCCACTTTGGCCGTGCGGCCGAAGCCAGTTTTGTGAGCCAGCCTACGCTCTCCATGCGACTTAAAAATCTGGAGCGTGAACTGGGTTTGTCGCTCATCAACCGCGGTAATAATTTCAACGGTTTCACCGCGGAAGGCGAACGCGTGCTGACCTGGGCGCGCGAAATGGTGATGGTCTATCAAGGGCTGAAGCTGGAAGTCGATGCCCTGAAACGCGGCACGAGCGGGCTGGTGCGCCTCGGTGCCGTCCCGCAGTGTGGTATCGCGGTGTCACAAATGTTAGCCGATGTGCGTCGTGTCTATCCGGAATTGGCTTTTCAGGTGTCGCTGTTCAGCGCCGATCGACTGCTGGAGGCGCTGCAGGCGCATAATGTGGACGTCGGGATCGGCTTTTTCGAACCCGCGCTGCTCGAGGCGCCGCGTTTCCAGGTCAGCTCGCTGGGCGCGCCGCATATGGCTTTGTTATTTAATCCGCAGCATTTTCCTTCGCTACAGGGCGATACGCCGCTTTCGCTGGCTGATGTCGCCGAACTACCGCTGTGCCTGACGGACACCGGACGCTATTTGCGGGGATATCTGGATTCGCTCTGGCAGGACGCCGATGTGACGCCCAATGTGGTGGTAGAAAGCGACTCGGTCTTGCAACTGATACAAAGCGTATTCGTGGGTCTGGGATGCGGTATTGTGCCTCAGGGCAGCCTGCTGCCGGAAATGACGCCGCAGCTGGCGTGGCGCGACCTGACGTTGCCATTGATGCCGCGCACGACGGCCGTGGTGATTTCCGAGCCGGGGAGAGCGACGGCCTTGGCCCAGCATTTCTTCAACGTGGCGGCGGCGTGGTTAGCACGGCAAAACGCAGGATGTGAATAGAACGGGAAAAACAGGGTGTTAGATAGGCGGGGGTAAGGGCGAGAAAACAAGCGAGCCCGTAGGCTCGCTTGCCGGAGGGATTAATCCAGCTCCAGCTCATTCATCGCAGCGATGTTGAAACCGCCGTCGACGTGCAGAACTTCGCCAGAGATCCCGGCAGCCAGATCGGAACACAGGAAGGCGGCGGAGTTGCCGACATCTTCGATGGTCACAACGCGGCGGATCGGCGTGACGGCTTCGCAGTGAGACAGCATCTTTTTGAAGTTTTTAATGCCGGACGCCGCCAGAGTCCGGATCGGACCTGCGGAGATTGCGTTCACGCGCACGCCCTGAGCGCCCATGGCGTTCGCCATGTAACGCACGTTGGCTTCCAGAGACGCCTTCGCCAGACCCATCACGTTGTAGTTGGGGATGGCGCGCTCTGCGCCCAGATAGGACAGCGTCACCAGAGCGGAATTCGGGTTCAGCATCTTGCGGCACGCTTTCGCCATCGCGACAAAGCTGTAAGAGCTGATGTCGTGAGAGATGGAGAATCCTTCGCGCGTCACGGCATCGACGTAGTCGCCGTCCAGCTGGTCGCCCGGTGCGAAGGCGATGGAGTGCACGAAGCCATCAAAGGTCGGCCACACTTTCGCCAACTCGGTGAACAGCGCTTCGATGCTGGCATCTTCCGCAACGTCACATGGCAGAACGATGTTGGAACCGAGTTCGCTGGCAAAACCTTCTACGCGAGACTTCAGTTTGTCGTTCTGATAAGTGAACGCCAGTTCGGCGCCTTCGCGTTGCATCGCCTGAGCGATACCGAATGCGATGGAGCGGTTACTGGCAACGCCCGTTACCAGAATGCGCTTACCATTAAGAAAACCCATAGCAGTATCCTTGTGATCATTATTGCTGCGATCGCCGTTAAAGAATTATTGGTTAATGGCGACCGGTGTGAATAAACCGGGCGATTCTAGCATGAGTGATGCCATATGTAATACTTTGGTCATCACTGCGGCTTTGTGCCCGGGCTGGGTATATTAAAGAACGCCGCCGTCGCTTCGCCAGGCGTCGGCGCTCAATGCTTCGCCAAAATGGCTGGCGATCAGGCGCTTGGTTAAATCGTGCAACGGGGCCGCCAAAACGTCAGCGGTACTGCCGCGTTCCACGACTTCGCCGTTATGCATCACCAAAATCTTATCGCTGATGTGTTTCATCATGCCCAGATGCTGGGTGACGTAGATGTAGGAGATGCCGTGTTTTTCCTGAAGCTCCAGCATCAGATTGATGATTTGAGAACGCATGGACATATCCAGAGACGCCAACGCCTCGTCAGCCACAATCACTTTCGGTTGCAGAATGAGCGCGCGCGCTAGCCCGACGCGCTGTTTCTGACCCGGCGCCAGCGCGTGCGGGTAATACGAGGCATGGTCAGCGCGCAGGCCGACCTGACGCAGCGCCAGATAGACGGCCTTTTCCCGCTCTTCCGGACTGAGCTGCGTATTCAGCCGCAGCGGCAGTTCCAGCAGCTGACCAATACGCTGACGTGGATTCAGCGCGTTGCCGGCATCCTGAAAAATCATGCGAATACGCTGGCTGCGGTAGCCGTAATCGCCATATTTCAGCGGATGGTCGTCGATCACCAGCTGGCCTGAGGTTGGCGGAATGACGCCTGCCAGCATTTTCGCCAGTGTCGACTTCCCGGAACCATTCTCGCCGATAATCGCCAGCGTTTGCCGCTCGCGCAGGGTAAAACTCACCGACTTGACCGCCTCGATGTGCTGCCGCCGGAACAGGCCGGTGCGATAGCGAAACGTTTTGGTGAGATTGCGGGCTTCGAGCAGGGTCTCCACCATCAGGATTCCTCCATATTGAGCGGGAAGTGGCAGGCATACCAATGGTTTTTCGATACGATCAGCGGCGGCGTGATCATGCATTCGCGCTGTGAATAAGGACAACGCGGACCAAGACGACACCCGACCGGCAGATGCTCCAGCGACGGGATCGCGCCGGGCAGCGTATTCAACCGGCTTTTGTGGGGAAGCGCGCGGCCGAAGTCCGGCATTGCGCGGATCAACGCCTGAGTGTAGGGATGGTGCGGGGTGCTGATGAGTTCGCTGCTCAGCGCGCTTTCAACGGTCTGCCCGCAGTACAGTACGTTGATGCGGTTAGCCCATTTACTCATCGTCTGCAGGTCATGGCTGATCAGCAGGATCGTCGTGTTGTTGTTTTGGTTAAGCCGCGACAGCAGGCGGAATATCTGCGCTTGCGTGGTGGCTTCCATCGCATTGGTTGGCTCATCGGCGATCAGGAGCCGGGGCTGATTGGCCAGCGCGATGGCGATCATGACTTTCTGGCACTCCCCTTCGGTCAGCTCATAGGGGTAGCTGCGCATGATGTCCTTGTGGTCCTTGATCCCTACCCGGTGCAGCAGCGCGACGGCGCGGCGTTTACGCCAGTTCAGGCGCTGCCACCAGCGCCCCTTGTAGGTCCAGCCGGGAATAGACTGAACCAGCTGACGCCCGATTTTAGCGGACGGGTCAAGACATGACTGCGGCTCCTGGAAGATCATCGACAGGTTGTGACCCACCAGTTTGCGCCGTTGTCTGGGCGTGAGCTTGAGCATGTCAATGTTGTCAAAGCGGAAACGGTCGGCGGTTACGCGCCAGTTGTCTTTGGTGATGCCGCAGATCGCTTTGGCGATCAGGCTTTTCCCCGACCCGGATTCCCCCACCAGACCGCGGATTTCGCCTTCGCTCAGGCTGATGCTGACGCGATCGACAGCCTTGACCGGCCCTTCGGCGGTCATGAATTCGATGGTCAGATTACGAATGTCCAGTAATGGCATACCTTTTTTCCACCACTATTCGGTTTGTGCCAGCAGAGAACGGCGCAGGCCATCCCCCAGCAGGTTGACGATCAGCACGCTCAGGGTAATCGCGCCCCCGGGCAACATGACGGTCCAGGGCGCGGCGTAAACCAGCTCCAGCGAACTTCCCAACAGCGTTCCCCACTCGGTCGTAGGCAACTGCGCGCCCAGATTGAGAAAGCCCAGCGCGGCAATATCCAGAATGGCGACCGACAAGGCGCGGGTGAATTCGCTGACCAGCAACGGCAAGATATTGGGCAGCACGGCATACCAGATGATATAGCGCGTGGATGCGCCATCCAGACGCGAGGCGATGACGTACTCTTTTTCTAGCTCGTCATGCACGGCGGTGTATATGGTGCGCACCATCCTCGGTAACAGCGCCAGCCACACGGCGAGCATGGCGTGCTCAAGCTTCGGGCCGATAAAGGCGATGACCACAATCGCCAGCAGCAGAGAGGGGATGGAGAGCAGGGTATCCAGAATATGATTCAGGATGGCGGAGCGCAGTCCGTGGGTCACCCCCGCCAGCAGACCGACCAGAATGCCGAATAGCGCCGCACCCAGCGTGACCAACAGCGCGGAGCCGATGGTCGGGGCCGTGCCGCTCAGCAGTCTGCTAAGCAAGTCGCGTCCTAAATCGTCGGTTCCCAAAAAGAACGAGACCTCGCCGTAGTGCGACCACGACGGCGGCAACAGCTGATAGCCGAGGAATTGCTGGTCTACGGCATAAGGGGCGAGGGTGCTGCCGAACAGACACAGCGCAATCAGCATCAGAAAGCCGTAAAACCCGATCATGGCCAGGTGATCCTGTTTGAACATGGTCCAGGTATCACGCCAGCGGCTGGGCTGATGTTTTTCGCGGTAGATGTTATCGGAGAGCATACCATTCCTTGTGTTTCAACGGGTTAGCCATCGCCCCCCAGATATCCGACAGCACGCCGATAGAGGAAACCATCATACCAATCACCATGACGCCTCCCGAAATCGCAGCGTAGTCCTGCTGGCGAATGGCGTTCACCAGCCAGCGTCCTGCGCCCGGCCAGCTGAACACCACTTCGGTAATCATCGCCAGCGTCAGCATGGCGGAAAACTGCAGTCCCAGCTTGGGAATGATGGGCGGCAACGCGTTGTGCAACAAATGACGGCGAATGATGGTGGTACGCGACAGTCCCCGCGTGTAGGCCGCCTTGATGTAGCTTTTGCCGATAATTTCGGTAGTGCTGATCCGCATCAATCGGAACACTTCCGTCGTCGGGGCGACGGACAGCACTGATACCGGCAGAATCAGGTGGCGAACGGCGCTCATCATCATCTCGTCGCGGTAGGGGGACTTCGCCAGCCAGGCGTCAATCAGCGAAAACCCGGTGACGCGCGGCACCTGATAGAGCAAGTCAAAACGGCCGGAGACCGGCAGCCAGCCCAGATGCAGCGAAAAGAACAGCGTCATCAATAGCGCCAGCCAGTAGACCGGCAGCGAGAATCCCAGCAGCGCCAGCCCGCTCAGAATCTTATCCTGCGTTTTGTTTTGCAGGATGCCTGCGGTGATCCCCAGCACGATACCAATGACCAGCGCGAGCGAAAAGGCCAGCACGCACAGCTCTATCGTGGCGGGCAACNCCTCTTTCAGCTGTTCGCTGACCGGTTGTCCGTTGATGCTGGACAGCCCGAAGTTCCATTGGAACAGGCCAACGATATAGAAGCGGTAGGCGTCAAACAGCGCTACGCCTCGCAGCGGGGCGTTCGGCGTGAAATAGAGCAGGCTAAAGCCGACCAGCGTCAGCAGAAATAGCGTCACCACCAGCAATAACAGGCGGCGCAAGGCATAGATAATCACGGCGCGACTCCTTCCATCGGCGGCAATTCCGGAAGTGCAGGCTGCGGCGCATCGCTTTCGCGGTAGACTCCGGCGAAAGAGGTATTGCCGAAGGGACTGAGCACCAACCCTTTCATATCATAACGATAGGCCTGCATGCGCAGCGAGGACGCCAGCGGCAGCACCGGCAGCTGGTCCGCCAGAATTTGGTGCGCCTGCTGGTAGTAATCGATGCGCTTGGAGAGCTGTTGCGACGAAAGCGCGTCCTGCAACACTTGATCGAATCCGCTATCGCACCAGTGGGCATAGTTGGTTTGCGACCGGATGGCGGCGCAGCTGAGCAGGGGGCGGAATACGCTGTCCGGATCGTTGCTGTCCGTGGCCCAGCCGGCGAGGGTCAGGTCGTGATTCATTTCCATCAGGCGCGCTTCCTGAAAGCGGCCCTCGACCGGTATCAGCGTCACTTCAACGCCCACCTGGGCCAGATCGGCCTGAATCAGCTCCGCGGTTTTCACCGGACTGGGGTTGTAGGACTGTGATGTGCTAGGCACCCACAGCTGAAGGTGCAACTGATTCACCCCCAGTTCCTGAAGCATCCGACGGGACTTCTCCGGATTGTACGCGGTGATCTGCGCCTCGCTGTTATAGGCCCATGACGCGCGAGGCAAAATGGAGGCGGCGGTTTCCGCCGTGCCGTAATAAATCGACTGCATCAGGCGGTCATTATTGATTGCCAGCGCCAGCGCATGGCGGACGCGAGGGTCGTCCAGCGGCGGCTTACGCACGTTGAACGCCAGATAGGCGACGTTCATGCCAGGGCGCAGCGACAGACGCAGGCGAGGGTCGTTACGTAGGATGCTGAGCTGACTGGCGGCCGGATAGGCCAGGACATCGCACTCGCCGGTTAGCAGCTTGGACAGCCGTCCGGTGCCGCCCGCGCCAAGGTCAAACACCACCTGTTCCATGCGCGGTTGACCGCGCCAGTAGTCGTTATTGCGCCGCAGACGCACAAACTGTCCGTAGCGATATTCGTTCAGCATGTAAGGGCCGGTGCCGACCGGTTGGCGGTCGATCAGCTCCTTTTTATCCTGCTTTTGCAACTGTTGGGCATATTCAGCCGACAGGACCGGCGCGTAGTGTGTCGCCAGGTGCCACAGGAACGACGCGTCCGGTTTGTTAAGACGGATCTCAATGGCGTAATCGCCGATTTTGCGAATACTCTGCACCGTATCGGCGAACTGCAGGCTGTCGAAATAGGGGTATTCGCCGCCGTTGATGTCGTGAAACGGGTGATGTTCATCCAGCATTCGTTCGAAGCTGAACAGCACGTCGTTTGCGTTCATGGCGCGGGTGGGCGCAAACCATGCGGTGTGTTGAAACGGGACATCGTGGCGCAGCGTGAAGCGGTAGGTCGCGCCGTTGTCCAGCACTTCCCAACGTTGGGCCAGCTCAGGAACCAGGCGATAGGTATAGGGGTCCACGCCGAGCAGGCGATCGTACAGCTGTGCGGCGAGGGTATCCACCATCGCGCCACTGCGCGCCATCTGCGGGTTGAACGTCGTCAGTTCGTCGTTGACGCAATACACGAAGCCGCTGCTGCGAATATCTTCCGGCGGCGTCGGGCTTGGCGTGGGCGGCAACGGTGCAGCCAGCGCGGAACCTGTTAACCAGGCCAACGCTAGCGCAAGAGTATATTTTCCAGACATACGGGAGTTTTCAGGCAATATGCGATAGACAGAGTGTAACGCACTCTGCGTCTCGTCCCAATTCCTTGTCGCCAACCGTCGCCTTTTTCACCATCGTGCGGGCTTGCTTTTTCCATCGGCAGGTCGAGATTTAAAGCTCATTGACCGTGATGGCGTGCTTTTTCAGCAGTCCGCGCAGCTGATGGTAGCTCAGTCCCAGCATCTCGGCGGCCTTGCGCTGGTTGAAGCGGGACTGAGCCAGCGCTCGCTGCAACAGTTGCTGCTCCTGCTGACTCAGCCAGCCGCGCATATCCAGCGGCAGCGCGGGCAGGGTGTCTGGCGCGGTGTCCGGCACCGAGAGAGGCGCGCTCGGTTGAAACGGGTTGATGATGATATGGTCCAGCGGTTCGCTGCTGGTGCCGTGGCGATAAACGGAGCGTTCCACCACATTTTTAAGTTCGCGTACGTTGCCGGGCCAGCTGTAGTCGAGGAGGGTGCGTTGCGCGCGATCGGTCAGCCCAGGGAAAAGCGGAAGTCCCAGCTCCCGGCACATCTGAACGGCAAAATGCTCCGCCAGCAGCATGATGTCCTGCTGACGCTGGCGCAGCGGCGGAAGCTGAACCACGTCGAACGCCAGGCGGTCCAGCAGGTCGGCGCGAAATTTCCCCTGCGCCGCCAGCGCGGGAAGATCGTCGTTAGTGGCGCACACCAAACGCACGTCGACCTGCAAAGATTGTCCGCCGCCCACGCGTTCCAGCACGCCGTATTCGATGACGCGCAGCAGTTTCTCCTGCACCAGCATCGGCGCGGTCGCCAGTTCATCCAAAAACAGCGTGCCGCCGTCGGCGCGTTCGAAACGGCCGAGATGACGCTTTTGCGCGCCGGTGAATGCGCCGGCTTCATGGCCGAACAGCTCCGAGTCCAGCAGGTTTTCATTTAAGGCGGCGCAGTTAAGTGAAATGAACGGCCCTTGCCAGCGGGGAGACAGGTAGTGCAGGCGGCTGGCGATCAGCTCTTTGCCGGTACCGCGCTCGCCGATCACCAACACCGGTTTGTTGAGCTGCGCGAGCTGGGAAACCTGTTCCAGCATTTCGAGGAAGCTGTTGGCTTCCCCCAGCAGCGAGTCTTGTTCGTAGGCCACCTGATCACCTTGTGATATTGACTAACTGTTAGCGAATTTAACCAGCATAGCAGTCGCGCGTCATTCCGTAAAAAATAATAATGCTTTTAAATTCAGTTAACTATTTCTGTTTGCGACATTGGCACGGATATTGAAATACCTGACGAAGAGAACGTGACCCGATACACCGGGGCGGATCCAACGGGCGTACTAAGACGCCGGAAATTATCAAGAGGATAACACTATGGGTATTTTTTCTCGTTTCGCCGACATCGTTAACGCCAACATCACCTCCTTGCTGGACAAGGCGGAAGATCCCCAGAAGCTGGTTCGGCTCATGATTCAGGAAATGGAAGACACGCTGGTCGAAGTGCGTTCCACTTCAGCGCGAGCGCTGGCGGAGAAAAAGCAGCTGGCGCGCCGCATCAGCCAGGCTCACGCCCAACAGACGGAATGGCAGGAAAAAGCGGAGCTGGCGCTGCGTAAAGATAAAGAAGATCTGGCTCGCGCCGCCCTGATTGAGAAGCAGAAGTTGACCGAACTCATCGCCGTGCTGGAGCAGGAAGCAGAGAACGTCGATGAAACGCTGGAGCGCATGAAGCGTGAAATCGGCGAGCTGGAAAATAAACTGACCGAAACTCGCGCACGCCAGAAAGCGCTGACGCTGCGTCATCAGGCCGCCAGCTCTTCGCGCGATATTCGCCGTCAGTTGGATAGCGGTAAGCTGGATGAGGCGCTGGCGCGCTTCGAGCAGTTTGAACGTCGGATCGACTCCATCGAAGCCGAAGGTGAAAGCGTCGGTCTGGGTAAGCAGAAAACGCTGGATCAGCAGTTCACCGAGCTGAAAGCGAACGATGAAATCGACGCGCAACTGGCGGCGTTAAAAGCTAAAGNAAAACCTGCGGAGTAACCGCCAGGGCTGTCGCCGTCGGCGGCAGCCTGAGATACGCATCATGATTATTAAGGAGAGAAAATGGGCGCCTTGGTTCTGACGATGATACCGCTGACCATTTTTCTGCTATTCGTCGCTCCGCTCTGGCTTTGGTTGCATTACAGTCAGCGAAAAAACCGTGCTCAGTTGGGGACGGCGGATATGCAGCAGCTGCACACATTGACGCAAGACGCGCAGCGTATGCGCGAACGTATTGAGACGCTGGAAGAGATTCTGGATGCAAAACATCCGAACTGGAGACAATCCTGATGAGACTGAACCGGAGTGCTAAAAAGCTGTATCTGATGCCGGAAGAGGGCATGATCAAAGGCGTTTGCGCCGGACTGGCCCACTATTTCGACGTGCCGGTGAAGCTGATCCGCCTGATTGCCGTGCTGTCGATCTTCTTTGGCCTGTTCTTCTTTACCGTCGTGGCGTATATCGTGCTGAGCTTTATTCTGGATCCGGCGCCGCCTGCCGCTTACGGGACGCCGGACGCCTCTCCCAACCAACTGTTGGATCAGGCGGATGCGCAGCTGATGGAAAGCGAGCGCCGTCTGCGAGATATCGAGCGCTACATCACTTCAGAAACTTACGGCGTGCGCAGTCAGTTTCGCCAGATGTAATCCTATCTGCCACGGTTAAGCCTGCGCTAACGCCGTGGCCTATCTATGACCCCGACACGTGCGCTTTCGCATTTTGCCGTCGGGCACCATAATAGCGTTGACCTATTATCTTCCTTAGAAGCGACACACAGGGAAAGGAGCGTCATGGCAAATCCCCTGAATCGACTGCAGCAAGACATCGGCGCGCTGATGAATCGCGGCGTCGACCGTCATCTGCGTCTGGCCGTCACTGGCCTGAGCCGCAGCGGAAAAACCGCGTTCATCACGGCGCTGGTCAATCAACTGTTGTCGGTGCATAACGGCGCGCGTCTGCCGCTGTTTTCGCCCGTACGCGAAAACCGTTTGCTGGGTGCGCGACGCATCCCGCAGCGTGATTTGGGCGTACCGCGCTTCGCCTACGACGAAGGCATGGCCGCGCTATACGGCGAGCCGCCGGACTGGCCGACGCCGACGCGCGGCGTCAGCGAGATTAGACTGGCGCTGCGCTACCGCTCCAATGACTCGCTGCTGCGGCATTTCAAAGACAACTCCACGCTGTATCTGGAAATCGTCGACTATCCGGGGGAGTGGCTGCTGGACCTGCCGATGTT
This sequence comes from Lonsdalea quercina subsp. quercina, assembly GCF_000688655.1. Lineage (GTDB taxonomy): Bacteria > Pseudomonadota > Gammaproteobacteria > Enterobacterales > Enterobacteriaceae > Lonsdalea > Lonsdalea quercina. The sequence continues at coordinate 365,055 of NZ_JIBO01000006.1, read as the reverse complement.
GGAGCAACGTTATTTGGACTGGTCCCATCAGATGAGCGGACTGCTTCAGGGCGAACGGCGCACGTGGGCGCAGCCTTGGCTGTCGCTGTGCGAACAGCTGGATCCCTTAGCGCCTGCGGATGAGAACCAACTGGCGGCGGTGGCTCAGGCCTACACGGATTATCTGTTGCGCTGCAAACGGGAAGGCCTGCACTTTATTCAGCCGGGCCGACTGGTGCTGCCCGGCGATCTGGCGGGCGCGCCGGTACTACAATTCTTCCCTTGGCCGCAGAGCCGCGACGGGCAGGAGTCCGCGCTGGCGCAGGCTGACGCATCGACCAACATAGGCATGTTGCGTCAGCGTTTTGATTACTACTGTCAACATGTGGTGAAGGGGTTTTATAAGCAGCACTTCGTGCGCTTTGACCGCCAGATTGTGCTGGTGGACTGCTTGCAGCCGTTGAACAGCGGCGTGCAGGCGTTTAACGACATGCGCCTGGCGCTGACGCAGCTGATGCAGAGCTTTCATTACGGCAAACGCACGCTGTTTCGCCNCCTGTTCTCTCCCTGTATCGACAAGCTGATATTCGCCGCGACAAAGGCGGATCATATCACCACCGATCAGCACGCCAATCTGGTGTCGCTGTTGCAGCAGTTGGTACAGGACGCCTGGCAAAACGCGGCGTTTGAGGGCATCAGCATGGAGTGTGCCGGGATTGCCTCCGTGCAGGCGACGCAAAGCGGTCTGGTCGACCACCAAGGGCAGAAAATTCCCGCGCTGAAGGGCCATCGGCTCAGCGATGGGGAGCCGCTGACGGTCTATCCCGGCGAAGTGCCGTCACGTCTTCCGGGACCGGCATTCTGGCGCGAACAAGGGTTTCATTTCGATGCCTTTCGACCGCCGGAAATGAGCATTGATACGCCGCTGCCGCATATTCGCCTGGATACGGTGATGGACTATTTACTGGGGGATAAAATGCGATGACTGAACCGCTTAAACCACGAATGAGGTTCGAAGAGGCGTCGCCGATGGACTTGCCGCCGACGTTGCGCCCCAACGTGACTTTCGACGAGGAGAACGCTCATCAATTCACGCCCACGCTGACGGAAAACGAGCAGGAAGAGGGGGGGGCGGAAGCCGCCGTCAGCCGCGCGTTGCGTCCACGCCGCAGCCTGTGGCGGCGCATGGCGATGGCTGGCGTCGCGCTGTTTGGCGCCAGCGCCGTCGCGCAGGGCATACAGTCGCTTCACCATGCGTGGCTGAATCAGGACTGGATTTCTCTCGGCGGTATCGCCGCCGGAACGCTGATCGTCGGCGCGGGGGTTGGCTCGCTGGCGATGGAGTGGCGTCGGCTATACCGCCTGCGCCAACGGGCGGAGGCGCGCGACCGCGCCGCCGAGTTGTTGCACAGCCACGGGATGGGCGCGGGGCGTGAATTTTGCGAACAACTGGCGCGGCAGGCGCAACTGGACCACGGACACCCGGCGATGCAGCGATGGCTTGCCTCGCTGCATGAAACCCACAACGACCGGGAAGTGGTGGCGCTGTACGCGGAACTGGTGCAGCCGGTGCTGGACGTGCAGGCGCGGCGAGAAATCAGCCGATATGCAGCCGAATCCGCCCTGATGGTCGCCGTGAGTCCGTTAGCGTTGGTGGACATGGCTTTCATTGCCTGGCGCAACCTGCGGCTGGTCAATCGGATCGCCGCGCTATACGGCATTGAATTGGGCTATTTTAGCCGCATTCGCCTGTTTCGTCTGGTGCTGCTCAATGTCGCTTTCGCCGGCGCATCCGAGCTGGTGCGTGAAATCGGAATGGACTGGATGTCGCAGGATCTCGCAGCCCGACTGTCCGCGCGCGTCGCTCAGGGGTTGGGGGCCGGGCTTCTGACCGCGCGTCTCGGCATCAAAGCGATGGAGCTGTGCCGCCCGTTGCCGTGGCTGGACGATAAGCCGCGCCTGGGGGATTTCCGACGCGAGCTGGTCGGCCAGCTGAAATCCACGCTCGCCGACAAAAAATAATTCGCCTGACCCCGAGCCGCCAACGGTGATCGCAGGAAGGGAAAAGCGTATATTGCATCCACGATGACACCAGGCTGTTCGCCTTTTCATGTGATGCCACTATGCGTAATAACCGACTGCGGTTGCCGCTTCTGATCCTTTTCGCTTTGCTTGCCCTCGCGCTCAATTTGCGCAGCCCCCTAACCGCGATTGCGCCGGTTATCGACCAAATTCGCGCCGATCTTCACATCAGCGTGACCCTCGCGGGGCTGCTGACCACGATCCCCGTGCTGTGCTTCGGCCTGCTGACGCCGTTGGCGTCGCTACTCATCTCTCGCATGGGCATAGAGAGGGCGATTATAGTGTCCCTGATTGGCGCGACGGTGGGGACGCTGCTGCGGCCTATGGGCGGCGTCACGATGGCATTGGCGGGGACGTTGACGATCGGCGCGTCACTGACCGTCGGCAATATCGTCTGCCTGATGGTGATCGCCCGGGACTTCCATCAGCGGCGCAATATGGCCACTGGACTGTACACGGCGGCCATTAATGTCGGCACTATGTTGACTTCCGCGTTGACCGCGCCGCTGGCGCTGCTGTTTGGCTGGCGGGTGGCGCTGGGGATCTGGTGCGTGCTGGCGATAGTGGCGCTGGCGGTCTGGGGACGCGTGATTCAACGCAAACGCGGCGCGCGTCAGCCGGAGAGCGGCTCCGTCCCGATCAAGGTTCAAATTAGCCTGTCGCCGTTGCCGTCGCTCACGTTCTGGCGTCAGCCAATTCTGTGGTATCTGGTGACGGCCTTCACCGTTCACCTTTTCATCTACTACGGCATGACCGCCTGGCTGCCCGCCTACTTAACGCAGGAAGCGGGAATGAGCCTTGCGGAGGCCGGTCTGATCGCCTCGGTCTTCCAAATCACGGCGCTAATCGGTTCGTTCGGCGTACCGATGGTGGCCTCGCTATGGCGCGTACCTCGGGCATTCTTGCTGGCGATCGTCGGCGTATTTTGGATGCTGACGCCGGCGGGGATGTATTACTGGCCGCATCAATGGCCGCTTTGGTCGTTGGCCAGCGGTATCGCGCAGGGCGGCGGCTTTACCGCGATTTTCATGCTGATCATGGACCACGCGCGCGATCTGGATGAAAACCGTCGCTTTTCTTCGGCCGTACAGGGCGTGGGATATTCTCTGGCGTCGGTGGGACCGCTGGTGACCGGCGGGCTTCATACGTTGTTCGGCAACTAGGCCGTCAGCTTCCTGCTGCTGTCCGCACTCTCTATCCTGATGCTGGCGATGGGAGGGGCGATCGCCCTGATGAAGCGGCGTGATGCGCCGCCGCCAGAACACGCCAGGCCTGAGTAGAGTGTCAACTTTTGCTGACACTCTGCTTCATCCGACGACGGCGAATAGGGTATCATTCGGCTTTCGTCCCCCCGCGCGCCTGAAGAAGAAGGTATGTTGATGCGTCTGGAAGTTTTTTGTAAAGACCGTATGGGTCTGACTCGTGAACTGTTGGATCTGCTGGTGCTGCGCAACATCGATCTGCGCGGTATAGAAATTGCCGCTGCCGGACGAATCTATCTCCACGTTGATTCGCTGCGCGTCGAAGATTTTCGGGCGCTGATGGCGGACATCCGGCGTACGCAAGGCGTCAGCGATGTCCGCACCGTTTCGTTTATGCCTTCCGAACGCGAGCATCGCGCGTTGAAAGCGCTGCTGGAATCCATGCCCGAGGCCGTTCTGTCCGTCGATCTTAAAGGTCGCGTCGAAATGATGAACGCCGCAGCGCTGACGCTGTTTGGGCAGACGGCGGATAAAGTCTCTCAGTTGAACATCAACCAATTAATTGGCCGCTACGCCTTTAACCGCTGGCTGGAGCAGGGCGCAAAATCGGAAACGGAGCGCGTCGTGGTCCGCGGCCGGGATTTCCTGTTGGAGGTTACGCCGGTCTATCTGAACGACGAGAGCGGAGATTCAATCGCCTCAGGTGCGCTGATCATGCTCAAATCCACGGCGCGGATGGGGCATCAGCTACAAAATTTGTCCGCGAACGACGACCGCGTTTTCGACACTGTCGTTGCCGTCAGTCCGACAATGCGTCAGGTGATGGAGCGGGCGCGTAAGCTGGCGCCGTTGGATGCGCCGCTGCTGATCGTCGGCGAAACCGGCACCGGTAAAGACATGCTGGCACGCGCTTGTCATCTGCGTAGCCACCGCTCCGCTCAGCCCTTTCTGGCTCTGAACTGCGCGGCTTTGCCGGACGACGTGATGGAAAGCGAGCTTTACGGCCATGCGCCGGGCGCTTATCCGAATGCGCTGGAAGGCAAAAAAGGCTTCTTCGAGCAGGCGAACGGCGGATCGGTGCTGCTGGATGAGGTCGGCGAAATGTCGCCCCAAATGCAAACCAAGCTGCTGCGTTTTCTCAACGATGGGACGTTCCGACGGGTGGGGGAAGAGCACGAGCTGCACGTTGACGTGCGGGTGATTTGCGCTACGCAGAAGAATCTGTTGGAACTGGTGCAGCGCGGCCAGTTCCGGGAAGATCTTTATTACCGCCTGAACGTGTTGACGCTGGAGCTTCCGCCTTTGCGGGCGTGTCCGGAAGACGTCATGCCGCTGGTCGAGCTGTTCGTCGCGCGTTTTGCGGACGAACAGGGAATGCGTCATCCGCGCATCGCGCCCGAAGTGCGACAACTTCTGCCCCAATATGGCTGGCCGGGCAACGTGCGGCAGTTGAAAAATATCATTTACCGGGCGCTGACCCAGTTGGACGGCGACACGCTGACTCTGCAGGATATCGACTTACCCGCGTTCTCCTCTGCGCTGGCGCACAGCGAAACGCTGCTGGAAGGTTCACTGGATGACATCACCAAACGGTTCGAACGCTCCGTTCTGACTCGCCTTTACCAGAGCTATCCCAGCACGCGCAAGCTGGCTAAACGACTGGGCGTATCCCATACTGCTATCGCCAACAAGCTGCGCGAGTATGGGCTGAGCGCACGTAAAGCGCCGGGCGACGAGGAGTCATCCTCCTAAAGGTTGCGACGTGGCAGTACGTCCTGACGGTTCGCTGATTTCCTTTACCGTGATGTGTCGTCCGCCATCTCATCGGCATGAGCCAAGACCTTGCTCCTCGTCGGCCGCACGGCGACCTGAATCCATCACTCTTTTCAGTCTGTGAGAGGTCGGCGGGCAAGACTGTCGCGTCTCTCTTACCCACGCATTAACGCGTAGGGATCAGCGAGTACATGGCGGCGTCGGTGGGGTGGCCGTGGATGACCAGACGGTTGTAAGCGATGCCTTCGAAACGCGCTCCGGCTTTTTCTGCGATGCGGCGGCTCGGCAGGTTGTGTTCAGCCGCGATAATCTCCAGTCGGGTAAGCCCCAGCTGGTCGAAACCGAAAGCGGTGATCGCCTTTACGGCCTCGAGAGCGATCTGCTGCCCTTGCTCGGATTGACGCACCCAATAGCCGATGTTCCCCATCTGATAGCCGGATTGAATGCTGTTGATGCCGACGGAGCCCATCAGCCGCCCGGAGTTTTGTTCAATGATGGCAAGGTCAAACGCCATACCTTCCTTAATCCGCAGCGCGCTCTGGGCGACCCAGCGTGACATCTCGGGGATGCTGTATTCATCGGTGCACCAAGACAGCCAGCGCCCAAGGGTATCTTTGGACTCACGTACGGCCTCAGCGAGCTGCGGGATATCGTCCGGGGTGAAAGGGCGAATAAAAAAACGGGGCGTGATTAACGGAAACATGGTGCATTCTCCTGCTTTTCGATAGGACGCAACCTCGGCGTTTCAGACGGGGAAATCCAGCCGGGCCAATTTTTCCAGCATCTGTTTATCCTGCGCCTCAGCGGGCATGTAGACCAGCATGCGATCGCCGTTATGGCTGGCCGTCCACCAGTTNATCTGCCGCAGAGAAATGACGCCCAGCAGCGGATGCTGGAAACGCTTCACCTTGTTTATCACGCCCTGTATTTCATAGCGTTGGTGCCAAAGCTGGCGAAACAGCTCTGATTCGTTCAGGCAGCGCTGCAACAGCGTTTCCCATAGCGGTTCACCGCTGTGTTCCACCAGCCGCGCTCGAAACATGGCGACCATGTTGGGAAGAAATTCCTGCAAGTCCGCCAGGCCTTTCTGCCAGTCAGGGTGCGTGAAGGCCAGATAGATGCAGTTACGATCTTCATGCGGGATCTGATTCAAATCGATATTGAGCAGCCGGCACCAGGATTGATTGAAGCCCAGAATGCTGAAGCGGGCGTTGACGATGACGGCGGGATAAGGGTTAAGCTGGTCCAGAATTGTCTGGCTGTCTTCGTTGATTTTCTCGCAGCTGGCGCGCACTGTTGGCGAAAAGGGCAGTTCTGCCAACATGAACAGGTGCCGGGTCTCCNCCTCGTTAAACTGTAGCGCTTTGGCGATCGCCAGCAGCGTTTTTACGGACGTTTTGATAGGGCGTCCCTGTTCCAGCCAGGTGTACCAAGTGATACCGACATCCGCCAGCAGGGCGACGTCTTCTCGACGCAGCCCCGGCGTACGCCGCTTACGCGGGGTAGACAGCCCTAACCGCTCCGGGTCCAGACTCTCTCTGCGTGTGCGCAGGAATTTCCCCAGCGTAAGCCTGCGGTTTTGTTCGGTACTGTCAGGAAGGGGGGCCGTGGTTAGTGCTGACATATCAAGGACTCCGCGCCAGACAGGTGGAATTTATACCAGGATAATCAAGAACTGGTACCCGTTTTCATTAACCACGATGCTAGCGCTCGTGGATAACGAATACAATGGGTACACACAATGAAGCAAGGATCACCATTACATGGGTTGAGTCGTCTCGGGCTGGTGGTATTACTGGCCGGGCAACTCCTGCCGATGATTGATTTTTCCATCGTTAACGTCGCTCTGGAATCTATCGCCCGTTCGCTCTCCGCGAGTCCGGCGGAACTGGAGCTGATTGTCGCGGTTTACGGTGTAGCGTTCGCCGTCGCGTTGGCGATGGGCGGACGTCTGGGCGATAACCTCGGGCGGCGGCGGATTTTTATGGCAGGCGTAGCCGTGTTCGGCGTGGCCTCGCTGTTATGCGGTATTGCGCAGTCCGTATGGCTACTGCTGTTTGCGCGGACGCTGCAAGGGATTGGCGCCGCGCTGTCCGTCCCGCAAATCCTGGCGACGATCCATGTCTGCCTGAGCGGACGGCGGCATGCCCGGACGTTAGGGCTCTACAGCGCCATCGGCGGATTGGCCTTCATCATTGGACAAGTGCTGGGCGGAACCCTGCTGAAGCTGGATATTGGTGGATACGGCTGGCGCAGCGCCTTTCTGGTGAATTTGCCGTTCTGCCTGCTCATTCTGATTTTTGCGCCGTTTTGGGTGCCGAACACCCGTAGCGATAAGCGCAAGGCGATTGATTTTCCCGGCACCGTATTGCTGGCGCTGGCCCTGTCATGCCTGCTGTTTCCTCTGGCTTTGGGGCCGCTATGGCACTGGCCCTTGAGCTGTATCGCGACGCTGGCGGCGAGCTTTGGCCTGTTTCCGCTGTTGTGGTGGGTTGAACGACGTCAAGAGCGACGTCGGCAGGAGCCTTTACTGCCTCCCGCGCTGTTCCGCCTTTCCAGCGTTCGTTTCGGTTGCGCCATTGCCCTGCTGTTTTTCTCCAGCTGGAGCGGCTTCATGTTTATCGTCGCCTATGTACTGCAATCCGGCGCCGGATTTTCGCCTCTGGAATCTGGCAACAGCTTCATCGGGTTGGGGACGGCGTATTTCATTGCCTCGTTGCTTAGCAGCCGGGTGACGGAACGCAAGGGCAATATTCCTACCTTAATGATCGGCAGCGCTATCCAGATGAGCGGACTGCTGCTGCTCATGGCCACGCTGGCTTTGGTCTGGCCTGAGCCAACGCTGTGGACGCTATTGCCCGCGACCTGTCTGATCGGGTTTGGTCAGGCTTTTATCGTCAGCAGCTTTTATCGCATTTTTTTATCGGATGTACCGCTATCTCATGCAGGATCGGGCGGCGCGCTGTTGTCCACGGTACTGCAGACGGCGATGGGAATGGGGCCTATCGTTTTAGGCTCCGTGCTGGTTCATCTGCTGCATAGGTTTCAGGGACGCCATGACGTTGCGCTGATCGCCTCGTTGGGCGTGGAGTGGAGTGTGATGTTGCTGTTGGTGGTTGGGGCATGCTGGATGCATCGACGAAACAGGCGGTCCGAAACGAATCAAAGTGAGAGGAAAGCTCTGGCTGTGGGCGAGTGAGGAAGAGCAGCACCCCGGCGCGGTCGGCCGGGATGCTGAGGCAGGGGATTCCGCTTATTTCAGGGAAGCCAGCGCCTTATCGTAGTTTGGTTCAGTCGTGATTTCGTCGACCAGTTCGCTGTGCAGCACAACGTCATTTTCATCCAGCACAACGACGGCGCGCGCCGTTAATCCCTTCAGACCGCCATCGGCGATAGCAACGCCGTAGTTTTCTTTGAACTCGGCGCCACGCAGCGTGGAGAGCACGTCCACGTTGTTCAGCCCTTCTGCGCCGCAGAAACGCGCCTGAGCGAAAGGCAGATCCGCAGAGATGCACAGTACGACGGTGTTGCTCAGCTCAGAAGCCAGCTGATTAAATTTACGCACGGAGGTCGCGCAAACACCGGTATCAATGCTCGGGAAAATGTTCAGGATTTTACGTTTGCCCGCGTAATGGCTCAGCGGAATATCAGAAAGGTCTTTTGCCACCAGTGAGAAAGCCTTGGCCTTGCTGCCTACAGCGGGGAATTCGCCGGAAACCGGTAGCGGTTGACCTTGGAAGNGTACATTCTTTGACATGGTTGCGTCCTTTATTACAGGTGGTTAACAAGGTGTTCAGTGTAGGGCAACATTATCAACATTGGTATAAAAAAGTAAGTCGACTTAAGACGACCTAAGTCTCGGTTAAGTCACGTTTTAACCTTTTCCTCGGCGGAATAGCAGACTTTTAGCGCGGTATCCTTTTCCCCAAGGGCCATGCAGCGATGCTGCGGGGACCTTATCGATGAATGTTTGGATTTGGCGTCATTCCGATAGGCAAAATCTGATTTCAAGCTATGATAATGCATCGCCCGAAAGGGGGATTTATGTCGTTTTTCAGAGGGATCCGTAGAGAAAATACCGTGATAGAAGAAATGTTGACCTCAGCGCTGAATGACCGATTTTTACAGGTTCGTTGGGGCCGGTATCTTTTGCGACCCGCGCAGCAGCTATTTTAAGGAACGAACACATGATGCCATTTCGCTATTCCGCCCTTTGCGCCGGACTGCTGGCGACGCTGACCGGCGCCGTCAACGCCGCGCAGGTTCCCGCCGGCACCGTGCTGGACGTCAAACAAGAAGTGGTCCGCCATATCAAGGATGAACCCGCCTCTCTGGACCCGATCAAAGCCGTCGGATTGCCTGAAATTCCGGTGATACGCGACCTGTTCGAAGGGCTGGTGAATCAGGATGAGCACGGCAATCCCGTTCCCGGTGTGGCAGAGCGCTGGCAGACCAGCGACAACCGCACGTTTACGTTTATCCTGCGCAATAACGCACGCTGGTCCAACGGCGATCCGGTCACCGCGAAGGACTTTGTCTACAGCTGGCGTCGTCTGGTCACGCCGGCCAACACCTCCTCATTCAGCTGGTTCGCTAGTCTGGCCGGGATGGTCAACGCCGACGAAATTCTGGCGGGTAAATTGCCTCCCGACCAACTGGGCGTCGTCGCGATGGATGACCACACGCTGAAGGTGATGCTGAGTCGGCCGGTGCCGTATTTCGTCAATCTGATGGCGAACTTCAGCCTGTTTCCCGTCCATCGGGCCACGGTGGAAAAATACGGCGCTGACTGGACTCGCCCCGGCCACCTAGTGGGCAATGGCGCGTTCAAGCTGGACGAACGCGTGGTCAATGAAAAGTTGGTGCTGACGCCGAACGAAAACTATTGGGATCATGCTCACACGGTCCTGCGCAAAGTGACCTATCTGCCGATCAGTCAGGAGTCTAACGCCGCCAAGCGCTATCTGGCCGGCGATATCGACATCACCGAATCGTTTCCAAAAAACCAGTATCAAAAACTGTTGAAGACGCTGCCGGGTGAGGTATATACGCCTCCTCAATTGGGCACCTATTACTATGCTTTCAACACACAAAGAGCGCCGACCAGCGATCAGCGGGTGCGCAAGGCGTTGTCGTTTGCGATTGACCGACAGGTGATTGCTCAGAAGGTCTTGGGAACAGGCGAGAAACCGGCCTACCGTCTGACGCCGGACGTGACCTCCGGATTCACGCCGGAACAGAACGAGCTGGAGCAGTACTCGCAGGCTGAACTGGATGCGCAGGCCAAGGCGCTGATGGGCGCGGCCGGTTACGGTCCGGGCAACCCACTAAAGTTGTCCCTGCTGTATAACACGCAGGAAACCAATAAACAGGTGGCTATCGCCGTCGCCTCCATGTGGAAAAAAACGCTGGGTGTCGATGTCAAACTGGTCAACCAGGAATGGAAGACCTATATCGATAACCGAAATAGCGGTAATTTCGACGTCGTGCGTGCTTCCTGGGTCGGCGACTACAACGAACCCTCGACGTTTTTATCGCTGATGACCGCACAGCACAGCGGCAATATCTCGCGCTTCAAAAATGCGGAGTACGATCGGCTGATGAAGAACAGTGGCGGGCAGACCGACAGCCAGAGGCTGAATCAGGAGTACAATCAGGCCGAGCGAATCCTCACCCATGAAGCGCCGATTGCGCCCATTTACCAGTACACCAACGCCCGCTTGATTAAACCCTGGGTCAAGGGCTATCCCATTAATAATCCTGAAGATACGGCTTACAGCCATATGCTCTATATCACCAAACACTGATCTCGCGCGCGCCGCGGCCGGCCGCCGCGGGGTCGTTGCCGTTATGGTCAGAAACGCTAAGATAGTGACTAAGGGGAGTCAATGGGAGAAACCGAGTGGAAGCAGACGTGATTAATGGAACCGCATTGCAGCGCACGGGCGCCGTATTTTCTTATCAGTTGGATGGAAAAGGCGGCGTCATTTCCATCAAAGATAACGAAATCGTCAACAACACTCAGCCCTGCTGGCTGCATCTGGACTCTACCCAACCCGAAAGCAGCCGCTGGCTGCAGGAAACCCGGTTGTTGCCCGATACGGTGCGCGACGCGTTGTCAGGAGAAAGCGCGCGGCCCCGCGTCAGTCGGCTGGGGGAAGGCACGCTGATAACGCTCCGCAGCATCAATTACAATGGCGACGCGCGGCCGGATGAGCTGGTGGCGCTCCGCATCTACATTACCGATAAACTGATTGTCTCAACGCGCCGCCGCAAAGTGGCGGCCATCGATGCCGTGATGAGCGACTTGAAAGAAGGCAATGGCCCGACGGATAGCAGCAGTTGGCTGGTGTCCATCGCCGAGGCGCTGACTGACGATACCAGCGAGTTCATCGACCAGCTTCACGAGCGCATTATCGACCTGGAGGATGCGCTGCTGGAACAGGCGATGCCTGCGCGCGGCGAGCTATCGCTAATCCGTAAACAGCTGATTGTACTGCGCCGTTACATGACGCCGCAGCGCGATATTTTCTCTCGTCTGTCGGGGGAAAAACTTTTCTGGCTCCAGGATGATGATCGTCGCCGGATGATGGAAATTGCCGAACGGTTGGGAAGGGGACTGGAAGACCTGGACGGCAGCATTGCCCGCACTGCTGTCATCGCGGATGAGATCAACACCCTGATGGCGGAGTCGATGAACCGGCGAACATATAATATGTCGGTGCTGGCAATGCTGTTTCTACCGACGACCTTTCTTACGGGGTTGTTCGGCGTCAATTTGGGGGGCATCCCAGGCTCAGGCAGTTCGATTGGCTTTATCTCCTTCTGCATGATGCTGGTCTTTATGGTGCTAATGGTTGCGTGGTGGTTAAAACGAAGTAAGTGGATGTAAAATCCGCCAAATTTCAAGTTAGGAAATGCGATATTATCGCCCGGCACTCAAAAGAATCGTTCAACTTTGAGCAACATCAACATTCCAGAACGGCGCATACGGCAAGATTCCGGCTGCAGGTGAATGCAACGTCAAGCGATGGGCGTTGCGCTCCATATTGTCTTACTTCCTTTTTTGAATTACTGCATAGCACATTTAATTCACACCAAGCCGGCAATGTTATGCCGGCTTTTTTTTCATCTGCATCACAACGCCCCGCGCTAAAAACAAAAACGGCCGGTACAGAGACCGGCCGCTTCAGACGAATTACCGCCTTTATTTAACTTCGACGACGTCCAACCGCTGATCGGCGGGCGGCGCAATCTCATCATCCCCAGGCTGCCAGCCCAGCGGCTGTAGCGGGAATGTTTCCCGATCGAACGCCAGATCGCCGCCGTCCACTACGTCGCTGTTATGTGTGATGGATTTGAAGTCGAACAGCGTTTCGTCGGCGAGATGGGATGGCACGACGTTTTGTATGGCGGTGAACATGGTTTCGATGCGTCCCGGATAGCGCTTATCCCAGTCGCGCAGCAGATCTTTAATCACCTGACGCTGCAGGTTGGGCTGCGAGCCGCACAAATTACAAGGGATGATCGGGAAGTGCTTCGCCTCGGCGAAACGCTCGATATCCTTTTCCCGACAGAAGGCCAGCGGGCGGATTACGACGTGTTTACCGTCGTCGCTCATCAGCTTGGGCGGCATGCCTTTGAGCTTGCCGCCGTAAAACATATTCAGGAACAGAGTCTGCAATATGTCGTCGCGATGGTGGCCGAGCGCAATTTTGGTGGCCCCGAGTTCGGTGGCGGTGCGGTACAAAATGCCGCGGCGTAGACGCGAGCAGAGCGAACAGGTGGTTTTACCCTCGGGGATCTTCTCTTTGACGATCCCGTAGGTGTTCTCTTCAACAATTTTATACTCGACGCCCAGGCTGTCGAGATACTCCGGCAACACGTGCTCCGGGAACCCCGGCTGTTTCTGATCCAGATTCACGGCGACCAGCGAGAACTGAATCGGCGCGCTCTGCTGCAGGTTGCGCAATATTTCCAGCATGGTGTAGCTGTCTTTGCCGCCGGAGAGGCACACCATGATACGGTCGCCGTCTTCGATCATATTAAACGCGGCGATGGCCTCGCCCACGTTGCGGCGCAAGCGCTTCTGGAGTTTATTCAGGTTGTACTGCTGTTTGGGCGTCACCGATTGAATTTCTGACATTTCACTGTGGCTCACGTTCAGGTTTAGGCAGGGTTAGGGCATAAAGCTTATGGCGGGCAAGTTTATCATCAAGCGTCGCCACAATCGCTATCTCATTGTTCTCATCGTTTTGCATCAACGCCGGACGGCGATTTCTCCGTCATTTTAACGTGGAGAGTCGCTTCTTGGCCGTTTTGATGTGGCCTTGTTTTTCATTTTGCAAAAAACTTTCACTGCTAACGGCTTGCCGGTCTGCTAACACGCAATAAACTGTGGTAAATAGGATTGGGACTAATCGGGCGATGAGGGCGGGACATGAAGGTGTGGCAGGGGATGTTGGCGGGGATGGCGCTGGCGCTGGCCGGGTGCGGCAGCAGTGAAAAAACGGCGGAGGAGAACGCCGTCGTGCCGGCGGATGCGGTGACGTTGTCCGCTCAGGAAATAACAGCCTGGCAGGGTAAGGACTCTGCCGCGGCTGCCTGTACGCTGGCTGGCGGGCGAATTGGCTTAGCCCGCCAATTGAACGGCGCCAGCGTAGGAACCTGTCTGCTGACCAACGGACGTCGCTGCGNCGCCCAGTCGCTGGAAGATGGCTCCTGCCTGGCCGGAGGATTCCGCTAGCCGATCTGTGGCGATATTACGTCAGTGCGAACGGGCAGTCTTCGCCGAGGCTTATCTGACGCAGGCTTTGCAGCGTGGTGCCGGCAATGCTGGTTAGCGCTTCTTCCGTCAGAAACGCCTGATGTCCCGTAAAAAGCACGTTGTGGCAGGCGGAAAGCCGACGGAAAATATCATCCTGAATGACGTCGTTCGAGTTATCAATAAAGAACAGCGTGTGTTCGTTTTCATAGACATCCAGTCCCAGCGCGCCGAGCTTTTGCTGTTTGAGGGCGTCGATCGCGGCCTGCGAATCAATGAGACCGCCTCGGCTGGTATTGATGACCATCACGCCGTCTTTCATTTGCGAAAAAGCGACCTCGTTGAGCAGATGGTGATTCTCCGGCGTGATGGGGCAGTGCAGCGAGATGACGTCCGATTCCGCGTACAGCGTTTTTAGATCGACATATTCCGTCCCTAACTCTCTGGCCTGCGGATTCGGATAAGGATCGAACGCCAGCAGCCGCATGCCGAATCCTTTCAGGATGCGCAGCGTGGCCACCCCGATTTTTCCCGTACCAATAATCCCCGCCGTACGACGATGCATGTTGAAACCAATCAGCCCTTCCAGTGAGAAGTTGGCATCGCGGGTGCGCTGATAGGCGCGATGAATTCGCCGGTTTAAGCTCATCATCATACCGACGGTATGTTCCGCCACGGCTTCGGGTGAATAGGCCGGCACGTAAACCACGGCTATCCCCAGCGTTCTGGCCGCGTCAAGATCGACGTTATTGAAACCCGCGCAGCGCAACGCCACGATCTTGACGCCGAGGGCCGCCAGTTCGGTCAGCACTTCGCGCCCGCCGTCGTCGTTGACGAAAATACACACGGCATCGAATCCCTCGGCGGTTTTCACCGTCTGCGGGCTCAGCATGAAGTCGTAGTACTCCATCTGGTAGCCATAGTCCTGATTGACACGGTCCAAATATTTACGGTCGTACTGTTTGGTGCTGTAGACAGCCAGTTTCATCATCGGATACCCCGCTATTTTTAGGTTAGGCTAGCATAAAATAGTGAGTGTGATAGGAACCCCACCGCCAAAACATCTGGCCCGTTGCGATAGTGTTTATCGATATCCGGGGGCGTTTTGAGGCGTGTAGAGGTCGAGACAGAGACAGCATACCTTCACCCGGCGGCTGGCGTGAAGGGTGGTATCTGTCACGTCGGGGGACTATTATGCAGGCCGATGAATGATCGCTGTTTTTTGTAGCGGAAGTCGTTGAATAGCGGAATTCTGCTACCGTTATCGATGCTCAACCTCGCATGGCGTGGAAGTCAACGCCGTGCTCACCAAAGACTGATATGCATAATGATGGCGAATGAATAAACATTTTTTACCTCGCGTAGGCCTCGGGCTGGGCGCTATCGCGCTGGTGATACTGATAAGCTGGCTGACGTTGCCGCTCTGGCTACCTCGTCTGCTGACCTTTCTGGCGCCCCCCGGCGTGACGGTGGCGCTGGGCGAGCGTCCCTCTTGGCAACAGGGCGGACTGTCTGTGCCGGGTGTCTCCATACAACTACCTCAATGCCATCTACTTACCGTCGATAACGGCCGTCTAACGAGACAGGATGACGGCTGGCGTCTTCATGTCGCCAGCGTGGCGCTGGATGGCAGCTGCCTCGCGCACTGGCCGCAAAGCGAGAATTCCGCCTCAGAGACGTCGATGAGTCTATCGGAGTGGCAACAGCGTCTGCCCGTGGGCGAGATGACGGTAGAGCGCCTGACGCTGACGCCGTGGCTGGATGACGTCAGCGCGCTGCATTTGACCTCCCGTGACGGGAAGCAATCACTGAACATCGATAATGTACGTCTGAAACTGCAGGCCGACCTCGTCGGACGGACATTGACGCTGCGACGTGCGGAGTTGACCGCGCTGCCTGATCGCCCGCCGCTATGGATAGAAGGCGAAGTGCAGCTTTCGGATTCGCTGACCAGCCTCCCGGAAAAGGGACATTTGCTGGCAGGCCGACTGCCGTTCGATTTACCTGAGGCGGTCCAGGCGACGCTCAATTGGCAGGACTCTCAGGGAGAGCTGAGGGTGGCGAAAGAGGCGGATGCATCGCCGTTGTTGAGTCTGCCGTGGCGCGTCAGCGCGGATGCTATCACCGTTAGCGAGGGACGCTGGGCGTGGCCGTACAGCGCGCAGCCGGTCTCGGGCGGGTTATCGTTGGCGCTGCGCGACTGGCGTCAGAGACACGGACTGCCTCAGATCGAGGCGCGCGTCAATATGTTAACGCAGGGTCGCAACGGCCGGGCCAACGCGGTGTTGACGTTAGGGCCAGGTTCGCTCGGGCTGAGTGATAGCGATCTGCGCATCCAACTCGCCGGACAGGCTAATCTGGCGAATTTGTCCTTTTCAGCCACGCTGCCGGGCGTGCTGCGCGGCGCATTGCTGGATCCCGATCTGGTCTTGCTGCCCGGTTCCCTGCTCCGCGCCTGGGGACAGCCCCAGCCCGGCCTGACGCTGGAAGATGCGCGCTGGCCGCTGGCCGGGATCGTGGTCAATACGCAAGGCGTGAGCGGGCGTCTGCAAGCGATCGTCAAAGCCCACGACGCCTACTGGGGACGCTTCAACCTGCATATGGACGGCAAAGCGGAGCGCTTCTGGCCGGACAACGGTGTCTGGAATTGGCGCTACTGGGGAAAAGGACAGCTGCCGCCGTTGCAGGGTCGGTGGGACATCGCCGGTCGCGGGCGCTGGGAAGACGCGTTGCTGGAAGTCAGCACCTTATCCAGCGGGTTGAACCAACTGCGTTACGGCGCGATGACCGTCGCCAAACCCCGGCTGACGTTGGTGCAGCCGCTGCGATGGCAGCGTAATCAGAAACAGGATGCGTTCGCGGGCGCGTTCCGGTTAGTGGCTGACCGTATCGCATTCACCGGCGGCGGCGCATTACCGCCCGCCGAGCTGAACGTGCAGGTGCAGGGCGAGCATCCCAACCATTTTCTGTGGCGCGGCGCGTTGCAGGCCAAGGAGATCGGGCCGGTTAAACTGGTCGGGCGCTGGGACGGCGAGCGCCTGCGCGGCAGCGGCTGGTGGCCGCCGCAGTCGCTGCGCGTATTCCAGCCTTTGCTGCCGCCGGACTGGAAAATCAAACTGCGCCGCGGGCAGTTTTACGGCCAGGGGGCGTTTTCTGCGGCCCGCGTACAGGGTTTTCGCGTCGGCGGTCACTGGGTGGTCAAAAATGGCAGCGCTTGGCTCAACGACGGCGACGTCAGCGGCGTAGATTTCGTTCTACCGTATCGTTATGCCGATCCGCGTTGGCAACTGGGCATTTCGCGACCGGTTTCATTGCGTATCGCCGAGTTGAACAGCGGATTCCGGATACAGAATATCCGGGCCGATGTGTTTGGCGCGTATCCCTACAGCGATCGACACCCGCTTACGCTGGCCGGGGTAGAGATGGGCCTGCTGCGCGGGAAGGTTTCTCTGACGCCGCTGCGTTTTCCGCAGCATGATGCGGCGCTGTTGCGGATGGACGGAGTTGAAACCAGTGAACTGATGACCGCGATTAACGTGAAAAAGGTGGCGTTGTCCGGCCGTGTCAGCGGCGTGTTGCCGATCAATTTCAATCATCCGACGATGCTGGTGCAGAACGGCCGCGTCACCAACGATGGCGCGTTGACGCTGAGACTGGATAAGGACCTGGCGGATGAAGTGGCTCAGAGCGACATGGTCAGCGCGGCGCTGGTTCGCTGGCTGCGCTATCTGGAAATCGACCGTTCGGACGCGACGCTGCAACTGAGCAATCAGGGGGAACTGTTGATGAAATCCTATATCAGCGGCCATAATTCGCCGCGAGATGCCCGGCAGCAGGTTGATTTGAACTATCGTCATCAAGAAAATTTGTTCCAGCTATGGCGTAGCCTGCGCTGGGGCGACACGATACAGAACGCGCTGGAGCAGCGGTCAACCCAATGAGGAACCACACGATGCATGACAGACGAGCCGTTTTATGGCTGACCGCCCTTTTTCTGACCGGGTGTACGCCGCGCATTGAAGTGACCGCGCCGGACACGCCGATCACCATCAACATGAATGTGAAGATCGATCACGATATTCACATTAAGGCGGATCCAGAAGCCACGCAGCTGCTGGAAAAGTCCGATACCGACGTCGCGGAGCAGATAAAAAAAAGCGCGCCGACTGGCGCGCAAAAAAAGTAATATAGCCAAAGCACTTAACACGAACGAGGGAAGAGAGAGCTTACGCGTTGGCCAGTTCGGTGAGCCGGGTCTTCGCGTCCTGCAAGGCTTTCTGAGCGACTTCCGGACCGTAGCCAATCCCTTCGGCAAACACGAATTCGACGTCGGTGATGCCGATAAAGCCCAACATCAGCTTCAGATACGGCGTGACCAGATCGCTCGGGGTGTCTTTATGAATACCGCCGCGGCTCGTCAGCACCAGCGCGCGTTTACCTTTCACCAGACCTTCAGAGCCTTGCTCGGTATAACGGAACGTGACGCCGGCGCGGGCGATGAAGTCGATGTAGTTTTTCAACTGCGTCGAAATGTTGAAGTTGTACATCGGCGCGTTGATCACAATGAGGTCATGGGACTGAAGTTCGTCGACCAGCGTATCGGATAACGCTAGCGCTTCCTGTTGACGCGGCGTCAGCGGCGTTTCTGAGGGACGAAACGCGCTAACCAATTCGC
This sequence comes from Lonsdalea quercina subsp. quercina, assembly GCF_000688655.1. Taxonomy (GTDB): domain Bacteria; phylum Pseudomonadota; class Gammaproteobacteria; order Enterobacterales; family Enterobacteriaceae; genus Lonsdalea; species Lonsdalea quercina. The sequence goes on along the minus strand of NZ_JIBO01000006.1, from coordinate 346,580 downwards.
CGTCCAGTACAGGAATCGGCTGCGCGGCCAGATCGCGCAGGGTGATTGCGTCATCGGGGTGCGCCGCCTGCCACTCTGCAACAAAGTGGTCTGCCATTTGGTTAGACTGAGAGTAATCCGCCAGAATGCTCGATTTCAGTACTAATACTTTCTTCATTGCCTGTTCCTTGTCTCGGAGAGTCAGTGGGTGGAGTCACCGTGGCGTCGTTCGCCGTTGAGTTTCATCATAAGCAGCCTAATAAAAACGCGATAGCGTAATATTTCGAGAACCTTGTTCGATTTAATTGAATAACGTGGCGTGGAGGTAGGTTATAGCCTGCGGCGTCAATGTGATACCATGCCCGCCGCCAAATCCAAGCGTGGCGTCCAGTCTCTGCGCCACGTCTGCCAGACGTATTTAAGGAACCAACCGTGAAATCACAGCTCACCGCATTTTATCCCCACATCAATGCGTTAATGCTGCGCGACCAGCAACGGCTGCGTCGCCGGGTTCAGGGCGCCCTAAAGGTGAAAAATCCTGAAGCGCAGGCGGCCATCGCCCGCGAAATCGAAGCCGACGTGGCGACGGCCCGCCAGCGGGTGGAAAATCGCCGCGCCTCGCTGCCGGCCATTCGCTATCCCGACGCGTTGCCGGTCAGCCAGAAAAAAGACGCGATCATGCAGGCGATTCGCGACCATCAGGTGGTGATTGTGGCCGGGGAGACGGGGTCGGGGAAAACGACCCAGCTGCCGAAAATGTGTCTGGAGCTGGGCCGTGGCGTGACGGGATTGATCGGCCACACCCAGCCGCGTCGTCTGGCGGCGCGCACGGTGGCGGATCGTATTGCCGCCGAACTGGAAATACCGCTCGGCGGCACGGTGGGCTATAAGGTTCGTTTTAACGATCAGGNCGGCGACAATACGCTGGTCAAACTGATGACGGACGGGATCCTGCTGGCGGAAATTCAACAGGATCGACTGTTGATGCAGTACGACACCATCATCATCGATGAGGCGCACGAACGCAGCCTTAATATCGACTTTATCCTGGGTTATCTGCGCCAACTGCTGCCGAAACGGCCCGATTTGAAAGTTATCATTACCTCGGCGACGATCGATCCGCAACGCTTCTCTCGTCACTTTAACAACGCGCCCATCGTCGAGGTTTCCGGTCGAACCTATCCGGTTGACGTGCGCTACCGCCCGGTGGTGGAAGAGGCGGAGGACAACGATCGCGATCAGCTGCAGGCCATTTTCGACGCGGTGGATGAGCTGAGTCACGAAGGTCCGGGCGATATTCTGATTTTCCTCAGCGGCGAGCGCGAAATTCGCGATACGGCGGATGCGCTGACGCGACGCGATTTGCCGAACACCGAAATATTGCCGCTGTATGCGCGTCTGTCCCATCAGGAGCAAAACCGCGTTTTTCAGTCCCATCACGGCAGGCGCATCGTGCTCTCCNCCAACGTGGCAGAAACCTCGCTAACGGTACCCGGCATTCGTTATGTGATCGACCCCGGCACGGCGCGGATCAGCCGTTATAGCTATCGCACCAAGGTGCAGCGCCTGCCGATCGAAGCGATTTCTCAGGCGTCCGCCAACCAACGTAAAGGACGCTGCGGGCGTGTGGCGGCAGGGGTCTGCATCCGCCTTTACTCGGAGCAGGACTTCCTGTCGCGTCCGGAGTTCACCGATCCGGAGATATTGCGCACCAATTTGGCGTCCGTGATTTTGCAGATGACCTCGCTCGGTCTGGGCGACATCGCCGCGTTTCCGTTTGTGGAAGCGCCGGACAGCCGCCATATTCAGGACGGCGTGCGTTTGTTGGAAGAGTTGGGTGCGATCCAGACGGTGGAAAACGGCCACTATCGACTGTCTCCGCTCGGCCGACAGCTGGCGCAACTGCCTATCGACCCTCGATTGGCGCGCATGGTGCTGGAAGCGCAAAAAACGCGCTGCGTGCGCGAAGTGATGATTGTGACCGCCGCGCTGTCCATTCAGGACCCGCGCGAACGGCCGTTGGACAAAAAGCAGGCGTCGGATGAAAAGCATCGTCGTTTCGCTGATAAAGAGTCCGATTTCATGGCCTTCGTCAACCTGTGGAACTATCTCCAGGAGCAGCAGAAAGCGCTGTCGTCGAGCCAGTTCCGTCGCCAGTGCCGCACCGACTTCCTCAACTATTTGCGGGTGCGTGAATGGCAGGATATCTATACCCAGCTGCGTCAGGCGGTTAAAACGCTGGGGCTGCCGGTCAATAGCGAGCCCGCGGACTACCGCAGCCTGCATGGCGCGCTGCTGACCGGTCTGCTGTCCCACATCGGTCAGAAAGACGTAGAGAAGCCGGAGTTCAGCGGCGCGCGCAATATGCGCTTTTCCATTTTTCCCGCCTCCGGTCTGTTCAAGAAACCGCCCAAGTGGACCATGGTGGCCGAGCTGGTGGAAACCAGCCGTCTGTGGGGGCGCATCGCCGCGCGGATTGAGCCGGAGTGGGTGGAACCGCTGGCGCAGCATCTGATCAAGCGCAGTTACAGCGACCCGCACTGGGAAAAAGCCCAGGGCGCGGTGATCGCGCAGGAAAAAGTGACATTGTACGGTTTGCCTATCGTGGCGGCACGCAAGGTCAACTACGGCGCGATCGACCCGGTGGTGTCCCGCGAGCTGTTTATTCGTCACGCCTTGGTGGAAGGCGACTGGCGTACGCGTCATGCGTTCTTCCGCGCCAACTTGAAATTGATGGCCGAAGTCGAGGATCTGGAAAATAAATCTCGTCGCCGCGATATTTTGGTGGACGATGAAACGCTGTACGCTTTCTACGATCAGCGGATCCCGCACGATGTGGTGTCCTCCCGGCATTTCGACGCGTGGTGGAAGAAGGCCGAAGCGGATAACCCCGACCTGCTCAACTTCGAAAAAACCATGCTGATCAAGGAGGGCGCGGGCAGCATCAGCGCGTTGGACTATCCAAACTTCTGGCAGCAGGGCAACCTGAAGCTGCGGCTGAGCTACCAGTTTGAACCGGGCGCCGACGCCGACGGCGTTACCGTGCATATTCCGCTGCCGATCCTCAATCAGGTACAGGACGAAGGCTTTGAGTGGCAGATCCCTGGCGTTCGTCGCGATCTGGTGATTGCGTTGATCAAGTCGTTACCGAAGCCGATACGCCGTAGCTTCGTGCCTGCGCCAAACTACGCCGAAGCCTTCCTGGCGCGCGCCAAACCGCTGGAACGAGGGCTGCTGGATGCGCTGGAGCGTGAACTGCGCCTGATGACCGGCGTCACAATTCCTCGTGAAGAGTGGCATTGGGAGCAGGTGCCTGAACATTTGCAGATGACCTTTCGCGTTATCGATGAAAAAAATCGCCCGTTGCGCGAGGGTAAAAGCCTGAGCGCGCTGAAAGAGCAGCTCAAAGAGAAAGTGCAGGAGACGCTGTCCGCCGTGGCGGACGACGGTATCGAACAGAGCGATTTACATATCTGGAGTTTCGGTGATCTCCCGACCCGCTATGAACAGAAACGCGGCGGCTATGCGGTCAAAGCCTATCCTGCACTGGTGGACGAGAAGGACAGCGTGGCGATCCGCTTATTCGACACGCCGCATGAGCAGCAGCAGACCATGTGGAAAGGGCTGCGTCGATTGCTGTTACTGAATATTCCATCGCCGATAAAATACCTGCATGAAAAGCTGCCGAACAAAGCGAAGCTGGGACTGTACTTTAACCCTTATGGCAAAGTGCTGGATTTGATTGACGACTGCATCGCCTGCGGCGTGGACAAACTGATCGCCGAGGCCGGCGGCCCGGTGTGGAGCGAAGAGGGTTATCAGCGTCTGCACGATAAAGTCCGCGCGGAGTTGAACGATACGGTGGTCGAGATTGCCAGCCAGGTGGAGAAAATCCTCACCGCGGTCTTCGCCATCAACAAACGTCTGAAAGGGCGGGTGGATATGGCGATGGCGCTGGGATTGAGCGATATCAAAAGCCAGATGAGCGGTCTGGTCTTTCGGGGCTTCGTCACGGAAAGCGGTTGGCGGCGTCTGCCGGATGTCCTGCGCTACTTGAATGCGATCGAACGGCGGTTGGATAAGCTGGCTCAGGACGTCCACCGCGACCGCGCGCAGATGTTGAAGGTGGAGCAGGTGCGTCAGGCATGGCAGCAGTGGTTGAACAAGCTGCCGCCGGATCGGCAGGAAGCGGAGGAGGTAAAAGCCATTCGCTGGATGATCGAGGAACTGCGGGTCAGCTACTTCGCTCAGCAGCTGGGCACGCCTTATCCTATCTCCGATAAGCGCGTGCTGCAGGCGATGGAGCAGGTGGCGGAGTAACGCCGCCGTTTCGGGGACGCTAAGCGTCAGGCAGGCTTAGCGTCCGATTTTTGATGCCCTGATAGGCCGTTTTGATCTCCTCTTCGCCATACTTCAATTCAAGACGTTTGACCGTGAAGTGCCCTTTGGCCATGTTTTGATAATGCTGGGTGAAGAGAGTATTGATCGTGGCGCCGCTGGCGGCGCCAATCACCGGTATGATCTGCGCCGCCATTTTTTGCGTCAGCGTCACGCCAAACCGGGCGGCGACCGCGTCAATCACCTTCGCCAGAATCGACGCCGCGTGGCGTGAACTCACTGTGCGCGTCGACCCTTTCTTGCTGACCATTGCCATAAGCTCGCGCGACGCATGGCGAGTGATATCGGACAGAATGGCCCGCGACGCGTAGTAGCCCGAGTCCGTTGGGTCCAGCGTCTTGTCTCGCCCGCCTAACGCAAAGACTTCCACACAGGCGCTTTTTACTTCTTCGTCCGCGAGCGAAAACCCTTCGCTACGGGCGATATCCGCCACCGCGCGCATCATAATTGCTGTGCTGATGGGCAGTTCCACCAGCAGTCCGGTCATCCCAAAGAATCCTGAGACCGCGCCGGTTGCGGCGGCGGCGACCCGGTGCAGTCCCTGTGAGGGGGCGTGGTGCGGATTATCCTCCAGCGTATAGAGCGCGGTATCAACCGCTTTGTGCAGCGCGGCCCGGACGCTCTGTTGGATCTTGCGTTGCAGACTCTGCGGCAGCCTCGCGAGGCTCCAGGTCAACGGCTTTCCAATCACATCGGCGATTTGCAGCGTCAGCGCCGGGGCTTCCAGCAGCGTGACGGCCTGTTGAAGCGCACGCAGATCGTCGGGGTGTTCTATCAGGGTCATGAGCAGCTCGCATAATGGCGGAAGGTGATCTAGGTGTAATAAATGATGGTGAATTATGCAACGTAGAGCGGGTTGTCATTTGTTGCGACTGACGCTGATTTGAATGTTGTAAATGCACTTTTCGTGCATAACTTGTCAATCAATACGGGCGTTACTCCATGATCGTCAGAACCTGGCACGGCTGCGTTCCCATCGAACATGCGCGGGGCTTTGCCCGCCATTTGCAGCGCACCGGCATCGATCATGCGCGAGGCATTCCCGGCAACTGCGGGACAGAAGTGCAGCAGCGGCGTCAGGGAGCCTGTGAGCACTTTTTCTGGCGNCCTACTGGAACGACCTGTCTGCGATACGGCAGTTTGCGGGCGAAGATTATCCGTTGGCCGTCACGTACCCTGACGACGAACAGTTCGGTTCGATCTCCGATCCTCTGGTGCTTCACCATGAGGTGGCTGACATCCAGCCCCAGCTGCCGCCGAAATGATCACGGTGCCGGGCGCTGGGATAACACATCCAGCGATTGACGGATGGCCGTAACGGCGACAGCCTGATTATCCGCCCGGTCCCGTTCGCTGGCGTCCGGCGCCGAACTCTGAATTGCCACCAACGCCCAGCTATCGCCCGTTTTCAGCATCAGCGGCGAACCGCTGTCGCCAGGCAGCGTATCGCAGCGGTGCGTCAACACCGCCTGATTTTTCCAACCGGTGACAAGGCAGTCATGATGCCGGTACAGCGTATCGGGATGATCTTCGGGATACCCGGCCTGTGTCACTTTGCGGCCAGCCTGTTTTAACGCCGATTTGAGATCCTGTGCGGACCCTTGCCACAGCGGCAGTGGCGCAATGCCCGGCGGCGTTTTTTCCAACCTGATCAACGCATAGTCCAACGGCGCCGCCGAAGGGGGGACGATCCAACCGTCGCCGTCTGCCTTGAGCTGTTTAGCCAACAGCTTATTGACCATCGCTTCCAGCTTGTGCGTTTCATATTTCCATCCCGACGGCGTGGCGTGAAAACGCAGCGCCACCGGTTTGTCAGCCACGCCGGGAGGCGCCAGTACGCAGTGTCCGGCGGTGAGCGCAAGATGCGGCGAGATCAGCGTCGCCGTGCAGAGATTGCCGCTGGCGGTCTCTACCTGACCAATGGCCTGCCACGGCCAAAGCGCGGTATCCGCTACGATGTCGCGGTCATCATGGTGGAAGAACAAAATGCGTTGCTGCTGCAAGACGTCTTTCGGCGGGGTGGCGTTGACGCCCGTCGACAACAAGGTGAAAGAACAGAGCAGCCAGGCCGATATGCGCATGAAATAATTCGCCTTTAACAAAAAATTTTCTGTTAACAGTATGGTCAAGTTCCCCGATTATGGAAACGACGTACAAAAATTCAGAGCTGAGCGGGGCGACGGTGTTTTCGGCGTTGGCGGATGGGCGGGGGTTGAACGCGCTATCGTGGTGTCGAAAACGCTATCGAGTGATCGAACGTCAGAGAAAAAACAGCATGATGATCAACGCGCCGAGGAGCAGAAGCGATAATACAATTTCAAAGGAGTAACGACGTAACATCATCCTGGCTCCATGAAATCGACGCCCGTTGGATGGGGTGCCGGACGGTTGATAAACGTGCCTTTGACTCAACATGATAAAACCGCTCGCTCAGGAATCTATTTTTATCTCAGACCGTTGTTTCAAAATAGATCCCCGCTCGCGCGGGGATTGAGTCAGGTACTGTGGTGTGACCTATGACTTAGGCTGCCGGCGTTGTGACGGCTTTTTTGGCTTTCTTCACGTGTTTTTTAGCGGCCTGAGCTTTCTGTGCAGCCGGTTTTTTCGCGTGTTTTTTCTTGGCGGCCTGCGCTTTCTGAGCCGGTGCTACCGCTTTTTTCTTAGCCGCTTTTTTCGTCGCCTGAGCTTTCTGCTCGGTTGCTTTCTTTGCCTGTTTTTTCACGTGTTTTTTGGCGTGATCGGCTTTGGTCTGAGTGGTGGTGGTCGTTGTAGTCGGTGCGTTTGCAGCAGGCGCGGTGGTGGTGTCGGCAGCAAAAGCTACAGAGGACAGACCCAGTGTTGCGCCAGCGATCATCACTAATACTTTATTCATCATCAATTCCTCATTGTCCGTTTACGTTCGAACCCCAGTGTTGGGCCGATGTAAGGAGCATAGGGAATGATGCGCTAACGGTCTGTGAGTGTTTGGTTTCCGCGTGTAACGGTTTGTACAACGTTAGCCGCCAGCTTATCCGCCGCCGCCGCGCTGGTGACGATAGGCCAGAGAAACGTCATTTTGGCGCCGCCCAATGGGCTGGACTCCGCGCGAATGGTGCCGCCATAGGCGCGGACGATCGCGTGGACGATCGCCAGCCCCAGCCCACAGCCGCCGCTGCTGTTCTGTATGCCCGCCTCCAGGCGCACAAACGGCTCGAAGATGCTCTCCCGGTCCTGCGGCGCAATGCCGGGTCCGTCATCCTCTATCTGCAGACAGGCGACGCCGCGATCGAGCGTCAGCCCCACGCGAATGCTTTGTTGGCAGAAGCGCAGTGCGTTATTGACCAGATTATTCAGCACGCGCTCCATCAGACGCAGGTCCACATAGCCGAAGCGCTGATGGCGGGGCGCGTTCAGTTCCAGTCTCTTGTCGGCATGGACCAGCCGAAAGNCTGCTATCCGCTGCTCCAACCACGCGGGCAGATCGATCTCTTCGAGATGCAACGTTACCTGAGGGCGGTCCAGCCGTGCGTAGGTCAGCAGCTCGTCGATAAGAGACTCTAACTGGCCAATATCCCGATTAATCGCCTCTTGCTCGTCTTCCGACAGGTTTTCGCTCATCGCGAGACGGTAACGCAGGCGCACCAGCGGCGTGCGGAGNTCATGCGCGATATTGTCGATAAGCTGTTTTTTGCTGGCGATTAGCTGATTGAGGTTGTCCGCCATTAGGTTGAACGCTACGCCGAGACGAAACAGGCTGGAGGTATTGTCGAAGTGGGTGCGCTCCTCCAGATGACCGTCGCCGAGCCGCTGCGCCGCGGTTTCCAATTGCAACATCGCTTTCCAGTGCGGCCGTATCCATAAAAAGACCGGCAGCGCAAGAGAAAGCCCGATGATAACCAGCATCAGCAGGTTCAGCATCCGCATTTCGTGTAGGAAAAACAGATAAGGGATCGGGCCGACCGCCAGCACATAGTGACTGCGGGGAATGCGCTGTATGAAGGTGTATTCGTCGTCCAGCGCGATAATTTCGCCCTGCGTCAGGCGCTGCTGCGCTTTGTTGCTGAGCTTGTATTTATTTATCGGCTCAATGTGCATTTTGAACGACAGGTTGAGATCCAGCTGGCTGATGGTTTTGTGCCACTCGCGCGGCGGCAGGGTGCGCAGTTCGTTGCGGATCAGATAGAGCGAGCTTTTCATCAGATCGTCCATTGATTGACGTCCCGCGCGCTCGGCCGTGGCCTTGTAGACCAACCCGACCAGCAGGGTCATCACCAGAAAGCTGGCGAACAGCAGGAGAAAGAACTGAATGAACAGTTTTTTCATGGCGCGAGGGTCTCCCAGGCGTTAGGGGCGAACAGATAACCTTTGTTACGGATGGTTTTGATGCGCACCGCCTCCGGCGCCGNATCGTACAGTTTTTTGCGCAGGCGGGAGATGGCCACATCGATGCTGCGATCCATGCCGTCATAGCTGACGCCGCGCAGGTTTTTGAGCAGTGCGTCGCGATCCATGATTTGTCCGGCGTGGGTGGCTAGCTGCCATAGCAGGTCGAAATCAGCCGTCGACAGGGTAATGTCCTCGCCGGCCAGCAGAACCTGACGGTTCACCGGATCGATACACAGCAGACCGAAGTTTAGCGACTTGTGTACCTGTACTGTCGCGCTGGTTTCCAGCGTCGGCTGGGGCGGGGTGGCATACTGCCGAAAGTGCAGACGCAGCCGCGCCAACAGCACGGCGGGCGGAGTCGTTTTCAGAATGTAATCGTCTGCGCCCATTTCCAATGCGAGAATATGGTTCATGTCGCTGTCCAGCGAGGTCAGCAGCACGATGGGGCCTGAGAAACAAGGGCGCAGCTCGCGGCACAGCGTCATCCCGTCTTTGCCCGGCAGCATGATATCCAGCAAAACCAGGTCGGGTTTATTTTGCTCGATCACCGCTGATGCGGTGTCCCCGCGCGGCTCGATGTGCACCTCAATATCGTGTTTGCCCAGATAGGCGGCAATCAGTTTTCCCACTTCGGGATCGTCTTCAACAAAAACAATCTTATACATACCGTCGAACTCTTTTTTTGATTCGGCTACAGCATAGCGCGCGTCACCTTTTGTAACCATGTGTGAAGCGTAAGCGGGTGTTAAAAGCTGTCGGCCAAACGGAGGCAGGCGAGCAGAAAAAGGGTATTCAGAATGAGTGCGCGATAGCGGGGGGACGGCGAAGAAACCGGCCAGCGCTAGGGTTGGCCGGTAAATGGAAGACGGCGATCAGGCGGTTAGCGGAAGCGGCGTCGCTTCAAGCGCCTGCTCCAGCGTGGGATAGAACGCCAGTCGGTTTTCTATGGGCACCACATTGGCGCGGGCCAACGTCTTCAACGGTTGGAACGGGATGTCGGTAATCACCAGCCGTTTTTCGGGCGGCAGCAGTTCGCTGAAGCGTAAGAGCGCGTTCAGTCCGCCCGCATCCAGTACCGGCACGGCATCCCATTGCAGGATGATGGTCTGGTATTCTTCGCTGTGGAGCAGCAATTCCCCGAAGATACGTTCAGCGGCGGCAAAGAACAGCGGACCGTTGACGCGAATGACTAAACGCTGCCCCTGCACGGTAGAGGGCAGTTCGCTCAGGCGCGTCATTTTCGCTATCCGACGCATGAACAGGATAGACGCGAGAACGATGCCGACCGTAATCGCAATCACCATATCGAACAGGACCGTCAGGGCCAGACAAAGCACCATCACAATAATGTCGTCTTTCGGCGCGTGACGCATCAGGTCGATGACCTTGCGCGCCTCGCTCATATTCCAGGCGACCAGCAGCAGCAGAGAGGCCATCGCCGCCAGCGGCAGATAAGATAGCCAGGGCGCCAGCACCAGCAGCGCGAGGATCACCAGCAGCGCATGCACCACGGCGGAAATCGGCGATGTGGCGCCGGCGCGTACGTTAGCGGCGGAACGGGCGATCGCGGCCGTCGCGGTGATGCCTCCAAAGAACGGCGTGACGATGTTGCCGATACCCTGACCAATCAGCTCGGTATTGGAGTTATGTTTACGGCCGGTCATACCGTCGAGTACGACAGCGCAAAGCAGGGACTCGATGGCGCCGAGGATAGCCATGGAGAAGGCGGCGGGCAGCAGGTCGGAAACGGTGCTCCAACTCAGGGGCATAACGCTACCGTCGCTCCCCGGCATATTCCACGGCAGGACGAACTGAGGCAGGATCGGCGGAATACCGTGTCCCGACGTGCCGTCAGCCAGCAGGTAGCTGAAACGGGAGCCAATAGTGGCGACGTGGATATCCATCAATGACAGCAGCCCCATCACCAGCGTCCCCGCCAATAGCGCGGGCAGATGACCGGGCAGGCGAATGCCGAGCTTGGGCCATATCACCAGCACGGCCAGCGTGACAATGCCAATCAGCGTGTCGCCCAAATGCATAGACGGCAGCGCGCCGCCCAGCGCCATCACTTTGCCGACGTAATGCTCCGGCATTGTCGGAATGGTCAGGCCGAAGAAGTCTTTGACCTGCATGGTGGCGATGGTGATAGCGATACCGGAGGTGAATCCCAGCGTGACCGAGACCGGTATATATTCGATTAACCTGCCCATGCGACAGAGTCCGAGCACGAGGAGGAAGACCCCGGAGAGCAACGTCGCGATCAACAGGCCGGATAGCCCGTATTGCTGGGAAACTGGATAAAGAATGACGACGAACGCCGCCGTGGGGCCAGATACGCTATAACGCGAACCGCCGCATAACGCGGTGATTAGGCCGGCGACAGCGGCCGTATACAGACCAAATTGGGGGGGAACGCCGCTGGCAATCGCCAACGCCATCGCCAGAGGAATAGCAATAATGCCGACAGTGATACCGGCGATAAAGTCTTGGGAAAAACGTTTAAACGTGTATTTTTCCCGCCAGCAGGCGTCAATAAACGCGCTAAACGGTTTAATGCCGTTGAATAGGTATGATTTCATCTAAGACTAGGACCAACAAAATGAAAACAGATGGCGGGTCGGCAGGAGGCCCGTCGCGGGTTAAAGCATTACGATACGCTCATTGTTCTGCGAAGATCCAGATGTAAATCAATAGAAAAGCATTATGTATTACCTTTTAGGTCCTGCTGGAACCGTTAAACATGCACCAAAGGTAATGAGTAGAACGTTTGAAAAAAGGCTTATCGTCCGAGCCAATGCCCTAAGGGCTAGAGGTTCATGAATATCCGTTAAGCGCGCAGGTCGTTTGTTCAGAGAGAAGCGAGGGAAACCGCAGTGAGGAAGCTTAAAATGGAAGAGAAAGGGCACCGCATCTTGCCACGATGCTCTTTCAGAATGGGATCACAGCATGATGGTCATGATGTAGGCGGCAAACATCGCCAAATGCGCACTTCCGTTCAGGACATTGGTGCGGCCGGTGGAAAAGGAGATGTGACACAGGACTAATACCGTCACCATCACGACGATGTGCGGCATATCCAGCGCGAAGTTCAGCGTGTTGCCCGTGATCATCGCAATCAGCGTGACGGCAGGAACAGTCAGTGAGATGGTCGCCAGCACGGAGCCAAAAAACAGATTCATCGCCCGCTGAACCTGATTTTGCAGGACGGCTTTGATGGCGCCCAGGCCTTCCGGCGACAAAATCAACAGCGCGACGAGGAAACCGGTGAACTGGGACGGCGCGTTCATGCGTTCAAGCAGCGTTTCCAAGAGCTTGGAATCCATTTTGGTGACGCTAATGACGGCAATCAGATGAACCAACAGCCATACCGCATGCCAGAGCGAGCTATGGGCCGACGGTTTGCCGTGATGACTGTCCCCTTCGCCGTCGCTCTCATCTTCATGTTCATAGACGAACAAACTTTGGTGAGTACGGGTTTGGATCTTCAGGAAGACGCCGTACATCACCGCCGAGATCAACGCGATGATCAGTGACTGCGAGACGGAAAAGTTACCTGCCGGTAGCGCGGCGGGAAAGACCAATACCAGTACGGCCAAAGGAATAATCGCCATCAGATACTGTTTGATGCCGCCCAGATTAACGTACTGCGTGGCGAATTTACGTCCGCCCAGGATCAGGGCGAATCCCACCAGGCCCCCGGTGACAATCATGATGATGGAGTAGAGCGTATCGCGCATTAAATGCGGGCCGGCATCGCCGCTCGCCATCAGAGCGGAGATCAGACTGACTTCCAGAATGACGACGGACAGGCTGAGGATCAGCGATCCAAAAGGTTCTCCCAGACGGTGAGCCAGCACGTCGGCGTGACGTACCACGCTGAAGGCGCTGGAAAGGATCCCGACCAGCGCCAGGGCGTTGATGGCGATGATCGCCCCCAGACTGGCGGTATCGCCCCACATGACCAGCACCAGTAGAGTCAGGATAGGAAGGACGAGCGTATATTCGTGGTGACGGGTTTTCACCGTTTCGGCGGATGAGGTCATGCTTGAAGGTTCCTTAGTTCGTGTAGCGAGCTTGCTGATAGAAATAACGTATAACGTCGTAATCGAATAATCGCCATGCCAAACACCAAGCGCCACTAAAAGCCTGAAAATGTGACTCTAGCTATGCGTTTTCTGCAAAAAGATATCTGAATATATTATTTTTATGTTTTTACTTTTATCTCTCTAATAATAAACGAAATTGCTACAATTAGTCACTATTTAATCACTTCTCGTGAGCGATTTTTGGGCATATTATGGTGATGTTTCCAAACCAACCGATGAAAAAGAGCGTAAGAAGCGGATTCCATTAAGTTTTCGTTTTTAACCGCAGGCGGCAGGGCATACTGACTTCACTCTAGGGACGACACGAGGGCGATTCCGCCTAAGAACATGATGGTCGTTTCCACAAACAAGAAAATAGAAAATTACCATTATGCTTCATGATGTTAACTACCTTGGTCAGCCAGGTGAACGTTTCCGGCGCGGCGGCAAAATAAACAACGTGCGCGTTGATTGTACGGTTCATGATCGTTCAGAATAGCCGGGTGACGCCATTCGGCAGGACAGCGTGTAAGGGGTAAGGAAAAAAACTTGTGTTAACGCGTGATTTTTTACGGAAAGCCGATTGCCGGACGTCGTTCGGCCACATCGAAGAACATTTATTGCTTACCCCGCAGCAGCGAGCAGACTCTCTGGAAACCACTTTATCCTGTCGCCCCGACCATGAGGGCGTGTGGATTTTTGGCTACGGTTCGCTCATGTGGAACCCGGCATTTGACGCGACAGAAAGTTGTCTCGCCACGCTGAAAGGGTGGCAGCGCGCGTTCTGCTTACGTTTGACCGCAGGGCGGGGCACTATCGCACAACCCGGCAGAATGCTTGGACTCAAGCCGGGCGGTGAAACGACCGGTCTGGCCTATCGTTTACCGGAAGAACGCGTGCGTGAAGAGCTTGAACTGCTGTGGAAACGAGAGATGCTGACCGGCTGCTATCGCCCACTGTGGTGTGAGCTGGAATGTGCCGAAGGTGGCCACCTCACCGCGCTGGTTTTCGTCATCAATCCTGACCACCCATTATTGGAACAGGACACCTGTATCCAGAGTGTGGCGCCGCTCATCGCCCGCGCCCGAGGTCCGCTGGGCACTAACGCACAATACCTTTTCTCCTTGGAGCGTGAACTCCAGCATTATGGTATGCCGGACGATAATCTGATCGCGCTGGCGCTGCGGGTGAGAGAACTATTGAACGCGGCACCCGTCCGCGAATAATCTTCCCCACACCGTTATATAATTTATAGTTATATTGATATTGCTGAATATAATTTCATACGCTTTTGTCATCTCGCCTACACTCCGGACCTTATTTTTTGCTCGGCAATGAGGGATTAGGCAGTGCGGACAATTCATGAACACCTCCAGGCCGGGTGGCAACGAATGGGAAGGGGGCTAAGCCGTGTCTTGGCGCTGGCCGTCACGCTGCTGGGGCTTCTGCTATTCACTTTTTTACTCACTCATCTGGCGCCTATCGACCCGGCGCTGCAAATAGCCGGCGACCGCGCCAGCGAGGCAACCTACCTGCAAGTCCGACAGCAGTTGGGGTTGGACCAACCGCTCTGGGTACAGTTCTGGCATTATCTGGCGGCGCTGGCTCACGGCGATCTCGGGATCTCCCGCAGCACCTCTCAGCCTGTTTTCGATGATTTGACGCGGGCGTTCCCTGCGACGCTGGAGCTGGCGACCTGCGCCATTATCATCGGATTCGTCTTTGGCGTGACGCTGGCGCTGCTGTCGGTGCTGAAGCCCGGCAGCCTACTGGACAATGCGGTGCGGATGTTCTCTCTGGTCGGTTACTCCGTCCCCATTTTCTGGCTGGGACTGCTGAGTCTGCTGCTATTTTATGCGGTCTTGCATTGGGCCGGCGGACCGGGACGATTGGACGACATCTACCAATACACGATGGAGCCGCGTACGGGATTCGTCCTGATCGATACCTGGCTCAGCGGCGATCCGGAGATGTTCCGTAACGCCGTTCGGCATCTGTGGCTACCCGCCAGCGTGCTCGGCCTGCTGTCCATGGCGGGCATCACCCGGCTGCTGCGCGCGGCCATGCTGGATGAATGCCATAAAGAGTATGTTTTGCTGGCTCGCGCCAAGGGCGCCGGACAACTGCGGATCTTGCTCTGCCACGTCCTGCCCAATATTCGCGGCGTCATGGTCACCGTGCTGATGCTGTCTTATGCCAGCCTGCTTGAAGGCGCGGTGCTGACCGAAACGGTCTTCTCATGGCCTGGCGTGGGGCGCTATCTGACGACGGCGCTGTTTGGCGCGGACATTCCCGCCATTTTAGGCTCCACTCTCCTTATTGGCCTGTGCTTTGTCCTGATGAACGCGCTGGCCGATGCGCTGATTTACCTGACCGACCCTCGGACACGATGATGCGATTGACACGCTTTAAGGGACTGCGCTCGCAGCCGCGCGCCCGACGAACTCTCTGGCCTGCCGCCAACAGTCTGAATATCGGCGGCGTTCTCCTGGTCCTGTTAATCGGGATCGCGCTGCTTGCTCCGTGGCTGGCGCCGTTTGACCCGAATGCGCAGTCCATCACCCAGCGCCTGCTGCCGCCTTCGCCCGAACACTGGCTGGGCACGGATGGTTTCGGTCGGGATCTGCTATCACGGGTGCTGTATGGCGCACGGCCGACGTTACTGCTGGTCTCGCTGATCCTGGTTCTGACCGTGCCGGTCGGGCTGCTGGTGGGGATCAGCGCGGGCTATCTCGGCGGCTGGAGCGAGAAAGTGCTCATGCGGCTGACCGATATCGTCCTTTCTCTGCCGGGGCTGGTGATCGCGCTGGCGATGGTGGCGGTGCTTGGACCGGGACTGGTTAACGGAGCGCTGGCTTTGGCGCTGACCAGTTGGCCTCAGTTCGCCCGTCAGGCCCGAGCAGAGACGCTGGCGCTTCGGCGCAGCGACTATTTGGCCGCCGCCCGAATGCAGGGCATTACCGGCCTGCGGCTGATGAGCGGGCATATCTTGCCGCTCTGCTTGCCGGGCGCGGTGGTGCGTGCCGCGCTGAGTCTGGGCGGCATTATCCTGGCCGCCGCCGGACTGGGCTTCCTGGGGATGGGCGTACAGCCGCCGACCGCCGAATGGGGCTCCATGGTCGCGGAAGGGAGCAAGGTCATTTTTGACCAATGGTGGGTGGCGGCTGCGCCGGGCGGCGCAATTTTGTTCGCCAGCCTGACGTTTAATCTGCTGGGCGACGGCCTGCGCGATAAATTGGACCCGCGACATGAAAAACAGTAATCCCCCGTTGCTGGACGTCAACCAGCTGTCCATTGGATTGGCGGATGACCCCGACACGCTGTTGGTGCATCCCTTATCGTTTCGTCTGGGCCGGGAGCGCGTCGCGCTGGTCGGCGAATCAGGCTCCGGCAAATCCCTGACGGCCAAAGCCTTGATGGGATTGCTGCCTCACGCATGCCGAATTCGCAGCGGCGATGTCGTGATGAACGGCCAGTCGCTGGCCTCGTTGAGCGAAAGCCAATGGCGTCAATGGCGCGGCGACCGGGTGTCGATGGTATTGCAGGATCCGAAACATGCGCTGAACCCGATGCGTCAGGTCGGCTGGCAGGTGGAAGAGCCGCTGAAACTGCATACCTCGCTCCCGGCGCGCGAACGACGCGAAAAGGTATTGGACATGCTCAACGCCGTCGGGTTGGCGGAACCGAAACGGTTGTATCATCAGTACCCACATCAGCTTTCCGGCGGAATGGGGCAGCGCGTCATGCTGGCTATTGCGCTGATCACTGAACCGGCGCTACTGATCGCCGATGAGCCGACGTCCGCCCTCGACCACGAGCGACGCGATCAGGTGCTGGCGCTGATCGACCGGCTGGTTGACGAACGCAATATGGGACTGTTGTTGATCAGCCATGATTTACCTCAGGTGGCGCGTCACTGCGAACGCGTGCTGGTGATGTACAAAGGGCGATTGATGGATGCCTTGCAGGCGGAGGATTTACCGCAGGCCACCCACCCGTATACCCGAACATTGTGGAACTGTCAGCCGGGTAAACACACTCGGGGGCAGGTGCTGCCCGTCTTGGATCGCGCGTTGCTGGAGTCGTTGTCATGAGTCGTGATGCTGTGGTTCTGCGTCATTTAAGCGTGTCTCACCCGCAAGGGGGACACGTTAATCAGGTCGTTCACGAGGTCGATCTGACCATTTCCCGCGGCGAATGTTTTGGGCTGGTCGGCCCGTCCGGTTGCGGCAAATCGTCGTTGCTGTGGGCGCTGGCGGGCCTGAATCTGAACTGGCAGGGCGAGATGACATTGCTGGGTCAGCTCGTGAAACCGCTCCATGCCTTTACGGGAGAACTGCGCCGTCGGGTACAGATGGTCTTTCAGGATCCGTTTGCTTCTCTGCATCCTCGCCATCGCCTGAGGCGTACGCTGTCCGAGCCGCTAAAACTGCTCAAGGAAACGGATATCGACGGACGGATTGAACGCGCTTTTCAGCGCGTCGATTTGCCGCTGACGCTGCTGGATCGCTATCCGCATCAGCTTTCCGGCGGCCAGCGTCAGCGGGTGGCGATCATCCGGGCGCTGCTGCTTGAGCCGGAGCTGTTGCTGCTGGATGAGCCGACATCCGCGCTGGATATGTCGGTGCAGGCCGAAATTCTCAACCTGCTGAACGAACTGAAATCGGCGGGCGACCTGACCCTGATATTGGTCAGTCACGACGGCAACGTGATCGACCATCTGTGCGACCGGGCGGCGGCTATGTCGCAAGGGCGTCTGCTGACGGTCTGACGTGATTATCATCAACGGTTATATCAAAGCGTTTAATGCCAATAGCGCAATAACCGGTGTTTTCTCTAGACTCTATCCAACATTGAACTTGTGCCATGGAGACAATATGAAAAAGTGGCTTCCCGTTATCCTGGCGACGGTTTTGCTTGCCAGTCCGTTGCTGCGAGCGGCGACACCGCCGAATACGCTGGTGGTGGCGATTTCCCTCAACGGTATTATCAGCCTGGATCCTGCAGAGAGTTTTGAAACGGTCAGCACCAGTTCGCTGGATGCACTGTATCAGGCGCTGGTGAAAAGCGATCGCGTTAACCCGACTCAGCTCAACCCCGACCTGGCAACATCCTGGCAGGTCGGCGCGGACGGGCGAAGTCTGATCTTCACGCTGGATCCGAAAGCCACTTTTGCCTCCGGCAATCCGGTATTGGCAGACGACGTGATTTACTCGTTCACTCGGGCGGTGAAGCTGAACAAAACGCCGGCGTTTATTTTAAACGAGCTGGGCTGGAAACCGGAAAACGTGGATGCGCAGTTTAAAAAGCGGGATGACCATCAACTGGAGGTCCGCTGGCCGGCGGATATCGGCAGCGACCTGGCGCTCCGGCTGCTGTCCTCCGGCGTGGCGTCCGTCGTCGACAGCAAAGTGGTGTCCAGCCATAGCGTCAACGATGATTTTGGCAGCGGCTGGTTGAAAAATCACTCCGCGGGGAGCGGCGCCTATCAGCTCCGCAACTATATTCCGCAGCAGGCGCTGGTGCTGACTGCCAACACGCACGGGGTGAAACAGCCGAAGCTCAAGCAGGTCATTTTAAAGGATGTGGCCGATCCGGGCGCGCGTCGTCTGCTGTTGATTCAGGGCGATGCCGATGTGGCGTATGATTTGGGCGCGGATCAGTTCAGCGCACTGGCGAATCAGCCGGGCGTCAGGATCAGCACCTCGCCGGGCGGCAAAATCTACTATCTCGGCTTCAATACGCAAGATAAACAGGCGCCGACGCTGGGTAACCCTGCCTTTTGGCAGGCGGCACGCTGGCTGGTGGATTATGAAGGGATCTCGAAAAACCTGCTTAACGGTCAATTCATCGTGCATCAGAACTTCCTGCCGGAAGGGTTTGATGGCGCGGCGAAAGCGCAACCCTTTAAGCTGGACGTCGATAAAGCGAAGAAAATCCTCAGCGATGCCGGTATCAAATCGGGCACTCGTTTCGCGCTCACCGTGATCAATCAGCCGCCGTACACGGATATTGCGCAGGCGCTACAGGCGAGTTTTGCCCAAGCCGACATTCATATCGACGTGCAGCCGGTGGTGGAAAGCGAGTTATGGACGAAAATGCGCTCGCGCAATTTCCAGTCGATTTTTGTTTACTGGGGGCCGGACTACATAGACCCGAATACGAATGCCAGCACCTTTGCCTATAACGTGCCAAACGGCCCGAAAACGCTGGCGTGGCGCGTGGGTTGGGATATTCCGGAGCTAAGCCGGCAGACGCAGGCGGCGGCGGCCGAGCGCGATCGTGAGAAACGGCAAGCGTTGTACCAAACGTTACAGCAGGAGATTCGCGAGCGTTCCCCGTTCGTGGTGATGCTTCAGGGCATGCGTCTCGTGGCGGTGCGCGACAATCTGAAGGACGTCAAACAAAGTCTGGCCAACTCCATGTTGTATTACGACGATATCTCCAAGTAGAGCGACCACGCTGCCCGGCGTATACATGCGGCGGTGCAACGGCGGTGAGAGAGCCGCAAAAAAAACCATCGACCGCGAGGCCGATGGTTTTTTATGCCCGTAGCAGAAGGGGGCCTACCGATGCAGCAGCACGCTCGGAATTACCAGCCGACACCCAGACCTAGCGAGTACAGGGTGTCGTTGACATTGCCCTGTACGCTTTGCGTGCGGTTACGAGCCACCTGCATGCTCACGGAAGACCAGTTGGTAAGCTTATAACGCAGTCCCGCCCCGGCTTTGAAGTACAGTTTGGTCGTTTCATCGAAGGAACGTCCGACTTCGCCCGTGGTGAAGAGCTGTGTTTTTTTCCCGGAGAAGTAACGGCTGTAGTCCCATTTCAAAGCCCCAGCGAAGAAGTCGTCCTGGCCTTCTTCCTGATAGACGAACTGCTGGCTGCTTACCAATGCGGTCATGGAGAAGGCGCCCAAATCATTATCCCAGAACTGATAACCCGGACCGGTACCGATTGAGCGGCTGATTTTGATCTCTTCCACCCAGTCGCGTTTGTATTGGTAGCGGCCCTGCCAGAACCAATTTTCGTCGATGAATTTATCCAGCGCATATTCACCCCCGACGTTCTTGGTGCTGTCTACGTCGTCTTCTTCGGCCATATGATAGCCAGCGTCCAGGTTATGACGCCATGTGCCGTGCAGAAGTTTAGTGCTTAACACCACATCGTGATTGTTGGTCGTCGTCGAGCTTTTCTTATGCGACAGGCTGGCATCGATGTTGCCTTTCCAGGAGAGGTCCTGCACCAGCGGCTTAGGGACGATCATAGAGTTGATGTCACTTAGCGCAAGCGTGCCTTCGTTCGACGTTCCAGCCTGAACGCCGCCGTCGCTCAGAGGCTTCTGAACCACAATCCCGCGGGTTTCCGCTGGTTTGATGGCCGGGTAGAGCACACCTTCTTCATAACGATGTCCCTGAATAACCATCGCGTGGTCTGTCTGAAAGGTTTTAACCTTATCCCAGGAAACGGACAGCGTATCGGCATAGTCCGTTTTGATGAACAGCTTGCCGCTGTCCAGCAGGGTAATTTGTCCAGTGACTTTGTCACCATTGGTCAGCCAGAGGGTATCGGCGGCGTAGCTGGTGGAAACACCTGCGACACTCAGGCCGACGTAAAGGCCGAGAGTGGATAGTGCAAATTTGGAATATGTCATGTTGTGAGATAAACAAAGGGTGACTGATGTGGAAAGACGTCCTTGAGACGCTCGGCCGTTAGAACACCGGTTGATACCGGTGCCGCAAACATTAACAGGAAACGAGTCGTGTCTCTAGGCATAAGTGAGTATCGATTAGAATGTAAATCGTTATAACCGAGGTCATTAACGATTTACCGGTATAACCGTGTGGGAAACTCGCGCTTCCCACGGCGAAAAGATCAAGCTGCGCTGCTCGACTCTGTGAGTCGGCGGCTCAGAAAGCGGTCCGTCAGCGCGTTACGTATCCGCACTACCACCTGTTCCTGAAATATGACGCACAGCGCGACCGTCGTTAATAGGAAAATGCCGTAACCGGTCATTGAAAGCTGTACTTGACCCGCCGTAACAACGCACTGAGACCAATTGGTGAAGCAGGTCATGGGATTGGCCCGGACCAACTGCTCAAGCGTGCGGTAAAGATTAAATAATGGCACATGCAGCGCAAAGATAGACAACGACGCGGCGCCCAGTCGCGGGGACCATTTCCTGATCATCTCGCTGCTGGGGTCGCGGGCTTGCGCCGACAGACAGACTAGCAGGACCTGCGAAGGCAGTAAAAGACCGTTGTGCAGCAGGAAGTACCAGTGCGCTCTTCCACGGGTAAATAGAGCGGTGGCGATGATGAAACAGACCACAATAAAGGCCACCAGCCCTCTGCGCTGACGCGCTGTCAGCGCAGGGACGACGCCGTCTTTGTACTGTCGGAAAATCGCATAACCGAGAATCCCCGCCAGAAACTCGGGCAGCCGGAAAATGGGACCGCGTTGCAACAGACCGGTATACGGCATGCCGTACAGTTTGTGCCAGACCACCCATACCGCGGGCACCAGATAGAGTACGAAGATGAACGCCAGCCAACGGCGCGGATAGCGGCTATTCATCAGCCGGGGCGCCAGCAGCGGAAACAGCAGATAGAAGAAGAACAGGGTGGATAGCGACCACAATGGCGCGTTAAAGGTCAGAAAATAAGGGTTCCACGCCTGTAGCAACAACAGTTGCAGCAGGCTGTTGAACGTGAGCTGGACGTTATCCATATAGTGACGCAGCGTGGCCGGGTCGACGCCAGGTTGATTACTGTCATATATCACGAACCGCGCGCTGGCGACCTGGCCTTCCGGCGGTATTGCCAGCCATTGCATCAACATGACGACCAGGATCGAGCTGACCAGGCCAATGATGTGAATGGGGTAGAGATTGAACAGACGCTTGGCCATAAATCGTCGGGCTGGTTCACGTAGCTGACCGTCCCGGATATACACGTGGGCGAGCAAGAACCCGGACAACACGAAGAAAGTGCTCGTCGCAAAGAACCCCATACTGGTCAATTCATCCAGAAACGGGATGTTGAACCGCTGAGGATAAACGTGCAGCGTATGGTAGACCATGACGTAACATCCCAGCAGGAAACGGAGCCATTCAAGTCCGATAAACCTCTCTCTACTGACTTTCATCTCTATCCTCCGTATGCGTGGCTGCCAGGGTTTAAACAGTACAATTATCTCAGTTTAGGAAAAAAACGCGGAAATATATCTAGGAATCGGGTGATAAATGCTTTGGATACAACGCTAAGCATCCCCGTCACCGTAGTTGAGACGTTATAGCTAAAGGGTTATCGCAGATGAATGGCGCCTAACCGTGAGAAAGCTATTAACTAATAAAAAGGCATTCCGGTCTAGTCGTTTTTTTGTGATGCGATACGACGTTCTCCGCCTGTTACAGGGACGCGAAGTTAGTTAAAAACAGCGAGAGGTCAACAAACAAGCAGTCGAATTCAGTGAGAGATGTAACGTGGAATTTTGACTATACTTAACCTCGGTTTCGAATTGCGATGGTTGATAAACCATTAAGCTGCGAGCCATATAATGGGCAAACAGTTCAGTCACTAACTAGATGAGGTAGGTATGGGCATTCTTTCATGGGTTATCTTCGGTTTGATCGCGGGTATCCTCGCCAAGTGGATCATGCCGGGGAATGATGGCGGCGGTTTCTTCATGACGGTTCTGTTGGGCGTCATTGGTGCGGTTGTTGGCGGGTATATCAGTACCTTCTTCGGCTATGGCCGCGTAGACGGTTTCAACTTTGGCAGTTTTATCGTGGCCGTTATTGGTTCTCTGGTGGTGCTTTGGATCTATCGTAAAATTCGCAGTTAGCTTTTAGCGCTCCCAGTCCGCATCCGATGGGGTGCGGACGTGAAAAAATCTGCTTTCCTGCTTTCCTGCTTTCCTGCTTTCCTGCTTTCCTGCTTTCCTGCTTTCCTGCTTTCCTGCTTTCCTGCTTTCCTGCTTTCCTGCTTTCCGTCATCCATATATTTCTCTTTTATATCCCTGTCGCCACCCTTATTTTGTTTTGTTACTTAAATTTAATATTTATTTTTATTAAAATAATTATTTAAGCTATAAGGTATCCTTCACCCCGCGCCAGCTAACGGTTCTCGGCGGCATTCTGACTTTTTTCGATATCCCTTGTGATTCGAAAATGTTTATCATTTCATTAACATAATCACGTAAATCATTGATGTTTTTAAGGGGTGTTCTGCTCAATTGCGATATAACCCGTCCGTTTAAGTTGTTTTAAATCAATTTAACCCGCATACCTCGGTGGTAGGATTGCAGCCAGTTAACATTTAAAATCAATGGATATGGTGAAAAAAATGAGTAGCGCATTTTATATTCCGGCAGTAAACCTGATGGGCGAAGGATCTTTACAGGAAGCGGCACGGCAGATTCAGGCGCAGGGCTTCAAGCGCGCGCTGATTGTGACTGATAGCGTATTGAACAAAATCGGCGTGGTCGCCACGGTGCAGGCCTTGCTGAGTGAACATCAGGTTTTCAGTGCTGTTTATGATGGCGTGCAACCTAATCCGACGGTCAAAAACGTGGATGAAGGACTGAACTTGCTGAAGTCCAACGACTGTGACTGCATTGTTTCCTTGGGCGGCGGCTCGTCACATGACTGTGCGAAAGGGATTGCGTTGCTGGCGACCAACGGTGGCCAGATTGCAGATTACGAAGGGGTTGATCAATCACATTGTCCGCAGCTGGCGCTGTTCGGCATCAACACGACGGCGGGGACGGCATCTGAAATGACGCGCTTCTGCATCATCACTGATGAAGTTCGCCACGTGAAAATGGCTATCGTCGATCAGAACGTCACTCCTCTCATGTCTATTAACGATCCGGCATTGATGGTCGGTATGCCGGCGTCATTAACGGCGGCAACAGGTATGGATGCATTAACGCATGCGATCGAAGCTTACGTATCAACCGCCGCAGATCCCATCACGGATGCCGTCGCGATCAAAGCGATTGAGCTGATTCGCGACCATTTGAGCAATGCGGTACACGACGGTAAAAATATGGAAGCGCGTGAACAAATGGCGTACGCGCAGTTTATGGCGGGGATGGCCTTCAACAACGCGTCTCTGGGTTATGTGCATGCGATGGCTCACCAGTTGGGCGGTTTCTACAACCTGCCGCACGGCGTCTGCAACGCCGTCCTGCTGCCGCACGTTGTGCGCTATAACGCCGCTGTTGCCGCCGCTCGCCTGAAAGATGTGGCGAAAGCTCTGGGCGTTGACGTGGCTACCTTAAGCGACGCCGAGGCGGCCGAGGCGGCGATTGCCGCTATCGTCAGGCTGTCCAACGACATTGGCATTCCAACCGGTTTGAAAGAACTGGGCGTAAAAGAAGAAGACTTCAACACGCTCGCCGACAACGCCCTGAAGGATGCCTGCAGCCTGACCAACCCAAGACAAGGTACGCACGCTGACATCGTATCTATCTTTGCGGCCGCGATGTAATCCAGGTTTCATACCCTCATGTGGGCGGCGTAAGCCGCCCTTTTTTATGCCCGGAGGATGATGGTAAGGCGGCGGAGTGCTCACCCGGCTGGCGAGACAGCATGAGCAACATGATTGATGGGGACACGTCCACAAATGTCGCGTCGGACTGGCGAGAAAAAGAGCCACGCCAGCCTGACTGCCTTAACTCAAGTGAGTTTTCGAGGTGTCGCTGGCGGAAATCAATGTGTCGTGATCACATCCAATGCGCGCAGATTTTCTGGCATCCAGGACAGTTTTACCCCCGTGCCGACCTTCCAGGACGGATCCACATCGCTCGCCGGTAGTTTCACCATAAATTGAGATTGCCCCGCGACGTCGGTCATCATCCGTACGTGATCGCCCAGATAGATAAACTGACTGATACGCGCATTCACCTGCTGCGCGCCGGGTTGTAGATGTTCGGCGTTGATTTTGACCCTTTCCGGACGGATACACAGCGAAACCGTTTTGCCGGGAGAGCTGGGGCGGACCTTCAGCGCTTTCAACACGGTGCCATCACCCAGCGTCACGTTGTAATAGTCGCCATCGCTGCCTGACTGCGTGCCGATCAGCGTGTTGTTCTCGCCGATAAACTGCGCCACGAACGCATTTTGCGGACGTTCGTAGATATCGTTGGGGCTGTCCATCTGCTGGATGATGCCGTCATTAAATACCGCCACCCGGTCGGACATCGTCATCGCTTCGCTCTGATCGTGAGTCACATAAACCACCGTCAGCTCCAATGCGCGATGCAGCTCTTTAATCTCCAATTGCATATGTTCACGCAGCTGTTTATCGAGCGCCCCTAGCGGTTCATCCATCAGCACTAAACGCGGCTCAAACACCAACGCGCGCGCCAGCGCCACGCGCTGCTGTTGTCCGCCGGACATCTGCGCCGGATAGCGGTCGGCCAGCGTGGTCAATTTGACGCGGTCCAGAACGCGGTCGACCTTCTCTTTGATGTCACTGCGATTCAGGCGGCGGATAGAGAGGGGAAAGGCCAGGTTTTCCGCTACGGTCATATGCGGAAACAGGGCGTAATTTTGAAATACCATGCCGATGCCGCGTTGGTGCGCAGGCTGATTATGCAACGGGGTATCGCGCAGCAGTATCTCTCCCTGCGTCGGGGTTTCGAACCCGGCCAGCATCATCAAACTGGTGGTTTTACCCGAGCCGGACGGGCCAAGCATCGTCAGAAATTCGCCTTCCTGGATATCCAGATTCAGGTTCTTGACGACCAGACGATCGCCATCGTAGGTTTTTTGAATATTTTTGAAGCTGACAAAGTTTTTCATTAAGGCACTCTCTCACTGTGTCTGTATTCAACGATAGATGCATAAATCATGCCTGCTTGAAAAATTGCGGGTGGCAACGTGGGAGTGTCGCCGGGATGACCTGCGCGTTAGGCCGTGGGCAGGACGGATATCTCAAGGTCGCCGCGAGGAAAATGACGTGAGTGGTTTGCCGCTGTTAACAACAGTATGACTGGGCAGGTTGAACAGTTTTCGATACGGCGAGCGCGAGGGTAACAGAGGCGATGCCTCATAATGGTGAACGCATTCAGGGAATAAGGNACCAAAATAGTGCCTTCGCGTGCCTCGTTAAGCCGGCTTGGCACGGGTCCGCATCTCCTTCAAACAGCTCACGATCACGGAGAACGCCCGCGCCATATTTTCCTCCTTGACGCAAGCGTACCCCAGCAGCAGACCGCGCTGGGGGCGAGGGTGGAGATAGTAGCTGGAAAGGGGTTTCACCATGACGCCGCGCTGAATGATGCGGCTGCTGAGCAGCACGTCATCGGTCGCCTCGGGCAGCCGTAAAATCAGGTGCAGACCGGCGTTGCTGTTATAGCCCAGATAGTCTTCGCCGAGATGTTCTACGATCAGCTCGCTAAGCAATGCCCGGCGGCGGCCGTACAGCAGGCGCATCCGGCGAATATGCGCGGCATAGTGGCCCTCGCGCAGAAACTGGCTGAGGGTCAGCTGCGTCAGCATGTGACCGCCGCGGTACAGCTCGTCGTGACCGGTTTTAAGCTCTCGCGCCAGATGCATCGGCAGCACCATGTAACTCACCCGCAGACCCGGATAGAGCGTTTTGCTGAACGTGCCGATATATATTACCGGCGGTTGATTCTTCAAGCCGCGCAGCGCCGGGATCGGGCTGCCGGAAAAGCGAAATTCGCTGTCGTAGTCGTCCTCGATAACCCAGCTGCCGTGCTCCTGCGCCAAGGCGAGTAATCGCTGGCGACGCGCCAGGCTCATCACCGCACCCAGCGGATACTGATGCGATGGCGTGACGCAGATGAGGCGCGGTATCGACTGAGGCGAAATCGTTTCAGGTGGCACCATGCCTTGCTCGTCCACATCGACAGGCGCAATGCGCAGCCCGTTGATAGTCAGTACATTGCGCATCCCCCAGTAGCACGGCTCTTCCAACCAGGCCAGATCCCCGGGATTGCAGAGCATTTTCGCCAGCAGATCCATCGCCTGATGCGTTCCCTCCGTGATGAGTATTTGCTCTGGGCGGCACTCCACCGAACGTGCGACGCGCAGATAGTCGACTAGCGCCTCTTGAAGTTCGGGGCTGCCGCCTTTCGGCGAGTACGAAAGCTGCTCCGGCTTCATGCGACGGGTGATGCGCGTTTGCAGCCTGCGCCACAAATCGTGAGGAAAACAGGTGATATCCGGGATCCCCGGCATGANCGCCCCCCACTGACGCGCCGACGCGCCGGTATAACCGAGCAGGTTCATTCCGCGACGCGAAAGCTCTTGCACCGAGGGCCGCACAGCGCCATCGCTATTGTCCCGCAGCGGGGGAACGGCGACGGGCGGCAGTTGCTCGGTAACGTAAGTTCCGCTGCCGGTGCGCGTTTCGATATAGCCCTCGGCCAACAGCTGTTCGTAGGCGGCAATCACCGTATTGCGCGACAGCGACAGTTGCTGCGCCAAATCCCGAGATGAGGGCAGGCGGCAGCCGGGAGCGATAGCGCCTTCCAGGATGGCCAGCCGAATCGCGTCATTCAGCCGTTTATTCAACGTCCCATCCTGCTGGTTTTCCAACCCCTGCAACAGCAGGTCTGTAAGTAGCGAGCGCAAATTGGATCCCTCAAATTTTATAAACTGGCTCTGGATTATAGAACCATGCAGGCGGTAAATAGCAACAGACGTCAATCGTCAGCCGCAAACAATGCGTCAGTTTATAGAATCGGAGTCAACAAAATGAAAAATAGCGAACTCAATCAACGTCGTTTGGCGGCCACACCGCGTGGTGTCGGCGTCATGTGTGATTTTTTTGCGGCCAAGGCGGAAAATGCGACGTTGTGGGATGTGGAAGGTAATGAATATATTGACTTTTCTGCGGGTATCGCCGTACTGAACACCGGTCACCGCCATCCCAAACTGCTGGCAGCGGTGCGCGAACAGCTGGAATGCTTTACGCATACCGCTTATCAAATTGTGCCATACGGCAGCTACGTCACCCTCGCGGAGCGCATCANCGGGCTGGCGCCTATCGACGGCCCGGCTAAAACCACTTTTTTCACTACTGGCGCGGAAGCCGTTGAAAATGCGGTTAAAATCGCACGTGCGCATACTCATCGTCCGGGGGTTATCGCTTTCGGCGCCGCTTTTCATGGACGAACGCTGCTGACGATGACCCTGACCGGCAAAGTGGCCCCTTATTCAACGGGTTTCGGGCCGTTCCCCGGATCCATTTTCCATGCGCTCTATCCCAATGAGCATCAGGGCATCAGCGTTGAACAGGCGATGGAAAGCATCGATCGCCTGCTGCATACGGACATTGCCGCCGATCAGGTCGCGGCCATTATTCTTGAGCCGATTCAAGGTGAAGGCGGCTTCAATGTGGCGCCGCCGGAATTCATCAGCGCACTGCGCAAGTTGTGCGACCAGCATGGCATATTGCTGATCGCCGACGAAGTTCAGAGCGGGTTCGCGCGTACCGGCAAAGTGTTCGCCATGGAGTATTACCAGGACAAAGCGGATCTGATTACGATGGCGAAAAGCCTCGGCGGCGGTTTCCCGATCTCCGGCGTGGNGGGACGAGCCGACGTGATGGATGCGCCGGGGCCTGGCGGACTGGGCGGCACCTACGCTGGTAACCCGCTGGCGGTCGCTTCCGCCCTGGCCGTACTGGATGTTATCGAAGAAGAGCAACTGTGCCAGCGAGCGCAGAAGCTCGGCGCTACACTGGTAGAGACGCTGGAACAGGCGAAAGCGCACTGTCCGGCAATCGCGGATATTCGTGCTCGCGGTTCGATGGTCGCGGTGGAATTCAACGACCCGCAGACGGGCAAACCGAGCGCGGAAATCACCAAAAAATATCAGAAGGCGGCGCTGGATCAGGGGCTGCTGCTGCTGACCTGCGGCGTGCACGGCAACGTCATCCGGTTCCTGTATCCGCTGACGATTCCCGATGCCCAGTTCAGCCAGGCCCTGACGCTCCTGTCCCGCGTTCTGTCTCAGTAAAGGTGGCTTCATGCAATTGAAAAATAAAACATTATTTCGTCAGTCATGTCTTATTGACGGCCAATGGCAGGATAGCCTGAGCGGCGAAACGCTCAGCGTCAACAACCCGGCAACCGGGAAGGCGCTGGGGACAATCCCGCTGGTGACGGCGGAACAGACTCAACAAGCAATCGCCGCGGCGGAAAAAGCGCTGTCGTCTTGGCGTCAGCGCACGGGCAAAGAGCGCGCCGCCGTACTGCTCGAATGGGCGCGTCTGATCCGCGAAAATCAGGCCGATCTGGCGGCGCTGCTGACGGCCGAGCAGGGAAAATCGCTGGCGGAAGCATCCGGCGAAATCGGCTATGCCAATGCGTTTATCGAGTGGTTTGCGGAAGAGGCCAAACGCATTGAGGGGAGCGTACTCCCGTCTCCACAGGCCAATCAGCGACTGCTGGTGCTGAAACAGCCTATCGGCGTGACGGCGGCCATCACCCCTTGGAACTTCCCGGCGGCGATGATTACCCGTAAGGCCGCGCCAGCGCTGGCGGCAGGCTGCACCATGATCGTCAAACCGGCCGAACAGACGCCGTTTACCGCTCTGGCGCTGGGTGAACTGGCTGTTCAGGCCGGCATTCCCGCTGGCGTATTGCAAGTGATCACCGGCGAAGCACCGGCGGTGGGCAAAGTGCTGTGCGACAGCCCGGTGGTACGCAAACTCAGTTTTACCGGCTCGACCGAAGTCGGGCGTATCCTGATGGCGCAAAGCGCGCCGACGGTGAAAAAGCTGTCTCTGGAACTGGGCGGTAACGCGCCGGTGATCGTGTTTGACGACGCTGACCTTGAACTGGCGGTGAAAGGCATCATGGCCTCCAAATTCCGCAATAGCGGCCAGACCTGCGTTTGCGCTAACCGAATCTACGTACAGCGCGGGATTTATCCGGCGCTGGCGGCCCGGTTGGTCGAAGAGGTGAAAAAACTCAAGGNCGGCGACGGCACTGAGCCTGGCGTCACGCAGGGGCCACTGATTGATGAACAGGCCGTCGACAAAGTGCGTCAGCACATCGACGACGCGTTGACGAAAGGCGCCACGCTGTTGCTCGGCGGCAAGTCCCACGAGCTGGGCGGCACATTCTTCACCCCAACGGTGATTGGCGACGTCACGCGCGAGATGCGGTTTGCGCGCGAAGAGACCTTTGGCCCGGTCGCGCCGCTGTTTCCGTTCACAGATGAAGCCGACGCCATTGCGATGGCGAACGACACTGAGTTTGGACTGGCGGCGTATGTCTTCACGCGTGATGCCGTTCGTCAGTGGCGCGTGCCGGAGGCGATTGAGTACGGCATGGTCGGCATCAACACCGGGCTTATCTCCAACGAAGTCGCGCCGTTTGGCGGCGTCAAGCAGTCCGGACTGGGTCGCGAAGGATCGCGCTTCGGCATCGAAGAGTATCTGGAGATGAAATATCTTTGCGTGGATCTCACGCCATCAGCCTGATGCCGGACTGACGCGGAAGACCATTCCGTGTCACCGCTCCGTCACATTGTGGTGCATTCGAACTCACTGAATGCACCACCCTAAAGCAAATCTTCCCCAGAACGCTTCCCCTATAAAATCGTGCGCACTGCACATGTTCAGGCTAGGTCCTTATCCCGCCCAACGCCGCCTGAATTCCCCCTTTTTTACCCAAAGTGGCACGAAATATGCTTTTACAAAGAGGGGCTTCATCACCACAGCAATGATTGTTCACACAACTCTAAAGTGCCGCCGTTTGGCATTGCGTTCACACTTTTACCAGGAGTCAGATTATGTTGAAAAAATTTGCTTTATCCGCGCTGATTGCCGCAATAAGCTCTCAGGCCTGGGCTGAAAACCTGACCGTAATTTCCTTTGGCGGCACCAACAAGGATGCGCAGGACAAAGCGTTTTACAAGCCGTTTATGGCGGCGGGCAAGGGCACGATTGAATCCGGGGAATATAACGGCGAAATGGCGCGCCTGCGCGCTATGGTTGAAACTGGCCAGATCAGCTGGGACATCGTCGAAGNCGAAGGGCCGGAGCTGCTCCGCGGCTGTAACGAAGGGCTGCTGGAACCGCTGGACTGGAAAAAGCTGGGAGATCCGTCCCAGTTTGTGAAAGGTTCCGTTTCCGAATGCGGCGCCGGGATCTTCGTCTGGTCGACGGTGCTGACCTACAACGCCAACAAATTGAAACAGGCGCCGACCAGCTGGGCCGATTTCTGGGATGTGCAGAAGTTCCCCGGCAAACGTGCCTTACGTAAAAGCGCCAAGTTCACGCTGGAAATCGCCCTGTTGGCCGACGGCGTGAAGCGTGAAGATCTGTATAAAGTGTTGGCAACGCCCGCCGGCGTGGATCGCGCGTTCAAGAAACTCGATCAAATCAAGTCCAATATCCAGTGGTGGGAGTCCGGCGCACAGCCGCTGCAGTGGCTGGTTTCCGGCGATGTCGTGATGACCTCCGCCTATAACGGTCGCGTCGCCGTAGCGCAGAAAGAGAAGCCGGGCATCAATATCGTCTGGAAAGACAGCATTTACGACTTGGATAGCTGGGCCATCGTCAAAGGCTCCAAGCACAAGGCGCTGGCGGAACAGTTTATCGCCTTTGCCAACAAACCGGAAAATCAGAAGGTCTTTGCGGAAAACATCGCCTACGGCCCTACCAATATCAAAACCAACGAACTGCTGCCTGCCGCCATCCGCTCTAACTTGCCGACAGCGCCGGAAAACTTGGAACAATCTTTGGCAGTGGATACCGAATTTTGGATCGATCACGGGGAAGAGTTGGAACAGCGCTTTAATTCCTGGGCTGCTCAGCAGTAATCCCGCGATGGTCTAAAAGAGTAAGGAGAAAATTGATGACCCAGAACGAAAGGGTGGCTGTTGCGCCACCGGCCCAGCCCCTGGAAAACGCCAGCCTGAAACAGCAGCTGCGTCATGCCCAGACGCGTTATAAAAAACGTTCGCTGCTGCTAATTGCGCCGCTGTTTCTGTTTATCCTGGCCAGCTTTCTGTTCCCCATTTTTTCGATTCTGGGCAAGAGCGTATCCAACCCTGAACTGCGTACCCATATGCCCGCCACTATCGCCGCGTTAAAAGAGTGGTCGGGCAATGAGGTTCCTGATGAGGACGTGTTCAAGGCGTTGATTACCGATCTCCGTCAGGCCCGCAGCGGCGGCCAAGTGGCGGCGATCACGAAACGGTTGGGGTATGAAGACGGTCAATACCGTACGTTGATTAACCGCACACTGCGTAAAATGCCGCCCGCCGATAGCGACTCGGTACGTGAACAGCTCATTGCGGATCAGCCGCTGTGGGGTGAACTGAACACCTGGAAAACCCTTCAACGTGCGTCGCGCCCGTTTACCAGCTATTACCTGCTTGCCGTGTTTGATCACCGGGTTGACCCGCAGACCAATGTGATAACGGCGCAGCCGCCGGAACAGTCGCTTTATGTCGATGTACTGGTGCGCACGCTAAAAATGGCGGGAGTGGTCACGCTGCTGTGCGTGGGGCTGGGCTATCCGCTGTCGTACTGGTTGGCCAAACAGCCGTCAAATCGCGCCAATTTGCTGATGATCCTCGTGCTGCTGCCGTTCTGGACTTCGTTGATCGTGCGCACGGCGAGCTGGATTGTGCTGTTGCAGTCCGGCGGGCTAATTAACCGATCGCTGATGGCACTGAATATCATCGACCATCCGCTGGTGCTGGTGTTCAACCGCGTCGGGGTTTACATCTCGATGACGCACATCCTGATGCCGTTTTTTGTTCTGCCGCTCTACGCGGTGATGAAGGGGATTTCGCCCAACTATGTCCGCGCTGCCATTTCGCTGGGCGCGCATCCGTTTATCGCCTTCTGGCGCGTCTATGTGCCGCAGACCTATGCCGGCGTGACGGCGGGTGCGCTGCTGGTTTTCATGATGGCGATTGGCTACTACATTACGCCCGCGCTGTTGGGCGGTCCGGGGGATCAGATGTTGAGCTACTTTGTGGCGTTCTTCACCAATACCACCATGAACTGGGGGATGGCGGCGGCGCTGGGGACGCAACTGCTGGTCATCGTCACCTTGCTGTATGTGGTCTACATCCGTGTGACTCGCACCAACGCAGAAATTGCCGCGCACTAACAGGAGGACAGGGAAATGAGACAACAAAACACGCTGGGTGTCCGTTTGTGGAATGCGTTCTTTAATTTCTACGGCGCGGCAATGCTGCTGTTCCTGATTGTACCCGTGCTGGTGATTGTGCCGCTGTCGTTCAATGCGGGATCGTTTCTGAGCTATCCGCTGGCCGGTTTTTCGCTGCGCTGGTATCGCGAGTTTTTCCACTCGAGCGAGTGGTTAAGCTCTCTCGGCAACAGTCTGCTGATCGCGCCGCTGGCGACGCTGTTGGCGACCGTGCTGGGGGTACTTGCGGCGGTCGGGCTGGTGCGTGGTGAATTTCGCGGTAAATCTTTGGTCATGGCGGTGCTGATCTCGCCGATGATTGCGCCCGTGGTGATCGTCGCCGTCGGCCTGTTTTTCTTCTTCGCCAAGCTTTCGTTGCTGAACAGTTATCTGGGACTGGTGCTGGCGCATGCGATGTTGGGGGTGCCTTTCGTGGTGATCACCGTCACGGCCGTACTGAAAAACTACGATCAAAACCTCACCCGCGCCGCCGCCAGCCTGGGCGCACCGCCGCTGTTGGCCTTCCGTAAGGTCACGCTGCCGTTGATTGCGCCCGGCGTGTTTTCCGGCGCGCTGTTCGCGTTCGCGACATCGTTCGACGAGGTAATCGTCACGCTGTTTCTGGCCAGTCCGCGACAGCGCACGCTGCCATTACAGATGTTTGCCGGGATCCGTGAAAACCTCGATCCGACGATCGCGGCGGCCGCATCGATGATGGTGGGAGCCGCGCTGCTGTTGCTGATCGTGATGGAAGTACTGCGACGCCGCAGTGAAAAGCTGCGCGGCGCACAGCATGGATAGGGGGGATTGCTCCCTGAAGTGAATTCGGTCAGCGCAGGTGACCGCACCGCCATGAGTCGTTTGCTGTTGGCGTTGAAACAGAAAGCCCCGAGCTGAAGAACTCGGGGCTTTCTTTGTGGGGATGACCGCGGTTAACGGACCGGACCGGCGCGGCATGCAAGTTCCGTCATATCGCCTACCGCAGAATCGCCGTCAGGCATCCGGCGAGGAGAGATAATCGGGATTGGGCGCATCGTCGTCCTGAATAATGGACTCGAAGCTGCGCAGACGTTTATAGATCGACAGCAACTCCACAATCGTGGTCCAGGAGTTGATCAAATACTGGAACGAGCTGCGGACCTGATCGAACACGTTGTTAATCTGCGACATCAGGCCTAGCGTGAGCGCACCGGCCACGATGGAGGGCAGCAACACGACAATCCCGAAGACATTGTCCACTTGCAGATACAGCACGCGCGCAATGTTGAAGTAGGTGTAGTGGAAATACAGCCGGAAGTAGTTTTTTCGCACGTTGGTAAACAGCTCGCGTACGGTCGGCGGCGTGGCGCGCTCGGCATGATCCTCGCCGTATACCAGCTCTTTACGGTAAGCCGCTTCCACGCGCTGGTTGTTGAACTCCAGTCCCGGCAGCTTGATCCCGATAAAAGCCAGCAGCCCCGTTCCCGCCAGCGACCAGATTAGCGCGGCGATAAGGAGCGCATAGGGAATTTGGCCGAGGATGGGCACTTCTTTGACGTGAACGGAAAGCGTGATCAGCACCGGCAGGAAGGCGATCAGCGTCATGACCGACTGAATCAGATTGACGCCCAGACTCTCGACCGTGGATGCGAAGCGCATACTGTCTTCCTGGATACGCTGGGCGGCCCCTTCAACATGGCGCAGCCGAGGCCAGTGCGTCATGTAGTAGTCGTTCATCGCCATGCGCCAGCGAAAGACGTAGTGGCTGACGAAAAACATATTCAGCACGCCCACCACCNCCGCACACAGCGCGATGCCCAGAAAGACCGCCAGTTCGTGATAGAACGCGCCGATGGTGACGGCGTGCGGGGTGCCGAGCGCTTTCTGGATCAAGTCGTAGAAGGGCACGTACCAGGCGTTGACCGCGACGCCGACTTCCACGGAGAAGTAGGTGACGAAGATAATCAGAGCCGAACCGAGAATGGACCAGCGCTGCCAGCGATGCGGGCTGAATATGAACCAGCAGGCTGAGAACAGAGCGACGGCGATCGCATAGTAGCCGTAAAACCACAGGAAGGCCGGGCTCCAGAAACGGGCGGCGCTGGTGGGCAGCGGCTGATCGGTCAGATTCAGCAGATTGGCCCCCAGAGGGCGGGCGCAAGCGTACCAGATAGCGATGCAGATCAGCGTCCAGATCGCGGCGGAAGAGAAGAACAGTTTGGGATGAGGAAAAAACGATTTGAACATAGAGTATGTCTTACCTGTTAAACGCCGATGCACAGAGTCGGCTGCCTGCCGAACGAACCGCGGCGGTCGTTGCCGGGTAGGCGATTCTGCGCTGAGTTCAATGGATTACCATGCGTTGAGTAATACCAGATAGTGAACGGATGTGCAGGATTATATTGAAACTATTTCTCAATTTTTACCAAATTCAGCATCGTTTTCTTCCCGCGAGGTCGGCGACCGCATTCATTGTTTTGGCGAGCGAACGTCACACCACCGGCTCGTTATCCCTATCGGTCACCTCCGCCCCGCGCGTGGTGTCCTGCTCCAACTGTCGCAGCACCCGATAGACCTGAGCGACGGCCTGTAGCGTGTCTCTCGGAATGTAACGCCCTTCCGGCTGACGGTAGAGCGTGCGGGCGAGCCAGACGAAGCGAATCACAGGGATGTTGGCCTGATGCGCGCGCTCGATGAGCTGGCGCGCTTCCGCATCTTCGCCTTTGCACAGGATGCGCGGCAGCGGGGTTTGTCCCGGCCTGTAAAACAGCGCCACCGCGTAGTGGGTAGGGTTGACCAGCAGTAAGTCGGCATTTTCCACGTTGCCTGCCGGACGCGGCTTGGCTGGCGCGTTAAGGATATCGCGCGCCAGCGACTTACGCTGGCCTTTCATATGCGGATCGCCCTCGGAATCCTTGTGTTCGTTGCGAAGATCTTCATGACTCATGCGCTGCTGTTTCAGGAAGTAGTATTTCTGTAGTCCGAAGTCGAGTACGGCCAGGGCGAGCAGCGCCGCCAGCGTCGTGCGCTCCACGCGCTGGAGTACCACCGCGACGCCGTGCCAGAAGCCATCCAGGTCGCCGTAAGCCAGTTCGACCAACCACTCCAACTGCGGGATAACCACGTGATAAAAGATAATGCCGATGGTGACGGTCTTCAGGATGTTGGTCAGCATCTCCGTCAGCTTGCGCATAGAAAACATCTGCTTGACCTGATTGACGGGATTGAGCCGGTTAAAATCCACTTTAAGCGCCTCGGGGGCGAACAAGGGGCCGTATTGGATCCAGGCGCCGACAATTCGCATCAATATCGCAACCGCGACGGTCAGCAAACATAACGTTGCCAACAGGCTGAGCGCCTCGCCGACGATCTCGTTGACCGCGTGTCCGAAGGGATCGGTCAGACGTTTCAGCGGCAGCTGCATCAGCATTTCCAACTTTTCCATGCCGTGATTGACCAGCGCCAGGATCATTTCCAGCAGCGCGGCGCTAATCAACAGCTTGGGAATGTCCTGACTTTGGCCGACTTCGCCTTTGCGACGCGCATCACGTAGCTTCTTTGGAGTCGGCTTTTCGGTTTTTTCGCTCATGCGTCAGCCTCTGCTAGCCCCTCAGGGGAGCGCGGGGAAAAACTGCGGCAGTACGTGTTTCAGATCCGGCAGCGCCAGAATCCGCACCTCGGCAAGATATTGCAGCACCGGCAGGTACACGATGAAGAACGCCATCCCGGCGAGACATTTGGCGGGCACGGACAACACATAGACTTGTAACTGCGGGCTATACAGACTGAGTATGGCGATGCTGAACTCAAGCAGTAGCAGCAGCGCCACCAGCGGCCCGGCGAAGATGACCAGATGCGTAAAAGTGTCGGCCAGCAGGTCCAGATAGGCATGGAAGCCGGCTTCGCCGAGCGGCGGCAGCCACATCAGCGCGGGCCACAGGCGATAGCTGTCCCAGAGCAGCTGCGTCAGACCGGAGAGGCCCAGCGTCAGCAACAGCATCAGTCCCAACAGTTGCTTCATCATATGGCCGAGGGGCGTCGCGTCGCTGCCGAGCGCGGGGTTGAGTTGTCCTCCGATCAACGCGCCGCGCTGGTTATCGAATAATGCACCTACAGATTCAAACAGCCAGAACGGCATCGCCAGAATGCAGCCCAACAGCAGCCCGACCACCAGCTCCTTGAGCAACAGGCCCGGCAATAGCGGCCAGCTGAGCGTCGTGTCCTGCATTTGCTGCTGGATGGCGGCGGCCGGCACCAGCGCCAGTGCTAGCACGAGGGCATTTCGGAGCAAGCCTTTCACCAGCGTGAACGAAAACAGCGGCAACAGAAACAGGCAGGGATAGAGCCTGGCCATGCCGAGCGTCAGGGCAAAGATAAAGTCATAAAGACGTTCGAGAGTGGCGAGGGTCAGCATCGTGGCCTCATGCGCGGGTTTGTTCGATCATATTGAAAGCCAGCAGGGTCAGCTGGATCAGCTCGACGCCAATCCAACGACCGGTCATGGCCAGCACCAGACCGACCGCCACCAGCTTGATGGCGAAAGGGAGCGTCTGGTCCTGTAGCTGCATGACGGCTTGCAGCAGCGAAATCAGGACGCCCACGATCACGGCGACGACCAGCGGCGGCGCGGACAGCATCACAACCAGCACCATGGCCTGTCGAAACAGATTCAACATTTCCACATTCGCCTCACAGGTAGCTATAAAACAGGCCGTCGAGCAGCCGGGTCCAGCCGCTGACCAGCACGAACAGCAGCAGCTTGAGCGGCAGCGAGAGCGTCGTCGGCGCGACCATCTGCATTCCCAGCGCCAGCAGCACATTAGAGACGATCAGGTCGATGACGATGAACGGTATGTAAATCAAGAAACCAATTTTGAATCCCGCCTGCAATTCGGAGAGAACAAAAGCCGGGATCACCAGCAAGATATTGTCCGTAGTCGCTTTTTCGGACATGGCGGGGGGCCACATGCGGATGCTGTTTTCATGCAGATGGGTGAGAATATCAGGGTCGGTATTGCGAGACATAAACTTCTGCAACGGTTCGATGCCGTGCGTCGCGGTGGTTTCCAGCGTGCCGAGATCACTCATATCCAGCGGCGTATCCTGAAAGCGTTGTTTGATATCGCCGAAGACCGGCGCCATCACGAACAAAGTGGCGGCGAGCGCGATGCCGTACAGCGCCATATTCGGCGGCACTTGCTGTACCCCGATAGCGTTCCGGGTGATCAACAATACGGTGGCGATTTTCAAAAAACAGGTACAAACCACCATCATGAGCGGCATCAGCGACAAGGCCCCTAACATCAGGGCGAACATCACCGGATCGAACGCGCCCGCCGTCATGACATAGGCTCCCGATCCGGCTGCAATGCGCCGAGCCGTTGGGTGATTTGCAGGCCCAGCCGTCCCGCAACCTCCACCAGTTCGCCCCGGGCCAGCGGCACCTCGCCGTGATAAAGCATCGCTTCGCCCGGCAGCGTCTGCTGGACCGGAACCACGCTGCCGCACGACAACTGCTGCAACGCCTGTAGCGTAAGAGAAAGGTGCCCGCAGCGGACCGTCAATGTGAGAGGCAGCGCGGGCAATGGCGCGTCATCAGCCGTTGCGGTCGTCGCCATCTCGTCGGCAAACGGCATGTCATGTGGAGATGAAAATTCGAAAGCGTCATTCACCGGACACTCCTCCTGTTCAGCAATAATAAAGTGGGTAGGCGTCAGGCCGCTCCACTGAAGCTGGCCCCGAAACCGTCTCCCGCCGACCGAAATATGGCCATCGCCCTGCGGGGAAAAACTGCAAGTAGGTGGGTAAATCAGGTCGCCCGGTTCCAACGCGTAAACTTGTCTAGGTGACAATGTCACTTCCGCCAGCGTCAGGGGCATCGAGATCGGCAGTGTCTGCGGCAAAGGGAAAACAGAAGAAAACCAGCCGGGCTGACGCAGTAATGACAGCAGCTCGCTACCGGCCATACAAAGCAGACTACGGGCGCGCCGGGCCGCGACCTGTACGTCCAGCCACAGCGGGATTGCATCGGCGGCGATATCGCCGTTAACCGGCGTCAGCGGTCCCAGCAGCGTGTATAGCTGTGGGCTGAGGGCATGATTAAACAGCGCCCAAAACCACGCGGCCGCCGTCGGATCGTCTTCTTGCGTCGGCAGCAGCGCCGGGCAGTCGGACATCAGCGACAGCGCTGGCGTTGGGTCGCTGAGCGAGAAGCAACCCGCCGCGCTTTGCCAGACGCGTGCGGGAGGCTTAGATTCTCGCAGCGACGCCAGCGACAAACGCAGCTCGCCCTGACGCCCGTCGTCAAAGCTGAACGCGAAGCGGCAGCCCTCCGCCAACTGCTGGGATACCCGCGCCTGCGACGGCGTGAGCGCGCGTAGCCTAAGGGGGGATGGCGATAACGAGGTGTTCATGGCTCCTCCTGAACTTCAAATTCCAACCGGATTGGGCCGTCGAGCGCCGCAGATAGCGCCCGTCGGCAGCGTTCTCGCTGCCGACGGACCTCTTGGAAGGCTGAACGCTGGAATCGCAACATCACCTCCCAGCCGGTGGGGTGCAGCGTGCTCATCCGTACATCGACGTCGCCCAGCTGCGGCAGTTGCAGACTGAAAGAGAACGGACTGTGGCAGGCGAGATCGCGTCGGGCGGTCAGCTCAGCGTGCAGTGCTGAAATGAGTGACGTTGTCACTTCATCGGCGGTGGCGTCACGCGTCAAACCCGACGACCGGGTGCCGGTATCCTCAGACGCCGACCCGGGCGTACAGAAATTGTAGGGCGGTGCAGATAGCAGAAGTTCGAAGTCCAAGGGAGGCGCCGTCGCTTCATCGCCGGAATGGGCGGCACCTCCGCGCGAGCGCGGCAACGGTTTCTCCGCCGAGGGCGACGGAACCGTGCGCGACGGGGATGAGGGGGCGGCTGGCGGAAGATAAGCACTCATCATGGCTCCTGATTCAGGGTCAGTAAAAATTCCAGTTTTTCGACGGCCTTTTGGCGCTGGCGCAGCAGCGCGCGCTTGTCGGCGACCCGCCGTCGGTGCTGTTGGCAGCGCGCCTCTCCGTCTTCGTATTGCTGCTGCTGTTGTCGCAGGCGGCCGATCTGTCTCTGCGTCCGCTCACGCTGCTGTTGCAGACTGTCCAGCGACTGCGCTTGTTCCTGCTGGTGCTGACGTAACGCTTCTTGCTGTTGCCGGTAATGTTCCTGCTGCGCCTCTCGTTCCTGCCACAGCACGTCGAGCGCGGTTTCCTGCTGCGCCAGCGTCTCCGTTTCTTCTCGCAATTGCGATTCGGCGCGGCGCAGGCGCTGACGACGGATAGGCAGCAGCAGTTGGAGGGTGGCGTTCAGCGAGGACATGGCGCGCCCACGGTCCAGAGCGTCTGCGTATTAGACGTCGGCATAGCGGCTGACCTCGCTGAGTCGGGCGGTAATCTCCGCAAAGGTAAGGGGTTCGCGCATCGGCTGTTGCAGGAAGGCGTTGATTTCCCCATGAGCGGTGACCGCGGCGTCCGTCAGGGCATCGTGCCCCCGCTGATACTCGCCGAGTCGGATCAGCATCTCGACCTGCTGATAGGCGGCCATCAGTCGTCGCAGCGCCCCCGCGTCCCGGAGGTGCGCTGCGCTAGCCACGCTGCTCATGGTGCGGCTCAGGCTCATCAAGATATCGATCGCCGGATAGTGATTACGCTCCGCCAGCCGCCGCGAAAGCACGATGTGACCGTCGATGAGCGACCTCACTTCGTCCGCGACCGGATCGTGCATGGAGTCCTGTTCGATCAGCACCGAGTACAGCGCGGTGATCGCGCCCTGACGGGTTTGTCCGGCCCGCTCCACCAGCCGCGGCAGCAGGGNATACACCGACGGCGGCAGGCCGCCGCGCCCTTGAGGTTCGCCGAGGGCCAGACCGATTTCACGCTGCGCGCGGGCGAAACGGGTCAGCGAGTCGACGATCAGCAGCACCTGTTTGCCCTCGGCTCGAAAGGCTTCCGCGATGGCGGTGGCCGTGAAGGCGGCGCGAGCGCGCTCCATGCTGCTGCGGTCGGATGTTGAACACACCAGCACGGTGCGTCGGCGCAGCGTGTCGTCCAGTTCGTGGTCGAGAAATTCACGCAGTTCGCGGCCGCGCTCGCCGATCAGCCCGAAGACGATGGCGTCGCAAGGCGTGTTGCGGGCCAGTTCCGCTAACAGCGTGGTTTTACCGCAGCCCGCGCCGGCAAAAATCCCCACCCGTTGGCCGCGGCCCACGGTCAGCAGGCCGTCGATCGCGCGCAGTCCGGTCGGCAGCGGCTCGCTGATGCGCGGGCGTTCGGTGGGCGGCGGCGCGTCGCCGATGACGGGAATGGGGTGAGGGCATTCCGTACCGGGTTCGACGAAAGCTGACTGGCTCTCCGCCGTCAGCGGTCTGCCGAAACCGTCCAGCACGCTGCCTAACAGACTGTCGGAAACCTGAACGCAGTGCGGCTGATAGAGCGGCGTGACCACCGCGCCTTGCGCGATGCCGTCCAGCGCCCCCAACGCAGACAGAAAGACGTGCTGCGGACTGAAGCCGACGACTTCGGCCAGCACCTGCGTCTGATCGTGGCGTTCAATTCGGCACAGATCGCCAATCCGGGCCTGCGGCAGGCAGGACTCCAGCAGGATGCCGCTGATACCCGTAATCCGTCCCCGCAGCTGAACCGGCGCATAGTCGGCCAGACGCCGTCGCTGCGTGGTCAGCCAGCGTTCGAGCAGCGGATAGCGGCCCGGTTCGTCGGTCGATAGCATAGCCATTACCAGTTCACCTTAATCTGCTGTTTGCCGTTAAATTCGATCTGATTGTTATCGATGCCGACCAGCCGAAGTCCATCCACCTCGTCGCCCACGAACAGACGTTGACCGTTGGACGTCACCACGTTGGCCTGCGCGCCGCTGGTCACTTGTACGATGCGAAACGGCAGCGTATCGCCTTTTACCCGGGTGTGATTTTCAATCGGCTGCGTGACACGGTAACGCTGTTGAAACCGCACCAGCATGCGATTGATCATCGGCATTTGATCTGCGGCGAGCGCGCCGCTGAGGATGATGCGATCCGTCTGTTGGACGACCTGCACGTTGCTTAACTCGCGCTCGTTCAGCATGGCTTGCAGCGTGGCGGCGGATTGAGCCAGCGACGTCATCGGAATACGGGTATCGGACGGCGGTGCGGACGGCATGGCGACGCTATCCTGCATCAGCCAACTGCCGGTCAGCAGCACCAGCGTTCCGATGAGCAGCAGGTAACTGCATTTCGCCCACAGCGGCAGGCGGGCTTTCGTCTTAGCGCTGGGCGTTTCGGCGGGGACATCGTCGGGCGGTGTTGACGGCTCCTCCGCCACCGGCTCGGGTGTAGGGTCAGGCTCGTCCGTCTTCGCTTCTTCCTGCCACGGCGTCTCCGCGCTGACGATGCATAGCCAGATGGCGCCCGCAGCGAACGGCGTGCCCGGCGGCAGCGCGATCGACGCGTCCACCGGATGNCCCTCGCTGTCGTTCACCACGCCCTCCAGCGCGGAGAGTACCCATGCCTCTCCCTGTTTTTCCAACAGGCAGTGACAGTCGCGAATACCGGGGTCGTACAGCACCATATCCGCATCGTCGGCGGCGCCGATACAGCACGATTGTCCGTTCAATGGCAGGGCGGCTCCCCGATGCAGCCCGGTCAGTACGCGCAGTTCAAACATGATTCTGCCTTCTTCTTAGTTGTGAGCGGTAATGTCATGCAGGTCGATGCGGCCTACCACGTTGATGGATAGGTACGACTCCAGCTCGGTGAATGACAGCACCGGCAAAGCGTGAAATTGGTCCTGCACCAGCGCCCGAAGGGGACTGCGCAAATCCTGCGCGACCAGCAGCAGGGACGACAGCGGCGCGGTAGGCGGAAAGCTGTCTCGTAGTTGCGTCAGCAGCGCGGCCGCATCGTGTTGCGCCAACGCGAAGAAGGTGTCGTTTTGCGTTTGGCGCAGGGCGTCGCGCAGCAGCTCTTCCGTTTCCGGCGTCAATAGCCAGACGGACAGGCTGTCGTCCCGGCTGTATTGGTGACAGATCTGCGCTTTCAATTGCAGACGGACGTAATCCGTCAGCGCGTTAACGTCGCGCTCATGCTGGCCGACCTCGATCAGCGCTTCCGCTATCGGGCGCACGGCGCGCAACGGAATGCGTTCGCCCGCCAGCTTTTGCAGCACGCTGGCGAAGCGGGAGAGCGGCATAATGCGCTGCAGCTCCTGCGCCAGCTCCGGCTGTTCGCTTTCGAGCCAGGCGAGAATGGACTTGGTCTCCTGCAGGCCGATGAACTGGGCCGCGCTCCGATGAATGGCGTTTTCCATCCGCAACAGAATCAGCGCTTCTTCCGTCTGACGCGCCAACGCCGAGTGTTGCAATAGCGCATGATCGGGGGGTAGCCATAGCCAGTGCGCTTCGTCGCGGGCGGGATGGCCTGCGCTCAGGGCTTCCTCCTCCGTGGCTTCCGGCGGCACATCTTGGCGGGCGACCGCCAGGCGCGCGGTACCGAAGGTGGCGCGCAGCAGGGGGATCTCATAGACGCAGAATTGAAATTCGTCCGGCGCCATTTCAGGGGTGAATTCGATGTCGAACGAAGGCAGCGTAAAGCCGAACTGGTAGACCAGCCGGTTGCGCAAACGCCGGATATTTTGCACCAGCAGTGCGGCGTAGGGCGCGTTGCGGCAGTCGGTGTGGAAGCGCAGCAGGTAGGCGCGCGTGGGGTTGAACCGACGAAGATCCTGATAACCGTTTTGCTCGGCGGGCATGTTGTCCGCCGCCAGCGCGTTGAACTCAGCCAGACCGAGCTGCTTGGCCCGCCACAGCTGAAAAAGCCCGCTGGACAGAGAGAGCAGGCTGATAAGCAGGAAAACCATCGTCGGCATGCCCGGCAGCAGCGCGAAGCCGAACATGCCGATGGCGGAGATAATCCACGCCTTCGGCTGGCTGGTCAGCTGCTCGGCGATCTCGCGGCCGATGTTGTTATCCNCCTTTTGTCCGTCGGCGGAGACGCGCGTGATGATCATCCCGGCGGTCAGGGAGATCAGCAGTGCCGGGATCTGCGCGATCAGGCCGTCACCGATGGTCAATACCGAGTAGACGTGCATGGCGTCGCCGGCCGCCATCTGGTGTTGCATGACCCCGATGGCGAAGCCGCCGATCATATTGATGAACACGATCACCAGGCTGGCGATCGCGTCGCCTTTGACGAACTTCATCGCGCCGTCCATCGCGCCGAACAGCTGGCTCTCTTTCGTGAGATTTTCGCGTCGCTGGCGGGCCTGCTGGGCGTCGATCAGCCCCGCGCGCAGATCGCTGTCGATGGACATCTGCTTGCCCGGCATGGCATCCAGCGTAAAACGCGCCGCCACTTCAGCCACACGTTCGGACCCTTTGGTGATCACCAGAAAGTTCACCACCGTCAGGATCAGGAAGATCACCAGACCGACCGCCAGATTGCCGCCCACGACGAAGTTGCCGAAGGCCTCCACCACGTGGCCCGCGTCCTGTTGCAACAGAATCTGCCGGGTTGTCGAGATAGACAGAGCCAACCGAAACATGGTGGTCAACAGCAGCACGGCGGGAAAGGTCGAAAAG
Source organism: Lonsdalea quercina subsp. quercina (assembly GCF_000688655.1). GTDB lineage: Bacteria > Pseudomonadota > Gammaproteobacteria > Enterobacterales > Enterobacteriaceae > Lonsdalea > Lonsdalea quercina. Next base: position 302,016 of record NZ_JIBO01000006.1, on the reverse strand, counting down.
GCCAGCGGCTTGGGCAGATACATCGCCAGCACGATCAGGAGCGAAGAGATGCAGATGTTGAAGGCGATCAACACGTCAATCAGCCCCGTCGGCAGCGGGATGATCATCATGAAGACAATGGCCATCACAATCACCGCGCCCACGATTTCTGAACGCTGCATGGCGCTGATGGCGATGCGGTTGAGCCAGGAGATCAGTAGGGTCATCTGCTACTCCTTGCCCGGCGTGGCGGCCCTTCCGTCCGTCTCGTGGCGGGATAGGTCGCCGATCAGACCGCGGATAAGGTGCATCGCGGTGNGGCGATGTTTGCTATCTCGCCACAGCGTCTGCGGCAGACCGCCCACGAGCCGCAGCAGGGCGTTGAAAAACAGTAATTGCCGCTCGGCATGTTGCCCGGCGACTTCACGCCCCAGATTGTGCAAGTCGCGAACGTAGGCGCCATTGGCGCTCAGGCCGATCAGCCGTCGCGTCAGTTCTACCGCGCCGAGCGTTGCCGCCGGGAAGCGGTGGGCGTCGTGCTCCAGCAGCTGTTGGCTGGACGACAGCGTGTGGCTCAGCTGACGAGCATCGTTGAGGTGCTTCAGCATCTGGCTCAGCGCGGTTTTTGAAATGGATGACGCCAGCGAGGCGATATCGGCGGCGAGCGCCCGTTGCAGAGTACGCAGGCCAGCCGCGAAGTGCTGGGCGTCAAAGCGTTCCAACAGGGCGTCCAGCAGCGAGCTCGGTGATTGCTGATGGACGATACGTGCGTAATAAAGCTCGCGCAGGATCTGTTTCTGCTGCGGGTCGGTGCTGAACAGGGAGAGGGCGGCGGCGGTGTTCAGCCCGGCTCGCACCTCGGGGCCTTTCTCCTGTTGAAGCCGTTCCAGACTTGACTGGGCCGCGTGTTGCAGCGACGCGTCACCCTGTTGTTGGGCCTGCGCCAGTACATGGCGCAGAACGATATCGGCGCGCGCCGCATCGCCGCCCGCCGCCTGTACCAGCGCATCGACTGAGGCCGAGGAGGTTTGCAGCATCAGCTGCCGCATACTCCGGACCTGCTGGTCCAGCGTCGGCTGACGGGGATTTTCCAACAGGTGAAACAGCTCGGTCAGTTTTTCTATACGCTCGATATTCGCTTCCATCCGGTTTTGCGTCTGGCTGATCTGCCTGCGGTTCAGCGACTTGCTTTTGCGCTCCATCTGTTCGCCGAATGCGGCCGACACCTCTTCCATCCCATCATGGATGGCTTTGTCGTGAGACGCCTTCGGCGACGAAGGCTGAGCGGGGGCGGCGGTCGGTGTCTCCGCGTCCACGGCGGCGCTAAAGGGCGTCGCCGGATTGGCTATCGCCGGAGAGAGCGGGGGAATGGCAACCATAGTCAGTCCTGCCTGAATCCATCTTTTGATTAAAGGTATGCGGTTATGTGGCGTTAAGAGAAATCTGGTTCCCGCGTTGGTCCCTATCGTTTTTATTGTCACCAAATGCGCGGACCAGGGATGACAGTGTGATTGCAATCGTTTGCATTTTAGTCAGTGCGCCCCGGCAAAATGTGGCGCGATTGGGCTGTGATTAATTATATAAAGTTCAGTAAAAACAACGTATTGCTAATGTTTTTTTCGCTGGCATACGCCTTGCTATCTCCTGTGCGCCACTCACGGCGCAACCATGGAGAACCAGCAAATGGAAACACTCGTTTTGTCACCGGAAAAGGTCTGCACGATTGAATCTCATCCTGAGGCTGTAGACTGGGAACAGGTCTTTCGGCAGCATGGCAAACGCCTGCAGCATTTCCTTCGTAAACGCGTGGCTAACAAAGAGGATGTGGAAGACTTGCAGCAGATGACCTACCTGGAGGTGCTCAGAAATCGCGAAAAATTCGCCGGCGCATCGCGCCCGGAAACGTGGGTGTTCGGCATTGCGCTGAACCTTGTCCGCAACCACTACAAACAGGCGAAAGCGCACCTACACGAAGCCGCCGAGGATGAACTGGAAAAGCTCTCCTGCGACAGCGATCCCAGCCGCATTATCGAGTGGGGCCATGCCCTGCATCGTGTGCTGATGGCGAGTACGCATTTACCGGAGGAGACCCGACACATGCTCGTGATGCTGGTCGACACCGATGCCAGCTATCAGGATATTGCCGCACGGTTAGACATCCCGATCGGTACGGTGCGGTCCCGCCTTTCCCGTGCGAGGGGCTTTCTGCGTCAGGCCGTAGAGGCCTGAGCTTTTCTGTGACCTCGCGGTAAAAGAGAACCACTCGTCATTCAATTTGAATACCCGGTTACAGACCCTGTCATCCGGAGATGACTGTAACCCCGTACTGCCCGTGGCGCCGAGCTGGAGTCCGGGCAGATCTGCGACAGCATGGAGATGGCTATGTTATACCCCCCGACGCCCCCTGAATCCCCTCATTCGGAGGAGGTTCCACCGATGGAACTGCTCGCGTTCGCGTTCAGCCGGATAAAAGACGCGATCTACATCATCAATGAGCATAACCAGTTTTGTTACGCCAACGCCGAAGCCTGTCGGGCGCTGCACTACAGCCAGCAGGAGTTTCAGGACATGTCCCTCTGGGATATCGATCCTTGCCGGAGCGCGGAGTTGATTCAGCACAGCTGGCGCGACTGGAAGCGCGGGCTGACATTTGAAACCCAGCATATCAGCCGATTCGGCGCGATGATTCCGGTCGAGGTCAGCGTCAACCATTTCATCCATAAAGGACGGAAATACAGTATGTGCGTCGTGCGTGATATCCGGGAGCGCAAACACATCGAGAATATCGCTTACGCGCGAGAACAGGAGTTCCGGGCTTTGGTGGAAAATACGCCCGATCTGGTCGTTCGTTTTGGTCCGCAGATGACCTGCCAGTATGCGAATCCGGCCACGCTGACTCATCTGGGGTTCACCGCCGATCAGCTGCTCGGCCATCGGTTGACCGACCTGATGCCCGATGCCTGCTGCGCTCAGCATATTCAGCAACTGGTGCAGTTGGTTGTGGACACGCACAGCAGTGTGGAGGGGGAGCTGGAGGAGGATACGCAGGAGTTGGGTGATAAACCGCGCGCCGTGCACCATATTCGCTGCGTCCCCGAGTTCGGCCAGAACGGCCAGCTGTCCTCTATTCTCACCGTCGGACGCGATATTTCCGCGATCCGATATGCGGAGAAACGGCTTGAGGAATCCCACAGTCAGCTGCGGCTACTTACGCGCCAGCGAGAAATTTCCCGGGAGGAAGAACGGAAGCACATCGCCCGGGAAATTCATGACGAACTGGGGCAGCACCTGACGTCTATGCGTATCGGTTTGTCGCTGCTGCGTATGCAGTTCGCCAAGGAACATCCCTCGTTGTTGACGCCGTTACAGAATCTGATGGCGCTATCCGATAAGACTATTCAGGTTGTGCGGAATGTGGCGACACGATTACGTCCGAACGTGCTGGATATGGGGCTGACGCCGGCGCTGGAGTGGCTACGGGATGATTTTGTTCGCCAATACGGCGTCCAGTGCCAGCTGCGCGCGCCGGAACCCGAGGTCTTGATGAATGACGAATGCGCGACCGCCGCGTTTCGCGTGGTGCAGGAGTCGCTGACTAATATCGCTCGCCATGCCGCCGCCAGCGAGGTGCTGATTGCGCTCGAAAACCGGGAGGGGCTAATTGTGCTAAGCGTGCAGGATAACGGCAAAGGCTTCGACGCCCGGGAGCAAAAACCCAACACGTTCGGCCTGATGGGCATGAAAGAGCGCGGAAGAATGTTGGGCGGCGAGGTAACGATCACCAGCCAGCCCGGCAGCGGTACGTTGATCCGCATGATGTTCCCGCAGCGTGCCGTCGCACGCTGACACGGTCCGACAGGCTAGCAGGGAAAACACGGTCAACATCTTAGGAGATTTACTGAATGAAACTCATCCGATTAATGATTGCCGACGATCACGTCATCATGCGGGAGGGACTAAAACAGATATTTGCGCTGGACGAAACGCTGCAAGTGGTGGCGGAAGCGGGAAATGGGGCGCAGGTGCTGACCACGTTACGAGAGGTTGAAATCGATCTGCTGTTACTGGACATGAGTATGCCGGGTATCTGCGGAGAGGAGCTGATTATCCGGGTGTTGGCGCAGTATCCGCGCCTACCCATTCTGGTTCTGAGCATGTATAGCGAACCGCAGATTGCGCGACGCGTGCTCAAGAGCGGCGCGTTGGGCTATATCACTAAAGACAAAGATCCGGAAGCGCTGCTGATCGCTATCCGCCGGGTGGCGCAGGGGGCGCGCTATATCGACCAGACTATCGCCGAGCAAATTGTCTTTGCGGATTATCTGACGGACGATTGCCCTAGCCATAGTGTGCTGACGGCGCGGGAACACCAGGTGATGATCATGCTGGCGCAGGGAATGGGCGTCAATGCGATTGCGGAGGCGCTGGCAATCAGCAACAAAACGGTCAGCACCCACAAGTCGCGTTTGATGGAAAAAATGCAGTTCACTTCCAACGTCGATATCGTCAAATACGCATTAAGCCAACGATTGATCCCGTAATGCGGCATGGATGTTCCAGGCTAGAAAATAACCACGCAAAGTCTCCGGGTAAGGATTTCCCTACTTTTTCACCGTTTATTCCTACAGCAACTTCAGCAGTTGACTGATGGTTTCAAATAGCGATGACGGTAATGCTTTAGCGGCTTCGTCAGGCAACTGTTAGATGTTGCTTTTTTTTGTGCGTGAATCGTTAAGAAATCGTAAGCATAATAATGAAGTCGTAGGCTAAACCATTGACAATGGTCGCCTGGATAAGGATAGCCCTCAAGGGTACAGGAGTTGTCATGAGCATCAGAAACCGTCATGTATCGAGTCGACATCTTCCCTATATTGATTGCGGAACCTTTTTTGAGAGCCAGGAAGAAGATATTCATGCCGAGTTAGGCGCCCTAATCAACGATATCGCTCCGCTGAACGTTGATATCATTCTTGAAGGAGAGACGGGGACAGGAAAAGATACGCTGGCACGACGAATTCATCGCCTCTCCGGCTGTTCAGGACCGCTGGTGGCGGTCAACTGTGCCGCGGTCCCGGAAAATTTGGCGGAAAGTGAACTGTTCGGGGTGGTGTCCGGCGCCTATACCGGCGCCAACCGCTCGCGCGCCGGCTACCTGGAGACCGCGGATAAAGGCATCTTGTTTCTCGACGAGATCGATAGCATGCCGCTGACGTTACAGGCCAAGATGCTGCGCGTGCTCGAGAATCGCGGCATCGAGCGGTTGGGCAGTACGCAGTTCAAGCCCGTGGACATGCGAGTGATCGTCGCGACGCAGACGCCGCTTATCAAGCTGGTGGAAGAGGGGCGTTTTCGCCGCGATCTCTATTTTCGTCTGGATACGGTCAAAATCCAGCTGCCCACGCTACGCTCCCGCAGTGACATCATCTTACCCATGTTCCAGCGCTTTGCGCGTGCCGCCGCCGAAAGGCTGCACCGCCCGGCGCCTGCCCTTTGCGCTGAGGTGAACGAGCGGCTGCTGACCCATAGCTGGCCGGGCAATCTTCGCGAGCTTAAAGCCGCCGCCGAACGTTGGGTGCTAGGGCTTTCCCCGCTGGCATCGCGCTCCGAGGCCGGGACGGCGCCGACGCAGCTAAAGCACCGGCTGCGGCGCATCGAAAAATTTCTGATTCAGGATGCTTTGCGGCGCAACGGCCACTGTATTGACGACGTGGTGACAGAATTGGGGATCCCCAAACGAACCCTTTATCACCGCCTGAAGCTGTTGAAGGTCTCCTCACGTGGATTTTGACGGGCTGAGGGCTGGCTGCGAAAAAGTTGAGTTCATCCGGAACCGTTGACCGCTATCTCCTACTTAATAGATGAACACGATGACAGGGTCGTCATCCGGTTCACCACACTCTCAACGACCCTTATTCACTGGAGATAACAACATGTTTGGACTTTCAAGTGCCGCATCCCTGGCCTCAATGCAGACTCTGGATAAAACCATGGCGGAAACCACCGCCATGACCACGGCGGCTCAGAGCCAGAAAATGAAAACGGATGCGATGAACTCCATCGCCGATATGCAGATGGACTCTGCATCCAAAGCGATGAACGCCAGCACCAAAACTGCGAAGTCGATCCAGTTCTGATCGCCGTTATCGCTAATCGAATGGCCGGGGGATTCCCCCGGTTTTTTATAGGNGAAATTTCATCGGTAAGAGGCAGAAACAGGATGAAAATTTCTCAGATTTCAGGTGCGAGCCACGCCTTGTCGGGCATGGACGGACAAGACGCGACGACGGCGCCCGCGGCGGAAGACGTATCGTGGTTTAGCACGGCGATCTCGCCCGGCGCGACGGCGAATGAGCCGGAAAAGGGCAATGCCGTCTGGATTGATGCGCTGGCTGGCCGTTCCAGCCATCTCGACGGGCTTAGGCAGAAAGCCGAACGACAGGTCGGAAAAAGCATTAATAGTAATAATCCCAAGGATGTGATGGACGCTACACGGACACTGTCTTCGTTTTATCTCGAGAGTTTGCTCAACGCGAAAGTCGTGGCAAAAAGCGTTCAAAGTATTGAAAAGATTACTAATTTACAGTGAGGTTGAAGTCATGCGTCACTGCGCGCTTAAACGCGGGTTGCTCCTGCTGCTCATCTGGATTCTGGCGGGATGCGGCGACCGAGTGGAGCTGTATCGCAATCTGTCGGAAAACGATGCCAACGAGGTGATTGCTGAACTTGGCAGTTATCACATCGATGCTGAGAAAAGCATCGATAAAACCGGCATTACGTTGCTGATCGACGCCTACGATATCGAGCGAGCGGTGAATATTCTGAATGCCGCCGGGCTGCCGAGGCAGAACCGAACCAATCTGGGCGAGGTCTTTCAGAAAACCGGGGTTATCTCAACACCGCTGGAAGAGCGGGCGCGCTACATCTATGCGTTGTCGCAAGAAGTGGAGTCCACGCTTAGCCAGATCGACGGCATTGTGGTCGCCCGCGTGCACGTGGTCCTGCCGGAGCGTATTGCCCCCGGCGAGCCGATTCAACCCGCCTCGGCGGCTGTTTTCATCAAACATCGCGCTGATCTGGATCCGGACAGCATCAGGCCGCGCATTCGGCGCATGGTCGCCAGCAGTATTCCGGGACTGAGCGGAAAAAGCGACAAAGATCTGTCCATCGTTTTTTCTCTGGCTAAGCCCTATCAGGACAGCGTGGAAACTGTCTCGCTGGGACCGCTGAAGCTGACGCCGCAAGGGGTCAATCACCTCCAGTGGGCCGGTTTTTTTCTGGCATTGGTGATAGCCGGGGGCGTGGGCGGACTGATGGCGAAGCCCTGGTGGCGGCAACAGCAAGCGCGTAAAAAGCCGACGACGCAGGAGTCCTGACCGATGACGCTCCTTGAGGGAATGAGCCGGGAGTCGCAGTTGAGATGGGTCCGCTGGTGGGCCTACGGCTGCATTCTGGAGGCGGACGGCAGCTGGCAGGTTGATGCCGGGCTGGCGGGAGGGCGAACGGCGATGGAGAGTCTGTCCCTGCATCAGCATTCGTGTATGCGCGCGCGTTGGAGCCTGCCGGAAAGCCTGCCGGATCCCCCCTCGGAGACGTTGTGGGCACTGATTGCCCTGACGCCGGACCAGCGCGTCTGGGCGCTTGAGCTGATCGCGTCCGTCTGCCGTGCGCCGGAGCGTCCCCTGCCGCCGGCGCCGGCGCAATGGTGCCGGCGGCTGGCGAAAGCGCTGCGCCCTGGACTCTGGCTGCCCGAAAACCTGAGTTTTACCGCACGGCGGCAGAGCGATGCGCTTTGCCTGCTGAGGCATTGTTTATCCGCAGCCGCTTGGCCGCGTGTTCGACTGCTGTTTCCCCGCTCATGGAGCGTCGGTGTTGAGGAGACGCCCGCAGCGGCGTTGCCCGTAAGTCGAGTGAACGCGCTGTGCGACGCTGCGATATGGAAAGCGCGCCTTAGCGCTGCGCCGGACGGTGACGACGTCGGCGTGTTTGTTCGTCATAGAAGAGAGGCTTGAGTGAAATGGAAAAAAGGGAATCTGTATGCTGACACGAAAACAATTGAAGCTAGTTACGGGTAGGGATACCGAGGAAGACACGGTCATCAAAGCGGACCGACTACAGCAGCATCAATGTGGGAATCAGGTGATTGAGACCGCCGAACGGCAAGCGAAGGCGTTGTTGGCGGCTGCTGAGAACCGGGCGGAGACCGAGGNAGGGCGGACGATTCGGCAGGCCGAGGCGCGTTTTATGCAACAGGCGGACGACATCCTGCGCGGATGGCAACAGGAAAGGGCGCAGATGGAGGCCTTTATGGCCGAACAGGCGGGTCAGGTGCTGAATGATGCGATGCGCCAACTGGTGCAAGACGTACCGGACGAGCAGCGTACCTCCGCGTTACTGCGCCAGCTATTGCGCCATCAGAGCGGCGAAGGGCGCGGTGTGCTCTATTGTCATCCCGAGCAGCAGGCGCAGGTCGCGAACTGGCTGGAAAACCACACGCATTTGGGATGGCAATTAGCCACCGACGACGTATTGAATAAAGATGAACTGCAGCTTATGACGCCTCAGGGCGTCATGAACCTGAGCTGGCGCCGGGCGGTGGAACAGCTGATCCCTGCGCCTGCTTCTACGCCTTAGCCTGCACGGCCGTCGCGTGGCGTCGAACTTCCCGACGCCTCATCGGCTAAGCGCCCATCGGCCCCCGCATGCTGATGGGATGCCGATCCTTTGAGCATGATTTGGAAGGATCGGCGTGGCGGGNGTTCTGCCCCAATCCTTTGATGTAGTGCCTCCTCGTTCGAACTTTTTCCCTCCTCTGGAACCACCGCGAATGGTTGACCACCTAATGGCAGGTTCAACAACTACAGGAGTACGCATCATGTCTTCGTCGGTGGGAATACAGCGTCGGCTGGATACCGCGTTTGTCGATGCCCAGTCGCAGCTGGATGCGATGGCGCTGAATGTGGCGGAAGAGGGCGCAAACATGGCGGACAGTCATGCTTTTTTTGAAGCCAGCATGGACTACGCCAACGCCAACTGGGCGACCGGACAGCTACTGAGCGTCAAACACGGTCTGGCCAAGGCCATCATCAATGACTTCAACTGAGCTGATCCACCTCATTGAACACTGGCTGAACAGCGTGGACGGCCCGCTCTCGCTTGATATCGACGGCGGGCCGGTTTTGCTGACCCGCTATCCGCGCGGCATCGGCTGTTCGGCGCGGTTGACGACTGGGAAGGAGGTAGACGATGCCTTACTGCCGCGGGCGCTGGTGTTTTCAACCGCCTCGCTGCAGCGCTTTGGCTGGCAGGCGGCCGCGCTGGCCTACGCCGAAGCGGACAAACAGCTCTGGCTACTGATGCGCCACGAGCCGGATGAGCCTCAGGCGCTTTGCCGCGCGCTGGAAAACTTGGTGAATCAGCGGGATGCCTGGCAGGGACTGTTGTTCCCGGAACGCCGCAAAACCGACCTCCCGGTCACTAACCTACACACGCTGGCCTGGTCGCAAGGAGATTGGCATGCGTAACCTGATCTGTTCATTTCTATTCGCTCTTTATCGTCTGTTGTGCTGGTCGCTGGTGGCGATCGGGATGGTGCCGTTAGCGCATGCCGCCACGCCGTCGTCGTGGAATAAGGGCGCTTATGCCTATTCGGCGGAAAAGGCGCCGCTATCGCAGGTATTACAGGGTTTTGCCGACAGTCACGGTGTTGAACTGAGGCTTGGTGAACTTTCTGATAGCGAGGTCAACGGTAAAATTCGGGCCGACAGTCCGGTGGCCTTTCTCGACCGGCTGGCGCTGGAACACCATTTTCAATGGTTTGTGTACAGCAACACGCTGTATGTCAGTCCACAGGACGAACAAACGTCGGNGAGTCTGGAGATCTCGCCGGAAGCCGTGCCCGATCTGAAGCAGGCACTGACCGGTATCGGTCTGCTCGACCCGCACTTTGGCTGGGGGGAGTTGCCGGAGGAGGGCGTGGTGCTGGTCACCGGGCCTCAGGAGTACGTCAATCTGGTTAGCGGCTTCGCTCGTAAACGCGAAAGNCGGCAAGAGCGCCACAAGGTGATGAATTTTCCGTTGCGCTTCGCTGCGGTATCCGACCGCACAATTCACTATCGCGACCAGACGCTGGTGATCCCAGGCGTCGCCACTATTTTGAACGAGTTAATGGATGGCAATCGGACTCCGCCCGTCGGGGCAACGGCCGCCGATAGCGGGGCTAATGCAACGGCTGGGGGCGAACCAGCCACCGGCTACTCCAACAAAGCGCTGGAGAGCGAATCGCGCAACGTGCTAACGCGCTGGGCAACGCGCACGCCTCTCCGCAGCCGTGCCGGCAAAGCGGCGCTTGATGGCAAGGTGTCTGCCGACGTGCGCAATAACGCGTTGTTGATTCGGGATGACGAGAAACGACGTCCGGAATATCAGCAACTCATCGACAGCATCGATATTCCGCAAAATCTGGTCAATATCGATGCGGTTATCCTCGACGTCGACCGCACGGCGCTTTCAAGGCTGGAAGCGAACTGGCAGGGCAAGTTGGGATCGGTGACCGGCGGCGCCAGTCTGATGTCCGGCTCCAGCACGCTGTTCGTCAGCGATTTCAAGCGTTTCTTCGCCGATATTCAGGCGCTGGAAGGCGAAGGCACCGCCTCGATTGTGGGGAATCCCTCGGTGCTGACGCTGGAAAATCAGCCTGCGGTGGTGGACTTCAGCCGGACCGCCTTTATTACCGCGACCGGCGAACGGGTGGCCGACATACAGCCGGTCACGGCGGGCACCAGCCTACAGGTGACGCCGAGGGTGATCGGTAAAGGCGACCAGAGCAGCATCCAGCTGGTAATCGACATCGAGGACGGACAGCTGGAGACGAACGCGGAGGGCAATGCCGCTGGTGTGAAGCGCGGGACGGTCAGCACACAGGCGCTGATTGGCGAAAACCGCGCGCTGGTGCTGGGCGGTTTTCACGTCGAGGAGAGCGGCGATCGGGACCGAAGGGTGCCGTTACTAGGCGATATCCCGTGGGTTGGCAAATTGTTCNCCTCCCGGCGGCATGAGGTTTCCCGACGCGAGCGACTGTTTATCCTCACGCCGCATCTCATTGGCGACCAGAACGATCCCACCCGTTATGTTTCTCAGGATAATCGCCAGCAGCTACAGGCCGTAATGGGGCGCGTCACGCAGCGCAACAGCAAAACCGATCTCTACGGCATGGTGGAGAATGCGCTGCGCGATCTGGCCAGCGGTCAGACGCCCGCCGGATTTCACGCCGATAGCGCGGGCAGTCGCCTGAATGAGGTCTGCCGAAGCGCGCGCGGTTTGGCTTACGAAAGCGGCCGTCACCAGTGGTACAGCAATGATGCCGTCACGCTGGCGGTTGGCGTGGTGAAAAACCGCGGGTTGCAGCCACTGCGTTTCGATGAGGCTACCTGCCAGGGGCGTCGCACGCTGGCGGTCGCGGCCTGGCCAAGAACGACATTGACGCCGGGACAGTCGACCGAAGTGTACCTTGCGCTGCTGCCGGCCCGTCTGGCTGCGCCGACGCGTCCTTCCCTGATCCAACCCTGATGCTTCAAGGAGAAAAGCATGTATCCCAAGTTGTTCTCGTGCTGTTTGGCGCTGTTGCTGAGCGCCTGTGCGGCTAAAACGCCGACGGCCCAGTGTGCGGACGTTTCCTGTCGTCCCCAGCCGGAAAACCATCAACTAGTGATCTGGTGGCAGCCGGACCTGCGCACTGGCGTGGCTGATTTTACTCAGGTTGCGCTGCCATGACGGAGAGTAGGTTAATCGATGTTGAGAACGGCGCGGCGTTTATCGCCGCCATGAACCGGCAGCAGCCGACTCGTTGGCTGGCGCAGTCCGGCATTGAACTGCGGTTCCAATTCGGGGAACTCGATGGCTGGGCGCTGGAGCTGTCGATTGAGCCGGGCAGGCAATATCCCGGACTGTTGCGACAGATTTTGAGTCGTCGCTACGACCGTGACGCCGAGACCGAAGGCGCCCATATCTTCCTGCGGGAAACCAACGTGCTGACGATTGGATGGCTGCTTCGGCAACCGGCCGTGGAATATCCGCAGGTGGTGCGTGAGCTGTTTCAACTGGCGGGCGTGGAGTGTGAAGCGCTGGAAAGAACGGATTGATGGCGAGGAAACCATCACAAAGAGGAACTGTTTGACGCTTTGGGTCACTTATTTAGCAGTATCGCGCAGGCGTTTGCCGCAGGTACCGGCGTTATGACGCAGCGTTGCGCACGTCATAGCAGGACATTGCCACGACTCATCAAATGGATAAGGAAATAGCATGATTCAAATATCAATCAAGACCACGCCTGGCGCGGATTTCGGATCTCAAACCTCGGGGGTTGATAGTTACCGATCTCTGTCCGGCGGGACGGAAACACAGGGCGGCAGCGCCGATCAACTGAGCAGCACCCTCGATAAGCTGGCCGACCTGCTGACGGCTCTGATGTTTGCCAGCAAAGGTCAGTCCGATAATACGCAGAGTGGTTTGCAGACCGGCGGCACCGGGACGAAAAGCGGACTGTCTCCCATCGACACCCAAAATACGGAAGCCGTCGATAAACTGTTTGCCAAGGCGCTGGAGAATCTGCTCGGCAGCGATACGGTCAATTCGCTGAGTCAGAGCGGCAATAGCGGTGCGCTGCTGAGCGACAGTCAGGCGACCCCGGCCAACAAAGCGGCCTATAGCCAGGGGGTGAAAGATGCGCTGACGCTACTGCTGGGGAATAACGCAGGCGGCAGCGCTGGTACGTCGTCTTCACTATCGCTGGGCGGCAACGGTCTTCAGGGACTGAGCACGACCTCTGACTTCACCCAGTTGGGGAACGCGGTCGGTTCCGGGGTCGGCAAAAATGCCGGTTTGCAGGCGCTGAATAATATCGACACTCATCGGGACGGCGTGGATCGCAATTTCGTCAACAAAGAGGATCGCGGCACGGCCAAGATCATCGGTCAGCTCATGGACCAGTATCCTGAAATTTTTGGCAAACCGGAGTACCAGAAGGATAACGCCTCGTCGCCGGTCCAGGACGACAAAAGCTGGGCGCAGGCGCTGAGCAAGCCGGATGACGACGGAATGACCAGTGAAAGTATGGATAAGTTTAAACAGGCCGTCGGTATGGTGAAAAGCGTGCTGGGAGGCGATAACGGCAACACCAATCTGAATCTGCGCGGCGCGGGCGGTTCCCTGCTGGGTATCGATGCGGCGGTCGCCGGAGAGAAGATCACCCNCCTGTCGCTGTCAGAGCTGACGGCCTAACCGCAGGTTGGCGGAGGGTAACGTTGGAAGCCTTGTTCTCCGAGAGACGTCGTGGTGCGTTTGCCGAGCAGCGGTAAAAGCGCAGCGGTGCAGTCTGAGGGCGACGGGAAGGCGGGGACATTTTCTGGCCTGCCGTTCAGTTCTTCACCCCGGGTCAGCCGGGGTGTTCTTCATGCGGCGCGAGCGATGTGCGATTGTCATCGATGCACATCGCGCTCGGACGCGGAGTTGTCAGGGAACGGGGGCTATATGACGGGGATCTAAATTTCAAACCCCGGCGCGACTTCCTTGATGGGTTTTTTGCACTCTTCCAACTGAGACGCCTGTGGATTTTTGGCAGAACAGTCGGGTTTGAAGGGATTAAGGGTGTCGCGATAAAGATAGATGAGCAACAGCAGTAAAATAAGGGCGATTCGGCGGAATCGTTTGTTTTTTTTCATGGCGTGGTCGTTAATTCGTTTTACGTGATGTTAACATTTTACAAAAGCTGAAAGGCATTGTCTCCTCGCTTTCTCCTCTTCATCTCTTCGCGGCCGAAGGCGAAACTCGGCCCGGACTTCTATTTCGAACAATTCAAAAACTGTGCAAGGTCAAAAAAACAGCGTTTTTTTTGGGGTTGACGAAAAGTCGCGTCATCTACCTGAAGCCGGGAAACTTGGCATAGGGTAACATGGCGTTGATAAGTCGACTTTTTCCGAACAAAGTAAAAAATAAGTTATATAAAAAATGTGCTTATGATTAAATTGCATTTATATGGCAGAGATTTATGCCGTTGTAGTTGATGTAGTAGTCTGTCATTGCAAGAAACGTCCAAACATAAGATGTCGTGCGCACTATTCAATTTGGAATGGGATAAATTATGAAATTGCAACAGCTTCGTTATATTGTTGAAGTTGTTAATCACAACCTGAACGTATCCTCTACAGCGGAAGGCCTTTACACCTCCCAGCCGGGCATCAGTAAACAAGTCCGGATGCTGGAAGATGAGTTGGGGATTCAGATTTTTGCACGCAGCGGGAAGCATTTAACACAGGTGACGCCTGCCGGGCAGGAGATTATCCGTATTGCTCGGGAGGTGCTGTCCAAGGTCGAAGCCATTAAAGCGGTCGCTGGTGAGCATACCTATCCCGATAAGGGGTCGCTGTATATCGCCACCACACATACTCAGGCGCGCTACGCATTACCAGATGTGATCAAAGGTTTTATCGACCGCTACCCGCGCGTGTCTTTACATATGCATCAAGGCTCGCCCACGCAAATCGCGGAAGCGGTGGCAAAAGGATCGGCCGACTTCGCCATTGCCACCGAAGCGCTGCATCTGTATGAAGATCTGATCATGTTGCCTTGCTATCACTGGAATCGCGCCGTGGTAGTCAAGCCCGATCATCCGTTGGCGTCCAAAACCAACATCACTATTGAAGAGCTGGCGGCTTACCCGATTGTAACGTACACCTTTGGGTTTACGGGACGTTCAGAACTGGACACGGCATTTAACCGCGCCGGTCTGACGCCGCGGATCGTCTTCACCGCAACGGATGCCGACGTCATTAAAACCTACGTACGTCTGGGACTCGGCGTGGGGGTTATCGCGAATATGGCGGNCGACCCGCAGACGGAACCCGATCTGGTCAAACTGAATGCCGACGATATCTTCAGTTACAGCACGACGAAAATCGGTTTTCGGCGCAGCACTTTCCTGCGTAGCTACATGTACGACTTTATCCAGCGTTTTGCCCCTCATTTGACGCGTGATGTGGTGGATACCGCCATCGCGCTGCGCTCGAATGAAGAGATCGAAGCGATGTTCAAAGAGGTGGTATTGCCCGTCAAATAACCGCGCAGTGTCTCTCACGGCCAAAGGATTCACTCCTGGCCGTGATAACCCTTCCTCAGACGTCGACCTTCTCTTTGTATTCGCAGAGATCTTCTATCAAGCAGGAACCGCAGCGCGGTTTGCGGGCGACGCAGGTGTAGCGCCCATGCAGGATAAGCCAGTGATGGCAATCTACCTTAAATGCCGCCGGCACGACCTTCAGCAGTTTTTCCTCAACCAGCTCCACCGTCTTACCGGGCGCAAAACCGGTACGGTTGCACACGCGGAAAATGTGAGTGTCGACGGCGATGGTCGGCCAGCCGAACGCGGTATTCAGCACCACATTCGCCGTCTTTCTGCCGACGCCGGGGAGGGCTTCCAATGCTGCCCGATTTTCAGGCACCTGCCCCTGGTGATGTTCAATCAGCATTCGACAGGTTTTGATCACGTTTTCCGCTTTGCTATTAAACAACCCAATCGTCTTGATATAACTTTTCACGCCATCCACACCCAGCGCCAGCATGGCTTCGGGCGTATTGGCGACCGGGTAAAGCTTGGCGGTCGCTTTATTCACGCTGACATCCGTGGCCTGCGCCGAGAGCAGAACGGCAATCAACAGTTCGAAGGGCGAGGTGTAATGTAGCTCGGTCCTCGGTTCAGGGTTGTTTTCCCTTAATCGCGTCAGTATGGCGAGTCGTTTTTCTTTATTCATAGTGATGCAGTAAAGCCTTCTTCAAAGACCGCAATGGCGTGTGTGCTGGGATCGCTGCATTCACGACGACATTCCAGAACGGCGAGATTGTCGCTCAGCGCCAGCATTATAGCGTTCAACATTACTGAGACGATATTCGGGGTTGCGTGAGACGATCAATCAAGGGAACAGCAAGATTTCCCAACAACACCGCGAAAGCCACCCCTTCAGGATAACCGCTGTAGGTACGGATAACCCAAACCAACGCACCGGTCAGTGCGCCGAACAGGAGACGCCCTTTATCCGTCGTCGCCGAGGTGACGGGATCGGTGACGATGAAAAAAGCAGCCAGTAATGTAAAGCCAGAAAACAGATGCAGCGACAATGGGGCGCAGATTTCCGGTTGAAGCTGTCGACCTGCGAGCGCGCAGAACGACAGCGCCAGTAAAAAGCTCACGGGGATCTGCCAGCGAATGACGCCCCGGGCCAGCAGTAACAGGCCGCCGACCAGGAAAGCCAGATTGATCCACACCCAACGCAATGAAGCGGAAAACCCGTTGAACAGGATGTGGTCGAATAGCTTGGCAAGCGGTTCTCCCGCAGGGAGTGTGGCGACACCCGTATTGAACGCAAGAGACGGGACTGTGAAGAGGTCGAACGATGCAAACGCGCGTTGACCGGAGAACAGGGTCTGTAGCGTGCTGATCACATCTTGGGGGGCGCCCGCTGAGAAACCATGGAGTATCGAGGTGGGGAATGCCAGCACCAGCAGGACATAGCCCGTCATCGCGGGGTTAAGACGATTGTGTCCCAACCCCCCGGAGAGCTGTTTCACGCTGACGGCCACCGACGTGGCAAGAATGGCCCACCACCAAGGCGCCAGCGGCGGCAGAATAATACCGAGCAGCACCGCAGTCAAAAGCCCTGAGTTGTCCTTAGGCGTAGCCGCGACGGGCTGTTTTCTAAGTGACAATGTCACTCCCTCGACGACAAACGCCGTCACTATGGCCAGCATTATCTGAATGATCGTGCCGTAGCCGAAAAAATAACTCTGTACGGCGATACCCGGCACGCAGGTCAAAATCACCCATCGCATCATGCCGGAGGTCGTCTGCCGTTGATGCAATAACGGCGCGCTCGCAATTCTGAAAGCCATTTATTCCTCTTGAGACT
Source organism: Lonsdalea quercina subsp. quercina (assembly GCF_000688655.1). Lineage (GTDB taxonomy): Bacteria > Pseudomonadota > Gammaproteobacteria > Enterobacterales > Enterobacteriaceae > Lonsdalea > Lonsdalea quercina. The sequence goes on along the minus strand of NZ_JIBO01000006.1, from coordinate 285,085 downwards.
TAGGTTGCGTTTGAGATCTCTGTGATGCCTGCGCGGCCTTGCGGGCTTTAACCCGAGCGATAGCGGCGGCTACGGCGGCTTTGCGGGGATCGTTTTCCGTTCCGGCATTCAGCGGCGCTTGGGTGTTCATCTCCTCGGCTGCGNCCGGTGAGGCGTCAGGCGAAGACGCCTGCTGCTGCGCGGCCTTGCGGGCTTTAACGCGGGCGATAGCGGCGGCTACGGCGGCCTTGCGGGGATCGTTTTCCGTTCCGGCATTCAGCGGCGCTTGGGTATTCATCTCCTCGGCTGCGACCGGTGAGGCGTCAGGCGAAGACGCCTGCTGCTGCGCGGCCTTGCGGGCTTTAACCCGAGCGATAGCGGCGGCCACGGCGGCTTTGCGGGGATCGTTTTCCGACGGGCGGGTCGGCATAGCATCGGCAGTCGGCGCGGGCTGATGAGTCGTGGCTGCTGCTGGCGGTTGCGTCACCTTAACTTCAGCCTGAAGCGCTTTAGCGCGTTCAATGGCGGCCATGACGGCGGCACCGGGTTTGCCAGAGGTGATGCTGGTCGTCCCCAAAGCAGGCTTGACGTCCACCGATGGCGCAGTTTGCGTCTTCGGTGCAGGCGCGACAGGCGTTGCGGCTCGTTGATGTCGCTGTTCCCGTGCCTGTTTTTCACGCTCCAACCGGGCTTTTTTCGCGACAAAACGCGCTTTGGCGGCGGCGGCGCGCAGGGCTTCCTGTTCCCACGACTGAATCTCAGCTTTCGACTGACGAAAGTATTGCACCAGTGGTATATGGCTGGGGCAAACATAGGCGCACGCGCCGCATTCGATACAGGCGGACAAGCGATGCTGGCGCGCCTGTTCATGGTCTTCGTCGCGGATCAATTTGAACAGCTGTTGCGGCTGGAGGCCCGTAGGACAGGCGTCGGCACATTCGCCGCAGCGGATACAGGACTGCTCCTCCGTCTCGGGCTGAATTTCATCTTGTGACGGCGCCAGTATCGCGCTGCTGCTCGGGAGGATCGGGACATCCAGCTCCGGCAGCGTGAATCCCGTCATCGGACCGCCCACGATCACCGTGGGTTGTCCGCGGGTCACCCGATAGCCGGCTTGACGCAGAAGAAAGCGAACCGGCGTACCGAGTCGCGCCCAGACATTGCCTGGCTGTTGAAGCGCCTGACCCGCTACCGTCACCACTCGCTCTGTCAACGGCTCGCCGTTAATCACCGCGCGTTTCACGGCGTAAAGGGTGCTGATGTTCTGCACCGAGACGCCCACATGGGTGGAAGGCTGGCCGTCGTGGAGGATTTTGCCGGTGAGTATTCGCGTCAGCACGGCGGCATCGCTGGAGGGGTAGCGGGTAGGGATGACCCGGATTTGTACGCGCGACGACGCGTTCAACGCCTGTTTTAACGCAGCAATAGCCTGTGGCTTATTATCTTCGATCCCCAATAAAATACGTTGAGGCGCAAAGAGGCGATCGAGAATGTCGATACCGACGGCCAGATCGGCCGCGCACTCTTGCATCAAGCGGTCATCGGCAGTGAGGTAAGGTTCCGACTCGGCGGCATTGATGATGAGTGTGTCAATGTCGCACGGTGTCTCTGGCCAAGGGGACTCTGTGGCATATCCGATGCTGCCAAGGCCCGTGATCCCCGCTTGATGCAGATGATCCCGCAGCGTCTGCGGCGCGATCTGGCGATAGTTCGGCAAGGGGCGTCGTTCCACCCAACGATCGGCGCCGTCGGGTGTCAGGATCAGGCTCAGCACCGGCAGCCCGGACGGATGCGTGGCGGTATGATAGCGGACAGCCTGTATCGTGCCGGATGTGGGGGCATGTATCGGCACCGTTGTGCCGAGACTTCGCGTCAGCGGCTGGCCGCGCAATACCTGCTCTCCGACCTGTACGCACAGATCGCTGTCCGGTCCCAGATGGGCCTGAAGTGGAATAATTAGTCGGTCAGGCAGCGGCAGTCGACGCAGTGGTATCTGATTCGACGGCGATTTCATTTGCGGCGGGCGAACGCCGCCCTTCATGGGCCAAATGCGATTTTTCCCGAAGGCAGTCAGTAAATTAAACATGATGCCCCCCCTGTAAAACGCGCACCGGGATCGTGTTCAGGTCCCAGTTCCAGCTGTCGGGGGTCGGTTTGACCGGGTCCAGCGCAATGCAGTCGGTCGGGCAGGGGGAAACACACAGATTGCAGCCGGTACAGAGTTCGCTGACGACGGTATGCATAGCACGTGCGGCGCCGACAATGGCATCCACCGGGCAGGCCTGAATACATTTGGTGCAGCCGATGCAACGGCTTTCGTCAATGCGTGCGACCTGGCGTTCTGGCTTGCCCGGCATCGCATCATCCGGCAAGGGCTGCGGTTCTACGTTCATCTGCTCAGCCAGCTTATGCATCAGAGGTTCGCCCCCCGGCACGCATTTATTGATCTGTTCGCCGTCGTGAATCATGGCTTCCGCATAGGGACGGCAGCCCGCGTAACCGCATTGGCGGCACTGGGTCTGCGGGAGCAGATCTTCCAGCTGTTCAACGGAGGGGGGGGGGTGCCGCAGAGTACGTCGGCGTGAGGCGTAGCCGAGCATCAAACTCGCCGTCAGCGTCAGTGCGCCGAGTGCGGCTATCGTCATCCAAAAATTCATCATCACCATTTCACCAGTCGGGTAAAGCCCGTAAGAGCCGACACGTTCGCCAAAAGGCGCCAACCGGTAGTCGCGGGTATTCGCTCATACAGTACTTACAAAATAAAATCGCCATATTATCCGGTATTGTCCCAGGTTCGACAACCTGAACGCCCGTCATCGACGGCTGCCGGAGACTGAACGTCTAACTTGTGCTCGCAGGCCAGTCTGGGGAGACGATCGAACGATGAAGAGTAGAAGAGGCGATGATGTGTGTGACGGGGAGTGCATGCCCCTTCGTGACAGGATAGGCGCGGGTCAGGCGCCCCGTTATGAGACGAAACGCCTGAGGTTGATACGTCTTTACTGACGCATTAGCGAGACTCGCCGTTGCGGCGAATGAGCTGTTGATACCAGAAAAAGCTCTTCTTACGTTTACGGGCCAGTTGATGCTGATGGTCGACATACACGAATCCGTACTGCTTCTGGAAGCCGTTCAACCAGCTCAGCAGGTCGATGAATGACCAAGGGTAGTAGCCCCGAACGTCGGCGCCTTGCGCAATCGCCTCCCCGACGGCATCGATGTGCTGACGCAGATAGTCGATACGGTCGTCGTCCACGATGTCGCCATTCACGATGGGGTCTTTGGCGCCCAAACCGTTCTCGGTGATGTATATCGGGATATCACCGTAGCGCTCCTTGATATTCATGATGCCCTCGGTCAGTCCCTGGGGATAAATTTCCCAGTCCCAGTCGGTGTAGACCCCGTTAGGATTACGCACGAATTTGAACAGATCTTTAAACCCAAACTCGTTTCCGGCCTGATGCGCACTGCCTTTTTGGCCCGTGGTATTGATTTGCAGGCGCGATTCCCCATGATTCGCCGCCACCGTTTCCCGCTTGTAATAATTCAGGCCGATGAAGTCGCAGACGTTGTCGCGCAGCAGCGCTTCGTCGCCCGGTTCGAACACCGGCGCGCCGAGGCTTGACTGCGCCAGATGCAGCAACTCTATCGGATATTCGCCTCGTAATACCGGATCATATAACCAGTGGGTAAAAATCCCGTCCGCCAGCTGACACGCGGCGACGTTCTCCGGGGTGTCGTCGAGGGGGGTATTCGTTTGCAGTACGTTGACGAAACCGATTTTTCCGGTAATGCCGGACTGGCGGAAAGCGGCGACGGCGCGCGCATGGGCGATAAACACATGGTGGCAGGCTTGCAGAGCGCGGGCCGGGTTGCGAACACCGGGGGGATGAGCGCCGGTTATGTACCCGAAGCCGATAAAGCAGATGGTTTCATTGAACGTCGACCACAGCTTGACGCGGTCGCCGTAGCGCTGGTAGCAGAGGCGGGCATACTCCTCGAAAGCATCGATCGTCTGACGGGATTCCCAGCCGCCTTGATCTTGCAGCGCCTGCGGCAAATCCCAGTGATAAAGCGTGATCATGGGCTGGATGCCGTGCTCCAGCAGCGCATCGATCAACGCACTATAAAACGCGACGCCCGCTTCATTGATCCTGCCGCGTCCTTCGGGAAGCAGTCGTGGCCAGGAGAGGGAGAAGCGATAGCTCTTCAAGCCCAGCTCCGCCATCAGAGCGACATCTTCACGGAATCGGTGATAGTGATCGACGGCGATGTCGCCGTTGGTCCCTTCAAAGGTGGTGCCGGGCAGATGAGAGAACGTATCCCAAATCGATGGGCCTTTGCCCTCGGCGTCGTGTGCGCCTTCGACCTGATAGGCTGCGGTGGCGGCGCCCCATAAGAAATCTTTCGGAAATGTGGCCATAAAAACCTCGCTCTTGGATGGCTTTAACTCACTGATGAGGAGTGTAGGCGGGTTGAATTCTATGTTGCAACCGGTTTCTGAAACCGGTTTCTTTTTTCGGGATGAAATTGTGATCGTACTCACATCACTTGATCACGCGACCGCCCAGATGGTCGTGTATAAAGCCTGAACAGAAGGAACAGGCAAGAGAGGGGCGGCGTATTGATGGCGTTATCCGATAATTCTGTAAAGCTCGCGGTGGNATACTGGCCGTTCCATTACAACGGGAAAAGCCTGTCGCTCAGGCTGGGGGAATGATTTATGGCAGATACCATTCGTGTCGGATTGTTGGGATATGGCTATGCGAGCAAGACGTTTCATGCACCGCTCATTGCCGCAACGCCTGGGATGACATTGGTGGCGGTATCAAGTCGGCATCCGGAAAAGGTGCATGAAGATTGGCCGTCTGTGCGGGTAGCCGAGAAACCGGAAGGGTTATTCGACGACCCGGAAATCGATCTCATCGTGATACCCACGCCGAACGATACGCACTTTCCCCTGGCAAAACGCGCACTGGAGGCAGGCAAGCATGTGGTGGTGGATAAACCGTTTACCGTCACGCTGTCTCAGGCTTATGAGCTGCATCAGGTTGCCGTCCACATGGGAAAAGTGTTGTCCGTCTTCCACAACCGCCGCTGGGACAGCGATTTTCTGACCCTCAAACATCTGGTGCAAAGCGGTGTGTTGGGCGACGTGGTGTATATGGAATCCCACATCGATCGCTACCGTCCGGAAATTCGACAGCGCTGGCGTGAAGACGGCAGTGAGGGCAGCGGCATCTGGTACGACCTGGGACCCCATCTTATCGATCAGGCCTTGCAGCTGTTTGGCGCGCCGGTCGCCATTCATGCGGATCTCGCCCAACTGCGTCCTGGGGGGAAATCCGCCGACTACTTCCATGCGACATTGATTTATCCGCAGCGCCGCGTTGTATTGCACAGTACGTTGCTGGCTGTCGCGGAAACCGCACGCTACATCGTCCACGGCTGCCACGGCAGTTACGTGAAATATGGCCTCGACCCTCAAGAGGCGAAATTGAAGGCAGGACACATGCCGGATGACGATACGCTATGGGGACACGATGAACGCGATGGCGTGCTGATGCTGAACCGGGAAGGCTCGGCGGTGGAGGAAGCGGTGACGACAATCCCCGGTAATTACACGGCCTATTATGCCGCTGTTCGCGACGCGTTGAATGGTCAGGGTGAAAACCCGGTTCCGGTGACGCAGGCGATCAAAGTAATGGAATTGATCGAACTTGGGCTGATTTCCAATCAGAAAAAATGCGCGGTGACGCTAAAAAATAGCTAGCGTTGTGGGTATTTATTCCACATATTATCTCTCTATCTCACAGGCGATCTCAGGATCGCCTGTACTGTTTATTGAGAGGATTTCGTTTCGTTATGGGATGGTTGCAACGTTTAAAGATCGATAAATTCCTGTTAGTTCTGGTCCTGGTGGTCATCACCGCTTCGTTCTTTCCCTGTGAGGGAGAAGTGAAGGTGTTCTTTGAATACCTGACGACCGCTGCCATCGCCCTGCTGTTCTTCATGCATGGTGCGAAGTTATCTCGGGAAGCGATTGGCGCCGGCATTAGCCATTGGCGTCTTCATTTGGTGGTCTTCGCCAGCACGTTTGTTCTGTTCCCGTTGCTCGGTCTGGCCATGTCGTTTCTGGTTCCAGAAATACTCACGCCGACCGTCTATCTTGGATTTCTCTATCTCTGCGCGTTGCCAGCAACGGTTCAGTCCGCTATTGCGTTCACTTCTATGGCGCGCGGCAATGTGGCCGCGGCGATTTGCAGCGCGTCGGCATCCAGTATTCTCGGGGTCTTTCTGTCGCCGGTCCTGGTCGGACTGCTCATGCATACGCAAGGCGGACAGACGGATACGCTGCATGCGATTGGGTCGATCATCCTGCAATTGATGGTGCCGTTTGTTCTGGGTCATCTGTCGCGTCCGCTGATCGCCAACTGGGTACAGCGCCATCGCAAGCTGGTCAATATCACTGACCGTTCATCGATACTGCTGGTGGTTTACGTCGCGTTTAGCGAGGCGGTCGTTCAGGGTATTTGGCATCAAATCAACGGCTGGTCTTTGCTGTCTATCGTGGTGTGCTCGTTCGTCTTGCTGGGAATTGTGCTGGTGTGCACCACTATGGCCGCGCGCAAACTGGGCTTCTCGAAGGCGGATGAGGTCACGATCGTGTTCTGCGGTTCGAAGAAAAGTCTTGCTAACGGCATCCCCATGGCCAACGTGTTGTTTCCTGCTGCGGCCGTCGGCGCCATGGTGCTTCCGCTGATGATCTTCCACCAGATACAGTTGATGGTGTGCGCCACGCTGGCCCAGCGTTATGCTCAGCGGCCGGCAGAGGCAGACAGCGCCGAAGAGTGATCCCATTCCGAATCGCGAAGATACCACGCCATGAGCAAGAACTCATGGCGTGGCTGTTTTAGCGCCTCTTCCTTCCCTACAGACTTGTGCTAATGCGGCCGATGTTCATTCCAGATTGTCCCTGGTGTCCTTGTGTCCTATCCACGCGCCTTATCCTCGGAATGCCTCTTGCTTCTCTAACGTCGTCTTCAACTGGCTGGCATGGCGCCAACATGGACATTGAATTCAGCGGCAGGGGTTATCTCGGGGCGCGGATAACGTCAATGAAGCTCGCTGTAGTTGCCATTCATCCATGAAACGACCCAAACCGGGACCCTTGGTAACGAATGTTGCCGGATGAGCGATTAGGCATGCGCGAATTCAAAACGGATGTAGGCGTTCAGCGAGCGAGAGAGGAGACGAAGATTCACGGACAGAAGGGGGCAGAATAAGGCGGGAAGGTGTTGATGTAGCCCCCCATCGCATCAATTCAGCGGTGGGGGGCTGTCAGAGAACAGTATCAGGCCGCGCGCTGTTTCGCTTTCTGACGCAGTTGCTCCTTTTCCTGTTCGCCAATGAAGGCGACAGTCAGGCCGTTTAGCTGAGCCTGATGAATATCTTCCTCCGTCAATCCGGCCTGCGGCGCAGCGACGTTGTATTCATGCTGGATTTCGATCCCCTGTACGGCCGGGTCGTCGGTATTAATCGTGGCGAGCAAGCCGTAACGCAGGAAGTGCACCAGCGGATGGGCGAGCAGAGAGTGAACGGTGCTGGTCTGGATATTGGACGTCAGGCAGGACTCTACGCCAATTTGGTGCTCAGCCATGTACTCCATCAGCTTACGATCGACAATCGCTGCAACGCCGTGGCCGATACGCTCCGCGCCCAGCTGGTTAATTGCCTGCCAGATGCTTTCCGCACCTGCGGCTTCACCTGCGTGCACGCTGATATGCCAGCCGGCATCTCGCGCCTGACGGAAGTGGTCGGTAAACAGCTCTCCGGGATACCCCAACTCATCGCCCGCCAAATCCAACGCGGTGATATTGTCTTTGTGCGCGAGCAGTGAACTCAGCTCCTGCTGACAGGCCTGAGTCCCGAAGGTGCGGCTCATAATCCCCATGAGGCGGATCATGATCTTATCATCATTGTCACGGCAGCCGGCGTGAATGCCGTCGATGACCGCTTCAACAACCCCTTCCAACGGAAGCTGATAGGCCTGCGCCATGTAGTAAGGGGAAAAACGCAGCTCGGCGTAGTCTAGTCCGGCGCGGATCGCATCCTCAACGTTTTCGTAGGCAACGCGACGACACGCGTCCAAAGAACCCAGCACGTTTACCCCCCAGTCAAGTTTCTTCAGGAAGCTAAGCAGGTCTGGTTCATTATCGACGATTTGCACATGAGGACGCAGCGACTCCAGATCCTGTCCCGGCAACGCGATATTGAATTGGCGGCCCAACTCAAGAATGGTCTGAGGACGGATATTACCATCCAGGTGGCGGTGGATATCTGTTAGTGGGATGTGCGGATCAATCATGTTTTACTCTTTATTAAAGAAATCAATGAGTCAGTAAATAGCCGTTAGTATAAGAATAAACTCGGTCAAATTACCATTTATTCGCAGAAAAGTTCATGCTCAACGGTTACGACATGGCGGTAGCGGAAGGCCGTTTTGCGGGGTGTCTGGGCGATAATGGGCGGATTGGGGGGCGACGGTGTAAGGGCAGGCGCCCGGGAAGGCGCCTGCTACGTGCTGGTTTACTGTGCCTGCGGGGCAGGCGCAGGGACGGCTTGCGGCGCGTCCTGAGCGGGGACGGAAATGTACGGCGCGATGAATTCCGCCAGCGTCAATTTGCGGCCGTTGAAGGNCACGGTGCCGTCGGCGTATTGCAGCGAGCTGGTGATCGCATGGTCCTTAGTGACCGTCAGCTGGCTCATCTGGCCGACGCCGGCAATCAGCTGCGCCTGCTGGCGGGCCATCGCTTCAATTTGCTTTTTATCGTTGTCGTTGGCCACTTTCGGACCGGTCTGGACGAACAGCTCCGTCAGCATATTCAGCGGCAAATTGAGTTTCAGGTCCACATTTTTGATCGACTGGCGGATCAGCGCTTCTTCATCAGACACGCCAGTGATGGCGTTGTGGTCTTTCTGTAGCGGATCGGTCAAATCCAGCGCCAGATTGAAGTCGCTCTGTCCTTTGGCATTCTTCCAGGTCAGCGGCGCGATGTGGATCTGCGGATTGCCTTTCAACAGCTGCGGTAGGTTATGCAGCACGACCATTGCCATCTGCTGTTGGTATTCATCGGTGGTGATCGGTTCCGGACTGGACATCAGCGTCTGGAACTTGGCGCGATAGGCGTCGGAGAACTGCTTCAATCCGTGGCCATCGACACCGGCGAAGCTGGCTTTCAGGTTCACTGCGCCCAGATTCTGGTCGCGCACGACGACGGAGGCGACGTCGATACCCAGTTTCCCTGACAGATTCNCGTCGTCCGCATTGTTTTCGCTGGAGATGTTCACATCGTTGACGGTCAGCCCATTTTCGTTTTCGACGTTCAGCGTTAGTTTTTTCAGGGTGATGTTGGCATCACCGACATTGATGTCGAACTTGCTTTTACGCGAGGTGGAGTCCAGTGCCAGATCTTGCAGCGTCAGCATTTCATTCTGGCCCAACTGGTTTTTCTTCTCGGTCGCCAGATTAGCGATATTACCCACGATGTGAGCCTGGCTGAGGTCACGCGCCACGAACAGTTTCAGATCGGAGCCGCTGAAGTTCAGTTTCTGGTCCGGGTTCTGGAAATCGATCGCCGCCAGATGAATATCGGAGTGGGTATCGCCGCTATAGGTTACGCGCGTTTCCGCGTTGATGAACGGAGCGTCTTTCGTTAGTTCGAACAGCGGCGCGACGGCGTCGGTTTTCACCAGCTCGCTGTGCACGGACGCCATAGACGGGATCAGATTCAGGTGTTTAACCTGAGACAGCGGGAACGGTCCGTGATAGAGCGTTTCGTTGAAGACGACTTCCTGATTGTTGTCCAGCACCTGATGGTCGCTGGCAGTGCCGTCGGACTGGAGTACATACGTCAGGTGACTGCTGAATAGGCCGCGCTGATAATCACGGTAGCTGACCTTCAGCCCGGCGTTGGGATAGTTGGTTTTCAACTGGCTGTTGATGTTGTCTGTGAATTCACCAATGTGCTTTTCGACCTGTTTGCCAGTAAACCAGGAAGCTCCTGTCCAAACTGCGCCTAGAGCAATAATGACCCCTACGGCCACGACTGTTTTTTTCGTCACGCTATGTATCCTTTTTTATCTTGTGTAGTACCGCCCCTCATCGGGGCGTCAGCATCATGCTGTTTAAAGTCTAGTTATAAACGCGGGCAATGCGACCCGTACCGTGAATCTGCACGGGAGATTCATCAGCGCCGATAAAGCAGGACTCTCCCGGTTGCAGAGTGATCCGCTGTTGCGCTTTTTCCACGGTGGCTTCTCCGCTGACGCAGAAAAGAATAGCAGCACTCTCCTGAGCCAGCACGTGCGGCTGTGCCGTGAGATCGTGAAGGGAGAAAGCAAAATCGTCAACCGGCACGGAGAAGGTCAATGACTGCTCGCTGACAACAGGGGGCGTCAGCAGCGTTTCGGCCGGTTTAGGTTCGAACTGCACGTTGGCCAGCAGTTCGGGAATATCGATGTATTTCGGCGTCAGCCCGGCGCGCAGCACGTTGTCTGAGTTGGCCATGACTTCAAGCGCGACGCCATTCAGGTAGGCGTGGGGCGTTTCCGCCGTCAAAAACATGGCTTCGCCCGGCTGTAACGTGACGACGTTCATTAGAAGCGGAGAGAACAGCCCGTTATCGTCCGGATAGAAGCGCGTGATGTTGCGAATGGTTGCCCAGGGCTCGCCGCTACGGCTGTTAAGCGCGGCTTTGAGGGTCGCGATAGCGGTCTCTTTCTGCTCTCCGCTCATTTCGAGCAGGTTGGCGAACAGCATCGACAGGCTCTTACGGTCAGGCTGCTGTAAAAAGGCGGCGATGGACGGATGCGCGCCCGCCAGCGGCTGCAACAGCTCGGCGATTTCTTCAAGTTTGCGAAACCCGTTGATGGCGCTGAACGGCGTGAGCGCGAAGACCAATTCCGGCTTGTGATTGGCGTCTTTGTAGTTACGTTCCGCAGCGGTGACGGGAATGCCCGCCGCGTTTTCACGGGCGAAACCTTCCTCGGCGGCGCTTTTGCTGGGATGAACCTGAATGGACAACGGCTGATCGGCGCACAACACTTTGAACAGAAACGGCAGCTCACCGAAACGCTGTGCGATGCGCTGGCCCAAATAACGCTCCGGGTCGGCGGTGATGATATCCCGCAGGCTGACCTGCTGCCCCTGATTGTCCACCAACAGAGAGCTGCTGCTGGGGTGAGCCCCCATCCACAGTTCCGCCATTGGACGATTGTCGGGATTTTCCATGCTGTACAGCTCGGTCAACGCGCTTGGGCTGCCCCAGGCATAATGCTGAATACGGTTAAGCATTTTCTGCATAACGGGATCCTAGTGTTATTGATGATTTCACGTAGTGAACTAAGGGTTAAAGACTCAGGGGGACGGGTGATGATCCAGAACCTCGATACCCATCATGGTAATGCTTTATCCGCGACGATACCATAACGACAAGTACCTCAATTATCCGAAAATAAACGCATCTTCAAAGGAGATAGGTCATGCCCGATATCCGTGTTGAGAAAGACTCTATGGGACCGGTTGATGTGCCCGCCGACAGGCTGTGGGGAGCGCAAACCCAGCGTTCTCTGGAACATTTTCGTATCTCAGAAGAGAAAATGCCCCGGGCGCTGATCCATGCGCTGGCGCAGACCAAGCGTGCGGCGGCGAAAGTGAATCTCGATCTGGGATTATTGCCAAAGGATCGCGGCGAGGCGATCATCAAGGCGGCGGATGAGGTACTCGCGGGGCAACATCCGAACGAGTTTCCGCTGGCGATCTGGCAGACCGGTTCCGGAACCCAGAGCAATATGAATATGAATGAAGTGCTCGCGAACCGCGCCAGCGAACTGCTGGGGGGAGGGCGCGGCAATGAACGCCTGGTTCATCCCAATGACGATGTGAATAAGAGCCAAAGTTCCAACGATGTTTTCCCGACGGCGATGCATGTCGCCGCCGTGACCGCAGTGCTCGAGCATCTTCTCCCCGAACTGAAAACGCTTCAGCAAACGCTCTCAACCAAAGCGGTGCAATATCATGACGTCGTCAAGATCGGCCGTACCCATCTGCAGGACGCGACGCCGTTGACGCTGGGGCAGGAGATCTCCGGTTGGTCAGTCATGCTGGAGCATAGTCAGCGACACATCGAACATACTATTCCTCACTTATCCGAGCTGGCATTGGGGGGCACCGCCGTCGGGACCGGGCTGAACACGCATCCGGAATATGCGGTGCGGGTTGCGGCGGAACTGGCGTCTCTGACCGGTCTGCCGTTCGTCACGGCGCCGAGCAAGTTTGAAGCGTTGGGCACCTGCGACGCGCTAGTGCAGGGACACGGCGCGCTGAAGGGATTGGCGGCGTCATTGATGAAAATCGCCAACGACGTTCGCTGGCTCGCGTCGGGACCGCGCTGCGGCATCGGCGAGTTAAGCATTCCTGAGAACGAGCCGGGAAGTTCCATCATGCCGGGCAAGGTGAATCCGACGCAGTGCGAAGCGATGACGATGCTGTGCTGTCAGGTACTGGGCAACGATGTCGCGGTAAACATCGGCGGCGCTTCCGGCAACTTCGAACTGAACGTCTATCGGCCCATGATTATCCATAACTTCTTGCAGTCGGTGCGGTTGCTGGCGGACGGAATCAAGAGCTTCAATGAGCATTGCGCCGTCGGCATCGAACCCAATCGGCCGCGTATCGAACAGTTGCTTAATGACTCGCTGATGCTGGTGACCGCCTTGAATCCGCACATTGGCTACGATAAATCTGCGGAAATCGCGAAGAAAGCGCACAAGGAAGGGCTGACGCTGAAAGCCTCGGCTCTGAAACTGGGCTATCTGACTTCCGAGCAGTTCGATGAGTGGGTTCGCCCGGAAGACATGGTGGGTAGCCTGAAGCGCTAAGCGCTTTCGTCGGTATACAGATGAAGTCGCGGGATCAGCAGCCGTAACGGATGGGCTTTGGGTTTATGCTTGTGCTTGATGCTGTCGGCATCGTAATCATTCAGATCGCCCAGGATGGGCGCTGATGCGCCGTCGCTCTGACGACACAGGACGATGAGCGGCGTAGGACAAGGATACTGCACCTGCTTCTGCTGTTCCTGATACCAGACCCGCGCAATCGGCTGTACTTTCACCGGTCGTTTGATCTTCAGTAATGCCTGCTCCGGCAGGCGTTTGACATCAGATATCTCCTGTTCCAGCAGCGATGCCCATTGCTCTTGGCTATAAGGCGCAACCGTGCGGCCCGACTGTTGGCTTTTCTCCAGCTGTTTCAACACGTCGTCGCGCGTCACCTTCTTGATAATGTTTTTGTTGGCCCAGCCAAAACGGACGGATGCCGGATTAACGATCATCGGAATAGTGCGGTAAGCGCTCAGCGTGATCAGCCCGCGCAGGTGCGTATGTACGAAGTCAAATCGCTGCTCGGGCGCAAGCCCTGACTCGACGGTGATGATGTATTCCAGCGCCTTCTTTAACGTATTGATGTGCTCAATACGCTGCTCAGCCTCAATAAACTCCGTTTCATCAACGGTGAAGCAAAGGGCGCCGGGCAGGCGAATAGCGGCTTTGCTGCTGATGTTTTCCGCATAATGATGGATAAATAGCCGCTGAAAATGTTTCAACGCCAGCTCGCGCGCGGCTTCGCCTTCCGCCGGCGTCACCGCTATCTGTGTGATCGGGTCATGCTCACGGCCTTTCTCTATCTGAGGGAGCGTGAACACGCGGGCGGCGGCGAGCTTAAGCTGTGAAAACTGCTCCTGCATTTCCCGGAGTTCTTTCTCCAGCGCAATAAAGTGCTGATGCATTCGTTCGATTAAATCGTAAGCGGCCATAAANCCCCTCATTAGTTACAACATACTATAAGTTATAAACCAACTTCCCCAATGAGACAACCGTGTTTATACCGTTGGCTTATCAGGGAAGAAGGGCGATGGGATTAACGTTGCAGCGCTTTTAAGCGGAAGCTGATGTAGAACGCCAGCAGCAGTAGTGCAGCCAGGAATCCTACGACGCCTGGCCAACCGAACTGATACCAGAAGAACCCGCCGGTGGTGCCAGCCAAACTGGAGCCGAGATAGTAGAAGAAGAGGTACATTGATGACGCCTGGCCTTTCGCGCGGTGCGCGCGCTGGCCGATCCAACTGCTTGCGACTGAGTGCGAGGCGAAAAAGCCTGCGGCAAACAGCATCATGCCTGCAAATACGAGGACCAGCGGCGAGAACAGCGTCAATATCAATCCGGTCAACATCAGTAAGACGGCGCCAGCCAAGACCCGGCCACGTCCGTATTTTGCCGTCATGGCACCCGCGCGCGGCGAGCTATAGCTGCCCGTCAAATAAACGACGGACAACAGGGCGACGACCGCCTGATTCATATAATAAGGCGCATCCAGCAGACGGTAGCCGATGTAGTTGAACAGGGTGACGAAGGAACCCATGAGTAGAAATCCTTCGAGGAACAAGAGCGGCAAGCCCGCATCACGCCAGTGCAGGCGCGCATTGATCCAGAGCGTTTTCGGCTTCAGAGAACCTGCGCGAAAATGGCGTGATTCAGGCAGCATACGCCAGAATGCCAACGCAGCGAACAAGGCCACGATCCCCAGAACGAAAATCGCGACGCGCCAGGGAAAGAAATCCGTCAGTACCCCGGTAATCAAACGTCCGCTCATGCCGCCTATCGAGTTCCCGCTGATATACAGACCCATTGAAAAAGCGATGACGCTGGGATGAATTTCTTCGCTGAGGTAGCTCATGGCGACGGCGGCGNCCCCGCTCAGCGACAGTCCCAGTAGCGCCCGCATAATCAGCACACTTTGCCAGGTGGTCATAAAGCTACAGACCAGCGTACAGAAGGCCGCTAGCAGCAGGGAGACCACCATGACGTTCTTGCGACCGACGCTATCAGAGATGGGGCCGGTAAAAAGCAGCCCGACTGCCAAGGTCACGGTCGAGACGGACAGCGAGAGGCTACTGGTCGCTGGCGAAATGCCGAAATCTTGAGAAAGAATAGGGAGGATGGGCTGAACGCAGTATAACAGGGCAAAGGTGGCGAGGCCGGCGGAGAACAGCGCCAAAGTGACTCGCATAAAGGCTGGGGTACCGCGTTTGATATAAGGTGTTTTGTAAATAGAAGAGGTGCTTTTAGGGAGAGGGTCTGCGTCATCAGTGATGGTCGACGCTATTCCTTGTGAAGACAGCGGGGTACTCACAATCGATCCTTATCTGGATTAGAGGACATTATTGTAAACGGAACCAGGATCATAGAACTGCCAGATTCTTTTGTATAATATATTAATCATCATGAATGATAGTTTTGAAATATGAATATAGAGCTGCGTCACCTGCGTTATTTCATTGCCGTTGCCGAAGAACTGCATTTCGGGCGCGCCGCCGAAAAACTCCGTATCTCTCAACCGCCACTAAGCCAGCAAATTCAGATTCTGGAAGAGCAGATCGGCGCCCGGCTGCTGGATCGCAATAATCGTACGGTTCGGCTGACGCCCGCCGGGGCGCAGTTTCTGAAAGAGGCCTGGGCCATTATCAATCAGTTGAATCAGGCAGCCGATCGCGCCGCTCGCATTCAGCGCGGAGAGGTGGGCGAGTTGAATATTGGTTTCACCTCGTCAGCGCCGTTTGTCAAATCCGTGTCCCGCAGCCTGCTTCAGTTTCGCCAGTCGTTCCCCGAAGTCCATATCCAGATGGTGGAGATCAACACCAAACAGCAGATCGAACCGTTGCTAAGCGGCAAGCTGGATATCGGCGTCATGCGTAACAACCCGCTGCCCGACACACTGCGTCATCAGGTATTGCTGCATGAACCCCTGGTGGCCGTCGTTCATCAGGAACACCCCCTGGCGATGGCCCCGGAGGGTTGCATCAGCGTTCGCCAGCTCGCGCAAGAACCCTTTGTCTTCTTTGCCCGCGAAGTAGGAACGGCGATGTATGACGAAGTGATGACCTTGCTCAAAAACTATGGCGTGAAACCCTATATTACGCAGGAAGTGGGAGAGGCGATGACCATCGTCGGGCTAGTGTCGTCCGGCCTTGGGGTTTCTCTGTTGCCAGCCTCATTCAGGCGTATCAAGGTGGATGGGGTGAAATATCTGTCGTTACAGGAGAAAGACGCCATTAGCGAAATGTGGCTGGTCACGCATCAGCGACGGCCGATCAGCACCGCCGCACAGACGCTGATTTCGCTGATGTTGAATCACTCCGGCTCAAATATGTGCGGTAAATCACAAAACGAATCAAATAGTTGACGGTTTTTATGAAAAGCGACACCATGGCCGCAGTTTTTTATTTTGCAGTGTAAAAAATAACAACATCGCATGATAAATCAGGAGTCGCTTCAGCGTGATTGCCACCGGTCAGCCCGGACACATCGACCAAATTAAGCAGATAAATGCAGGGGCCGTTTATCGCCTGATTGACAAACTCGGTCCCATTTCCCGCATCGAATTATCAAAAAAAGCCCAACTGGCGCCAGCCAGCATCACTAAAATCGTCCGCGAACTGATGGAAGCGCATCTGGTCCATGAAACGGAGTTTCCCGATGTCGGAAGCCGGGGGCGTCCCGCTGTGGGTCTGGTGCTCGAAACGAAGGGGTGGCACTATCTGGCGATGCGTATCAGTCGCAATACCATGACGCTGGCCCTGCGGGACCTCAGCAGCGCGCTGGTCACGGAAGAGACGCTGCCGATGCCCGCCGAGCATCCCACACCGTTGCTGTCTCGCATCCTGCAAGAGGTGGACGCCTTCTTTAGCCGTCATCAACGACAGCTTGAAAGGCTGACGGCGATCGCCATTACCTCGCCGGGGATCGTCGATGCGATCACCGGCATTATTCACCGCATGCCGTTCTTCGATGTTCATGAAATGGCGATCGGCCCCGCATTGTCTGAGCATATCGGCGTCCCTGTTTACCTGCAGCATGATATTTGCGCCTGGACGATGGNGGAAGCGCTGTTTGGCGCATCGCGCGGTTATCAGAATGTGATTCAAATTGTTATCGATCACAATGTGGGCGCAGGCGTCATTACCGGGGGAAAGATCCTGCACGCGGGTAGCCGTAACCTGATTGAAATTGGTCATACGCAGGTCGACCCCTATGGTAAACGCTGCTATTGCGGGAATCACGGTTGCCTGGAGACGGTCGCCAGCACTGAGAGCATTCTGGAGTTGGTGCAGCAGCGGTTGTCTCAATCCATGAGTTCGGCGCTGCATGGTGTACCGCTGACGGCGGAGACCCTGTGTGAAGCTGCGCTGCGAGGCGATCCGCTCGCCAACGATATTATCGTGGACGTTGGCCATAATGTCGGGCGGATCGTGGCGATTATGGTCAACCTGTTCAACCCAGATAAAATTCTGGTGGGCTCGCCGCTGAATCGCGCCGCGGACATTCTTCATCCGGCGATAATGGCATGCATTCGGCAGCAATCGCTCCCCGTGTACAGTCATAATGTGCAGGTGACCGCCACCGAATTTTATAATCAGGGCACCATGCCCGGCGCTGCGTTGATAAAGGATGCGTTGTACAACGGCAGTCTGTTGGTTAAATTGTTGCAAGGCTGATCGTAAATACCCGATTATTCGCTAATTAGTGGCCCCTGCAAAACAAAATATTGAGCTAACGCAAGCTGGCAGCTCCGGCTATCGCCTAGACTTTTGACTTCGACATTGAATTTTACATTTTATCTATTTCCTTGGTGGTTCCTTCCGGAGTGGTATCTTCATGTTAAAACGTATTTTCATTACAGGCACGGATACGGCCATTGGTAAAACGGTGGTATCAAAAGCGTTATTGCAGGCGCTGGCGAAGTCTGGCAAAACGGTTGTGGGCTATAAGCCCATCGGCAAAGGGTGTATCGAAACGCCGGAAGGGCTGCGTAACAAAGATGCGATGATCTTACAGGAGGCTTCCAGCCTTTCTCTTCCTTATCACCAGATCAATCCGATAGCGCTGCCTGAAGATGAGATTAGCGCCAGCGAGCTGACCATCGATTATTGCGCCATGACGGAAGGTCTCCAGCAAATCTCTGCGATGGCGGATGCCGTAGTGGTCGAAGGCAGCGGTGGATGGCGTACGCTGATGAATGACATGCGCACATACTCAGACTGGGTGATACAGGAGCAGTTGCCGGTCGTCATGGTGGTCGGCATTCAACTGGGGTGCATCAACCATGCGCTGCTGACGTCGCAGGCCATTCTCAACGACGGGCTGCCGTTGGTGGGTTGGGTCGCTAACCGTATCAATCCCGGTCTGGCGAATTACGCCGAAGTCATCAACGCGCTGCGCAAAAAAATCCCGGCTCCGCAGCTGGGCGAGCTGCCTTATCTGCCGCGTCCG
Organism: Lonsdalea quercina subsp. quercina; assembly: GCF_000688655.1. Taxonomy (GTDB): domain Bacteria; phylum Pseudomonadota; class Gammaproteobacteria; order Enterobacterales; family Enterobacteriaceae; genus Lonsdalea; species Lonsdalea quercina. The sequence continues at coordinate 266,719 of NZ_JIBO01000006.1, read as the reverse complement.
GAACAGCGTGAACTGTCTTCCTATATCGACTTGTCCGCGTTGGAGCAATAACCTATCGAGCGGCGCTTTCACGCCGGTCAGTCCCCCCGCGTTCATAAACCCGGCGATTCTTGCCGGGTTTTGGGTTCCATCGCTCGAAAGTTGAGCGTTTACATCAGACTTTGCTACTTTTAACACGTAGCCCGCAGTGACTTCGTGAAGTCACGGTTTTTCACCATTCACTGATTCCCATTATCAAGCACGAACACTTTCCTGCAGTGTGATTGGCTGCCTTTTGGCGTCCGTGCTCAGGAGTATCTGCGTGAATAAAAATTTCCTTGCTTGGTTTAAGTCTGAACCACGTCCCACATTTCCCGTAAAAGGGCCGATGCTGAAGCCTGGCGAACACCCCGACACGACCATTAAAGCCGAATTGTTTTCGGCCGACCAAATGGAGCGTTATGGCCGAAAATTGGCTCGTTCCCACAAACTGACACAGGAAAATGCGCCGTATTATTTGCTGAAAAACCTGGCGGAGCATGAGACGGTACTCACCCGCAGTTGTGATGTAATCAACGCCAGTGATAAAACGGCGATTACACCGGCAGGGGAATGGCTGCTTGATAACTTCTATCTGATTGAAGAACACATTCGCGCGGTTTTTCAGCATTTGCCGAAAAACTTCGGCAAGGGGCTGCCGCAGTTGGGTGCACCGTTTAATGGACCGCGCATTTACGACATCGCGACTGAAGCCATCGCCCATGGCGACGGCCGCTTCGATGCCAAGACGTTAATGCGGTATATATCCGCTTATCAGGAAATTACGCCGCTGACGCTCAGCGAACTATGGGCGTTGCCCGCGATGCTGCGGCTCGCCATTATCGACAACCTCAGACGCGTCAGCGTGAAGGTGGCTACCGCGCAGCAGGAGCGCAATCTTGCCGATGCCTGGGTCGATAAGTTTCTGGAAGGCGCTGAAATCGATCCGTCCAACCTGATTATCATCATTGCCGATATGGCGCGGTCCAACCCACCGCGTTCCAACTCGTTTGTGGCGGAAATGGTTCGTCGCCTGCGCGGTCATGGCAACATGTTGGCGCTGCCGCTGACCTGGGTGGAGCAACGGCTGGCCGAGGAGGGGTTGACCACCGACGCCATGATCCACCGCTTCAACCAGCAGCAGGCAATCAATCAGCTCTCGGTCAGCAACAGCATCGCCAGCCTGCGCCAGCTCAGCGAGACCAACTGGCCGGATTTTGCGGAGTCGATGAGTCTGGTTGAACAGAGATTATTGCAGGATCCCGCTGGCATTTACGCCGCCATGCATTTTGATACCCGAGATTACTATCGTCATACCATCGAAATTCTGTCCCGGCAGTGTCCCTACAGCGAAATTGAGGTGGCGGATGCCGTTCTGGCGATGGCGAAAGCGGCGCCGGAAGGCGGGCGCAAGCGCCACGTCGGTTACTACCTGGTGGACAAAGGCCGGGCTGCGCTGGAACAGCAACTTCAGGTGCATTATCCACCGTTTACGCGGCTGCGACATTGGTTCAATCAGGAGCCGCTTCTGTCGTGGCTAGGCAGCCTGAGTCTGTTGACCACCGCGCTGAGCGCCGATCTGCTATTGAGAACCCACGAAGCCGGCATAGGATGGACGCTATGGCTGATGGCGATCCCCGCGGTCATCGTCTTTAGCCAACTGGTGCTGGATCTGCTGGGCGATGCCACCCTGCAAACGCGGACGCCAAGCCCGCTGCCGAGACTCGACTTTTCCACGGGCATACCCTCGGACTCTCGGACGCTGGTCGTTATCCCATGCCTGCTCAGCAGCCGGGCCAGCGTCGATAAGCTGATCAATAGCCTGGAAGTCTGCTATCTCAGCAACGTCTCTCCAAATCTCTATTTTGCGCTGCTGACGGATTTTCCGGACTCCACCACCCAGACGCAGCCGTGGCACGACGAGCTGCTGGCCTATGCCAGCCAGCACATTCACCGCTTGAACCAGCGGTATGCGAACCCGGTCGACGCTTTGTTCTTTCTGTTGCACCGCGATCCTCAGTGGAATGAGAAGCAGGGCGTCTGGATGGGTTATGAGCGTAAACGCGGCAAGCTTCAGGCGGTAAACCGCTGGCTGCGCCAGCAGAGTCATGAATTCGACACCGTCGTCGGCAACCAGCGCCAAGCGCTGGACGACATCAAATATGTCATCACGCTGGATAGCGATACCGTCTTGCCGCGCGACGCCGCGCACAAGATGGTGGGCGCAATGGCGCATCCGCTTAACCAGCCTGTTTTCGATGTGGACAAAGGGCGCGTGGTTGCCGGATACGGTATTTTGCAGCCGCGTCTGGCGGAGGAAATCCCCCGTTATGGCCAGAGCCGGTACGCGGCGTTGTCCAGCGCCATTCCCGGCAACGATCCCTATTCGTTCATGGCGTCGGATATTTATCAGGATTTGTTTAGCGAAGGATCTTTCGTCGGCAAGGGGATCTACGACGTCGATACGTTTAGCCGTGCTAACGAAGGCTCCTGTCCGGAAAACCTGGTACTGAGCCACGACTTACTCGAAGGGTGCTATGCCCGTTCCGGGCTGTTAAGCGATGTATTGCTGTATGAACAGTATCCCACCTGTTATCTGGCCGATATGGCGCGGCGCACCCGTTGGGTCCGCGGGGACTGGCAACTGTTGAACTGGCTGGGTTTTTACGTTAGGCGGGAAGACCGTCGGCGCGTCGCCAATCCGTTGAGCGGGTTGTCCCGCTGGAAGCTGCTGGATAACCTCCGGCGGAGTTTGTATTCCCCGAGTCTGTTGATCGTGCTGTTTTACGCATTAACCTGGGCGCCCAATCCGGCGAATTGGCTGACGGCCGTCGCTATGGTTCTGCTATTGCCTACCGTGCTAACGCTGATTTATCAACTGATCAGAAAAAATCGGCGGCGCACGTTCTCGCAGCACTTACGAACCGTGTTCAATACTGCGTTGCAGCGACTGATGCGTGTTGGAATGAACCTGTCGACGCTGCCGTATGAAAGCGTCAATACCCTGCGAGCGATCGGCGTGACGCTGTGGCGTCTGGCGATCAGCAAGCGACACCTGCAAGACTGGGTGAGTCTGGATGCGGGACTCGGTCATCATCTGCTGCGCCGCGTCAACGCCCCCCAACAATACTATCTGGTGATGTGGGCTAATCCGGTCGCGGCGGTGCTGCTGATGGCGCTGACGGCCTACTTAAATCCGCTGTTACAGGTGGTTTCCGTTCCGCTGGGCGTGCTATGGCTACTGTCGCCGCGCTTGCTGTGTTGGTTAAGCCGGGAGCCGCAGCGGAAGAAAGCGGGGCTGACGGACGATCAACGTCGGCGGCTGCGCGAGCATAGCCGTGAGATTTGGTTGTTTTTTGAAACGTTCGTCACCGCAGAAGAAAACTGGCTGCCGCCGGATAACTTTCAGGAAGAGCCAGGACCGATTATTGCGCGCCGAACCTCGCCGACCAACATCGGCCTGGCGCTGTTGGCGAATCTGACGGCATGGGACTTCGGCTATGTCAGTCAGGCCAGCGTGATCAACCGGACATCGCTGACGCTGGATACGCTCGACAAAATGGCGCATTTTCGCGGTCACCTTTACAACTGGTACAGCACTGACACCCTGACGCCTCTGGCACCACGCTATATCTCCAGCGTCGACAGCGGCAACCTGGCGGGACATTTGTTGACGCTCCGTTCAGGGTTGGTCGCTATGCGTACGCAGCCGGTCATGGATGTGAACCGGATTCTGGCGGGGCTGGATGACACGCTGTCGCTGCTCGAACGCGTTTGGACGCGCGCGCCCGGCGTGCTGAATCAGCTCCGTAAAAAATGGGCCTCGGCGCATGAGGCGCCGCTGTTTCGCTTCGACGCCGAGCTACAGGCGATGCTGGGGTTAAGCCATGCGTTGGCTGAGCTGGCCGCGGCTGAAAGTCATGTTATTCGCCAGTGGGCCGAGAGTCTGGACGCCCAGATCAGCGGGATCAGTCAGGAATGGTCTCAGCTGTTGGGCTGGATGACGGAAGAGGACCGCGCCGTCACCACGCTACCCTCGCTGGTCTGGTTGGCGCAGTACACGCCGTCGGTCACGACGGCGCACGCTATCGCCATGTCCTCCGCCATCGAACTGGCGCGTCAGCGGTTGTCAATTCTGTCCGAGCTGGAACAACGCCTGAGCGACCACGCCAATATGGATTTCCGGTTCCTCTATAACCCGGTGACGCATCTGCTCAGCGTGGGTTACAACTGCGATGCCAACGTCATGGACAGCAGCAGTTATGACCTGCTGCCGTCAGAAGTGAGACTGACGAACTTCGTCGCCGTCTCGGCTAATCAATTGCCGACCAAAAGCTGGTACGCGTTGGGGCGGCTGTTTACGGTGATTGATAACGAACCGGCGCTGATGTCGTGGAGCGGATCGATGTTTGAATATCTGATGCCGCAGTTGGTCATGCCGGACTACCCCGGGACGTTGCTGGAGCTGATGAGCCAGTCCGCGGTGAACCGCCAGATGGCGTGGGGTAAGATTCGCGGCGTGCCGTGGGGCATTTCCGAGTCGAGCTACTATACCTTTGACGCCAACCGCAATTATCAGTATCACGCGTTCGGCGTGCCCGGCCTGGGGCTGCGGCGCGGACTGGGCGACGATACGGTGGTCGCGCCTTATGCCACCTTACTGGCGTTGATGATTAATCCCGCCAAAGCGTGCGAGAACCTGACGACGCTGGAGAATAATGGCGCCCGAGGGAATTACGGTTTCTATGAGGCGCTGGACTATACGACGTCGCGTCTGGCGCAAGGTCAGTTTTACGCCATCATTCGCTCATACATGGCGCATCATCAGGGGATGGGGCTGCTTGCGCTATCCCACGTACTGCTCGATGCGCCCATGGTGGAACGTTTCGCTAGTAACCCGATGTTTCAGTCTGCGCGACTTTTGCTGCAAGAGCGAATGTCCGAGGTGGTTGAGATGTATCGACCGCGCCGACACTTCGAGTCGCATGAAGGGGTACTCAAACCCGCGAAGTATGATATTCGAGAATTTAGCGATGTCGACAGCCCGATCCCGGAAGTCCAGCTGCTGTCCAACGCCGATTACCACCTGATGTTGACGCAGGGCGGTGGCGGTTACAGCCGCTGGCGCGATTTGGCGCTAACGCGTTGGCGTCAGGATAGCACCTGCGATAACCGGGGATCATTTTGCTACCTGAAAGATACGGCGACCGGGGAAGTGTGGAGCAATACCTGGCAGCCCGTGGCCGGTCAGGAAGGACAGCATCGCATCGTGTTCACAGACGCGGGCGCGGAGTTCATCCGCGTCAATGGTTCGCTGACCGTACATACTCATGTGGTGGTGTCGCCGGAAGATGATATTGAGCTACGTCGTCTGACGTTGGTTCATCGCGGCCGTCAGCCCCGTAGCATTGAGATAACCTCCTATGCCGAAGTGGTGCTGGCATCGGCGGCTAACGATCTCGCGCATCCGGCCTTTAGCAATCTGTTCGTACAGACGGAGCTGTTGCCGGAGCAGGACGCGATTCTCTGTCATCGCCGTCCGCGAGAGCCGGAAGAAGCGTGCCCGTGGTTATTCCATACGATGGTCGTTCATGGTCATAACAGCGGGGCGACCTCCTTTGAAACCGACCGCGCCGCCTTTATCGGCCGGGGCCGCAACAGCGCAACGCCGTTGGCGTTGGAACGAGACGGCGCACTTGCCAATAGCGCGGGCGGGGTGCTTGACCCAATCATGGCGGTCCGCCAGCGGATCCAACTAGAGCCGGGCATTCCCGTCGTGGTCGATTTGGTCTACGGCATCACCGAGGCGCGAGACCCAACCATTGCTCTGCTGGAAAAATACCGTGACCGCAATATCGCGGATCGCGTGTTCGAGCTGGCTCGCTCCCACAGTCAAATCGTCCTGCGCCAGCTGAATGCCAATGAAGATGATGCGAGCCTGTTTAACCGGTTGGCGGGCGGCGTGCTATTCCCGACGCAGGAGTTGCGGGCCGATGCGCAGACGATCATGGCGAACCGACGCGGGCAGTCGGGGCTGTGGGGGAACGCAATTTCCGGCGATTTACCGATTGTGCTGTTGTCCGTTAGCAGCAGCGTCAATATCGGGTTGGTCGCGACGTTGGTTCAGGCTCACAGCTACTGGCGTATGAAAGGGCTGCCGGTAGATCTGGTGATTATCAATGCCGACCTCGGCGGCTATCAGCAAGATCTGCAAAACCAGATTTTGGGCCTGATTTCCGCAGGCGATGCGTCCAGCCAACTGGATAAACCCGGCGGCATCTTCGTGCGAGGCGATATACACATGTCCCACGAAGATCGCATACTGCTGATGAGCGCGGCCACTATCGTTCTGGACGACCGCGGCGAGAGCGTGATCGAGCAACTGAATCAGCGGATGCAGAACACGCTATTGCTGCAAAAACCGCTCATTCCTATCAGCCCCGCGCTGCCGGACCGTCATACGCCGTTCACCCCGGACGTCAGTCAGTTGCAGTTCTTTAACGGCATGGGCGGATTTTCTGAGGAGGGGCGCGAGTATCACATCGTCCTGAACGAAGGGGAAAACACGCCGGCGCCGTGGTCCAATGTGATCGCCAACCGGGAGTTCGGCACGGTGGTCTCCGAGAGCGGTCAGGCCTATACCTGGTACGAAAACGCTCATGAATATCGCCTGACCCCGTGGGAAAACGATCCGGTCAGCGACGCCTCCGGCGAAGCTTTCTATCTGCGCGATGAAGAGAGCGGTCACGTATGGTCGCCGATGGCGCTGCCGGTCAGAGGACGGGGAGCCTACCTGACGCGCCATGGGTTCGGGTATAGCGTGTTTGAACATCGCGAGTCAGGGATCGACAGCGAGCTGACGGTGTTTGTCGCTGAAGACGCGCCGGTAAAACTGTTTATCCTGACGTTGACCAATAAATCTGGGCGGCCGCGTAAACTTTCCGCCACCGGATATGCTGAGTGGGTGCTTGGCGATCTGCGATCCAAGTCCGCGATGCACATCGTGACGCAGGGAACGCCGGTCGAGCGCGGATGCTCGATATTGGCCAAGAACTACTATACCGGCAATGGTTCAGAGCGAACCGCATTCTTTGCCGTGACCGGCGCGCATTGTTCCATCTGTGGCGACCGGCGCGAATTTTTGGGTCGCAACGGTTCGCGAATGGTGCCTGCAGCGCTGAAGCTGCGTCGTCTCTCCGACAGAAGCGGTGCGGGATTCGACCCGTGCGGCGCGGTACAGTCGGCGCTTGCGCTGATCGACGGCGACCAGCATACGCTGATTTTCACGCTGGGCGTAGGACAGGATACTGCGCAGGCGGAAGCACTGATGCAGCAATATCTTGGCGAAACTCGCGCGCGCAGCGAGCTGGAACGCGTGCAGCAATATTGGCGCGCCATTGTGGGAAAAATGCAGATCACGACGCCGGACCCGGCCACCAATCTGCTGGCGAACGGCTGGCTGCTTTATCAGACGCTGGCCTGCCGTATCAACGCCCGCAGCGGATACTATCAATCCGGGGGGGCATTTGGTTTCCGCGACCAGTTGCAGGATTCGCTGGCGCTGACACATATCGCGCCGGAGCGGATGCGCGAGCAAATCCTCCTTTGCGCCTCACGTCAGTTTATCGAAGGGGATGTTCAGCACTGGTGGCATCCGCCGCTGGGTAACGGCGTGCGCACGCGCTGCTCGGACGACTATCTCTGGCTCCCTTTGGCTATTTGCCATTACGTGGAGGTCACCGGCGATATCGCCGTGCTGGATCAGCCGGTGCCCTATCTTGAAGGACGTTTGCTCAACCCCGGCGAAGAGTCGAGCTATGAACAGCCGGGTATCAGCTCTACGATAGAAACGCTGTGGCAGCATGGCGAACGCGCGATAGCAAATGGTCTGAGGATGGGGCAGCACGGGCTACCGTTGATGGGCTGTGGCGACTGGAATGACGGTATGAATCTGGTGGGATTGCAAGGCCGGGGGGAGAGTGTCTGGCTTGGCTTCTTCCTATATACCGTATTGCAGCGCTATGCAAGGCTGGCTGAGACGCGTGGCCTGGCGGAGAAGGCTGATTTTTATCGGGATAACGCGGCGACGCTGAAAGAGAACTTGAATACCCACGCCTGGGATGGTGACTGGTATCGTCGTGGCTATTTCGATAATGGCGAGATGCTGGGTTCACACACGTCGGAAGAGTGCAAAATTGACGCTATCGCGCAGAGTTGGTCGGTCTTGTCCGGCGCGGGCGATGAAGCGTATCGGCAGAAAGCCATGAAGGCGCTGGACGAACAGTTAATCGACGATGCGTCCGGTATCATCAAACTTCTGATGCCGCCGTTCGATGGTGATGGTCCTAACCCCGGCTACATTCGCGGTTATCTGCCGGGCGTTCGCGAAAACGGCGGTCAGTATACGCACGGGGCGATTTGGGCGGTGATGGCCTTTGCGGAAATGGGCAATACCGAACGCGCCTGGGAGCTGATGTCGATGATTAACCCGATCAATCACAGTCTGGAACCGGCATCGGCGCAGCGCTATAAGGTCGAGCCTTACGTTATCTGTGCCGACATCTACGCGGTCAATCCTCATAACGGACGCGGCGGCTGGAGCTGGTATACCGGTTCTGCGGGCTGGTCCTATCGGCTCATCACCGAGTCGCTGTTGGGGATCACTCGTCACGGCGATAGCCTGTCCGTCGCGCCGCATCTCCCGGCCCACTGGCCTCAATTGGAGATCCGCTATCAGGAAGGCGGCAGCCAATACGTCATTACCGTAAAACGCGGCGAGCATGAGGATCGCATGACGCTGGATGGTCAGGGCGTCAGTCACGGTTTGATTCCGCTACGGGATGATGGTGGTCTGCATCAGGTTGAGGTCTGGGTCAGCGGAGAGGCGTCTGTGGGGCGATAACCGCAGAGCGAAGAACGCGTCCCGCGAGGTTGATTTCGCGGGACGCGGTAAACTAGGGTCTGATTTATTGCGGGGCGTGCGCTGTAGGCGTGCTTTCCGTAGGGGCGTCACCCTCCGCAAAGCGGGTATAAACAATCTTTTGCGAGTCGTTTTCGCAATGACCGACAACTTGTCCGCCAGCTTGACCTACCTGATCGTTAGGAACGATATCCAGCTTGAAGCCAGATTCCGGTACGCCGTTCTGGATGATTTTGTGTGAGATAGCGTCACGAACGCTTTCACACGATGCCTGTGCTGCCAGGGGGGCAATCACGAAAAGCGCGGCACTCAACATTATCGTTTTTTTCATTTCATCACCTTTGTTCAAAGAAACCTAACGACTGCCCGGTTGGATGCCGGGACAAGGGTCGGAACTCCCTACAAGCGTAGACGAAAAGTTACGGCATGACAGTGCGGCCGGTACGGCGGTCAAGACAGCGGGACGTGTTGGGTTCCCAATAGGCGTTGACGTTGGCGCTAGTCGTGCATCGTTCCCTACCGTCAATCGCGTTTGCCGTCTTATCAAACTCTTTCTCGACCCGCTGATTCACTTTCTTACGAAGTCGCTGGGTTTCGTCCCACTGCTCCTTGCTCTGGCGAGCCGTTTCCTTGGATAACGCGCTGTTGCCGTTATCCACAATAATATGCTCCGTCTGCGCGTGAGCGGGGAGCGAACTCACCGTGGCCAACAACAGTGACAGCGGAATAATAAAACGCAGTGCTGATGGGTATGATTTTGTGTTCATGTTTCACCCTGAATTCGGTATGTGCCAACGCGATTCTCGCCGTGATGCCAAAACAATAACGTTGTCTGTGACAACGAAACTATAACCGACCGGGCATCCACGTCAATCGCGTGTGGTCGGACTGGACTAGTAGCCGCTCAAACTATACTGATACTTGTCGACAGCGACTTGCGCTGCCATTTCTTGGTTTCAGGAGGTCTGATGAGTACTAAAGAAATATTTCCCTACGCAGGTTCGTCTTTCGTGAACACGTTCAGTCCGCAGCTCGTGATGAAAAATACCTATTCTGAGGCGAGCGACAAGGTGACCGCCGAGTTGAGTGCCGGCGATAGGGCGGGAACGGTTATGAATATCCCCTTTCAATGGGAGTCATTGCCGGTTGATGACTCTCTGATTGACGGGCAGGAGGACGATAAGTCGACGGGGATTCATCGCGATAATGTTGTGAAAAAAAAACTCACGTGCGTTTTACACGATGGTGGATGGCAGCTTCTACATAATGAAGGGGGAAATATGTTAAGACACTGGATATATAATCGACGTCTTCTTTTTCCCTTGCTACTGGTCGCGGGCCTGAGTCAGGCGCAGGCGTCGGATATCCGCAATACGATCCCTTATTGGAGCGTCTGGGTCGATAAAGCGGGCATTTCTCATCAGGCGAAGTGTCAGTTGGATACGTTGAAACTTGAACAATTCAGCGCAAAAGGCGATCCCGAATGGGTGTCTCAAGAGGATCTGCTCACGTCGCGTTATGTCTTTAACATTATGCCGGTAGGCTGGGTTGGTCCCTGGCATAAGAACCCATCCCCGCAGTGGATTATCCCGCTATCGGGGCGTTGGTTTGTTCAGACGATGGATGGCAAACGGGTAGAAATGGGGCCGGGAGAAATATCCTTTGGCTATGACAAAAATGCCGGAACGTTCGGCAATAAAGTCGGCCATATGTCGGGGGCGGTGGGTAAAGAACCTGCCAAGGTGATGGTGGTTCAGGTGACTTCGGCCTTGGAAAATCCTAAGGATGAGCGATGTCCTGCGGGCGGCGTCGGCCAGCAAGTCAGCGAGCGGCGCTCAACGCCCTGACGGCGACGACGCATCGCGTCGGTGATGTCAAACTCCGTGAAGTATAAAAGGGAAGCGCTCGTGAGATCGCCTTCCCGTTTTTATTTCACTAGCGGTGCTCATTACAACGTCGGTTACTCGTCGCGATAAACCTTCAGCCCTGCGTAGGTCTGGCTGACCGGCATCATTTCCATCGTATTAATATTGACGTGCTCCGGCAGCGTCGCCACCCAGAATACCGCCTCGGCGACGTCTTCCGGCTGCAGCGGGTTGGTTTTGTCGTAGGTCTGCTGAACCTTGTCTTCGTTGCCTTTGAAGCGGATGCCGGAGAATTCCGTGCCGCCCACCAGCCCCGGTTCCAGATTGGTGACGCGAACCCGGCTACCGTAAAGGTCCGCGCGCAGCCCTAAACTGAACTGGCGTACGAATGCTTTCGTCGCGCCGTAGACGTTGCCGCCGGCATAAGGCCAGTTACCGGCGGTAGAGCCGATGTTGATGATGTGACCGGCGTTTTTGTTCACCATTTCCGGCAACAGGGCGCGAGTCACGAACACCAGGCCTTTGTTGTTGGTATCGATCATGGTTTCCCAGTCGTTGACGTAGGCCTGCTGCGCAGGCTCCAGCCCCAGCGCCAGCCCGGCATTATTCACCAACACGTCGATCTTGCGCCACGCGGCAGGCAAGGATGTGATGGCCTGATCAATGGACCGCTGATGGCGTACGTCCAGACGGAGCGTATGCAGCGAGTCGCCAAACTCCTCTTTCAACACATCCAGACGCTCTTGGCGGCGACCGCAGGCGATAACCCGGTGGCCTTCCTTGATGAAACGTCGGGTGATTGCCTCACCGAATCCAGCGGTGGCTCCAGTAATAAAAATAATCATGTCAGTTCCTCTTTACTGCGCGATGGTCATGGTCATTCCAATCATGGTCGATAGGGGGGATATTGCAACTCAGGGCGACAAACCGAGGGCAAAGACGGGCGATTTAAGGTGTTCTGACAACCCGTTTCTTCTTCAGTCAATATGCATTATCAACAACAAGTTATATTTACTGGCGCTTGCCTGAACCGAGTGTGTGGTTCTCCCGACGTCGCGCCGCCTGAACGGTGCGCGGACGTCCCTCGTGACCAGGTCGCGTTTATTGCATGGCTGCGAGCCGCGACGCAGAAGGCGGCGGCCAAGCGGTAGGACCCACCGCCAACTCCCTTAACCTAACGTGTCATTCGGAGGCTATATCCTGACGGTCGGCTTCCACCGCTTCGTATAGGCGTTCCAATACATCCGGAAACGCGGACTGCACACGGTTCCAGCTGGGGACGAACGGCTTGTCTCCGGGGCTTTCGCTAAAGACCTGACCCGACTGCGTGATGACATCGGCAAACAGCTCCACCGCGGACTCTTCCGTATGACGGTCGAAATGCAAACCGTTCATGCGGGCGTCATGCTCGAACGAATCGATCATGTCCAAAGCCGTACGATAGTAGGTTGCGCGCAGCACACGGAAGGAGTCGGTGGTGATATTCACCCCCTGAATCGCCAATTTACGGTAGAGCGCTTTGGTGATGTCCATTGCCATACGCTGTAGTCCGGCGTTCGGATCGTTTTCCGACATCGGCTGATGTTTGTGGTCGTAGTTGTCCGCGATATCCACCTGACAAATACGGCTGGTCGCCGTGCCGCGATGAATCTCCGACAGAACGCCAATTTCCAGTCCCCAGTCGCTTGGGATCCTCAGGTTGCGCAAGACGTGGCTGCGCATCGCAAACTCGCCGGAGAGCGGATAACGGAAGCTGCGCATATATTCCAGAAAATCCGAGTTGCCATACACATTTTGCAGCGATTTGAGCAGAGGAAACACCAGCAGGCGGCCAACGCGTCCATTCAGTTTGCCTTCGGCGACGCGGGCGTAGTAGCCCTTGCAGAAGTCGTAGTGGAAGTGAGGGTTGGCGATGGGATAGAGCAGGCGGGCCAACATATGGCGGTCATAGGTGACAATGTCACAATCATGCAGCGCGATACAGGACGAGCGGCGAGACGCCAGAATGTAGCCCACGCAGAACCAGACGTTACGGCCTTTGCCCGGTTCCATCGGCGCCAGCCCCTTTTCAGCGAGTTCCTGACTCAATTTAGTCAAGCGCGGACCGTCATTCCATAAAATCCGGTGGCGCTGAGGCAGTCGCGAGAAGAATGAATGAGCAAACTGATACTGATCGCGATCGGCTCGGTCTAGCCCGATAACGATTTCTCCCAGATACGGCACTTGCGCCAACATGTCCACAATGTTGCCGAGGGCCGGGCCCTCAAGCTCTGAAAAAAGCGAAGGCAAAATCAGACCCATGCTGTTTTGGCCTGAAAACACCTGAAGATCGTATTCCAACTCTTCTACGCTACGCTGAGTCAGGTTATGAAAGTTGGTGATGATGCCATCCTGATAAAAATCGCTCATGCCTTCACGCTCCCTTAACGATAAACCGTTTAATTAATCAGCTATGATTTGACCGAGGTAGTGGCTGAGGCCTTCACTCCAGCCCCGTGGCCCTGGGCATTCCGTGTGGTAGACTTCACCTCGATATTTAGGTGACAATGTCACTTTGTCGCTCACGGCACCTTTAATGATGACGGCGTGCTGAGTGGCCTCCAACAGGGAGCCGTCATTCGGTCCGTCTCCCAGTCCCACAGTGGTTATGGTAGTTCCGGTCCGTAATTGATATTGCTTCGTCAGCCATCCCACCGCATGGCCTTTACTGACGGATTTGCCCATTACATGGTAGAAGCGGCCACCCTGAGTTATCGCGAGCTGGTAGGGCTTGAGACAAGCGGCAAAGCGCTCCAGTTCAACGTCATTGCCTAACCATATCAATGGTTCTGAACCTTCCCGGCGCCGTGCAAGTGCCGCATCGCTCATATGCAGCCCTGTTATATCGGCTACCTCGGCGTCCGTCATATCTGAAAACCCTCTAAAATCAAACGCATATTCGGTTCGCAAACGGTTTAATATTCGACAGAGACTCAGGTAGTCAGCGCTAAAGATTTTGCGAGGGAAATCAGGATGATTCTCCCAGGACGCGGGAAGCGTCACCAAAGCGCCGTTTTCGGCGATGAACGGGATGTCGCCAAGCCCCAAAGAATGTTGCAGCGGCGCCACTTCGGCGGCCGTTTTACTGGTGGTAATAATTACCGGCACCTGTGCGACCCGCAGGCGTGCCAGCCACGGCAACGCAGGGTCCCAGCGATAAGTGTCATGGTCCAGCAGCGAACCATCCAGATCGGTAAATATCACCCATTCAGCAGCACATTCAGGCATTTGACCTCCGTTAATGATGATAGGGGGACATAACAGGGTTACTCTGGCAGGTGTAGGGACGCAGCGTTGACAGTAGAAAATAGTCTTAAAATCAGAACGATGAGTTCGGCCGCTGCATTTCACGCTTCACTAAGCGTATGCACGTATTTCCATTTGTGCAACTTGATGAGCCGCAGCCGAGTCTCCCTGCCGGTAGCAGGGAGAGGGGGAGGCAGATTTAAATTCCCAGCGCGGCGCGGGCGACGCGACCCGCCGCCAGATCCCACGCCCCCGTACCCACCGTTTTGTACACGATCGGCCGTCTTGTCGCCGGTTCATCACGTAAGGCGCTAATCAGCGATCGGACGGAGGCCCAATCCACGCCAGCCTGAAGCAAATCGCCGGCTTCTTGTTTTGCGCCCTCGGGGTCGTCAACGTAGATATCGCTCCCTGCCAGCGTGCGGGAACCGATTTCCGCCATGTTCGGTTTGAAGGCGCCGACGCCGATGACCAACACATCCGGACGCGCATCCGCATGGTAAAACGCGGAAGTACTGGTCGTGAGGGTGATGACGACGTTGGCGCTCTCCGGGAGTGCATCGAATTCGCAGGGGGCAAGCGAGGGATGAAGAGACGCGTGCTGTTCGCAGAAGGCTTCAGCGCGTCCGGGACGGGATCCCCGGACCCACACCTTGCAGTTTGGATACAGGTCGGCAATGGCTTGCAGATGATAAACCGCCTGCGTGCCGGTGCCGATGAGCAGAATTTCCTCAGGAGCCGCCTGCATAAAGGTACGAATCCCAAGCATGGATACGGCGGCGGTGCGACGCCCGGTGACTTCCGGCCCGTCGAGCACGAAGAGTGGAGCGCCGGTCTGTGCGTCGAATACCGTGACTAACCCGTGGATGGTAGGGATGTGACGGCTTTTGTTATCCGGGACGACGTTCACCAGTTTGTGGATAGCCACATCATGGCTGACGGCCGGCATGCTCAGCATGACCGCGCTTTCCGACAGGGGAACCACCAGTCGCTCAGGGCTGAGGATCCCGCCTGTCGCATACTCTTCCGCGGCGTGGGCAATCGCATCAACCAGCGCAGAAAAGCTAAGTAATCGGGCGGTATCTTCGCGGTTATAGGTGACATAAGACTGGTTTTTCATTAAGACTCCCTGAATTTAAGTTGAACATTGTGGCCCAGGGCGTCAGGAGAAGACGTCGTCGGCCTGCATAGTTGATGCTAGAAAATCGACCACTCGAGGCGTTCTGACAGCCGTTCAAGCGCGGCGATACCCGCGAGCGAGTTCCCGGATGCATCCAGCTCCGGCGACCATACAGCAATACTCATTTCTCCCGGCACGATGGCGACGATGCCCCCGCCGACGCCTGACTTCGCGGGCATTCCCACCCGCCAGGCAAACTCACCGGCGCCGTCGTACATGCCGCTGGTAATGAGTAATGCATTCACCTGACGCGTCTGACGCGAAGACAGTAATGCGGGCGTATTGCCCTGTGAACGTCCATGACTGGCGAGAAAAAGGAAGCAGCGCGCGAGTTCGGCACAGCTCATCGAGAGTGAACAGTAGTGAAAGTAGGTTTGCAGTACCTTGGGAACGTCGTTATCGAAGTTGCCGAAAGATTTCATTAGCCAGGCGATCGCGGCATTGCGAGCGGAATGTTCGAATTCAGACTGCGCCACCGTGCGGTCGTAGTCGATGTCGGGCTGTTCGGTTAGCGAACGCACCAGTTCCAGCATCCGATGACGCGGAGCGGCGAGTCGGGTTTCCAGCATGTCGCAGACGACCAGTGCGCCGGGATTGATAAAAGGGTTGCGGGGTTTGCCGTGTTCGAGTTCCAGCTGCACTAGCGAGTTGAAAGGCTGTCCCGACGGATCTTTGCCGACGCGGCGCCAGATCTCGTTGTCCTGATAACGCGTGAGCGCCAAGGACAAGGAAAGGNCCTTGGATATCGACTGGATAGAGAAACGCGTGTCGGCATCGCCCGCCTGATAGCATGAACCATCAACGCCGCAAACCGCGATCCCCAGATGGTCCGGCGCGACGCTGGCCAGGGCAGGGATGTAATCCGCAACATGGCCTTGCCCAATCAACGGACGGACGTCTTCCAGTATTTCTTCCAGTAAACCCTTGCTGAGTGCGGCCAATGTGAATCTCCGGCGTATAACACGCTTCAAAATGAGTTTGAGAACAAGATGATGCCTATTTTTTCACAGACTTCAGGTCTGACGCAAAACTGGAGATCTTTGAGGCTGAGCGAGCGACCACACGGTGCGAGAGGGGCAATACAAATGGCCGGGCAGGGAGTCTGCCTGGCCATCATCAAAGAATGAGTGTCGTGTACGGTCAAACAACGCTTAAGTTTGCCGACACTTGGCGCGCATTACGGCAATTGAACGTTGCCGATCACCATATAGGCCTGAGACGTGCTTTCCGGCATTTGCGGCAACACATCTTCTAACTGACGCCCTTTGATATCGGTGAATTTGATTTTTGTGACCTTGTTTCCCAAATTCTCAAGAATGAAGTGGTTATAGTTCATTTTTGGCGCCGTGACCCAACTGTTATCCTTCATATACTGCATGGCGATAATAGGGTATTTGGCATTGCGCACCTGCACGGCGGCCCAATAAGGGTTTGAACCATCCTTAATACGGTAGATGACATTACCTGATACCGGAGCTTCAACCAGTTGCCATTCGATATTAATTATGCCGTCCTGCACATCGCCTATTTTCTGAAAGGCGTTATAAGATAAATCTAGCGCACAATCGCCACCTTCGGGATAAATATCGGTCACATACACGGTCGTGCTGCCTTTAGGACCGGTCACTTTCAGATAAGCCCCCGCCATAGCGGCGTTGATGCCGTTATAGTTGAGCTGGTTGCCATTCAATGCCGTAATTTCCATGTCACTGGATATAGGATCTAATAGCAGAGCGCCGCCAGAATATCCGGAGCCGGTAGCTGTCGCATAGCCCTGACAAACATCGTTGATACCCCAGGATGCGTGCGCATTATTGAATGCCGTTGACGAAAGAGATATTAATAAAGGAATTAATAGAGGTGTTTTAATTTTCATGTTCACGTCCAATATGAAGTTATTAAGAAAATAATGGAAACCCGATGTTGAATATCGATAAAGATGAAATGGCGTTATTATTTATATTAACACTAACAAGTCCTACTTATATGTTCTTTAGAACGCTACGTTTATAAAACAGCACAGTGGCTTAATCAAGATTATTTGTCCGAGTATGAGACGGCCTAAGATAATGCGCCCCCTTGAAAAGGAAGAGCATTATTTTTGTGTTATTAAAAACAGTATTATTGAGCGTTGAATAACTCAATAATCATTCAACGGTGACCACGAAGATGGGTGTTTGCAGACCACTGATAAGTTGCGGAGGTATCAGGTTTAAACTTGTTTTTCTTTTTTTCTGCGCGGGCTTGTTTGGCGACAATTTCCTTTTCTCGCATCAGCTTATCGATGAACTCGTCCTTCAGATGGTTGTTTTCTGAGTTAGTCAGCGGTCTGCCGTGCTTCTTCCTTTCCTGGTCGAGTAGGGTTTTGAGCTGACGTTGCTCGCTTTCTGTCATGTCTTTCTGGGTTAATCTGGGCATAACTCTCATTCCGCGTTGGGATTGGATCGTCATTATAGTGGAAAAAAACGCGGTATTCAGAAAAATCGACCCCTCATTCTGCATCTATTTCTAAGGATTATTTTTCATGATATAAAAATATCATATTGTAATTATTGAAATGGCTAACTACCCATCGCTGATAAATTTTTTTCATTGTATTGGAAGAAAAAATCAATTTCTTCATTTAAATGCCGATATTGACTCAGGAAATACTCAACGTCCAGAACCAAACCGAAATATACAATATTATGGGAAAATAATATGAGCCATGATCTTAATGAATGGGTACCCGTCGAGGGAGATGCGGCCGGTAGGGAAAAAGTCGCGTTACGCGGGGGGCAAAATTTACGATTGACTCCACTCTTCATCCTCGTTTTCTCCATCGTTTTAGTTTTGTTCGCGGTGGCCATTGGTACAGCGTCTTACTTTTTGTGGCAGGGACAATTGTCCCTGGACGATTCCAACCGGGAACTGAATGTGCGTATGGAGCTGGTTGACAGTGCTAACCATATGCGTGCGGCGAGAATGAACCTGATGCATGCCGCAAACAGCAGAAATAATGGACAGATGGGGCGTTACAATTCCAGTATGAGTGCGGCTGAGATGCGCCTTTCGCTGTCTCAGCAGATGTTCAATGGCTATATCAAGCGTGGCAATCGTGCTGAATCCGAACTCTCCCGCGATCGCGAACTTGAAAGCAGATACAATGATTATATTAACATCGGCATCACCCCGATGTTCAATCTGGCTAAAACAGGAACGGCTCAGGAGATTAATAATTTTGAGTCTGATGTCGTAGATGAATTAGACGTTAAATATGATGTGCCGTTGAAAGCCTCTTATTTGTACCGCGTCGAGAGAGAAAAGGCGATCAACGAAAACGCTCAAAGCAATTCTAGGCTGAGTTATATTCTGATGGCCGCCTCGTTCATACTGACGCTTGTGCTCGTCTTTATGACCTTTGTCATTATACGCCGCGTCATTATCAATCCTACTCGATATTGGGTGTCCCGTGTTCAGGCCATCGCTCATGGGGACTTAACACAGCCTCATATCCCGACGGGTGAAAATGAAATTGGTGTTCTTGGCAAGAATATACAGCAGATGCAGCAATCGCTTTATGACACCGTTTTTTCCGTGCGTGACAGCGCTGCATCCATTTACAGCAGCTCTAGCAAAATCGCCGTCGGGAATACCGATTTGTCCGCACGCACCGAGCAGCAGGCAGCAGCGCTGGCCGAAACGGCCGCAAGCATGGAACAGCTGACGGCGACAGTGAAGCAAAACACCGACAATGCGCACCATGCCCGAACGGTCGTCGGCAACACCTCGAAAAAGGCGACGGAAGGGGGGGACATTGTGGATCGGGTTGTTGAGTCGATGGCGAATATCACTCGTAGTTCGGACAAGATTTCCGAGATTATCGCACTGATCAACAGCATCGCGTTCCAAACCAACATCCTGGCGCTTAACGCCGCGGTTGAGGCCGCCCGTGCGGGAGAGCAGGGTAAGGGGTTTGCCGTTGTGGCCGCCGAGGTGCGTAATTTGGCTCAGCGCAGCGCCAACGCGGCGACGGATATTACCCGATTAATCAAAGATTCTGAGAACGGCGTGAAAGAAGGAGCGGAGCTGGCGAACAGCGCCGGCAATGCGATGAAGGAAATTGTCGTCGAGATCAATAATGTGACCAGTATTATGAACGAAATCGCGCTGGCTTCCGATGAGCAAAGCAGCGGTATCAATCAGGTCTCTCTGGCGGTTTCCGAGATGGATCATGTCACTCAGCAAAACGCCGCGTTGGTGCAGGATGCGTCCGCGTCGGCCACGTCGCTGGAAGAGCAGGCGGAGCGCTTGAATCAAGGCGTGGCGAAATTCACGTTGAACTAAAGTATCACTGAGCATGGGTGTTTGTTTCAAGCTAGCAATTACGCGTATTGCTAGCTTGATTTTTCATGTTGAAAAGGCCGCTGCGAAGATCTCTCCCGCAGCGGCCTCCTTAGCATAACGTCATTGTGAAAACCAATTTATATAGAAATGAAAAACTCCTCTTCATTCCTTTTTTTATAATTGTCATCCCATATGAGTTTTATTCGGTATTTAGTTTTACTTTCAGAGCTTATCCCCGCTAAAATTTCAATTCCATGTTGCGGGTGTAATACCTCATATGGAAATTTATCATCTACATCATGCATTGAAAGATATTCATTACCATCGTTATTAGGGAAATGAATATCTATATTTTTAGCTTCAACTCTCCCTCTATTAAATATCTTTAGTCTATAATTGTTTCTGGCTATTTTTACGAGACGAGCACCAAGCTCTGCCTTCATCTCATTGATTGCTGACTTTGTTTCTTTTTCCAGAAGCAACTTACGTAACTTGTCTTGCTCATCCTTTATATCCTTTTGTTTTATATCGCTTTTTCTCGATTTTACTTCTGATGATATGATAGTGTAAATCGATACTACAAGCGCAGCTAAAGCGATGGCATCACTTGTTGTCATTATTTAATCCTTATATTTTTACTTCCCTTAAATGCTTTTTTGGGCATATCGTTAAATTGTTTTTTAATATCTTTTGTCAACTCTTTTTTTATTTCATTTACATGGGCGTCAATACTTCCCCCGTTTTCTTGGATTAACTCATCATTAGTGAATTCTTTCCCGCAGCCTACACATCTGACGACTTCACGCTCTTCCTCGTGTTCCATCTCGGTATTTCCGCACACAGGGCATAGCAGGGAGATATTTCTATTCATAGGATGTCTTCATCATCCAGAGTTCGAAGATTGTAGATGATAAAGTGAGCCGCTTGAGCCGCTTGAGCCGCTTGAGCCGCTTGAGCGCTTACTGGAGTTGTAGACATCCGCTACTACTTGAGCCGAAAAGCAACTCGAAAATGTCCGTTTGCGTATGGCGTCATTTTGGCTAGATGTGATAAGTCCATATTCATGATCATGCCTTCTGTAATTCATTGCTTAATAACGAGGATGAACGGGCCTGAGTGGTGAGGNCAGGCCGTTCACTTACTGCGGATAGACACTTGATTCTGATTCGTTCGGAGTAAACGGATGATTTTGAATCATCATCGATACTAGCCAGTTGACGGCCTGTGTCAACGATTCCCACCAGATTCTGCCATCCCCACCCTTGGTTCGTATAATGTATATTATGTTAAATTGAGTTTGTGGCGAGATGTAACCTTTACTGTAAATCATTGAGTTGAGCATCCCTCACCTTTTCGCTGCTGTGCCGTTTTATGTCATCGTTCTTAACGATTCCGCTGGCGACACGGTTTCTCATATTACACTTGATAGATTTTCGGGTGCGGACCGACTAAAAAGGTGTGTCGATTCTCAGTGTTGAATGGGATGGAGGCGTGCCTGAAGATGACAAGGACGTTATTTGTCGTGTTCCCTTGGTTCTTTCTCGTCGTCTGAAGCCCAACCGGACGTCAGTCAACTGTCTCCGGGAAGCGTCCCGGAGGCAACGGTGATGCGAGATTAGTTAAGTTTGTACTGAAGTGTGATCTCGGCGTTCAGAACCTGAGAAACTGGGCAGCCGGATTTGGCTTTTTTGATGATGTTGTCAAAGGTCGCGTCTTCAATGTTAGGCACCTTGACCGCACTTTCCAGCGCGATTTTTGTGATGGCGAAACCGCCGTTAGCTTTGTCCAGCGATACCGTAGCCGTGGTATCAATACTGTCCGGTGTAAAACCTTCTTCGCCCAGCATCAGCGACAGCGCCATTGAAAAACAGGCAGCATGCGCGGCACCGATCAACTCTTCCGGGTTAGTACCTGGTTTACCTTCAAAACGGGTGTTGAAACCATACGGCTGTTGATTCAACGCACCGCTTTCCGTCGATACCGTACCTTTGCCCTGCTTGATATCGCCTTCCCAGTGGGCTTGCCCTTTCTTGTGAATGGTCATGCTTTCTCTCCTGTTCATGAGACTGAACAGTAAGTATAGGAAGTCATACCGATCTTGCCTGATTTCGCGGAACGTCAATGGCCTATTGTTGTGATGGGCTCGCCCGAATCGCCCCTGACGCCTTGATGATTCTGGCTTACACTGATTACTCAACGAACGATTTCGGTTCCATCATTTTATTCTCACCGCTAAGGCAAACGTATGAGCCAACTTTTCACCCCATCAAAATTGGGAGCGCTGACACTCGATAATCGCATCATCATCGCCCCAATGTGCCAATACTCCGCCGAACAAGGGTTCCCCAGCGAGTGGCACACTATGCACTTGGGTAATCTGGCACAATCCGGCGCCGGTTTGTTGATTCTGGAAGCGACCGCGGTTCAGCCCGAAGGCCGCATCAGCCCTAAAGATTTGGGGCTCTGGAACGATGAACAGGCCGCCGAACTGGCGAAACAGGTAGAAAATATTCGACGCTATTCACCTATCAAGCTCGGTATTCAGCTTGCCCATGCGGGGCGCAAGGCCTCTACCGCGGAACCCTGGAAAGGGGGCGCGGATGTCGCCATCTCCGATGGCGGCTGGCAGACGGTGGCCCCTTCCGCGCTGGCCTATGCGGATAGCCGCCAGCCGGAGGCGCTGACGATGGAGCAAATCCACCAGCTGCGGGCAGATTTTGTTGCTGCCGCCGAACGGGCTGAAAAGGCGGGATTCGATCTGATTGAACTGCATGCCGCCCACGGTTACCTGTTGCATCAGTTTCTCTCCCCCCTATCCAACCACCGCAGCGACGCCTATGGCGGTTCGTTGGAAAATCGTATGCGGTTGGTGTTGGAGGTCTTCGCGGACGTCCGGGAAGCGGTCTCTATCGCTGTGGGCGTGAGGATTTCCGCCACCGATTGGGTTGACGGCGGCTGGAACGTTGAAGACTCGGTCAGCTTGTCAAAACAGCTGGAAGCGTTAGGCTGCGATTATATCCATGTCTCCAGCGGGGGCCTGGCTCCCGAACAGGACATCCCCGTAGGCCCTAACTACCAGGTGCCGTTGGCATCCAGGATCCACGAATCGGTCAGCATCGCGACAATTGCCGTGGGCTTGATCACCGAAGCGGAACAGGCCGAAGCCATTATTGCAACCGGGCAGGCGGATTTCATCGCCCTCGCCCGCGCCGTACTGTTCGATCCCCGCTGGCCGTGGCATGCCGCCGCTAAGCTGGGCGATACGATACCGGTTTCGCCGCAATATTTGCGCTGTGAGCCGCATTATCTGCGGGGTTTATTTGGATGATCGGCGGTTGTGACCGGGGCAACGTCTTCGGTCACTGCCTGTACGCCTGTGAGAAAGCGGTTATCACTCAGACTCAACAAATATCACATCATGCATGTTTGCCCCTGGATATCGTCCCGTCCACCCACTGCAATGCGTCAGGCGCCAACTGATTTACGGGACTGGTAACCCATAAGGATGCGGGTGGTCTCAAACATGAAATCAACCGTGGTCAGATCACCAATATGATTAAAAGATAAATATTTTTAATAAAGCCCCACATATATATGTGGGGCTATCTTCAGCAGGAAATTTCAACTATTTCTCAATGCTGGATCTCAATCTGTGTCCAGCCTTTGCGATACATGCAGTCTTTCACCAGGATGTCTCGCTTACTCTCATTTTCATCACTCGTTGAGTAGCTTGTACTAATAGTTTTATGTTTTTCATCTTTAGATGTGTACTTGCCCGAGATTTGATTGTCAGGTGGCAAATCCCTGAGCGCCTGCGCTTTACATTGCGTTTCAGCAATAACCTCCTGCTGCTTGTCGGTGCCGGGCTTAACCCACTGATACTGAACACAACCCGTCAAGCTTATTAGGATTAACGTCATAACAACGGTCTTTTTCATGATACCCAATCAAAAGTAAAATAAAGTTAACTCTAACTATACTGCGATCGAGTTCCTATAAACAGAATATCAACACGCTTAGCGTTGGGGGATAGCACCGCGTATGGCACAAAAGCCACTATTTTGAGAGCATACGGGCAGGCAGCCGTAGGCCCCGCAGGCCTCATTAGCTATGACTGCGGATAAACCTGGAACGCCAAGGTTTTAGTACCCCTATCGCCAGCGCCGCGGTGACAAAATCCAGCGTAATCGCGCAGCCGAAGACGACGTGCCATCCCTGCGTGTATTGATACAGCAAGGCCGCCAGCGGCCCTCCCAGAATGGAGCCGATGCCCTGCGACATATACAACCAGCCATAGTTAGCGGTGGCGTTTTGCGTGCCGAATGTATCGGTCAGCGTTGAAGGAAATAGCGAGAAGATCTCCCCCCAGCCAAAGAACACGACGCCCGACAGCAGCACGAACAGCAATGCGTTGTCCCGTGACATCAGCCAGAGCGTCATGGCGCACCCTTCCAAAGCAAAGGCGATGAACATCGTCTTTTCACGCCCGAAGCGGTCAGAGATAAAGCCGAATAAAGGACGAGTCAATCCGTTGGTGAATCGGTCAATCGTCAGCGCCAGCGGCAGCGCCGCCATCCCAAACACGACCGCGCTGGTAATGCCGAAGTCATGCGCAAAGACCGCCATTTGCGAAGTGACCATCAGGCCGGACGTCGACATCATCGTCATCATCAGAAACATCAGCCAGAACAACGGCTGCCTCAGCATCTCTTTGGACGTAAACTGCCGACGGCTTTGCTCCAGTTTACTGGGCGGCTGTGACGCGGTGTCTTCCTCCTCCGGCACTTTCAATCCCTGGCTGGCGAGCAGGCCCACTACGGCGAAAATGCTTCCGAAGACCAGCAGCGTCCACTCCAGCCCCTGTTGGTCCAGACTCATTGAAATCGGGAACGTGGTAAAAATTGCCCCCATGCCATAGCCTGCGGCCACCATGCCCGCGGCGAATCCGCGATGACGCGGGAACCAGCGCACCATCAAACCTACGACGCCGACGTACACAATCCCTGTTCCCAGCCCCCCCAGACAACCGTAGACCAGATACAGCATCGCCAGATTTTGAACCTGTGCGGAGAGCACCCAACTCAGTCCTGACAACAGCGTTCCCAGTGAGATCAGCAGACGTGGCCCGAAACGGTCAATCAGCTTGCCCTGAAACGGCGAGAAGAAGGTTTGCAGGATAATCAGCAGAGAAAACGTCACTTGCAGTTCAGGCAGGCTGACGCCGATTTTCTCTGTTAACGGTTTGGTCATTAAGGTCCAAACGTATTGCGGACTGGATATCGAGGCCATGCAGATCAATCCCAACACCATTTGAATCCACTTGGTGCGGGCAGAGCCCCGAATCGGCATGCTAAGCGCTGTCATTATTCATTTCCCCTGATTATCAATGTCATCGTACATCCTGAGGATGCGTTAAAAAACGGCGATACTGCGATGGGAAGCCGGCCTTTTTGGTACGACGACGCGTGCTGACCCAGTGGGGAATAAGCACTATCTATGCCATCTGTCGAGAGCGCGGGAAGCGGAGACAGATAGATTAACGGGTAACGTGTTGACTGAATGCGCGATGAAACCTCTGGGGACGTCGGAGATATCGGCTCACCGGGGGAAATGCTTAGAGAACCGTTTGTTTTCCAAACTGGGAATACCGCAGTAAAAAGGTTTCATCGTGCAAATCCGGTGCGGCCGCGCACTCTTTTCGTCCATTCGCTTCCCCTTACGTCGGCGGGGCCGGCCTTTGCCGAGGTTCAGGGGATCGCTGCTCGACATTTCATTACCTTGCGTTACGGACTACCCTTGGTATGGGCAAAATTAACGCTGATAAGGCAAGCATTTACTCCTTTTGCCGTTTCTTTTGGCGTTTGAATTGCTTGCAAAAAGGTAGAATTTACGCTGGCGCAGACATATACCGAGCTTTTTCTGCCGTGAAACATCTACTACACAAGGTCTCTTTGGCGTGGCAAAACTATTTTTACGCAGTGGCAATCTGGACGACTTTCTGGCGTTAGGAGAGAACGGACAGCCCGTTTACGCTTCGGCGCTGCAACTCAGGGAAACACTGCGTCTTCGTAAACAGCAGCCGATCGCTGACTGTCTGGCAATACCCCAGCCCAATGAAAAAGGCGATCGCATCGACTGGTATGCGCCCATCTCAGGAAAAATGACGTCCTGGATGGCGGCGAGCGATGAACAGCGCGAGCATGCGCTTGAATTGTTGGAGCAGTACCAGCGAACCATCGCCGAGATTAGCGAGAAGGCACAGACTTCCGAAAAACCCGCGCTAAAACTGTTTGGCGTCCTTCTGGCGAAAGCCATTCAGTTTCCCGGCCCTAACCATGTCTATTTGGTGGATGACAGGCCGGTTATTACCTTCTGGGGCTTCGTCAATCTCGGTAAGAAATTCCGCGCCGATGCGCTTGAATGCTTGCGCCCCGTGGCGCCGCCCGAACCGCCTGTAATCGAGAAAATCCCTGAACCCGAGCCTGAACCGGTTGAAGCCCCTGAACCCGAGTCTCAAGAGCCTGAACAGGCGACTGAGCCAGAGCCCCTCCCCGTTGAACCTGCTCCGGTGTTCGTCATGCCGGACGAACCGAAATCCGTCGCGCGTTCTGTCTGGATGCGTGCGTGGTGGCTGATCCCCTGCGCCGGTTTGCTGGTCACGTTAGGCATGCAGATCCGTGGTTGTGTTTCGTTGCCGCCTTCAGAGAAAACGCCTGCAACGGTGGTTGTCAAACCCGAGAAACGCGTGCTGGATGCAACGACTTCGCCGGTTGAATCTCCGCTTCTGAGCTTTGCGGGGCTGCCGTTGGGCGATGCTACCTTAATGCCGCCCGTCGCCCCGCCCGCGGTGGCGATTGAAGAAAAAGCGCCGGAAAACGCACCTGCCAGCGACGCTGCGCACGTAACGCCAGCGCCTAAAGGCGTGCTGGTCATGCCGCCGGAGTCCATCCGCGTTGGTTCCGTTCGCTTCCTGAACGGTAACTGGCAGGCGACCGCCATCGTGAAAAACCCGCTGACCGGCAAACCGCCGGTGCTGAAGTATCAGATCCATAACGGTAAAGGCCGCGTGAGATTCACCTATGGCGATAAAGTCACCTGTCGCGCGGACGTCGAAGCCGGGCTGCATCAGTCGGGCAATCTGGTGATCAACAGCCGTTATCGTGCGCGTTGCAGCGACGGCTCGCGTTACAGCATGCCTGAAGTCATCTGTAACCGGGTTGACAGCGCTGAGGCGGCGGACTGTAAAGGTCGTTTTGACGCCGATACGATATTACCGATGACGATTAAGCGTGAGAGTAAATAATAATGCTGGCAACCATTACTGATTATAAACAACGCATTACGCTGATTCAGAATAGCGGTATCCAGTTTCTTGATTTCGCGATTAAACTTGATTCTGAGGCAGACATTGCCAACCGGTTTATCCGCAAGAGCGCCAATGGCCCTCTCCTGCGGTTGATTTACAACGAAAACAACGGCAAGTTCGTGCTGCCGGGCGAAACGAATGTTTTACCGGAGGCGATAAACCCAGAGTCGAACTTCACGGTAAAACAATCATTGAACCTGCTGAGCCAGGCCTGGTTGCCGCTGCCGTTCTTCCGTTTCAACCCGCCCCGTACGTTCCTCGGCGGTCCTTATAACTGGGCGCGCGTTCAGGTTCTGGAGCTTGAGGAGCCGGATGACGACGGCAACACGCATCGCATCTGTCTCGCCTTCGATACCAAGGTCTATCCTGAAAGCCACGAATATGAGTCGCTGGCGCCGACCGAGAACGATATCAATACCGGCAGAAACTATACGCTGGCCTACCACAGTGACGAGCTGTACGAGTTTCTGGATATGACCTGGGTCGACGGCTGGCNGCGCGAGACTTTTTCCCAGCAGGCCGCAAAACAGGAACGCCGCAAGCCGCATGAAATTCGTCAGGGTTTACGCGACTTCGAATATCAGGCGCATTTCCTTAATCTGTTGGACGTTCTTGGCAACCGGCTGGAAATCCCTGAGGTGCAAATCACGGCCAGTACGTTGCAGGAACCGGCCGTCAACGTCGACCTGATCCTGGATGTCGGCAACTCGCACACCGCCGGTATTCTGGTGGAAGATCATGCGGACGAAAGCAATGGTCTGAAGCAGACTTATGAAATGCAGGTCCGCGATCTGAGCGAACCCCACTATCAGTACAATGAGCTGTTCGACAGCCGCGTGGAGTTTGCACAGGCCAAATTCGGCAAACAGAATTTCTCGTATGAAAGCGGTCGCGAAGACGCTTTTGTATGGCCGTCCATCACCCGTGTCGGACGCGAGGCCAGTCGTATGGCGCTACAGCGTCAGGGGACGGAAGGCTCCAGCGGTATCTCTAGCCCGCGTCGCTATCTGTGGGATGAGGAACCTTACATGCCCGGCTGGCGTTTTGGTCAGCCAGTGGGCGCAGCCCAGCAGGAACCGTTGGCGACGGCGATGCCATTGACCATGCTGATCAACGACGAAGGTCAGCCGCTGTTTAATCTCCCTTTGGACGAGAGACTGCCGGTATTCGCGCCCCACTACAGCCGCAGCGCGGTCATGACATTCATGCTGTCCGAACTGCTGGCGCAGGCGCTGATGCAGATGAATAGCGCGGCTCAGCGCCAGAAAATGATCCACGCCAACGCGCCGCGTCAGCTGCGCAACATCATTCTGACCCTGCCCTCGGCAATGCCGAAGCCGGAGCGGGAGATCTTCCGTCGCCGCATGTATGAAGCCATCGGACTGGTATGGAAAGCCATGGGCTGGCACCCGGCGGATGAAGACTTCCACACGTCGCAGGATAAAGCGCTAAGCCGCGTTCCTGTGCCGGAAGTCCAGATGGAGTGGGACGAAGCAACCTGCGGCCAGATGGTGTACCTGTATAACGAAGCGCAGGTGAATTTCGGCGGCCGAGCGGAAGCGTTCTTCGCCAGCATGGCGCGTCCCGACAAAGAGCTTGCGGACGATGAGCAGCCCGGCAAAACGCTGCGCATCGCCTCCATTGATATAGGCGGCGGCACGACCGACCTTGCTATCACGCAGTATTGGCTGGACGACGGCGTCGGCAGCAATGTGAAGATCATTCCGCGTCTGCTCTTCCGTGAAGGATTCAAAGTCGCGGGCGACGATATCCTGCTTGACGTCATTCAGATGTACGTCCTTCCTGCGCTGCAAGCCGCGCTGAAAAAAGCCGGCATGACCAGCCCGGAAGGCGTGATGACCCGCCTGTTTGGTAGCGAAGGCCGGATGGACGGTCAGTTGACGCTGCGTCAGCAGGTGACCTTGCAGCTGTTCATCCCGATCGGCCAGGCGGTGCTGGAGGCGTATGAAAACTTCGATCCGCTGGATCTAAATGCCGAGATTGACGCAACCTTCGGCGAGCTGCTGAGCCAACTGCCGACGCAGAAAGTCCTGGATTACGTCAACAGCGGCGTGCAGCGCGAGCTGCCGGAAGAAGAAGTCGGCTTCGATATTTTGCAGGTGCCGCTGGTTCTGCGCTTAAGCAAGCTGCACGCCGAGTTCCTGTCCAACCGCATGAGCATCACCCAGCACCTGCGTCTGATGTCCGAAGTCGTCTCGCTTTACGCCTGCGACGTGCTGCTGTTAACAGGACGCCCTTCGCGCTTCCCCGGTATTCAAGCCCTGTTCCGCCATCTTCAACCGCTGCCGATCAACCGCATGCTGTCTTTGGATGGTTACCACACCAGCGACTGGTATCCGTTTAACAAGCGCGGCCGGATCGACAATCCGAAATCGACTGCGGCAGTGGGTGCCATGTTGTGCCTGCTGGCGCTCGACCTGCGTCTGCCGGGCTTCTATTTCAAGGCTGGCGATTTCCAGCCTTATTCGACCGTGCGTTATCTGGGAATGCTGGACAGCAGCCAGGCGTTGACCACGGATAATGTTTACTACCACGATATCGATCTGGATGTCCCCGACTTCAGCCTGCGCGAGCAGCCCGGTTTCGACGTACGCGGATCGCTGTGCCTCGGTTTCCGTCAGTTGGATAACGACCGCTGGCCCGCTTCTCCTCTGTACTCCCTCTCGATTGTGGATCCCGAGCTGGCAAGAAAAGTCGCGGGCGACAGCGTGCTGCATGTGCGTCTGGACGTCGTCAAAGGCGAAGGCCACGATACGCCGGAGTGTTTCGAGATTGCCGAGGCGATTCTGGGCGATGGCGAACCGGTGTCGCCACAACATCTGAAACTCCGTCTGAATACCCTGGCCAGCACCGGCTCGGGCATGACTCATTACTGGATCGATAGCGGGAGCGTCTTTAAGAAATGAAACCACTAACGCCCAAACAACTATCGAGCCGACTCAGTCGCCAGCTGCAATCCGTTTCTCAGGGCATCGACGAAGCGATAGCCTGGCTGGACGATACGCGGCGCAACGTACCGCGTCTGGATATGGAAGCCGATCGCCTGAGCATCAAGCTGCGCAGCAGCCGTAATCAGGCGCGCGACCTGATGGACTCCGCGACTAAAGAAATCGCGATGGGTTTCTTCGGCCTGTCACAGGTGGGCAAGTCCTACCTGATTTCCTCTCTGGCCGCGGGTGAAAACGGTCGGCTGGAAACCAGCGTCGGCGGATTGACGCTGGACTATCAAAAGCATCTCAATCCAACCGGCCAGTCTTCGGCGTTTGTGACCCGCTTTACCCGTCAGGCTGAAGGTAAAAACACGCCGAATCCGGTTCAGCTGAAATTGCTGAATGAAGCGGATATCGCGCGGATTATGGCGAATGCTTTTTTGTATCACCGGCGTACTCCGGCGAATGAAGAGCTGGATGAGCAGCACATCGCCGAGCACCTGAAAATGCTGGCGATGCACCGGCAAACTACGCCGGTGCCTGGTATGGACAGTGACGACGTGGTCGCGCTGTGGGACTATCTGGTGCGTCACGACGCCAAGCGTCAGACGATCCTGGCTGGCCAGTTCTGGCCGACGGCGGTGGAGTTAGCGCCTTTCCTAAGCGCAGACGATCGCGCCAGCCTATTCTCTCTGTTGTGGGCCGAACAGGCTGATATCACGGCCGCCTACCGCTACTTTGCCTATACGTTGCAACACCTCTCCAGTGCGCGGAAAGTGTTGGCGCCGCTGTCCGTATTGGTTGATGAAAGCCTCCACGCCGATGGCGGTATCCTGAATGCCGGACTGTTCGATCGACTGAATAGCCCGGCCGACATGAGCGTACAGGTGCGTCCTATCGTGGGCGGCCGTGCAGCGAAAACCGTCGAGCTGTCTTTGGCGGAGCTGATGATGCTGACGGCTGAGCTGCAAATTCCGCTGCTCAACGCACCGCGTGAAACGCTGTTCGAACAGGTCGATTTGCTGGACTTCCCCGGTTTCAGTCTGGTGAACGATGAGCCGGATGAGGNAGAAGAAGACTTCAGCCGTCCGTTACGGAGCGCCCCTCACCCGCTGGCGCAGACCCTGCTCTATGCTAAACGCGCCTACCTGTTGGAACGCTATACCGACAGTCAGGAGATGAATGTGCTGCTGGTCTGTACGGCCGCAGCGGGTAAGCAGGACGTGAAGACTGTCGGTAAAGCGCTGGACTATTGGGTGCGTCATACCCAGGGTGAAAACCCACAGGTCCGCAGCCGACGTAAACCCGGATTAATATGGGCGGTCACCAAATTCGACCGTCGTTTCACCCATGGGCATAACAACGATGAAGCGGTTCAACGCTACGTCGGCAATCCCGGCGATGCTTGGGGAACAATGCTGGCGCTGGACAAACGCGGTGTAAATCGCATGGCGGCCTGGTTGGATGCGGAAGTTCGCCGCGAGGTGAAACTTAACCGCGTCAACGAACAGTTGAGCGAGTTGCAGCGTGAGCTGACAGAGAATCTGTTGGGTAGCTGGTATCAGCCTACCGGTGCGGACGCGCCAGCGAAAAAACAGCAAATCGCCGAGTCGATGCTGAAAGCGTTGCAGACGCGTACCGGCGTTCACGGCGAGATGTTGGAGCGTCTGTTACCGTCGCGTGATGAGCTGCGCAGGCTATATATGCAACAGCAGGAGTCATCTCCGCGCAATTTCAACGCGCATCAGGACGATTCGGACGCCGTTGCGCCGTTGGCGAGCTATGAACCCTTTGGTGTGGGGCTGGAAATCGACCTGTTCAGCGATGAACCGGTTGGTGAAGACCCCAAAGACGCCTTAGAGCCTGAGGCCCCGGAGACAGATATTGCGGACAGTCAGGGATACGAAGCCGAGTTCGCTCGCAGCGTCTATCGTTATTGGATCATGCATCTGCGTAATTTGCCGGAAAACGACGCCATTATCGAATTGCTCGGTGTGGCTCGGCCTACCATTGAAATGTTGGTGGAAGAACTGATCACCGCCGGAATTCGCCTGAAAATTGAAGAAGAGTTGCTGACGGTCTTGGTGAACGCAGAGCAGTTGGATTTGAATCGGGAAAATAAAACCGACCGTCAGGTCTCTCGTGCGTTGACCGTGCTGGGCGACTTTGTCGCCTGGCTGGGCTTCCAGCGAGTCAAAGAAGCGGAACGTCCAGAGAGCCGGGTGAATAAAGGGCAGAAAATCTTTGCTCGTCCCGAAAAGCAGGCTGGCAGTTTTGGCGCGACACAGCGTCTGACGCGTCTGTCCGTGACGCCGACCAACAGCACGGCCTACTACATTTACGACTGGCTAATTGGTTTGAATGAAACCATTATTCGCAATGCGGGCTACGCCGCAGGACGAGATATCAAGCCGAAACAGCGTGAACGTCTGGGGCATGTCCTGAAGCTGATCAAGTCCGACGCGTAAACGTGTCGGCACCGCATCTGATGACATCAGGTGCGGTAGTTTCTTCGTCTATTTGCCTCACGGGACGAATGACAATGGTAATCCACAGAATGGCATTGGCTTTTTAATCGAGAAAGGCCCAAAACAGCACGTGTTACGCGCTGCATAACTCTACTTTCGCGCTCCATCAGAAAGGGTTGAGATCACCGTAGTTAGACAATGTTTAATCAATCTACGTTAAAAAAGGATGCCTTTGGGGGGAACAATCCGGGAGATGTGGACAGATGAGAATTAACGCTTAGCGGTACAACAGCAGCCTCACCGCTGCTGTTGTATGATTGACCCATGCGATTAAGCAACCGCGATGGCTTCTATTTCTATTTTTGCATCCTTAGGTAGTCGGGCGACTTCAACACAGGAACGTGCTGGGAAAGAAGCGTCGTACTGAGTAAAGAAAGCCTCATAGACACTATTTACTGCTGAAAAATCATTCAGGTCTTTAACAAATATTGTCGTCTTGATGATGTTACTTACGTCCAGGCCCGCAGCTTCTATTACGGCTCTCACGTTTTCCAGTGATTGATGTGTTTGCGCCTCAATCCCATCCGGCATAACTCCGGATAGCGGTTCTACAGGTAATTGACCTGATGTAATGACCACGTTGCCGGTATTGATCCCTTGAACATAAGGACCAATAGCCGCAGGGGCGTTTTTCGTATTAATAATTTTCATGAATGTTTACCTCTTTCCGTTACATAAAATGGCTTAACAAAAGCAGTGATCCCACGCCACTGATAACAACCCAGATTAGGCCAAACCTGAAACTTATCAGTGTGCAAATAATCGCTGCGATAACTTTGGGATTTTGAAGATCAAACTGCATGTGTGAATTTATCTCTAAAATCTGAACAGTAATGATTGCCGGTAACACCGTGGCGGGAACAAAGCGAAGTGTTTTTTTTACTCGCTCACTCATATTCAGTTTCCCTGCTATTCCTATAAAGGAGAATCTAATGAGGAATGTCACTGCGGCCATTCCTAACGTCAGGGCAATAAAATAACTATTATTCATTTTCGGCTACCTTATTATTCTGAAGCGGTTCGTGAAGGGTGTTTTCTGAATTAATCTTTCTTTCTTCCATAAGGTCAATACTTAAGCCTGCTGATATACCTAATAAGGAAGCCACTACGATGCCCAGAGAACAAGGAATAATGACGAGCAGTACACCAGATACTGAAGCAACCAATGCGGCTACCGTACAGGCCTGACATTTAATCTGAGGCACCACAATGGCAATAAAAGCGGCAACCATCGCAAAGTCCAGACCGTATTTCTCAATATCTGGGAAAGATGAACCAATGACGGCGCCCAGAAAATCGGCCAATACCCAGAAAATCCAGAAAGTCGACATAACCGTGAAATAGAAAAGATATTTATCGCTTTTGTTTTCATCCATGTTTTTTATTGTTGTGGCGTAGACTTCATCGGTCAGGGCGTAAGAAATAAAGCATTTTTTAAATAAAGATGCTTCCCTGACCTTTTCTGCCATGGATGCGCTATAAAGCACATGACGAAGGTTTATAACAAAAGTAGTGAATATAATGACGCCCAGGCTGGCACCGGCTTTTAGCATATTCAATGCCAGCATTTGTGCTGAACCTGCGATCACAATGCATGACCACGCGGTACTCTGCCAGACACTCATCCCCATGCTGACGCTAAGGGCTCCAACGATAAATGAAAACGGGAAATCTCCAATACAGAGAGGCATTACAGCGCTAATACCCCTTAAAACTGTCGCCTTTTTATTCATCACGTTTCTCCTGGGCCAACTTGCGCACATGCGCTCAATTGGCCGGGTGATATATTCATCCGCGCTCAGCTATCCGCCAGAGCATCTTTTTCAGTCATGATGTGGATAATTTTTTTATCTGTTGCAGGCATAGCTTCATTCACCAGACGGCTAAGGTTGTTGATCGTCTGTTCTGCATCCTGGCTAACGATACCGTCGTGACTGCTCACTTGTGTGCCTTGCTTGGCCATGAGCACGGACTTGAATGCACTCATCGTGACGGAGGAGACCTTCATGGCACAGCTGTTAGATGCACCATCGCAGATGATCCCGCTGATATCGCTAACCATATTGATGATGGTCGCCTGAATGACATTCAGGTCGCGGGTAAACAGCCATGCCATCCCCGCCGCGGCCCCCATCGCGGCGGTGGACGCGGCGCACAGTGCGGACAAACGGGTGTAACGGGCGTGGACAGAAATTGCCACTAAGTGGGATAAGGCGAGTGCCCTGATGAGTTCTTCCTGACTGCTTTTAAGTTCCGCAGCAAGGACCACGACAGGCATGGTTGCAGTAATGCCCTGATTACCTGAGCCGAAGTTGGACATGGCTGTCACCGGCGCTCCGCCCATTCTGGCGTCTGAAGCGGCCACCGTTTGGATAAGCATTTTCGATAATAGATCATTGCTCATCAGGCCTTGTCTGACGGTGGCTGTCAGTGTCCCTGAAATATTAAGGCCATAAGGTTTTCTCTGCCCTTCCTGCGATAAGGCGCTGTTAAGCTTGGCGGCCTCCATAATGAATTCAATTTTTTCCAGCGGTACCGTTGTGATGAAATGAAAGGCATTCTCAATGGAAAATTCTTGTGGGGAGGTTTCTGATATTTCTTCATTAACTTGTTGTTTCAGAGACACTGGCAGGTCATTGATATAAAGCTCTTCAATACGTGTATGGCTTTTTTTAATCACGATGCGGCAGCAGTTAACTGCTCCTGTAGCGGTTAGGTCTATATGGATAAAGTCGGGAGNGTCCTGAGCTGTGATATTGACCCTGCCCTGGCTGACCATTTCTTTCGCCTGCTCCGTTTGTGCATCTGTCAGTCCCTTAAGTGTTTCCAGTCCCTGGTCAGGATTACCGCCAAAAACACCCACCGCAGCGGCCATAGCAATGCCAGCATAATGGGTGCCGGGAATGGTGACGCCCATTGCATTCTTGTAAAGATTTTCAGATATGAAACCACGAATACTGACACAGGGTTCGTTTAAATATCTACAGGCCATAGCGGCCGCGAAGGCTATGGCAACGGGTTCTGTACATCCCAGCGCGGGTTTGACTTCCTGTTTGAGCCACCGCAGAAAAACATCTTCATTTAGTTTCGGCATGACATAATCTCCAGAAATGAAATTCACCTTCCGGAAATATTATGATGAAAAGCTAAGAGAATTATTTTTTATAATAACATTACTAATCAAGGTGTTTTAGAAGAAAATTCTCTTTTGCTCTATGTGTTTTTAAGTAAAAAAATGCTTCTGTAGAATAAGTTTTCGTTGGAATACAATTGATTATCTGTTTTCGATATGGCTTTTTCAGAAAAAGATTGATTCTGCTCTCACTTCTCATTAGAGAAATATTTTCTCTTCATGGCGAGGGTTATTATTAACGAGCTATTATTTTGCGGTTCTAAACAATTATATGAGCAGGAGAGCGCGGATAGCGGATAGTCATAATGGAAGGTTTCGCAGTATGAAAATCATGTTAACAGCCGTGATGGTTTCCCCCCTCTACATCTACGCACTTACGCCACATCGGCTAAAAGCGAGGGCTAGGTTATCCCAATGGGCCGTCGTAACGCCTGGATTAAACAAAACGTTGAATGGGAAACGCGCTATCAGGCAAAAAAAGCCATAGCCTGTGCATCAGACTACGGCCGGTCGCGATTATTTTGCCGGTAGCGCATGCATTTTATCGCTGATTTCGAGGACGAGTTTATCCTGAGCTGCTACGGCGTCAGGCAACACTGCGGTATCAGTGAACGTCACCGGCTGCACTTCCATAATTCGCCCCTGGATGTAAGTTGCACACAGAGAGTGCAGTACCTGTTTGTTCAGCATCGTTTGCAGACAGCGTATGGTTGAACCATTGCTGCTGGTCAATGTTCGTTTCTCCGGCTGGATTCGCTGGCGCAGCATCTCTTTTTCCGCGCTGGCGATAACGGCATCCACATCGTCTTCTTTATCGGCAAGCGGTGTTTCACCGCTAACATTGACCGGTAGCGTATAAAGAGAAATCAGCGCCTTGCGGTTCGTCGTCGCCTCGATGTACTCCGCATCGATAATATGGTTAGTCGCGTCCGTATTCAGGCTGCGTCGTATCAAGTCGTTGACCTTATCCGGCAGCGCAGACGCCAGTTCCTGTGACGTATAGCCCTCAATCATATCTGCGTTGGCGTCTTGCGTCTGACCCATAACCGGCATCGTCAGCAACATTGCGGCGGCAATATAACGGGCCAGGAATTTCATCGGCATAGCTTCATTCCTATTTCTTCATTAAAAGTGAATTTTTTGACTCAATAGGTTCTTATCGGCTGTGTTTCCGAATTCTTTTCTGTCGCGCTTTCGTTCGTGCTAAAAACCAGCAATTCGAGGGAGGCCAAGAAACGGTGATGTAACGGCCCCCTTTATCGATGATCTAACCATAGTCAAAAAGTGACGCCGCGAGTATGCTCGTTCAGCCATTCATCTTTCTGAGGAGTCGTGATGCAAACATTTTTACTCGATAAAATTGCCACGCCGATTGGGGAGCTGATGGTGGTTGCCGATGAAGACCATCACCTGCGTGCGCTCGAATGGCGTGAATTCGAGGGAAAGTTGCACCGCATGTTTGAACGCCGCTATCGCGACTCGCCCGTGCGGCTGGTCCCCAGCGTGAATCCCGGCGGCCTCAGCGATATGCTGCAGCGCTATTTCGCCGGCGAATTGACGGCGATTGATTCGTTGCCTGTCGCCGCGGCGGGAACCGAATTTCAGCAGCAGGTGNGGAAGGCATTGAGAGATATTCCCTGCGGTGACGTGATGAGTTATGGTCAGCTCGCTGCCCGTCTCGGACGCCCTACGGCATCGCGCGCCGTCGGTATGGCAAACGGTGCGAACCCCATTTGCATCGTCGTACCGTGCCATCGGGTCATCGGCGCAGGCGGGGCGTTGACTGGCTATGCCGGTGGCATTCAGCGTAAGCAATGGCTGCTAATACATGAAGGTTACTTATCATAGCCATGTGTGATTGGCCGGGTAACATTTTCACATTGGCTTATACCTTCGCCTTGAGGGTTTAACACGTGGTTACCAGCCATTCACATTTCTGAACTCTCAGAGCGTGTTATTCGTTCATCTTGAGTGTCTGTGGTCTTATCAGTGACCTGAAAAGCTGTTAAAATTGACCAATGTCAATTATCGCCAGAGCAAAACTTATGATTCCTGAAAAGCGCATAATCCGACGCATCCAGTCTGGTGGTTGCGCAATCCATTGTCAGGATTGCAGCATCAGCCAACTCTGCATCCCCTTCACCTTAAATGAGCACGAGCTGGACCAGCTCGACAACATCATTGAAAGGAAGAAACCGATCCAGAAAGGACAAGCGTTATTCAAGGCCGGTGATGAGCTGAAATCCCTCTACGCCATTCGCTCTGGAACGATTAAAAGTTACACGATTACCGAACAGGGCGACGAGCAGATTACCGGTTTTCATTTGGCCGGCGACCTGGTCGGATTCGATGCCATTGGTAACTCGTTGCACCCGAGCTTCGCGCAGGCGTTGGAAACATCGATGGTCTGCGAAATTCCCTTCGAAACGCTGGACGACCTGTCTGGAAAAATGCCCAATCTGCGTCAGCAAATGATGCGTCTGATGAGCGGCGAAATCCGTAGCGATCAGGATATGATCTTGCTGCTGTCGAAAAAGAATGCGGAAGAACGTCTGGCGGCGTTTATCTACAATCTATCACGCCGTTTTGCGCAACGTGGGTTCTCCCCCCGCGAGTTCCGTCTGACGATGACACGCGGCGACATCGGCAACTATCTTGGACTGACGGTCGAAACCATCAGCCGTTTGCTGGGCCGCTTCCAAAAAAGCGGGACGCTGGCGGTGAAAGGCAAATACATTACAATCGAAAAAACCGAAGCCTTAGCCGAACTGGCCGGAACCGCCCGCCAGAAAATCTAATCGCCCCTGCCGAATCAACGGTTGTCATCAATTATTGATTCGGCTCCCATCATCAGTTGTTCAAAATAATTTTCTTGGGGTACTCTTATTTATACAGGCTGCGAATCGTCAGCCGAAAGGAGGACCTATGGCGAAGTATCAGAATTTACTGGTCGCTATTGACCCTAATCAGGATGACCAACCGGCATTGCGTCGCGCCGTGTATTTGGTGCAGCGGCTTGGCGGCCGTATCAAGGCGTTTCTGCCGATCTACGATTTTTCTTATGAAATGACGACGCTGCTGTCTCCCGATGAGCGGACGGAGATGCGGCAAGGCGTTATCGCTCAGCGAACAGAATGGATTGCTCAGCAAAGTCAGTACTACCGCGATATGGGCATTCCCATCGAAATTAAGGTGGTCTGGCACAGTAAGCCCTTTGAAGCCATCATTCAGGAAGTTATCACGTGCAAGCACGACCTGTTGCTAAAAATGGCGCACCAGCACGATCGATTGGAAGCGGTCATTTTTACACCGACCGATTGGCAGCTGTTGCGCAAATGCCCTTGTCCGGTCTGGATGGTGAAAGACCAGCCCTGGCCTGACGGCGGACAGGCTTTGGTGGCGGTTAATCTGGCGAGTGAAGATCCTTTGCACGATCCCCTGAATATCAAATTGGTGTCCGAAACGTTGGATCTCGCCAGACAGGTCAATCAGACCGATGTGCATCTTGTGGGGGCCTATCCGGCGACACCCATTAATGTAGCCATCGAGTTGCCCGACTTTGACCCCAGCGTGTATAACGACGCCATTCGCGGCCAGCACCTGTTAGCAATGAAGGCGCTGCGGCAAAAATTCAGCCTCGATGAGCGTCTGACGCACGTCGAAAAAGGGTTGCCCGAAGAAGTGATCCCCGATTTGGCGGAACATCTGCAAGCGGGCGTCGTTGTTCTTGGGTCTCTGGGGCGAACCGGTTTGTCCGCGGCCTTTATCGGTAATACTGTCGAGCATGTGATCGATCGTCTGAAATGCGATTTGCTGGCTATCAAGCCGGATGATTTTGTTTCTCCCCTGGCTTCAGGCGAGAGTGACGACGATGTCGATTCATAATTGAATCGTGTGCAGTAGATAAACTATCGCTTCAGGCGGGGCGCAGAACGTTAAGGTGCTCCGCTCCTCTCTCGAACTCTCCCTTGCCTGACAGATTGACCTATTTACCGTCGCGCATAATGCCACACGTAAATGCCCTGATGGGGGCCTGACTATTGGAAATTCGTATCGTGGCTATCGAGGGGGTTACAAGGGAACTTTGTGAGAAAAAAACAACGCCGCGCGAGGCGGCGTTGGGAGAGCCAAAAAGAAAAGCTTAGAGCGCTTTCAGAATGGCTTCGACGCTGGCTTTGGCATCGCCAAACAGCATCTGTGTATTTTCTTTGAAGAACAGCGGGTTTTGCACGCCGGCATAACCGGTGTTCATCGAGCGTTTGAACACAATGACGTTGTGCGCTTTCCACACTTCCAGAACCGGCATTCCCGCGATGGGGCTGTTCGGATCTTCCTGCGCGGCCGGGTTGACCGTATCGTTGGCGCCGATAACCAGCACGGTGTCGGTGTCGGCGAAATCATCATTGATCTCATCCATTTCCAATACGATGTCGTAAGGTACCTTGGCTTCGGCGAGCAGCACGTTCATGTGTCCCGGCAGACGTCCGGCGACCGGATGGATACCGAAACGAACGTTGATGCCGCGTTCACGCAGCTTGGCGGTAATATCGTGAACCGGATACTGAGCCTGTGCGACGGCCATACCATATCCCGGGGTGATGATGACCGAACTGGAGCCTTTCAGCAGATCAGCAACCTCCTCCGCCGTGGTTTCGCGGTATTCGCCGACTTCCTCACTCTCTGAAGAGACAGCCCCGTCCGTACCAAACCCGCCTGCGATGACGCTGATGAAGGAGCGGTTCATCGCTTTACACATTATGTATGACAGGATTGCACCAGAAGAACCGACCAGCGCACCGGTGACGATCAAGAGGTCGTTGCTCAGCATAAAGCCAGCGGCGGCGGCGGCCCAACCAGAATAGGAGTTCAGCATGGAGACTACGACCGGCATGTCCGCGCCGCCAATGGACGCGACCAAATGCCAGCCAAACACCAGCGCGATAGCCGTCATCAACAGCAGAGACAGCACCTGCAGAAAACCACTGCCTGTATTCACGAAGACCAACAGCAGCAGGAAAGACACGACCAGGGCCGCCAGATTCAGCTTGTGGCGGTTAGGCAGCATCAGGGGTTTGGAAGAGATGGTTCCACGCAGCTTTCCGAAAGCAATGACAGACCCTGTGAAGGTGACTGCACCAATGAAGATGCCCAGGAAAACCTCGGTCATATGAATGTTGATCAGGACAGGATCGGTGATTTCACCATGATCGATATAGCTGTTGAAGCCGACCAATACCGCGGCGAAACCGACGAAGCTGTGCAGAATCGCGACTAGCTCCGGCATTTCCGTCATTTCAACTTTGCGCGCCAGATGCACACCGATAGCGCCACCGATGGCCATCGCTACGATGATCCATCCAACGTTATCGGCATTCGGGCCTAAAATGGTCGCCAGCAACGCAATTGCCATACCGGTGATACCAAAGATGTTCCCCTGTTGAGAGGTTTCATGTTTGGATAACCCAGCAAGACTGAAAATAAACAATATGGCAGCGACGATGTAGGCTGCCGTGACTAATCCACCAGACATCCTTGACTCCTTAATTCTTGCGGAACATTTTCAGCATGCGCTGAGTGACGGTGAAACCACCGAAGATATTGATGCTGGCAACCAGTACAGCGATAAAGGAAAAGAACGACACCCAGCCGCCATGCCCTATCTGCAACAGCGCCCCGACGACGATGATGCCGGAGATGGCATTCGTCACGGACATCAACGGCGTATGCAGCGCGTGACTGACGTTCCATACCACGTAGTATCCGACCACGCAGGCCAGCGCGAACACGGTGAAATGCGACAGGAACTCCGGCGGCGCCACATTGGCTAGCCAGCCAAACAGAACGATAGCCACCGCGAGGATGATGTACTTATTCCACGGAGAGGCTGGCTTTNCTTCCGGTTTCTTCGATGCGGCGGCAGCAGGTTGAGCCTGCTGAGGCTGAGCGGAAACCTGAATGGGGGGAGCTGGCCAGGTGATTTCACCGCTTTTCACGACGGTAACGCCGCGAATCACGTTATCTTCAAAGTTGACGTCAATGTCGCCATTCTTCTCTTTGCACAGCAGCTTCAGTAAGTTCACCAGGTTGGTGCCGTAAAGCTGGGAAGACTGGGTCGGTAAACGGCTTGGCAGATCGGTGTAACCGATGATTTTGACGCCGTTGTCGGTGACCGTGACCTGATCGGCCACCGTCAGTTCGCAGTTCCCGCCGGTTTGAGCGGCCAGATCGACGATGACGCTGCCGGGTTTCATGCTCTCCACTATCTCTTTGGTGATGAGTCGTGGTGCGGGTTTGCCGGGGATCAGTGCGGTGGTGACAATGATATCCACCTCTTTCGCCTGGGCGGCGAACAGCGCCATTTCTGCTTTGATAAAGGCCTCGGACATCACTTTGGCGTAACCATCGCCGCTGCCTGCTTCTTCTTCGAAGTCTAATTCCAGAAATTCTGCGCCCATGCTGCGCACTTGTTCTTTCACTTCCGGACGCGTGTCGAAGGCTCGTACGATAGCGCCCAGGCTTCCTGCTGCGCCGATAGCGGCCAGCCCGGCAACGCCCGCGCCGATAACCATCACTTTTGCCGGGGGAACTTTACCCGCTGCGGTGATTTGTCCGGTAAAGAAACGGCCGAATTCATGGGCGGCTTCAACAATTGCACGATAACCGGCAATGTTGGCCATAGAACTCAGGGCATCCAGCGATTGTGCGCGTGAAATACGTGGCACGGAGTCCATCGCCATGACGGTCACCTGACGGTCGGCCAGTTTATTGAGTAATTCAGGGTTTTGCGCGGGCCAGATAAAGCTGACTAGGGNGCTGCCCGCGCGAGTCAGTGCGACCTCGTCATCTTCAGGCGCATTCACTTTAAGGATGATGTCACTCTGCCAGATATCTGCGGTATCCAGGAGTGTCGCGCCTGCTTGTTCGTAAGCGGAATCTTCGAAGCTGGCAAGTTTTCCTGCCCCACGTTCTATTGCTACCTCAAAGCCCAATTTCAGCAGCTGCTCCACCGTTTTCGGCGTTGCGGCCACACGGGCTTCATTGGCTAGCCGTTCTTTTGGTACACCAATACGCATACGGAATCCCTTTTCGCTCATATTTAACGAAGGTTGTTATAATGATTTACCTGAAGAATTATTTACCGCATAAGTTCATACCCTCGAACTTTTCGATAAATGCCGTTATAACCTACTGAAAATGGAAGTAATGATCCACTCGTAAAATAATTTTGGTCTAAAACCCCAGGAAGGGCGAGTCAAACCACGATTTTTCGCGGCCGATACTCCCAAAGCCCTATGTTCCTTAACATAATTGTCAGATAAGTATTTTCGATTGGTTCACAAAATCAGCCAATAGTCGCGGTTTTGGCGGGAATTGCTGATAAAAACCTGTGATGATTGACTTGGGTTTATGAGTTGTCTTTATTTTCTCGTTTGCCCTCCTCTTTCCGGCCGATGATTCGGTGACGACCTCGGCTTTAAAATGCTGAAGCACTGGGGATTATTACGTGACATAATCGGCGGCTAACACACAGTGTGCCTATTTGAATCAACCGTACTGCGTCAGGCGAAAGGATTTTTTATGAAGCTGAGAACTCGCGTTATTGCATCTACCCTGCTCTCTATATTAGCGTTTTCCGCGCAGTCTGCGCAGGAACTGACTCCGGAAAAAGCCGCAGCCGTCAAAC
The DNA here is from genome assembly GCF_000688655.1 of Lonsdalea quercina subsp. quercina. Lineage (GTDB taxonomy): Bacteria > Pseudomonadota > Gammaproteobacteria > Enterobacterales > Enterobacteriaceae > Lonsdalea > Lonsdalea quercina. The sequence continues at coordinate 223,463 of NZ_JIBO01000006.1, read as the reverse complement.
CCTTCGACCGTATAACCTTTATGGGACGTTACAACGCCATCTATGAAGCGGCTGCTGATGCGTCTAAACGCGCCGACGAAAAAGGCGCGGATGCGTTTTACGTCCAGAGCACGGCTGAAGTTAATGGCGGTCGCTGGGCGGTGACGGTTGACCTATACCATAATGATGCGCCTAAAGTTTCCGACGTCACAACCTATCGTGAATTCAGCGGTGTGAAAGAGCTGCCAAAAAATGAGGCATCGCAGTTGGAGCCTTTTGACACGGTTACCGTCAGCGGCTATTTCCCGACGCAGCTAGACGTTGCGGCGGCGATTGGCGAAGCGGCACATCGTAAAGGCGCTTATTCATTCTTCATCGTTCGTCAGGTTGATATCAACTCCCGCGGCAATAGCCAAAACATCACCGCATACGTCTATAAAGAAGATGCGGCTAAACGCCGTGTTCAGAGTCCGGATGTTATCCCTGCCGACTCTCAGGCCGGTAAAGCGGCGCTGGCCGCCGGCGGCGAAGCGGCTAAACGCGTGGAAATCCCTGGCGTGGCGACCTCTTCCAGCCTGAGCAGCAATGTTGGGAACTTCTTCCAGACGCAGTCCTCCACCGTGGGTCCGCGATATACAGTCACGACAAAAGACGGTAGTCGTATCCAGGAACTGAACAACGCGACGGCGGCACAGATGGTGCCATTCGACTCCGTGAGCATTCGCGGCCGGTTCAGCACGCCGACGGAGATTACCGAAGCCATCGCCAAACGTGCCGCGGATAAAGGCGCGAAGTACTATCACATCACCAAAGAGTGGCAGGACAACGCCGATCGCTACACGATTAGCGCCGACATATATAAATAACGCGCTCCTGACGGGATATCGGCTTATAGTCGGTATCCCGTTGCTTTGTCCCTCTCAATACCCATCGGGTTATCGGCATCGCTTTCAGATAAAAAAAACCGTGACGCTACGCCAAACCTGGCGACATTGATTAGCTGTTGTGCTCTATAAAGTGCGAGTACGTAGCTTATAGTGACTTTCCTCATGCATTCCTCGCCCGAATGGTGAATGAGGAACATCGCCCCTTCTCACTCTGCCCGAATAAGCCAATACACCGATGTCTAAGTGAGTTCTTTTAATCTCAACTTATAGTATGTTGTAACTAAAGTATGGTTGTTTTTAGACAGTAAAAAGCCCGCGGCTAATCGGCGGGCTTCATTGAAGGAGTATGATGATAACTTAATGATTCGTATCAAGTTCCGGGAAACTTTTCACCAAATCGTCGATAGCTTTGATTTGTTTCAAGAATGGCTCCAGCTTGCTCAGCGGTAGCGCTGAAGGACCGTCACAACGAGCGTTATCCGGATCCGGATGAGCCTCAATGAACAGGCCTGCCAAACCGACGGCCATCCCTGCCCTTGCCAGTTCGGTTACCTGTCCGCGGCGACCGCCGGACGCGGCGCCAAACGGGTCGCGACACTGCAAGGCATGAGTGACATCGAAAATGACCGGCGAACCGTCAGAGACCTGTTTCATCACGTTGAAGCCCAACATGTCGACCACCAGATTGTCGTAGCCGAAGTTACTGCCACGATCGCACAGAATAACCTGCTCGTTACCGCCCTCGCGGAATTTATCAACGATATTCCCAACCTGACTGGGGCTAATAAACTGAGGCTTTTTCACGTTGATAACGGCGCCGGTCTTGGCCATCGCTTCAACCAGGTCCGTCTGACGCGCCAGAAACGCTGGCAACTGAATAACGTCAACGACTTCTGATACCGGCTGAGCCTGCTGTGCATCGTGAACGTCAGTGATCACTTTCACGCCGAAAGTCTGCTTCAGCTCCTGAAAAATCTTCATCCCCTCTTCCAGGCCGGGACCACGGTAAGAGTTGATGGAAGAGCGGTTAGCCTTATCAAACGACGCTTTGAAAATGTAGGGAATGCCCAGCTTCTGCGTGACGGTGACGTAATGCTCGCAAACCCGCATAGCCAGATCGCGTGATTCGAGTACGTTCATACCACCAAACAGTACAAAGGGAAGATTGTTGGCAACCGGGATATCCCCGACGTTTACCACTTTGTTGTTCATACAGTTACCTTCATGTCGGATAAATCAAAAAACCAAACTCGCAGTTAATGCAACACAATATCTTTCTGTTCGATGGCGTGTATCTGCACTTTGATCATCTCACTGACGGGGTCTTCCGGACAGTGTTCTACAAAGTAGCTGAGATCAGAGAGCGCAATATGGTCACAATCGAGCTGAGCGTAGATCAAACCCCGGTCGCGTATTTCGTAAGGGTCTTCCGGGTCGAATATCAGCACGGCTTCGCAGGTGCGCAGCGCCAGCTCCATTTGCTTTTCTTCCATCAGCGCGATTTTCATCGTATCCAGCAGTTTGCGGATAATCATAACGTTCTCCGCTTCGTCCAGATCTTCATCCAACAGGCGTGTTGAAGGGCCAATATTCCCTTTCAGCCAGACATCAAGCACGTGCTCACTTAATGTGTCTCCGTTAAGCGGATTGATGAGCCACATTTCGTCATCCAGCCAGTCGGCACGAATAATGAACTGGGTGGGGAAAATGACAGGCATTAACGGCAGATCAATTTGCTGAGCGATATGCATGAAAATGATGCCCAGTGAAACCGGCATCCCCTGACGTGTAGAGAGGACTTTATCGAGCCATAGCACGTCTGACAGCCGGTACACTCCGCTGGCGCCGCCGAAACCCCACTCACCGAAAAATAGCGCAATCAGTTTTTCCAGCTTTTGTTCCGGGGAAAGGTGAGTCGGGATGGCCAAACGAGCCTCATCGACAAGGTGTTGCAGATTTCGTCGAACTTCCGTCGCAGAGAAGTCACAGCGTATTTCCTGGGAAACTAAGATCACCCCTTCACTCAACGGTGAGCGGTTGAATTCGAAATCGGCAATAGCACTCATAGGTATTCCATCAGCATAGGTAACTTGGTGAAAATCCAGCATTTTCATCGATAGCAGGCCCACCAAGGTCAAACAGTAACGCTATCCAGCTAATTTACTGTCGTCGTCACGGGGGTCACAACCCCCGGACACGAGGCAGAATGTAAGTAATTATGCCAAACGGGGTCTCTCTCAGCCAGCATTCCACGGCCAGGGACAGGCAAAATGAGCGATGAGTATCACTTTGTCGGCGTTTGGCAATAAAGAAGAGGCATTACGGCCGAAAACCCAGCGACACACGCTCATTGCCGCCGTAGTCTTTACAGGTTTCAACCCGAATAAAACCTTGCTGTAGCAGCAGATCACGGACGGCGCAGCCCTGCTGCCAGCCATGTTCTAACAGCAACCAACCTCCCGGCAGCAGATAATGGGCAGATTCAGTGATAATCATGCGCAGATCGGCCAAGCCCTCATCGCCAGAGGTCAGCGCGCGACGCGGTTCGAAACGCACGTCGCCTTGCGACAAGTGAATATCTTCAGCATCTATATAGGGAGGGTTACTGACGATGGCGGAGAAGCGCTGACCTGTCACTCCGGAAAACCAGCTTCCCTGTGTGAAAGAAACGTTGTTGATACCAAGGCGTTGCGCATTTGCCTTCGCCAACGTCACCGCATCAGGCTGAACATCAACCCCCTGCACGCGGCAATCAGGGCGCTCGCTGGCGATAGCCAACGCGATGGCTCCCGTGCCTGTCCCCAAATCCAGTATGTCGGCAGGTTCAGAGGGAAGACACTTCAACGCCTGTTCGACCAGGCACTCCGTATCCGGACGCGGTATGAGCGTGGCGGGAGAAACCGTGAGCGGCAATGACCAGAACTCTTTTTGGCCGATAAGGTAGGCGATCGGCTCACCGGCAATACGCCGNTCCAGCAGTTGAGACAGTTGTAGCCGCTCTGTCTCTGACAATAGGGTTTCACCGAACGCCAGGATAAAAGTACGTGCTTTTCCCGTTACAAACTCAAGCAGTATTTCCGCATCGCGCCGGGGGCTGTCACTGTCCTGCAACCGTTGAATAGCCTGCTGCAACCAGCGTTGATAATCCATTACTCTTGCTCGGACAATGCGGCCAGCTGGTCAGCCTGATATTCCTGCACAATCGGCTGGATCAGCATATCCAGTTTACCTTCCATCGCTTCATCCAGACGGTACAAGGTCAGGTTGATGCGATGGTCGGTCACGCGCCCCTGCGGGAAATTATAGGTACGGTTACGGTCAGAACGGTCGCCGCTGCCCAACAGGTTACGGCGCGTCGAAGCCTCTTCCTGCTGACGTTTTTGCACTTCTGCGGCGCGGATGCGCGCACCTAACACGGAAAGCGCTTTGGCTTTGTTTTTATGCTGCGAGCGCTCATCCTGACACTCAACGACGATGCCGGTTGGAATATGCGTGATGCGGATAGCGGAATCTGTAGTGTTGACGTGCTGACCGCCCGCGCCGGACGAGCGGAAGGTGTCGATGCGCAAGNCTGACGGATTGATTTCCGGCAATTCGGCTTCGGGCACTTCCGGCATGACGGCCACAGTGCAGGCGGAGGTATGGATACGCCCCTGAGATTCAGTCGCGGGAACACGCTGCACGCGATGGCCGCCGGACTCAAACTTCAGCTGCCCGTATGCGCCGTCACCGACCACTTTAGCGATAACTTCTTTATAACCGCCATGCTCGCCGTCGCTCGCGCTGACCACTTCCACCTTCCAACGTCGAGACTCGGCATAGCGGCTATACATACGGAACAGATCGCCGGCGAAAATCGCGGCTTCATCACCGCCAGTGCCGGCGCGGATTTCCAGATAACAGCTGCGATCATCGTCAGGATCTTTCGGCAACAGCAAAACTTGCAATTGCTGTTCCAGCTCTTCGCCTGCGGTTTTTGCGTCACTCAGCTCCTCCTGCGCCATTTCTTTCATTTCCGGATCGTCCAGCATCGCTTCCGCAGTGGCGATATCTTCCTGCGTTTGCTGCCAGCGCTGGAAACAACCGGTAATGTCGGTCAGTTGAGCATACTCCCGGGACAACGCACGAAAACGGTCCATATCGGCGATAACGCCGGGATCGCCCAACAAAGCCTGGACCTCTTCATGGCGTTCTTGCAGTGCTTCCAGTTTGGCAACAATAGAAGGCTTCATGCGTGGTGTTATATCCTGTCGTTAATCGAAAAGGGTGAGAAGAATGCTAGTTCAAGCCGAGGCTGTCACGCAAAATTTGCAAACGGTCTTGATCGCCGTCGCGGGCAGCCTGCTGAAGAGAGATGGTTGGGGCATGAATCAGGCGATTGGTCAGACGATGCGTCAGCTCTTGCACTATCGCTTCCACGTCCCCGCCCTGCTGAATCGCCGCCAGCGCTTTGGTCGTCATTTCCTCGCGCAACGCATCCGCTTGGGAACGGTAGTCGCGAATGGTTTCCACCGCCGTCTGAGCACGCATCCAGCCCATAAACTCCGAGCTTTCCTGCTGCACGATAGATTCGGCCTGCACGGCGGCGGCTTTGCGCTGAGCCAGATTCTGCTGCACGATCGCGTGGAGATCGTCCACGCTGTAAAGGTAAACGTTGGGCAACTTGCCAACTTCCGGCTCTATATCGCGGGGTACCGCAATATCCACCATCAGCATCGGGCGATTACGCCTCACTTTGAGCGTACGCTCCATCATCCCTTTCCCCACAATGGGCAACGTGCTAGCCGTGGAACTGATAATTATATCGGCCTGCGCGAGTTGGCCGTCCAGTTCACTCAACGCAATCACTTCCGCCCCTACCTCATGGGCCAATACCTGAGCACGCTCACGCGTTCGGTTGGCGATCCACATGCGCTTGACCTGATGTTCGCGTAAATGACGCGCCACCAGCTCGATTGTTTCACCAGCGCCAATGAGCAGAACATTGACGTCCGCCAGCGATTCGAAAATCTGACGCGCCAGCGTACAAGCGGCAAAGGCGACGGAGACGGCACTGGCGCCGATATCCGTTTCGGTACGGACACGTTTCGCAACGGTGAAGGATTTCTGGAACAACCGTTCCAAATCGCCTGACAGCGATTGTTCACGTTGTGATTCGGCAAACGCCTTTTTGACCTGTCCAAGGATTTGAGGCTCGCCAAGGACGAGTGAGTCCAACCCGCTGGCGACGCGCATGAGGTGGCTGACGGCCGCATTGCCCTCATGCCAATAAAGACTTTTACGCACGTCGTCCGCGCTAAGGTGATGATACTCACACAGCCAGTGGATGAGCTGTTCACGCTGATTCTCTTCGGCGTCCACGCTCAGGTAGAGTTCAGTACGATTACAGGTGGATAGCAGCACCCCACCCTGTATCAGCGGTTGCTGTAGCAGGCTGTGCAGCGCTGCCCCAAGAGAGTCCTGCGTGAACACAATGCGTTCACGCAAAGAAACCGGAGCCGTTTTATGATTGATGCCAAGCGCGAGCAGGGTCATGAGTCTTCGAGTAATACCGATATTAGTATGGACTTCATCTGTGGGGGCATTCTACTTGAAGCCACCATTCAAGAAAAGTGAAGGAATACGCCCCAAATACGGCGGTTGGTCATTTTTCGACGACAATAACAATGATTGACGATGAACATGAAGACCGCTAGCGTGACACCTTATCCCGCATTACCCCTGTTTCTGAGGACGCAAAATCCATGTCGAAAAAACTTGTCCGTGGCCTGCAATTACTGCCTCTCGCGGGTCTTTTACTCACAGCCTGTAGTACGCGACAGCCTGATTTGCCTGGGCAAAGCCCGACCTCTCCGCAGTGGCGACAACACGAGCAAAAAGTACAACATTTAAGCCAATACGAAACCCGGGGATCCTTTGCCTATATTTCGGATAGGCAAAAACTTTATGCCCGCTTTTTCTGGCAACAAACCTCTGCGCAGAACTATCGCCTGCTCCTGACTAACCCTCTCGGCAGCACCGAACTGGAATTGAAAGCACAACCCGATAGCGTTCAGATTACCGACGGTCAGGGCAAACGTTATGCAGGTAAAGATGCCGAAGACATGGTCCGCCAGTTGACCGGTATGGATATCCCGATGAATAACCTGCGCCAATGGATTGTCGGCCTGCCCGGCGACGCCCAGCATTTTACGCTCGACCAACACTATTTGTTACACACCGTGACCTATCAACAAAGCGGCCAGAGCTGGAACGTCAAATATCAGCAGTACACCGATAGCATCATGCCGATGCCGAAAAGCCTGGAGCTGAGTCAGGGCGAACAGCGCATCAAGCTGAGAATGGATAACTGGAAGGTTCAGTAAGCCATGTCCACGAACAAAATGAGCTGGCCGTCTCCAGCCAAACTGAATTTGTTTCTCTATATCACCGGGCGCCGGGCTGACGGTTATCACGATCTACAGACGTTGTTTCAGTTCCTGGATTACGGCGACACATTGACTATCACGCCGCGTGCGGGTGAAGCGATCACGCTATTGACGAAGATGGAGGGCGTTCCCGTTGAGCAGAATCTCATCGTTCGAGCGGCCAAATTGCTGCAAGCGCATTGCCGCCAGCAGGACCTTCCCTTTTCCGGCGCGGAAATTGCCATTGATAAACAGTTGCCGATGGGCGGCGGTCTGGGTGGCGGTTCGTCAAACGCCGCCACCGTGCTGGTCGCGCTGAATTATTTGTGGCAATGCGGGTTGTCATCCGAAGCGCTGGCTGAGCTGGGGTTAGGTCTGGGTGCCGATGTGCCGGTGTTTATTCGTGGCCATGCCGCGTTCGCGGAAGGCGTCGGCGAAGCGTTGACGTTCGTCGAACCGGAAGAAAAATGGTATCTGGTCGCCCACCCCGGCATCAGCATTTCGACGCCCGAGATCTTCAACGATCCCGATCTGAAACGTGATTCCCCGGTGCGCACATTGCAATCGTTATTGGCTTATCCCTTCGCCAATGATTGTGAACCTGTAGCAAGAAAACGTTTTCGTGAGGTTGAACAGCTACTTTCATGGCTGTTAGAATACGCCCCGGCGCGTTTGACCGGCACAGGCGCTTGTGTGTTTGCAGAGTTCGACACCGAGTCTGCTGCTCGTCAGGTGCTCGACCAAGCCCCGGAAAATTTAAACGGTTTTATTGCTCGAGGTGCTAATGTATCCCCCTTGCAACAAACGCTTTCCGGACTACCCGAGGGTCGCTAAAAAACCACCGGCATCAGTGGTGTTTTAACGCTCTTTACCCATACCCGTATGCATATTCTTCCTACCCCTGTGGGTCGAGTATTTCTCTGGACGCAAGCTTGAGGTTCTTCTCGTGCCTGATATGAAGCTTTTTGCTGGTAACGCCATCCCGGAACTAGCACAACGTATTGCCAACCGTTTGTACACCAGCCTTGGTGACGCCGCCGTCGGTCGCTTTAGCGATGGCGAAGTCAGCGTGCAAATCAACGAAAATGTCCGTGGTGGTGATATTTTCATCATCCAGTCCACCTGCGCACCGACCAACGATAACCTGATGGAGCTGGTTGTCATGGTTGATGCTCTGCGCCGTGCTTCTGCTGGACGAATCACCGCGGTAATCCCCTATTTCGGCTATGCTCGCCAGGACCGTCGCGTCCGTTCCGCTCGTGTGCCGATTACGGCAAAAGTTGTCGCTGACTTCCTTTCCAGCGTTGGCGTTGACCGCGTTCTGACGGTTGACCTGCATGCTGAGCAGATCCAGGGATTCTTTGATGTGCCGGTAGACAACGTGTTTGGTAGCCCGATCCTGCTGGAAGACATGCTTCAGCAAGATCTGGATAACCCGATCGTTGTTTCTCCGGATATTGGCGGTGTCGTTCGCGCACGTGCCATTGCGAAACTGCTGAACGATACGGATATGGCCATCATCGATAAACGTCGTCCTCGCGCCAACGTTTCTCAGGTGATGCATATCATTGGTGATGTCGCGGGTCGTGACTGCATCCTGGTGGATGACATGATTGATACCGGCGGTACGCTGTGTAAAGCGGCGGAAGCGTTGAAAGAGCGCGGAGCGAAACGTGTGTTCGCCTACGCCACTCACCCGATTTTCTCCGGCAATGCCCACGACAACATCAAAAACTCTCAGATCGATGAAGTGATTGTCTGCGATACCATCCCGCTGGCTGAGAATATCAAGGCGCTGCCGAATGTGCGGTCGCTGACATTGTCAGGCATGCTGGCTGAAGCCATTCGCCGCATCAGCAACGAAGAATCCATCTCTGCCATGTTCGAGCATTAATCGTTCACGTCAGCGATGTCAGCAAAAGCCATCGGTTTTCCGATGGCTTTTTTCTTTTTTGTTGGTTCGTCGCCCCAGGTCGAACCGTTAGGGAAGACGTTCTGTGCGGCGGCAACGTTTATCGAAATGTTTAACCCACCAATAGCGGTCCGATACCGTATCTCTACCGCCAAGCCGCGCGCCGATAAGCCAGACGATCGCGCCGGAAAATATCCCCATCAGATCCAGATAGCGGCCCGATCCTGGCAGATGCCATCCCGGCAACTGGCTGATGATGGCATAGCCGACGCTGGCGACCATCAGCACCAGGCCAACACTCATCAGCAGATTTCCTGTCATCACTGCATGTTTGCGTTTCATACCCACCTCCTGAAAGGTTTAACAGATAACGGGGATGTCGTAGCACGCCCTCTTATTAGTTAAAATTATAGGTGCTGCGCCAATCACCGTTGCGTAAGCGATCACAGAAAGTGAATAAAAAATAGTCACCTCGCCTGCAATTTCTTTTCATAGCCCGGTGAAATAGCGGCTTTAGTCCTTTCCAGGCCGGAGTGATATTGGTGATCCCTCCTCCCTGCGTGTAAACTAGCGAGCCTGTTATTTGTCTCTGACATCAGCGTTACTGGCGTAACGCCCTATCTGGAAAAGTATCGTGAGCAGTATCAAACTGATTGTGGGGCTGGCGAATCCGGGTGCTGAATATGCGTCTACCCGCCATAACGCGGGCGCCTGGTATATCGACCGTCTGGCTGAATCCCACCGCCAGCCGCTCAAAGAAGAAAGCAAATTTTTCGGTTACACATCGCGCCTGACACTTGCGGGGCAGGATGTGCGATTGCTGGTGCCGACCACCTTTATGAACCTCAGCGGCAAGGCTGTGGCGGCAATGGCGACCTTTTACCGCATCCAACCTGATGAAATTCTGGTCGCACACGATGAACTGGACCTGTTGCCCGGCGTCGCCAAATTGAAATTGGGCGGCGGCCACGGGGGTCACAATGGGTTGAAAGATATCATCAGCAAGCTGGGGAATAACCCGAACTTCCACCGACTGCGTATCGGCATCGGCCATCCGGGCGACAAAAACAAAGTGGTCGGTTTCGTTCTGGGCAAACCGCCTGTCAGTGAACAAACCCTGATCGATCAGTCCATTGATGAAGCGCTGCGTTGCACCGAAATAATGCTGGGCGAAGGCATGGTCAAGGCCATGAATCGGCTGCATGCCTTCAAGGCGTCATAAGGTTTGACGGGGTCAATCGCATAACGCTCCCGCATGTGTGTATAATTGGGCGTCATTTTCATATTCAAACGGGCTGTTGCATTAACAGTCTGATTAACAAGTTATTTAAGGTGATAGAAACATGGGATTCAAATGCGGTATTGTTGGGCTGCCTAACGTGGGTAAATCCACCCTCTTCAACGCGTTGACTAAAGCAGGTATTGATGCGGCCAACTTCCCGTTTTGTACCATCGAACCGAACACCGGCGTAGTACCGATGCCGGATCCGCGTCTGGACAAACTGGCGGAGATCGTCAAACCACAGCGTACGCTGCCTACCACGATGGAATTTGTGGATATCGCCGGTCTGGTTAAAGGCGCTTCCAAAGGTGAAGGTCTCGGCAATCAGTTCCTGACCAACATTCGTGAAACCGAAGCGATTGGCCATGTCGTTCGTTGTTTCGAAAACGACAACATCATTCACGTTAACAACAAGGTCGATCCGGCTGATGACATTGATGTCATCAATACCGAACTGGCACTGTCGGATCTGGATACCTGCGAACGCGCTATTCATCGTATCCAGAAAAAAGCCAAAGGCGGAGATAAAGACGCTAAAGCTGAGCTGGCTGCACTGGAAAAATGCCTGCCGCAGCTGGAAAACGCCGGTATGTTGCGCGCTATTGACCTAAGCGCCGAAGAAAAAGCCGCGATTCGTTATCTTAGCTTCCTGACGTTGAAACCGACGATGTACATCGCCAACGTCAACGAAGACGGATTCGAAAATAACCCCTACCTGGATCAAGTGCGTGAAATCGCAGCGAAAGAAGGCTCCGTCGTGGTTGCTGTTTGTGCCGCCGTTGAAGCGGATATCGCCGAGCTGGATGATGAGGAACGCGACGAGTTTATGGCGGAGCTGGGACTGGAAGAACCGGGCCTGAACCGCGTGATTCGCGCAGGTTACGAGCTGCTGAACCTGCAGACTTACTTCACCGCTGGAGTAAAAGAAGTACGCGCATGGACCATCCCTGTCGGCGCCACCGCCCCACAGGCCGCCGGTAAGATCCACACCGACTTCGAAAAAGGCTTCATTCGTGCCCAAACCATCGCTTATGAAGACTTCATCACCTACAAAGGTGAGCAAGGCGCCAAAGAAGCCGGCAAAATGCGTTCAGAAGGTAAAGAGTACATCGTGAAAGACGGCGACATCATGAACTTCTTGTTTAACGTCTGATTTGGTTCTGTTGTTTCATGAGGTTTCACGGAATCTCATGAAAAGCAGAAGACATTATAAAATCCACGCTATTGCGTGGATTTTTTATTACAACCTTATAGAAAGGCGGTGATTGTTCCAAAATAATACCGGTGACTTGCCTACGGGTAAGTCACCGGTACTCTACGATTAATCAATGTCTGAATATTTGGCTTTTAGCGAGGAAAGGCGATCCGCGTCTTTATCAGAGAACTCTTCATCGGAAAATATAGGTTTTCCCTGTGCGTCATCAATGCTAACAATAGTGACTGTAAACACGGCATCCGAAGGTGCATCGACGTCTCCCCACTTCATGTAAGGGTTTTGTGGCAGGGTTAAATCAGCCTTTTCACCTGGCTCTAAACCACCGGGAATAGTACTTCTGAAAGTATCAGTGAACCAAGGAACTTGCCTGTCAGGACTAGAGATAACACCTTTAAATTCAGCCCGAGAAACTGCTTTACCTGTATTATTTTCTATAGTTAATTCAATAACCGGCTGATCCTTGCCATATTCTGTTTTCTTGAAATAAAAGCGGGAACGAGAAATAACGAAGTCTTTCTTTTTATCGAGACTTAATTCAGCTTTTCTTTGTTTTTCCTCTAGCTCCTGAATTTCTTGAATCGCCTGCTTTTTCTCTTTTTCAGCTTTCTCTTTTCTGATCTTATCCGCATAAACGAGNATTTCTTCGCCAGTCTTACCTGACAGGTTACTCATCATCTTGTCTTTTACCGTAGACATATTATTAGCCATTTCGGCATGCATCAAATCCTTCATGCTCACATTGCTGAAAGCAATGACTTTCAATGCATTATCGTAAGCTGCGCGTTTGTCTTCGGGTAAAGATTCTCGCACTTCTTTAATCGATTCTTTTACCGTCGCTTCATTAGAGGTATCGATTTTCGGCTTATCACACCCTGAAAGAACTAGTGCAATTACAAACGCTATTCCTATTTTTTTCATAAAAATCCTTACTGAGAATATATGTGACCCAGATAAATCCTAAACGTCAAATCAATTATTGTGAAGCATTATCAGTGCATTGGAGTAAATATTTTTAAGTGACAACGGAGATCGTAAGTACGTTCAAATTGAAAATTTTAGCTCGTCCTAATAAGGGGACTGGACGCTAAGTGTCACAATTTCAGAAGACGGACATCCAGCATCCGATTACTCCGGATGTCCGTTTCAATTCATCGGTAACGGGGCAGGAAAAACGGCTATCGATGAGTGAACATCGACGTATTCACGTCAGATCCGCCCTTCCCCGCAAATCACTCGAATCAATGCTGTTGACTAGGTATTGCAGAGGCCATCCATTGGTTCAAGCCGTTCGGCGGCAGCGGTTTTGAGAACAGATAGCCTTGAACCACCGGGCAATCCAGCGCGATTAATACGTTGCGCTGATCGTCCGTTTCCACCCCTTCCGCCACCACCATTAAATCCAGGCTGCGTCCAATACCTATGACGGCATGCACCACCGAACGCAGCCGGTTTTGCTTTCCGCACTGGTCGATGAAACTGCGATCGATTTTAACTTCCGTGACCGGAAGATTCGCGAGGCTGGACAGGCTGGAGAAGCCGGTGCCGAAGTCATCCACTGACAGTCCGACGCCCAATGCGCGTATGCGGTTAAGAATATCCAACGTTTCATCCGTTAGCGCCATCATCAAGCTTTCAGTAATCTCAATGGTCAGATTCGACCCCGCAAGCCCGTACGTCTGCAACTGGCGAGCCACATACGCCGGAAGATCCGGATGATTGAAGTTATACGACGAGAGGTTCACCGACACCACCGGCACACGAATGCCTTCGGCACGCCACGCGGCCATCTGCCGGCAGGCCTCTTCCAACGCCCAGCGGCCGATGCCGTCTATTTCACCAATATCTTCCGCCAGGCGGATAAACCGATCGGGCGGTACATCGCCGAATTCGGGATGATGCCAACGGGCCAACGCCTCAACCCCGAACAACTGCCCGCTTCGCGTACATACCTGGGGCTGATAATGAAGGTGCAGTTGCCGGTGCGCCACGGCGGACTTGAGCGCTGCGCCGAGCAGCAACCGCTCGCTCGCCAGCACGTTCATTTCAGCGCTAAAAAATCTGAACACATTGCCGCCAGACTTTTTGGCCTTGTACATCGCGTTCATGGCATTCGTCAGCAGTACTTCTCTCGTTGCGCCGCCTTCGGGATATTGGCTGATACCCAGACTGGCCGACAAACTCAGCCGATGGCCGCTGATATTGATCGGCTCTCGGACGATACTAAGGACCTGGCTCGCCAGGGCCGATGCCCGCGAAACATCAAAATTCGGAATGACAATGACGAACTGATCGGTCTCGGTGCGGCTAATGAACTCATCAGAACGTATCCACGACTGTAATCGATTCGCCATCGCCACCAGCACCTGGTCACCCGCCGCATGACCAAACATGTCGTTAATATCTTTGAAATGGTCCAGATCGAGATTAAAAAAACCGATCTTCTGGCTGGATGAAGCGAGCAGATCATCCACATGGCAATGCATGTAGCTGCGATTCGGTAATCCGGTGAGCGCGTCGAATCTAACGACCCTCGCCATCTGCCGACGATTGTCTTCTCGTTCAATCGCCAGCGTACACAGGTGGATACTCGCGTCGGCGATATGTTCAAGAAAAGTGTTCGGTTTCAACCCCTGCCGAAAATAAAAGGCGAAGGTGCCCAAAACCCGACCGTCGCGCTGTTTGATAGGATAGGTCCAGCAGGCCCGCAGACCGTGCGGTAATATCTGATGCTTATAAGGCTCCCAAAGTGGATTGGTTTCGATGTCATCCACCATCACCTGTTCGCCTCTAAACGCGGCTGTCCCGCAGCCCGCGACGCCCTCGCCTATCTCTACGCCTTCCCAGTCCGAGCCGTAGGAATCGTGAAAGCTGGGAGCAGCCCAAGGACGCAGTTTGTTGTCTTCAACCCGACAGACGGAGACTAAAACATCGGGAACAATCGCCTCGATGCGACGACACAGAAAATTGCCTAGCTCGTTAAACGACAGGCTGCTGGTCAGCGCCTCAAGCGCATCTCGCTCCAAATCCTGGATCAGCCGTTCCTCAGTGACATCCGACAACACGACCACATAGTTTTTGATGTGTTCGTTGTTTCTCTCATCGAAAATGGGGTTAACGGAAAAGCGCACCCAGACATCTCGCCCCTCTTTGGTCAGTGTCAGAATGTCGCCATGGACGCCTAACCAGTCCTGGGTCTTTGTCCGTAGTTTGTCCAATAACGATTTGTCCGTGCGCGGGCTGGCCAGCAGCTCGCTGGGACCTTTGCCGATGGACTCTTCGGCCGTATAGCCAAACAGGGAAGTAAAGGCCCGGTTGATTTGAACGATTCGTCGAGCCGCATCCAATACGCAGACAACACGGTCGGTATTGTTAATCGCCAGCAGCAGCAGTCGAGTCTCTTCCCGACGGGCGACCTCATCGGTGACGTCACGCGCGATAGCCATAAAATGAATGCGCCCGTCGACATCAACTTTAGACAAGAAAAACTTCGCCCATAGCTGTTGTCCATCCCGTTTTTCCATGAGGATGTCGCGACTCATTGCTTCTGGTCGGGGNAAGTTTGCCTGCCGGTTCCTGCGGATATAGCGGCTATGCACTTCCCGCATAGTTTTAGGTAATAGCGGGCGCATGTGTTGTCCCAGCACTTCGTCGCGAGCGTAACCCCACAGTCTTTCTGCAGCCGCATTAAAAAACAGGACGCGGTCGCATTCATCAATTAGGACGACGGCTAGCATCGTCTGCTCCAAAGCGGGGAGCAATATGTGGTAATAGTCAGCGCCCGGACCTTCCTTATTCATTGATATTTCCTCCATACAGATGGGTTATCATTCCTTTTTCAATAAGTCCATCTGCAGCAATCTCGATTTAAGCAGCCCCAGGCGCCAGGTTGACTGCATGGGTACACAATTGGATATTACGCCGCCGTCCTGGCCGGTCACCGACAGTGCACATGCCAGGGTCTTCAACAGGAAAACCAGAAATGACGGGAAACATAAATTCTGGCCTGGGGTTTTTGTCTTATCGGCACAACGGAGTAAACATTGAGCATCTGCTGCGGCCCGCGACAGGCATAGATAAGAAAACGTTTACACAGTTTGCCGGACAGTTTCACTCCCTTCACACTCTTTCCACACGCTCAATTGCAGTCGTCCAGTATGCCATCGAAGCGCGTCTTTTTTGTGGTGATAATTAGATGAATTTAACTTACCCATTAACATGTTATTCACGTTGGGGAGCGATTAAAAACCGAGCCGACTCCTCTATGCGGGCGGGCGTTACAATAGCTTACCGGGCATTTCGGAGATACACGCAAAATTCTGAATAAGCACTATCCTTTTAAAGAAATCATAAGATTAATTAACAGGACGGACTCTCATGCAGGATCATGCAACTTCTACCCCGTTTAGCGTAAACGCCCAGGAGCTTATACACACCCTTACCCATATCGTCGGCAAATCTTATATCCTCACGGACACTCACAAAACTGAACGCTATCGAAAAGGATTCCGCTCCGGTCAGGGAGAGGCGCTCGCCGTCGTCTTTCCGGGATCGCTACTGGAACAATGGAAAGTATTCAAAGCCAGCGTGGAAGCCGATCGCATCGTTATTATGCAGGCCGCCAATACCGGTCTGACCGAAGGTTCCACCCCTAGCGGCGACGGCTACGATCGTGAAATCGTTATCATCAACACCCTCAGGCTGGATAAGGTGCAACTGCTGGATCAGGGGCGACAAATCGTCGCACTGCCCGGCAGCACGCTATGGCATTTGGAGCGCGTGCTGAAGCCCTTAGGTCGTGAACCGCACTCGGTGATTGGCTCATCTTGTATTGGCGCTTCGGTAATTGGGGGGATCTGCAATAACTCCGGCGGTTCGCTGGTGCATCGCGGTCCCGCTTATACGGAGATGGCGCTGTATGGCCAAGTGAACGATCAGGGCAAGGTAGAGCTGGTCAATCATCTGGGGATTAATTTGGGCGAAACGCCGGAACAGATTCTGGTCCGCCTGGAACAACGTCAATATACCGAGGCCGACGTGGTCAATGATGAGCGACAGGCGTCCGATCATGAGTACGCCGACCGTGTCCGGGACGTGGATGCCGACACCCCTTCCCGCTTCAATGCCGATGAACGTCGCCTGTTTGAAGCCGCAGGCTGCGCCGGTAAGCTGGCCGTCTTTGCCGTCCGACTGGATACCTTTCCGGCACAAAAATCTCAGCAGGTCTTCTACATCGGCACGAATCAGCCTGAGGTGCTGACCGAACTTCGTCGCCATATTCTGGCGAATTTCACGCATTTGCCGGTCGCGGGGGAATATCTTCACCGGGACATGTTCAACATGGCCGAGGTCTACGGCAAAGACACCTTCGTCATGATCGACAAGCTGGGCACCGATAAAATGCCCATGTTCTTCAACCTCAAAGGTCGAATGGACGCCATTTTCGATAAAATCCCCTTTCTCCCGTCGCACCTTGTGGATCGCACCATGCAGCAACTTAGTCGTTTGCTGCCCTCTCAGTTACCTGAGCGGATGCGGGCCTATCGCGACCGCTACGAGCATCACCTGATGCTGAAAATGTCGGGAGAGGGGATCGAAGAGGCGCATCGCTGGTTGGAAAGCTATTTCCGCGAGGCGGACGGCGAATTTTTCGCTTGTACGCCAGAAGAAGGCGATAAAGCGTTCTTACATCGGTTCGCAGCAGCCGGAGCCGCGATTCGGTATCACGCGGTGCATAGCCGCGAGGTCGAGAACATCCTGCCGCTAGATATCGCGCTGCGTCGTAACGATCGAGAGTGGTTTGAGCACCTGCCGCCGGAAATCAGCGATCAACTGGTGCATCGCCTCTACTATGGACACTTTATGTGCCACGTTTTCCATCAGGATTACATCGTGAAAAAAGGCGTCGATACCCATAAGCTCAAGGAGCAAATGCTGGAGCTGCTCGATAAACGAGGCGCGGAATACCCCGCGGAGCACAACGTCGGCCATCTTTACCAGGCCAAACCACAGCTTAAGGCGTTTTATCAGCAGAACGACCCGACCAACACCCTCAATCCCGGTATCGGGAAAACCAGCAAGTTGAAAAACTGGGGCTGCGGCTGCAACGACGGTTCACGCCGCTAAGGCCCGGTCGACTCACCGTTGGGGCTTCGCGCACGTTCGCGAAGCCCTGTTTTCCGAACGTCGCTTGACTCACTCCACGGACAGAAAGCCCGCCGTTAACTGCCTTCTATCACGTCACGTTTTTCATCGTCCTGATCCTCCAGCTCCAGCACGCTGTAGGCCACCGAACAGAATAGCGAATTCAAACGCTTCATATCGCCCAACAGCCCTAAATGCAGCGAACTGGTTTCCAGGCTCTGCACATTCTTCTGTCGCAAGCGCTCGACGTGCGCATGAGCGAAACGGCGATCCATGATCCGGAAGCGATGCTTGGAACGACGCAGACGTTTCGCGCTGGCGAGATCGTTGTTGAAAAACACGGTCTGGCTCATCCGCAGGTTGTCGAGTAGTCGGGAATAGAGCGCATCCAGCTCCTCCAACCCTTCGGCGGAAAACGCCCGGCGTGAGGCCTGCGCCTTTGCGCGAATATCTCCGGCCATTTTTTCCAGAATATCGCCCGCCTGCTCCAGATTCATGGTGACTTCGATGACCTCCGCCCAGCGGCGCGAATCGCTCTCACCTAAATCCTCTTTGGCCATCCGCGCCAGGTACAGTTTGATCGCGGTGTAGAGCACGTCCACATCGTCATCCAGACGACGAATGGTTTTCTCCTGCAGATAATTGCCGTGCATCATTTCGTGGGTGAGAATCAACATATTTTCCACGATGTCCCCCATCCGCAAGGTCTCCCGAGCGGCATTGGCCAGCGCCAGCGCCGGGGTATCCAACACGCTGAGATCAAGATGTCGCGGACGCAGACGCGGGTCCTCTTCCTGATTATCGCGGAGTAGCAGCTGGCACCACTCCGCCATGCGCCCTGTCAGCGGCAGCATCAGCAAGCAACGCAGCAGGTTGTAAACCACATGGAAGTAGATGACCAGATTCTCGGTGCTCACGGGGAGTTTTTCCATTTCCACCGCCAACATCTCGACAAAGGGCAGCACCACCACGCAGCCGGCCAGTTTGAACAGCAGGCTACCCAACGCGACCCGGCGACCATCGATGCTTTGCTTGCTCGCGTTGATCATCGCTAGCATGCCACTGCCCAAATTGGCTCCAACCACCAGACAGAGCGCGACCTTCAGCGAGATCACGTTGGTTGCCGTCAGCGTCGCGGTCAGCAATACGGCCGCCAAGCTTGAGTAGCTGACGATGGCGAACAAGGCGCCAATCATGGCATCCAGCAGGATGTCGCCCGTCAGCGAAGAAAAGAGAACCTTCACCCCGGCCGCCTGCGTGATCGGCGTAGCCGCATTCACAATCAGCTCCAGCGCCAGCAGGATCAGTCCGAGACCGATCAACACACGCCCCATCTGTCCGATGCGCGCTTGTTTACGACTCAGGAACAGTGAGACGCCGCTGAATATCAGCAGCGGAGAGAGCCACGAGAGATCGAAGGTCAAAATACGCACCATGAGCGCGGTGCCGACATCTGCGCCCAGCATAATCACCAACCCGGGGGCCAAGGCAATCAAGCCCTGCGAGACGAATGATGTGACCAGCAACATAGTGGCGTTGCTGCTCTGCACCAACGCGGTAACCACAATCCCTGCCATAAAGGCCAGCGGCTTGTGGCTGACGTTATTACTGAGCATTCGACGCAATCCTGCGCCATACACTCTCATGATGCCGGTGCGGACAATGTGCGTCCCCCACACCAGCAACGAAACGGCGGACAACAAATGCAGCAATATCAACAAAACAGATAGCTCCTTAACAGTCAGCAATCAACGTTTCCTATCGCAAGTGAGGTAGCCAAAAAACGTCGCGTGGCAGAAAAACGGCCAATCGGTTTCCCCTCTTCGATACCGCCGTTTCACCGTGGAAGAAGATCGGCGGCGGCATGACTTCCATCGTCCCGACTCAGGAGTGAACCTCNCTCTGATGCGGTGAGTGCGATTCAGTTTAGGCTGTTGAGAGACTCTTTGTCCGCTCAAAGAGAGTTAACGTCAGGCCACCTCCTGAACAGTCGCCAGATTGAGGAGTAATCCCACGCAAGCTCCCTCATCATAAGCCTGCTCCATCGAACGGTTGAGCGTATCCACCTGAAGTTCGATGCCCTGCGCCATCACCCGATAGCGAATCACATTGCCGAGTAGGCTATGGCTGACGATTGTCGCAGGCACGCCCTGCTGCGGATGGGTCAGCGTGATCGACTCAGGGCGAATAGCCACCTGGTGCGTAAACGTCTGCCCAATCAGCCGGGAAGCCTGTTCCGCGTTCAACAGATTGTAGTTGCCAATGAAGCCGGCCGCGAATGCATTGACCGGCTGCGTATACAGTCGCGCCGCGTTACCATTCTGCACGATTTCGCCTTTATTCATCAGTACGATGCGGTCGGATAGCGTCAATGCTTCTTCCTGATCGTGCGTAACAAACAGCGCGGTCAGCTTCATCTCGCGCTGGATATTGCGGATCTGCTCTCGCAGGTGGCGGCGAATTCGAGCGTCCAGCGCGGAAAGCGGCTCATCCAGCAACAACAGCTGTGGACGCGTCACCAACGATCGCGCCAGCGCCACGCGTTGACACTGGCCACCGGAAAGCTGATGCGGATATCGCCGGGCGAGCGTCTCGAGTTCCACTAGCGCCAGTACTTCCGCGACGCGGCGGCGCACTTCATCACCCGACTTTTTTTGCATTTTCAATCCGAAAGCGACGTTGCCTTCCACCGTCATATTGGGGAACAGCGCGTAACTCTGAAAGACCATACCAATCCCCCGCTTCTGGGGGGATTGCGGCACGATGTTCTGCCCTTGTAGCAGGATCTGTCCGCTGTCGACCGGGGTAAGGCCAGCAATACAGCGTAACAACGTGGATTTCCCACAGCCGCTCGGGCCCAGCAGCGTCACGAATTCTCCCTCTTCAGCCATGAAGTCGATCTGGTTGAAANCCGGGGTCGCCCCGAAACTTTTAGTCAATTGCATCACTTGCAGATAGGCCATTTTTACCCCTTGTCTTTATTTAACAAATTCGCCAGCCACGTCACAACCAGCACGACGAAGAAATAGGAGATCACCAGCGCGCTGGTGAAATGCCCGCTGCCATTACGCATGTTGAACAGGTACACCTGCAGGGTTTCGTAGCGGCTTCCCACCAGGAGATTGGCGAAGACGAACTCGCCGATCAAAAAAGAAAAAGAGAGCAGGACGGCGATAAAAGCGCCCTTACGCAGATTAGGCAGCACCACCCGCCATGCCGCCTGCCAGGTACTGGCGCCCAACAGGTGGGCGGCGTCGATCAGCTCGCGCAGATTGATCGCCTGCAGATTGTTGGTGATAGCCCGATAGATAAACGGCAGCGCGATGGTGAAATAACAACCGATAAGAATCCACGGCGTACCGGTCAGCATCAGCGGCTCCGAAGAGTAGAGCTGTAACAGTCCCACAGAAGAAACGATCGGCGGCACGGCAAAGGGGAGCAAAATCAGGATGTTCATTACCGCATCCAGCCGAGGAAATTGATAGGCGATAACGAACATCGCCGGCAGAATCAATAACAGCGACAGCAGCAGAGAAGCACCGCAGATCAACAAGGAGTGCCACAACGCCGTCAGAAAACGCGGATCCGACCAGAGACTTTTCATCCACTTCGTCGTAAAGCCATCCGGTAATACGGTGGCGCCCCACTGGGTCGCGAAGGCATAGACCAAGGTTGCCGCCAGCGGCAGTACCAGAACGAACAGCAGCGCTCCCACCACGAAACGGTGGTAAACGCGTTCAGAGACAGACATAGCGATCCTCCGCGATGAGTTAACGTTTCACATTCAGGTAGCTGCGACCAACCAACCACTGATGAAGCACCGTAATCAGCGTCATCAACACCACCAGCAGCATGGACAGCGCACTGCCGAGATGGGGGTCCAGCGAGATATCCCCCGCGACCAGCGCCGCGATCCGGACAGGCACAACGTTAAAGTTGCCGTTGGTCAGCGCATACACGGTGGCATACGCGCCCAGCGCATTCGCCATCAGGATCACGAAGGTGCCCAACAGCGCCGGCATCAAGATAGGCAGCCCGATATATCGCCAGTAACGATAACGCCCGGCGCCGAGCAGCGCCGCCGACTCCCGCCACTCCGCTTTTAGACCGTCGAACGCGGGATACAGCAGCAGGACCCCCAGCGGGATCTGAAAATAGGTGTAGAGGATAATCAGCCCGGAACGGGAGTAGAGATTAAACGTCTCCATGAAACCCAGTTGCCTCAGCAATAACGTCAGGCAGCCGTTCAACCCGAGCAGGATGACGAACGCGAACGCCAGCGGCACGCCGGCGAAATTGCTGGTCATATTGGTGAACGCCATCACGCAGCGATGCAGTCGACCGCCTCGAAGCTGACTCAGCGAGTAACTACCGAGTAGCGCGATCAACAAACCGTAGAGGCTGGAGTGAAGCGAAATATCCAGAGAAAACCGTATCGCCTGAAGATAGAACGGCGATGTCAAAATGTCCCGGTAGTTATCCCAACCCCAGCGAGCGTTAATTTCACTGTAGAAGCTGTTGACTGCGATCCACCCCAGCGGCACCAGCTGAAAAGCAATAAAGCACACGGCGAAAGGCAACAGACAAACCATCGCCAACACTTTTTTCTTCATCGGCTCGCTCCAATACCGTCAGCAAGCAGCGCCGAACAGCGTGATTTATCGTGCGGAGCACCCAGGATATCGCAGATCGTACCGCACAGATCCGTCTGACGCGGCGAGGCATCGCCAAGAGAAAATGCATCACCGAAAACAAACAGCGGCACCGCTCTTTCCTCCGGCAGCACGCCACCGTGACTGCGGTCGTCGTTCATACCATGATCCGCCGTCACTACTACCTGATACCCCGCCGACAACCAGTCCGCCAACCGCAGCGAGAGGTAGCCGTCCGCCCTTCTGGCCTTGTTCCGATACTGCGGCGACGACAGGCCGAAATGATGACCCGCATCATCAATGTTCATCGAATGCACCAATAGAAAGTCCGGCTGATATGTCCGACGCAGACTCTCGGCGTCAATAAACAGGTGCGAATCCGGGTAGTCGTCCTCATAGTAAAAATGACCGTGCTGAATGGGCAGATGGGTATCTGCGGTATGCCGATCGCGCGGCGGGTCAAAGGGCGTCCGGTTATACAGCTCGCTCACCCAGTGGTAAGCCGCCGCCGCGGTGGTCAGCCCCGCGCTACGGGCATAATGGAAAATGCTCATCTGATTTGACAGCCGTTGAATCTCATTGTGGACGATACCGCTTTCCACGGGCGTGACGCCGGTCAGGATGCACTCATACAGCGGCCGGGAGAGCGAGGGCAATTCGCAGGTCAGCGCATAGCGCCGACCTCGTCCCGCATCGCACTGCGCTTGCAGATATCCCATGGCATCGCGAGCAACCCGATCATTCAGACCGTCCAACACGACCAGAATACATTTCATGCTTGATTCGCTCCCAGACGAGTTACTGCTGCATGTTGATCATGACGGATTCCTGCCACTGCCGCGGCAGCAGACGCGCGCTTTTCTCCCAGGCAGCCGGGTCTGCAATGGGACGGGCTGACTGATACTGTGCCGCTGGCAGCAGCTTGTCTTTCACATCATCCGGCAGCGACAAGTGCTCCGCGCGGATCGGGCGGGCATATCCGCGCGCCAGATTGATTTGACCGGCGTCAGAGAAAATGTATTCGCGCGCCAGCTTGGCGGCGTTAGGATGCCGGGCATACTTGTTGATTATCGTGGTATAGCCAGACGTCACCGAGCCATCCGACGGGATCAGCACAACAAAACGGTCTTTATCAATTTGGTCGCGGTAGTTGAGGCCGTTGAAGTCCCAGACCACTCCTACCTGCACTTCGCCTTTCTCGATATTGGCGATGACCGGATTAGTCAGCCCGAGCCGACCGGCCTTGGCCAGGTCGGCGAACAGATCCAGCGCCGGTTTGAGATTGTGCTCATCGCCACCCATCGCATAGGCCGCCGCCAGGATACCGTTGGTGGCCTGAGCCGCCGAACTGACGTCTCCAATAGTGACGGTGTAACTTCCTTTTCTCAGGTCGGCCCAGCTGTGAGGCACGTCTTTGACCAACTGCTTATTGACGATGAAGGCGATGGTGCCGGTATACGCCAGCGCCCAGTGTCCGTCTTTGTCTTTGGCCCAGTCGGGGATCTGCGACCAGGTGGTCGGTTTGTAGGGCTGGGTGACGTCTCTTTGCACCGCAATGGGGCCAAACGACGCGCCCACATCACCGATATCCGCGCTGGCATTCTGTTTCTCGGCGGCGAACTTGGCGATCTCCTGAGCCGAACTCATGTCGGTGTCCGTATGGCGCAGGCCATATTTTTCATTCAGGTCCTTCCAGGTGTCTTTCCAGTTAGCCCAGTTGTCCGGCATACCCACGCTATTAACCTGTCCTTCCGCTCGCGCCGCTTGCTCTAGCTCGGCGACGGAACCTTCGGCCGCGTGAGCGGATGAAAGCGACAGCACAACGGCTGTCGTGAATAGGGATGCAACCTTAATTTTCATCGTAAGTGCTCCTGGTGATAGGAATAAGCGCTGGTCTAGTCCAGCAAAATCCACGCCAATCTACGCTCTAAAGATGAAATTTGTATGTCAGTCGCTCCTTATCGCCTGCTGGGTGTACGGTGTGGAAATTAACGCTCGATACTCCCGTCTCTCTATCGCGGCTCGAGCAAGACGTTTTGACGGCTGCGTGGCAATATGGCGCTCTGATCAAGAATGGTGGTGTACCCACGGTGGTGCACGGCGTGCTCCAGAATAGGCTGATGAACTCATGCAACAACCCTCGACAACCGTGGCGCTGATCTGCCGGACGCTGCGGACGCAAATTGATGAAGGAACATGGCGAAACGAGGCGCGTCTCCCCTCGGAAAGAACGTTGAGCGAACGGTTCTCCACCACCCGAATTACCCTACGGGAAGCGCTGCTACAGTTGGAATCCCAGGGAGTGATTTACCGGGAGCCTCGCCGCGGGTGGTTTATTTCGCCGCCGCGGATCGTCTATAACCCCTTGCAGCGGAGCCATTTTCACGCGATGGTCNAACAACAGGGGCGCCATGCCGCCACAGAGGTTCTGGAAGCTCGCGAGATCGCCGCCAGCGACGAAATCGGTCAGCAACTGACGCTGCCGGTCGGCGCAAAGGTTTACCAGATCCGCCGCTTGCGACGCATTGACGCACGCGCAGTACTGTATGTGGAGCACTACCTTAATCCCGCATTTTTCCCGAATATTCTGGCGTCCGATCTGACGCAATCCCTGACCGATATCTATGAGACGCGCTATGGCGTTTGCTATGGCCGGGTGCGTTTCACGATGTTGCCGACGCCGGTTCCCCCTCTGGCCGCTTCTGCGCTTAACGTCGCCTCAGGCAGCCCTGCGCTATTTATCACCCGCATCAACCGGGACCAGTCGGATCGGATCATCGATTGCGACCACGAATACTGGCGCTACGACGCCATTCACATCGACGTCGAAGCGGTCTGACGGCGCTGAAAGCGTTGGCTACGGCGCAATACGCGGCGGCGCCTACCGTCGCGTTCCCGCATGAAGCCATGACGGTCGCGTGCGGTTACGCCGCCTGCATCTGCCCCAGCAGTGAAATAATAAAGTCCCGGGTCTCTGTCACCTGTTGGATGAATCCCGAAAGCATGGCGTTGAAACGGTTTTCATCCAGCCTATCAAGCGAGTGTTGAAAGCACAGTCGTAGCTGATTAAATTCATCCAACGCCAGCCAGCAACCGCGCATCGCCGCCATCTCGAAATTGAGCTGCAGCATCAGGCGGTAAATCGCCGCTTCGTCCAACCTCTCCAGCCCGTCCAGCGCGACTATCCGGCAGTGCAGTAAAAGTTGTTCGCTGTGCGCGGGAACGTCAATGACCGCCGCTTCTTCGCCGTTTTCGTCATTCAGCACGCAAATTCCATTATCCAGCCTGAGCGGGGTTTGCGTGGCCCGACCAAACGCTTGCAGTAAACGAGAGACGTGTTGTTGTTGGGAATGCATTGTGAAGCTCCTTCTGCCCTGTGCCATCGTGAATTAGTGTTTCGCCAGCGTAATGCCTTCCTGATGCAGGCTGTCCAGCGCCTGCGCCAGGGTAGGATTAGCCCGCGCGATCTCGCCTTCCAGACTGAAATGTCTCGGCGTGTCCTGATTTTGTCCGTAGGAGAAGTGAATTTCTCCCAGCGACTTGCTCATACTGACGTCCACACTGCTGGACGCCCCAACGATAGGCGTCGGGAACGTGAAGCCCTCCTTCTTCTTCACCGTCTCGGTAAAACTGATCGAGCCGATGCGCAGATTGTTGCTGTCCTTGAACAGATCGACGATGGCTTGTTTGCTCAGGCTGTTGTTCTGAATGCCTTTTTCCACCTGCTCTTTCACCGCGTCCTTCGGTTCCAGGTTCACGCTGGCGGAGGCGTTGGGCAACGACTGTAAATGGGTCATGACCGCTTTCAACGCCGGGTCGGCATTCATGAAGGCGTGGATACGTTCGGCATTGGTGGGCGGCACGTTATCGTTCACCAGCTTGCGCAACGCATGCAGCACGCCATTGCTGTCCAACTTCGACAGGTTGGCGTAGCTGGCGCTATGGCTGACGCTCGATAGCGTCACCGCCTGATGCTTCGCCGCCGACTGCTGGCGAACCGCTTTGCCGAGCGACTGCATTGCGCTGTATTGCCCATCGTTCTGCGGCGTTTTGGCATCGAAGTGCCGATGCATAATGGCCAACTGTTCGTCGATATCATCCAGTTTGTTTACGCCGCCTAGTAGCTGCTGGGTTTCCACATCGGCAAAGTGTTTCTCAAGCGAAGCCGTCAGTTCTTCGATGTCGCTTTTCTGTAGCGGCTCCGCCACTTTGACATTGAGAGAGATGCTGTGACTGGTTTTGGTATCGACAGACAGCGTGGCTGAAGCCCCGGTGCCGAATCCTGCCGGCAGCGTCCCCTTGCCGGGTTGCGTTGTCGCCATCCCGGCCCAGAGCGCGGCATTCGCGCCGACGGAAGCCTGGTTAAAAAATCGCACTCGGTTGTTGCTGGTCGTGTTTTTCTCGTTCAGTTGGCCCCGGACCGTGCTGCGATCGTGACTGGCGGACAACACGTTGACGCCGCCGCTGACGCCCAGCGAAGCTCGGGTCGTGGTGGAGAAGGTTGTATTGTCGTTGTCCGTCATGTTGACCGCGGCGCGACCGTCGAGCGTGAAAGCGCCGTCCACATCGAAATTCACAGAAAGCCCCTGCTTGACCTGGTGTTCGGTACCCTTTTTCATGAGATCCAGCGGATTGATCTTCCCCTGCGTCAGCTCATCGATAAACGACGGCAGCTCTTTTTCGCTTAGCGTGAAGCTGAGGCCGTTTTGGCGGGTCGCGCCAATGGTGGCGGAGCCGCTGACGCCCATCCTCAGATCGAACGTCAGCGTATGGTCATCATCCAGAATGAGATTTTCTTTCGTCGCCTTGGGTTCATGACCGACGATCACACCGGCTTTGGCGCTGAGGCCGCCGGTGCGGCCAAAACTGACATTGATGCCGTTGTCTCCCCGGCTGAAACTTAAACTGTAGCCCCGTTCGCCCGTCACGCCGCCGCTGGCGATCAGCGGCGACGGGAGGTGGTTAATGGTCACCTTGGCCAGTTGCGTCGGCATCACATAAACCGAGCTCAGGCCCGCGTTATAGCTTCGGTTGAAGCTGAGACTTTCGCCGGCATTCAGCGACAGCACGGTGTCTTTCATTTTTTGGGTTAACTGCCCCTGATCCTCCGCCTGCAGCGACGTGCGAGAGGTCACGCTGACGGCATGCCGTTCATCTTTGAAGGCGCGGGTGAAGGTTTTCACCGCGTCATAATCCGCCTCCAGCGCTGAAAAACAGGTGAATCCCATGTCCGTGGCGCGCTTCACGTGGTGATCGCCATACTGATGATCCCGCAGCAGCGTCAACGCCTCCTGCATCGGTTTGAGATCCGCTTTCGTCGGCGAGGCGCCGGAGAATCCCGCCAGCTTATCCACGATGCCGTGCAGATCGCCGATAGTCAGCGTGTCCAGCGCCAGCCGCGACTTCGTCAGCGCCATCTCATCATGGACGTCGCGGTGCGCGCCCTGAACCACCTTGTCGCTCTGGTAGCTCATATCCACCTTTTTCATGACGAACTGCTTCAACAGCGCGCTCGCCTTGCTGTCCGCCGAAGAAGGATGCGCCAGCGTGGCCGTCATTAACGCGTCGCTGAGGCTCTTCCCGGAACGATGCGAGTTCATGCCTTGAATGGCGGACTTCAGCGCCGACGGGGTGAACTGGTGATTGATCTCGCCTTTGGCGTTAATCAGCCCCTGATGTTTACCCAGCAACAGCGCCGCGTTGCCCGAGCTGCGTTCCAGGTCCTGATGAAACTGATGCAGCGCCGCCATCAGCGGCTTGCCGGCGTCTCCCAGATTCAGCTGGCTCAGCTTGGTTTTCAGATCGGTGGTGTTTGCCTGCGGACTCTGCTGACGTTGCATATTCAGCACCTCCAGCCGCTTAAAGACCGAAGCCTGGGCCGAATAGAGCGGATGCAGCCCGGCACGCCCTTTGAAGTGATGCTGAATGCCATCTCCCACGCTTTTGCCTAGCTCAGCCGGCAGCTTAATGACATTCGCGCGCATACGATCGACAAAACCGCTGCTGGTCTTTTTGTTTTCCTGCGCCATTTGCCCCAGCACTTGCGTATCCAGCTTCGCCGTTAATCTCGTTCCAGGGATAGATACGGCTTTGGTCGCGCCGCCTAAGCGCTGGTAAACCGTCTCGGCCTCTCGCGGTTGAGGCGCGGTGATTTCCGTGTTCGGTCGATGCTCCGTCCAACGGCCTTGGGTCAGACGCTGATGACGATCGTCCTGATGCGCCAGCAGGCCATGCTCCGGCGTTGTATCCAGCCGATCAACCTTGCCGCCCTGCGGCGTTTCCACCGGTTGCCAACGCGTTACACCGGATTCCGCGCGGTCGTTTTGCCAGGCCTCACGCGGCAAGATAAATAAGGCGCCCTCATGGTTAAGCGCGAACAGGTTGCTTTCGCGATCCAGCGCCAGATCGCGGATCTCCCCCGTCAGCCCGTCCTTCGGTAGCGCCGTGGCGGGGGCTGAGGCCCGATTCGTGCCGGGACGGACCTGATGCAGTTGGATGTCCCCCTCTTTATTGGCAGAGATGAATCGATTGGCGGTCAGCACGGCAACCGCGACGGCGCCACTGTCTTTCCCCAATCCCGGCAATGCATCGCCGGATTTCGGCGCGTGGCGCGCGTGGCTAAGGGCAAAGACGTTGCTGTCGCCATGAACGACGCTGTCCGCTTTCTGATTGATCGTCAACGCTTTGAGCTGGCCGTCATGCAGGACATAGGGCTGGTTATCCAAACCGCGTTTGAGCTGATTGGCGGAAATCGTCGTCGGCGTCCAACTGCGGGTCACGCTGTCCACGTAATGCACTTTGCCTTCGTGCAGCGCCATCATGCCGAAGCGTCCCATATTCATGACAGATGACGACGGCAGAGCGACGTGCAGCAGCCCCATTTTGTGGTCCACCACCAGCGAATCGCTTAGGTTCCAGCCCGGCTTGAAGCCGCCGCCTTCCGCCGCAGGGGCGGCCAGATGTTTATGCCCCTGCGCGTCTTTGACCAACGCATGCAGACTGCCTGCGCCGTTGCTGACAAAGCCCTCCGTGTGATGACCTACCCCCAGCGCCCCTTCCAGATCCGGGCTGTGCAAGGGGGTCAGTTCGACGCGATGACTGTCTCCCTGTGGCAACGTCCCGACAAAAACCTGCCCTTCACGATCGGCCACCAGCAGCTTTTGCCGATCGAGTCCTACGGCTTTGGCATCCACCTGTTCGCTGCCGCGTTCCAGCGCGATCGTGCCGTTTAGAGCCAGTTGCAGCGCCCGGTGCTCGCTCTTGGGAGCATTCAGCGTCGGCAACAGATGCAGCTTGCCCGCACCGTGGTCAGACGTCGTCAACACCACCGTCTGCCCGTCAAGGTTGGCGGAGAACGAGATAATTTTGTCTTTAAAGGCGGTCGACTCCATGCCGGTCGACAGGTTGCTTAACAAGTGGCTCTCCTTCACCGCATACAGGTTCCCGTCGGCCTGTCGGGACAATTGCGCGTGCTTGCGGTCGTCTTTTGGCTGCCAGACGCCCTCGGGACTCAGGCTGAACAGCTTGCCGTCGTGGAGGCGCAGCGCCTCGTCATGAACGTCCAGAAAAATCCCGGACAGTTGAGACTGGAGTCCGCCGGTGGGGTTAGGCAGCGACTGCGATCCGGCGTCTTTACCGTTGAGCTTCGCTTCTGTGCGCACCTGTGTGTCAGACGCATGCAATGCATAGCCTGCCGACGCCTTGCTGTGCAGTAATTCGCTGTCTTTCCGTGAGGGCGCGCTGCTGTGCAAACCGACCAGCCCGTGTTTGCCGTGATGAAGGCTGAACAGGCGCCCTATTTTATCCATCAACAGATGATGGGTGCCGTTCGAGTTCTTGTGATGCGCCACAAACGGTAGATCGTGTTTACCCAGCGTTTGCGACAGCACCGTTTTTATCGGGGCTGGGACATCGTCGCCCAAGATGACCTTGCCTTTTTTATCCAGCGAAAGCCCCAGACCCACTGCCGCAGGGGCGTGACTGGCAATCGTGCCTGCCGCCCCGTCAAAATGGGAAACCGCGCTATGCAGACTCGCGCTTCGGGACGAACCCGTCTCACTCGACGCAGAGCGTTGCAGCAGCTCCCGTAACGTGGTGACGGTTTTCACCGGCGTCTCAGCCGTCGACGAGGGGCCGGCAGTGTCCTGCATCGCACGGTCGATGGCGTCTCTCATGTCGCGAAGATTGGGGGAGCGACCTACCTGCGATCCTAGCGAGTCAGGCGGCACCTCGCGCTGGCTGACGCGCGGGGTTGCCGCCAGACGCAGACCTTCCTGAGTCAACGATCCCGTCGCCTTCTGTCCAGCGACGGAAGCGTGCCCCTGAGAGACCGCGCGCCCCTCTCCGGACACGGTCGGCGTATCGACTTCCGCCACCGTCTTCTGATGAATGTGTCTGATATTGCCCAACATAGCCGTCTCCCAGAGATGTTGTTGATGAAGCTAATTGCCGAGTGAGTGGCTGGGAAAAGGCATTAGGTTCCGCCCGGAAATAAGGGGGGCATGGACGCTTGCGTCTTGTCATTCGCGCACCGGAGAGACAGGAACCCGGCGAATATTTGAACCACCCATATAACGACGAACCGTCGATTCAATATTCTCCGCAGCCTATTTTTTACTCAACAACAGCTTACGAGGCACTCGCTATGTCAGACCTGAACACCACGCCTACCCTGCCCGGCTCCGGCATGAATAATGCCAATCTGGGCAGCATCTCTTCCCAAAACCTGCCAGCGGAACGGCAGAACACCGGCGCCAGCACGACAGAACATCAAACGGCGCTAGACAGCGTGGCCAAACTGTTGGCGGCACTATTGCTGACCCTGCAAGCCGCTAGTCAGGAGGCATCTGAGGGCATGCGCCCCACGGATGGCAGTGTCGCCGCAGGCGGGATTGGCGGCCGGGACGGACAGAATCAGCGAAACCAGCTTGAAATGCTCGGTAAGCTGTTGGATACGCTGATGCCGCAGAACGGGCAAAGCACGCAACAAAGTGCTACGTCCTCAGCAACGCATCCACAGGATCTAAGCCGCGATACATTGCAGAATGCCGGAAGCCAAGCGCTGCAAGGCAGCCTTTCGCCGACACAGGACGGTGGTGGGCAGTTTAGCAGCGACCAACTGTCTCAAACGCTGATGCAACTGATCGCTATGCTGATGGATAACCAAAAGAGCCAGTTTGGCCAACCACAAGAGGGTGGCGCCAGCAACGGCGGCGCATCAGCCGTGCCCGGCTCGCAGCCGAACAATCGCACGTCAGGGGCTGCGGTGGAGTCGCCCCAACCCACGGAGACAGCGCCTTCCGCGCCGGGAGGAGCAACGCTGCCGGGAACCGATGGCAGCAGCCCGTCATCGTCGAAGTCCCCGGTTCCTTCGAACGAAGCGCCGTCCGCGACTGGTCAAAGCGGCGCCGTCAGTTTCCCCACGGCCGATAACGCCAATGCGGTCGTCGTCAACGAGCCGATCAAAGNCGGCGCCGGGGAAACCTTCGACGGCCAGGGAAAAACCTATGTCGCGGGGGCTGGGTTAGGCAATGGCAGCCAAACGGAAGGACAGAAACCGCTGTTTGAAGTCGCAGACGGCGGCTCAGTTAAAAACGTCATTTTTGGCGATAACGCTGCGGATGGCATTCACCTGCACGGCGACGCCACGATCGATAATGTTCACTGGACCAACGTCGGCGAGGATGCGTTAACGGTGAAGGAGAACACCGGCAATCCAGCCAACGTCACGATCACCAACAGTAGCGCTCAGGGAGCTTCCGACAAGGTCTTCCAACTGAATGCGGACGCCAACTTCACGGTGGATAATTTTAAGGTTAAAGACTTCGGCACCTTCGTGAGAACCAACGGCGGCCAGCAAGGAAACTGGAATCTCAACCTCAGCCATGTTGATGCGGAGAACGGTAAGTTCGCCTTTGTTAAAAGCGACAGCAACGGGCTTACTATCACCGCCCAAAATAACAGCCTGAGTGACGTCAACAATTCATTCAAAGTGCCGACCTCGGCCGCATTACAGGTAAGCTGAGATGAATAGCAAAACGCCCTCTTTACCCCACGCCGCCTCCCCCCGTTGGCGTGACCGCGTCACGCCGGGCGGATCTCTGTCGCCCNCCGAACGGTGTGCGTTCGATAAGGCGAACCATCTGGTGTCATTGCGAATAAATCAGGTATTAGGTCAAAAAGATAAACCCCGGACGGGCCAGTTTGATTTCGACGCATTCGTGGATTCACTGGAGGCGGACTTTCTGCAACGTTCGGGGGACCCTTTAGCACAGGACTTGCATAGTGATGTCGGGCAGACGGCGTTCTGGGTCATCCGAGCGATCGCCGACCATCTGATTGCCCTTCAGGCACAGCGTCGCACGGATTGACCGCACTCTCTTAGGTCGGTGCCCGTACGCAATGACGGCGACAGATCCCCCCTTCAGGAGCGCGGTAAATAGTGCGATCGTTCAATAAAAAACGGGGCCGTCAAAGACGGCCCCGATATCATTCTCTTACCTGTCGTGCTCGGCGTAAGTCTTTTCGCCGGGTGCGAATTATTTCTTGGTCTCAACCCNTTTGCCATCCACATAGAAAGCGGACCAGCCGGTGGCCTTACCGTCTTTTTCAGACGAGACGTACTGCTGTTTGGTTTTACGGCTGAATCGCACCATCGTTTTGTTGCCCGCACCGTCATCGACCGGCGCATCGGCCAGATAGCGCAGTTTTTCCGGCAGTCGATCCTTGAATCGCACCAGTTCTTCCACCCGTGGCGCTCGCGTTTCGCGAGATTTCGGGAACGTATTAGCGGCAAGGAACACCCCGGCGGCGCCGTCTCTCAGCACAAAATAGGCGTCGGACTTCTCGCAAGGCAGTTCAGGCAGCGGCACCGGATCTTCTTTCGGCGGAGCGACTTCGCCGCTGCGTAGGATCTTACGCGTGTTGGTGCAGTCTTCGTTGGTGCACGCCATGTATTTACCGAAACGCCCCATTTTCAGATGCATTTCCGCGCCGCATTTGTCGCATTCCACTACCGGGCCGTCGTAGCCTTTCAGACGGAACTCGCCCGTTTCGATTTCATACCCGTCACAGGAAGGGTTGTTACCGCAGACGTGCAGCTTACGCTGATTGTCGATTAGATAACTGTCCATTGCCGTACCGCATTTCGGGCAGCGGCGGCGCGCGCGCAACGCGTGGGCTTCGGCCTCATCCCCTTCCAGGATGTTCAGCACTTCCTCTTCCGGGATCAGATTGATCGTCGTTTTGCAACGCTCTTTCGGGGTCAGCGCATAGCCGGAGCAGCCCAAGAATACGCCGGTACTGGCGGTACGAATCCCCATTTTGCGGCTACAGGTCGGGCAGTCGATGCTGGTCAGCACCATCTGGTTCGGCTTCATACCACCCGCTTCCGGATCCAGCTCGGCCGTTTCCAGACGCTTGGTGAACTCGTCGAAGAACTCATCCAACACGGCTTTCCACTTCGCCTGATTGTTGGCGACCTGGTCGAGGCTGCTTTCCATGCGCGCGGTGAAATCGTAGCTCATCAGCTCACGAAAGTTTTCTTCCAGGCGATCGGTGACGATTTCGCCCATTTTCTCCGCGTAGAAACGACGGT
The DNA here is from genome assembly GCF_000688655.1 of Lonsdalea quercina subsp. quercina. GTDB lineage: Bacteria > Pseudomonadota > Gammaproteobacteria > Enterobacterales > Enterobacteriaceae > Lonsdalea > Lonsdalea quercina. The sequence continues at coordinate 189,391 of NZ_JIBO01000006.1, read as the reverse complement.
TCTCGACGCGGACGTAGCCACGATCCTGAATTGTCGAAATGATGGAAGCGTAGGTTGAAGGACGCCCGATCCCGCGTTTTTCCAGCTCTTTCACCAGAGAGGCTTCGCTGTAACGCGCAGGCGGCTTGGTGAAGTGCTGACTCGGCAACAGTTTGTCGAGCGTCAGGGTTTCGCCCACCTCGACCGCTGGCAGAGAACGATCTTCATCATTCTTGCGTAGCGCAGGCATCACTTTGGTCCAGCCGTCGAAACGCAGCGTGCGGCCCTTGGCGCGCAGCTGGTAGTCGCCAGCACTGACCGTCAGCGTAGTGGAGTCGTACTGCGCCGGCGTCATCTGACAGGCGACGAACTGACGCCAGATCAGCTGATAGAGCCTCTGCGCATCCGGCTCCATATCTTTTAACTGTTCGGCCTGCACGTTGACATCGGAAGGACGAATCGCTTCATGCGCTTCCTGGGAGTTCTCTTTGCTGCTGTAGTGATTAGGCGAGTCCGGCAGGTAACGTTGGCCGAATTCGTCGCCGATAAAGCCGCGAACCATCTCCAGCGCATCCTGACTCAGGTTGGTGGAGTCGGTACGCATATAGGTGATGTGACCCGCTTCATACAACCGCTGCGCCATCATCATGGTCTTTTTCACGCCGAAGCTGAGACGTGTGCTGGCCGCCTGTTGCAGCGTGGAGGTAATAAAAGGTGCACCGGGTTTGCTACTGGTCGGTTTATCTTCGCGATCGGAGACGACATAGCGGGCTTTCTCCAGCAGAGAAACCGCCGCGTGGGTCTGCGTTTTGTTGACCGGTTTGAAAGGCTTGCCGTTGTGATGCGTGACCTGCATTTTGAGTGCGACGTCGCTTGACGCCAGCAGGTCCGCGTGAAGTTCCCAGTACTCTTCAGGAACAAACACTTTGATTTCACGTTCGCGATCCACCACCAGCCGCACCGCGACGGACTGAACGCGTCCGGCTGACAGGCCGCGGGCAATCTTTTTCCACAGCAACGGCGAGACCATGTAACCCACGACCCGGTCCATGAATCGACGGGCCTGCTGAGCGTTAACGCGGTCGATATTCAGTTCGCCTGGATTTTCGAACGCTTGCTGGATCGCGTTTTTGGTGATTTCGTTAAACACGACGCGACTGAAGCGCGTTTCATCTCCACCAATGATTTCCCGCAGGTGCCATGCAATGGCCTCCCCTTCGCGGTCAAGGTCGGTTGCGAGATAGACGTGTTCTGCGTTTTCCGCCAACGTTTTCAGCTCGGCAACCACTTTCTCCTTGCCCGGCAGGATCTCGTAATTCGCCGCCCAGTCGTGATAAGGATCGACGCCCATACGATTGACCAATGCGGTCTTCTCGTCTTTTTTTGGCGCTTTTTTGGTTTTTCCCTGTGCAGAATCCGCGCTCTTTTTACTCGCAGAGCCGCTGGTCGGCAGGTCACGCACATGACCGACGCTGGATTTAACCACATAGTTATTGCCAAGATACTTATTGATCGTTTTGGCTTTTGCCGGGGACTCAACTATGACGAGAGCTTTACCCATAATTTATTGTTACCTACTGAATTCTTTGAGAAAAGAAAAAATCTTCACCATCACGGGATGATAACCGTCATCACCCCAGCTCAATTCGCTTTCGGCTGCGAGGAACATCGTTCTGTTCTTGTCTTCACGGGCTTGCAGGCACCGCTGATCCGCCGCAACTCTATGATCCCGTGGGAATAGTCATATACCGCATTGTAACCATAGTTAACGGTTATCATCCACGGCGTAAATAAATTATTCTGCTTGACTATGGAAAATCCCACACTCTACCTGATAAATGCGACCACGCAACTTAATTAGCATGTAAAGGCGGTTTTCGCCACCGATCGCCCCGCGAGAACTTAAACGGGTAAGATAAAAATCTGGTAATTTGCCGTGTAAAGGCGTCAGGCAGTACAATGCGGCAAGATTTTATCCGCAGGAGCACAGGCGTTATGCACACCCATAAAGAAAAGACCCCAATCGATCGCGCCACCTTGCTGGCTGAAGCCAACACCCTCATCAAAAATCACGACGACTATCTGCAAGGTATTGAAGCCACCGACGTCGAACAAAAAAACGGCGTGCTGGTTTTCCGCGGCGACTACTTTCTTGACGACGAAGGCCTTCCTTCGCGCAAAACTACCGCCGTTTTCAATATGTTCAAATACCTGGCGCATGAGCTGTCTGATAAATACAGCCTGCAGGATTAGTCAGCCAGCGGAGAAACGTCGAGAGGCGTAAAGCAGGAAGTTTGATTCAGTCATAGCCCGCCGTAGCAGCGGGCTATGACTGGCAGGTCACAGGAGAGGCTGATGCCCTCTTTGCCACCAGCGCAGCATCAAGCGTTCCAGCGTCGCGCCCGCGCTGCCGGTGAAACGATCCATCAGACGTTTACGGCGCAAATAGTGCACTGACAAGACGTTATGCGTTTTCATCTCCGCAATCAGCAAATCGTCGCTGGTGCCAATCGCGTCCACCAGCCCCAACGCTTTCGCCTGAGTACCGAACCAGTGCTCACCCGTCGCCACCGCATTGATATCCAGACCAGGACGCATTTCACTGACGAAATTTTTAAACAGCTGATGCGTGATATCCAACTCTTCGCGGAATTTCTCCCGTCCGGCATCGGTGTTTTCTCCAAACAGCGTCAAGGTGCGTTTGTATTCACCTGCCGTATGAAGCTCGACATCAATATCGTTGTTTTTCAGTAACCGGTTAAAGTTCGGCAGTTGCGCAACCACGCCGATGGAACCGACGATGGCGAACGGCGCCGCCACAATGCGATCCGCTACGCAGGCCATCATGTACCCCCCGCTGGCCGCGACTTTATCCACCGCCACCGTCAGACGGATCCCCTTATCGCGCAAACGCTGGAGCTGGGAGGCCGCCAGACCGTAGCCATGCACCACGCCGCCTGGGCTTTCGAGTCTTAGCAGCACTTCATCGTTCTTGCGTGCTACGGCCAACACGGCGGAGATCTCCTCGCGCAGCGAACTGACTTCTGAGGCGTCCATACTGCCGTTGAAGTCAAGCACATACAGGCTGGGTTTNCCGTGCGCCTCCTCGCCGCGCCGCGTGCGCTGCTTCTCAAGCCGGGTTTTCGCCTTTTCCTCTTTCTTATGTTTTTTTTCCAGCGCCTTGCATTCCGCGTCGCTTAGCACTGCGCTTTCCATTTCCTGCTGTACGCCACGGTACTGTTCGCCGAGGTCGATCACCTGCAGCTCGCCGCTTCGCTGGCGTTTTCGCTGAGACAGGCCGACGGTCAGCACCACCAGCGCGCCGATGGCGACCACCACGGTCAAGGTCTTTGCCAGAAATAATCCATATAAAGCCACTAATTCCACGAATACCGCCTCTTATTCTTTGACGAGCAGGAAACTGACTTTGCCAGCGTTCCTGCTTGGGTTACATAACATCAGTGTCATAACGTAGCGTATGCCATACGTAATGGCGATGCCTCAGCAATGAAATTCACACTTTCGCTGTTTTTTCCAACGCCCCGCCCGGATATCACCTCAGTCTGATTGAAAATGCCTATCGTTTCAGGCATAAATTCTCTATTTATGCCTTCCTAAATCGATTTCGGATTCAGTCCGCCTTACGTGGCCGATAGCAATCCCCCTTCGTTCAGCGTCTGATTTGACGACGGAAAGAGGACATTGACGTGTACTATCAACCTAAAAACGACCTGCTGAAACAACGCATTATTCTGGTGACCGGCGCGGGCGACGGCATCGGACGCGAAGCCGCGCTGACCTATGCCCGCTACGGCGCCCGCCTGGTGCTGCTGGGCCGTACAGAAAGCAAACTACGCGCCGTGGAGCGGCAGATCCAAGAGGAGTGCGGCGCCCACAACTATCTGATTCCATGCGACATGCTAACGGCTACGTCGGAGCAATTTCATCAGATCGCGGATGCGCTGAGCCAGGCGATGCCGCGCCTGGACGGCGTCTTGCACAACGCCGGATTGCTGGGGCAGATCGCCCCCATGACGGAACAGTCGAGCGACGTTTGGCGACAGGTGATGCAAGTCAACGTGAATGCCACCTTTATGCTGACGCAGGCGCTACTTCCCCTGCTCCTTAAATCGTCCAGCCCTTCACTTGTTTTCACCAGTTCCAGCGTGGGGCGCCAAGGCCGCGCTGGCTGGGGCGCCTATGCCGTCTCCAAATTCGCCACCGAGGGCATGATGCAAGTGCTGGCCGAAGAGTATCGCCATCGTAATTTGCGGGTGAACTGCATCAATCCCGGCGGAACGAGAACCTCAATGCGGGCTGCTGCCTTCCCTGACGAAGATCCGGAAAAACTGAAAACGCCAGCGGATATCATGCCGCTCTATTTGTATCTGATGGGCGATGACAGTCGACGTAAGACGGGAATGAGTTTTGATGCCCAACCGAGAAGGAAACCCGGAGCGGCGAAATAACGCAGGCAGGAGGAGACGGTATTGATAAGAAAGACGTTCCAGAAAAATCAAACGGGATACCGTATTGCATTGGGTATCCCGTGGTAAATCATCCGTTACGCTTGGAAGGCGGATTACGGCGGCTTGGCGCAGCGCTTACCTGGCTGTGACGTTTCACCGCACGGCGGATCTGATGAGCTTTCATCCGACGACGTTCACGTTCAACCGGCAGTTTGCTCACCGTTTCGGGCGGCAACTGGACCAGTTCACGCAGATAGTTGACGTCTTCCAACTTCATTTCAGACCAGCCGCCACGCGGCAGGCTCTTCGGCAGTTGGATGTCGCCGTAACGTACGCGGATCAAGCGGCTAACCTGAACCCCGACGGCTTCCCACAGGCGACGCACTTCGCGGTTACGCCCCTCTGTCAGCGTCACGTTATACCACTGGTTCATGCCTTCACCGCCCTGATAGCGGATAGTGCGGAACGACGCGGGGCCGTCATCCAGCTGTACGCCTTTGCTCAGCTGTTTAATTTTGTCGTCGTCAACCGAGCCGAAGACACGAACGGCATATTCACGTTCGACTTCACGGCTAGGGTGCATCAAACGGTTTGCTAACTCGCCGTCGGTGGTGAACAGCAGCAGACCGGAGGTGTTAACATCCAGTCGACCGACCGCGACCCAGCGGGCTCCCTGCATTTTAGGCAGGCGGTCAAACACCGTCGGACGACCGTCAGGATCGCTGCGCGTACACAGTTCGCCTTCCGGTTTGTAGTACATCAAGACCCGGCATACCGTGTCTTCGGTATCGCGCACCGTCACCACGTGACCGTCGATGCGCACTTTGGTCGCTTGGGTCACTTCGACGCGATCGCCGAGCGTGGCGATTTTACCATCGACGCTAATGCGCCCTGCCTGAATCATTGTTTCGATTTCCCGGCGTGAACCATGTCCTGCACGCGCCAGTACTTTTTGTAGCTTTTCGCTCATTGAGCAACCTCTGAGTGTCGCCTTCACAGGCGTCTAGTATACTTTCAAAAACAATGAATTAACCCACAAAAAGGCCAACTCACTGATATGTAACTGTTCCACCATATGCATCGCGTAAACAACGTGCCATACACAATGATTTGTGGGCCGACATACTACACGAACTTCAGGATAAATGATTCTCCTAGTTTTATTCGTGTCGAACTGCGTACGATAAGCTATAAACAAGCGTATATAGTTATAAACTGAGTTTTTAGATTAATAGCTGTGCTACAAAACGGATCTTTGAATACTCACAAATTTGTATGCTGCTGGTCGTGCACAGAGCTTCAAAATTCCATAAAAGAAGATTTTTATCAGCATCACCTTAACTGACTACTTAGTCGCCTGTTATGAAGCTCTGCAGCCATTTAAATTAAGTAAATGCTGTGAGTTTTAGTTTGAGCCAGCGATTTCACTTATTTTAGTCTAAAGAGTCAAATTTTACACGAGTGAAGCTTTAAACTGGCTCGGTTCTTTTTCCCTTGAGTACGTTCATAAGTATCCTAAGGTTTGGAAAAGATACCTGACACTACTGGTATCAGATAACTAATCAATCGTACACTTATCCCCTGAAGGAGAACCCGCAAAAAACATTACTTTGTCGCATGTGATAATTGTTTTCTGTCCTTTATTTAATTTTGATGATTTTCTTCTTTCGCCAACATCCATGCTAAGACGTACAGGCATAAATTCATTTCCGCTTCGCAGCTCAATAACAACATTACCTTTAGAATTTTTTCGAATATTTTGAATTACACCTGTTATCTCAACTTTTCGTTTTCTGATCTTATCATCTAACAAAATCTCATTTTTATTATACATTTCTGCTAACGATTTTGCCGTGGTTTGATAAACAGAAACATTCTTTAATGCTATCGCTGTTTGTGAAGGAAAGGAAATAAAACTTTCAATACTCGATTCATAATTAGCAGCATCATTCTTATCCTTGTTATTTATGAGGTTGCTTGCTAATCCTTCACAGTTTGATACTTTAACCCCACTCGTTGTTTCCCAATTATTTTCGTTTAGCCAACCGCCTATTCTCCATCCCAAAGTAATATAATCATGAACCTCAGCGTAAGCGTCGTTTTTAACATCTCTTTTCATCCCCTCCGTCGCATTATCAATCAAGTCCTCAGCTGGATAGCCTGATAATGCTTGTTCGCACCCAGAAAATATTAACCATTTGATATAACCTATAATATCCTCTTTTCTAAGCTGTACATCTTTTCCTGGAATTGAGCTGCTTTGTCCAAATGCTGGGTGATAAAACAGGCCACTATAAATACAAAGCCCTAAAATTGTTACTAGAGTTTTTTTCAAACTTGCCCTCACTTATGAAAAATAAAAATATTAAACTGGCAGTGCTTTATCCACTCAAGGCCTAATACCAATTCCAATAGCATACCATCTTAGAGTAACTTCTAAAAAAGATCATCATTGTAAATTAAGATGTAACTTAACCAGAATTACTTTGATCTAGTTATTGTAACCCTAAGGAAGACGCAAATAATTGACATTCTTACAATCCGATCCAATTCTATATTATTTGGTGAAAGACCAATCAAGTATTGCACGGTCACATAAGCTGGCAAGCACAACAAATCCAAAATATTCGATTTATTGATGTTATTAGTGAAAATGATAATTATTATTTGATTCACAGACACCGGCGTCATACGCCCGCGCAAGAAAATTTGCGGCGCGCTTATAACCGCATTCGCGCCGAATGTATGCTGAATGTTGCCGATGTGGAACGCGTTAAAGAAACGGGGTAATGTCGCCGGTGCCTTCACGAATCACCTCCGGCGCATCGCCGGTGAGATCGATAACCGTCGTGGGCTGTTGCCCGATGAAGCCGCCGTGAATAATCAGGTCGACCTGCTTGCCGAGATGCTCTTGGATCTCTTCCGGATCGGACTCGGCGAAGTCGTTGCCCGGCAACATCAACGTGGTGGACATCAGCGGCTCGTTCATCGCCGCCAGCAGATCCAGCGCAATCGGGTTTGCCGGTACGCGCAGGCCAAGGGTCTTACGTTTCTCATTCATCAGGCGGCGCGGAACTTCTTTCGTACCCTTCAAAATAAACGTGTAGTTACCCGGCGTGTTGTTCTTGATGAGCCGAAACGCCGCATTGTCCACGTGTGCGTAAGTGGACAGCTCCGACAAATCGCGGCACATCAACGTAAAGTGGTGACTGCTGTCCAGATGACGAATGCGGCAAATGCGCTCCATCGCCGATTTGTCCTCCAACTGACAGCCCAACGCATAGCCGGAGTCAGTCGGATAAACGATGACACCGCCCTTGCGCAAGACGTCGACCGTCTGTGCGATCAACCGCGTCTGCGGATTTTGGGGATGAATATAAAAAAATTGACTCATGTACCACCTCATCTCTTCAAAACGTGAAGTCCGCCACTAGGGCGCTCCGCGCCCGGCGTTTCACGTGCGGCTCACAATCACGCCGTCAGCCCGTCTTTCAGTGCCGGATGTTCCCACACCGGTTCCACTCCGCCAGGCAACCACAATTTGCGTCCAAGTTCTATCCAGGCGCAGGGAGAGTGAAAGTCCGATCCCTGTGAGCCCAGCAAATGATAGTCCTGCGCATAACGCGCCAGCTGCGTACGCTCATCGGGCGCCTGCTGACACTGCGCGACTTCCATCGCGTCGCCCTGACATTCGGCAAAGTGCGCCAGCAGTCGTTTTAGCCACTTGGCGCTAAGCTGATAACGGCCGGGATGCGCCATAACCGCCACACCGCCGGACTGGTGAATGACGTTGACGGCCTGTTTTATTGTACACCACTGCGGCGGCACATAGCCGGTTTTGCCCTTCGCCAGATAGCGCTTGAACACCTGATTGATCGCCGTGGCCTTCCCCTGCTCGACCAGATAACGGGCAAAATGCCCGCGCGTGATCACGCCGCCAGCCGCGAGACGGGTCGCGCCTTCCAACGCACCGGGGACCTGTGCTTTTTCCAGCCGGACCGCAATTTGCTCGGCACGTTGCTGACGGTAGTCCGCCTGCTCGGCAAGCAGCGCCACCATCGAGGGATGGTGAGGATCGATACCCAATCCGACGATATGAATTTCATGATTTTCCCATAGCGTGGACACCTCGACGCCCGCCACCAGTCTCAGCGGCAGCGCCTCGTTCCGGATGGTCTCTCGCGCTTCCGGCAGGCCAGCGGTCGTATCATGATCGGTAATGGCCAACACGCCAACCCGCATAGCTACGGCGCGACGCACGAGTTCGGCAGGCGTTAATCCACCGTCGGAGGCTTGGGTATGACTGTGCAGGTCGTACAGTGGGAATGAAGCAAGGAGGGAGGTTTCTTCTGACACTCGTGGTATCCATCTCGTCGGGCAAAGATAAGTTCAGACGGCATGATGCCATCAATAGCGATAAAAAGGTAAGAAAGATAATCATGGCGATGGCCGTCATATCCGCACACTTTACTACAATTAATTTTGTTTTTGGGTTGACTTACCTACAGCGCTCCAGTTAACTAGTACGCAAGTTCAGTAACGGTATAGAGGCAGACAAATGGTGATGCAATCGAAAAAATACAGTGCAGGTTGGTGGCGCTTATCCCTCTGAGGGCGAATCGATCGCGCATACCCATTATCTGATATGCAGCATCCTTAAGCCCGCTCAAAGCGGGTTTTTTTATGGATAAAAAGAGTGACCATCATGCCAAAGACAAAACCAGAAATTGAATTACTTCGCGCCAAGGCAGAATACCGAGACGATCCGAGCGCGATTTTTCATCAGCTGTGCGGCGCCAGNCCCGCCACGCTGTTACTGGAGTCCGCCGAGGTCGACAGTAAGCTGAATTTGCAGAGTCTGCTGATCGTAGACAGCGCCCTGCGCATCACCGCCATGGGAACGCAGGTTTCGGTTCAGGCGCTGACCGCCAATGGCGCATCACTCCTGCCGTTACTGGATTACGCACTGCCGCAGGACGTTATCGTCAAAGCGCGTCCGAACAGCCGCGAGCTGACCTTTCCGGACATTGACGCGATGCAGGATGAAGATGCGCGTCTGCGTTCATTATCCGCTTTCGATGCATTACGGCAGTTGCTGACGCTGGTAAGTTGCCCGGACAATGAACGGGATGCCATGTTCTTCGGCGGCTTGTTCGCTTACGACCTGGTGGCTGGATTCGAGACGCTGCCCCCGCTGAATCAGCAGCAACGTTGTCCGGATTACTGTTTCTATCTTGCCGAGACCCTGCTGATTGTCGACCACCAGCACCAGACGACGCATCTTCAGGCAAGTCTGTTTACGCCGAACACCGTCGAGCGTTACCGCTTAGAACAGCGTCTCGAACAGTTACAGCACCAGATCAACCAGCCCGCGCCTGCACTGCCTCGCCAGCACGTTGAAAGCATGACGCTCGATTGTAATCAAAGCGACGAAGATTTCGGCGACGTCGTCAGACAGATGCAGCAGGCCATCCGACTGGGCGAGATTTTTCAGGTGGTGCCATCGCGCCGTTTTTCACTGCCATGCCCTTCCCCGCTGGCGGCGTATCAGACGCTGAAGGAACACAACCCAAGTCCCTATATGTTCTATATGCAGGATCAAGACTTCACGCTGTTCGGCGCCTCGCCGGAAAGCGCGCTTAAATATGATGCCGCCAGCCGCCAGATTGAAATCTACCCCATCGCAGGAACCCGCCCGCGCGGCCGCCGCGCCGACGGATCGCTGGATCGGGATCTGGACAGCCGCATCGAGCTGGAAATGCGTACCGATCATAAAGAGTTGGCGGAACACTTGATGCTGGTCGATCTGGCGCGTAATGATTTGGCGCGCATCTGCGAACCCGGTAGCCGCTATGTCGCCGACCTCACCAAAGTCGACCGCTACTCCTTCGTCATGCATCTTGTCTCCCGCGTGGTGGGTCAGCTGCGCGCCGACCTTGACGTCTTACACNCCTATCGAGCCTGCATGAATATGGGCACGCTGAGCGGCGCCCCTAAAGTCCGCGCCATGCAGTTAATTGCCGAGAGCGAAAAAACGCGACGCGGCAGCTACGGCGGCGCCGTCGGCTATTTCACCGCTCGCGGAGATCTGGATACCTGCATCGTTATCCGCTCTGCCTATGTGGAAGACGGCATCGCCACCATACAGGCGGGAGCCGGTGTCGTACTGGATTCCGACCCTCAGGCCGAAGCCGATGAAACCCGCAATAAGGCTCGCGCCGTTTTGCGCGCCATCGCCAGCGCCCATCACGCCAAGGAGGTGTTCTGATGGCTGATATTCTGTTACTCGATAATATCGACTCGTTCACCTACAACCTGGTCGATCAACTGCGCGCCAGCGGCCATCATGTGGTGGTGTATCGCAACATCATGTCGGCGGATACGATTATCGAACGCTTAAAGCTAATGGAACAGCCGGTGCTGATGCTATCACCGGGACCGGGCACCCCTACCGATGCCGGTTGCATGCCGGAACTACTACAGCGGCTACGGGGTCATTTACCGATTATCGGCATCTGCCTGGGGCACCAGGCGATCGTCGAAGCCTACGGCGGCCACGTAGGTCAGGCCGGAGAAATCTTGCACGGCAAAGCGTCCAGCATCGAACACGATGGACAGGCCATGTTCTGCGGAGTGAGTAACCCGCTGCCAGTCGCCCGCTATCATTCTCTGGTGGGCAGCGATATTCCCGCAACGTTGACCGTTAACGCACATTTCAACGAGATGGTGATGGCCGTTCGCCACGATCAGGATCGCGTCTGCGGCTTCCAGTTTCATCCGGAATCTATTCTTACCGCCCAGGGTGCCCGCTTACTGAATCTAACGCTGGAATGGGCTCTGGCATAAATTAGCAAGGACAGGACAATGCAAACCTTACTTCAAAAGCTTTACTCCGCAAAAACGTTGAGCCGTGAGGAGAGCCAGCAGCTGTTCGCGGCAATCATCCGCAATGAGCTGGAACCTTCTCAGTTGGCGGCCGCGCTGATCAGCATAAAAATTCGCGGTGAAACGCCCGATGAAATCGCCGGCGCGGCCAGCGCGCTGTTGCAAGACGCGCAGCCATTTCCGCGCCCGGATTATCCATTTGCCGATATCGTCGGGACGGGCGGCGATGGCACTAACAGCATCAATATTTCCACTACAAGCGCCTTCGTTGCCGCCAGCTGCGGCGCAAAGGTGGCCAAACACGGCAGCCGCAGCGTCACCAGCCGTTCCGGCTCTTCTGATTTGCTGGCCGCCTTCGGCATTCAGCTGGATATGTCGCCGGAAGCGTCTCGGAAAGCGTTGGACGAACTGGGCGTTTGCTTCCTGTTTGCGCCGCAGTACCACTCGGGCTTTCGTCATGCGGCGCCCGTGCGCCAGCAGTTGAAGACGCATACGCTGTTCAATGTGTTGGGTCCCTTGAGCAACCCGGCGCGCCCGCCGCTGGCGCTGATCGGCGTGTACAGCCCGGACCTGGTGAAACCTATCGCGGAAACGCTGAAGCTGCTCGGCTACCAGCGCGCCGCCGTCGTCCACGGCTGCGGAATGGATGAAGTCGCCATCCACGGACCGACCCAGGTTGCGGAGCTGCGCGACGGTGATATTGACACCTACGCGCTGACTCATCGGGATTTCGGGCTGGAAACCTACCCGATGTCGGCGTTGACCGGCGGTTCTCCGGAAGAAAACCGGGACATGATGGCCCGCCTGCTCCAAGGGAAAGGGGCACCGGCGCACAACGCCGCCGTTGCAGCCAACGTCGCGCTGCTGTTAAAACTGTTTGGGCAGGAGAACCTGGTGCAAAATGCGCAGCAGGCATTGGAAGTGATTCACAGCGGTCAGGTTTATCAGCGTGTGAAAGATCTGGCGGCCAGAGGACAGTAAAAATGCAGGATACCGTATTAACCAAAATCGTTCGCGACAAAGCTGAATGGCTTGCACGCCGCCGTCAGCAGCAGCCGCTGGCGGACTTTCAGTCACAGATAGTACCCAGTCAGCGCAGCTTTTATCAGGCGCTAAAGCAAACACGACCGGCCTTCATTCTGGAATGCAAAAAGGCCTCGCCCTCGAAAGGACTGATTCGCGAAGATTTCGATCCGGCGGCGATAGCGCAGGTTTATAAAGAGTACGCGTCCGCGATTTCCGTTTTAACGGATGAAAAATACTTTCAGGGTAACGTCGCGTTTTTGTCCCGTGTCAGCGCCGCCGTTCACCAGCCCGTGCTGTGCAAAGATTTCATTATCGATCCTTATCAGATCTATCTAGCTCGCTATTATCAGGCCGATGCGATCCTGCTGATGCTTTCCGTGCTAGACGATAACCAATACCAGCAGTTGGCCGAGGTGGCGCACAGCCTGAAAATGGGCGTTCTGACCGAAGTGAGCAATCCGGAAGAACTGGAGCGGGCGATTGCCTTGAAGGCTCAGGTCGTCGGCATCAATAATCGCGATCTGCGCGATCTGTCCATCGATCTTAACCGCACCCGCACGCTGGCGCCGCAGCTTCCGCCGGACGTCACCGTTATCAGCGAATCCGGCATCACTCGCTATGCGCAGATCCAGGCGCTGAGCCGCTATGCCGACGGTTTCCTCATCGGCAGTTCACTGATGTCGGAGTCCGATCTCGCCATGGCCGTTCGCCGGGTGATTCTGGGCGATAACAAGATCTGTGGTTTGACCCAGGCGGAAGACGCCCAGACCGCCTTCCAGGCCGGAGCCGTCTACGGCGGTTTAATCTTCGTCGAGTCGTCGCCGCGCAGCCTCACTTTGCAGCAAGCTTCTAACGTGATGGCCGGTGCGCCGTTGCGCTATGTCGGCGTATTCCGCAACGCGCCGTTAAGCGACATCGCCACCGCAGCCCACGCACTCAGACTGACGGCGGTTCAGCTGCATGGCGACGAAGACACGGCTTACATCGCGGCGCTGCGTCAACAACTGCCGGCCGACTGTCAAATCTGGCAGGCCGTCAGCGTCGGTGAATCCCTGCCTACTCTCGACCGTCCCCATGTTGATCGCATTGTGTTGGATAACGCGCAAGGCGGCAGCGGTAAGGCGTTTAACTGGCAAGTGTTGGAAGGCGCCAAGCTGGATAACGTGCTACTGGCTGGCGGGATCTCCCCAGATAACGCCGACCGGGCCGCCACGTTCGGCTGTGCAGGGCTGGACATGAACTCCGGCGTGGAGTCACAGCCGGGTATCAAAGATGCGCGGAAAATCCAGGCAATATTCAGAACGCTAGGCACAGCGCAACAGAATCGTACTTCATTGCATCAATAAGACAGGCTGATTATGACATTACTCAATCCTTACTTCGGTGAGTTCGGCGGGCAATACGTCCCTCAGATTTTAGTCCCAGCCCTGCGTCAGCTCGAAGAGGCTTTCGTCAGCGCACAGCGCGATCCCGAGTTCCAGGCGGAATTCGTCGACTTACTGAAAAACTACGCGGGACGGCCGACCGCGCTGACCCTTTGTAAAAACCTGACGGCAGGCACCCGCACCAAACTGTATTTGAAGCGCGAAGATCTGCTGCACGGCGGCGCGCACAAAACCAATCAGGNGCTGGGTCAGGCGCTGCTGGCCAAGCGCATGGGCAAAACAGAGATCATCGCGGAAACCGGCGCCGGGCAGCATGGTGTGGCGACAGCACTGGCCTGCGCGCTGCTGGGCCTGAAATGTCGCGTGTATATGGGCGGAAAAGACGTCGAGCGTCAATCCCCCAACGTGTTCCGCATGCGGCTAATGGGGGCGGAAGTGATCCCGGTGCACAGCGGCTCATCCACGCTGAAAGATGCCTGTAATGAAGCGATGCGCGACTGGTCCGGCAATTATGACAAGGCACACTATCTACTGGGCACGGCGGCCGGTCCGCACCCCTTCCCGACCATCGTGCGTGAATTCCAGCGCATGATCGGCGAGGAAACCAAAGCGCAGCTGCTGGAGCGTGAAGGCCGGCTGCCGGATAGGGTGCTGGCCTGCGTGGGCGGCGGGTCCAACGCCATCGGTATGTTCGCCGACTTTATCGACGAACCGTCCGTCAAACTCATCGGCATCGAGCCCGCCGGGCATGGCATTGAGAGCGGAGAACACGGCGCGCCGCTGAAACATGGGCGCACCGGCATTTACTTTGGGATGAAATCGCCGATGATGCAGACGGCGGACGGCCAAATTGAGGAGTCCTACTCTATCTCCGCCGGGCTGGACTTCCCGTCTGTCGGACCTCAGCACGCCTACCTCAATAGCATCGGCCGCGCCGACTACGTGTCCATTACCGATGATGAAGCGCTAGATGCTTTTAAAGCGCTGTCTCGTCATGAGGGCATCATTCCTGCGCTGGAATCTTCCCACGCGCTGGCTCAAGCGCTGAAAATTATCCAGGCCGATCCCGACAAAGAGCAAATTCTGGTCGTCAACGTATCAGGCCGCGGCGACAAAGACATTTTTACAGTACACGACATTTTGAAAGCTCGGGGAGAGGTGTAATGGAACGCTATAACGCACTGTTTCGACGTCTGGCAGAGAAAAACGAAGGCGCTTTTGTCCCCTTCATCACGCTGGGCGATCCCTCCCCTGAGATGTCTCTGCGCATCATCGATACGCTGGTGGAATCCGGCGCTGATGCGCTGGAGTTGGGGATCCCTTTTTCCGACCCGCTGGCGGATGGCCCGACCATTCAGGGCGCGAATCTGCGCGCATTAAAAGCGGGCGTCACGCCGGATCACTGTTTTGATATTCTGGCGGCGGTGAGACAGAAGTATCCGCACCTGCCCATCGGGCTGCTCATGTACGCCAATCTGGTGTTCAATAACGGCATCGAAGCCTTCTACGCGCGCTGCGCGCAGGCCGGCGTGGACTCCGTACTGGTGGCGGATGTCCCGCTGGAAGAGTCGGCGCCGTTCCGCACTGCGGCGATGCGCCATGAAGTAGCGCCGATTTTCATCTGTCCGCCTAATGCGGATGACGATCTGTTGCGCGCGATTGCCTCGTTTGGTCGCGGCTATACTTACCTGCTTTCGCGTGCCGGCGTGACCGGTTCGGAAAATCGGGCCGAGCTACCGCTGAATCATCTCATCGACAAATTAACCGAGTATCACGCCGCGCCGCCTCTGCAGGGATTTGGCATCTCTGAGCCTTCTCAGGTGGATCAATCGCTCAAAGCCGGCGCCGCCGGGGCGATTTCCGGTTCCGCCATCGTGAAAATCATTGAGCAGCACCAGCAGCAGCCGGAAGCGATGCTGAAACACCTGGGCGAGTTCGTCAGCCGAATGAAAGCCGCGACACGCCAGCCGGGTTAAACGTTATCACCTCCATCACCTCAGGTAAGGCTGACGCACGGGCGGCGTTTATACGTCGCCCTGATTCTATCCCCCAAGCGCCTTTATCTCACAACCTTCACTGGTCGCGGCTGCCAAAATCATGCCAACGCCTCGCGCCTGATTGACTGACTGAGCTCGCGCGGCTTAACGGCGGTCGCCTGTACGGCAGAGATAAACAGTTGTACGGTTCCCTCAGCTTCTTTTCGCCTTTTATAACGTTGCCCCACAATCAAATTAAGGCTGCTCTGATGGGTTATGGTGCCCTGTCTATGGCAGCGATGCATTCACTGACCACAGGCCGGACTTCCACTATGCTGCTGATATCGTGAAGAGACAGAACGTGCTTTTGCACAAAAATCCCCCTGCCCAATGACCCGATTCTGCAGTAGATTTTTATTCTTAACCCAAATTTCAGCGGTCAAATACCGTGGGGTCCTTCGATGGCAGATTCGATGGTAGAAAGCGTGAATCCATGCATGCAGTGCGGCGCCTGCTGCGGTTATTTCCGGGTGTCGTTTTATTGGGCCGAAGGCAATGATGCCGCGGGGCCGGTTCCGATTGAGCTGACTGAGCCTTTGACGCCGTTCTTACGTTGCATGCAGGGCACCAACAGCAAAACCCCTCGCTGTTCGGCGTTGGACGGCGCTATCGGCGAGTCCGTCAGCTGTCGCATCTATGCCAATCGCCCTTCGCCCTGTCATGAATTCGCGGCTTCCGGCGAAAATCAGCGGCCGAATGACGCCTGCGATCGGGCGCGAGCACATTACGGCATGCCGCCGCTGACACTCAGCGATGTGATCTCGCAGGCGGAAGAAAGTTTGGAATAAAAAGAATTAGATAGTTGAGGTCGCAGTCGGGGTGCCACTGTCTTGCCGAACCGGTTACAATTAGCGATTAATGACTGAATTTTATCGCTAACCTTTTTGCCAAGGAGTTGTCATGCCTATCACGGCCAGTACATTGTACCGTGACACAATGAATTTCACGCGTAACCAATTCGTCAGCATCCTCCTGCTGTCGCTGTTGGCCTCGCTTATTACCGTGGTTTTGGGGCATCTGTTTACTCCGGGAAGTGAACAACTGCAAATACTCAACGATTCGAATATCGATCTCTCCGCAGGCGAACAGCTGGGGCTTAGCGATCTGATTCAGCAAATGTCCCCCGAACAGCAGATCGTATTGTTGAAAGCGTCCGCGGCGGGCACGTTTGCCTCACTGATCGGCAATACGCTGCTCGTGGGTGGGTTGCTGCTGCTGGTTCAGATGGTGTCCGCTGGCACGCCCACCAGCGCGTTAAGGGCAATTGGCGCATCCCTGCCGGTTTTGCCTCGGCTCCTGTTATTGATCCTCATCTGCACGCTGCTGATTCAATTAGGCATGCTGTTTTTGATTGTACCGGGAGTCCTGTTGGCCATCGCCCTCAGTTTATCGCCGGTGATCAGCGTCACGGAAAAGCGCGGTGTATTCACCTCCATGCGCCAGAGCAGCAAACTGGTCTTCGCCAACTTCCGCGTCACCGCCCCCGCCGTCATGCTGTGGCTGGTGGCGAAAGTGGTGTTGTTGCTGCTGGTGGCGCGCTTGCCGTTGGCAGCCCCTACCGTGATGGCTATTGTCATTAACGGCCTGAGCAACTTTATCTCCGCATTGCTGCTCATTTATCTGTTCCGTCTCTATATGCTGCTGCGTAACTGACACCGGCCCGTCCTCTCGGCGACCAGACGCTGCATATGATTGTAATTTTCTGCAAATTATTACGATCTGACAGACGTATTCACATCGGGAGCGGCGATAATACGCATTGAGCGCCAGCCGCTGGCTGGCTTTCATCAATGCACCTTAAGTATGGAATCCCTTGATGAAGCAACTTCTTGATTTTCTTCCCCTGGTCGTTTTTTTCGTTTTTTACAAACTTTACGACATTTATGTCGCCTCCGGCGCGCTGATTGCGTCAACGGCCCTGGCTCTGGTGGTCAGTTGGTTTATCTACCGCAAAATTGAAAAAATGATGCTGGTCACGTTCGCGATGGTGACCCTCTTCGGGACGCTCACGCTGGTCTTCCATAATGACGAGTTCATTAAATGGAAGGTGACGGTGATTTACACTTTATTTGCATTGATCCTGCTAGCCAGCCAGTTCGTCATGAAGAAAAACGTGATTCAGCAAATGCTGGGGAAAGAGATCTCCCTACCGCAACAGGTCTGGGCGCGATTAAATGTCGCTTGGTCCGTATTTTTCTTACTCTGCGGACTCGCGAATGTGTATGTTGCCTTCAGGCTGCCGCAAAGCACCTGGGTAAACTTCAAAGTTTTTGGATTGACCGGCGCCACATTGCTATTTACCTTACTCTGCGGGGTCTACCTCTACCGCCATTTACCCGCAGACAAGAAAGCGGCGGAAGATAATCGCGAGAACGACCACCATCCTTGAATTTCAACAACACCTTACCGGGATGATGTATTGAACCATTTATGAGCAACCAAGACTTTTTGCCCCATGGGGAACTGGTGCTACGCACCCTGGCGATGCCCGCCGACACCAACGCCAACGGCGATATTTTCGGTGGTTGGATTATGTCGCAGATGGATATCGGCGGCGCCATTCTGGCTAAAGAAATCGCTCACGGCCGAGTGGTAACCGTACGTGTCGACGGCATGACCTTTTTGAAACCGTTAGCGGTGGGTGATGTGGTTTGCTGCTATGCACGCTGCCTGAAAACCGGGCGTAGCTCCATTAATATCAACGTTGAAGTCTGGGTGAAGAAAGTGTCTTCCGAACCTATCGGACAACGTTATCGCGCGACGGAAGCGTCATTTACCTATGTAGCGGTGGATGAGGCGGGAAAATCACGGGAATTGCCCGAAGGGAAAAGCCACTTCACAGCAGAAAACCTTTAGTTAAACGACGGGCGCCTTCAGGCGCCCGTTTTGCATAACCTTTCGCGACGTGCAGACATAAGTCCTTGCACTACTCCATCGCCGCCCCGCCGTTGATTTTAAAGACGATCGTCACCACAAGATTGTTAGCTGGCTTGTTCTCTTCGTATCGCCATTTCCGCATCGCCTGCCGGATGTCACGCTCAAACATATTCTTCGGTTCAGCAGACAGAATACGGATGTCACTGACGCGACCTGAGCCATCTATGTCAAATTGAACTTTCACCCGACCCTCCACGCGCAGCGCAAAGGCCCGAGCCGGATATTCCGGCTGAGAACGGCTCAGAGGCCGCGGNCCGCTAGCGGGCGCGCTGGCGACAGGCGCCTGACGAACCGGTGCATTATTGGGCGCCTTCGTGGGTTCGTTACTGGTGAATAGCGACTCCTTCGGCTCTTCGATCGGCTTCGGGTTTTCTTTTTTCGTCACTGGCTTGGGTTTCGGCTGCGGCTTGGGCTTCGGTTTTGGCTGTGGCTTGGGTTCAGGCACCGCGACGGGGACCGGCACAGGCTCCGGCGGCTGTACTTCTGGCTCAGGCTCGGGTTCAGGCTGCGGCTCCGGCGCGCTTTCCGGCTGAGGCGCAGGAGCGGCATCGACCGGCGCCGGTGCGACCAGAGTCATAGTGATAGGCTGCTGCGCCTGCTCCACTGTCGCCGAGCGATTAAGCGAAGCATAAAGTATGGCTGCGACTAGAGACCCGTGAAATGCCACGGAAACGATCACTGGCCATGAATAACGGCGGGTAAGGAAATTCTTTTTTTGCGGCATAGTATTACGGTGTCCTCTCAGGCCGCATCAAGTTTAAATGCAAATAGCAATCATATTCAACATGAAGCCTTCTAATTGTAAAAATAAACTCAAAAACAGAAATATTTATTGGCAAACTCAAGGGGTTGCCCTTCTCCTGACATATCGTAAGATGAACAAACAAACCGCTTCCCGACAATGATAGAGGTCAATATGTTCTATGTTATCTTTGCAACAGACGCAGCAAACACCTTAGAGAAACGTCAGGCGTCGCGTCCGGACCATCTTGCTCGCCTGCAAACGTTGCGCGATCAGGGCCGTCTGCTCACCGCCGGGCCGCTACCGGCCATAGACAGCAACGATCCGGGCAGCGCCGGTTTTACCGGCTCGGTCGTCATTGCCGAGTTCCCTTCTCTGGAAGAAGCCAAAAGTTGGGCGGACGCCGATCCTTATGTCGCCGCCGGCGTGTATCAGCAGGTTATCGTGAAACCGTTTAAACAAGTGTTCTAATCGCTTAACGCATTTCTATTAAAAGATAAGATCCCACGACGCTGATAAACAATGGCCACATGCCGACGTTATCCAGCCTGTGGGATACTTTCTTTCTCATCTTTCTTCGCCACCCTTCTATATTCCTGTTGCGCGCCATCGCACGAAGTTGGGCACGTCGATAAGTGACGGTGTCACGCACTGTGTCATACGGTCGATTCCCCGTGTGCGGATTGACGACAGAAGCTGTCCTATCCCCTCCTCAAAAGCCGGCGTATCATGCTTCCGTCAAGGCTAACTTCCTGAGTAATCTGGTTAATGATCAATGGTACGTTGGCGGGACTTATCGTTTTTGATTGAAGAGATCGTCCACCCGTTGAGACAAAGCATTACCGTAATGCAATCCGGGTGTTAACGTTGGTCGATCAAGCGTGCAAGGGCATGGAACCCTGTTGGCTCCCATTGTTCAGGACAATGACGATAACCAAAAACTATCGATACAGGCCGTATACCAGTTCGAAGCACTGAGCGCGGCAACTGAGCATGTCGAAGAACTCGACCGACACCTGGAAAACCACGAGCGACAGACACGGCTAGCCAGCAGACCCGCCATATCGCAGGGAAAGGCGAAAAAATGATGGGCGACGTCAAGGACGCCAGGGGCGCAATATCCGAACGCAATCAGCGAATAACCGATGTCATCAACCTGATCGACAATGTCGCCTCCAACTGCCTGAGTCCTCGCAGAATGAAAACGGAGTTTAGGCCGCCATCGCCCCCTTGTCGTCAAGCACCGTTGAGATTCCGTACCGCGCCAGCGTGGAGAAAGACAACGATGCGCCAAATCTGCGGCTTAAGGATGGCGCGGCGTTAAAAAACCAATCACGCCAGTGAGTTACCATTCATAAGCGACAGCATAAAGCAGCGCTCGACGCTGTTTCTTCTGCTGTAAGTACCGGGCGGAATGGATATGACGATAGCTGCGGGATTGAGCTTCGAGCCAGCGGCGGCGGCGGCGCTGAACCTGGCGTTGCATACGCCAGCGGCTGACTTCATTAGGGCTGCGTTTCATGGAGAGACTCTTTTTGTCAGGAAGCAGAACGCCGCACATTATACCTCCCCGTCTACAGCATCCAAGTCGCCTTTGCGTTTTAAGGCCCAGATTGCCGTCAGACGTCGCCTATTCTATTCAGACGCAAGACATTTCCTCTTTAGGTAAACTATGCGTACACTTTGCTGATAAGCATTCGCTGAAGGGAACGGTGCGCTTTGCCATGACAACTTTTTATGCGGTATTAAGCTGGATGTTGGTATTCAGCTATTGGCTATTAATCGCCAGCGTCACGCTGCGCATCTTGATGAAACGACGTACTGTTCCCTCCGCCATGGCATGGCTACTGGTGATTTTTATCCTTCCGCTTTTCGGTATCGTCGCCTATTTGTCTTTCGGCGAACTGCACTTGGGTAAGCAACGTGCCGAGCGCGCCCGCAAAATGTGGCCCTCCACAGCCAAATGGCTGCAGGAGCTTAAGAGCTACAGCCGGATTTTCGCTACAGAGAATAGCGAAGTGGCAAGCGCCTTATTCCAACTCTGCGAGCGTCGCCAGGGTATCGCCGGCGTCAAAGGCAACCAACTTCAGCTCATCACCTCATTTCCTGACACCATAAAAGCGTTGGTGCGCGACATCGAACTTGCGCGCAATAACGTCGAAATGGTGTTTTACATCTGGCAACAGGGCGGACTCGTCGATGAAGTCATGGCCGCGTTGCAGGCGGCAGCTAAACGTGGCGTCCACTGCCGCATTCTGCTGGACTCCGCCGGCAGCAGAACCTTTCTGCGCAGCGCCTACCCGGACATCCTGCGCGCTTCAGGCATTCAGGTGGTGGAAGCGCTGAGGGTGAATATTTTTCGTGCGTTCCTGCGCAGGATGGACTTGCGTCAGCACCGCAAGATCATATTGGTCGATAACCGCATTGCGTACACTGGTAGTATGAATATGGTTGACCCTCGCTATTTCAAGCAGGATGCCGGCGTTGGTCAATGGATCGACCTAATGGTGCGCGCCGAAGGNCCCGCCGCAACCACTATGGGCGTGATTTACAGCTGTGACTGGGAGATGGAGACCGGAAAACGCTTACTTCCGCCGCCGCCGGACGTCAACATCATGCCGTTTGAGCAAGAAAGCGGCCATACTATTCAGGTGATCGCCTCCGGGCCGGGTTACCCAGAAGATATGATTCATCAGGCGCTGCTGACCTCGGTATACGCCGCGCGCCGCCGCCTGATCATGACAACGCCCTACTTCGTGCCAAGCGATGATTTGCTGCATGCCATCTGCACAGCGGCGCAGCGAGGGGTAGACGTCAATATCATCGTGCCGCACAAAAACGACTCGGTGCTGGTGGGATGGGCCTGTAAAGCCTTTTTCAGCGAGCTGCTCAGCGCCGGGGTAAAAATCTTTCAGTTCCAAGGTGGATTGCTGCATACCAAGAGCGTGCTGGTCGACGACCAGCTGTGTTTGGTCGGCACCGTCAATCTCGACATGCGCAGCCTGTGGCTCAATTTTGAGATCACGATGGTCATCGACGATGCGGACTTCGGCAATGATTTGGCCTGTGTTCAGGACGACTATATCGCCCGTTCACGCCTGTTGGATGCAGGGAAATGGCAGAGAAGGCCCTATTGGCAACGCATCGTGGAGCGTCTGTTCTACTTTTTCAGCCCGCTGCTGTAAACCCCGTGTCCTTCATGGTCTAATAACACGCCTTGTGGATGAATAGGACTGTCTCATGGATTTAAATAACCGCCTGACCGAAGATGAAGCGCTGGAACAGGCATACGACATCTTTCTAGAGTTAGCGCCGGATAATCTCGACCCCGCCGACGTCTTGCTGTTTAACCTGCAGTTTGAAGAGCGCGGCGGCGCCGAACTGTTCGACCCGGCGGAAGACTGGCAGGATCACGTCGATTTCGATCTGAATCCAGACTTCTTCTGCGAAGTCGTCATTGGTCTGGCCGAGAGCGAAGATGCGGAAATCAATGATGTGTTCGCCCGAGTGCTGATTTGCCGCGAAAAAGACCATAAGCTCTGCCACATTCTGTGGAAAGCGTAATTGACCCTTCAGTTGTTACTCCGGCCTGAATCGGGCCGCCAACATCGCCGCGCGGCTGACTCCCCCTATCCTGTTCTGTGTCATAGCAGATTGCCGTAAGATTCCAGACTCTCCCCGTATGCAGGGAGAGTCTGGAGCAAACGGCGGATGGGTGCCGTGTTACGGTAATGTTTCCACTTTCAGACAAGACACCGCATGCTCGATCCCGCCCTCTAATTGCGGACGCGTTTGACTGCACTCGGGGCCGACCATAGGACAACGTGTACGGAATACGCAGCCTGATGGCGGATTGATGGGCGATGGCAGATCCCCCTCCAACAATTGTATCTGCTTGTTGCGCTCTTTGTCCGGATCCGGGATTGGCACAGCAGACATCAGCGCCCGGGTGTAGGGATGCAGCGGATTACGATATAACGCGCCGTCCGTCCCCAATTCCACCGCATGTCCCAGATACATGACCAGAACGCGATCGGAGATATGCTTCACCACGGAAAGGTCATGAGCGATGAAAATCAGCGCTAGCCCCATTTCCCGCTGCAATTGCTGCAACAGGTTCACGACCTGCGCCTGAATAGACACATCCAGCGCGGAAACCGGTTCATCGCAGATAATCAGCTTCGGCTGCAAAATAAGCGCCCGGGCAATGCCGATGCGTTGGCATTGCCCGCCGGAAAACTCATGAGGATAGCGGTTGATATGACTCGGCAGGAGTCCGACCTTGTTCATCATTTCCTTGACCCGCTCTTTGACCTCCGATCGAGAAAGCCCAGGACGATAGGTTTTCAGCGGTTCGGCGATAATTTCACCCACCGTCATACGAGGATTCAGCGACGCCAGCGGGTCCTGAAATATCATTTGGATATCGCTGCGCACGTCATGCCATTGTTTGTCGTTGAATCCTTGCAGATCCTGACCCAGCCAGCTGATTCTGCCCCCTCTGGCCTTGACCAGACCGATGATGGCCCGCGCCAACGTCGACTTGCCGCAACCGGACTCTCCCACGATGCCCAGCGTTTCTCCTTCATAGAGGCGAAAAGAGACGCCGTCCACCGCTTTTAATTTTTTGGGCGGCTGCCAGAACCACTGTTGTTCGCTACGCACGTCGAAATAGACTTTTAGGTCATCGACCTCAAGTAGCGTTTTACATTGTTCCATCGAATTCATAGCGCCACCTCCTCAATACGACGGAAGCAGGCGCGCATCCGCCCTTTCTCAAACTCAGTCAACATCGGCGTTTGCTCACAATCCGCCTGGGAGTATGGACAACGGGGTTGAAAAGGACACCCTTGCGGCAAACGGAGCAAGTTAGGCGGATTGCCGGGGATTGTCGCCAGCACCTCATTCTCCACATCCAGCCGGGGTATTGCATTTAGCAGCCCGATTGAATAAGGATGCGTCGGTGTATAAAAAATGTCGCGCGCGGAACCGTATTCCATCGTTCGCCCGGCATACATGACCAACACTTTGTCGCAGATACCGGCAACCACACCCAGATCGTGCGTGATCATAATAATAGCCGTGTTGAACTCTCGCTGTAGCTCACCCAGCAGCGTCATGATCTGCGCCTGCACGGTGACATCCAGCGCCGTCGTCGGCTCATCGGCGATCAGCAGTTTAGGCCGACACAGTAAGGCCATGGCGATCATGACGCGCTGGCGCATCCCACCGGAAAACTCGTGCGGAAACATACGCATTCGCTTTTTCGCTTCCGGCATTTTTACCGCGTCCAGCATGGCTACAGACTGAGCGAACGCATCGCCTTTACTCAGTTTTTTGTGCAGCATCAGGACTTCCATCAGCTGTTCACCCACGCGCATATAAGGGTTCAGGGATGTCATCGGGTCCTGAAATATCATGGCGATCTCCTGGGCGCGCAGGCGATTGAGCTGGCGTTCCGGCAAGTTCAGTATCTCGCGGC
This sequence comes from Lonsdalea quercina subsp. quercina, assembly GCF_000688655.1. Classification (GTDB taxonomy): domain Bacteria; phylum Pseudomonadota; class Gammaproteobacteria; order Enterobacterales; family Enterobacteriaceae; genus Lonsdalea; species Lonsdalea quercina. Next base: position 164,450 of record NZ_JIBO01000006.1, on the reverse strand, counting down.
CATCAAACCGCGCGGAACCGCTCACCTTTCCGTTGGCCGCCAGCAGCCCCATCAGGGCAAAGGCAGTCTGCGACTTTCCGGAACCAGATTCGCCCACAATACCGAGCGTTTCGCCCGCAGACAGTGAGAAGTTGAGGTCATTCACGGCCGTGGCCGCGCCGTCCTGCGTGTTAAAAACCACCCGCAGGTCGTTTACGCTTAGCAGCGGTTCGCGGGGTTGTGTTGTTTTCGTCATCGCGCCTCTCCTCAGCGGTCTTTCGGGTCGAGGGCGTCACGTAAGCCATCGCCGATAAAGTTGAAACAGAACAACGTGACCACCAGGAAGCCTGCCGGGAAGAACAGCAGCCAGGGCGCCACCTCCATCGAGTTGGCGCCGTCGTTCAAGAGCGATCCCCAGCTGCTCATGGGCTCTTGCGTCCCCAGCCCCAGGAAACTCAGAAAGGATTCAAACAGGATCATGCTAGGCACCAGCAGCGAGGCATACACCACGACCACGCCCAACACGTTTGGCACGATATGCCTGAGGACAATACCGCGCGTCGACACTCCGCCGACCAGCGCCGCTTCGATAAACTCTTTACCTTTGAGGCTCAACGTCTGCCCCCGGACGATACGCGCCATGTCCAGCCAGGACACCATACCAATGGCTACGAAAATCAAGAGCATGTTCTGCCCAAAAAACGTCACTAATAAGATCACGAAAAACATAAAAGGAAATGAATTAAGAATTTCCAATATACGCATCATGACCGAGTCAACAACGCCGCCCATGTAGCCGGACAGCGCGCCATACAGCGTGCCCACGACTACCGCGACCAGCGCTGCGGCCACACCCACCATCAGCGATACCCGACCGCCGACGGCCACACGGACCAGCAAATCTCGCCCTGAGGAGTCCGTACCGAAATAGTGGCCGCTCGCCATGTCTGGCGCGGCCGACATCATATTCCAATCCGTATCGGCATAGTTAAACGAGGAAAACTGCGGTGCGATGACCACAAACAGCGTGATCAGCAGCAGTAACAACAGGCTGGTCAGCGCTGCGCGGTTGTGGATGAAGCGACGACGCGCGTCCTGCCATAAACTGCGGCCTTCAACGTCCAGCTGTTCGCTAAAGCGGCCCAACGCGTCCCGATTTTTTTTATTCCAAAACATCTGCGCCTCGACTTAATAGCGAATCTTGGGATCGATTACCGCGTACAGTACGTCGATAATCGCGTTAAACAGGATGGTCAGCGCCCCAACCAGAATAGTCAGGCTGAGCACCAGCGAATAGTCTCGGTTCTGCGCGCCATTCACGAACAGCTGGCCGATGCCGGGCAGACCGAAGATCGTCTCGATGACCATCGACCCCGTAATGATGCCGACGAATGCCGGCCCCAGGNATGACAACACCGGCAGCAGCGCCGGTTTCAGGGCGTGGCGCAGGATGATCTTGCGCAGGGGCAATCCTTTGGCGCGCGCGGTGCGAATGAAGTTCGAATGCAAAACTTCGATCATCGAGCCGCGTGTAATGCGGGCGATACTGGCAATATAGGAGAGTGAAAGCGCCACCATCGGCAAAATGATGTACCTGGGCGCCCCGCCGTTCCAGCCGCCGCCCGGCAACCATTGAAGCGTGATGGCGAAAACCAGCACCAGCAGCGGAGCAACAACGAAGCTTGGGATCACCACGCCCGTCATCGCAAATCCCATCACCGTAAAGTCCCATTTTCCGTTCTGGTTTAACGCGGCCACCACGCCGGCGGTGACGCCCAGAATGACCGCCAGCAAAAACGCCGCGGCGCCCAGCTTGGCCGACACAGGAAAGGCGCGTACCACTAAGTCATTTACTGAATAGTCTTTGTATTTGAACGAAGGGCCGAAATCCCCGTGCGCCAGCTGAACCAAATAGTGGCCATACTGCGTCAGGATGGGATCGTTCAGATGGTATTTAGCCTCAATATTGGCCATCACTTCCGGCGGAAGGTTGCGTTCGCCGGTGAAAGGACTACCGGGCGCGAGCCTCATCATGAAGAAAGAGAGGGTAATCAGCACGAAGAGTGTCGGTATCGCTTCCAGACACCGGCGCAGAATAAATTTAAGCATGGACCTTACCTATCAAACCGGTCAAAAAGCGGTTCTTATTATTGCAAGACTGCCGCCCGGCGTGGCGCGGCAGCAATGAACTTAATGTTTGATGATGTACAGATCTTTGACTTTGACATAGTCCAGCGGATCTTTCCCTGTCAATCCTCCGACGTACGGTTTGACCAACCGCAGATTAGCGTAGTGGTAGATCGGCGCAATTACCGCATCCTTATCCAGCTGTTGTTCCGCCTGCTGATAAAATGCAGCTCGCTCGGCATCGGTTTTCGCCGCCAGCGCTTTATCCATCAACTGGTCGAACTGCGGACTGTTGTAGTGCGAGGTATTACTGCTGCTATTGGATACCATGCTGTTCAGGAACCCAGAGGGTTCGTTGTAATCCGCACACCAGCCGCCCCGCGCCAGGTCATAATTGCCCTGATGGCGGTTATCAAGGAAGGTTTTCCACTCTTCATTCTCTAGTTTTACGTTAACGCCGATGTTGCTTTTCCATATGGACGCCGCCGCGATCGACATTTTCTTATGCAGATCGGAGGTGTTATACAGGAGTGTGAACGTCAACGGTTTTTGCGCGCTGTAGCCGGCCTCGGCCAGTAATTTCTTCGCTTCTTCGTTACGTTTCTGCTGAGACCAGCTCGCCCACTCCGGTTTAGCGGTCGTTATTCCGTCAATGTAAGGCGGGGTATAACCGTAGGCGGGAATATCGCCCTGATTTTTCACCTTGTTGGTCAGAATGACCTGGTCAAGACCCAGACGGAGCGCATTACGCACTCTGACATCGTTGAACGGCGCCTTCTGATTATTGATTTCAAAATAATAGGTGCACAAATAAGGATCGGCGTGGACTTCGTTCGGGATCTCTTTTTTCAGTTTTTGGAACAGTTCAATCGGAAGGTAGTTGTAGGTCATGTCAATTTCACCGCTGCGATAGCGATTGACGTCGGTCACTTCGGAGGTGATAGGCAGATAGACGACCTTGTTAATAACAGTGTGCGCGTTGTCCCAATAATGGGTATTTCGCTCCAGAACCAGCTTCTCATTCACCACCCACTCTTTCAGCTTATAGGCGCCGTTACCCACCCAATTTGCGGGTTGCGTCCATTTTTCGCCGAATTTTTCGACGGTTTTTTTATACACCGGGAAAGTCGCAGGATAGACCAGCAATTTATAAAAATACGGTACTGGCTGACTCAATGTGACCTGCAGCGTGTGATCGTCTATCGCCTTAACGCCCAACGCCTCTGTCGGTTTTTTACCAGCAACCACATCGTCGATATTCACAATGTGACCAAATTGCAAGTAGGAGGCATAAGGCGATGCCGTTTTAGGATCGGTCACTCGCCGCCAGCTATACACAAAATCCTCTGCGGTCACCGGGTCGCCGTTTGACCAACGGGCATCCTTTCGCAGATGAAAGGTCCAGACCGTGAAGTTCTGGTTATCCCAACTTTCCGCCACGCCCGGGATGATCTTTCCATCCGGGTCGGTGTTAACCAAACCTTCGAGCAGGTCGCGAGACACGTTAGTTTCCGGCACGCCCTCAATTTTATGCGGATCGAGCGACGCAACTTCCGCGCCGTTATTTCGCACCAGCTCCTGTTTCTCCGCCAACTGGACACCGGGAGGAATCACGGCAGCCCAACTTGACATGGATATCGATACGCTAAAAATGCCCAGTGCCGTCATCACCCACCGCGGTTTTAATTTGTGTTTTGCCATTGTTGATTATGCTCCTGTTTTATTTTTTCATTGCACCACATCGACTCAAGCTCACGGTCTCCCCAGGGAACGAGTCTGGTTATCACCACAAGCCAGGCCAAGAACCTCGTCGTAAAAGCACCCTCAGTGCCCCTAAACGAAATCCTGCCGCCAAGCGAGTTTCTGTCGTGCGTCGCCCCTCACCTCGCCACTCACAGGGAAACGCAACGGTTTTCCATACCGCCGGGCCGTGCCTTCCCCCCGAGAAATCACGGCTAAAGAGCAACTGCATCGTAAGTTAAAATTAACTTACCTTTTGTAATGATTAAACGCCTAACCAAGCCGAACGTAGCAAATGATTTACGCTTCGCCAATAGAATTCACGGGATGTTACTCAATTTTCTCTCACTAGATATTCGGCGTAAAACCCGCGCGATAGCTTCAGAGCTTTCCATTAAAACAACAGCGTGATATAGGTTTTTTGTTATCATTAACAGCGCATTATTCTGAAATAAGAAAATCTTATACCAGTCTGGCGTATTTCCTTTTCCTGGCTCGGCTTGTGGATTTTGACGGCCCGTCATCGCTGATGATGGGGATGGGGACGAGCACAAAAACAGGCAACAGCGCCCCCTCACTATGCGAGGGATAAATGAATGGCAGAGTCATCAATCCTTCCGCAGTAAAAAAACATCAGCAACCTTTATGTTCTTGACATAAAAAACGGCTGACGCCGTGGCGGCAGCCGGTAAGATGATGACCCGTCCTAAATAACGCTGACACAGATGAACCAATATGTTTGCCGCACGCAACGTGTTTACTCTCCGTGCTTCGAACTGGCCGTTGCTGGACAGGTCGAAAGACGATATCGCGTAGGCAAGGAGGATGGTCAGAGAGTCGGTGGAAATCTACAACATCCGGCGTCCCCACCTGTCGTTAAAAATACAAAACGCCCGATAAAGTTCATCGGGCGTTTTGTAAGGCTGAAAAGTATCAACCTATATCGGGACTCGTCACGAATGAAGCAATAAATAGAAAAAAGAGCGGTGCTTATAATAAGCCGGGGAATGTCGATCGCAGGCCGGTCACAATAAACTCGATACCAAGCGACATCAATAATAAGCCCATGATACGGGTGACCACGTTAATACCCGTCTGGCCCAGTAGTCGGACAATCATCGGCGCTGCGCGAAATGATAGCCAGCAACAGAATGAAAACAGCGCGATAGTTAACGACAACCCCACCAGATTCGGCCAGCCGTGATAGCGAGAGCTCCAGACAATGGGGGAGCTGATAGCGCCCGGCCCCGCCATTAGCGGCAGCGCCAGAGGAACGACCCCGACGCTTTCACGGTTGGCGTTTTCCGTTTTTTCTTGTTTGTTCTGCTTATGCTCACCCAACTTACCGCTAATCATCGACATCGCGATGGTCATCACCAGGATGCCGCCGGCGATACGAAATGAATCAATGGAAATACCGAACAATCGCAGAATGCCGTCGCCGAAAAATAAAGAGCCCCAGAGAATAAGAACCACGGAAACATTCGCCGTTAAATTCGTTTTGTCTCGTTCCTTATTATCCTGGTAACTGGTCATCCCTATAAATACGGGTAACACTCCGATAGGGTTAACGAGGGCAAATAAGCCGACGAAAAATTTTATAAAGCTGGAAAAATCCAGCACAGAATGCATCACTCGGCACCTCAGACCATCATCAGGAAGATAAAAAATTTACGGGCGCATTGTAATGAAAATAAGACGATACGTCCCTCTCGATAATCGAATATTCCTCTGTTTTTTTCTTTGTAAAGTAAATAAACAGATAAATACACTTTTCTACAAAAAACCTGTATTTTATGAAATCTTCATATTGATTGATAAAAGCTATCAATACAAAAAAGCTGAATGGAGTCAGCCGGTAAAATATCGGACAAGGATCACAAAAATGCAATTGATAACCCTGTAACCTGAATCCGATCGCTAAAACGAGACTCACAGAATAAATAGCCAAAAAAGTATTTCACTTTAGACCCTCTTGAAGGGTAGCAAAGACGCAGCCAAACACGACTGATGTTGACCTCAGTAATCAGTATAGCGCGAGCTCTTTGAGTCAATGGGGCACGGACAGATGCCTCAACACTGGCCTCCGTAATACCAGCGTGTCTCACAACGGGACAGCTCATCAAACGGCAACTATTGACTGAAAGAGTTTGAATAATTACAGGAGATCATTATGGCCGTAACCAACGTGGCAGAACTTAACGCTTTGGTCGAACGTGTGAAAANCGCTCAGCGCGAGTTTGCCAGCTTCTCTCAGGAGCAGGTGGACACCATCTTTCGCGCCGCCGCCCTGGCCGCCGCAGATGCACGAATCCCTCTGGCGAAAATGGCCGTTGCCGAATCTGGCATGGGGATTGTCGAGGACAAAGTGATTAAAAACCATTTCGCCTCCGAATATATCTACAATGCCTACAAGGATGAGAAGACCTGCGGCGTGTTATCCGTCGACGATACCTTCGGCACCATGACGATTGCAGAACCTATCGGCCTGATCTGCGGTATCGTCCCTACGACCAACCCGACCTCCACCGCGATTTTCAAAGCATTAATCAGTCTTAAAACCCGTAACGGCATTATCTTCTCCCCTCACCCACGCGCCAAAGACGCCACGAATAAAGCGGCAGATATCGTGCTGCAAGCAGCCATTGCGGCGGGAGCGCCGAAAGACATCATCGGCTGGATCGATGCGCCCTCCGTCGAGCTATCTAACCAATTGATGCACCACCCGGATATCAACTTGATCCTGGCGACAGGCGGCCCCGGTATGGTGAAAGCCGCTTACAGTTCGGGAAAACCGGCTATTGGCGTAGGCGCAGGAAATACCCCCGTAGTGATTGATGAAACCGCGGATATCAAGCGTGCAGTCGCTTCAATCCTCATGTCCAAAACCTTCGATAACGGTGTCATTTGTGCATCAGAACAGTCCGTCGTCGTTGTGGATGAAGTTTATGACGCCGTACGTGAGCGTTTCGCCACCCACGGCGGTTACTTGCTGCACGGTCAGGAGCTGACTGCCGTTCAGGGCGTCCTATTGAAAAACGGTGCGCTTAACGCCGCGATCGTCGGCCAGACGGCGGCGGATATCGCCAAACTGGCTGGCATCAGCGTACCGACAAACACCAAGGTGTTGATCGGCGAAGTCAGCAAAATTGACGAATCTGAACCGTTTGCACATGAAAAATTGTCTCCCACGCTTGCCATGTACCGCGCGAAGGACTTTGACGACGCAGTGGTGAAGGCAGAACAGCTCGTGGCGATGGGCGGTATCGGTCATACCTCCTGCCTGTACACCGATCAGGACAACCAAAAAGCGCGCGTTAATACCTTCGGCGACAAGATGAAAACCGCGCGCATTTTGATTAACACCCCTGCATCTCAGGGCGGGATTGGTGATTTGTACAACTTCAAACTTGCGCCGTCACTGACGCTGGGATGCGGCTCCTGGGGCGGTAACTCGATTTCAGAAAACGTCGGGCCGAAACATCTGATCAACCGTAAAATGGTAGCGAAGCGAGCTGAAAATATGTTGTGGCACAAAATTCCCAAATCTATCTATTTCCGTCGCGGCTCTCTGCCGCTGGCGCTCGAAGAAGTCGCCACGGAAGGCGCTAAACGCGCCTTCATCGTTACGGACCCGTTCTTGTTCAATAATGGCTATGTTGATCAGGTCACCAGCGTGCTCAAACGCCACGGCATGGAAGTGGATGTGTTCTTCGAAGNGGAAGCCGATCCGACTCTGAGCGTCGTGCGACGCGGCGTTGACAAGATGAACATGTTCAACCCTGATGTGATTATCGCGCTGGGTGGGGGATCCCCGATGGATGCCGCGAAGATCATGTGGGTCCTGTACGAACACCCGGACACGCATTTCGCGGACCTGGCTCTGCGCTTTATGGATATTCGCAAGCGTATCTATAAATTCCCGAAAATGGGGATCAAAGCGAAGATGGTGGCGATTACGACCACTTCCGGTACGGGTTCAGAAGTCACCCCATTCGCCGTGGTCATCGATGATGCCACCGGCCAAAAATATCCGCTGGCAGACTATGCGTTGACGCCGGACATGGCCATTATCGACGCCAACCTCGTGATGGATATGCCGAAGTCCTTATGCGCGTTCGGCGGCCTGGATGCGGTCACACACGCGTTGGAAGCCTATGTTTCCGTGTTGGCGAACGAGTATTCGGACGGTCAGGCGCTACAGGCGTTGAAACTGCTGAAAGAATACCTGCCGTCGAGCTATCGCGAAGGCGCCAAAAATCCGGTGGCCCGCGAGCGCGTGCACAACGCCGCTACCATCGCGGGTATCGCATTTGCTAACGCCTTCCTTGGCGTGTGCCACTCCATGGCCCATAAGTTAGGGTCTGAGTTCCATATTCCACATGGCCTGGCTAACGCGATGCTGATCTGCAACGTTATCCGCTACAATGCCAACGACGTACCGACCAAGCAGACGGCATTCAGTCAGTACGACCGCCCTCAGGCCCGTCGTCGCTATGCGGAGATTGCCGATCACCTGGGATTGAGTGCGGCTGGCGACCGTACGGCGCAGAAAATTGAGAAGCTGCTGGCTTGGCTGGAGTCGCTGAAGAAAGAGTTAGGCATTCCCGCCTCCATCCGCGAAGCTGGCGTTCAGGAAGCAGATTTCCTGGCGGCCGTGGACAAACTGTCCGAAGATGCGCTGGATGACCAGTGCACCGGTTCCAATCCGCGCTTCCCGTTGATTGTCGAGGTGAAGCAAATTCTGCTGGATTGTTACTATGGCCGCACCTTCTCAGAGCAAGAAGAGGTTGCATCTATCGCTGAACCCACGAAGGCGCCGGCTAAAAAGCGAAAAGCCGGAAAGTCGTGAGTTGAGTAAACTAACCTCGTTGTGATAATCGAACCCCGCGTCCATAATGTGGGGTTTTTTTATTGTCTTTCATAAAAGTCCGACATCACCCGATGTCGCATCAGGGTTAGGGGTTACATCGACTTCTCAAGGGAAATAGCGCCAGCGTCGTCTGAAGCTGTTGTGGTAAAGGATGCTGCATGGTAAGTGCTCGACCCGTTATTTATTTAATCAAACCGCGGCGCGCGCCCCTTTCGCCAATAAAGATTCCTGTATACTTCATGGGTCGCGTTTTATGTTCAGACTTATTCGCACGCGCATTGAGGTTAATACCTTAAGCAACACATGCAAAACGCGTTCTGGTACGTTATATCCGGCTCATAGCGAAGAGAAAAAACGACTCGCTGTCAGGTTAACGCTGACAACGGCAAAGATTCATAGGGCTTATTAATATGACTTAGATGCGAAGCGTAAGCGGGATAAAATTTTCTTTATATCAATAGTTACAAAAGTAAGCATGTCGTAAGATTAATCAATTATCTCATCGTTTTCTCTATAAAACCGTTAACCTGCGGACCCATATGCATCGCAATTAATATGAATAAATTACCGGTGATGACGGGTTGCCGTCTTCTTAATGAGGGATGGCGGGATGCCGACATATAATTTATGCGTGAATAGTTCCTGTCAGATGTTCTTTCCCTATTGGATTTAAAATAGACCATCATCAGCTTTGCTGATGCGTCTCTCACCAGGCGAGGATACACGACCATACTGCTTTTTTTCTAAGTCTAGGAAATAGGCTTACCCTCATGATACCTGCGTTTATTTCTGCCAAAAACAAGATCTTTGGGCTCTGGTTAGCCTTAAAATAAATTCGACTGATATCAAATACAGAGCCGTTCCTACTTCCCCTTTGGTACTTTGGAAATGATGGTAACAATCTCGCCAGCCTACAATCGCGAGCATCATTTATGCTATTCCCTACAAGGATGTGGCGGTAACAGGTAATTGAGCCGGTAGGGACGGACAATTGGCGATTAATTGTTGGATAAACAAACCGTGGCAGCAGGTCAGACCATAATTCGGCGCCGTATACGTAACCAAATGTATTAGCAACTCTGAAAGATTTATATCTGTCTGTAGATACGTGATGGCTGTATTAGATTTGTTATTTTTGCCCATAATACAAATCTACCTATTGCAGAAAATAAAATAGCGCTCTATTATCTCTCATACAGCCACTAATTAAATATATTTTGAGACTAATACAATGAGCGAAGCACTAAAGATTCTAAACAACATCCGTACCCTGCGCGCCCAGGCAAGAGAATGTAGTCTGGAAACCCTGGAAGAAATGCTGGAAAAACTGGAAGTCGTGGTTAATGAACGCCGCGAAGAAGAAAGCCAAGCTCAGGCAGAAATTGAAGAGCGTACTCGCAAATTGCAGCAGTATCGCGATATGTTAATTGCTGACGGCATCGATCCCAATGAACTGCTTCAGTCTTTAGGCTCTACTAAAGTTGCTGGTAAAAGCAAACGTGCTGCTCGCCCTGCTAAATACCAGTACACCGATGAAAATGGCGAAGTCAAAACCTGGACAGGCCAGGGTCGTACCCCGGCAGTGATCAAAAAGGCAATCGAAGAACAGGGTAAATCTCTGGATGACTTCCTGCTTTAATACCACCAAATAATTAATTCTTATAAAACACCCCCTGTTCGCAGGGGGTGTTTTTTTATTTAATTTAATGGGAAAAACACGTGAGACAGGCTGGGAGGAGGCCCTCTGCAATAGAACAGAGGGATGATATTGATTAGTTGTTTTCTTCCTGAACGGCTGTTTTCAACCACTGGTTGAACTCAGAACCCAACGTTTTGTGGCGCAACCCGTATTCTACGAAAGCTGACATATAACCCAGCTTATTTCCGCAGTCGTGACTGATACCTTTAAGGTGATAAGCCTCGACGGTCTCTTCCTCCATTAACATTGCGATAGCATCGGTGAGCTGAATTTCATTCCCTGCTCCCGGAGGCGTTTTCTTCAGGAAGTCCCAAATTTGAGCCGACAGAACATAACGGCCGACAACAGCCAGGTTTGATGGCGCTTCATCTGCTTTCGGCTTTTCAACAACGCCAACCATAGGCGCGCTATCACCTGGCTTCAGTTCCCTTCCCTGGCAGTCCACGACCCCATAGCTGCTGACGTCTTCAACAGGCTCAACCATTATCTGGCTATGTCCAGTTTCATCGAAACGTTGAAGCATTTCACTGAGATTGTCTTTCTTCAGGTTACTCTCGTATTCGTCAATGATGACGTCCGGCAAAATAACCGCCACGGGTTCGTCGCCCACCAGAGGATAGGCGCACAATACCGCGTGCCCCAGGCCTTTAGCCACGCCCTGACGTACTTGCATAATAGTCACATGCTCAGGACAAATCGATTTAACTTCATCCAACAGTTGTCGCTTAACACGTTTTTCTAACATAGCTTCAAGTTCAAAGCTGGTATCGAAGTGGTTTTCAATCGAATTTTTGGAGGAATGCGTTACCAGAATAATTTCGTTAATGCCTGCCGCAATACATTCATTGACTACGTATTGAATTAAAGGTTTATCAACCAGCGGTAACATTTCTTTTGGAATAGCCTTGGTGGCTGGCAGCATCCGCGTTCCCAGCCCGGCCACAGGAATGACCGCTTTTTTTACTTTTTTATTGACAGCTGACATAAACAACCTCGTATATTTCGTTCAAATAATGAGCTTTATTTATCTTCTACCCATGAGCACTGAGTATATCAGTTACGATACGCATTGCTCGGTACTGACCCATACTCGGAAAAAGAAAGCGCATTACCCCTCAAATTGTAGAAAGCCAAATAATTACAATGCGTCGCTACAGGTTGAAGTATGCTTATCCCGGTGACCATCAGATTAATCCGTAGAAACCATTAAACGTAGTTGCCCACCACTTCCCCATATCTGACATTGCCACGATTCGCACTGATATCCGAGTTGATTCAGATAAGCGCTATCCTTTGCGCCAAGCGGAATTCCGCTATGAAGCATCAACTGATTTTCTTTTACGCTAAGCGTCGCATGTAATCCTGCGGAAATAAGAATCAGTTTTTTCACACTGTGATGGTAATAACCGACCAATAATGGAAACTCGCCCTTAAGACCGGCATGACGTAACAGTTGATTCACTTGTCTTAACAACATGGATAATTCAGGCTGTTTACGCTGCTGATTGGCGAGATGATCGCGTAATAGCCCGTTGAATAATGCGCGTAATAACAATGCAGCAACGACACCATTATTATGATCGGCCTGTGTAACGTCCAAGCAGTAAAACGCCAGTTCATCTTCAGATAACGCAACGATATCCAATACTAATCCAGGATGATCCGCTACGGTGAGTTGCCGATAATTAATACGGCACTGCGCAATCGTCTGATTGACAGGCGGCTGTAATTGCTCCAATAGTTTGTTTACATCGGCCGGGCATTGATTCAGCGATTCCATATCCTGCATTAACTTATCGACTTCACTCACCTGTGAAGTAAACATATCAGGGTAAAGACATGACATTACCGTTTCGCGTAATCGGCTATAATCATTGACCGGTTTCAGTAGGACATCCTGAACACCGAGCCGTAATATTTTCGCGACATCAGCCATGTGACTGGTTGCCGATATGACGAGGATAGGTGTGTCGGTATTCTGCTGACGAAATCGATCGACAAACTCAAATCCGCCCATGGTAGGCATATTCAAATCGCAGATGATGAGATCCGGCTGCTGGTGAGTAATCATTTCGAAGGCATTGTGGCCATTGTCCGCTTCTATGACGTTGGCGCCCAATGAGGTCAGATAACCAGCCAGCACAGACCGGAAAACAGCTTCGTCTTCAACGATTAAAATCTCTTTCCCCGTTAATGGTCGTGCCATCAGTTGCCCCTTAAAACTCAGTCTGTTCATATTCATCGTGCTGATGTTGTCATTCAGACTACCCGAATGTGGCTCAGGTAGCCCGGTGAACCAATGGCAATAACATCTCTCGTTGTTTTTCTACCGCCCGTCTGCCCGCCTCTATGGCTTCCTGCGCGCGATGAAAATCCAGCGTCGCTATCTGCGGGCAGTAGGGTTGAATCAATACATCCGGCGGGTCCCCGGCCATACGGCTCATTTTCAGGCGGTTTTCAAGCACCTGAATCGAGGTGCTCATAATCTCCATCGCCGTAGGTCTGACTTCCGCCGGACGCCGTCCTCTCAGGTGAAGTCGCTCGCGTATCCGCTGCGACCACCCTCCTACCGATACGGCTTCCATCGCCGGTTGAGGCGGTTTCACGGAGAGCAAATCATGACTTTTCAGACTTGCATCATGCTGTAAATCAACGGCTATCACGACATCCGCGCCCAAGGCCCTCGTTAATGACACGGGGACAGGATTGACGACAGCGCCATCCACCAGCCAATAGCCGTTGAACGAGACCGGGGACAGCAACCCCGGCATACTGCATGAAGCGCGTATAGACAGGTGCAGATCTCCCTCTGTCAGCCAGAGTTCACGACCTGTACTCAAATTGGTGGCAACCGCGCCAAACTTGATGGCGCAATCCTCAATACGCTGGGTACGCAACAACTGACGAACATGTTCGAAAACACGATCGCCCCTCAGTAATCCTCCTCGCCGCCACGACAGATCCATTAGTCGGATCACATCCCAATAGCCGAAACCACTGACCCAACGCGCCATGCTGTCCAACTGATTCGTCGCATAAGCTGCGCCAACCAACGATCCAACCGAACATCCGGCGACGATTTCAGGCTCAATGCCGAGATCTTTCAACGCATTGATGACGCCAATATGTGCCCATCCTTTTGCAGCACCGGATCCCAAAGCCAATCCGACCTTGACCTTACGCATGGTTTCCCCCCTGCCTGCTTTATTCTAGACTACATTGCCATGCGTCAAACTCGCTGGGTACTATATGAAGTGTTTTTAAGATACGTCTCAACTAGTTAATTCATTAAAAAATTATTAAGGTAGATATTGTGTCCGAATGTTGCTTTTGCGGCAATCAACAACCCTTTTCACGCTGCTGTAAGCCTTATATTCAGGGTGTCAAGGCCGCTCCCTCCCCAGAATCGCTGATGCGATCGCGCTATAGCGCTTACGTTCAACAAGACATTGACTATCTGATAGCCACATGGCACCCAACCTGTCAGGCCGAAAACTTTCGAGCCGATATCGCAGCCACCTGCAGCAACACAGAATGGCGGGGTCTTAACGTACTGGCGACGAGTGCGGGGAAAGCGGCCGATGAAGGATTCGTCGAGTTTGCGGCGCGATATGCAGACAAGGACACGCCTCACCGTAACGTATTGATGAGAGAGCGCTCACGCTTCCTTCGCCATCACGATCGCTGGTACTATGTCGACGGCGTTCATCTGCCTACTGGCAGAAATGAAGCCTGTCCCTGCGGCTCAGGTAAAAAATACAAAAAGTGCTGCGGACAATAGAGTGACAGCTCGCCCTTCCCGCGCGCTGAAAAAATAATTGATATTTGCTTTGGACAGGATCGACACCCCCATGCAATCCCAGAATATACAAAGAAAAGTTCTTCGTACCATCTGCCCTGATTCGAAAGGGCTAATCGCAAAAATAACCAACATTTGCTATAAGCACGAGTTGAACATCGTGCAGAACTCCGAGTATGTCGACCATCGCACCGGGCGATTCTTCATGCGCACCGAATTAGAAGGCATTTTCAACGATAATACATTGCTGGAAGATCTGGACAGCGCTTTACCTGCAGGCTCCGTTCGAGAACTCAGCAACGCAGGTCGTCGTCGCATTGTGATTCTGGTGACCAAAGAAGCTCACTGCCTCGGCGACCTGTTGATGAAAAACGCCTACGGTGGCTTAGATGTCGAAATCGCCGCGGTGATTGGTAACCACGAAACGCTGCGCACGCTGGTTGAACGTTTCGATATTCCGTTCCATCTGATTAGTCACGAAGGATTATCCCGCGACGAACACGATCAAAAAATGATCGCGCAGATCGACCAGTATCAGCCGGACTATGTGGTCCTGGCGAAATACATGCGGGTCCTGACCCCGGCCTTCGTACAGCACTACCCGAATCAGGTTATCAATATTCACCATTCATTCCTGCCTGCATTTATCGGCGCCCGCCCTTACCACCAGGCGTATGAGCGTGGCGTCAAAATCATCGGCGCCACGGCTCACTATGTGAATGACAGTCTGGATGAAGGCCCCATCATCATGCAGGACGTGATTCATGTTGATCACACCTATACCGCGGACGACATGATGCGTGCGGGTCGCGACGTCGAGAAAAACGTCCTCAGCCGAGCGCTCTATCAAGTGCTGGCACAGCGAGTTTTCGTCTATGGGAATCGCACGATCATCCTGTAACGTTTAACCTCATGTCATCGAGCCGCTCAAGACAGCGTCAGATGGCATAAAAAACCGGCAAACGAATCTGAATTTGCCGGTTCAGACTTTACAGGGGCGCGGCATTTGTTATGATGCGCCCCGCTTAACGCAAAACACGTTTCAGGCCAGTGGTGGGGTTCCCGAGCGGCCAAAGGGAGCAGACTGTAAATCTGCCGTCACAGACTTCGAAGGTTCGAATCCTTCCCCCACCACCATCTTCTCAGAGTCTCTCCCCAAGCAAACCCAACATGCTGAAGTTGCCTGTTCCCGTAGGGGGAAGGTGAGAACCTTCGACAAGGTTCGAGTCGAGCATAGCGAGACAACGTGCGCAGCACGGCCCGAAGGGCGAGGAACGAAGTGACGAGTCATCCTTCCCCCACCACCATCTTCTCAAAGTCCCTCCCCAAGCAAACCCAACACGCTGAAGTCGCCTGTTCCCGTAGGGGGGAAGGTGAGAACCTTCGACAAGGTTCGAGTCGAGCATAGCGAGACAACGTGCGCAGCACGGCCCGAAGGGCGAGGAACGAAGTGACGAGTCATCCTTCCCCCACCACCATCTTCTCAGAGTCTCTCCCCAAGCAAACCCAACACGCTGAAGTTGCCTGTTCCTCTCCACATCTCGCAGTCGGCCTCAAGATCCCTCTATGAGCCAATGCCGCTCGCTTACCCTTTCCAACTTCCGGGCATATAGGTAAATACCGGCAGTTGCCATGACCAGCGAATTGCCGCCAAGCGCACAGAGAGTCCGATCAAAAAGGAAAGAAGTTGGTTGATATCGTGGTTAAGGCCGACGTGCCGAAAACCGAGATACAGCAACGCGACCAGCAGCGAGACGCAGGCATACAGCTCTTTACGCAGCACCATCGGCGTGCGGTTGCAGAAAATATCCCGCAAGATCCCGCCGAAAATGCCTGTCGTCACCCCCGTGATGACCACGATCGTCAACGAGTAATTCAGGNGCAGCGCCACGTTGCAGCCAATAATCGTGAACGCAATGAGCCCCATGGCATCGAGTACCAGAAACAGCCGATGCAGATGCTGCATGAAGCGCGCAATAATGACGGTAAACAGACCGGCGCCGACCGTGAGATAGATGTAAGCCGGATGTTGAGTCCAGCCGATGGGGAAATTGCCGAGGAGAATGTCACGGACAGTGCCGCCGCCGAGCGCGGTAATAAAGGCGATCAAGGAAACGCCGAAGATGTCCATATTGCGGCGGCCTGCCGCCAGCGCGCCGGACATCCCCTCTGCGGTGATGGCAATAAGATAGATATAGGTCAGCACACGAGCCTCTCGTGGTTGTGCCCCTCCCTCTGTCCTTTTACCTGAGAGTTTGTGCAGCAGCTGCTGCTTGCCCCTTCGGTGGGTTGTCTGGCAACCGCTCTCCAGTTGGCGTGGATAGAATCTGCAGTAAGGTGGCCTGAGCGATTATGGGAGTTTGCGCCTTCGGCGGGATGGCCTGTGATGGCCTCCTCTCTCCTGCGAGACGCGGAGTATACGGGCTCTCAGGACCGCCATCAACCCTGCCACAACGATGGTTACTATCGGCCTTTATGCCGGGTCTCGACCGTGACTCGCCGCCCTCATTTCTGCTACCATCACGGCACATTTTCATTACAACGGCAGCGAACATGAAGTTTGTTTCTTTTAACATCAACGGCCTGCGAGCGCGGCCTCATCAATTAGCCGCAGTGGTCGAACAACACCAGCCGGACGTCATTGGTTTACAGGAAACCAAGGTACACGACGACATGTTTCCGTTGGAAGACGTGGCACAGCATGGCTATCACGTGTTCTACCACGGCCAGAAAGGTCATTACGGCGTAGCGTTGCTGACGAAGAAAGAACCACTGGCGGTCCGCCGCGGATTTCCGACCGATGAGGAAGACGCGCAGCGACGCATTATCATGGCGGATATCAATACCCCTCAAGGTCCGTTGACCGTCATCAACGGCTATTTTCCTCAGGGAGAAAGCCGAGACCATCCGACTAAATTTCCTGCAAAAACGCGTTTCTATCAGGATCTGCAGAACTATATCGAACACCATCACCCGGAAGGGCAACCGCTGGTCATCATGGGCGATCTGAATATCAGCCCGACCGATCTGGATATAGGGATTGGAGAAGAGAACCGTAAGCGCTGGCTGCGCACCGGTAAGTGCTCTTTCTTGCCGGAAGAGCGTGAGTGGTTGGCCCGACTGCAAAACTGGGGGCTGGTGGACACGTTCCGCGCCGCCAATCCCTCCTGCAACGACCAATTTTCATGGTTCGACTATCGCTCCAAAGGCTTTGATACTAATCGCGGCCTGCGTATCGATCTGATTTTGGCAAGCCAGTCTCTGGCGGAAAGCTGCACCTCGACCGGTATCGACTACACCATCCGTGCGATGGAAAAACCATCGGATCATGCGCCTATCTGGGCAGAATTTTCACTTTAAACGCTCGTCGGCGGGGCCGCATCTCAGCCCCGCCACGGTTTATTTGACCATTTTCCACACCAGATTATTGGTGCTGAGCCGCTGCTTATCCTCAGAGCATTGCAACAATACGCCTTCCATCTTGATGACCGCCCCTTCGGAATACTGCTTGTTCTGATAGGTGCAGCAACGGATGCATTGCTGAGCGTTTTCCTGTTGGCCTGAATGGTTGCCGTTGCCCCAAATCACCTGCGGCGGAACCGGCACGACAATATCGGTATTCGTATGACTCCCTGGATTAGCCTGCCCCCAGAGAGGGAAAATCACCAGCGTTGCCGCCAGAATCTGTCCCCATTTTACCGTCATGAATTTTGCTCCTTCACCTTAGGCTGCGACTTACGCCGCTTTTTTGGTTTCGATTTGCCGGGCGCGGGCGGCAGGCCACGTAATAACGGCATACTGCCACGATGCCTGACCTGCTGGATGATGTCGCACAGAGATTCCGTCAATGGCTGCATAAAATCCTGATAGCGACACTGTTTTTCGCTGATTTTTGTCAGCGTGGACTCCCAATGCGCGGTCATATCCGGATGCGCGGCGCTGGGCGGCAACGAATGGATTAGCGCTCGCCCGGTTTCGCTGGCATGGATGTAACGCCCTTTTTTGACCAGGAAAGCACGTTTGAACAAGAGTTCGATAATGCCGGCTCTCGTCGCTTCCGTTCCTAGACCATCGGTCGCACGTAGAATTTTCTTCAGTTCTTTATCCTGCACAAACCGGGCAATTCCCGTCATGGCCGAGAGTAGCGTCGCATCGGTAAAATGGCGCGGCGGCTGAGTCTGGCGCTCGACCACCTCTCCCCGTTCACACAATAGTTCATCGCCTTTGCTGACAACCGGCAGCGGCGTCCCTTCGTTCTCTTCGTCCCGTTCTTTGCCGCCGAGGAGCGTGCGCCAGCCCGCTTCCGCCAGAAAACGGGCCTTGGCCACAAATTTACCGCCCGCGATATCGAGTTCTATCACGCATTTGCGGAAAACGGCTTCAGCGCAGAACTGCATCAGATACTGCCGGGCAACCAGCATATAAACCTGACTTTCATGCTGAGTCAGCGTCGTCTTAGTTGTTCGCGCCGTAGGGATGATCGCGTGGTGAGCATCCACCTTGCCGTCATCCCAGCATCGGTTGCGGCGTTCGCTGTTAAAAATCGGCTCCGGCGGTTGTAAATCAGGCTGATGCACCCCAATCGCCTGCAATACCGCCTGTCGTCCCGCAAAGTGCTCTTCGGGCAGATAGCGGCAGTCCGAACGGGGATAGGTAATCAGTTTGTGGGTTTCATACAACCGCTGACAGGTATCCAGGACCTGCTGGGCGCTTAAACCAAACCGTCTGGCGGCTTCGATCTGCAACGTAGACAGCGAATAAGGCAACGGGGCAATTTCTGATTCCCGTTTATCATTATAGCCGGTGACGTGCGCTGGCTGTCCGGCAATGCGGTTCACCACATG
This sequence comes from Lonsdalea quercina subsp. quercina, assembly GCF_000688655.1. Taxonomy (GTDB): domain Bacteria; phylum Pseudomonadota; class Gammaproteobacteria; order Enterobacterales; family Enterobacteriaceae; genus Lonsdalea; species Lonsdalea quercina. Next base: position 145,389 of record NZ_JIBO01000006.1, on the reverse strand, counting down.
TTCCGCCAGCGGCCGGTGTAGCAAACGCCCCTCCTCGTCCTGATAAGGTTCACAGGATTCACTGGGCTGCCACAGCGCCGTGAAGCGCTCATCCGCCGGCGTCACGATATGCGCTTTGACGTCGAAAAAGTCTTTAGGCACGAAGTTTTCGATCTCTTCGTCGCGCCGAACCACCAATCCCAGCACAGGCGTCTGCACTCTTCCCACCGACAGCACGCCATCATAGCCGGCATGTCGGCCCAGCAGTGTATAGGCGCGGGTCATATTGATGCCATACAGCCAGTCTGCGCGCGAACGCGCCAGCGCAGAAACACACAGCGGGATAAATTCACGGTTTTCCCGCAGACGGGCCACGGCTCTCTCGACCGCCTGCGGGTTGAGATCGTTAATCAAGCAGCGTTGAACGCGTTGACGTTTTTCATTAGGAAGTTCGAGATATTCCAACACCTCATCGACCAACAGCTGACCTTCGCGGTCGGGGTCGCCGGCATGAATAACGTCGTCCGCCTGCGCTAAAAGTTTTTTGATGGNATTGAGCTGCTTACTCACGGAAGGCCGCGGCTGCAGCCGCCACTTCTGCGGCACAATCGGCAGATCGTCCAGCGCCCAACGCGCATAGCGGGGATCGTAGGCATCCGGCTGAGCCTGCTCCAGCAAATGGCCCACGCACCACGTCACGACATCGTGCTGTCCGCAGGCGATATAACCCTCACCCCGCCGATGGGGTTTAGGCAAAACATCGGCGATAGCCCGCGCCAGGCTGGGCTTTTCGGCAATAAAAAGTCGCATGATTCACCGCACTACCGGCAGTTGTTATTAAGGCTGCTTCTCTATTGGTATAGAGGCAGCGAGATAGCGATTCGACATGGCCAATCACTTCAGAAATAGCGGACGATCCGATCCGGGTCGATCGGCGTCAGCGTCGAGGAGGCTTTCAGCTGAGGTGTACCCAAGTAAAGAAATCCGACAATTTCATCCTGCGGACGACAGTCGAAGGCTTCGCGTACGCGCTCGCTGTGCGTCCAGGCGCCGCTGCGCCAGATGCCGTTGAACCCCTGCGCCTGAGCCGCCATCTGCATGGCATGAACAGCGCAGCCCGCCGACACCACCTGCTCCCATACAGGAACTTTGTGATTTTCTTCGCAATGCGCGATGACCGTGATAATCAGCGGTGCCCGAAACGGCGACTTACGCGCCTTTTCGATAGCCGACTCATCCAGATGATTTTGCTGCGCCGCTTCGACCAGCACATCGCTGAAGCGACTGAGGCCCTCGTCCTGAATGACGAAGAAGCGCCACGGTTGCAGTGCGCCGTGATCGGGTGCCCGCATACCGGCCTGAATGATATTTTCCAGCGCAGCGCCAGCGGGGGCCGGTGCAGCCAGCCGGGAAGCCGAACGACGATTAAGTAATAGTTCCAAGGCATCCATCACACATCTCCTGTAATTCATCAGGTAGCAAGGGTTAAGACGAGATCGCGCGCAACGGTAGCACAGCCAGAAGTTTTGTTACAAGTTAACAACCTGTGTGGCCGCGCAGGGCAAGATAAAAAGCTGACTTTTACCTGTCCGCTCATTAGGATACTAAACTGTTTTTCCCATTTTCGGAGTTATCATGCGCACGATGTGGCGGATTTTCAGCGGATTCTTTAAGTGGGGGTGGCGCCTGCTTAATTTCATCCGGGAATTCATCCTCAATATTTTTCTTATCATGCTGATCTTGGTTGGCGTGGGTATTTACAGTCAATTCAAGGCGACCCCGCCTGAAGCTGCGAAAGGCGCGCTGATGTTGAACATCACCGGCGTCGTCGTCGATAAACCCTCAGTGAATAATAAGCTGCGGCAGTTCGGCCGCGAGTTTTTAGGCGTGTCCGCCAATCGCAATCAAGAGAATTCGCTATTCGACGTCATTGATGTGATTAGGCAAGCCAAAAACGACCGCAATATTACCGGCATGGTGATGGATCTGTCCGACTTCGTCGGCGCCGATCAGCCGTCATTGCAGTATATCGGCAAAGCACTGCGCGAATTCCGCGACACGGGCAAACCGATTTACGCCGTAGGCGATAACTACGACCAGTCTCAGTACTATCTGGCCAGTTACGCCAACAAGATTTTCCTGACGCCGCAGGGCGGCATCGACCTGCACGGCTTCGCCACCAACAATCTCTACTATAAAACGCTGCTGGATAAGCTAAAGGTCACGACCCACATCTTCCGCGTCGGCACCTACAAATCCGCCGTCGAGCCTTATATACGAGATGACATGTCCCCTGCGGCACGGGATGCCGACGGACGCTGGATTAACAGCCTGTGGCAAAACTACCTAACGACGATAGCCGCGAATCGTGAAATCACGCCTCAGCAGCTCTTCCCTGGCGCCGACGGCCTGCTCACCGCCCTGCGCGCGGCGGACGGCGACACCGCACGCTATGCGCTGGATAACAAACTGGTGGATGAAGTGGCTTCCCGCACGGTCATTGAACAGCAGCTGATCAAGACCTTCGGTTGGGATGCAAAAAGCAAAGACTTTAACTACACCTCTTTCTATGACTACGCGCTGACCGATCCTCAGCCGGATAACAACCAGATTGCCGTGATCTTCGCCAATGGCATGATCGTCGATGGGAATGAGGCGCCCGGTTATGTCGGCGGTAATACGACGGCTGGACAAATTCGCGATGCCCGGCTCGATCCGAAGGTGAAAGCCATCATCCTGCGCGTGAACAGCCCAGGCGGCAGCGTCACCGCGTCCGAGCAAATCCGCGCCGAGCTGGCCGCCGCACGTCAGGCTGGCAAACCGGTGGTGGTCTCGATGGGAGGCATGGCCGCCTCAGGCGGTTACTGGATCTCCACGCCAGCTAACGCTATTGTCGCCAGCCCCAGTACGCTTACCGGTTCCATCGGCATCTTCGGCGTGATCAATACGGTCGAGAATACCTTAGACAGCGTTGGCGTACATACCGACGGTGTCGCCACCTCGCCGCTGGCCGATCTGTCTATGACCAAGGCGCTGCCGCCCGAATTCGGCCAACTGATGCAGGTCAACATTGAGCGCGGCTACAAAAACTTCCTCTCTCTGGTGGCGAAGTCTCGCAACAAGACTCCTGAACAAGTGGACGAAATTGCGCAGGGCCACGTCTGGATCGGCAGTGACGCAAAAGCCAACGGCCTGGTCGATACGCTCGGCGACTTCGACGACGCGGTGAAGAAGGCGGCGGAGTTAGCTAAGTTGGATCATCATCAGCTGGTCTGGTTCGAAGAGGACGAAGGAGTGTTGGATGTGCTCTTCAATCAGGTGCGAAGCTCGGTCTACGCCACGCTTCCCGACGCTTTGCAGACGCTGTTTCCTGCGCCCGTCGCGGAGTTGAGCGAGATGCTTCGCGCACAACCCTCTCTATCGACTAAACTAACCGACCCGCAACATCGCTACGTCATTTGCCTAAGTTGCGGCAACGTTCGCTAATCGCTTCACCCGCCCGGCGACAATCGCCGGGCTGCTTTTCCCCTTGCTTCGCTCTATAATCCATTTTTTGATTTTGACGTAATCACATCCATGCAAAAGAAATCCATTTATGTCGCCTATACGGGCGGCACAATCGGCATGCAACACTCCGCTCAAGGCTATATCCCGGTTTCAGGCCATCTCCAGCAGCAGCTGGCACAGATGCCCGAGTTTCATCGGCCGGAAATGCCGTCCTTTACCATTCATGAATATACGCCGCTGATCGATTCCTCGGACATGACGCCGGAAGACTGGCAGATCATCGCCAACGACATACGGCAGCATTACGACGATTATGACGGTTTCGTGATTTTGCATGGGACAGACACGATGGCCTTCACGGCGTCGGCGCTTTCATTCATGCTGGAGAATCTGGCCAAACCCGTTATCGTGACAGGGTCACAGATCCCGCTGGCAGAACTGCGTTCCGATGGACAAACCAACCTGCTGAACGCGCTGTATGTGGCGGCCAATCATCCTATCAACGAGGTCAGTCTGTTCTTCAACAATAAGCTGCTGCGCGGCAACCGCACCACCAAAGCGCATGCCGACGGCTTTGATGCGTTCTCGTCACCCAACTACCCCGTGCTGCTGGAAACCGGTATCCATATTCGTCGCCTCTCCTCGGCGCCGTTGGTTGAGTCGGCAGATTCGCTGGTCGTTCATGACATCACCCCTCAGCCAATCGGCGTTATCACCATTTACCCCGGTATTTCCGCCGACGTCGTGCGCAACTTCCTGCTTCAACCTGTTCGAGCGTTAATTCTGCGCTCTTACGGCGTCGGCAACGCTCCGCAGAACAAAGCGTTTCTGCAGGAGCTGCGGGAAGCATCCGATCGGGGCATTATTGTGGTCAACTTGACGCAGTGCATGTCCGGCTGCGTCAACATGGAAGGCTATGCGACGGGTAATGCGCTGTCTCAAGCCGGCGTGATCAGCGGTTTCGATATGACCGTTGAAGCGACGCTCACCAAGCTGCATTATCTGCTAAGCCGGGAAGACCTGTCCCCCGATGATATCCGCCGTCTAATGCAGCAGGATCTGCGGGGTGAACTCAGCAATAGCTAAAATTCGGAGGCGGCATGAGCAAAGCGTTGTTACTGATCGATTTGCAGAATGATTTTTGTCCCGGCGGCGCATTGGCCATCAGCGAGGGCGATAGTGTCATCCCGGTGGCTAACCGTGCGATCTCCGCCTGTCATGACGCGCAGATCACCGTAGTGGCAAGCCTTGACTGGCATCCGGCGGATCATCGCAGCTTTGCCGCCAATTCCGGCACGACCATCGGCGAACTCGGCATGCTGGACGGACTGCCTCAGGTATGGTGGCCGGTGCACTGCGTCGCAGGCGAACCGGGCGCCGAGTTCCACCCGGCGCTCAATCGGCAGGCTATCGACTGGGTCGTCCATAAAGGAACCGCCAGCGATATAGATAGCTACAGCGCCTTCTTTGATAACGGCCATCGGGTAAAAACCGAACTGGACGACTGGCTTCGCGCCCAGCAGATCGACTCGCTCGCCATCATGGGATTGGCGACGGACTATTGTGTGAAGTACTCGGTGCTGGATGCCTTGGCGCTGGGGTATCGTACTGAGGTCTTGGTGGACGGCTGTCGCGGAGTCAATCTACAGCCCGCAGACAGCCAGAAGGCGCTCGAGGAGATGCAGGCGCAGGGCGCGATCTTGACAGAGTCGCAGGCGTTTATCACCGCGCTTGCCTCCTCGTAAGGCTAGATAATCGGTGGCGAGGGCAACAAGGTCAACGCCATCAGTCCTGCGGTTTAAACATCCTAATTGGCTCTGCAGCCGCAATAAATCGCTGCTTAAGCGCCTGCTTGCTTTTGATTTCTATTTCGCCCTGCTGATTGATGCTCATGTGGTCGGCCTCTACGTTATGACGTGACTGCCAGAGTAAGACCATCTGCATGGCGTTGTCTTTCTGTTCCGCAGTCAACGCCACGCCGTCGGGCCATTTTCCCAACTCCACCGCTGTCGCCAAACGCTGGTAGATCTCCGGCGTCATCGCATTTAACACATCCTCAATCTGCATTGCCCATATTCCTTGATTTATGCGTGTTAGAGGGTGTTGAGGTCCACGGCACGCAAGATTAATGACCGTATTAGCGTGCCTTGAGGTAGCGACGCCCCCATTGGAATCATTGGTAGCTGAAACGTTTCAATTAAATAGACATCTAGCCGTCTATTTTTTGATTATTTTCCGCATCGATGAAACTTAGCGAGGCCGAGTTGACGCAATAACGCTCACCGGTCGTCTCTTTGGGGCCATCAGGAAATACATGCCCGAGATGAGCATCACAATTGCCGCAACGAATTTCCACCCGATGCATATTATGCGAATTATCATCCAGGTAACGAATCGCCTCCGCAGACACAGGTTGATCAAAACTGGGCCAGCCGCAGCCAGAGTCAAACTTGTTATCCGAGTAAAACAGGGGCTGCTTACAACATAAGCAGTGGTAAATGCCGGTCTGCTTGTTATGCAGCAACTTGCCGGAAAACGGCGGTTCAGTTCCCCGCTGTTGGGTGACATATCGTTGTATTTCCGTCAGGTTATCGCGCTGAGGAGAGTCATTAAGGTCTTTGTCCATCGCTTTGCTCACAAAAAAAATTATTATGCGTGTTAAAGAGTATAGACCGTAAGCACTACAAAAAATTAACACTCGAAACGTTATTTGGCCTGTTATTGCGATAGGCTAGAGCCTGACGGGGTGCTAATTGTGATCCATGTCACAATAATACCCCCATCGGGTGTTCTCATACCCGGCCAATGCTCCTATCATGTTGTCCAACAACTGAAATGACCGAATAGATGATTTATCGTGCAAGGGTTGCCCATAGTTTTGACATACAGCAACTATTGACACGATTCCGCTTGACCCTCGGGAAGGTTTTTGTAATTTTACAGCCAACCTTTTATTCACAAACCAAATAGCTGGTGGAATATATGACTATCAAAGTAGGTATCAATGGATTTGGCCGTATCGGCCGTATTGTTTTCCGCGCTGCCCAGGAGCGTTCAGACGTTGAAATCGTTGCAATCAACGATTTGTTAGATGCGGACTACATGGCTTACATGCTGAAGTATGACTCCACTCATGGCCGCTTCAACGGTACTGTTGAAGTTAAAGACGGTCATCTGGTCGTTAACGGCAAAACCATCCGTGTTACCGCAGAACGCGATCCGGCTAACCTGAAATGGAACGAAGCGGGTGTTGACGTTGTTGCAGAAGCGACAGGTATCTTCCTGACTGACGAAACTGCACGTAAACACATCCAGGCTGGCGCTAAGAAAGTCGTACTGACTGGTCCTTCTAAAGACAGCACGCCGATGTTCGTTATGGGCGTTAACCATAAAGACTATGCGGGTCAGGATATCGTTTCCAACGCATCTTGCACCACTAACTGCCTGGCGCCGTTGGCTAAAGTTATCAACGACAAATTTGGTATCGTTGAAGCGCTGATGACCACTGTTCACGCCACTACCGCTACTCAGAAAACCGTTGACGGCCCGTCTCACAAAGACTGGCGCGGCGGCCGCGGCGCATCTCAGAACATCATCCCGTCTTCTACCGGTGCCGCTAAAGCTGTCGGTAAAGTTATCCCGGCTCTGAACGGTAAACTGACTGGTATGGCGTTCCGCGTTCCGACTCCGAACGTATCCGTTGTTGACCTGACTGCACGTCTGGAAAAAGGCGCTTCTTACGACGCTATCTGTGCTGCAATCAAAGAAGCTTCTGAAGGCGAACTGAAAGGCGTGCTGGGCTACACCGAAGACGCAGTGGTTTCTACCGATTTCAACGGTGAAAAACTGACTTCCGTATTCGATGCTAAAGCCGGTATCGCTCTGAGCGACAACTTCGTGAAACTGGTTGCTTGGTACGATAACGAAACAGGCTACTCCAACAAGGTTCTGGATCTGGTTGCTCACATCTCCAAATAATGAGCTGAAGATCGGTAACTGAATCAAGGGCGACGCAAGTCGCCCTTTTTAATACACGACGATCTTGGTCCACGGCGGTTTTTACTGCGCGATGGCTTCTCACGCGCCATCGAGTGCCATGCCCCACCCCGCACGACGTTTTATACCCCCCTTTCCGACTCTCTGACCGATTCGTCGTTCTCACTCGCATCATGACGTCTATTCTCGTCTTTTCTTGGTGAGTTGCGATGGCCTCCGCCTGCCGGCGACATTCCCTGTCCAAACAGAGCTGCGCACGCTAACGTCTCCAGGTAAAGTAACGTGGAAACCGATAACGCTATTTTTTGACGCGGGTCGACGAGACGGCGAATTCCTATTGGGGAATGGCGTCATGAGTGCCACAATATTCATGATTGATTTCTACTTATAGATGAATAGGCCCGCTTATGACTGATGCCCTGTTTTCCCTTCCTGTCAGTAAAACGATTTCCCCCCATATTACGTTGCGTCAGCAGGATCAACTGCCGATCGTCGTCATCGACCATCCGCAGTTGAAAGCCGCCGTCGCACTGCAAGGGGCCCATTTAATCGCCTGGCAACCCACCGGCGCCGCACCGGTTATTTGGCTCAGCGACAACACGTTATTTAAGGAAGGGAAAGCCATTCGCGGCGGCATTCCTGTCTGCTTCCCCTGGTTTGGTCCCGTGGCCGAACCCAGTCACGGCTTTGCGCGCATCATGCCCTGGGCCTTCTCATCCCATATCGATGATGCGGACGGCGTTACGCTGACTCTCACGCTTCGCGACAATGAGGAAACGCGCGCCATTTGGCCGCAGGCGTTTAAGGTGGATGCGCGTTTCGTGCTCACTAAGACGTCTTGCGATGTGGAGTTGGAGTTCGAAGGGGAATACAGCATGACCAGCGCCCTGCACAGCTATTTCAATATCGGGGACATCAGCCGCGTGCACGTCAGCGGGCTGGGTGAGCGCTTTATCGATAAGGTCGATCCGGAAAACCCCGGCTTCCAGCAAGGTGACCTCTCATTCCCCAACCGCACCGACCGGGTCTATACCAAACCTAAAGCGACCAGCGTTATCCACGATCCGGTTCTGGAGCGCACAATAGAAGTGCACCACCATGACCATAGCGATGTGGTAGCCTGGAACCCAGGGGAACAGCTGTCAAAAACGATGTCGGATCTCACCGATGAGGGTTACAAAACGTTCGTGTGTGTGGAAACTGCCCGTATCAGTCAACCATTTAACCTCACCCGGCATGCGCCGGCTAAATTGGCGACCTCTATACGCGTTCATTCCACCAGCGCAAAATAATCCTATTTTGGATGAAAGGCCGGTACGGTTATTGTCTCACCATGCCTGCCCTTCTGAACTGAAGTGCTTCATCATAAAGCAAACGCACCGTTAACTGACGTTCACGGTGCGTTCAAAGCACAAAAAGAGTGCATTCCTGCTTAGAAGGCGTAGCTGATTCCGCCGCCCAGCATCAGACTATCGCTTTTCTCAACCATCGGGCTGCTTTTCACTTCATCACTAAGACGGGTGTAGCGACCAATAATCCAGGTGTTCCAGCGAGGCGTAATGGTGTACCCCACGCTCAGCTCCAGATACGGATCCCAGCTGTCTCCCGGTCGATAGCTTTGAATGCCCGAACGCGCTGACTCGCTATTGCTCACGCCATAGTAGTAGCGGTTCTGTCGAGCGCTCGACCAGTTCACGCCAATCCCCGGCGTGAAATGCCACTGATCGGCATCGATGCGGTAAAGGTAGGCCGTATCCCATACGACGCCATCGCTGTTGCCCAGCGTGTCGGCGGCCAGGACGCTGCGGATGGTTCCCCATTGCGCATCATGACGGTAAGCCACCCCACCCATCAGCGTGCCTCGACGCTTATCCAGCTGTTTCATGCTGCCGTCGTCACTGTCTCCCGGCTTAAATCCGAACGGGTTGTAATAGGCGGTCAACGAAAGTTTGTTCTGCTCGTCATTCCACAGATAGTAACCGCCGCCCAACCCTCGGAAATAGAAGTTATCGCTTTCATACACCACCTGCGGGAAAGGATAGACGTGGTTGTCGTCACCGCGATAAACCGATGTTTCGCCGATGACACCCACCCCAAGAGAAAAGGTCTCCGCCTGTGCGGATAACGTCGCCGTCACGCTCAGCGCCAACGCGACACCTACTGATTGAAGTTTTTTCACTGCTCACTTTCTCCTATTCCGATCGGGCCTCCCGTGGGAGTAGGTTGCCATTATGGTCATGGTGGAAAAATAACGCCACTACAGACTGAAACGGATAACTTATAACCATTTTTTCTAGTGGCGGACGGGAGCGCTGGCATACTCGTTCAGACCCGCTGTAAAGGGGGATTCCCTATGACGCAAAGGACTGAGTCATTGTAATATCTTGAAAAGCCCAAGGAAGAATGAAGGAAATTTCACCGAGGCAAACTACGCTTTAAAGTGAAGACAACATTCCCTTGCCGCACAGATTGATGTTGAACCTGCGCAGCGCGTCACAAGTTGGCATAAGGGTTGCTCTACTCTGAAGGGGAATTCTTCTTTAGGAGAGCTAACCATTATATAGGCGGTATTCATACTCTCGCTCTCTTATTCTGTGTTGTTAATCGACGAAGGACGGGCATCGCTATGAACATATTTGATCATTACCGTCAGCGCTACGACGCTGCCAAAGACGAAGAGTTCACTCTGCAAGAGTTCCTTAACATCTGCCAGCAGGATCGCAGTGCTTATGCGAATGCTGCCGAAAGATTGTTGATGGCTATCGGTGATCCGGTCATGGTGGACACCGCGCAAGAACCACGTCTTTCCCGTTTGTTTTCCAACCGGGTCATAGCCCGCTACCCTGCTTTCGAAGAGTTTTACGGTATGGAAGAAGCGATCGAGCAAATCGTCGCTTATCTCCGTCATGCTGCTCAAGGTCTGGAAGAGAAAAAACAGATTCTGTATCTGCTCGGTCCGGTGGGCGGGGGGAAATCCTCTCTTGCCGAACGCCTGAAAGCCCTGATGCAGCTCGTGCCCATCTACGTACTCAGCGCCGACGGCGAACGCAGCCCGGTGAACGACCACCCGCTGAGCCTGTTCAATCCACATGAAGACGCCGCCATATTGGAAAAAGAGNATGGCGTGCCGCGTCGTTATCTCGGCNCCATCATGTCGCCGTGGGCGGCCAAGCGGCTTCAGGAGTTCGGCGGAGACATCACCAAGTTCCGCGTCGTTAAAGTCTGGCCCTCCATACTGGCGCAGTTGGCCATCGCCAAGACTGAACCCGGCGATGAGAATAACCAGGATATTTCCGCGCTGGTCGGGAAAGTGGACATCCGCAAACTGGAACATTTCGCCCAGAACGATCCCGATGCCTATGGCTACTCCGGCGCACTTTGCCGCGCCAATCAGGGCATCATGGAATTCGTGGAAATGTTCAAAGCCCCAATCAAAGTGCTTCATCCACTGCTGACCGCGACGCAGGAAGGCAACTACAACGGGACGGAAGGCATTGCCGCCCTGCCGTTCAACGGCATCATTCTGGCTCACTCCAACGAATCGGAATGGGTGCAGTTCCGCAACAACAAGAATAACGAGGCCTTCCTCGACCGTGTGTATATCGTCAAAGTGCCGTACTGCCTGCGCGTATCGGAAGAGGTCAAAATCTACGACAAGCTGTTGCAAAATAGTGAGCTGAGCCAGTCGCCTTGCGCCCCAGGCACACTGGAAACGCTGGCGCGCTTCTCTATCTTGTCGCGTCTGAAAGACCCCGAAAACTCCAGCACGTATTCGAAAATGCGGGTGTATGACGGGGAAAGCCTGAAAGATACGGACCCGAAAGCCAAGTCCTACCAGGAATATCGGGACTATGCCGGCGTCGACGAAGGCATGCAGGGATTGTCCACGCGTTTCGCCTTTAAGATTCTGTCTCGCGTGTTCAACTTCGACCACAGCGAAGTCGCTGCCAACCCGGTACACCTGTTCTATGTGCTGGAGCAGCAGATTGAACGCGAACAGTTCCCGCAGGACGTGGCGGAAAAATATCTGGAGCACCTGAAAGGCTATTTGATTCCTAAATACGCGGAATTCATCGGCAAGGAGATCCAGACCGCCTATCTCGAATCCTATTCGGAATACGGCCAGAACATCTTTGATCGCTATGTCACCTACGCGGACTTCTGGATTCAGGATCAGGAATATCGCGATCCCGATACCGGCCAGCTGTTCGACCGCGAAGCGCTTAACAGCGAGCTGGAAAAAATCGAGAAGCCGGCTGGCATCAGCAACCCTAAAGACTTCCGTAATGAAATCGTCAACTTCGTGTTGCGTGCTCGCGCGGGCAACAACGGTCGCAATCCAAACTGGACCAGCTATGAAAAACTGCGCACAGTGATTGAGAAGAAGATGTTCTCCAACACCGAAGAGCTGTTGCCGGTGATTTCATTCAATACCAAGACCTCAACCGAGGAGCAAAAAAAACACGACGACTTCGTCGACCGTATGATGGAAAAAGGCTATACCCGCAAGCAGGTTCGATTGTTATGCGAATGGTACCTGCGCGTGAGAAAGTCGTCTTAATGCGACAGACCGACAGGCAACGTCGTTTGGGGGAAACATGGCTTATTTCATCGATCGCCGGCTAAACGGTAAAAATAAAAGCGCGGTTAACCGTCAGCGTTTTTTGCGCCGCTATAAGTCGCAGATAAAACATTCGATTGCCGATGCCATTAATAAACGTTCGGTAACCGATGTGGACAACGGGGAGTCAATTACGATCCCTAATTCGGATATCAGTGAGCCGATGTTTCATCAGGGCCGCGGTGGCGTACGCCACCGTGTTCACCCTGGCAACGACCACTTCGTGCAGAATGATAAAATCGAGCGACCGCAGGGCGGCGGCGGCGGCGGTTCCGGTCAGGGCGAAGCGAGCCAAGATGGCGAAGGTCAGGACGATTTCGTTTTTCAGATATCTAAAGACGAATATCTCGACCTGCTGTTCGAGGACCTGGCGCTGCCTAACCTGAAAAAAACCGAACATCGGCAGATGACGGAGTATAAAAACCATCGAGCGGGCTATACCTCGAACGGCGTGCCCGCCAATATCAGCGTCGTACGATCGCTGCAAAATTCCCTCGCTCGCCGCATGGCGATGACGGCGGGGAAACGCCGCGAATTGCACGCGTTGGAAGAACATCTCGCGTTACTGGAGAACTCCGAGCCAGCCCAGCTGTTGGAAGAGGAACGGCTGCGCGCGGAGATCGCCGAACTGCGGCAGCGCATTGCGCGCGTGCCGTTCATAGACACATTCGACCTGCGTTACAAGAACTTTGAACGCAGGCCGGAGCCTTCCAGTCAGGCGGTAATGTTTTGCCTGATGGATGTTTCCGGCTCGATGGATCAGGCGACCAAGGATATCGCCAAACGTTTCTACATCCTGCTGTATCTGTTCCTCAGCCGATCATACAGAAACGTGGAAGTCGTCTATATTCGGCACCATACGCAAGCCAAAGAAGTAGACGAGGAGGAGTTTTTCTACTCACAGGAAACCGGCGGTACGATTGTATCGAGCGCATTGAAGCTGATGGAAGAAGTGGTTAAGGAGCGCTACGATCCCGCGCTGTGGAATATTTATGCCGCGCAAGCGTCGGACGGGGATAACTGGGCGGATGACTCGCCGCTGTGTCACGACCTGCTGGCCAGTCATTTGTTACCCTTCGTGCGCTATTACAGCTATATCGAGATCACACGCCGCTCTCATCAGACACTATGGCGCGAATACGAGCGCCTACAGGAAAAGTACGAGAACTTCGCCATGCAGCACATTCGCGATCAGGACGATATCTATCCCGTATTCCGCGAGCTGTTTCACAAGCAAACCGTCAACAACTGACCCTTCATCAGCCAGCCGCGCCCGCGCTGGCTGATTTTATCAACGCCGATTCCGTCACAAGCCTCATCGAGCCTATCCCCGCCAACGCACTCAAGCAGCTTTATCTTTGATAATTTTATTGTTATGTTATCACATATCAAAATGAGCCTCATGAGGTCGACTTGTGCTTGAAGTTAGCCGCCTGCAATTAGCGATTCAGGGCCGGATAAAAGTTCGCGGCGTCAGTTTTTCCGTCTCGGCGGGCGAAAGCGTCGGCTTACTGGGCGCCTCCGGTTCCGGAAAGTCGCTCACCGCCCGTGCGCTGCTGGGCGCGCTCCCCATCCACACCCAGGTGTGCGGCAGTATTCGATTTTTCGGTGAGGAAGTCGCCCATCGCCCGATACAGCGTCGTTCTGCCTGGAGCCGCCCCGCCGCTATATTTCAAGACTCTTCGACGGCGCTCAATCCGCTGGTGACCGTTGAAAAACAGCTACGAATGGCCATGCAGTCAGCCGGCCTCTCGCCTCAGCCGCTTCGCGCCTTGCTGCTCTCCGTTGGCTTTGACAATCCCGACGTCATTCTTCCACGCCACCCAGGAGAACTATCTGGCGGCCAACGTCAACGCGTATGCCTCGCGCTGGCATTGCTCTGCCAGCGCCCTCTGTTGATTGCCGATGAACCCACCACCGCGCTCGATGTCATTTCGCAGGCACAGGTACTGAACACGCTACGGGCCTATAGCCTCGACAAACCAGATTCCGCGCTGCTGTTTATCACGCATGACATTGCCGTCGCCGCCGCGCTATGTCGTCGCCTGCTGATTATGAAGGACGGTCATATCGTTGAACAAGGTGATACCCGCACGCTACTCGCCCACCCCCAACATCCCTACACGCGAACACTGATTAGCGCCGCACAGCAACAGCACCAAACGCTGGCGATGCTATCGCAACCTTCGCTGCAATGGGCAAGCTAATCCGATGAACACGCCGTTTCTCCATGTGTCGCAGGCGACTCGCCGATACCCGCAGCCCGGTCGATGGTTCCAGCGTCCGCGCTTTTATCAGGCGTTAAGCGATATTACTCTGCGTTTCGAGGAGGGAGAACGAGTGGGTTTGGTGGGAGCTTCCGGCTCAGGTAAATCCACATTGCTGAAAGCGATGTTGGCGCTCGAGACGCTGACCGAAGGCGAGATTTACTGCGAAGGACGCCTCATCCGTCCCGGTCGCGCATCGGCCTTGCTCTGGTATCGCCAGCGAGTACAGTACATTCCGCAAGATCCGGCAGGATCGCTGGCGCCGCACCATAACGTATTCCAACTGATAGCCGAGCCGCTACGACGGCTGGGCTATCGCGGAAAGATAGCGGATGCCGTGCAGGAGGCGTGCGAACAAGTGGAGTTAGCGCCGGACTTACTGACGAGAAATGCGCAGGAACTATCCGGCGGGCAGGCTCAGCGTGTCGCCATTGCCCGCGCTATCGCGCTGAAACCCCGTTTTCTGCTGGCCGACGAACCGGTCAGCGGACTCGACCTCCCGCTCCGCCAGCAGATCATTACATTAATGGCGCACGTTGCCCGCCGTCGACAGATGGGCCTTCTGGTTGTCTCGCACGATATCTCCGCAGTCGCGGCACTCTGCGAGCGTGTATTGGTCATGCATCAAAGCCGTATCGTAGAAGACCGCCCCCTCGCTCAGCTCTTGACGTACCCCGCTCACGCCCAGAGCGCCGCGCTGCTGGCAGCCGTACCCGTATTTTCGACCGACCTGTCGCCCACGTGCGATTAAAACCAAAAGGATTGTGTATGAACCTCCTTTCACCTCTCCAGCATCGTACCTCCGCCTTGCTGATCGGCAGTCTGCTGCTTAGCGGTTGCTTCGACCAGGAAACGCCGAGCGCAGACGGCGCCGCCTCGCCCCGCATTCGGGTGGCCATGCTGCTGCCGCCTCGTTCCGGGTTGTCGCCCTTTAGCGATGACGCCTTCAAACTGTCCCGTTGGAGCACCGCTGAAACGCTGGTAAAACTGGATGCCAACGGAGACACGCAGCCGGTGCTGGCGACACACTGGCGCCCGTTGGATGAAACGACCTGGCATCTGACGTTGCGCCCCGGCGTCAAATTTCATGATGACAGCAGCATGGATGCGTCGTCGGTGGTCAACGCGCTGACGGCAGCGACACGCGCCGTTCCTAAACCACGTATTTTGGACGGCGTCGAACTGACTATTCACGCCGACGGCGATCGCGCCGTCATTATTAAAACAGCTCGCCGCGATCCCCTGCTGCCTCAGCGCTTATCAAGTCCGCAGTTAGCTATTCTGTCCCCCGCCGCCTACCAGGAAAATGGTGTCGTCAATCCAATCAGAGCAGGGACCGGTCCGTTTGTGCTGACTCGCGTCAACGGTACCTCCACCGCACATCTCGATCGCTTTGAACGCTACTGGGGAAAGCTCGCCGCCGCGCCCGGAATTGACGTTGATTTTGTACCGGACGGCGCGGCTCGCGCCGCCGCCCTACGGACTCAGTCAGCGGATGTCGTCGAGGCGATCCCTGTCTCTCAGGTACCATTACTGGACCCGGCCCGCGTGCATGAAGTCCCGATGCCGCGCACCAACACGCTATATCTGAATACCCGCCGAGGCGCATTTAGCGATCCGGCGCTGCGAGCCGCCGTACGCGACGCCATCGACCGTACGGCGCTAGTTAACGGCGTATACGAACAGCGGGCGGATGTGGCGGTCGGACTACTGGGGCCTGCGTTGCAGTGGGCGGCCCCGCTGCGTCAGCCCGTCACCTCGCCGACGCCCGCCGGGGCGCCGCATGGCGCGTCCATTACGCTGGCGACCTTTAGCGACCGCACCGAGCTGCCGGAAGTGGCCGTGTACCTGTCGCAACAACTCAGCGCGGCCGGTTTCACCGTCAAACAGGAGGTGCGCGAGTACGCCCAGATAGAGTCCGATGCGCTCGCCGGAAAATTCGATGCTTTCATTCTGTCCCGTGCGACGGTATTAGACTCCGGCGACCCCGTCGCCTACCTATACAGCGACTTCGCCTGCAAAGGCTCGTTCAACCTCTCTCAGCTCTGCCATCCCGACGTCGATCAGGCGTTGCAGGAAGCCGCAAGCATACCCGCGGGCGAAGCCCNCCGTCAGGCCATCATGCGCGCTGAAAAACGCATCCTCGGCACCAATGCCGCCATACCGCTCTTGCATGAGCGGGTCATTCAGGGAGAGTCCGAGCGGGCGCGTCAGGTTATGCGCGACCCGCGAGAGCGAGAGCTGATTACCAGCGAGACCACGGTCAATGAGGTGCTGCCGACGCCATGACCGAACCGAATATGCGTCGGGCCTGCTCCCGCACTTTCGCTCGCGCCTTTCTTGCGAGACCCGCGCTCGCACTGATGTCGCGTTTGTCGATGACTGCGGGTATTGTGACGCTGATCGGGCTTCTGCCCTGGCTATCCGGCGGCGATCCGGCGCTAACCCTGCTGCGCGCTCGCTCTGGCGAGCAGGAAGCGACGCAAGAAGCGCTGACGGCAATCCGCCAGCATTACGGACTTGACCAAGGCCCGCTACAGCTATTGTGGCACTGGCTCGTCGGCCTGATGCATGGCGACGCTGGCGTCTCTTGGGTCTCCGGCAACCCGGTACTGCCGGGCATGCTGGCCGCAACCGGCGTCTCGTTGCAGCTGATGAGCTGCGCGCTATTAGTCGCCCTCGTCGTCACGATGCTTCTGTGCGCCCCCACCGTGTTCCGGGGACTACGCGGCGACAATCGACGCGGCAGCGGGCTTATTGCCATCGCTCTCACCGCCATGCCGGAGTTTTTATTGGCGGCCTTTTTGCTGCTCGCCGGGGCCGTGTGGATGCAGTTGTTTCCTCCCTACGGCTGGCGAGGCTGGGAGTACGCCGTGCTGCCCGCGCTGGCATTGGGATTGCCCGCGGGAGGCCTGCTTGGAAAGCTATTCAGCGATACGCTGAGCTCCACCTTTGCCGAGCCTTGGTTGATCACCTGGCACGTCGCCGGATTCTCGCGCACCGCGTGTCTGCTTGCGGTGATGCGCCGCGCGCTTCCTGCGGTTCTGCCTCAGGTAGGGTTGGTGCTGGTAGGATTGACCGGCGGTGCGGTTGCCGTCGAAAAGGTCTTTGCGATCCCCGGATTGGGACGCGCTACGCTTGGCGCGTCGGCCGCACAGGATCTGCCTGCGTTACAGTGCGGCATGCTACTCCTGCTGCTGTTCGCCACAGCGGCGGGCAGCGGCATTGGTCTGCTGCGCCATAGGCTACTGGGCCGCGCGATCTCTACAGCATCACTGCCGGTGCCGATACAGTCAGCCCCTATTCGTCCGGGCGCTTACGGGGTCCCCGCGCTGGCGGGAGGCCTGCTCGCGCTGCTGCTGGTCACCGGGCTGCCGCGCGAACCGCTCTCTTCGGACTTCATGCGCCTGCAAGAACCTTCGCTCATGCTGCCTTTCGGCGTAGACGCCACCGGGCGCGACCTGTTGGCTCGCGTCGCCCACGGCGCGATCGTTACTTTGGCGACCGCACTGATCGTCACGTTGGGGAGTCTGGCGATCGGGTTATGCATCGGCCTGTTTCCCCGGCTGTTCACCGGACCGATTGAAATGACGAACGCCCTGCCGCCCGTCATTTCGGGAATGATAGTGGCCGCGCTGTACGGCCCCTCCATTACCGGCGCGGCGGTCGCCGTCATGCTGGTCAGTTGGGCGCCGCTGGCGGCGCATACCGCCGCGCTGGTGACCGAAATTCATGCGCGACCCTATGTGCTCATCGCTCCCGTTCTGGGGATGGGTCGCCGTCAATGCCTGTTGCATTATACCTTGCCAGGCCTGCTGGGGCCGCTGATGCGCCACGCCATGCTTCGCCTACCCGGCATCGCGCTGGCATTGGCTTCACTGGGTTTTCTGGGGCTGGGGCAACAGCCGCCAGCGCCGGAATGGGGCCGAATTCTGGCGGAAGGCATGCCGTATGTCGAACGCGCGCCCTGGTGCGTCCTTGCGCCGGTCGGCGCATTGATCCTGCTCTCCGTGCTTATGGTCTCGCTCAGCCATCTATCGCGTCGATGACGGTCCGTGAGCGCAACTTCATTCTGCGTTTGGCCAGGTGCATACCCTGGCCGGGTCGTGAAACTCGCTCAATCAGCATCGCCGTTTTTTACGTATAGGCACTCAGATGACCGGCGCTGCCCCTCCTCCCTATGGGGTTCCTCAATGACAGGATCCTCTTTGATATAGCTTTTAGTTATTACGCGGTTGAAGCGGCGTCGGCGTAAGATGACTCACTCGCCAACCGAATAATAAACATCCATGCCACTGATTTTTCAGATTGAACTACGATTAAACAGTGTCACGCGATAATGTGGTGACAAGTAATTGTGAGGGCGCGCAGATGGCTGTATCAATTGATGATCGGGTAAAAAACCCACAATGTCTGAGCGATGGGCCGGACTGGACGTTCGAGTTGCTTCAGGTCTATCTGGATGAAATCGACAGGATCGCCAAATCATATCGGTTAGACACCTACCCCCACCAGATTGAAATTATCACTTCCGAACAGATGATGGATGCTTACTCCAGCATCGGCATGCCCATTAACTATACCCACTGGTCGTTTGGCAAGAAGTTTATCGAGACCGAACAGCTGTATAAGCACGGGCAGCAAGGATTGGCGTACGAAATCGTCATCAATTCCAACCCGTGTATCGCTTACCTGATGGAAGAGAACACCATGACCATGCAGGCGCTGGTTATCGCCCACGCCTGCTACGGCCACAACTCCTTTTTCAAAGGCAACTATCTGTTCCGCAGCTGGACCGACGCCAGTTCCATTGTGGATTATTTGATTTTCGCCCGCCAGTATATTGCGCGCTGTGAGGAGCGTTATGGCGTGGTGGAAGTGGAACGCCTGCTGGACTCATGCCACGCCTTGATGAATTACGGCGTAGACCGTTATAAACGCCCTCAGAAAATCTCATTGGAAGAGGAGCAGCAACGGCAGAAAAGTCGTGAAGCCTATCTGCAAAGTCAGGTAAACGACCTCTGGAAAACTCTGCCACGGCGCGAGCTGGAATCCGCGCCGGAAAAAACGCCGCGCTACCCGGCAGAACCGCAAGAAAACCTGCTTTACTTCATGGAGAAAAACGCACCGCTGCTGGAATCCTGGCAGCGTGAAGTGCTACGCATCGTGCGTAAGGTCAGTCAGTATTTCTATCCGCAGAAGCAGACGCAGGTCATGAACGAAGGCTGGGCTACCTTCTGGCACTACACGATCCTCAATCATCTTTACGATGAGGGCAAAGTCTCCGATCGCTTTATGATGGAATTCTTGCATAGCCACACCAACGTGGTTTATCAACCGCCTTACAACAGCCCTTATTACAGCGGCATCAACCCGTATGCACTAGGGTTCGCCATGTTTCAGGACATCAAGCGTATCTGTCAGGCCCCCACGGAGGAAGATCGCCACTGGTTCCCGGACATCGCCGGTACGGATTGGCTGGATACGCTGCATTTCGCAATGCAAAACTTCAAAGACGAAAGCTTCATCAGCCAATTCCTGTCGCCGAAAGTGATGCGTGATTTCCGGTTGTTCACCGTGCTGGATGATGACAGCAATAACTACCTGGAGATCGCCGCGATCCATAATGAGGAAGGCTACAAGAAAATCCGACAGGAACTCTCCGCGCAATACAATTTAAGCAATATCGAACCCAACATACAGATTTGGAATGTCGACCTGCGCGGCAACCGCTCGATGACGCTGCGCTATATCCCGCAAAATCGAGCTCCGCTCGACAAGAGCAGTCATGAGGTCATGAAACATGTGTATCGCCTGTGGGGATTTGAAGTGTTTATGGAGCAGTTGAATGAAGATGGCAGCGTGGAGCTGATCGACCGCTGCCCGCCTCGCAATCAGTCTTAGCCGTCCGACACTTGAAGCAACGGGTAACCGCTTTGACAGGTTACCCGTTTTTTATTCGCTCAGGTCAGCGACCGCCTCCTGCAAGATCGTGCGGGATGGCGTTCTGCATATCATGCCAGATGGCGCCGCTTTCTTTACCATACTCGCGCACAGTCTCCGGCACCTGTTCGTAGCGCCCTTCGCGGCACAGGGTACCGAGCTGACGATAAAATTTCAGCGCCAGCTCGCGAGCGTCAAGATTGGAAAAGTAATAGCGAGCGACGCGGATATACAACCCTCTTAGCCCGTTCAGGATTAGACTATAAATCGGGTTGGACGAAACAAACGCCAGTCCCCGAAATATCGTGTAATCCAGTTCGGCGAAAGCTTCCGCGGTATCGCTAACGGTATCGGCCTGCTGCAGGATTTCCAGCGCCTGTTCGGGATGCTGGCGCACTGCGGTCCGAATGAAAATGCCCGCGATATTCGTTCGTGCGGACAGGAGGTTATCGATGAGCTGCGGTACGCGATCGTGGTCGAGCCGCGCCAATGTTTCCAGGATGTTCAGACCGGAGGTTTCCCAGAAGTTATTTACCTTCGTCGGTTTTCCGTGCTGTATGGTCAGCCAACCGTCACGCGCAAGACGCTGCAATACTTCCCGCAGCGTGGTACGCGTGACGCCAATAAGTTCGGATAATTCCCTTTCTGCTGGCAGGAGGGTTCCAGGGGGGAAACGATTATTCCATATACTTTCAACAATATACTCTTCCGCGAATCCCGCCGGACTTTGCGCCTTTATAACCATAAGTTTATATTCCGTAGCGATGCTTACTTAAGAAAGTCAACATCATCATAACAAACCCCTTTACCATCACATAGTTTCCGGGGGTGACAAAACAATTCAGTAGCGCCCCCCCGCACACCGGCTCAGACAGCGATACTGAGGCTCACACCATCGAGAAATTCTTATTAAGGACTCATTTTATAGTGTAAGAAGTTTTAAGGGAGAGAAAAATGCCGAGTTATGACATGGAACACATCCTGGGCAGCTTTTTTTACTTGGAGGGCCGTCAGGGTTGATTTATCCGGGTTATTCGGCATGCCCGCCTGGTAATGGGAAATGATAACGCCCCCCTCGCCTGACAATTTACAGCCTGACACATATTTGTTGTGATCGCTGCCTATATAACCGGCCGCGCCAGTCCATCCACCCGCCTATATCGTGTATAGTAACTCTTAGGTGAAAACTTACGTTTTTTGCTGATATCACCTTAAAAAACAAAAGAGTATGCACTACACTGCGAAAAAATCCCGCCCTGGAGGAAAGATGATTTCTCCTCTCAGACTGTTGTTATTACTGAGGGCATCACTCTTTGTGAGGACAGCGAAATCGATAGCGCTGTTATAATTCGAACGTTTTCCATGGAATACTTTTATGCTGCTGATGTTGCGATATTTACACCGTTGCTCTCATGGTCGGGGGGCATGGCTGCTTCTGGCGCTGACCAGCCTAATCTTCGAACTGATCGCGCTCTATTTTCAGCATGTGATGCTGTTGAAGCCCTGCGTTCTCTGCATTTATCAACGTAACGCGATGTTTGGCGTCATGGCCGCAGGACTCCTAGGCGCTATCGCGCCGGGCAGCGTCGTTATCCGTTTACCAGCCATCGCACTGTGGCTTTACAGCGCTTTCGAAGGACTGCTGCTGGCGCTGAAACATACCGACATTCAGCTTCACCCATCGCCTTTCGCCACCTGCGACTTTTTCGTCAACTTTCCTTCCTGGCTGCCTTTAGACAAATGGGTTCCGGCCGTGTTTAGCGCTTCGGGTGACTGTGCCGAACGTCAGTGGCATTTTATGGGATTGGAAATGCCGCAATGGATGATCGTGATCTTCGGCGCCTATTTGCTGGTTTGCGCGCTGGTGCTAATTGCTCAGCTGTTCAGACCCAAACGTCGCGATCTATTCCACTAAACCCCTCTCGCTCTGCCGCCCGGTTGCCTGTCAAAGCCCAGCCGGGCCGTCTTCGTCCCGAACCACGTTCCCCTTTTCCACACCCGATTCGTCTTCAACCGCCCTTCTCAGGTCTAAGACCTGACCGCCGTTTCATCGGTTTTACCATTGGCAGCGATTGATGGCGTTTTTATCGCTTTCCTCTANCATCCCCCGCCAGCCTGACTATATTCAGGCTAATAAAACCATTATCTTTTTAGGCTCGAGTAGATGAAAAAAGCAAAAGCGTTCCTGTTTATGGCTGCAGCTTTGGCCGTGTCCCTGAAAGGCTACTGTGAATCTGGCAAGGTCACAGTCGCAGAACAAGCAAGAATCCCCGCAATCAAACTTATCAACGTCGAAGGCGACAATTCCAGCTTTGTTAAAGGCAGTATTCCTGCGCTGGAAAAAATCCCGACCCAAAAATTCTGGATCAGCAACTCGACCGAGGACTGGGAAAAAAATACCCATGCCGCCCCGAGAAAGCAGTATGTGATCACGCTGAAAGGCACGTTGAAATTTAAAGTCAGCAATGGCTCTACTTTCATCATCGCGCCGGGTACCGTCCTGTTGGCGGAAGATCTGAAAGGTCCGGGTCATAGCTGGGAAATCATTGACGGCAATGAGTGGGTCCGCGCCTACATTCCGATGGAAGGCGACAAAGACTACTTTACGTCGGACAAATAAATCCTCACAGTGATAAAAGCCCTGTTTCCCAGGGCTTTTTATTGCGACCTCGCTAGTGCTAAAACGATAGGCGCTGCGCGTTTTCCACCTCCCCCGTCCCAGCCTCTTCGCCCCCGTCGCGGCTCCTTCTCGCGGTCCACCGCACGCTTTTCTCACCGCTGACAGCAGTTCCTCTGCGCATCAATCCCCCTTGAATTTATGAGCTATATTGAGGGTTACACTCCATCGCCATTCAATGGGACATACCGACCATGATTACTGCCGATCTCTATCTTTTGAAAGAAGTCACCGCGCTGCGAACCGTCATTGGATTCATGATTTCCATCATGAACGACGAGCAAAGAGAGAGCCTAACCAAGCTTGCGGAAACGCGGGTGGTGAAATCCGACTATGAACATTTGTCCAAGCTGGACGATGAGGATGCCGCTGCGGTGGCGGAGGATATCAACGATATGATTGTTGAAACCATCAAACTGGGGACGGTCAAGAAAACCGGCCAGGAATAACAGCGCTCGGCCAATATCGTAGTCACCGGGGTGAACGCCTAAACCCTCCTGATGTCGATCCAACGTAAGACATGACCCACAAACTCAAAAGACGAACCAGCAGACTGGATATGGATATGCCCTGTTGGATGAGTCCCTCCACAGGAGGTATACCTACAGCGAGTCCGAGCAATAAACCAACAGCGCCGACGGCGACCCATAATCCGCAAGGTTGATTCAGAGATATTCCTGATCTGTGTACTGTTATACTCTGCGCGTGGTCCTTACGTCCTCTATCCGGCGCATCGGATCTGACCACCTGCAGGTAAGCCCGCATATTTCACAACACGGAACATCCCCCGCCACAAAATCTTCATTGGGAAATCAACATGGACTTAATTGATACGTACTTACCTACCTATCATTTCAGCGAAAAACACGCATTGGACGTCCCTTCAACACCTGAACATGTGATGGCAGCGGTGCTTAACTATCGACCTGATAACGATTTTTTGTTCCGGAATGCCATTACCCTGCGCGAAATGCCAATACGGCTATTCGACCGGCTACAGGGCAGGAATTTTAGGTCACGAAAGCCTTTTAATATGGAAAATTTCACGCTTTTAGAACAACGAAACAATCAGGATATTGTGTTTGGATTGGCCGGGAAATTTTGGAGATCGGATTATGGTCAAACCCCACTCGTTGATGCAGAAGATTTTTTCGCCTTCAGTGAACCCGCGTCAGCCAAACTCACCTTAAGCTTTTCCATTGATCGATTGGACAATGCGTCTATTCGATTGAGAACAGAGACACGGGTGCTCTGCCTGGATAAAGACGCACGGAAAAAATTTGCTCCATACTGGTACCTTATCAGACCCGTAAGCGGATTGATCAGATTGAGGATGCTGACATCAATTAGTCAAAACGCTCAGCACCGCGCAATAATTTAATCTACCAGTTCTCGCGCCCAGCGGTGCCTTTGACATGGCACACGCATGAGTAAGTCATTTGCTAATAAAAGAATCCGCGCGGGTTTAAATTTACCCGCACAGATAATTTCACACGGGTATCTGTCAAGACTTACGACGCAGAAGGGATTGGGTAGCGACTGTTTGTTGTTGCGGGACTTTGGAGCAGCACGAATGACGAACGACAAAATGTGGGAATACGCCCCCGAAGACCTGTGTTCTAAAACATACCGTCGCGGTAGCGCAAACCAATATCAAAGTCGATGACGATGGATTTTAGCTAAACGGGCAGCTTTGGATGCTCACGAGTGTCAGACGCAACGCTGTACACATGTTCATGGTGATTCAGGGAAACAGACGACCAACAGTAGCGCGGATCAGCTCAGCTTTCTGCACAGAAATTTGAGGGGGATAGCTCGTTAGCTGCCGCATGCATTAACCTGGCAGCAGCTGACTCTATCGTGATCTTAATTACCTGGCCCAATCCGGTTTATTCAAAATATGGNCCTGCCAGTCAACAACGTCACGCTCGCGGACGGCGATATTGCGCACAGAGATACGTTCTTGGTGCATCGCTTGTTTTGAACCGGCAATTAGCGGGTGCCAGCTCGCGAGACCTTTGCCTTCATGTATCCGGCGGTAAGCACAGGTTTCTGGCAGCCATTCAAAAGACAACAGATTTTCCCTTGTCAGCTTGATGCAGTCCGGTTCGTACTCGAATCGACGGGCGTAGTTACGGCATTGGCAACTTTTGATGTTCAGCTGATTACAGGCGACATTGGTGAAGTAAAGCTCTTCTGTATCCGCATCAATGAGCTTATTCAGGCAACAGCGGCCACAACCGTCGCAGAGTGCTTCCCACTCTTCGTCAGACATTTCCGCCAGCGTTTTGTGTTGCCAAAAAGGTGATTGATTCATTGCAATAGTATCCAAGGTGACGGGAAGCGGCCCGTCTAACAAGTTTAACGAGGTAATAAGGAGAAGCCACCTGCCGCACAGGACAGATGGCCTGATGTGGATTAAATCACGCGGGTTTCCAGCGCTTTATCATTCAAGGTGATTTTTAGCGCATCGCCCGACTGCAGCGGCCCGACGCCCTGCGGTGTGCCGGTCAGAATAATATCCCCTGCCCGCAAGGTGAAGAAGCGGCTCATGTAGGCAATCAACGGTAGAATCGGCGTTATCATGTCGCGCGTATTTCCCTGCTGCCGTACTTCGCCGTTGATGCTCAGTGCCAAATCGGTATTCTGTGGGTCGCCGAATTCTGCAACAGGTATGAAACCGGATATCGGACAAGACCCATCAAAGCCCTTCGCCTTTTCCCACGGCTGACCGGCCTTCTTAAAGGAGGCCTGGAGTTCACGCAGCGTCAGGTCCAGCGCCACGCCATAGCCAGTGATGGCCCGAGCGACGCGGTCTTCGTTTGCATTCTTTAGCGATGTGCCGATCAAAACGGCCAGTTCGATTTCATGGTGTACCGGCCCCAAATCGCCGGGGATCGCTAAGGGCTGACGTAGATCGCAGATCGCCGTTTCCGGTTTGATAAACAACACCGGCTCTGGAAAAGTGGCGCTGCCCATTTCCCGGACGTGCTCGGAATAGTTGCTGCCGACACACACTACTTTATTCGCAGGGAAGTCCAGTAACGCCCCCTGCCAGTCTCTGTGCTGATACATGCATCATCTCCTGACCTGTCTGTTGAGATATTGACCCCGGCACGCCCGCGGCGCCAGGCTCCCCATCATACCGATACTGATGACAAAAAGATAAGCACACAAACGTGAGCGAAAATGTCGTCGGGATCCGTCTTTATCCATAAGGGAAAAGGTCCCTCAGATAAGTCCAATAAGGACGGATAAACAATTAAACCGGCAAACACTGTATATAAAATCAGGAAATGAAATGCAGTCCGAATAAAAGTCAGTACGTAGATTAATTTGCGACCTGACTATTTTTCGTTACTAGCTCATTAATATCTGCTGGCGATAAGGTATTGTCCGAAAATAATAACCCTATTATTTTTCAATCGACCCATGATGTATATTTAGCAGGTTTTCCGGCGGCGGGGGTACCTGAAGATAAAATCCTTGTTCTTTAAGCGATTGTCGCACCTTGTCGATATCTGCCGAAGCCAGTTTTTTCCGTCCATCCAACGGTAAAAGCATCACGAAAGTCGGCGCGCCGAAACTTTTCATCAGCGATTCAGGAATGCGCGAAAAATCGTCTTTTTTTTCGACATAGAGATATGTCTGATCCCGTTTGTTACTTCTATAGATCGCACAAAACATATTTTTACTCTAAATTAAATGGGTGTCGTGTATTGCCTGTATATACAGGTGACTATAACATGCTTATAGCGCTCTGGAATATCATAGTTAAATGTTACTCTGGGGTTTAAAGATGCCGAAACTGAGTCAGGATAGATGTCACAATCGCCAATTGAGTTAAAAGGCAGCAGCTTTACCTTATCGGTGGTTCATTTGCATGAATCTCAACCCGAGGTAATTTATCAAGCCCTGCAGGAAAAAATCGAACAGGCTCCCGCGTTTCTTAAAAACGCGCCCGTTGTCATCAATGTCTCAACACTGACCGCCGACACCGATTGGGTGACGCTTCAGCAAGCTGTTGCCGCTTCTGGTCTGCGTGTGGTCGGCGTGAGCGGCTGCCAGGACGAGCAGCTCAAACAAGCTATCGTCCGCGCAGGTCTCCCACTGTTGAACGAAGGTAAAGAGCGGCGGGCCGCCGAACCCGCCGCCCCGCCGCCGGAGCCGGTGAAAACCAAAGTGATTAGCGCGCCCGTTCGTTCCGGGCAACAGATTTATGCGCGTAACTGCGATCTCATCGTCACCAGCAGCGTGAGTGCGGGCGCCGAAATTATCGCAGACGGCAATATACACATTTACGGCATGATGCGGGGCCGTGCCCTGGCAGGTGTTTCTGGCGACGTTGACAGTCAGATCTTCTGCACCCATCTGGCCGCAGAGTTGGTATCCATCGCGGGCCGGTATTGGCTCAGCGACCAGATACCGCAAGATTTTTTTGGGCAGGCTGCACGGGTAAATCTCAACCTGCTGGACAATGTTCTCAACATACAAACTCTAGACTAAGCCCTTATCAAGGAATCATTTATGGCACGCATCATCGTTGTTACATCGGGTAAAGGGGGCGTTGGCAAGACTACTTCAAGCGCGGCCATTGCTACCGGTTTAGCCCAAAAAGGCAAAAAGACAGTTGTCATCGACTTTGATATTGGCCTGCGCAACCTTGACCTGATCATGGGATGCGAGCGCCGCGTTGTTTACGATTTCGTCAACGTCATCCAAGGTGATGCGACGTTGAATCAAGCGCTGATTAAAGATAAGCGCACTGAAAATCTGTACATCCTCCCTGCCTCTCAGACCCGTGACAAAGACGCGCTGACACGTGAAGGCGTCGAAAAAGTGCTGGACGGTCTGAATGAAATGAATTTCGACTTCGTGGTCTGCGATTCGCCGGCGGGGATCGAAACCGGCGCGCTGATGGCACTCTACTTCGCCGACGAAGCGGTGATTACCACCAATCCGGAAGTCTCATCCGTACGTGACTCCGACCGAATTCTTGGCATTTTGTCGTCCAAATCACGGCGCGCCGAACGCGGCGAAGAACCGATCAAAGAGCATCTGCTGTTGACCCGTTACAACCCGGGCCGCGTCAGTCGTGGCGATATGCTGAGCATGGAAGACGTACTGGAAATTCTGCGTATTCCGCTGCTGGGCGTCATTCCCGAAGATCAGTCGGTGCTGCGCGCATCTAACCAGGGCGAGCCGGTGATCCTGGATGATTCGGCCGATGCCGGTAAAGCCTATGCCGACACAGTAGATCGCTTACTGGGTGAAGATCGCCCTTACCGCTTTATCGAGGAAGAGAAGAAGAGCTTCCTCAAACGACTTTTTGGGGGGTAAACCATGGCCTTACTCGATTTCTTTCTGTCCCGCAAAAAAGCGACAGCCAATATCGCCAAGGAACGGCTGCAAATTATTGTCGCGGAGCGGCGCCGTGGGGACAGCGAGCCCCATTATCTGCCACAGTTGAAACGAGACATTCTGGAAGTGATCTGCAAATACGTGCAGATTGACCCGCAAATGGTGTCCGTCCAGCTTGAACAAAAAGGCGACGACATTTCCGTTCTGGAGCTAAACGTCACCTTGCCGGAAGCGGAAGAAACACCGAAGTAACCACCACGTCGCGGCCGTGCCCGATACGCGCTAAGCGCATTCGGGCCGGTTCGCGGCGATTATCATCTGCCGTCGTTGTTCCCTCTCACTCTCAGCACGCCACCTCAAGCGACCGATGCCCTTTCCTGCGGTGTCAGGACGTTGCCAACGCCAGCCAACGCCAACACCTGCAACGTCCCCGACCTTAATCGCGGTTCAAAATAGCCCGCAGCGCATCGCCGAACAGTGTATTGCGCCAACCGCTGACCAGTTCGGGCGTATTCCCCCCGATGGACAATTTCCAGTACCAGTTAAGCAGACGATTGATCTGGCGGCGAGAAGCCAGCAGTTCTGCGGATAATCCGCTGCTGACGCTGGTCGCCTGTATCAACGCTTTGATCTCTTTGAATACCGCCTTGTAACCGGGGTAATCCAGCAGATTCGCTACCGGCGGCGGGAAGTCGGCCTCATTCAATTCCCCCGTCTCCGCGACGAGTGCGAGCAACGTTTTGCCGTGATAGCGGATCTCCGGTCCACTCAGGCCCAGCGAATCCAACTCGCCCAGCGACGTCGGCAGATGGCGTGCAACCTGCCATAAATGCTCCTCGCGCACGACAAAGTTGACCGCGCTGTCGCGTTCGCGCGCTTTGCGCAGACGCCAGTCAGCCAGACGCTGCAGACAGGCCAGCTGTCGGCCTCGCAGCTGCCAGGCGTTGCTGATCTCGCGGTAAGCCAGTTCCGGCGCCAGAATGTCCTGACGTCGGCGGCACAGCAACAGGCACTCATCCAGCGCCGCATCCATCCAGCCGCTGGCCTCCGTCTGCTCCACCAGCGTTTTGGCCATTGGCAACAGGTAGAACACGTCGGCCGCCGCGTAGTCGCACTGTTTCTGGCTCAACGGACGCGCCATCCAGTCCGTGCGGGATTCGCTTTTATCAAGCGTCACCTGCTGATAATCCGCCACCAGCGCAGCAAACCCGTAGGACAACGGCTTACCTAAAAACGCAGCCAGAATCTGCGTGTCGATAAACGGCGTCGGCACACGGCCGAACGCGTTCAGGAACACTTCCAGATCTTCGCTGCCCGCGTGCAGAAATTTGGTCACATCAGCGTCGCCGAGCAGTGCTTTAAACGGCGTCCAATCCTCGATTGGAAGCGGGTCGATCAGCGACAGCGTTTCGCCGTCATACAGTTGAATCAGTCCCAACTGCGGATAATAAGTGCGTGTCCGGACAAATTCGGTGTCCAGCGCCACCTGCGTTGTAGCGCGCGCCTGCGCGCAAACCTGTGATAGCCCGGCATCGGTAGTGATCAACTGATAATTCAAAACATCATTCTCTTGGTTATGTCCAACAAGGGTCATGGCGATAAAAGGCGCGTCGGAAAAGGCCAACGCGCCAGGCATGAGAGCGCAAAATCGAAAATCGTACGAAGACAAAACACCGGCAACCCAATGACTCAAGGTTGACGCGCGGTGTATCCATATTCAGGTTAATTCGGGTCGTCCATCGCGGATGACGGAATGCACACGTGACGAGGTAAACCATAACCTGCTAACGACCCGTAAACAATCTGATATAACAATAGCCTAGGACGGTTTGGTTTGATCCCGAAGTTCACGTCGCAAAATTTTGCCGACGTTAGATTTCGGCAATTCATCGCGAAATTCGAACTGGCGAGGCACCTTATACCCCGTCAGATAGCGACGGCAGTGGGCAATTAGCGCCTCCGTTTCCAGCGCGCTACCGGGACGACGTACGACGAACACCTTCACCGCTTCGCCCGATATCTCGCTCGGCACGCCGACCGCGGCCGCTTCCATTACGTCAGGATGACGAACGATGACATCTTCGATCTCATTCGGGTAGACGTTAAACCCCGAAACCAGAATCATGTCTTTTTTACGGTCGACGATGCGTAAAAACCCCTGCTCGTCAGAAGTGACAATGTCACCTGTGGCGAGCCACCCATCTTTCAGCACCGCCGCCGTTTCTTCCGGCTGATTCCAATAGCCCTTCATGACCTGAGGTCCCCGGACCCACAGCTCTCCCGCTTCGCCCAGCGCCACGTCATTCGCTTTTTCATCAACGATGCGGACCTCCGTCGATGGAATCGGTAATCCGACGCTGCCGGTGTACTGCTGCATATCGTAGGGATTGCCGGTGACCAGCGGCGAGCTTTCCGTCAATCCATACCCTTCCAGCAAATGATTGCCGGTCAGCGCCTCCCAGCGTTCTGCCACCGCCTTCTGCACCGACGCGCCGCCGCCGACGGACAGGCGTAACGTCGAAAAGTTCAGCCGATGAAAATCGTCGTTATTCAAGAGTGCGTTGAACAACGTGTTGACGCCGCTGATAACGGTAAACGGATGACGGGCTAGCTCTTTGACCATCCCTGGAATATCTCTTGGGTTGGTGATGAGCAAGTTCTGACCGCCCATTTCGATGAACAACAGGCAGTTCACAAGGAGCGCAAAGATGTGATAGAGCGGCAATGCCGTTACTACCAAATCGTTGCCTTCGTGCAGCAACGACCCATATGCCGCGCGAATTTGAGTCAAATTANCCAGTAGGTTGCGATGCGTCAGCATGGCGCCCTTGGACACGCCGCTGGTTCCGCCGGTGTATTGCAGGAAAGCCAAATCGCCGCGATCCAGTTCAGGACGGACATAGGGCATCTGTTTGCCCTGTTGCAGCACGCTGCGAAAGGAGATGGCGTCGGGAAGATGATATTTCGGCACCAGCCGCTTGATGTATTTGACGACGAAATTGACCAGCGTGCCTTTGGCGGCCGAAAGCTGATCCCCCATACGGGTCAAGATCACGTGCTTCACCGGGGTGTTGAACACCACTTTTTCCAGCGTATGGGCAAAGTTGGACACAATCACCATCGCGCTGGCGCCGCTGTCGTTCAACTGGTGCTCAAGCTCACGCGGGGTGTAAAGCGGATTGATGTTCACCACGACCATACCGGCTCTGAGGATACCGAACAGCGCAATCGGATATTGCAGCAGGTTAGGCATCATCAGCGCGACGCGGTCGCCTTTCTTCAATTTGAGCTGGTGCTGTAAATAGGCGGCAAATGCCCGGCTGCGCTGTTCCAACTGGCGAAAGGTCATTGTCTCGCCCATGTTGATGAACGCAGGCCGATCGGCATTTCGCGCCATCGAATTTTCGAACAGTTCCATCAATGACGAATAGCGATCCGGCTCGATCTCTGCGGGAACATCAGTCGGATAGCGCGCTAACCAAATTTTTTCCAAGACTTCACTCCATAGGTCTTCTCTGGCGGTGTACGGGACAGTCTTCGAGATGTCACATCACTCCCGCAAAGCGACGTACTCGTTTTTTGTCAAACGTGTAATCACCTATGCCATCATTCACAAAAAATAAGGCGACCGCAGTCACCCTAGTTAATTCAGTGCGCCGGAAATCGCCACCCGGTCAGCCCCCCGCGAAACGCACCTTACGTCGTCATGCGGGAGGACAACCGGTTGTAGCACGACTATTCCGTCACTATCGTTTCCAGTCTGGCCGGTCCAAACCCGCCGTCCCATCCCCAGCGCGGCCCCCAACCGGGACGGCCGCGATATCCCCACCAGGGATCGTACATTCCTGCGGACGGCGCCAGTTGCTGCACGACACGCCAGCGTTTATAGCGGTCGGCCTGCACCACGACGAAATGGTAAGGACGATTGCCTATCTTGCCCTGTTCGGAGCCGGTGATAGGCCCCACGACGGTGACCAGCTGCTGGTTAAAATCCGTCGGCTCAAGGAAGCCGTTAACATAAGCCACAAAACGACCTTCCGACGGCGCGCCTAAAATAGGTCTTGCCCCTGCATCCAAAGGCATGCTGCTAATTTCAAGGCGGGTACGACTCGCCTCGTTGCTGACCGCCACCACCCGTCCGCCCAGGCGTGACTCCTGACCGACGTAAACTGCGGGCGCGCTCATCACCCGGACCAAATCCATCTGCGGCGTTTCCGATGTCCCACGCAGAGACTCGGGTACGGTCACGCACGCGGTTAACGCGCCCAGCGAAACTAGCAGCAGCCCATAGCGGCCCGACCTGCAGACAACGCGCTTCACTCGACGACTCCACTGCCGTTCACTTGACATAGCATGTACCTTATTTGATAGCCTGATAATTTGACTATAAGCCATGCAATAAGTTGCGGTTATTGGTTATTCACGTCCCGGCAATTTTTTCCAGGCGACCTCATTGCGCAGATAGCGCGGCTGAGCCTGCTCAACGCGCAATGTCGCGCCCGACTGCCAATGCTGTAAGGCCAGCGGCAGCATATCTTCCGCCTGCGGCAACAAATACTGGCTATCTTGCAGCACCGCATCGGCGGGATGGATTAAATCGGGGTAAGTCTGCCAGCCGGTACCGGCGGTCGCCCATTCACCGTCGAGCGCAGACGTCTGCGCTTGCACCTGCGAGGGCGAGAGCACGGCTTCCGACGCCTCACCGCACCAGACACCCTGTTCATCGCGGCGGTACTGCGCCCAATAGACTTCGCTCATGCGCGCATCTATCGCCGTCAGCACCTGGTTGGCGCCGGTCAGTCGAAAGGCGCCTTGCGCCAGCGTGGCCAGCGTGGACACACCGATCATCGGCAGGTCAGCACCCAGCGCCAGCCCTTGTGCGATGCCGATGCCGATCCGCACGCCGGTAAAACTGCCGGGGCCAAGACCGAACGCCAGAGCATCCATATCGCTCAGCGCCAGGCCCTGTTCGCTTAGGATCTGCTGAACCATCGGCAAAATACGCTGGGTATGTTCGCGGGGACAAACTTCAAACAATGCGTGGACTTCGCCTTCATTCCACAAGGCAACGGAACAGGCTTCCGTTGCGGTATCAAGCGCTAAAATTCGCGTAGACATGCCAACCTCAGGCGGGAAATAAACGTATAACGGCGCGCATGATAGCACAGAGTCGGAACGCCGCTACGCTTTGCGCGTCAGGAAATCCACCGCCTCCGGCAGGCTTCGCGTGCGCGGCGCGGGCGGCAAACTATTGAGAAAGACTTCGCCATAAGGTCGCATCACCAAACGGTTATCGCAGATGACCAGTACGCCGCGATCGTCGACGTCGCGGATTAGCCGCCCCACGCCCTGCTTGAGGGTGATAACCGCGTCTGGCAACTGCACGTCATTGAACGGATCGCCTCCGCGCAGGCGGCAGTCCTCCATTCGCGCTTTCAGCAGCGGATCGTCCGGCGAGGTGAACGGCAGTTTATCGATGATGACGCAGGACAGCGCATCGCCCCGTACGTCCACCCCCTCCCAAAAACTGCTGGTCGCCACCAGCAGCGCGTTGCCCGCCGCCAGAAACTGCGACAGCAATTGGGTTTTACTCGTCTCGCCCTGCAGTAATACCGGCAGGGTCAGGCTGGCGCGAAACTCCGCCGCCAGCTCACGCATCATCAAATGCGAGGTGCACAGCATAAAGCAGCGCCCCTGATTCGCCTGAATCAGCGGCGTTAACATCTGCGCCAACTGCTTTCCGCCGCCCCGACGCGCGGTTTCCGGCAGAAAACGCGGGACA
The DNA here is from genome assembly GCF_000688655.1 of Lonsdalea quercina subsp. quercina. Classification (GTDB taxonomy): domain Bacteria; phylum Pseudomonadota; class Gammaproteobacteria; order Enterobacterales; family Enterobacteriaceae; genus Lonsdalea; species Lonsdalea quercina. The sequence continues at coordinate 111,256 of NZ_JIBO01000006.1, read as the reverse complement.
CACAGCAGCGCCTGGCGGGCATAGTCAAAGGGGCTAGGCAGCAGCAACGTTTCCGCCTCTTCCAGTCCCAGTCGAGCGGTAAAATGATCCATCTTTTCGTTCACGGATAACGTGGCGGAAGTAAAGATCCAGCTCGCGGCTTTCTCTTTCATCACTTCATGAAAACGGTCGGACACCGACAACGGCGTTAAGGCCAGCACGAAATGGCGGCTGGTGCATTCATACCAATAGCTGTAACCGGGCTGTTGCACGTCCAGCAACCGTTTTAGCCGATGGCGGTAAAGGGTGGCGCGTTCGAACGCGGCATCCAGCAGCGCGGAGCGCCCGAGAGAGAGCTTGGCGACGTCATAACACAGCTCCAACGCATCATCGAGCAGCAGCAGTGCTCGCTGCAGCCCGGCATCAGTGACAACGTCACGAAGATTGCCCCGATAGCCGGGGTCGCCCAGCGCCAGGCGAAAATCCTGCGTGCTTTGCGACAGCCGATCGGCGCTTTTCTGCAACTGGGCCGCGTCGCGTACTTCGGTACGATAGGCAATGACCATATCCCGCGCCAGATCGAACAGCTGTCGGCTGCTTAGCTGCTGACCGAAATACTGACTGGCAATATCGGGAATCTGATGGGCTTCGTCGAAAATCACGACGTCACCGTCGGGGATCAGCTCCGCAAAACCACTCTCTTTCACGACCCGGTCCGCCAGATACAGATGGTGGTTGACCACCACGACATCCGCATCCATCGCTCGGCGGCGAGCCTTGACCACGAAGCACTCTTTATAGTGCGGGCAGTCATTGCCGAGGCAGTTGTCATTCGTGCTGGTGACTAACGGCCAGATGTGACTGTCTTCCGGCACATCGCGGCAGGCGCTGGTATCGCCGTCATCGGTCAGCGAGGACCAGCCCCGCAGCTTAACCAACTCTCGCAGGTTATCCTTGGAAAGATCGCCCCCCGTCATCGACTGCTGTTCCAGCCGTTCAATGCACAGATAGTTGGAGCGCCCTTTCAACAGAGCCAGTTTACCGGGATAGTTAAGCGCACGCGCCACGGTCGGCAGATCGCGGCTGTAGAGCTGGTCTTGCAAAGCTTTGGAGCCGGTGGAGATAATCACCTTTTTTTCGGCCCGGAGCGCGGGAGCAAGATAGGCGTAGGTTTTGCCCGTTCCGGTTCCCGCCTCGACCACCAGCGGCTTTTTGCGGGCAATGGCATCGGCGACGGCGGCCGCCATCTGCCGCTGCGGCTCTCGAGGTTTGAATCCCTTGATGGCCTTTGCCAATGCGCCCTCAGGGGCAAAATCATCAATCTCGTTTGCTGCTGAAGCCACGCTTTCTCTCTTTGCTGGGGGATAGATCGGCACCGGCGGCGCCGATGCGAGTGGGAGGATTATGCCAAGCTCGCCCCCCGGCCTCCACCTTAATATGCCCAATAGCCGTTTTTGGAGACGCGTAAAGAGGATGAGTTGGACGGCGTGATAGGCGTGCCGCTGGGCGACGCAGAGTGATCAGGCCAGAAGGTAAGTGCCAGACCGAGATTTTATCTTTGGGCGCGAACAGATAAAATTGCGACGCAAACTATTTATAGATCAGGGATGTTCATTTTGAACCAGCTTTATACTTTTACGATCCCCAGTACCTCATTCACCCCCAACGGGGATCGGTTCGGCGATTATCTGCGCGTCATTTACCAAGGCAACGTCTTTTACACCCACAAAGTAAACTATAAACACCCCGAACAATTTGAACGCTTATCCACGACGGGCAACTGGTATTTTTGCGCCCATCAACTCGCTGACGGGAGTTACTGGATACACTGGATAGCCGATGACAATGGTTTGATACTCGAACCTGAAAACGCGTCTCAGAAAGCGGGGCCGATACTGATTCAAAGCATCGTGTCGTCATTGTTAACGTTGCTTGCCGCCATCGCGTTTTGCATTTTTATTCATACTTACCCCGTCCTTGCCACCACCGTAGCGATGGTCGGCATATTTGCGGCGATAGGGGCGTCAGTCAGTCTTTCCAACCTGTTCGCTTTTTATCATCCGTTTAACATCCTGTCGTTGAAATATCTCGCCCGAGTGAAAAGCCAGGACAGGCGTTTTTTTACTTCCCCCCCGACTAACGAGACTCATTTCATCGTCAAAGCACTCGATGAGCAGTGGCGTAGTCAGGCAAAAGACAGCGATCTTCTGCTGGAAGGCAATGTGAATCACGTACAAGACATGTCATGGAGTGCAAGGAAAGGAGAGGATGAAGTCCACTACAAAGCCTTCTTCTTTACCTGTAGCAATCGCTCTCTGATCATGTGCTGGAATCGGAGTGATTCTTCCGTACACACCCCCGTGCATTTGACTTGCGCGCCGCCGTTTATGGCCATCAACGACCATGTTCGTTGTCTTTATGAAAACAAAGAAAAGCAATCCATTTTGGCTCAGCGGCTACCGAGCCAAACGCATAAGGTCATCAGCTTGATTAACTTGACGGAGGGAAGTGCCTATCGCCTCCGTGGCGCAGGCGTTCTCGGTATCAGACCGAATATCATTGAGCGCTGTACGCTCTACTCTCTAGGGCAATACACATCCTGACGTGCCGACCACAACATCAAAGGGGTCAATTACCGAGCAGGAAAGCACAAGGATCACTCCCCGTCAGCGCCATAAGCCAACGGGGAGCCAACGAGCAAAATATCCAGCATCACAGGACACATCTCGACGCTGCCAGCGGCTATTCCTGCCGCGTTTCGTCGTCCTCGTCATCCTCAAAGCGCGCGACAACACGCTCTCCCTGATGTCCCTGACGAAGCGCCTCCGCGACACGGGCGATAGCTTCGCCGCTGCTGAGCCCTTCCGAGATCAATCGATGGATTTCTTCTACGGCCTGCTGCTGCTGTTCATGCGTGAGCGACGGAATACCTGCAAACATTTCTCTCTCCTGAATCTGGCGGGGTCATCCCGGCATCATAGGCGTCGCACGGCTCACGAGTGTGGTACGCTTGCATGTTGAGGTGCCTTCATGTCCACGCGACCGGTATACTTCCGGTCAATACCCGTATGAGATCGCTCGAAACCTATATGCCAATGTCGTTAGTCTACCATGCTCTGCCCTATCAACCGGACGCTTTGTTAACCCAGTTCGCCCCGCTCGCTGAACAGCCCTGGGCGATGCTGCTGCACTCCGGCACCGCTGAACACACGCATAATCGGTTCGATATTCTGGTCGCCGATCCCAAAGTCACGCTACAAACCCGCGGCGACACCACGGAAATAGCCGAGGGCGACAAGGTTCAGGTTTCGCCCGCTGATCCCTTTCAGCTGTTACAGCACCAGCTTGAACAATTAGGCCTGACCGCTACGCCCACGCCGGATTTGCCGTTCCAGGGCGGCGCGCTGGGGCTGTTCGGCTACGATCTGGGCCGACGCGTGGAACGGCTGCCGACGCGGGCTGCGCAGGATATTGATATCCCCGACATGGCCGTAGGTCTGTATGACTGGGCGCTGATTGCCGACCATCATCAGCGCCGGCTGACGTTGATCACGCAGGGCGACCCGGCGCCGCGGCTGGCATGGCTGAAAGCGCAGAGCGCTTCGACGTCCATCGCCCCCTTCACGTTGACCTCCCACTGGCAGGCGAGCATGTCGCGTGAAGAGTACGGCGCCAAATTTCGTCAGGTTCAGGATTATCTTCGCGCCGGCGACTGCTATCAGGTCAATCTGGCGCAACGCTTTCAAGCTCGTTATGAAGGCAGCGAATGGCAGGCATTCCTGCGTCTTTCCGCCAGCAATCGCGCGCCTTTTTCGGCCTTTATCCAGCTGCCGCATAATACGGTCATCAGCGTGTCGCCCGAGCGCTTCTTATGGCTGAACGACCATCATATTCAGACCCGCCCGATTAAAGGCACGCTGCCCCGTCTTCCCGATGCCGCAGATGATGTCAGGCAAGCGGAACGTCTGGCCGCCTCGGCCAAAGATCGGGCTGAGAATCTGATGATCGTCGACCTGCTGCGCAACGATATCGGCCGCGTGGCTTCGCCCGGCAGCGTCCGCGTACCGGAGCTGTTTGTGGTTGAAGCATTTCCGGCGGTACACCATCTGGTGAGCACCATAGAGGCGCAGCTGCCCGCTGAATTGCACGCGGCCGATCTGCTGCGCGCCTGTTTCCCCGGCGGCTCCATCACCGGCGCGCCAAAAGTCCGGGCGATGGAGATTATCGAAGAGCTGGAGCCACAGCGCAGGACCGCTTATTGCGGCAGCATCGGCTACCTGAGCATCTGCGGCACTATGGATACCAATATCACCATCCGTACACTCGTCACCGACCGAGGTTCGATCTACTGCTGGGCCGGCGGCGGGATCGTCGCCGACAGCGAGGAGCCGGCGGAATATCAGGAAACGTTCGATAAGGTCGGACGTATTCTGCCGGTGCTGATGTCTCACTCTTGATAGCGATTCGACGAGGAGCTGGCGTGACTCATTTCATCACACAAAATCGTGCCACGGAGGCGGAAAGCGTAGTCCCTTTCGACTTGGCCCAGTTCGTCACCCGTTTCCAACTGCAAGCGCCGGAAGCGACGCCGTCCAGCCGCTTTCTACGGCAGGCCGCCGTGCTGGTGCCGATTATTCGTCGTCGCGAACCCACGTTGCTGTTAACCCGACGCGCCGCGAATCTCCGCACACACGCGGGTCAGGTGGCCTTTCCCGGCGGCGCGGCCGACCCGGAAGACCGCTCACTGATCGCCACTGCGCTGAGGGAAGCGTATGAAGAGGTGGCGATCCCCTCGTCCCGTGTGCAGGTGTTAGGCACGCTGCCCTCACAGGACAGCGTGAGCGGCTTTCAGGTCACCCCGGTCATCGGCCTGCTGCCCCCGGACCTGACACTGAAGGCGCAGGCGGACGAGGTGGCCGCCGTGTTCGAAATGCCGCTACGAGAAGCTTTTGCCCTGCACCGCTATCATTCGCTGGAATTCGAACGCGAGAATCGTCAGCATCGCGTTTATCTGCGCAGCTATCAGCATCAGTGGGTCTGGGGGCTGACCGCGACGATTATTCGTCAGTTGGCATTGCAGGTCGCAGACTCTTAATCATGCAATCACGGCCGTTATTTCGCACAGCCCCCAATCACCAACACGCCGAGCGTTGACCTTCGTGGCAGCGACAACCACACTCATTCAACGGCGAGCCGTATCGTTTTAGCCCCGCTTGACGTTATCGCTGCATCTCATCGTGTCTGCTTGTTTCCCCTATGCTGATTGCCGACATCCCCTGTCCGACATTAGATTTTTATGGTCTTCATAGCCTGGTGCAATAAGTTTATTTCATGCGAAAAGACGCCTCCGCCCCCCGTAATCCCACTACAATAGCGCCAATATTTAGCCGCCTAACAAAGGCGTTCGACGGACGTTCAAAGGAGTGCTGCGTGATCAGCGTTTTCGATATGTACAAGATCGGTATCGGGCCTTCCAGTTCTCATACCATCGGCCCAATGAAGGCCGGTAAACAGTTCGTCGATGAATTGGAGCAGGCCGGCCTTCTCGCCAAGACCGATAGTGTGAAAGTCGATGTTTACGGCTCGCTGGCGCTCACCGGCAAAGGTCACCACACGGATATCGCAATCATCTTGGGTCTCGCCGGCAATCAGCCGGATACCGTGGACATCGATGCTATTCCCACGTTTATTCAGGATGTCGCTCTCCACCAGCGCTTGCCTTTGAACGGGCATCATGACGTGACGTTTTCCCAGGCCGACGGACTGACTTTTCATTCGGAAAACCTGCCGCTGCACGAAAACGGTATGACGCTGAGCGCATACGCGGGCGCGGCGCTGATTTACCGCCAGACCTATTATTCTATCGGCGGCGGCTTTATCGTCGACGAGGCCCACTTCGGCCAGCCCGTATTATCCCCCGTGGACGTGCCCTATCCTTATCACTCGGCGCAGCAGTTGCTCGCTCAGTGTAAAGCGAACGGTCTGTCCATCTCTGCCTTGATGTTGCGCAATGAGCGGGCCATCCGGCCGCAGGACGAGATCGAGGACTATTTTACGCATGTCTGGCGCGCGATGAGCCAGTGCATCGACCGCGGTCTTAATACCGAAGGCGTACTTCCCGGACCATTGCGCGTTCCTCGCCGCGCTGCCGCACTGCGACGCATGTTGATGTCGTCCGATGCCTTGACTCATGATCCCATGACCGTGGTCGACTGGGTCAATATGTTCGCTCTGGCCGTCAATGAAGAAAATGCGGCAGGCGGTCGCGTCGTCACGGCGCCGACCAACGGGGCCTGCGGTATCGTTCCCGCCGTGCTGGCCTACTACGATCGCTTCATCGAACCCGTCGGCCCGCCGGTTTTCCTGCCCTATTTCATGACGACAGGCGCTATCGGCATTTTGTACAAAATGAACGCCTCCATTTCGGGAGCCGAAGTTGGCTGTCAGGGCGAAGTCGGCGTCGCGTGTTCGATGGCCGCCGCCGGTCTGACCGAACTGCTGGGCGGCAGCCCCGAACAGGTCTGCGTCGCAGCGGAAATTGGGATGGAACACAATCTGGGGCTGACCTGCGATCCCGTCGCCGGTCAGGTTCAAGTGCCGTGTATCGAACGCAATGCGATTGCGGCCGTCAAGGCGATTAACGCATCGCGCATGGCATTACGGCGCACCTCCGAACCTCGGGTGTCATTAGATAAAGTGATCGAAACGATGTATGAAACCGGTAAAGATATGAATGCGAAATACCGGGAAACGTCGCGCGGCGGGTTGGCCATCAAAGTGCAGTGTGATTAGGCGGCGCTGAATTGAAAAGGCTGTGCGCGAATGCGCACAGCCGAGGGTAAAACCAATTACGCTTCTTCGTCGTGATCCGGCTGGTCGACAATGCGTTCGATACGCACCAGTTCGATGCGGTATTCGCTGGCCGCCATAATGGTAAATCTCAGGCGGCTAAACTCCAGCACTTCTCCTACATGCGGGAACTCATTGCTGTGAGCCAGCAGCAGTCCGGCGAGCGAGGTGTAATCCTCTTTCGGGTCTACCAGATCTTGCATGTCCAACGCCTGCTGTAGCGAGTGCAGGTCGGTCCCGCCTTTCACCAGCCAGCCTGTGGCGTCGGCAACAATCTCCGGCGTTTCATCCTCGTCGGGGAATTCACCGGCAATCGCTTCCAGCACGTCCAGCGGCGTCACCAGCCCCTGTACGACGCCAAACTCGTTGGTCACCATAACCAGACTGCCTTTCGCACGGCGCAGAACCGGTAGCAGGTTGATGACGTCCAACGTTTCCGGCACCACGATAGGCGATGTCACAGCGGCAAATTTTTCCACATCCTGCCCTTCTTCCAGCGCCACCAGCAGATCTTTCGCGCGCACGACGCCCACCAGCTCATCCAATTCCCCGCGGCAGACCGGGAAAAGGCTATGCGGGGTATCCAGCAGCTGAAGGCGGATCTCCTCAGTGGAACGCTCGCTGTCCACCCAGGAAATTTCCGTCCGCGGCGTCATGACGCTACGTAATGAACGCGAGGCCAGGGTCAGGACGCCGCTGATCATATAGCGTTCTTCCTCGGCGAATGTCTCTTCGATCCGCTGCTGAGGCTCTTCCTGATCATTTTGTTCGTGGGTTGTGGCACGCGCGCCCATCAGGCGCAAAATCGCTTCGGCGGTACGCTCGCGCATGGGACGATGCGACTGATGCTTCGCGAAGTTATGACGCGCAATCTGGTTGAACAGTTCGATGACGATGGAGAAACCAATCGCGGCATAGAGGTATCCCTTGGGAATATGGAAACCAAAACCTTCGGCAACCAGGCTAAGCCCAATCATCAACAGAAAGCTAAGGCACAGCACCACCACCGTAGGGTGTTCGTTCACGAATCGCGTCAGCGGTTTCGAGGCCAGCAGCATCACGCCCATCGCGATGACCACCGCGGTCATCATGATCCCCAGGTGGTTGACCATCCCGACGGCGGTAATCACCGCATCCAGAGAGAAAACCGCATCCAGAATGACGATCTGAATCACGACCGCCCAGAAATTAGCATGTTCGCGACTGGCGTTGGGATCATGCGGACGGTTTTCCAACCGCTCATGCAGTTCCATGGTCGCCTTGAAGAGAAGGAATATCCCCCCGGCGAGCAGAATCAGGTCTCGACCAGCGAAGCTGAAGTCGCCGACGTGAAACAGCGGACGCGTCAGCGTCACCATCCAGGAAATCAAGGAGAGCAGTCCCAGACGCATCAACAGTGCGAGCGACAGGCCGATGACTCGAGCCTTGTCACGCTGTTTTGGCGGAAGTTTGTCCGCCAGAATGGCGATGAACACCAGGTTGTCGATGCCCAGAACAATTTCGAGTACCACCAACGTCAGTAAGCCTGCCCAGATTGAAGGATCTAGCAAAAATTCCATGTCAGACTCCGAAAAATGAACGAACTAATGACATTAATGCCACAGCGTTTTTGAATAAGGTTGAAGTGTGTGCACGATCGGCTTGGGGCTGATGTGGGTCGGAATGGCCATTTAAGAAGTAGCAATCACCCGCCGCAGCCGGTGTAATAGAAATGAATCGTCGATGACAGTCCATAGGAAAGGCGTCCGCCTGTAACTCCTCTTTAATTGAAAGAATGTTAACTCTAGCAGGTTGTTTCTGGTTTTAACAAAGATTTTCTATAGGCGTACTTTCTTCGCCAATATTGATAACAAAAGCACACTTTTCAGGATTCGTATGACAGATCACATTTTGCCCCCAAAGATTGGGGAGCGGCGTCACACTATTTATTTTTTCGCAACATAAAATAAGTCACGGCTTGGTAAGACATTTCTGAACGGCTTGAATCGATTCACAGTTCATCCCAAGCAGCTCCGCTTATTCACGACGCGGATTCGTAAAAACATTGAGCAAACTATTGTCAACAAGACGGGAAACCTTTTCAAAAGATGCGTCCCCGTCCTCCCTGTACACAACGCACCTTAAGAAGGTGTCAAATGAGGAGGTAGCAAGTGAGTATCGCAATGATCTTATGCACTCACGGTGCCACTGCCGGGCCACTACTCAATACGGCTGAAATGATCTTGGGAAAACAAGACAACGTCAGTTGGGTTGATTTTGTTCCCGGCGAAAATGCTGAAACATTGTTGGAAAAATACGAGGCTAAACTCAGCGAGTTGGACACGACTCAAGGCGTCCTCATCCTAGTGGATACCTGGGGGGGCAGTCCTTTCAATGCAGCCAGTCGCCTGGTGACAGGCAAAGAAAACCATGAAGTGATCACCGGGGCCAACATCCCCATGCTGGTTGAGACTTTTATGGCGCGTGACGACGATCCGGACTTTGCCGATTTGGTGGCTATCGCTCTTGAGGCAGGCAGCGCTGGTGTCAAAGCGCTCAAAACAGCTAATGCAACCCCAGCGGTCTCCGTGGCACAGCCTGCCGCCAAGCCCGCTGCCGCCGACCTGCCTGGCTCCGGCGGTCACATGGAAATCGGTCTGGCACGTATTGATGACCGGTTAATCCATGGACAAGTAGCAACCCGTTGGACCAAAGAAACCGGCGTCAACCGCATTATTGTCGTGAGCAATGAAGTCGCAGCGGACAACGTGCGCAAGACATTGTTGACTCAGGTCGCGCCTCCCGGGGTCAGCGCGCATGTGGTAGACGTTGCGAAGGCCATTCGTGTTTACAACAACCCCAAATATGCTGGCGACCGCGTCATGCTGCTGTTCACCAATCCTACCGATGTCGAAACGCTGGTTGAAGCCGGTGTGGATTTGCCATCAGTCAATATAGGCGGCATGGCCTACCGACAAGGGAAAATACAGGTCAATAACGCCGTGTCCATAGATGAAAAAGATATTGAGGCATTTCGTAAACTGGCCGATCGCGGTATCGAGTTAGAGGTCCGTAAAGTTTCAAGCGATAGCAAAATCAACATGATGGATTTAATTAACAAGGCGGCTCGCTAATACACCAAAAATAGTGATGCGTAACCCTTTAAAGACTCAGAATGCTATTCATACAGGAGAAGTACAATGGAGATCACCACGCTTCAGATTGTGCTGATATTTATCGTAGCTTGTATATCGGGGATGGGGTCCATTCTTGATGAGTTCCAGTTCCACCGCCCTCTGGTGGCCTGTACCTTGATTGGTTTTGTTCTCGGCGATATTAAAACCGGTATTATTATCGGCGGGACATTGGAAATGATCGCCTTGGGGTGGATGAATATCGGGGCCGCCGTGGCGCCCGATGCCGCGTTGGCGTCCATTATTTCCACGATCCTGGTCATCGCGGGCGGACAGAGCGTCGGCGCGGGGATCGCACTGGCTATCCCACTGGCGGCGGCGGGTCAGGTGCTGACCATCATCGTTCGCACCATCACGGTGGCTTTCCAGCATGCGGCGGACAGTGCGGCTGAGCGCGGCAATCTGTCGGCGATCAGCTGGCTCCATATCTCCGCGCTGCTGTTGCAAGCCATGCGTATCGCTATCCCGGCCGTTCTCGTCGCTATTTCCGTCGGGACCGAAGTGGTGCACACCCTGCTTTCCTCTATACCGGACGTTGTCACCAACGGTCTGAATATCGCGGGCGGTATGATTGTCGTTGTTGGGTATGCAATGGTCATCAATATGATGCGCGCCGGCTATCTGATGCCGTTCTTCTATCTCGGCTTCGTCNCCGCGGCCTTCACCAACTTCAACCTGGTCGCACTGGGTGTGATTGGCGTTGTCATGGCCGTGCTGTATATCCAGGTCAGCCCGAAATACAACAAGGCTCAAGGTGCGGCGGCTCCCGCTCAGGGCAACAACGATCTCGACAACGAACTGGATTAACAGGAGTGAAATCATGACCGATTCAACCCAAGTAAAAAAACTCACTGCCAGCGACGTACGAGGCGTGTTTATTCGCTCTAACCTGTTCCAGGGATCGTGGAACTTCGAACGTATGCAGGCGCTCGGCTTTTGTTTCTCGATGGTACCTGTCATCCGCCGTCTGTATCCGGAAAATTCGGAAGAACGCAAACAGGCGATCAAGCGCCATCTGGAATTTTTCAATACCCATCCCTTTGTCGCCGCTCCAATTCTGGGCGTGACAATGGCGATGGAAGAACAGCGGGCTAATGGCGCGCCCATCGACGACGGCGCCATCAACGGCCTTAAAGTCGGATTGATGGGACCACTGGCTGGCGTCGGAGACCCGATCTTTTGGGGAACCGCCCGCCCGGTATTCGCCGCGCTCGGCGCCGGGATAGCCATGACGGGAAGCCTGCTCGGCCCGATCCTGTTCTTCGTGCTCTTTAATCTGGTACGTCTGCTCGTGCGCTATTACGGCGTCGCCTATGGCTACCGTAAAGGCGCGGACATCGTCAGCGATATGGGTGGCGGTTTCCTGCAAAAAATGACGGAGGGGGCGTCAATCCTTGGTCTGTTCGTCATGGGGGCGCTGGTTAACAAATGGACCCACGTCAATATCCCCATGGTAGTGTCACGCGTTACCGGTCAGGATGGTCACACCACGGTCACTACCGTGCAATCCATCCTCGATCAGCTCATGCCAGGGCTGGTGCCGCTGCTGCTGACCTTCGGCTGTATGTGGCTGCTTCGCCGCAAGGTGAATGCGCTTTGGCTTATCATGGGCTTCTTCGCCATCGGCATCTTCGGTTACTGGATTGGCCTACTGGGGCTGTAACGCTCTCCTGCCGGGGATAGTTGCTGTCCCCGGTCCATTCATGGAGTTGCCATGACTTTCACCGATATCGTTATCATCCTCTGTATCGCCCTCACCCTCATCTATGCCGTTTATGATGAATTTCTAATGGACCGTCGCAAGGGGCCAACACGCCTGCGGATATTATTACGTCGTCACAGTCATTTGGATGCGGTAATTTATATCGGGTTGATTGGTATTTTAATTTATAAAAACATTACAGGTTTGGGCACAATAATTACCACGATATTACTGTTCTCCCTGTTACTGATGGTTATTTATCTTTTCTTTATCAGACACCCCAAACTACTATTTAAACAACAGGGTTTCTTTTATGAAAACATTTATATTCCTTATGCGAGAATAAAAAATATCAATTTATCCGAAGACGGCGTTCTAATTATTTCCTTGGAAAAAAAAGCATTAAAAATCAGCGTCCGTGAATTAGATGATCTGGAAAGAATCTACAATTTTATGATTGAAAATCAATAAATTGAAACTTAGTCATCCCCATATGATGGCAAAGGATAATCAGCGTTATCTTCTCCGTTTTTTATCCATGCGAATTATACTGTCATTTCGGGTATGTTTCACAGATGTCAAAGGTGAAAATAATTATCAGTTGCATTTGTTTTCCTCAATATATTTATTGTTGTTTAGCCCAGAAATAATATGTTAAGGTTGCGCGGTCATTTGGGGAGTAGCTAATTCCTGAGTTTCTTATCAGGAATGTTCGTGTCAACATGCTCGTTTTTCTTAAAAACGTGGTGCGAACGGCCAGACAGGCAGGNGAGACCATATGCACGCGATCTATTATCTGGTTGGGGGGATAGATCGTGTGATATGGAGAAACGCCCCGCCGAGGCTATTTACAATGAATCTATCTGCAACTCTAATTCTTGCCTTTGGCATGTCCATGGATGCTTTCGCCGCTTCAATTGGTAAAGGCGCCGCCTTACACAAGCCTCGCTTTAGCGATGCCATCCGCACAGGACTCATTTTCGGTCTCATCGAAGCCATCACGCCATTAATCGGTTGGGGCCTCGGCTTCTACGCCAGTCGCTTCATTATTGAATGGGACCACTGGGTCGCTTTCAGCCTGCTGTTAATCCTCGGCACACGTATGATCGTCGAAGGATTCAAGGGTGAAGAAACCTCCGCCCATAACGGTAAACTCCGCAAACACGGTCTATTTACGTTAGTTTGCACCGCTATCGCCACCAGTCTTGACGCGATGGCGATAGGGGTGGGACTCGCTTTCCTGCAGGTCAATATTGTTCACACAGCGATGGTAATTGGATGCGCCACCATGATTATGGTCACCTTCGGTATGATGATTGGACGTTACGTCGGTCCGCTGCTCGGTAAGAAAGCGGAGATCATGGGCGGCGTAGTGCTCATTGGTATCGGGTGTAATATTCTGCACAGCCATCTATCCAGCCTGGCCGGATGATCAGGTCGACGAAGCGAGCCTTTCTTTCGCCGCCCTATTTATCACGATTACAGCTTGCGGTGCGTTCGAATCAGAAAATCCGTTTCACATTCAAACAGTGATTCAGCCGTCAATGACGCCATCACCTCCGGTGACGCCTTCCATGCAAAAGGCGTCATTTGCAATAGCGCCGCCGCTTCCTCGCCTGTTAGAGACAGGATGTAGCTAAGCGTCTTCGTGTCTTCCAGCTTAAATCCCACCAGCGTTTCTTCCTTTATTGGATGCAGTTTTACCTCTCGATAAATGCGCTCTTTCAACTGATATAAATGTCGCGGACCGGGAGAAACCGTCATCACCAGACCGTCCGGCTTCACAACGCGCTCCAGCTCTTGATCGTTACAAGGAGCGTAAATCTTCAATACCGCATCCAATGAGTGCGCGTTGAACGGTAGACGCTGGCTAGATGCAACGCAAAAATCCACACGATGATACCGGCGTGCGGCGCGTTGGATCGCCACTTTAGAGACATCTAAACCACAAACCTGTACGCCGTCATCCGCCAGGCATGATGACAATGCATCCGTGTAATACCCTTCGCCACAGCCAATATCCAATACCGCCTCAGCCTGCTCCGTCAATTGGCTTTTTAGCGCCGCGCACAGATGATCGCGTAGAGGCAAATAATGGCCCGCATCCAGAAATGCGCGACGGGCCTGCATCATTTCCGCATTGTCTCCGGGCTGTTTTGAGCGCTTGAACTGCACTGGGAGCAGATTGACGTACCCTTCTTTCGCGCGATCGAAATGGTGTTGTCCGCAGGTCCAGCGGGAGGGTTCGGGTTGAAGGGGCTGATGGCACAGGGGGCATTGGTAAAGCGCAGACGACATCTTGTTACCTTTTTGTTGCATAGTTCGGCTGACGACAAAAACAAAAAACCCGCATCAAGGCGGGTTTTATTACGCAGAATGTGTAAATTACAGTGCAGTGACGTTTACTGCTGAAGGACCTTTCTGGCCATCCTGAATTTCAAACTCAACGTTCTGGCCTTCAGCCAGAGTTTTGAAGCCATTACCCTGAATTGCAGAGAAATGTACGAATACATCTTTGCTGCCGTCAGCCGGAGTAATGAAGCCAAAACCTTTAGACTCGTTGAACCACTTAACCTGACCTTTAATCTTTGCCATTTCAATATTTCCTTTAAACGTTCTAGACCGCCCGAAGGCGTTGTACAGATAAATTTGAGTCGTTGCTGCTAGAGGCACCAAAGTAAGGATCGACAGAGAAGTGGTATTCAACGTGAACGTTAGTACTCAAGACTTCTTTACGGAAAATGCCATTCATATACAGAACTGAACCTCGTTTCATCCAAATGCGTTATCACATACTCTGTGATCCTTGGCAAGCCATTTTTTACCAATGGTTGGCACGACGCACATATTTGTATATTTCATGCTTTATTCGTATATCTAATTCTAATAGCTGGCATTATTAGTGCGCAGTTTGATGATAAAAATGAACACACAACGTAACCTTACTCTAGACATGATTATTATGGCACCCTCACGTCAGCTCGCCAGTAACCTGATTAATTAATTTGTCATTATGGATAGATAGCATTACATCTCATTGGACGAGAAAACATCAGTACCTTGAACTGCTAACACTAAACACTGGTTTTAATATAGAACGAACATTCTCTTCTTCTTTTTCTGCGTTACTCAGCCACCCTTTTCGATAATATCAAAGCCTATAAAACAAACACTTTCGCACTATCGGTTTGATAGAAAACCAGCGGCGACGATGACGCCACATTCCAGTGTTGACACCTTTGAGATAAGGCCCTTTTGATGCGTTAGAGGCAGCTCACGCGTGGGAAAATGGTCTCCATAAGAATTATAGCCTCAAGACAACCACACAAACTTTGTAACATTTAACGACATTCATTAATCTTGCGCTAATCTGTTAACTAAGGCAGAACTTAGCGAGCCCAACGCCCTACAGCCTTACACTCTCTTGTTTACAGCGATTGTACAGAAATCGGAAAGATTGACACTGATTCGAGAGCGTCATACCATAAATTGAATGATAAGTATTATCATTTAAACCATACAATTAGCCTCGAGGACTTTGAATGAATTCGTCTCGACACTCTCTTTCCGTTTTTTTCTATACCTTCGTCTGGTTGTTTTGCAGTGCATTGACCTTATCGCCCGTACACGCTGCTGATAAATTCCGTGTTGTAACAACCTCGACGATTATTCAGGATATGGCACAAAACGTTGCTGGCGATGCCGCGACGGTAGTCTCCATCGCCAAAGCCGGCGCGGATATCCATGATTATCAACCCACACCGCGAGATATTGTCAAAACTCAGTCGGCCCAACTGATCTTGTGGAATGGGATGAATCTGGAGCGCTGGTTCACACGCTTTTTTGAGAACATAAAAAACGTACCTGCCGTCGTAGTAACCGAAGGCATCACGCCTCTTCCCATCCGAGAAGGCCCTTACAATGGCAATCCGAATCCTCACGCATGGATGTCCCCCACTAACGCACTGATCTACGTCGAGAATATTCGTCAGGGGCTAGTAAAGTACGACCCTGCCCATGCAGATACTTATAACGAGAACGCCCGCATGTATTCCGAAAAAATTAGAGCCATGGATGCCCCACTGCGCGAGCGACTCGCGCGCATTCCAGCGGAGCAGCGCTGGTTAGCGACCAGCGAAGGCGCATTTAGCTATCTCGCCAAGGATTACCATCTGAACGAGATCTATCTCTGGCCGATCAATGCTGATGAGCAAGGCTCGCCGCAGCAGGTTCGCCGGGTGATCGATCAGGTCCGTCAAAAACACATTCCCGTTATTTTCAGCGAAAGCACCGTTTCCGATAAACCAGCACGCCAGGTAAGTAAAGAAACCGGCGCCAAATACGGCGGAGTGTTATATGTCGACTCTCTGTCCACTCAAGACGGACCGGTTCCCAGTTATCTGGACCTGCTTCGGGTCACGGTCGATACCATCGCTAAAGGATTCGAACGATGAATCAATCGGCAGAGGCAACAACTGATCAGCTGTCGTTGGAGGTACAGTCCGTTTCTGTCACTTACAATAACGGTCACCAGGCTATCCGAGATGCCTCCTTTTCATTGACCGACGGCACGATTTGCGCGTTGGTCGGTGTCAATGGAAGCGGTAAATCCACTCTGTTTAAAAGCATTATGGGACTAGTGAAGCCCACCAGCGGAGAGGTAAAACTTAATCGGCAACCTATCGCTTCCGCACTGAAACAAAACCTGATTGCCTATGTACCGCAAACAGAGGAAGTTGACTGGAATTTTCCAGTACGCGTTTACGACGTCGTCATGATGGGCCGCTATGGGAAGATGAACTTCCTGCGAATACCGGGAGCGAAAGATAAAGCTATCGTTGCGGAGGCGCTTGAACGTGTCGGGCTTTCTAGCCTACGCGAACGTCAAATCGGCGAGCTGTCCGGCGGCCAGAAAAAACGAGTTTTTCTCGCGAGGGCGCTGGCTCAACAGGGGAGCGTTTTATTGCTCGACGAACCGTTTACCGGCGTAGATGTTCAAACGGAAAATGCCATCGTCGACCTGCTACGCGCTTTACGGACAGAAGGTCATCTCATCCTTGTCGCCACCCACAATCTCGGCAGCGTGCCGGAGTTCTGCGACCAGGTCATTTTGGTCAATCAAACCGTTCTCGCCTCAGGTCCCACTCATAGCACGTTTACGCAGTCCAATCTGGAGAAAACCTTTGGCGGTGTACTTCGTCATATCAACTTGGGGGGGGCCAATCTGCACGCTGACGACGATAGTCGCTGCGTAACGGTATTAACGGATGACGAACGTCCCGCCGTGTTTTACGGTTCGACCAAAAGCGATCCACCGACGTTTAGCCAGCAGCCGGGGGAGAAAAAAACGCCATGAGCGAATTACTCCTTCCCTTTAGCTACGACTACATGGTGAAAGCCATCTGGGTCAGCGCGATGGTCGGCGCCGTCTGCGCGTTCCTCTCCGCCTACCTGATGCTCAAGGGCTGGTCTTTAATGGGCGACGCCCTGTCCCATTCGGTCGTGCCGGGCGTCGCCGGCGCCTACGCGCTGGGGCTGCCTTATGCGGCTGGCGCGTTTTTTAGCGGAATGCTGGCCGCATTGGCCATGACGTTCGTCAGACAAATAACGCGCCTGAAAGAAGATGCTATTATTGGCTTTATTTTTTCGACTTTTTTCGCCATAGGGCTACTGATCATCTCGCTCAACCCAACGTCCATCAATGTCCAGTCAATTATCTTTGGCAATATTCTGGGCATTGCTGATGAAGACGCTTTGCAGGTATTGGTGATCATTGTCGTCACCTTCCTCATATTATGTCTGCGGTGGAAAGATTTACTGGCGGTGTTTTTCGATGAAAACCATGCCAGTTCGCTTGGCTTGTCGCCGATGAGACTGAAAATACTGTTTTTTACCTTGTTGAGCGCCTGCACCGTCGCCGCACTACAGACCGTAGGCGCGATTCTCGTCATTGCTATGGTAATTACGCCGGGCGCGACGGCGTATCTGCTGACCGACAGATTTGGTTACCTGATTTTAATCTCCATCGCCGTAGGAACCCTGACGAGCGCGATGGGCGCCTATATCAGTTTCTTCCTTGACGGCGCCACCGGCGGCGTTATCGTCACGCTACAAACGCTGGTGTTCCTGATAGCTTTTGTGTTTGCGCCAAAACATGGCGTGCTGGCTGCGCGTCGCCAACGCAGACGGGCCAGCCGGGGAGAGAACCTATGAGTCTGATACATTGGATTACCGACCCGCTGAGCTACCCTTTTATGCAACGCGCCCTGCTGGCGGCGGTCATCACTGGCGTTGTTTGCGCCGTCCTGTCCTGCTACCTGGTGCTGAAGGGCTGGTCTTTAATGGGAGATGCGATTTCCCACGCCGTGCTGCCGGGGATTGTGCTGGCCTTTTTACTCGGCATGCCACTGGCGATAGGGGCTTTCGCCTCCGGCCTCTTCTGCGCAGTCGCCACCGGCTATGTAAAGACCCATTGTCGGGTGAAGGAAGATACCGTTATGGGGATTATTTTCTCCGGTATGTTCGCGCTGGGACTTGTGATGTTTGCGCGTGTCGACAGCGACCAGCATCTTACCCATATCCTGTTTGGCAACGTGCTGGGGATTTCAGCGAGTGACTTATGGCAAATCGTCATTATCGCTGCCGGCACATTGACGATCGTGCTGCTGCGCCGCCGGGACTTCATGTTGTACTGTTTCGATCCTAACCACGCCCGCGTGATCGGACTGCCGGTTAAATGGCTGCACTATGGGCTGCTGTGCCTACTGTCGCTGACTATCGTCGCGTCTTTACAGGCCGTCGGCGTGATTCTGGTGATCGCCATGCTGATCGCCCCCGGTATCATCGCCTATATGCTCTGCAAGACGTTTGACCGCATGCTGATTATCGCGACCACAATATCCGTTTTATCGTGCGTATCCGGCACGCTGGTGAGCTTTTATATCGATGGCGCAACCGGTCCGTGCATCGTCATTATTCAGGCATGTCTGTTTGCCGTCGCGCTGAGCTATCACCAAGTGAAGTCTCGCCGCCCACGCAGCCGCGTTTAATCGCAAAAATTCAGAATGCCGACAGTGACAAAAGATGACGGTTGGCGGTATGGTGAATCCAGCGCCGTATATTTAACCCAAACTTTCATTGCCCTGCCCGTCGTCAGTCCAAACGCATCATAGCGATGGACGGCGACGGTGACGAGCTCCAGAGGACATAAACCGCTAACGTAACGATATATCGCGTCATTCCAACAGGAGGTTTCTCTATGTGGCACTCGATCGGTCAATTATTGGCAGAGCATTTGGGGCCGGGAGAATTACGGGATCGCAGGGAACTGCCAGGCGGAGAAATTCATTCCGCATGGTATCTCCGTTATGGCAAGCACGACGTCTTTATCAAAAGTGACTCACGGGAAATGCTGCCGAAATTCCGGGCGGAAGCGGAACAGCTCGAACTACTGGCCCGCAGCGAAACGGTGCACGTTCCTAAGGTATATGGCGTCGGCAGCCACCGAGACACCAGCTTCCTTCTCCTGCAATATATCGAATTCAGGCCGCTGGATGCGCACGGCGCTTGGCGTCTCGGCGAACAGCTGGCGCGCCTGCACCAGTGGAGCGAACAACTCCTGTTTGGCTTTGACTTCGATAACGACCTCTCCACCACCCCGCAGCCGAATGCCTGGCGCCGCCGCTGGTCCAGTTTTTTTGCCGAACAACGAATCGGCTGGCAACTGCAACTGGCGGCAGAAAAAGGGATGTCTTTCGGAGATATCGATGCGTTGGTGACCGTTGCAGAACAGAANCTGTCTGGCCACCAGCCGCCGCCGTCGCTGCTGCATGGCGATTTGTGGTCTAACAACTGGGGGAACAGCGCGGGTGGCGTGTATTTGTTCGACCCAGCCTGTTATTGGGGCGATCGGGAGTGCGATCTGGCGATGCTGCCGCTCTATCCGGAACTGCCGCCGCAAATCTATGACGGTTACCAGAATGTTTGGCCGCTGGAGAAAGGGTTTGTGGAACGGCAACCGATTTACCAGATTTACACTTTGCTCAATCGCGCGAATTTGTTCGGTGGTAAGTGCATCGCTGCGGCGCAGCAGGCGATCGAAGCACAGCTACAGGCAGCGGATATGGCGTGAGTCGGGCTGCTCCCCGACTCGCGTCATCAGGCGATCAAACCGATAACTTTGAGCACGACATAGCCAATGACGCCGACGATAATCGGCAATATGTACAGCGGGAAGAACTGCAACAGAATGGTATGACGCGGAAGTTTGACCCGGTTTTCCAGCTCGTCACGGGTTTTGCCGTCGTTGCCTTTTGCGTTTTCCAGGATCATCTGATCCTCCAGCCCCTCACGAATATGTTTCACCCGACGAGAAAGGCGCGCACCGGAGACCTGCATCGCTAACCCGACAAAGATTAAAATATAAATAAGCCAGAACATCAGAGTCGGCGAGGAGAATAATCGGCTAAAGTCCGGCACCGGCGAGTTATACCAAAAGAGATTGAGAAACGGCGTATTGAAGCGAAGCACTTCCACGACCAGGTGCAAAAAGTCTTGCATGACCCCATTAATCCCCTGCTTTCTCTCCGTGAAGTCATAAATGACATTCGCCAGCGAAATGATCGTAGAAAGCACGGCCGGAATAAAAATGAGCCATCCCGCAATACGTTTGACCACGGCGATGAGGCCTGCCTGTTGATACGTCATGAGTTCCCCTTGATGAGTGACGCAGCCTAAATATCTCGATGAGATAACACATAGTGTAGACACATAAAAACCGTTAGCAGGGTACTTCAGGTTTCCAGCGAGTCAACGTTTTCTTGCGGGATGGCCTTTTGAAGCAATGATTTAGCGTATAACTGGTTTATAATTGCAATTCTTTTCGATTTTGTTTCCATCACAGGAGCCCAGCCCTATGCCTGCCATTTACCCTATTAACGCGGCCATTTTCGATATGGACGGATTGCTGATCGACTCCGAGCCGTTCTGGGAGCGTTCGATACACGAGGTCATCAGCGGATTGGGCGTGGATATGTCATCAACCGATGGCATGCCGGACCTGCTGGGCCTGCGCATCGATATGGTAGTTGCACTCTGGTATCAGCACTCCCCTTGGAAAGGCCCGAGCAAAGAAGAGGTCACCACCCGCATTATCAAACGTACCATTCAGTGCGTGGAAGAAGCCCGTCCTTTGTTACCCGGTGTGGAGCAGGCGTTGCAACTGTGCCGCAGTCAAAATCTGAAGATTGGTCTGGCTTCCGCCTCCCCGCTGTTTATGTTGGAGCAGGTGCTGGAGATGTTTAATCTGCGGGATTATTTCGATACGCTGATGTCCGCCGATCAACTCCCCTATAGCAAGCCACATCCCGAAGTTTATCTGCGCGCGGCGCAGGCGCTGGACGTATCCCCACTCGCCTGCGTCACACTGGAAGATTCGGTCAATGGCATGATCGCGACCAAGGCCGCCCGCATGCGTTCTATCGTCGTTCCGGCAGCAGAGATGCGCCACGNCCCGCGTTGGGCATTAGCTGACGTTAAACTGGCGTCGCTGCAAGAGCTCACCGCGGCCCACATTTACTGAACAACTCTGCGGTGCTCCGTCAACCCGAAGCACCCGTCAATCCTGTTCCTCTTTATCCTTCCCATCCCTGTTTTCCTTACAGAAAATAGGGATGTCATCCGCATCGTCAAAAAAGATTTTAACAAGTATATCAAACTGTTAATGAGAACGAATTTGCTTCTCTTTTCACATTTTTTATCCCGCCGATATGCTACGCTTACTATCGATATATCACCAATACAACGGAGATGGTTTCATGATGATGAAAGCAGCAGTTGCAAAAGCCTTCGGACAGCCTCTGGTTATCGAGCAGGTGCCGGTACCGGAAGTGGGTCCAGGTCAGATATTGGTTAAAATTGCCGCCACCGGCGTATGCCACACCGATCTCCACGCCGTAGAAGGTGACTGGCCGGTCAAACCCAATCCGCCATTTATTCCGGGCCACGAAGGTGTGGGACACGTGGTGAAAGTCGGCGCGGGCGTCACTCACCTGAAAGAAGGCGATCGCGTGGGCGTTCCCTGGCTGTATTCCGCCTGTGGACACTGTGACTACTGTTTGGACGGTTGGGAAACGCTGTGTGAAAAACAGCAGAACTCCGGATACTCCGTCAACGGAAGCTTCGCAGAATACTGCCTCGCCGATGCCAACTATGTCGGTATCCTGCCGGACGACGTCGAGTTTAATGAAATCGCCCCGATCCTATGCGCAGGCGTAACCGTTTATAAAGGTCTTAAAATGACCGACACAAAACCGGGCGACTGGGTCGTTATCTCCGGTATCGGCGGTCTGGGTCATCTGGCTGTTCAGTACGCGAAGGCGATGGGCCTAAACGTCGCAGCCGTCGATATCGACGATAGCAAGCTGGAGTTCGCCAAACGTCTGGGCGCGACCGTCACCGTCAACGCGAAAAACACCGATCCGGTGGCCTATCTGAAAAAAGAAATCGGCGGCGCGCACGGCGTTCTGGTCACCGCAGTTTCTCCGAAAGCATTCGAGCAGGCCATCGGCATGGCCCGCCGCGGCGGTACCATCGCTCTGAACGGCCTACCGCCGGGTAAATTCGACCTGTCGATCTTCGACATGGTGCTGGACGGCATTACCGTTCGCGGTTCCATCGTTGGGACGCGTAAAGACCTGCAAGAGTCACTAGACTTCGCCAGCAAAGGCAAAGTGAAAGCGAATATCGCCGTTGAACCGCTGGAAAATATCAACGACATTTTCGCTCGCATGCATGCCGGTAAGATTGAAGGCCGTATCGTCGTCGATCTGTCGCTGTAATCGTCTCTTCCCCGTGGATTCACCACGGGGATACCTCTTTTCCTGCCGCCCAGGCCCCTACGTTCCCGCTTACCAACCTCACAATAACGGCTTCAAATCGCCTGTTTACGAAGCCTGATATCATAAAGAGTTACGCCGTCACGCCTTTAACCTCTCGTCGCAATATTTTATACTGTATAAAATGACAGCCTCCAGAGATATCGCATGACCGCCGAAGGCCACCTTCTATTCGCTGTTGCCAGCGCCATTTTCGCCAAAAAAGCAGAGCTTTCTCCCGCCCTTGCAGCCGGAGACTGGTGGCATATTATCCCTGCGGCCATGTTGACCTCGTTGTTGCCGGATATCGACCACCCTAAATCAGTATTGGGACAACGTTTGAAGTGGATCTCTGTCCCGGTAGCGCGCCTGTGTGGACATCGCGGCTTTACTCACAGCCTGTTAGCCATCATCGCCGGGCTGTACTTTATCCACACTCAGCTCCCCGCGAGTTGGCCTGTGCCCGGCGACGTCTACCACGCCATGATAGTGGGCTATCTCAGCCATATCGTTGCGGATATGCTGACGTCTGCAGGCGTACCGCTACTATGGCCGTGCCGCTGGCGATTCCGCTTCCCTATATTACAAAGCCAAAAAGGCAATCAGCTGGAACGGATGCTATGTTCAGGGCTGATTGTGCTGTCGTTATGGCAGCCCCAGAAGTCGCTGGAAAGCTGGAACTATCCTCAACCACCGAAATGGCTCCAGGGCCTTAGCATACAACTCCACCAGCTACTCACCCCACAACGCAGCACCTCACTGCGTTTTTAGGTGCAACCTGCCCAGTTTGCCGGTAACACCCGTTGAAAAGACCTGTTATTCTAGCGCGCTTGCCTCCTCGGCCGGGGAGCAAGATAAAAGATAACCAACGAGGGAGAAGTGGAGATGAATCTTCCGCTCATACTGAATGTCATTGTTTTCGCCCTGCTACTGATTGCGCTGAATTACTGCGGCAACGCGCGCTGGAGTCTGGCGAAGAAAGTGCTGCTGGGTCTGGTGCTAGGCGTGTTGTTAGGCCTGGGATTGCACCTGGTCTACGGCAATAATGCACCCGTGATTGCACAGTCGATTGCCTGGTTCAATATCGTCGGCAATGGCTATGTCCAACTACTGCAAATGGTCGTCATGCCGCTGGTCTTTGTGTCTATTCTAAGCTCGGTGGCGAAGCTGCATAACGCCTCGTCGCTGGGAAAAATCAGCCTGCTGACCATCGGCACGCTGCTTTTCACTACGCTGATTGCCGCGCTGGTCGGGGTTTTCGTCACCAACCTGTTCGGACTTAACGCCTCAGGGCTGGTGCAAGGCGCTCAGGAAACGGCTCGACTGTCTGCAATTGAGAACAACTACGCCGGTAAGGTCGCCGATCTCTCCGTACCGAATTTAATCCTGTCGCTTCTCCCCAAGAATCCGTTCGCGGATCTGACCGGCGCCAGTCCGACAGCCATTATCAGCGTGGTCATCTTCGCCGCGTTTCTGGGGGTCGCCGCGCTCCAACTGCTGAAAGATGACGCTGAAAAAGGCCAACAGGTCTTGATCGCCATCGATACTCTTCAGTCATGGGTGATGAAGCTGGTGCGACTGGTCATGCGTCTGACGCCTTACGGCGTGCTGGCGTTGATGACCAAGATGGTGGCCAGCTCCAACCTACAGGAGATCATCAAGCTCGGCAGCTTTGTGGTTGCTTCTTATCTGGGACTGGCCATGATGTTCGTCGTTCACGCCCTGCTGCTCTCGCTGACCGGCATCAACCCGGCTCGCTTCTTCCGTAAAGTTGGCCCGGTACTGTCCTTTGCCTTTACCAGCCGCTCCAGCGCGGCCACTATCCCACTGAGTATTGAAGCGCAAACCCGACGTCTGGGCATCCCGGAGTCTATCGCTAGTTTCGCCGCCTCGTTCGGCACCACCATCGGTCAAAACGGTTGTGCGGGGTTGTATCCGGCCATGCTGGCGGTGATGGTCGCACCAACGGTGGGCATCAACCCGCTGGACCCGGTTTGGATCGCCACGCTGGTGGGCATCGTGACCATCAGTTCCGCCGGCGTGGCTGGCGTGGGCGGCGGCGCGACCTTCGCGGCATTGATCGTCCTGCCCGCGATGGGGCTTCCGGTCACGCTGGTGGCTCTGCTTATTTCAATCGAACCCCTGATTGATATGGGGCGTACCGCGTTGAACGTCAGCGGCTCGATGACGGCGGGAACGGTGACTAGTCAGTTACTGAAGCAAACCGACAAACAGGTGTTTAATTCGCGGGAAGACGTGGAATTAAAGCAGCAGTAAGTTTGATCTTTCGCGTTTAAAAACCAAAAAGCCGAACAAGATGTTCGGCTTTTTTTGTTGCTCGACCCAGGTTAGCTTTGAGGATGAGTATCGTATTCCTGACAGCTTTGGAAGCCTTTATTCAGGACATGACCCGTTTCATCGAAGCTGACGAAGTAGTACTGTATTTTCTTGTCTTTTGTCCCCAGGATATAGGTATTACAGGTACCACGAGCATTAATCATTGTGGCCTGGGTAGAAGCTGGGCCTGCGATTTGATTGACCTGTTGTTTGGTCATCCCTTTTTTGACGTCTTTTACCACCGGCTTGGTGAAATAATTCTCTGCACGGTCATATGCCGTACAACCAGAAAGGAGCACCAGCCCTGCAGCAATACACATTAATAATCGATTCTTGTTCATTGCATTACCTCTTTTGGTATTAGTTAGTTTAAGGCTAGATGGCAAAAGGCGGTTTTTCAACCCGACGTCAATGCTTTAATGACCTGATAATGGGTAAGAAAATAGGTCTCCCTGGGCAATCCTAGCCCGTTCGCTTATTCTTTTACTCCGTGGGAAGTCACGTTAAACTGAGACAATCCTATTAATTATGCTGCCGTATCAATAAGTTCAGGAGAGGCGAAATGTCACTACAGCAGAGCATCATTCAGGCACTAGGCGTCAAAAACACGATTGACCCCGCACAGGAAGTCCGAGTCAGCGTTGATTTTTTAAAGAATTATCTCAAGGCCCATCCTTTCGTCAAAAGCTTGGTGCTCGGCATCAGCGGCGGCCAGGATTCCACGTTGACGGGCAAAGTCTGCCAAATGGCCATCACAGAGCTTCGCGCAGAGACCGGCAACTCGGCGTATCAGTTTATCGCTGTTCGCCTTCCCTATGGCGTACAGGCTGACGAGCAGGACTGTCAGGACGCAATTCAGTTTATCCAGCCGGACCGCGTCTTGACCATCAATATTAAACCTGCCGTAGATGCCAGCGAAGCGACGCTCCGAGAACTCGGCATTGAGCTGTCTGATTTTGTGAAGGGCAACGAAAAGGCGCGTGAGCGCATGAAAGCGCAATACAGCATCGCCGGAATGAATGCCGGGCTGGTCGTCGGAACGGATCATGCAGCAGAAGCCGTTACCGGCTTTTTTACCAAATACGGTGATGGCGGAACGGATATTAACCCGATCTTCCGGTTGAACAAACGTCAAGGTAAGTCCCTATTGAAACTTCTCGGGTGCCCTTCCCATCTTTATACCAAAGCCCCGACTGCCGACCTGGAAGAAGATCGTCCTGCATTACCTGATGAAGTTGCTTTGGGCGTCACCTACGAGAGTATTGACGACTATCTCGAAGGTAAGAAAATCGATCGGCGCGACGCAGCGATCATTGAGGACTGGTACCGCAAAACGGAGCATAAACGCCGTCCGCCGATTACCGTTTTCGACGATTTCTGGAAATAACAGAACTTCAACTGCATCAAAATCAGTGTCCTCTCTGAAACTTTTACGGCAGCCAGGCTGCCGTTTTCTTTTCTGTGCGTCCCGTAGGCTTCAAGTCATACAATTGCGACTACACTGTGAGTCAAAGTTCTAACGTGAGATAACTATGATGCGCCGCCCTCCACCGGGTAAACGAATTCAGCGCGAGATTCGCACTGTCGGACAAATGATCAAACTGTATGCCAAATCTCATCCCGTTCTCGATGGCAATGACCACTACACGGTGCTGTTTCGCTATGCGATCAACCGTCTCAATAAATGTTATTTCGGGGAAGAAAAACCGGCCTGCAAGCAGTGTCCAATCCACTGTTATCAACCGACCAAACGTGAAATGATGAAACTCATCATGCTTTGGTCAGGACCGAGAATGCTGCTGCACCATCCCGTGCTTGCTCTCAAGCATCTTTGGGACGATCGCCGTCCGGTACCGGAAATTCCGCGAGCCAGGACGAAAACGCCACGTTTACAGGACGGCTTTCCAGAGGATTCCGTAAAAGAAAAAGGCCGCTAAAGCGGCCTTTTCGTTTACTTACAACTTACTCAGTCTTTAGGTGAAGCATTCTCAACCCGACTTTTTAACTTCTGCCCCGGACGGAATGTGACCACACGGCGCGCCGTAATCGGAATATCCTCGCCTGTTTTTGGGTTACGTCCCGGCCGTTGGTTTTTGTCTCGCAGGTCGAAATTGCCAAAACCTGACAACTTGACTTGCTCGCCATTTTCCAAGGCACGACGAACTTCTTCAAAAAACAACTCGACTAGCTCTTTGGCATCCCGTTTACTCAGCCCAAGCTTTTCAAACAGGTATTCTGACATTTCAGCTTTTGTAAGCGCCATAGGTTTAATCCCTCAAGGATGCTTGGAATCGCTGTTTCAATGCTGCCACGCATTTCGTGACTGTGGCGGCAATTTCCTCTTCTGCCAGTGTACGAGCGGTATCCTGCAATACCAGACTAATAGCCAGACTCTTATATCCGTCTTCTACGCCCTTGCCCCGGTACACATCAAACAAGTTTACGCCAACTAACTGATTTGCGCCAACTTTCTTGCACTCAGCCAGAATATCTCCTGCAGGCACGTTTTCAGCGACCACAACGGCGATATCGCGACGGTTAGCCGGGAAGCGAGAAACATCAGCCGCTTCGGGCACAACACGGTCTGAAATTTTGTCCCAAAGCACTTCAAATACGACGGTGCGACCGTTCAAATCCAACTTCCGTTCCAGTTCTGGATGAATAACACCAATGAAACCAATGTGTTGCCCATCCAGGTAGATCGCGGCGCTTTGACCTGGGTGTAGCGCAGGATTCGCTTCAGCTCTGAACTCGACGGCGGAAAGTTTACCCGTCAAAGCCAGCACAGCTTCAAAATCACCTTTTAAATCATAGAAGTCAACTGGCTGTCGTGCCAGGTCCCAATGCTCTTCATATCGGGAACCTGTGATCACACCTGCTAACATCATTTCCTGACGGATACCCTGCTCCGCGTCTCTATCGGGCACAAAACGCAATCCGCTCTCAAAAATACGGATACGNCTCTGTTGACGATTCTGGTTATAAACGACTGCGCCCAGCAAACCAGTCCACAGCGATAAGCGCATAGCGGACATATCAACCGAGATAGGGCTAGGCAGAATCAGCGCTTCTTCGCCAGGATGTACCAGTGCCTGAATTTTTGGATCAACAAAGCTATAGGTAATCGCTTCCTGATAGCCGTGGTCCACCAGCATGGTCTTAACGCGTTTCAGAGAAAGATGAGCTTCACGGTGGCTCGTCATTTTCAACGGTGCCAGCGCAGCTTCGTTAGGAATATTGTCGTAGCCGTAGATACGAGCGACTTCCTCAACCAGATCTTCTTCAATCTCCATATCGAAACGCCAGCTCGGCGCGGTCGCCTGCCAGCCGTCGGCGGTACGCGTTACCTGGCAGCCCAGACGTTCGAGAATATCGCTCACCTTGTCGTCAGCAATATGATGGCCGATCAGGCGATCTAATTTTTCACGACGCAGCGCAATCGTAGCGCGAGCAGGCAGGTTTTTATCGTGCGTCACATCAATTACCGGGCCGGCTTCGCCGCCGCAAATATCCAGCAGCAAACGCGTGGCGCGTTCCATGGCTTGAGATTGCAGCTCTGGATCAACGCCACGCTCATAACGATGAGAAGCGTCCGTGTGTAAGCCGTAGCGGCGCGCGCGACCGGTGATCGCCAACGGATTGAAGAAGGCGCATTCCAGCAAAACGTCCTGCGTTTCTTCATTCACCCCCGAGTGCTCGCCACCGAAAATACCGGCCATTGCCAGTGCTTTGCTGCTATCGGCAATAACCAGCGTTTCTGCGTTCAGCTTCGCATCGTTACCGTCCAACAGACGCAACATTTCGCCTTCCTGCGCGGTGCGAACCGTGATGTTCCCGTCCAGACGGGCAAGATCAAACGCGTGCATCGGCTGGCCAAGTTCCAACAGAACGTAGTTGGTGACATCGACAACCGGATCGATGGAGCGGATACCGCAGCGACGCAGTTTTTCACGCATCCACAGCGGTGTGGACGCTTTCACATTGATCCCTTTCACCACGCGGCCGAGGTAACGAGGACAAGCTTCCGGGGCTTCGACACTGATAGGGAAAGTGTCAGTGATTGTCGGTTCGACGGGCGTGATTTCCGGCGCGTTGAAGGCAACACCATTTAACACGGCGACGTCACGCGCGACGCCTTGCAGGCTAAGACAGTCCGCTCGGTTAGGCGTTACGCTAATCTCGATAATGTTGTCATCCAGATTCAGATACTCGCGCAGGTCAGTCCCAATCGGCGCATCAGCGGGCAGTTCCAGAATTCCGTTATGGTCGTCGGCAATGCCCAATTCAGAGAAGGAGCACAGCATCCCTTCAGACGGTTCACCACGAAGCTTGGCGGCTTTAATCTTGAAATCGCCCGGCAATACCGCGCCGATGGTCGCCACCGCCACTTTCAAACCTTTACGGCAGTTAGGCGCGCCACAGACGATATCCAGCAGTCGTTCGCCGCCTACATTCACTTTGGTGACGCGCAGTTTGTCGGCATTAGGATGCTGTTCACACTCGACCACTTCACCCACAAACACACCGTTAAACGCACCGGCGGCAGGCTCTACGCCGTCAACTTCCAGACCGGCCATAGTGATTTGTTCAGATAAGGCTTCGCTGCTGATAGCTGGGTTAACCCATTCCCGTAACCAGAGTTCACTGAATTTCATAATGCTATTCCTGCCTTATTTAAACTGTTTGAGGAAGCGTAAATCGTTTTCAAAAAAAGCGCGCAGATCGGTCACGCCGTAGCGCAGCATGGTCAGTCGTTCCATCCCCATGCCGAATGCGAAACCGGAATACACGTCCGGATCGATGCCAACATTGCGCAGAACATTCGGATGCACCATCCCACAGCCCAGAACTTCGAGCCATTTACCGTTTTTTCCCATGNCGTCCACTTCGGCGGACGGTTCGGTGAACGGGAAATACGAAGGACGGAAGCGAACCTGTAAATCTTCCTCAAAGAAGTTACGCAGAAAATCGTGCAGTGTGCCCTTCAGGTGGGTAAAGCTGATGTTTTTATCCAGAATCAGTCCTTCCATCTGATGGAACATCGGGGTATGTGTCTGGTCGTAATCGTTACGGTAAACGCGGCCCGGCGCGATGATGCGAATAGGCGGTTGCTGCTTTTCCATCGTTCGGATCTGCACGCCGGAGGTTTGTGTCCGCAACAGGCGTTTGGCATCAAACCAAAACGTATCGTGGTCGGCGCGAGCGGGATGGTGGCCGGGGATGTTCAGCGCGTCGAAGTTATGATAATCATCTTCTATCTCGGGTCCCGATACGACGGAGAAACCCAGCTCGCCAAAGAAGGTTTCAATGCGGTCGATGGTGCGCGTAATCGGGTGCAGACCGCCATTTTCGATAGTTCGTCCCGGCATTGATACATCAATGGTTTCCGCAGCAAGGCGAGCATTCAGTTCAGCGCTTTCCATTGCCTGTTTACGGGCATTCAGCGCCTCCTGAACTTCCTGCTTGGCCTGGTTGATTACAGCACCCGCTGCAGGACGCTCTTCAGCAGGCAGCTCGCGCAGCGAGGTCATCTGAAGGGTTAAGTGACCTTTTTTGCCCAGGTATTCCACGCGCACAGTTTCCAATGCGGCGATATCCTGCGCCTCTTCTATGGCTGTTCTGGCTTTAGCAACCAGTTCTGCGAGATGTTGCATTACATTCCTCTTCTTCTGCCTCTACGGCCACGGTGATGATTGGAAAAGTATGATTCTCAGTGCATCTGATAGTACGACTTGTATGGTCCTGGGCCTTTCCCTGACCAATAAAAAAGCCTCCACAAGGGAGGCTTAAGCGCTACTTTTCGTTTCTTTTCTTACGCGCAAAGCCTCCTGAGTTCAGGCGCTAAAGTAAAAAAAGAAACGGAAAATAGCAGTTTTCATACTTGCGTTACCTTGTCGTTATTTATCTCTGAGGGGGCTAAGCGCTGCGTTCAATTATTTCAAAGCTGATGAAAAATAATCGACGAGGCTCATGAGCTAAAAATCAAAAGAGGGAGCAAGCCCCCTCTTCTAACCGGCTTACGCCAGAGCTGCTTTCGCTTTTTCAACCAGTGCGCTGAAGGCCACTTTATCGAAAACGGCGATATCAGAAAGAATCTTACGGTCAATTTCAACAGAGGCTTTTTTCAGGCCATTGATGAATTTGCTGTAGGACAAACCGTTCTGACGGGCTGCTGCGTTGATACGTGCAATCCACAGCTGGCGGAACTGACGTTTCCGCTGACGACGGTCGCGGTACGCGTACTGACCAGCTTTGATTACTGCCTGGAAGGCAACACGATAAACGCGCGAACGGGCACCGTAGTAACCTTTCGCTTGTTTTAATACTTTCTTGTGACGTGCACGAGCAACCACACCACGTTTTACGCGAGCCATATGCTCTCTCCTAAAATCTTATTCTGAATGAAAAGGTAACTTATGCGTAAGGCAGACAACGTATGACCAGACCCAGATCGCCTTTGGCAACTTGAGCTTTAGGACGCAGATGACGTTTACGTTTAGTCGCTTTTTTGGTCAGAATATGACGCAGGTTAGCATGCTTACGCTTAAAACCACCGCCGGCGGTTTTCTTAAAGCGTTTAGCGGCGCCACGTACTGTTTTGATCTTTGGCATTGTTATTTCCACTTCGCATTGTTAATAAAACGAATCAGATAAGGCGAACGAAACCGCGCTACGCAAGCATAGCGCGGACTCGATTACTTGAATGCCTTACTGTTTCTTCTTCGGTGCAAGCACCATGATCATCTGACGGCCTTCAATCCTCGATGGGAAAGATTCCACGACTGCCAGTTCACTCAGATCGTCTCGAACGCGGTTAAGCACTTCGATACCAATCTGTTGGTGCGCCATTTCACGTCCACGAAAACGCAGAGTAATTTTGGCTTTGTCACCGTCTTCCAGAAAGCGAATCAGGTTGCGTAGTTTGACCTGATAGTCGCCATCATCGGTACCAGGCCGGAATTTGATTTCCTTGACCTGAATAACTTTTTGTTTCTTCTTCTGCTCTTTAGTGGCCTTACTCTTCTCATAGAGGAACTTGCCGTAATCCATGATTCGGCAAACCGGCGGTTCGGCGTTCGGGCTGATTTCTACTAAATCAACGCCTGCTTCTTCGGCTTTTTCTAGCGCTTCATTCAGGCTGACAATACCGATCTGTTCGCCATCGACGCCAGTTAGGCGTACCTCTTGTGCGCGAATTTCTTTGTTGATGCGATTAGGACGCGCCGGTTGAACTCGTTTTCCGCCTTTAATACCTTATTCCTCCAATTGATGAAGACTACGGCTGCGAATCTCTTGTTGCAGCTTACTGATAACTTCGCTGACATCCAGACTCCCCAAATCTTTGCCGCGGCGTGTGCGGACAGCAACTTTACCTGCTTCCACTTCTTTATCGCCACAGACCAGCATATAGGGAACACGCCGCAATGTGTGCTCGCGGATTTTAAAGCCAATCTTCTCATTTCTCAAGTCTGCTTTGACGCGAATGCCCGCTTCTTGCAATTTTTGGGTCAATTCGCTGACATAATCAGACTGACTGTCGGTGATATTCATAATCACCACCTGTACCGGAGCTAACCAGGTCGGGAAGAATCCCGCAAACTCTTCGGTAAGAATACCGATAAAGCGCTCCATTGAGCCCAGTATAGCCCGGTGAATCATTACCGGGACCTGACGTTCGTTGTTTTCGCCAACATAAGACGCACTTAGACGGTTCGGCAATGAAAAGTCGAGCTGTACAGTACCACACTGCCACGCACGATCCAGGCAGTCATGTAACGTAAACTCGATTTTAGGACCATAAAAAGCCCCTTCTCCCGGCTGATATTCAAATGGAATATCATTTTCAGCCAGCGCCGCCGCCAGATCCTCTTCCGCACGGGTCCACGTTTCATCGGAACCAATACGTTTTTCCGGACGGGTTGACAGCTTCACCTCGATTTTTTCAAAACCGAAGGTGCTATACATGTCATAAACCATTTTAATACAGTTATTGACCTCAGAACGAACCTGATCTTCCGTACAGAAGATATGAGCATCATCCTGAGTAAACCCGCGGACACGCATCAGGCCATGCAGAGACCCCGAAGGCTCGTTACGATGGCAGCTACCAAACTCAGCCATGCGCAGCGGCAGATCGCGGTAAGATTTCAATCCCTGATTGAATATCTGTACATGACCCGGGCAGTTCATCGGCTTGATGCAGTATTCCCGGTTTTNAGACGAAGTGGTAAACATTGCGTCTTTGTAGTTGTCCCAGTGTCCGGTTTTTTCCCACAACACCCGGTCCATCATGAACGGACCTTTCACTTCCTGATACTGGTACTCTTTCAGCTTGAGACGAACAAATGCTTCCAACTCACGGAAAACCGTCCACCCGTCGTTGTGCCAGAACACCATACCCGGCGCTTCTTCCTGCATGTGATACAGGTCAAGCTGCTTACCGATCTTACGGTGGTCGCGCTTAGCCGCTTCCTCTAACCGCTGAAGATAAGCATTGAGCTGTTTCTTGTCTGCCCATGCCGTACCGTATATACGCTGCAGCATTTTATTGCTGCTGTCGCCACGCCAATAAGCCCCCGAGGTTTTCTGCAGTTTGAAGTGATGGCAGAAACGCATATTGGGAACGTGCGGCCCACGACACATGTCAACGTATTCTTCATGATGATACAGGCCAGGAAGGTCGTCGTGGCTGATGTTTTCATCCAGAATGGCGACTTTATAGACTTCGCCGCGTGATACGAAAGTATCTCGCGCTTCCTGCCNGCTCGCAGTCTTCTTGATAACGTCGTAGTCTTTATTGGACAGCTCGTGCATCCGCTTTTCGAGCAGTTCCACGTCTTCCTGCGTCAGCGTATGGTCCAGATCGACATCATAGTAGAAACCGTTGTCAATCACCGGGCCGATAGCCATTTTAGTGTCCGGCCATAGCTGTTTGATCGCATGACCCAGCAAATGCGCGCAGGAGTGTCGAATAATTTCCAGACCCGCTTCATCCTTAGCCGTGATGATCGCCAGTTGCGCATCAGACTCAATCAAATCCGTTGCGTCGGTCAGCTCGCCATTAACTCGGCCGGCGATACAGGCTTTGGCCAAACCCGGACCGATATCGAGGGCGACATCAAGAGGAGAGACGGCGTGGTCATAATGACGCTGGCTGCCGTCGGGAAGCGTAATAACAGGCATGATAATTCCCTTATTTGCAGTGGTGACCCACACGCAAGATCACATACAAAAGATAATTGTGTTGATTTCAGTTGTCGGCAGCGTGTTTAACCCACAATTGTTAAAACGCTGCCACGACAGTGATTCATAGCGGGATAACAAAGACGGCAACATCGTTAACGATGTTCGCAGCAAACCCTATTAACCTGACGGCGTAGAGTACCATCATGACCCCGTACATGCCACCCGCGGCGGGAAATGGGCTGATAAAACAGTGGCGTATTCGGCAAGCTGACGGGGATAAGAGGGATAAGTAGACAGCACGGCGAAGCTAACAAGATTCTCGGTATTTTTTGCAAGCGATAAAAAGACAAAATCAGCGGCTATCCCCCTTACTTTGATGTCGGACAGCCGATGAGACACTAAACTCAACGCTCGGGAATAACATTTCTGAAGTAAACGTCAGTATCGTCCTCTTCCTGTTTAGCCTCTTGCACAGGCTCAGTGCTGGGAGGTACAGGGATGAGTGTTTGCATCAAAGCAAGCTGTTTTTTTTGCTGTTTGACGATTTCCTGCAGAAGTCTAATCTGCTCATTTGCTCGCACACTCGCGCGGTTCACGAAGAACCACACCAACAGCGCCAGCAAAATAATCATTATCACCAAAACCATTTCTAACATGTTTGATACCGCCCCACTCATGCTTAAATCCTAGGATGTTTCGACTCAAGGAGCATTTTACCACTTAGCACCTCAGTCATTCGATAACAGCACGATAATTTATCTCTCAAACGGTTAGCGTCACATGTTTATCCTTGGAGCTATACAATCTGCACTCCGGCAAGAAAGACGTATCTGCCATGGCAGATACAAATAACAAAGGCCCCACAGGGCCTTTGTTGAAGATTCAAATCAAGCAGGGATTATTTCAGGTAAGCCCCGCTGCGCAGCGCCTCAATACGTTTGTCCAGCGGAGGGTGCGACAGGAATAGGTCGCTGAATGACTTCGATTTGCCGTTAATGCAAAACGCCATCATGCTGCTCTCTTCCTGAGGTTCATAGCTGGTTTTCAAACGCTGCAACGCCGCAATCATCTTCTCTCGACCCACCAGCTTGGCGGACCCAGCATCCGCATGAAATTCGCGGTAACGGGAGAACCACATCGTGATGATGCTGGCCAGAATACCAAAGACCAATTCCAGCACGGTCGCCACGGCGAAATAGATCAGCGGATTACCGTTGCTGCTCTCACTGTCATCGCGATTACCGGAAAGAAAGCCCGACGCGACTTGAGCCAGCAGACGCGATATAAAGATCACGAAGGTGTTAACAACGCCCTGGATAAGGGTCATAGTCACCATGTCGCCATTAGCCACATGGCTGATTTCGTGTGCGATAACCGCTTCCGCCTCATCGCGACTCATATTCTGGAGCAACCCAGAGCTTACAGCCACCAGGGACGAATTCCGACGAGCTCCGGTGGCGAAGGCGTTGATATCCGGCGCTTGATAGATGGCCACTTGCGGCATGGCAATCCCCACCTGCTGAGACTGTACTCGCACCGTTTCGACTAACCAGCGCTCGGTTTCGTTACGCGGCTGGTCAATCACTTCACCGCCGACGGAGCGCAACGCCATCCATTTCGACATCAGCAATGAAACAATAGCACCGCCAAAGCCAAACAGACCGGCCATAATCATCAAGCCGTAAGCACTACTGGGCCGAATACCCGTTAAGCTAAGTACTAGCCCAAAAACCAACATCACCGCCAGGTTGGTAATTAGGAAAAGCGCAATACGCATCATATAAGTCTGATTTCCTCTCTCAGGCAAAAGCTACAATTGGGATGCAACGCTTATATCGTATGGGCTGCAATGGCTTTTTCAAGCATTCTTGATATCTAAGTTACCTAAACAACATAACTTTACGTTTTCAATTATTGGTGTCGCGCAAAAGGTTATCATCCGTGGAAAATCGAGACGCTACGCAAAAAAAAACATAAAAATTAAGGGTGAGCGACGATTCAACAACAGCGCACACGGAGTTCACACGGCTAAATGACATTAGGCGTTACCCAGCACATCACGCTTTCTTTGTCGACCGCCTGATATAATCACCCAATAACTGTGATTGACTATTAATAGGCAAATCAGGCCTTCTCTACGCCTAACTGGCGAGCAAAGTCGGCGGCTGGCATCGGACGTCCAAACAGATAGCCCTGTGCCTGTTCACATCCTTTATTTCTCAGTCGTTCACACTGCTCCTGCGTTTCCACACCTTCTGCAATGACATCCAGCCTGAAGCTTTTTCCCAGATACAAAATGGCCCTAACGATAGCCGCGTCTGGCGGTGACTCGCACATGGCACGTACGAACGTCTGATCGATCTTGAGACGGGTAACCGGATAGTTCTTCAGCATACTTAGCGACGCGTATCCTGTGCCGTAGTCGTCAAAGGCAATGCTGATACCTTCATTACGCAACTCATTTAGGGGGCTGAGCATATTCTCATCGTATCGGATGATGATGTTTTCGGTGATCTCCAGCTCCAATGCGCTCGGAGGAAGCCCGGTTTTTTCCAGCACAGACCTGATTTTCTGAGATAACATGCCGGAGCGGAACTGCGCTGCGAACAAGTTGATACTGATGCGGAAATTTTCGGCTCCCGCTTTTCGCCATTCCGCCGCCTGTTGACAGGCCTCCTGCACGACCCAATCACCGATGCGCTCCGCCCAAGGACCTTTCTCCAGCGCGGTCAAGAAGGCGCTGGGCGCCAGCACTCCTTTATAGGGATGCTGCCAGCGCAGCAATGCTTCGGCGCCGACAATCTCGTTGTTGATCAAATTCACCTGAGGCTGATAAAACACCTCAAATTCATTTTTTTCATAAGCACGAATGAATTCCAGCTGGAATGCATGTTTGGCTTGAAAGATTTCACGCAGTTCACGCGTGAAAAAACGATAACAGTTACGCCCATCGGCTTTAGCCTGATACAGAGCTAAATCAGCACTGGTTAACAGCTCCTGAGTTGTCGCGCCTTGTGAACGAAACATTACAAGTCCGATACTGGCACTGGTATATACCTGCTTGTCCCCGACGATGACCGTTTGGAAAATATCATGGTTGATTTGCCGGGCCATTTCTCCCGCGACCTGGAGGTCTTCCAACTGCGGAAGCAATATTGCGAATTCGTCGCCGCCCATGCGTGCCACCACATCGCCTTGTCTGACATCAGCCAACAGTTTTTGCGCCACGCTGACCAAAATTTCGTCGCCACTCGCGTGACCCAGGCTGTCGTTAATATCTTTGAAACCGTCCAGATCGACGATCATGAGGCAACCAGACGGATGCTGCTTTAATAGCTGATTCAGCGAGGTAGCCAACAGCGTGCGGTTGATTAGCCCCGTTAGAGGATCCCGATGCGCCTGCAAGAACAGCCTTTCCTGGTAACGCTTGCGTTCAGAGGTATCGCGCAGAATCAGGCTGTAGCTATCGCCCTCACCTTGTTGCCACATTCCAACGGACAGCTCGACGGGCAGCAGCGCGCCACTTTGGGTCACTGCATCCAGCTCAATCCGGCTGCCCTTGGAGCGTGCCGTTTCATCAGTAGACAAATGGTGCAACTGCACAATAAACATATCCGGCACGACGCTGCTAATATGTTGTCCTACTATCTGCTCTCTGGAATATTCCAACAGATTTTCGGCAGCTTCATTCCAGAAAGTAATAATGCCCTGATGATTCACACACAGGATAGCGTCGGGGGACAGCCGGGCCACTCGCTCAAAGCTTGCCTGACCCGTTTTTCTGGCCACATCGAGACGCCGCATTTCCAGCTTATCCATAACCAACGTAGACAAATCCTGCAAATTGTGAGCATCGCGCGCGCTCAAACCGATACGCGGCTTGAAGTCGACAATATTCAGCGTGCCGATAGTTTGACCGAGAGGCGATCGCAACGGTATACCGGCATAAAACCGAATTTGTGGAGCACCGGTCACCATTGGATTATTTTTGAATCGGGGATCTCGACGCGCATCCGGCACGACCAAGATGCCTTTCTTTTGGATGGCATAGTTGCAAAAGGAATCTTCCTGGGCCATTTGGCAAACGGAAAACCCCACGCTTGCTACGAAGAGTTGACGCTCTTTGTCCAGAATGGAGATAGCAACGACGGGGACATTGAATACGTTCGCGGCCAATTTGATCAGATTCTCCAGATCGGAGTCATCAGACAACGGGCCGTCGATGCCATACTCACGCACCGCATCAAGTCGGCTGTTCACATTTTTTTTGTTCACTGGGGCTCGACTCATGGGGGTTCCCCTTACTGTTCCATTGTTGTTATTGTCGTCAATACTGATCATCGCGGTGAACGATAATAGGATGAACTAGCGCTCCTGAACGCGGTTTGATAAAGCGACATACGCCGCTCAAATCAAAACAGTGTTCCTAAGACACGGTTTCTTACCAGCCCGGTTCTATTTCCTTTCTGGCAAAAAACGTTCTGCTTCATATATAGAATTCTTATTCTCACAATAAAGAATAGCAAATCACCGCCACTCAGTGAGTGGCGCCTGAAGAATTTGTATCTATGCCCTAAATCCCGACAAAATATGATCAATATTGACCAGGGTACGTTCTAATTCCACCCGCAATGCTTCAAAGTAATTTGATACTAGGCCATTCGTCATATTCATTCGAGGAGCGCACCGTGGCTTTGCGAGCAGGCTCGGAAATCAAAGGCGATGATAATGGAAGTCGTCATTGGCCGACGAGTTTAGGACGCCAACCCGTACGGTAGCGTGCGAGCAAATGCCGAGTCGTTGCAACTGTCGAGGCGAGATGATGAGGAGGTTTGCCGTAGAGCGGCATAGAAAAAGGGAGGCGCATAAGCCTCCCTCATAAATTATTTTGCCGCTGTGATTATCACATGTGCTCAATGATAGCGTCGCCGAACTCAGAACATTTCAGCAGTTTCGCCCCATCCATCAGACGTTCGAAATCATAGGTCACGGTTTTATTTTTGATCGCGCCTTCTACGCCTTTGATGATCAAATCCGCCGCTTCGAACCAGCCTAAATGACGCAACATCATTTCAGCCGAGAGAATAACGGAGCCAGGATTAACTTTATCTTGACCCGCGTATTTCGGCGCGGTGCCATGCGTGGCTTCAAATAGCGCACATTCATCGCCGATATTCGCGCCGGGAGCAATGCCGATACCACCAACCTGGGCGGCTAATGCGTCAGAGATATAATCACCGTTCAGATTCATACAGGCGATAACGTCATATTCCGCTGGGCGCAGCAGAATCTGTTGCAGGAACGCATCCGCAATCACATCCTTGACGACGATGTCTTTGCCGGTATTCGGATTCTTGATTTTTACCCACGGACCGCCGTCAATCAGTTCACCGCCGAACTCTTCCCGCGCCAGCTGATAGCCCCAGTCTTTAAATGCGCCTTCGGTGAATTTCATGATGTTGCCTTTGTGCACCAGCGTTACTGAATCGCGCTCGTTGGTGATGGCATACTCAATAGCCGCGCGCACCAGGCGCTTGGTGCCCTCTTCGGAACACGGTTTAATCCCGATGCCGCACTGCTGAGGGAAACGAATTTTGGAAACGCCCATCTCATCGCGCAGGAACTTGATGACCTTGTCCGCTTCCGCAGAACCGGCTTTCCACTCGATGCCAGCATAGATATCTTCGGCATTTTCACGAAAGATAACCATGTCCGTCAGTTCAGGATGTTTTACCGGGCTTGGCGTGCCGTCAAAGTAGCGCACCGGACGGAGGCAGATATAAAGATCAAGCTGCTGACGGAGGGCGACGTTGAGAGAGCGGATACCGCCGCCGACGGGCGTGGTCAGGGGGCCTTTGATGGCGACGCGGTATTCGCGAATGATATCCAGCGTTTCTTTCGGTAGCCACACATCTTTGCCATAGACCTGGGTCGATTTTTCGCCGGTGTAAATCTCCATCCAGGATATGGCCCGTTTGCCCGAATAGGCCTTTTTGACTGCGGCATCAACCACATTAATCATTGCTGGCGTGACATCAACGCCGATCCCGTCCCCTTCAATAAAAGGGATAATCGGGTTATCTGGCACGATTAATTTGCCTGCTACATCTGCCGTAATTTTCTGACCTTTAGCCGGTACAACTACTTTGCTTTCCATTAACCTCTCCTTAGAGCACATTTTGTTAATGAGATGTAATATGCGTGTCAATACTACTGGAATATCAAACCCGCGCCAACCGCAACCCTTTCGAGTATAATGACTTTGTCACTCTCAGCTATGAATAAAATGAATAAAATCCCTGTTAGAAATCACAAACTTAAACGATTCAGTTCTCGTTCAACCGCAAAAAAAACCACAGCGCCGAAACCGCGTCGAATCATTCTGTTTAACAAGCCTTTCGATGTGCTTTCCCAATTTACGGATGACTCGGGCCGCGCCACGCTGAAAGACTATATTCCTGTCGGCGACGTCTATGCCGCCGGACGCCTGGATCGCGATAGTGAAGGGCTCATGGTGCTCACCAATGATGGCGCATTGCAAGCGCGACTGACTCAGCCGGGAAAGAAAACGGCCAAAATTTATTACGCGCAAGTAGAGGGTATCCCCGACCCAGACTCACTGGCGCGATTTCGTGCGGGCTTGACGCTCAACGACGGCATCACGCTGCCCGCGGGGGTCGAATTGGTGGACGAGCCCGACTGGTTATGGCCGCGCAATCCGCCCATTCGTGAGCGAAAAAGCATCCCGGTGAGCTGGTTGAAAATTACGTTGCAGGAAGGCCGCAACCGGCAAATTCGCCGCATGACGGCTCACATTGGTTTCCCAACGCTGCGCTTAATCCGCTACAGTATGGCTAATCAGACTCTGGCCGGGTTATCGCCCGGGGAATGGAAGGAAATCACGCATGTTTAAACCTCATGTCACCGTCGCCAACATCGTTCAGGCGGAAGGTCGTTTTTTAGTGGTGGAAGAAACCATTAACGGCAAAAGTCTCTGGAACCAGCCGGCCGGTCATCTCGAAGCCGAAGAAACGCTGATTCAAGCCGCCAGCCGCGAGCTGTATGAAGAGACCGGCGTCAAAACGCAGCCTCAGCACTTCCTGCAGCTTCATCAGTGGGTGGCGCAGGACGGCACGCCATTCCTGCGTTTCAGCTTCACAATTGATTTGCCGCAGCAGGTCGCCACGGCGCCTCAGGACAGCGATATCGACTGCTGCCACTGGCTGACCGCAGAGGAAATTCTACGCTCCGACAGATTACGCTCGCCGCTGGTCGCGGAAAGCATTCGCTGCTATCAAAGCGGTATCCGCTATCCCTTAAGCGTGCTCGGCGCATTCAACTGGCCCTATCAGGCCTGACCCCGATGCCCGTGATGCGGCACTGCGGCCAATGTGCTACCCTATGCGGCCTGTCAATTTTCCCTTAATTTGTTGCATTAAATCTTTTCTATTCGCGAGACTGTCATGTCAGATAACAGCCAGAAAAAAGTCATTGTCGGCATGTCCGGCGGCGTTGATTCTTCCGTTTCCGCATACCTCCTACAACAACAGGGTTATCAGGTCGAAGGCCTGTTCATGAAAAACTGGGAGGAGGACGACGACACGGAATACTGTTCTGCGGCTGCCGATTTGGCCGATGCGCAGGCCGTCTGCGACAAACTCGGCATGGTCCTGCATACCGTCAACTTCGCGGCGGAATATTGGGACAACGTGTTTGAACACTTTCTGGAAGAGTACAAGGCTGGTCGTACGCCGAACCCCGATATCCTGTGTAACAAGGAAATCAAATTCAAAGCGTTTCTGGAATTCGCCGCTGAGGATCTGGGCGCGGATTACATCGCGACCGGCCACTATGTGCGCCGTCAGGATATCGATGGTAAAAGCCGTCTGTTACGCGGACTCGATGGCAACAAGGATCAGAGCTACTTCCTGTACACCCTCAGTCACCAACAGTTGGCGCAAAGCCTGTTCCCGGTCGGCGAGTTGGAAAAACCGGAAGTTCGTAAAATCGCTGAACAGTTAGATCTGGCCACGGCCAAGAAGAAAGACTCTACGGGGATCTGCTTCATCGGCGAGCGAAAGTTTCGCGACTTTCTGGCCCGTTACCTCCCAGCGCAACCCGGCACGATCATCGCCGTAGATGATGGCAGCAACATGGGCCAGCATCAGGGCCTGATGTATCATACGCTTGGGCAGCGTAAAGGCCTCGGCATCGGCGGCGTAAAAGAAGGCGGCGATGATCCCTGGTATGTCGTGGACAAAGACGTGGCGAACAACGTGCTGTACGTGGCTCAGGGCCATGATCACCCTCGCCTGATGTCTGACGGTTTGATTGCGCAACAGTTGCACTGGGTCGATCGTGACACCGTCACCGAACCCTTTCGCTGCGTGGTGAAAACTCGCTACCGTCAGACTGATATTCCCTGCACCGTCACGCCGCTGGACGCAGACCGTATCGAAGTTCGCTTCGATGAGCCGGTTGCCGCCGTCACGCCGGGCCAGTCCGCGGTATTTTATCAGGGCGACATCTGTCTTGGCGGGGGGATTATCGAGGAGCGCCTGCGCGATAAATAACGGTGTCCGCGCAAGCGTCCTCCGCTCTTGCCACAGCGGTACGGCGCGAATACCCGCTCCCGCCGTTTAACGCTCTCCGCGCGGATTGCATACTCCTGACGGTCGACGTCAGAAAGCAATGAGGATACAGGAGCCATCGTGGCCAAAAACTATTACGACATTACGCTGGCGCTGGCAGGAATTTGTCAGTCCGCCTGTTTGGTTCAGCAGCTCGCGACAACAGGAACCTGCCCGCAGGCGGCGCTGCAGACGTCGCTCAACAGCGTTCTTGTGACAGACGCCGCCAGCACGCTGGAGATTTTTGGTAACGACGAGAACAATCTGAAGCTGGGCGTTGAAACTCTGCTTCGCATCCTCGGTTCGTCGTCGCGCGAAAAAATCGGCGCCGATCAGTCCCGCTATACCTTTAGTCTCATGGCGCTGGAACGTCGCTTGAACAAAAACGGCAATGCTCTCAGCGAGCTTGGCAACCGTGTCGACCAGTTGGGGCGTCAGTTGGAGCACTATGAGTTATTATCCGACCCGATGATTAACGTGCTGGCGGGCATCTACGTGGACGTCATCAGTCCTCTGGGGCCGCGCATCCAGGTGACCGGCTCGCAGGAAGTCCTCAAAAACGCGCAGGTTCAAGCTAAGGTACGCGCCATTTTATTGGCGGGCATTCGTGCCGCTGTGCTATGGCAGCAAATTGGCGGAGGACGCCTGCAGCTTATGTTTTCACGCGCTACGCTGGTCAAACAGGCACAGCAGATTTTGTCGCGCTGCCGCGACCAATAGACAGACCGGCGGACGACGATTCCGGTTCGTCCGCCATCATGAGATACTTGTAGTCACGCTTTTGTCTTTCATTAAAAACGATCCCAGGAGTTGCTCGCGATGGAATTAACCTCACTGACCGCCGTTTCCCCTATTGATGGACGCTACGGCGATAAAGTCAGCGCCCTGCGCACTATTTTCAGCGAATATGGCCTGCTGAAATTCCGCGTGCAGGTGGAAGTACGGTGGCTGCAAAAGCTGGCCTCGTGTGCGGCGATTAAAGAAGTTCCTTCATTTGATACCGACGCAAACGCTTACCTTGATAAAATCGTCGCTGAATTCAGCGTTGACGATGCCGCCCGCATTAAAACCATCGAACGCACGACTAACCATGACGTTAAAGCCGTCGAGTATTTTCTGAAGGAAAAAGTGGCCGCCGTTCCGGCTCTTCAGGCAGTTAACGAATTCATCCATTTCGCCTGCACCTCCGAAGATATCAATAATCTGTCTCACGCCCTGATGTTGGAAACGGCGCGGCGTGAAGTGATAATGCCGATCTGGCGCAAGACCATTGATGCGATTGGCGCGCTGGCGCAGGAATACCGCGACATCCCGCTACTTTCACGGACGCACGGTCAGCCCGCTACGCCGTCGACGATCGGGAAAGAGTTTGCAAACGTGGTTTACCGCCTGGAGCGGCAATTCCGCCAGTTACAACAGGTGGAGGTGATGGGCAAAATCAACGGCGCGGTCGGCAACTATAACGCACACATGGTCGCTTACCCGGACGTCGACTGGCACACCTTTAGCGAAGAGTTCGTCACGTCGCTCGGCATCACCTGGAACCCTTACACCACGCAGATTGAGCCGCATGATTACATCGCCGAGCTGTTCGACTGCCTCTCTCGCTTCAACACCATCCTGATCGACTTCGACCGCGACGTGTGGGGTTATGTGGCGCTCAATCACTTCAAACAGAAGACCATCGCCGGCGAAATCGGCTCTTCGACCATGCCGCATAAAGTCAACCCCATCGACTTCGAAAACTCCGAGGGAAATCTCGGATTGGCGAATGCCGT
Organism: Lonsdalea quercina subsp. quercina; assembly: GCF_000688655.1. Lineage (GTDB taxonomy): Bacteria > Pseudomonadota > Gammaproteobacteria > Enterobacterales > Enterobacteriaceae > Lonsdalea > Lonsdalea quercina. Next base: position 66,748 of record NZ_JIBO01000006.1, on the reverse strand, counting down.
GCTGGGGCACCTGTCCGCCAAACTGCCGGTCTCACGCTGGCAGCGAGACCTGACTGACTCTACGGTGCTGAGAAACCTGGGCGTTGGATTGGGCTATGCGTTGATCGCTTATCAATCTACACTGAAAGGCATCAGTAAATTAGAAGTCAACCGGGAGCATCTGCTGGATGAGCTGGATCACAATTGGGAAGTTCTTGCCGAGCCTATTCAGACAGTAATGCGTCGCTACGGCATCGAAAAACCGTACGAGAAACTGAAAGAGCTGACGCGCGGTAAACGCGTCGATGCGGAAGGCATGAAAGCCTTTATCGAGGGTCTGGAACTTCCCGAAGAAGAGAAAGTCCGTCTGAAGGGACTGACCCCTGCCAACTATATCGGCCGCGCCGTCAAAATGGTCGATGAGCTGAAGTAGCCGGCAATCGGGCAGGCGGACCTTGTTCCGCCTGCCCTCTCCCCCTTTATTCCCACAGTTTGTTGACTCTAAGTTTATTGCCGTAGTAAATAATATATTTTTCAACCAAGCTAGCGAAACCGACCACTCCCAGCGCGTCGACCTTCGGATAAGCTTGGTTAATCAACGTTCTTTCATAGGAAGACATATGCGAATTCTGGTTGTTGAGGATAATGTTCTTTTACGTCATCACTTGACTGTTCAGATGAACGAAATGGGCCATCAGGTTGATGCAGCGGCAGACGCTAAAGAAGCCGACTACTTTTTGCATGAACATGCGCCGGATATCGCTATCGTCGATCTTGGTCTACCTGACGAGGACGGCGTCAGTCTGATCCGCCGTTGGCGTTCTCAGCAGGTCAAAATTCCCATTCTGGTATTAACGGCGCGCGAAAGCTGGCAGGAGAAGGTCGTCGTGCTGGAAGCCGGTGCCGACGACTACGTCACCAAACCTTTCCATCTGGAAGAAGTCATGGCGCGAATGCAGGCCTTGATGCGCCGTAACAGTGGCCTGGCTTCTCAGGTGATTAGCATGCCGCCGTTTGAAGTTGACCTGTCACGACGTGAACTGCTGGTGCATAATTCGCCGATAAAACTCACCGCCTTCGAATATACGATAATTGAAACGCTCATCCGCAATCACGGCAAAGTCGTCAGTAAAGATTCGCTGATGTTGCAGCTCTATCCCGACGCCGAACTACGCGAAAGTCACACCATTGATGTCCTGATGGGGCGCCTGCGTAAAAAACTTCAGGCTGCGGATTCACATGACGTCATCACGACCGTGCGTGGTCAGGGTTATCGCTTCGATATCCAGGGCCGCCAGGGCTGATACATGATCAAAAAATCGCCCCTGTCATTACGCTTTCGCTTTCTAATCGCCACCGCCGCCGTCGTGCTGGCGCTCACACTCTCCTACGGTGGGGTGGCTATCGTGGGCTATAGCGTTAGCTTCGATAAAACGTCTTTCCGTCTTCTTCGGGGCGAAAGCAACCTATTTTATAGCCTAGCCCAGTGGCGGGATAATCAATTGACCATCGCCCAGCCGGACGAGATTGATATTAATTACCCCACGCTGGTGTTCATCTACGATCAGCACGGCAAACTATTGTGGCGCGAGCGCGCGGTGCCCGAGCTAGAATCGCGGTTAAAACCAGAATGGCTGTCCAAAACAGATTATCATGAGCTGGATACCGACCCCAACACCAGCAACGCCGTGCTGCAAGGTAGCCCTGCCATCCAGAATCGCCTCAAAGGTTACAGCTTTGAAGAAAAAAAACCGTTTACCCACTCCGTAGCCGTTAATGTCTATCGCGCCTCCGATCATCTGCCACAGCTAACCATCGTCGTCGTCGACCGTGTTCCTCAGGAGCTACAGCAGGCGGATGTTGTCTGGGAATGGTTCCGCTACGTCTTCATAGCCCATCTTGTACTCGTCCTTCCCCTGCTGTGGCTGGCGGCCCACTGGAGCTTAAGACCAATCAAGAATCTGGCTAACCAAATACAGGAACTCGAAAACGGCAGTCGTGAAAATCTGGATGAGCGGCCGCCTCGGGAGCTGAACAGCCTGGTCCGCAACCTGAACACGCTGCTCAAGAACGAACGCAAGCGCTACCATAAGTACCGTACCGCGTTGACCGATCTGACCCACAGTCTCAAAACGCCTCTGGCCGTGCTGCAAACCACGCTGCGCGCCCTGCGTACCGGCAAAGAGCTCACCATCGAGCAGGCGGAACCCGAGATGCTGACGCAGATTAGTCGGATATCTCAGCAGATCGGCTACTACCTGCATCGCGCCAGCGTTCATACGGATCACCTCAGCATTACCCGGGAAGTTCAGTCGGTTCCTGCCATGCTGGACGGCCTTTGCTCCGCCCTCAATAAGGTGTATCAGCGTAAAGGCGTCTCTCTGTCACTCGATATCGCGCCAGAGACGACATTCATTGGCGAAAAAAATGACTTTATGGAAGTGATGGGCAATATCCTCGATAACGCCTGCAAATACAGTTTGGAATTCGTCGAAATCAGCGCCCAATATTCAGGCCATATGCTGCACCTGATCGTTGAAGATGACGGCCCCGGCATCCTGACAAGCAAGCGGGAAGTCATTTTTCAGCGTGGCCAGCGGGCGGATACGATGCGTCCCGGTCAGGGCATCGGTCTCGCCGTCGCGGTAGAGATTATCGAGCAATATCAGGGGGAGATTATCATCGGTGAGAGTCCGCTGGGCGGCGCCAAAGTCGAAGCGATTTTCGGCCGCCAGCACCTCCATCAAAACGACCGTTGAAAGGTCCGCACAGTACTGGCGGTTCCGTTATAATCGCCTTCAGCCCTCTGATAATGGAAATGTACGATGGACTACCAACTTAATCTCGATTGGCCGGATTTTCTGGCTCGCTACTGGCAAAAACGTCCTGTGGTGATCAAGGGCGGCTTCACGTCGTTTGCCGATCCCCTTAGTCCTGACGAGCTGGCCGGTCTGGCGTTGGAAAACGAGGTGGACAGCCGCCTGGTCAGTCATCAGGACGGACGCTGGGCCGTCAGCCACGGTCCCTTCGACAGCTACGATCACTTAGGTGAAACCAACTGGTCACTGCTGGTACAGGCGGTAGACCATTGGCATGAACCGTCGGCCGCGCTGATGCGCCCTTTCCGCCATCTTCCGGACTGGCGTATCGACGATCTGATGATCTCATTCTCGGTCCCCGGCGGCGGCGTAGGCCCGCACCTCGACCAGTACGATGTTTTCATCATCCAGGGAACCGGTCGACGCCGCTGGCGTGTCGGCGAGAAAGTGCCGATGAAACAACATTGTCCGCATCCCGACCTGCTACAGGTCGCTCCGTTCGAAGCCATCATCGACGAAGAGCTGCTGCCGGGCGATATCCTGTATATTCCGCCCGCCTTCCCGCACGAAGGCTATGCGCTGGAAAATTCGATGAACTACTCCGTGGGATTCCGCGCGCCCAGCGCGCGTGAGTTGGTCAGCGGCTTTGCCGATTACGTTCTGGCACGCGAATTGGGCAGCCATCGTTATAGCGATCCGGATATCACGCCGCGCGAGCATCCCGCTACCGTGCAACCGGCAGAACTGGATCGCCTTCAGCAGATGATGCTGGATCTGGTGCAACAGCCGGAATCGTTCCGGCTGTGGTTTGGCGAGTTTATCTCTCAGTCGCGCCACGAGTTGGATCTGTCGCCGGCGGAACCGCCCTATCAGTCGGGAGAAATCTACGAGTTGATGCAACAGGGCGAAACGCTGCGTAGACTGGGTGGCCTACGGGTGATCTGGCTGGAGGGACGCTGTTTCGTCAATGGCGAACCGCTAAACAGCCTGCATCAGGAAGCGCTGTCGGCACTGGCGGAACACCCTATTATCGACAGCGAAATGCTGGGGGGCGCATTGGACGATCCGTCCTTCCTCGCAGAGCTGACCGCGCTGATTAATATCGGCTACTGGTACTTCGCAGACTAACCACCGAGACCTCCCTTTGTTCACGCATCCGAATAACGGGATGCGTGACGCCAGCCCCCTGTCGCTTTCGCTCATCATCATGACGCCGAACGAAACGCGCTCAGACTTTGATCGAATACCCGTGCTGCGTTTGCAATGATTCACGCGTATTTTGGGCTGTCAGTTCGGCGATATTCATGATAACGGCCACGGCGCTTTCCATTCCTTCTACAGTGACAAACTCATGTTTGCCGTGATAGTTGTAGCCACCGGTGAATAAATTGGGACAAGGTAATCCGCGAAAAGAGAGCTGCGCCCCATCTGTACCACCGCGGATCGGCTTCATCACCGGTTCAATCCCACATTTGCGCATGGCCTGCTGCGCCAGAGCGATGACATGCGGATGCTGTTCCACCTGCTCGCGCATGTTGTAATAGCTGTCGGCCATGCTCACTTCGATATAGCACTCAGGATGAAGCCCCTTCCCGACCTGTGCGGCAATATCCATCATGGTCTTTTTGCGCTGTTCGAATCCGCTGCGTTCGAAGTCGCGAATGATGTATTTCATTTCCGCCCGTTCGACCGTGCCTTTAATGCCGTGAAGATGATAAAACCCCTGGTAGCCGTCGGTGTGCTCGGGAGACTCGTCGGCTGGCACCCGTTGGTGGAAACGCGTCGCGAGCGTCAGCGCATTGACCATCACGCCTTTCGCGCTGCCCGGATGAACGTTGTTGCCGACGATTTTGACCGTAGCGGAAGCCGCATTGAAATTTTCATACTCCAGTTCGCCGATACCGCCGCCATCCACGGTGTATGCCCACTCGGCCCCAAAGCGCGCCACATCGAAATATTGAGCGCCTTTACCCACTTCCTCATCCGGCGTAAAGGCGATACGGATATCGCCATGCGGGATCTGTCGCTTTTTGAGGCGAGCGATGGCGGTGATGATCTCGGCAATACCGGCTTTGTCGTCAGCGCCCAGCAACGTTTTACCATCTGTGGTGATCAGCGTATGCCCCAGCAGTTGATGCAGCACGGGGAACATGACCGGCGACAACACTTCCTCTCCCACGCCAAGCGCAATGTCGCCGCCGCGGTAGTTTTCAACAATCTGCGGATTGACATGTTTCCCGGTGTAGTCCGGGGACGTGTCCATATGGGCGATAAAGCCGATGGTCGGCACAGACCAGGCGACATTGCTCGGCAGCGTCGCGGTAACACAGCCATGATTTCCGNCCGTCACCTGCGCCAATCCCAAGCCTATCAATTCTTGCTGTAGAACCTGTGCCAGCTTCCATTGCCCATCGGTGCTCGGCACCTGCCGCACGCCCGGTTTGGATTGGGTATCAAAAGACACGTAGTTTAAAAAACGATCGAGTAATTTTTCCATCTTTAACTCCCTTGGATGGACCGCAGGTTGCATTATGAAGAGGGCTTTCCAGGTTGATATTGCGTCATATCAGTTTTTATTAGTTTCGCTACATAACGATAGTCTATAAATCGCCGCCAAAGCCGCTTCAGAGCTGGAAAAGGAGAAGCATGTGAAAATGCATGTAGCGAAACCGCCTAACCCGCAACGTTAGCGATATGTTTTCATAACATAAAAAGAACAGGAAATTCCCGCTAAACTTTAAGCAAATTCAGCGGGAAATCAGAGAGGAACGATCAGCGCGTTGCGATCTCAGAGGGCGTCTCCAGCCACTCGTAATACTGGCTGAGACTTTTGTCACAGGAGCAGCAACTGCCGCATTGACTGCTCACGGGCGCCGCGTGAAAGCGAACCTGCCCTTTCTGAACCCAAATGCTCATCATGCCGTCAATCACGCCGGGTTCGACATGAAATGCGACGCTGATGTCATGTACCGAGACTTGACGCTTTGCGCGAACAAAATCGCGTAACTCTATCAAGGTCATGCATTACCCCCTTGCGACCCTTTTGCAGGCGCCGTGTCATTGCACATGGTGGGCCAGCCGCTGCTGCGATACCCCACGATGACGTAGCAATAGCGCAGTCATCCCCCCCATCAAGGCAACACCGGCGATAGCTACCGTCGAGTACAGCGGGTGTCGGGCAAAGCGACCAATCTGATACACCAACACGGCGGCGCCATAGCCTAGCTCGATCGTCCAGGCGACGCAGAACAGTGTCCAGCCTGTCCCCACCTCACGCCAAATTGCGGACACCGCCGCCACACAAGGTACATACAGCAACACCATCAGCAGATAGCTAAATGCGCCTAAGCGGCCATCAAACTGTTGGCTTATCACCGTCAGAGAGGTCACCGAAAACTCATTATCTTTCGCGACTGTCGCCGTATCACTGAGATCTCCAATTTCAATTCCCAGGGGATTTAGCAACGCGTCGCCAAGCTTGCCGAAGTTTTCCGGCAGCGTCGCTAACGCTTCTTGAACACCGCCCCACAAGCTAAATGGCGCGTCTGCTTCGTTATCGGCGCCGCTTTGTTGACTCGCCATCGTGCCGTAGAGCGAATCCAGCGTCCCCACAACCGCCTCCTTGGCGAAAATACCGGTAAACACACCGACAGCCGCCGGCCAGTTGTCCTGCGAGATCCCCATCGGTTTAAAGACTGGCACCATCTCCTGACCGATAACGGAAAGTACGGACTTCTGGGTGTTCTGATTGCCGAACGTACCGTCTGTCCCCAGCGAGTTGAAGAAGCTTAGCACCGTCACGACCACCACTATCAGCTTGCCAGCCCGCAGCACGAAGCCTTTTAGTCGCTCCCAGGTTCTAACCAGCACGCTGTTCAGTCCGGGCAGGTGGTACGGCGGTATTTCCATGACGAAAGACGAAGCATCGCCCTGCAGCGCGGTTTTTTTCAACAGAAAGCCGGTGCCGATAGCTGCGGCGATACCAATCAGGTAAAGTCCAAATATTAGATTCTGGCCTCCCTGAGTGAATAACGCGGTTGCGAACAACACATACACGGGCAACCGCGCACCACAGGACATGAAGGGCGCCATCATCACCGTGACGATTCTGTCGCTTTGCTTTTCCATTGTTCGTGTCGCCATCACGGCTGGCACATTACAGCCAAAGCCGACGATCAGCGGCACGAAGGCTTTCCCAGGTAGCCCGAAACTCCGCATGAAGCGATCCATGACGAATGCCGCTCGCGCCATATAACCGGAGTCTTCCAGATAGGACAAGAAAAGGTACAGGCAAGCAATCACGGGGATAAAGGTCGAGACGGTCTGTATACCGGATCCGACCCCATCAGCCAGCAGCGTCTTCAGCCATTCAGGGCTGTGGAGCGCCAATAAGAGTTCGCCGAAACCTTTAACAAAGAGGGTTTCGGACAGTTTGTCGAAGAAATCGATCAAGGCGCTGCCGATGTTGATGGNGAAGATAAACATCAGGTACATCACCAACAGGAAAATCGGGATCCCCAATAGACGGTGAAGCACAATCCGGTCGATTTTGTCAGTCAATGTGGCCGAGATTTCGCCACGGCGGACTACCGCGTGGTTGGCAACCGACGCCGCGAACCGATAGCGGGCGTCAGCCAAAAAGATATCCAGCTCGTCGCCGTAGTGTTCTTCCAACGCAGCCACCTTTCCGTCGGCAATGATCAGCACATCTTCCGGGATGTGGCTGCGCATCGTGATATCGCGCTCTAGCAGCTGGAGCGCCGACCAGTAGGCATTCACGCTGGCCGATTGGCGCTCCAGCAAGTTGGCGATCGACTGTGCGGCCTCATACAAAGGCGGATCGTAAGGCACCTCAACCGGAGGAATCGCAGGATGCTCCAACGCCTCCTGGCACATCGCCTTCAGCAAGCTTATCCCCCGCTTCTTCGTCGCGGTAATCGCGATGACCGGACAGCCCAATTCTCGTCGCAGCGCATCTATATCAATATCCAACTTACGAGAAGCGGCGATGTCCATCATGTTGACCGCCACCACTATCGGCACCTTCATGTCCAGCAGCTGTGAGGTGAGGTACAGGTTACGCTCCAGATTGGCGGCATCGACGATATTCAACACCAGCTGGGCTTCGCCAGCCAGAATGTAATCGCGCGCGACACGCTCGTCTTCGGCACTCTCGGAAGACGGATTGAGAGAGTAGACGCCTGGCAGATCCACCAGAGTGATCCGACGGTCCTCAAGACGGCATTCCCCGACTTTTTTTTCTACCGTCACGCCAGGCCAGTTGCCGACCGTCTGTTGACTCCCGGTCAATGCGTTGAAAAGCGTGGTTTTACCGCAGTTGGGATTTCCTACGACACAAATAACGGATTGCGTATCCATAACATCCTTACTCGCTGAGCAGCATTAACACTGTTCCAAGATCATGATTTTGGCTTCATTTTTACGTACGCTGATGGCGGAGCCTCGCACACGCAGTTCGATGGGATCTCCCAGCGGCGCCACCCGCGACACGGTGAATTCGACGCCCGGAGTCACGCCAAGCGCCAGTAGCCGCTTGCGGTAATCTGCGGCGCCTTTCTGATATCCCACGACTTTCCAGTGGGTTCCGGCGGTCAGAGTTTCTAATGTCATGTTATCCATTCCTTCCTAACTGCTGTGGCGATACCCACACCTGCTTACCCATATCCCAGTTGATGGCGATTCGGCTGTCGCCTGCGGCCAGCATTAACGGCTGATTGACCTCGCGCTGAATAACCCGGACGTCTCGTCCGATACGGATACCCAGATCCATCAGCCGTTGCTGCTGTTCGCCCGCGAGACGTATACGCGCGACCACGCTATGTGTGTTAAGGGGAACATCGAGCAGTGTTTGAATACATAAGGTCATCCGCGGACCTCCTATCTATCCCTGTCATGCGGGAGTGTGCTTAAACGGCTGTCTTTTTGTGAGATAAAAAGACAAGTAAGAATAATTCTTAATATATTTCAGTCGACAGTTTGCCGTTTGACTCATATCAAAGCAGGCATAGGTAGGCGTTATAAAACAGAAAATGTGACGATTCGTTGAGAATCAGACGCATTGGAATCGCGAAAAAAACAGGGATAAAAACGGGGGATAGAAACAAACAGGCCCCGGCGTTATTCGCCAGGGCCTGTTATTCATACTGCGAGGTTTATCATTTAGCCTGTTTTTGCAGAGCTAAATCTTCAGCAATCTGCACAGTTTGATCCAGATACGGATCCGGCTCCTGATAATCCTTCGGCAACGCATCCAGAGACTTCAGCGTCGGTTTCCCCTGACGGGCCAACCGCTCATTGATTCGCTGCAGACGAATTGCTTCATCGTCATTGTTCTCTTTCTGGCGCTGAGCCAAATTCAAAGAAACACGGTCGCGTTTCTCCTTGAGCGCCTTGAAGCGAGCGACATCCTGCTGGATGTACTGGAACTCGGGATCTTTGGCGATACGCTGGTCGTAATCCGCCTTCAGGACCGGCAACAATGCGGTGAAATCACCCATTTTGGTGTAATCAGCCGGTTTGATACTGTCCCACGGCAAGGCGTTGTCTTCGAACTTCTCTCCGGTCTCAATCGTTTCCAGCCCAGTCGGCATAATGATGTCAGGCGTTACGCCTTTACGCTGGGTGCTGCCGCCATTGATACGGTAGAACTTCTGGATCGTGTACTGCACCGAACCGAGCGCTGGCCAATCCGGGCGCAGCATCTGATCGTAGATGCGATTTAGGGACCGATATTGCTGCACAGTGCCTTTACCGAAGGTCGGTTCGCCCACAATCAACGCGCGTCCGTAATCCTGCATCGCCGCGGCGAAGATTTCCGACGCTGAGGCGCTGAAGCGGTCTACCAGAACTACCAACGGACCTTTGTAATAGAGGGTGGCATCGGTATCGCTGTCCTCACGGATCTTGCCGTTATTATCGCGAATCTGTACCACGGGACCGCTCGGGATAAACAGTCCGGAAAGGCTGACGGCTTCAGTCAGCGCTCCGCCGCCGTTACCCCGTAGGTCAATGATCACGCTGCTGACGTTCTCGGCTTCCAGTTTCTGGAGCTGAACTTTTACGTCATCCGTCAGCCCCACGTAGAAACCGGGGATATCCAGTACGCCGACTTTATCCTTACCGGCATTTTTGATGGTCATTTTGACCGCACGATCTTCAAGGCGAATACGCTCACGCGTCAGCGTTACCGTTTTGGCTTTCGTACCTTTGCCGGCCGGGAGGATCTCAAGGCGTACCTTGCTGCCTTTCGGTCCCTTGATCAATGCGACGACATCATCCAATCGCCATCCGATAACGTCCACCATCGGTTTTCCCGTCTGACCGACTGCGACAATGCGGTCGCCGACTACGATGCGTTTGCTCTTCATCGCCGGGCCGCCCGGCACCATGGAGTTGATCACGGCGTAATCTTCATCCATTTGCAATACGGCACCGATGCCTTCAAGAGACAGGCTCATTTCGGTATTGAACTGTTCGGTATTGCGTGGGGAAAGATAGCTGGTGTGCGGGTCTATCTCACGCGCGAGTGAGTTCATCACGAGCTGGAAAACGTCTTCGCTGTTGGTCTGAACCAGTCGGCGAATCGCCGACTGATAGCGCTTAGTCAGAATATCTTTGATTTCGCTGTCGGTTTTTTCCGTCAGTTTCAGGCTGAGCCAGTCGAACTTAACCTTCGCGTCCCACAGACGGTTCAGCTCGTCCTGCGAGTTCGGCCAAGGCGCTTTGTCTCGATCGAGGTCGATGTAGTCGTTGCCCGTAAGGTTCATCGGTTTGTTCAGCAGCGACAACGCATACTGATAACGCTCGAAGCGACGTTTCTGCGCCAGGTTGTATAACGCATAAGGCAAGTCCAGTCGACCATTGTTCAGGTCTTGACCCAACTGCCCTTTTTGCTTGTCGAACTGCGCTACATCAGACGCTAACAGCACATTGTGGCTGTAGTCGAGCATGTTGAGGTAGCGAGCAAAAATTTTGTCTGAGAACTGTTCATCCAGCATGAATTGCCGGTAATGGGAACGCAAAAACCGTGACGAGACGCGCTCACTAACGGTGGCATCTTGCGCTTCCGGCTGCAATTGTGGAATCTGATCGACCCGCGTGATGTTCTCATTGGCAAAACTGCTGCCCGCCAACAGAAGGCAGCTCAATACGGTCGATTTTACGAATTTGTTCATGCCGAGGTTGGCCTCCGTATCAGAACTGCAAGTGTTCTGCGCGTACGATCATCGCCATTCCTGAAGCCAACTGAACTCTGACTCCATCTTTGGCGACTTCAAGCACAGTGGCATCCATGGCGCTTTTGCCCGCTCTGACTTTGATTTCCTGGCCGATGTGCAGGCTGGAGATATCCGTCACAGCCTGTCGCGGCGCCTGCTGATCTTCTCGAGCCGCACGAGACTGGCGCGGTCGATCCGATGAGGATGTTGGTGCTGTACGAGAAGAAGGCTGGCGCGGCTTACGTGTGGTGGAAGCGCCGTTGTCGCGGCGGGGCGAGTTTTTNCCCGCGGAAGGACGTCTACGTGCAGGTTCGGCAGCATCGCCCCCTTCCGCCCGTTTCTTAGCCTGCTGTTCAGCACGACGTGCCTGGACTCGGGCTTTCGCTTCTTCCAACTGTTTACGCGCATGCTCTACGTGCTGCTCTTCCAGCTCTCCGCAAGGATTACCGTCCAGATCGACACGCTGCGCTCCCAGCTTGATGCCATACAGATAACGCCAGCTGGAGGTGTAGAGCCTCAACGCTGAACGCAACTGCGTTTTACTGATGTTATCGGACTCGGGCACGCGAGCGGCCAGATCCTGAAAAATACCGATTTTTAACGGCCGTGCTTCGCCTTCAATGGAGAAACAGAGCGGGAAATGCTCTGCCAGATAAGCGATGACTTCTTTACTACTATTCAACTTAGGTTGATTTTCCATGAAATTTCCTGATTACAACGGGTTCGCCAACCGGCGCAGGCATGAACAGGCGTCATTATAATGACGTCATCGGCAATTGCTACGTTATCCGTGTCTCAACTGAGAGAATTGATGAAACTAAGTACATCGCTGTTTTCCAGTTGAGCATTGAGCGTTGAAACAACGGCACTCAACCCGGCTTCGTCATCGGCATCAAACCGCTGGTATTCCGGGCTATCGATATCCAGCACGCCAATAAATTGTTCATTGACCACCAGCGGCAATACGATTTCTGCATTGCTTGCCGCATCACAGGCGATATGGCCGGGAAATGCGTGAACATCCCCCACCCGCTGTACCTGTTTTTCCGATACCGCCCGACCGCATACACCTTTACCCGCAGGAATACGGACGCACGCGNCGCGCCCCTGAAACGGGCCAAGGAACAGCGTGTCCTGATCGAGCAGGTAAAAACCGGCCCAATTAACGCGTTCCAGCCGTTCGTACAACAAGGCGCTGCTGTTTGCCAGTATAGTAATAAATCGGTTTTCACCCGCGATCAGTGACGATAAATCCCTCACCAACTCTTCGTAAAATTCTTGTTTTTTCATCATACGGTAAGATTTTCTTTCCAAACTGCCCAGTGTTTCACGCCGACGCGCCATTAAATAAGTATTCAGACCAGGATGCTACTAGATTTCTTCATTCGCATAAAATCAGCAAATGCGGATCCATTAAAATTCAGGACAGTCTCACTTCCCAACTGACGTCTTACCCGCTTATCCCCGGAACAAGGCGGCAGGGACCGCCCCGAACCAGCAAGTCATGACTTTATGCTAAAATCCGCGCTTTGCTTTTGCCCTAACGGAAATTGCCAGTGGCCAAACCTATCCCAGCAACGCTCTCAGCCGAATTCATCGATGCCACTCAGCGCATCATGCCAAGCCATCTCTCAATGGATGATTTCATTGCGGCCTGTCAACGACCTCTGCGTCGCAGTATCCGGGTCAACACCCTCAAGATTAGCGTAGCGGACTTCTGTGCGCTTGCCGCAGCCCATGGGTGGGCGCTGGAATCCATCCCCTGGTGTGAGACGGGATTTTGGCTGACGAATGCGGATGAAGAAGTGGTGCGGCTCGGCAATACGCTTGAGCACCTCGCCGGCTTGTTTTACATCCAAGAAGCCAGCTCGATGCTGCCCGTCAGCGCACTCTTTTCAGGTGGAGCGCAGCCACAACGTGTGCTGGATGTTGCAGCGGCGCCAGGCTCGAAAACTACGCAAATCGCAGCGCTGATGAATAATCAAGGCGGTATCGTCGCCAACGAGTATGCGGCCAGTCGGGTAAAAGTATTGCATGCCAATTTACACCGATGCGGTGTCAGTAATACCGCACTGACGCATTTTGACGGGCGCGTCTTCGGCAGCGCGTTGCCGGAGAGCTTTGACGCCGTGCTACTGGATGCCCCTTGTTCCGGCGAAGGCGTAGTCAGGAAAGATCCCGCAGCGATGAGTCACTGGTCGCTTGAAAGTATCGCGAACATCGCTGCAACCCAGCGCGAGCTGATCATGAGTGCGTTCCACGCCTTGAAGCCGGGAGGAACGCTGATTTACTCCACCTGCACCCTTAACCACCATGAAAATCAGGAGGTTTGCCGCTGGCTGCTAGCGCAATTCCCGGACGCCTGTGTGATTGAACCTTTAAACGACCTATTTCCAACAGCTCATCAGGCCGCGACTGAGGACGGTTTTCTGCACGTTTTCCCTCAGATTTTCGATAGCGAGGGATTCTTCGTCGCACGCCTGAGAAAAACCGCCAGCGTGCCGCCATTGCCGCATCCGGGCTTTAAAATGGGCAAGTTTCCATTTAGTCCGCTACAAGGCAAAGTAGCGCAGCAACTCATTGCCGCAGCTCGTGAACAAGGTATCGAATGGTGCGGAGAGCAACTTCAATTGTGGCAGCGCGATGATGAAATCTGGTTATTCCCCGTCGCGTTGACACCGTTGCTTGGAAAAGTCCGCTTCTCCAGAGTCGGGGTCAAGCTAGCCGAGCGCTATGCCAAAGGCTATCGCTGGCAGCATGAGGCAATTGTCGCATTGGGGGATGTAACCGCCTCCGCCGCGTTTGAACTAAATGCCGCAGAGACCCAGGCGTGGTTTCAGGGAAAGGATGTCTATCCCGAAGCGTTGCCCGATGTCAGCGAAGCACTGTTAATTTGGCGCAACGCCACGCTGGGAATCGCGAAACGCATCGGCAGCCGGTTTAAAAACGCGCTTCCACGGGACCTGGTTCGCGATGGCGCCAGCGCCGCTCCTTGCGGCGACTAATACTGTGACTTCCGGGATGCGGCTCAGGCATCCCCTTTCTTACTCACTTTCAACTACACTTCCCGCATTAGCCTGTTAGTTCTCAAGCCCTCATTCATCCAGAGAGGAAGGCATTTCATGTTCGTATTGATCATTTTTGTCTGCTATGTGGGCGGGAGTTGTGAAGACCTGGTTACGGGCATTTATGAGACAGAAACACAATGTTTGAAAACCATGGGTGAGCAACGCATTCGAAATGGCGGATGTTATCCCATCGAAGACTTTATCGACGGGTTCTGGCGCCCCGCGCAAGAATACCGCGACATGTAATCAGTCGCTAATGTCTGCACCGCATCACACTGGCAAGCAGCGGTATAAACCGATAAACACGGCGCACACGCACAGGACTGCGTCATCAGATTCAGCTTATCCACAAAGCGCGCTTTGTTAATTCCGCAAATTCATGCTCCAGTAAATCTGGTATGACCCATTCACCTGCGGTGACGTAGAGCGAAGCGATAGGCGCTTCGCCCCTTCAGACATTGCGGATAATGGTTAAGACCACCAGTCCAACCGGCGACACTTCATCAGCTCCGCACTGGAATTGCGCGGCACTGCCTGTCACGGAGATCTTTTTACCCGGCAGCAGCGAAACATCATAGATATCGTTTCTGCCGTCTATATCCAGCAGCCAACGACCGTTAGCCAGGCAGGTAACGCCAGTATCCACCAGCCATGACGCGGTACTGCCTTCCACTAACAGAGGCGAATGCACGCCTGCAGGCAGGAGCACGGAATCTGCTTTCCAGTCACTGTCTAGTTGAAGCTTGCCCGCCTTGAGCGTCTTACGCGGCACCAAAACGGTATCCCCGGCATCATTTGCGTCAGTATGCCTTATGTGATGGGGAGATCCTTTGCCGATAGCCAGCCACTCCAGCGATACGCCGGTATCCAGCGCGCACGCCACCACGACATCACCCGGGAAAAAATCACGGCGGATCCAGGTGCTGATGGTACCGGGCGCGATATCCAACAGCTCGCCCAGCTCTTTTTGCGTGCTAAAGCCGTAGGCATCAAGCATCCGCCGCAACACGGCACGACCGCCAGAAGCCAGAACTTGGTCATAGAGCGCTTTGCCCTTGAGATCGACGTCTTGATGCAACATCTCAGGCGTGTCAACGAACTCGCCGGTCACCAGCCACCCTGCATCAACGCCGTTATCAAGCGCGCATTTTAGGATAATATTGCCGGGGACACTGCCTCGCTGAACCCAGTTGCTGATGGTATTTGCCGGAATACCTGTCACTTCGCTCAATTCCTTTTGTGTTTTCACCCCATAGCTTGACAGGATTCTCCCCAGCACAGAAACCGCTGCTGTGGTATTGCTTTCTCTGTTCAAAAACACCTCTTGAGCATGGAAATAGATAAGATATGTGCCTTAACCGCCCTAAAAACCGTCACAGCTTTGATTATCGAAGTAAAACTGCGCGACATCTGATGATATTACAATTTTACCGCTATCCAGGATGGAAATATTGCGGCCTTTTCCCCAAATTTCCAGTGCAACGATTCAGTTAACTTACTTACTAATCAAAAAATCGCCACATCAGGCCGCAAGCCCGCTTTTTCCTTTCTCAAGATCACAACCAGCTTAACGACTCATTTTTAATCAATAGGTTATAATCATAGCACTGGGTGTAACGCTAAGAAGTCCATTTCTCAAATTCCGTGGGCAGTTATGGGTTGACGAATATGGCATTCTATAAAATACTGTACATAAATACAGTTAAGAAGACGGGCAGACTATTGTGGAACATCTCGAAAATCAAGAATTGACCTTAGCCAGAATCAAGCTAATTGCGGATATGACGCTACTCTCACATATCCGGCCTGACGAGATGCAAGTCGCGATGTCGTTGATTGCCGATCTGGCTCATGGTGCGGTAGAAGCGGAAGACTTTCAGCAAGCGCTGCAGGACAGCGGCGATATTCAGCGGCTCAAAGCCTGGTTAAATCGGCATTCCTTGTAGACAGCGTTCCCGCACGGCATCCCTGAATAGTTGATGTTTCTGTTAACAAAAAAGTCTTGTCCAAAGGCATTATCTTGCCGTCATTTTTGATATTTATCAGCCTGGACGCGGAAGTTAACAAACCTATTCTCATCCAGTGATTCATCAACACGGGTGACTCACTAAAAATAGTGTCGTTTTGACCTAATGTCTATTAACCGCCTAGGTAGGCTTGTTGGAATAATTTCCAATCTTCGATGGCAAGTCGTATGTGAAAATTTCTACTCGAACCTCAGTATCCCTATCAAGAACGCTTCATATGCAACGGTGATTACCTACCCGAGTCATCAATGATCATTATTATATTTCTTCTGTCAGGCGCACTGATGAATAAATCGTCGTTGGTTTTAAAGCTTTACCGTCAATTAGCCGCAGATTAGTAAAACACCCTCAGGAAAGCCCGACTATCACTGTATCAATCATTGATTTGCGGTGTAAGCACGGCCTTATTACCTACTTATTCTCCTCGGCCAGACAGACTTGCTCATGCGACTCTCGCGCATTACAGCAGCCCACGATAGATCCGGTCAGCCGTCATATGTGGTTAGCCGTGTCGCCGGGTTAATACGCGTCGCGCTTAAGAGGATGGAGCAAATGAAAGGATCGCTCATAGCAAACTTCCAATGCTCATGTTTTGAATTGTATTTTTCGCTGCCGCGACTACAGCTTTATCAGAAAAAAGTGAAATCCCCCTGAATACACAATGTTTTCATAGCATGAAAAATAGCGTTACGCGTCACTCGTCAACGCCTCTCTTTTTTATTTCTCAAGTCATCTGAAATGAATAATTTACTCATACAGAGCCGAACAGAAAACAATATTGTATTTCCTGCTTTTCCTACAGCACCACTGATTGATGTAAGCAATCCCAGAATGAAATATTGATGAAACCATGAATATTATAAGGTCAAATCAAGACATTGAAAAAAGGGAAAACAATAAGACTATGCGCTGATTTATGTCAGATAATTGTGCACGCCTTTATCGTCGCATCCCCTGGCATCCAGGATGGGGGCGTGCTCCGGTAACTGGATTCAAGCAACCCGATGATATTTTTTTCAGCTCCCGTTATAGTCATCATGCTCCGTAGCTAATTGAGGGGACTCACATGACGCCTGATGAAAAATTTCTGTTCAGACACGCGGTTGACGATGTCACGCCACTGCCCTCCTGCTGCACGAAGGTACACCTTCAAAAAGCGCCTGCTTTGAAGAAAAAAAAGAGTGTAGCGTTCAGCAAACCGACTAATTTCCTGATCAGCGGCTACATCGACATGCTTCCTCTGGATGAACCCTTGATGCACACTCAAGATGGGATCCAGCGAGGCGTACTGGATAAACTACGTCAGGGAAAATACTCGCTGGATGCCAGTCTGAATCTGATAAGAAAACCGGTGTCCGTCTGCCGTGACAGCCTATTTCAGTTTATGCTTCAGGCGGAGCACGACCACCTGCGCAATCTGCTCATTATTCACGGTAAAGGCCGCGATGAGGTATCTCATGCCAATATTATACGCAGCTACCTTGCCCGCTGGCTGTCTCAATTTGAGTCAGTACAGGCATTCTGCGTCGCACAGCCCGTACACGGCGGTCACGGGGCCTGTTATGTCGCATTAAGAAAGTCAGCGCGGTCGCGTCAAGAAAATTGGGAACGGCATGCGAAACGCAGCCGATAAAATGTGGAAACAGTATTNCCCCGGCATTCAGGGCAACACCACAGAAGTCTAATAGATAAAAGCGACGGAGCGATGACGACGACCAAGCTGTCCTTTCGCCAAGATCATTAAGGCCGTCAGGAAGGCTGGCAAAGCCAGAACGGCGAACATCATACCGAAGCTCCATTCCATGCCCAGCACCTGCGCGCCGGCAAATGCGCTCATGATCGCGCCCATACGCCCAACGCCATGCATCCATCCTGACCCCGTCGCACGCGCCGCCGTCGGGTAAAAACGCGCGGAAAGCGCATTCATGCCGGTATTCGCGCCGTTGAGACAAAAACCGCTGGTCGATGCCAGTAGGGCGAGTAAAACAAAATAGGATTCCGACAACCCGATCATCGCCGTCGCCGCGCCGCCCGCCGCGTAGATAACGCCGAGCGCCAGGTGAGGATTGATTCGATCCATGAGCCAACCGGCGAACAGAGAACCAAAAGCACCGCCAGACTGGTACAGCGCGGTGATAACCGTCGCCTGAGTGACCGTCATCCCGGCCTCTTTGATGACAGTAGGCAGCCAACTCCCTAACAAGTACACCATGAATAACCCAAAGAAATACCCCCCCCACAGCATGAAACTGCCGAAGCGGTACTCTTTAGATAAGACTAGACGTACGGCGAACGTGGCTTTTTTGTTTTCTGCGGGCATGGCGAACTGAGTCCCGCTGTGACTGACACCGGGAGCGATTTTTTCGACGATGTGATGAATACGCTCTGAATTTGCGCGTTTGGCCACCAGGAATCTGACGGACTCAGGCAGTTTCACCACCAGGAACGGCAGCAGCAATAGCGGCAGAATCCCGCCCATCAGCAGCACGGTATGCCAGCCCCACTGTGGGATCAGCCAGGAGGCGGCAAATCCGCCCGCCGCAGCGCCCACACTGAAGCCGCAGAATACGATAGTGATGATAAACGAGCGTTTCTTTTCCGGTGCGTATTCCGCGACCAGTGTGCCTACATTAGGCATGGCGGCGCCCAGCCCTAACCCGGTCAGGAAACGGAAAATAATCAGGTGCTGTACGTTTTCGGAGAACGCCGCCAATAGCGTCCACAGCCCAAACAGGAATACGCTGGTGATGATAACGACTTTGCGTCCGCGCCAGTCTGCAAGCGGGCCCGAAATCATCGCGCCCATAGCCAGCCCCACTAGTGCCGCGCTGATCACAATCGCCAGCTCAGCGTTGCCTATTCCCCAGGCGGCTTTCAGCGAAGGTCCGATAAAGCCCATGATGGCGATATCCATGCCGTCCAATGCAATGATGCAGAATGAAAGGATGACAATCAGCTTTTGATAGGCGCTAAGGGGACGTTCGTTGATGAGCTGCCTCACGTCTAAAGGGGTGGAACCTGTCACGCTTACTCTCCGATAACTCTTCTGCGGGCTGTTAACCAAGGCTTACACTGTAAACAATTATTTCCGACAGTAAAACAGCCCGACCATAATAATTTGCTGTCAAGACGGATTCCGTGACAGAGCGCGCGAATGATAGCCAACGCGCTCCACCAATGAAAGTACGAAACCGACATCCGCTCTCTTTTACACCGTTAACTGTAATATCATAAACTCATTTTGTGAACAAAAAATCAAATAAAAAACACTTTATCGAATCGTCAAATTTCGACAAACAAACAATAAAATATTGATAAATCGCGGTTTGTTTTCGCTACCCGTCTTTTTTTGCAAGAATTGCTTTAGAAAAAAGTTTGCAAATTCAAATAAAAGGTTTCACCATTAAGTTATGTCGAAAAGATGAATATGTTTGAGGAGATACCCAACATGATGCATTGCCCTTTATGCCACCACGCCGCCCATGCACGTTCCAGCCGATATCTTTCAGATGGCGCCAAGGAGCGCTACCACCAGTGTACTAACGTTAACTGCGGGCACACATTCGTGACCTTGGAAGCCGTCACACGATCAATCATGGTGCCAAGAAAAGTGGACCCCGTAGAACCTCTTGCCGATACCCCTCCGCCCTAATCACTTCCTCCCCCCTTGCTTAGTGAGGGGGAAACGCCCCCCATTCTGGCTATTACTGAAGAACCTTCGATTCGCTTATCAGCTTTATCATTTCAGCCGTCTTCTGTTATTGACGTCCGCCGGACCGTGCTTTTAGTATCAAGTGACTTTTACTGATTTTCAGTCACTTGCACCTATGGTCCTTCATTACGTACGTGCAAACAAACAGACGAATTCCTGCTACAGACAAGCACACTCAAAAATCAGCTGATGCCCTCCATTCTTCGCCATCGATGAATATTCAGAGGTCTCATTTATGGATAAAACCTGTTTTAGCTTCTCAGGGAGGTGTGAATGATTGATGCCGCTGACACTCAGGCGTACCGCGCCAGCCTGCTTCACTTTACCGCCGACCCTCGGCATAACCCCGCAGAAGCCACCCACTTTATTGAGGATGGCTTGTTGATTGTTCGCAACGGTAAAGTACTGAATGCGCTGAATTATAGAGACGTTGCTGCCAACGAGTTAGCGCCTCTGACAGTCAGAGATTATCGGGGCCGGTTGATCATGCCCGGGTTTATCGATACGCACGTCCATTTCCCCCAGATTGAAATGATCGCCTCTTACGGAGAACAATTGTTGGAATGGCTTGATACCTATACGTTCCCGACCGAGCAAAAATACGCGGATGCCGAATACTCTCGCCAGATGGCTGACATATTTATCCGGGAGCTGCTGCGGCACGGTACCACCAGCGCGATGGTTTTTGCGACCGTGCACCCGCAGTCTGTCGACGCACTTTTTACCGCAGCGGCGGATAAAGCGATGAGGTTAATTACCGGGAAAGTGTTGATGGACCGACACGCGCCTGACGCCTTATGCGATGGTGCGCAACAGAGCTACCAGGACAGCCGCGCCCTGATTCAAAAATGGCATCATCATGGGCGTCTTTTATATGCGGTAACGCCACGTTTCGCGCCGACATCCACGTCAGAACAATTAAGGCTGGCGGGTGAACTGCTGCGAGAATTCCCAGACGTTTATATGCAAACGCATCTCAGCGAGAACAAGCAGGAGATTGCCTGGGTGAAATCACTTTTTCCCGAGCATCGCCACTATCTGGATGTGTATCACCACCACGGTCTCACCGGTCCTCGCTCCCTGTTCGCACATGCCCTCCATCTCGAAAAGGAAGAAGTGGACACGCTGTCGCACAGCCGCTCTTCTGTCGCCTTCTGCCCGAGTTCCAACCTGTTCCTAGGCAGCGGACTGTTTCCGTTGCATTCTCTGAAAGCCGCCGGGATCCGAGTGGGGCTGGGCACGGATGTCGGAGCAGGCACCAGTTTATCTCTCCTGCAAACACTGAATGAGGGTTACAAGGTTCAGCAGTTGCTGGGCGAAAAACTGTCCGCCCGAGAGGGGCTGTATCAAGCGACATTAGGGAGCGCGGCGGCGCTGTCATTGGATGATAAACTGGGAAATTTTCTGCCGGGGAAAGAGGCGGACTTCGTGGTCCTCGACTGGGCATACACCCCCCTACAGCGCTTGCGACAGGAGCAGGCGACCACGCTGGATGAGAAGCTTTTTGCTCTGATGATGCAAGGTGATGACAGAAATGTGGCTAAAACTTACGTCAATGGCATTTGCGTCCACACACGCGAATAGTCGGCATAGAGCCATTGTAGGCGTCACTGGCTTATCACCTGACGAGTCCCCCTGAGCGGCCGATTGGCATAAACGCGTCGTTTTCCATATAATTTTTCTTTCATATTAGTGAGTTCGGGCGAGAAATCTCTTCACAAGGAAGTTTCTGGCTATAATTCAAATTAACAGCAGTCACTTACGCTACTGGCGGCCCGCGGCTGTGGAATAAATAACTAAAAGTTGCATTATGCTGAAATGGTAGCGTAGCGTTCTTTCCCGAAGAGGTTCGTTTCTTCTGTGGCTTGTCACCTCCTGAACAGGGTGAACTGGCGGCCAGTCTGGCGTGCAGGATTAATCGGCCTTACAACCTTTATACATGCCGGGATGGCCACTCTTTTTTGAACGACACTCCATCCGGGCATCGACCCTAACAGTAAATTACTTAAGGCATAACCATGACTCCGCCTCTCGATGCCGGCGCTAAGGAACAACGGAGTGCCCTCTTGCGCATGATGAACATCCTGGATACGCGACCGGTCGAAGAATTGGAACGTGTTACCCGCATTACCCAGTCCTTTTTCGAGGTCGATAGCGTGGTGATCTCTTTAATCGACTCCGACCGACAATGGTCGTTATCACGGCGAAACTTTCCCTATTCGGAGACGCCTTTATCGATCTCCTTTTGCGTTCACACGGTGGCTTCCAACGAACCGCTTATCGTTTCCGACGCACGGAAAGATCCCCGATTCAGCGATAATCCCATGGTGACGGGCAAGCAACAGGTCCGATTCCATGCCAGTTATCCGCTACGTTCGTTCTACGGCATCCCGCTGGGGGCGCTTTGTCTGTATCACAGCCAGCCCATTGAATTCGACAGCAAAAAGCTTGAACAGCTGAGCGACATGGCTTATGTAGTGCAAACCTATTTGCAGAGAGTCGAGATGCAGGCGGAAGCCGAAAGCACGCGAGATATGCTCCACAGAGCAGATTACGTCAACCGTCAGATCTTTTCTCAGGCGGCGATTGGCCTCGTACTGATGACGCCGGATAAAAAACCTATCAGGGTCAACCACACGATCTGCAAAATGATGGGATATTCCGAGGAAGCGCTGTTGCAGACCACCATGGAAAGTGTCACGTACCACGGTGATCTCGAGTTAACCAGAGAGCGTTATGACCACCTTTTAAAAATGGGCCATCGCAATACAACGTTCCAGAAGCGCTATTGCCGGATGGATGGCTCGCTGATGTGGGCGATGGTGTCGGTGGCGCTTCTGTACAATCCCGATGGCAGCCAGCATGGCTTGCTGCTGGCAATTACCGACATCAGCAATCAGAAAGCCTCGGAAGCCGCGCTTCTCACGTTAAGTAAAGAGTTGGAACAGCGTGTTGAACAGCGTACGGAAGAGCTGCAGCATAGCCATCAGTTCATCCAGGACATCACCGATAATATTCCCGCGATGATTTCATGCATCAGCCCTGACAACGTCTTCACCTTCGCCAATCGTCATCTTAAGCTGCTGCTGGGAAGTACGGGCGATGAGCCTATCAATTGCAGCATTAACACAATCTTGCGTCCTAAGGAGCGCAAGCTGTTTACCCCGTTGTTGGATAAGGTGCGCAATGATCGGCGGCCGTTGCATATTGAGCACACCGTCGACTTGCCTTCGGGGGAACGAATCACCTATCACACTCAGATGGTGCCCGCAGAGCCGCCAGAGCAAGGGGTATATGTGTTCTCCACTGACATCACCGACCTGACATCCCTGCGCGATCAGCTGAAATTCGAAGCCAATCACGATCATCTCACCGGATTACCCAACCGACGCGCCGTGATCTCCTACCTCAATCAGCTCGCAATGAAGCAACGACAGAGCGGTCTGGCGCTGCTGTTCTTCGATCTGGACAACTTCAAACACTACAATGACCGTTACGGACACGAATTCGGCGATCGAGTCATCAAAACCTTTGCACGCATTTTAGGTCAAAATACCCGCCCAGAAGATTTAATCGGACGGCTCTCAGGAGATGAGTTCGTGATGGTGCGGCATGAGCACCATGATATGGAGCACGAAGTGAATGAGCTTTGTCGTACACTAAAAGAGCGCTTTCAAAAGCCCATTCGCATCCGCGGCCAAAACATCCTCCTGTCCGCCAGCGTGGGTATCGCCATTTTGGGTAAAAATGACCGTCTGGATGTCAATCATTTCATCCACCAGGCAGACACGGCGATGTATCAGGCTAAACGCCAAAGTATTCACTCATCTCGCGGTTATAAACACGACGTGAAAAACAGTGATAAGTGACGCTGTCACCGAATAGATCAGCAAAAAAATTCTACCTGTCTATACTCCCTGTCGGTTGCCGCTGNCTTCAGCGGCATGTTTCAACCCGGCTTTCCCTGCATTGGCAGACACACTGTTTGCTCCCCGCTTATACAACCCAAAGCGCTGGCTCCCAAGGGCCGTAAACTGATTACATAACGTGACTGGTATCGCAACGTTGCAATCAGGAATGATCCGCATGACAGCAACATTTCATCTTCCTTCCGACGCGTGGCGTGCCATCGGAAAGCTAGTCAAATCCAGCTTAGATGAACGTTTGGACGGGGTATGCGTTAGCCAAAAAGAAAATTCATCCCCATCAATGACCTACAAGAGGAGTTAACATAATGAGTGAAGCAGATAAAAGTGTATTGTCGCTATTCCTTATCGGCCTGCTGATTGCCGTCGGCAAGGTTTTGATCGGCGGCAAGCCCATCAGTATGGGACAATTTACCGGCCGGTTATTATTGGGAGGTTTTGTGTCGATGATTGCCGGAGTCGCATTGATACAATTCCCGACGCTGTCCCCAATTGCCATTAATGGGATTGGCGCAGCGTTGGGGATTGCGGGTTATCAAACGATAGAGTTATTCCTACAGCGTCGCGCCCGCAACCAAGGTGATAAGGATAAAAGTCGCGACACAAATGATAATAATCGGACAGAATAGTTATTCTGATCGTGGCGCGCCCCATCCCTGGGCTGACTTCAATCAAGGTTCACCTCATGACGCTATCAGGAGGCATTCTTAATACACGCAGCGGGTAATCAGTCAGCCCAAAACTTTCCTACGCTCTCCATATTCGTCACGATAGCCCCTTTCGATACCTTCATCAGCAAACGGAATGTCGCCTGGTGCCGTTGTCACCCGGCAGAACATTGCCACCTCCACCAGGAAGCCGAGCAGCGATAAGCTGCAGATGAGTTAAGAACCTAGGGACGGCAACGTGCTATACTGCCCTTCCCAGAGAATTTTAATATGAAATCAGAAGACGCCTTGAACTGGTATCCTGCCCAGCTACCGCCGGTCAAAATCATCTTAGGCAACGCCGTTCTGGAAGTGATCAAAGTCGGTCGTCCAGTCAACACGCGCNCCCTGCTTGATTTTCTGCAAGTCATGCAAGGCAAGCAGAAACGGCGTGATGATAAAATTGCCATGCAAACCGCCATTGACGTTTTAAAAAATAATCAGAGTATACATGGCAGGATATAGAGCCTCACCCCGAAATATCGACGTGGTAGCCACACAGCTCAATCCTGGCTTATCCAAGTCTTAATCATCGCTTTTGATACTTCACTTTGTAGCAGATAGGGGCAAATGCACCTAATCGACTCCATGCTATTCAGCCGCCCCGCCACACCGGCTCGTATTTTTGTCAAGTTATAAGGGCATGAGCCTTTTCCCCGATAATTGTTGGAGAGCGCCAAAATAATCTCTTACCTTACCTGCTCATTGCCTAAAATAATTTTTTAAGACCAACGCTTTCATAAAAAATAAAGCCATAATCGCAATCGTTTTCACATTAATAATTTCTATCCAAACGTCCTTCTCAATCCTCTGTAAAATAAACCCTGTCATAGACAACATCTGTTGAATATTAAAGGTGCTACCCGAACTTGCCCCACACGTCTATGATCGTTCGAGAATAAAAATATTTGTTCAATTCAGTGAATTCTCATCAACTAATTTCACAGTAATAAACAACTAAAAATGATAAACCGGTTATAGTGAAAATCATTTACATAGCTGAGAAATAGCCTACGTTCAATGAAGGCGATGTTGTCCAAAGCCGATCCATTGGTTCTAAGATGGTTATCTATAAATGAAGGGTGACAAACTCTGGTGTGTCCAGGTCGATGATTCATTGAAAAAAGAAGTCATCGTTGCGGCTGACTCCGTGACACATTAGCGTGAAGAAGGTCCCTTGGTATTTGCGGCCGATGCCGCCTGAATCTCGCTTATTCTTCGCTGACTCTCGAATTTTTCTGGATGTGAGCGCTAAGCAACCCAAGGCTCTTATCCACATCGCCATGTTATGACCTGACTAAACGTTATATCTGATAAACTTCATTTTCTTAGACCCTATTGCCTTAATACGAATGGTTATCTCCTCCATGAGAATTCAACTTGAAAAGGTTCATCGATGCCGAATTAGACTATTCTCCCATTCAATTTATTACTAATAACTATTGCTCCCAAAACGTGAAGCTAGTTAAATATAGTCACGACTAAAGAAATTATGCGCCGATGTCACCCACTGTTTAAGAGGGAGGAAACATTACCAGCGTGACATCATTTCATCACACAGCATCAAAAGCGAATCAACCATTGAATGACACTAAGCTTTACTCACTGTTATATTTAACCAAATCATTGCTTAACATGATTTATCCTAAATATATCTATAGGGATATAAAGAATTACTTTATTAAAAAATCAATTTTCAATTAACCATGCCGAACTCAGTTCCGGAACACAATGAACGCTATGCCAATGAACGATTTTGATAACAGCCTTATTTCCAGGCTCGCTGAACTTAACAAAAAAGGTTTTTCCAAGGCCGATATGGCCAGAGCCGCAAACGTCAGCAAGCAAGCGGTTACTGGATGGTTTAAAACGGGAACCATTAGCAAAGCCTCCGCACTGGCCGTAGCGGATGCGAGTGGTGTTTCCATCGCCTGGCTCTTTGGTAAAAAGGTCGACGAAGACTCGGGCTTGAAAGATCGTGAAATTCGAATGCTTAATTTATTTCGTCAACTGCCTGAGCCAGAACAAGATCACATGATTGACTCATTTCAGGGGCGACTGAAGGAACTTGACGACTACGTCGAAAGTTATTTGCGTGGAAGAATGAAACAGGAATAAAGAAGCAATTTATTTCAACCTTATTCTAGGCTAGCTTTTTGGTGTGATCAGTTTTGTGCGATCACCAGGATGACTTTGATAAACGCGATGAATATTGCGGTAGAATTAGTTTTATTCGACTCTGTAAATAATTCTTTGTCACTTCTACCCGATTAAGGTGATCGCCCAGGCGGTCACCGAACTTGATAATAAAGCGGCTTATCGCCAGCCACCTGTTTTGGATCGGCATACCCCTTTTTTTGACGCATCCCCGACAGCCAGATAAATCACCTTCCGAGCTGAGTTGTCTGTCCGGAAGTCGGAAGACTGTGCATTTCGTTATCCCCAGCTGGATTACGCTGTTCCACGATTCGTTGGCGTTGGTGGTGTAGAAGGCTTTTTCGCGGGTCGTTATGCCTTCGCGTAGAGGAATTAAATCTGGTGTCCATCAGAGTGATACACTTCTGGCTTTTCTTTATCAACCGAGGCGCGAAGGTATTTTACCGAACACGAAGCGTGCGCAGTTCCGTCTCGCCGTCATCCCAAAGCAGGGTTTTGACGAATAGCCTGATCCTGACCCAAATTCTTGCTTAAGCAAAAAAGAGTAATCCTAATGTTGGACTTTCGAATAGCAGAAACCAGCTAGGGTGGCGGCGGTAAGTTCTGGCCCATTAACAACCGTGTTCAAAAGCCGGCTAACCGCTTTCTGCGCTTAATCGCTACTGAATGCTGACAACACGATAAGCTGATATGCATTTAGGGGGGCTAAACCAAATTGGAGTTTTCATAAATTAACCATAAAAAAAAGACCGAATACGATTCCTGTATTCGGTCTAGGGAAATGGCTCTAGGGTAGAGCCGTGCGCTAAAAGTTGGCATTGACGCAGGCTCCGAGGAACCCACGCTTTAAGCGTAGACGAGGCATTTCCCTTTTCCAGCTATGTATGAGCTGACTTAGTACTTCAGCGCCATCATTCGGCCCATTTTGTGATCGTTAGCTCAATCACTATACCTGCCGCACCTCGATAACCCTCGGGATAACGGCCCTATTGTCATTGGCACAGTTGTTCAGCGCGGGTCACAAAGGGTTGCAAACTTTTTTTCTGCCCAGGCTGTTTGGGATCGTCCAGCAGGATGATATCCAGTGGCTGAGCGTTGACTTTACCCTGTCTGACCTGCGTCCAGGCAACATCGTTAAGCGGATATTGCATCAGTGTGCTGGGATTGATGACATACAGCGCGTTGCCAGGTCGGCAGATCAACTGCACTTCTTCGCGAGTGAACGCCCAGTTGTCGCCATATTGCAGTTTGCTGATGTTGGCGATCCCCGTCGCCGCGAGCGCTGAAGAGCAAAAAGAGGTCGTTATCAGAAGCCAGATTAATTTTTTCATTTTGATTTCCAAAGCAAGACAGACCGTTGTATTTACAAGGTTTCTTGATTCAAGCCGTCAAGAATAAACCTCGGTAGAATCATACCGACGCACTGGGGGGAAGTCGAGCAAGGGGGGAATCAGGAGATATGCAGAGAAAAGGCGATGTCGGATGAACACCGCCTCTGTATCGTTATCAAGCAGAAGGCGTAGTGCTTGCCGCCATTCTTTTGAGGTCTTGGTCGATAAAGAACAACCCGCCTTCTGAGGTACTTACCATCGCTAGTTTATCCAGAATAGAGTTGAACAGCTTCTCTTCTTCATGCTGCTCAGCCACATACCATTGCAGGAAGTTGAACGTTGAATAGTCTTGCAACGTCATGGCCGCATGCGCCAACTCGTTAATTTTTCCGGTAATCAGCTGTTCGTGTTCAAAAGTCAGCTTGAAAATATCAGTCAGAGAATCGAACTCTACCGGGGGAGCTTCAATCGCGCCAAGGACAGGCATACTGCCGGTATCGTCAAGGTAGTCGAACAGACGCTGCATGTGCTCCATTTCTTCCTGAGAATGAGACTTCAGGAAAGCCGATGCGCCTTCGAAACCTTTATTTCCACACCACGCGCTCATCTGCAAATACAGGTTGGCTGAGTAGAACTCGAGGTTCAGCTGTTCATTCAGCTTTTGGATCATTTCTTTTTTTAACATGTTGAATCCTTTTCCACTGGCTAGGGACTATTTGAAGGGCATTATGCACGGAAAAATTAAAATTAAACACATACTATTAACGAATAATCTCATTATTTTTATCCTAAATTCAAAGTATTATCATTCATCTATGAGAATGGTTTTTATTACTTTTCATGGTATCGATTTCGTTTAAAGACAATGTTCAACATTGGCGTTTGAATTCATTCATTGCTCTTATTTTACTGTGATTAGGGATGAATCTAACGAGGGTTAGCGCGTCGCTTGCCATTTGAACCGGGCTGTTTTATGTTTGTCGCGCCACACACAGGAGGACATCATGGGACATAATCTGGCCGACCTCTCATTCGAAGAGATGGAAAAAGTAAACGTCGATCTCGCCGCTTCCGGTGTCGCTTTCAAAGAGCGCTATAACATGCCGGTCATCCCTGACGTACTCGAACAGCAGCAGCCTGCGCATTTACGCGATTATTTCCGTGAAAGGGTTAGCTTTTATCGTCAGCTTTCTTTGCAGTTCTCCACTCTGCCTTACGACCCCAACAGTAAATGATCCAATCGTACCGTCATCATCCGCAGGATGACGGTCTTTCTCTTACCCACCTTGACGCAATGAAATGTCGGTCAAACGGTCTTAAAGATGACCTCCGGATGCGTACGCAAACGGTTTCGTTTATACTGCGCCGGAATTCTTAACCGCATCGGATACGACGTTTATGTTAACAATTGGAACAGCCCTACGCGCCGGGGCCACCCGCGTCATGTTGCTGGGATCGGGCGAACTGGGAAAAGAAGTGGCTATTGAATGCCAACGTTTAGGAATTGAAGTCATCGCCGTCGATCGCTATACCGACGCACCCGCCATGCAGGTCGCACACCGTAGCCACGTCATAAATATGCTGGACGGCGAAGCGCTGGAACAGCTGATCGCTTTGGAAAAACCTGACTACATCGTTCCCGAAATTGAAGCCATCGCTACTGATACGCTCGTCGCGCTTGAGAAGCAGGGACAACGCGTCGTGCCATGCGCTCAGGCCACCCGATTAACGATGAATCGGGAGGGAATACGCCGGCTAGCGGCGGAGACACTAGGCGTTCCAACCTCTCCCTACCGGTTTGCCGATAGCGAGGAAGGCTTTCGCGCAGCCGTGGAGGACATCGGTTTTCCCTGCATCGTAAAACCCGTCATGAGCTCTTCAGGGAAAGNCCAGAGCCTGATGCGTGAAGCGCGGCAACTAGACTCAGCCTGGCGTTACGCGCAGGAGGGCGGACGAGCCGGGGGCGGTAAAGTGATTGTCGAAGGGCTGGTCAAGTTTGATGTCGAAATCACCCTCCTCACCGTCAGCGCCGTCGATGGCATTCACTTCTGCGCTCCGATCGGACACCGTCAGGAGGATGGCGACTACCGTGAATCCTGGCAGCCGCAACAGATGAGCGCTGTAGCGCTTGAGCGGGCGAAAGCTATCGCCGGCAAGGTCGTTAAAGCACTCGGCGGCTACGGCCTGTTCGGCGTTGAGCTGTTCGTTTGCGGCGATGAGGTCATTTTCAGCGAAGTGTCGCCGCGACCGCACGATACCGGGATGGTGACGCTGATCTCTCAGGATTTGTCGGAGTTCGCATTACACGTACGCGCTTTCCTCGGCTTGCCGGTGGGCGCCATTCGCCAGTACGGCGCAGCAGCTTCCGCGGTGATACTGCCGTATCTGACCAGCAGTGACGTTCGCTATCAGGGATTGGAACACGCCCTGCTGCCACAAACGCAAATCCGCCTGTTCGGCAAACCGGAAATCAGCGGCCAGCGTCGAATGGGCGTCGCATTAGCGATGGACGAGACGACAGACGCTGCCGTGCAACGCGCCAAGACCGTCGCGGCGGCGGTAAAAGTCAAGGGTTAGTGTTGAAGGCGCAGTCTGTCTGCGCCCTTTTCCTCGTTCGTGTCTCGCCGTTATGAGCCGGCTATTCTGGGTGTATTCCCCTTTATCTTCGCAAAATTAAGTGTGTAACTTAAACAGCCGAAAGCTGGTCGATGCGTCTAATTTCAGGCGCATATGCTTTGCATAGACAGGGCCGGCTAGCTTCGTATCCCTGTCATTGAAGGCGATTTTCAGCGCCACCCAATGGATACTGTCCTACATGCTGTCGGCGGGCGGATTTCATCCATAAAACAGGCCACCAAGAATGAGACGCAAGCTTAGCAAGTTGCGCCGTTGCACGCAGAGAGATCCTGAATACCCCGGCTTTATGCTGCTAACAATCGGTCTGGATCAAGGCCGATAATGTTGCACGCCGATGTCGCCTCACTCACTGCGCACAGGGCTGGCCCACCGGCCGATAAAGTCGGCGATTCTCTCTTCGATACGACTCTCGATGGTGCGTAGGCGCAGAATAGGTATGCCGCCTTTCGACAGAATACCGTTCTTTAAGGCATCCCGTGCCGCCTGGTCGGGTCGGTCATGGGAGCCGCCATCAACTTCAATCACCCCCAGAGGGGTCTTTCCTACCTTGTAATAGATCACAAAATCGCAGCTGGCACGCGCCATGAAGGCACGCTCGCGTTCTGTTAAATCAGGTACGCCCGGCGATATGATCTGATTAAGTTTGACCTGATCGTGACACAGCAACGCCCGGCACGAGGGGTCAGATAGCGCCTCGCGCAGCCGTTGCGCGACGATCTGCTCGGATTTATAGCGTGAGTCCTCAGGTCGCAATCGGGCATTCAACCGCGCCAGAGACTGATCGTATTCGCGGTACAGCAGGTCGAACGCCGATACCACAGGCGCGCGCACGATCTGCTCGTCCTGCGCGTAATAAGCGATGTAGCGCATCAAAGCGGCGAGATGCCCCTTATTACCGGTAAAGACCTCATCGCCCGTCACCAGTGTGAAGCGATGCTTGGACCGTGACACTGCAACGTTAATCATGCGCGGGTCATCGACGAAATGCAGACGCTTGGGGTCTTGGTTGTAACGTTTTTTGTCCAGCACGGTGGAGAAAACAATCTCATCACACTCCCTCCCCTGGAACTTGTGCACCGTATCCTTGACGAAATCCGTCGGCAGACATGTTCCGGAGAGGTCAACCTGCGCTCGGAATGGCGCGATGAAGCCGCGCCCGTCGCCGTCTACCCCCACGGCTTCGCCCTCGTCTTCCAGCAGCTTCAGCAGAGAGTCCAGCTCCCTCAAGTTAGTGTTCTGCCGGGTGTGATTGCCCTTGGCTGTCACCACCAGACGTAACGGCGCTTCACCTTTACCCTCCTTCGTCATAGGCACCAGCTCGTTGTCGTAGAACTGCTGGTTGCAGAATTGAATGATCCTGGGATGGCAGCGGTAATGTTCTTTCAACAAAGTCCGGGGCAGCGCCTGCTTGAATACTTTAATGCACGAATCCAGCAGGCTGTAGCGCTCGCAATCGTAAGCCTCCGCGGGTGCCTCCAGGCCTAACGCTACGGGAATATGCGCCAACTGACGGTTGTCGCCGACGACGATCAGATTCTTCGCGCAGCCCAACGCCAGAATCCCCGGCACAATATCCTGCAATGAAGCTTCGTCGATGATGACGTAGTCAAAGACAGCACCCGGCGCGATGGAATTGACGATGGAATGCGTGCCGCTGCCGAGGATGGGAAAGCGTTGCACAAAGGCATCGAATCGTTTGCGGTAGGTCTTATCATCGAAGCTGTCTAAAACCCTGGGCAATCCGTGCAGATGCTGCTTCAGGAGACACATCGACGCCCTCTTCAATTCCTCCAGAGCAGCCGTAAAATTTACGCTCTCCAGCGATGCTCGACACGCTCGCAGCTCCGCATCTTTTTCCTGTAACGCTTTGTCGTAGTAGTGCAGTTGCAAGGCATAGAAAACGGACAGGCGCGTGTCACCCTGAATGAATGGGCGGGCGCGGAAAATTCTGAAGTTGAATAGCAGCTCAATACGAGCTTTAAGGCGGATGCGTTGCTCTCCAAGATAGGCGAGGTAAGCNATCAGGTCGGCAATCTTGCGTGGAGACAGTCCGTACTTGTCCAGCGAGGCGACGGCCCGCACGCCGCTTTCTGCCTGCCACTGGTGCAGGTAACGCCGCTCAATCATCAGCTCGTCGAGTTCGACCTGTAATTGCGCCTCCCGATTGTGATTGTGCAAGTGCTCTTTCAAACGGGCCAGCATGGTTTGAATCTCGTTCAGAGTCGGTGCGGGTTCGGGTTCACTCGTTGGCTGAGACGGCAGGTTGGCGAAGAAGTCCTTGCGGTTGTCCTGATTGCCGAGTTTTGCAATCACATGACCCAAGCCGTATTTCTCCAGTTTTTCGTAGACATTATCCACCGCTGCATTGTTGTTGGAGAGCACGGCCACCGTCTGTCCACGCAACAAGATATTGGCGAGAATGTTTAAAATGGTCTGGGTCTTGCCGGTGCCCGGCGGGCCTTCAATCACGCTGACCTGGGCGCGGAAAGCTTGCTCGACCGCCTTAAGCTGGCTCTCGTTCACCCCAAATGGATAGATCAGACCTTTTCCCTCTGCGAGCGTTTTATTCCGCGCCGTGCAATAGGCCTCTAAGGCTGTGTCAGCGCGAGCGGGCAGTTTTTCTAATTGGCGAACGACATTGGCAGCAATCTCGCGGTCGCTCTTGCAGTCCGCCCTATCCTGCCGGGCATTCGCCACAGCCATAAAATAGCGGAAAACCGGGGTGTTTTTCATCGCCGTCGGCGCGACAAAGCTGATGCTCTCCAGCTTGTAGACATACGGCTTGTCGGNATCCGTGTAGTACACGACGGCATACCTCTCACCATAAATCGTTGCCTTCGCGATGGGCGTGACGATGGCGCTGCCGGCCTTGGTCAAGAACATCTCGCCCAGCTCGCGAACGGGCGAGATGTTGCAATCACAAAGAGGATGTTGGGTCGTTTCTTTATTGAAGTCAGTGCACCTCAGTTGTAAGCCTTCGTCCCTGTCGCTCCAGATCGACCAGTTGGCGATCTCTGCAGTCTTGTCCTTACCCCCCATTTGGATAGAAATCATATTTCCCTTATTTCCTCGCGAACAACATCCGAATTCAGTTTTATGCTGACGTTCAAATGTCGTTATGTCCCTGATGTGGAGATAATCTTGCCACCATTTTCTACATGGCAAAAGAGGGTCGTTTGATTGGCCTCGTTTTGTTGTAGACCAGCGTAGTTCCTGACGAACCATGTCCGAATAGCTGACTCCTTGCAGATGCTTCCTGTGGGATGTATCCGAGGTCAAAGCGCTCCTGACCGGGCCTTGGGTGGTGCTGCGGCAACGGCCACGAGGGAAGTTGCATTTTGCTGGTATAAAATCTCAGAAAATCCGGTCAGCCAGAAAAGCGCGGATGCCACATACAGGGTCAGTCAGGGTCAGTCAGGGTCAAGTTTGAAAGCTACGGCAGGATGGACTTAATAGAAGGATACGTTGAGGTAAGGGGCGCGCGGTCCGACGAAATACTAATCGGGGTCATCATCAAAAAAAACCACCTCCGAAGAGATGGTTCAGAAGCAAAATTTATACGCGGTTATCACGTCATTGACGCCCATTTACCGTGTGATGTGCCGAATCAGGCTTTAGCGCCTTCCACTGCTGTACGAGCCAGATCGGTGATTCGACCGTAAT
This sequence comes from Lonsdalea quercina subsp. quercina, assembly GCF_000688655.1. Taxonomy (GTDB): domain Bacteria; phylum Pseudomonadota; class Gammaproteobacteria; order Enterobacterales; family Enterobacteriaceae; genus Lonsdalea; species Lonsdalea quercina. The sequence continues at coordinate 32,485 of NZ_JIBO01000006.1, read as the reverse complement.
CGCCGGACTCCAGCGCATCAGCCGGCACCAACCATGAGCCACCGACACACAACACGCTTTTGAGCGCCAAATAGTCGCGGTAGTTATTCGGTGTAATGCCGCCTGTGGGGCAAAACCGGATTTTGCCGAACGGNCCTGCGATAGCCTGCAGGGCTTTCACGCCGCCGTTAGCCTCAGCCGGGAAGAATTTGAACTCCGTCAATCCGTAATCCATACCCAGCATCAGTTCAGAAACGGTGCTGATACCCGGAATCAGCGGAATATCGCCCGCCGTCGCCGCTTTCAACAGCGGCTCAGTCAACCCAGGGCTGATGGCGAACTGCGCGCCGGCATCGACAACCTCGGCCAGCTGTTGCGGATTGGTCACCGTTCCCGCGCCCACAATCGCGTCCGGGACTTCTTTCGCAATCAGGCGAATCGCTTCTACCGCACATTCGGTGCGCAACGTGAGTTCCAGTACGCGGATACCACCAGCGACCAAGGCTTTCGCCATGGGAACTGCATGTTCCAGTTTATTCACGACGATCACCGGAATGACCGGGCTTGCCGTCAGAATTTGTTCCGCACTGGTTTTCCAGTTTTTCATTAAGCGCTTTCTCCACTCATGCCCAACGGGCATTGATTAATTGGGCGCGGTCCCTCCACAAGTGGACCGCGCCGTGATTCGTAACCGCTCGGCCCCCGACGAAACCGGGGCCGCGGATAATCACGACTCGACTTCGTTCCAGGAACGACCATCACGGGTGATCATCGCTACGGACGCAACCGGACCCCACGAGCCAGCCTGATAGGGCTTAGGCGCATCGTTGTCTTGATCCCAGGCTTCCATAATGGAGTCAACCCACTTCCAGGCTTCTTCCACTTCGTCGCGACGAACGAACAGCGCCTGAATACCTCGCATCGTCTCCAGCAACAGACGCTCGTACGCATCGGCCAAATGCTCCTGATCGAACGTTTCTGAGAAACTGAGATCCAATTTGGTCGTCTGCAGACGGTGTTTATGATCCAACCCTGGGATCTTGTTCAAAATCTGAATCTCAATGCCTTCGTCAGGCTGAAGACGAATAATCAGTTTGTTTTGAGGTAGTTGCTGATAAGAGTCGTGGAATAGATTCAGCGCCGGGTTTTTGAAGTACACCACGACTTCTGAGCATTTGCTGGGCAAGCGTTTACCGGTGCGCAGATAGAATGGCACGCCGGACCAGCGCCAGTCGTCGATATCCACGCGAAGGGCGACGAATGTTTCGGTGTTGCTGGATTTATTGGCGCCCTCTTCTTCCAGATAACCCGGTACCTTCTTGCCCTGAACAAATCCGGAAGTGTATTGGCCGCGTACAGTCGTCTCATGAATATTGGAACGGTCAATGCGGCGCAGCGAGCGTAGTACCTTGACCTTCTCATCGCGGATGCGATCCGTCGTCAGGTCAGACGGCGGCGACATGGCGATCATGGTCAGGATCTGCAGCAGATGGTTCTGGATCATGTCGCGCATCTGTCCGGCCTGGTCGAAATATCCCCAACGGCCTTCAATACCCACTTCTTCGGCGACGGTGATTTGAACGTGGTCGATGGTGCTATTATCCCAGTTATTGGCAAACAGCGAGTTGGCGAAGCGCAGCGCCAGCAGGTTCAGCACCGTTTCTTTTCCGAGGTAGTGGTCGATGCGATAAACCTGACATTCGTTGAAGTACTCCGCCACCTGATCATTAATCACCTGAGAAGAGGCCAGATCGGTTCCCAGTGGCTTTTCCATCACGACGCGAGCCGGCTCTTTGTTCAGCCCCGCTTTACCAAGACCGCCGCAGATAGCCCCAAAGGTGCTGGGCGGCATGGCGAAATAATTTATTGTTACGCGGCTTTCCTGGTCAAGCATCTCGCCCAATCGCTTGAAACCCGCGGCATCCTGTACATCCAAATTGCAGAAATCCAGCCGCCCGCTCAATGTTTTCCACAGTTTTTCGTCCAGCGGCTCTTTGAGAAAAGTATCCAGCGCTTCCCGCACGACTTTGGTATAGGCCTTTTTGTCCCATTCCGCTCGGCCAACGCCGATGATACGGGTGTCCGGGTGGATGTGACCTGCTTTTTCCAGTTGATACAGTGAAGGCAGCAATTTACGGCGCGCCAAATCCCCTTTTGCACCGAAAATCACCAAGTCACATGCCTGGGCCGTTGACGTTACCGCCATGTTCTATCTCCTCATTGCAGGATGCTGTAATTTTATTACAGATGTAATGTACTATTTTTGGCTGGGACCAGTAAACCGTTAGCCTGCGACATACCCTACAAATCGCGGTGTATCAACGTGATACCTAATATTCTCGTTGACACACAAATAACGATACGAGTCTGAGAGAGAAAATGAGCTGACAATTTTGACAGCGAGTGACTATTTTGAAAGTTAGACACACGTCATGTTCTGGTGAAAAAACCACACTTTCGCCGCGCCTTCCTCTGCCACGCCAGAATAGCGCATAGTATATTTCCACGAAATTCGCATCGATTCACCTTTGACTGAAATCGACATGACCATTGATGGTATCACTCTATGAAAATGCTGGATAACATCCGAACGCACCTACATTTGTTGAGTAAGTCGGAAAGAAAAGNGGCTGAAGCCATTCTCGCCTCGCCTCAGTCAGCTATCCATTCCAGTATAGCGACACTCGCAAAATTAGCGGGTGTGAGCGAACCCACCGTCAACCGATTCTGCCGACGGCTGGACAGCAAAGGCTTCCCCGATTTCAAACTGAAGCTGGCGCAGAGTCTCGCCATCGGCACGCCCTACGTCAACCGCAATGTGGATGAGGACGACTCGGTCGAGGCTTACACAGCTAAAATCTTCGAGTCCACTATGGCCGGTCTTGAACACGCCAAATCGTGCCTCGACATCGCCGCGATCAACCGAGCGGTCGACCTGCTCACCCAGGCCCGCAAAATTTCCTTCTTTGGCTTTGGAGCCTCAGCGGCCGTCGCGCATGACGCAATGAACAAATTTTTTCGCTTTAACATCCCCGTGGCCTATTTCGACGATGTGGTTATGCAACGCATGAGCTGCATGAATTCAAGCGAAGGCGACGTCCTCGTATTGATTTCTCACACTGGTCGCACCAAAACCCTGGTGGACATGGCACGTATTGCCCGCGAGAATGACGCGACGGTTATCGCTATTACCTCCGAAGGTACGCCGTTGGCACGAGAAGCGTCCTTGACCCTCCAGTTGGAAGTTCCGGAAGATACCGACGTCTACATGCCGATGGTGTCTCGCATCGCCCAACTCACGCTGATTGATGTTCTGGCGACAGGGTTTACATTACGGCGCGGCGCGAAATTTAGAGATAACTTGAAACGCGTCAAGGAAGCCTTGAAAGAATCGCGTTTTGATAAAGAAGGACCGTTCAGCACCCCTTATAACTGATTTGCATTCAGCCGGCGTCGCGCCTTTTCGTCGGTACGGTTCAACCGCCACGGTATCCCCATTGTGCGGATCGCCCTCTCCACTCAGAAAGGGGCGTCAGCCGTGTTTTAGCTACTTTCGCCCTATTTCAGCTTCACCAGTCAACGGAGTCATCCATGTCCAGACGGTTAAGAAGAACGAAAATTGTAACCACACTAGGGCCGGCAACCGACCGCGACAATAATCTGGAAAGAATTATTGCCGCCGGTGCGAACGTCGTCCGCTTAAACTTTTCTCACGGCACCGCAGAAGACCACCAACTACGTGCCGATAATGTGCGTGAAATCGCGGCAAGATTAGGCCGCCACGTGGCTATTCTTGGCGATCTCCAGGGACCGAAAATTCGCGTTTCCACTTTCAAAGAGGGCAAGGTTTTCCTCAACATCGGCGACAAATTCCTGCTTGACGCCAACCTGGCTCGCGGGGACGGCGACAAAGAAGCGGTCGGCATCGACTACAAAGGTCTGCCCGATGACGTTATTTCTGGCGACATCCTGCTGCTGGATGATGGCCGCGTTCAGCTCAAAGTACTCGAGGTCGTTGATTCGAAGGTCTATACGGAAGTGACGGTCGGTGGCCCCTTGTCGAACAATAAGGGCATCAACAAACTGGGTGGTGGACTCTCAGCGGCGGCACTGACAGATAAAGACAAAGCGGATATCGTGACCGCCGCTAAAATCGGCGTGGACTATCTGGCCGTGTCTTTCCCCCGTACCGGCGCCGATCTCAATTACGCCCGTCAATTAGCATTGGAGGCGGGCTGTGAGGCCAAAATCGTCTCTAAAGTCGAACGCGCTGAAGCCGTCGCGACAGACGAAGCCATGGACGATATTATCCTGGCTTCCGACGTCGTCATGGTGGCCCGAGGCGACCTGGGAGTAGAAATCGGCGACCCTGAGCTGGTCGGCATCCAGAAAAAATTGATCCGTCGCGCCCGCAAGCTCAACCGAGCGGTCATCACCGCGACGCAGATGATGGAGTCGATGATCACCAACCCGATGCCGACACGCGCAGAAGTCATGGACGTCGCCAACGCCGTGTTGGACGGCACCGACGCCGTCATGCTGTCAGCCGAGACTGCTGCGGGCCAGTATCCGGCGGAAACGGTAGCCGCCATGGCCAACGTGTGCTTGGGCGCTGAAAAAATCCCGAGTATCAACGTGTCGACTCACCGTCTTGACGCCGAATTCGATAACGTTGAAGAATCGGTAGCGATGTCAGCCATGTACGCCGCCAACCATTTGAAAGGCGTGACCGCTATTGTCGCGATGACCGAGTCTGGTCGCACTGCGCTGATGATGTCCCGCATCAGCTCCGGACTGCCTATTTTTGCGATGTCGCGTCATGAAGGCACGCTGAACCTGACCGCGCTGTATCGTGGCGTCACGCCCGTTCAATTCACTCGTTATTCCGATGGCGTGGAAGCCGCGAATGATGCCGTCATTCTGCTGCGCGACAAGGGATTCCTGATGTCCGGCGATCTGGTGATCGTCACGCAGGGCGATGTCATGGGCACGGTTGGCACGACGAATACGGTCAGGATCTTGCGGGTCGAATAAACGGATTATTATTCGCCATCATCCCTGGTGACGAGGATGTTTGGGATAGAAAAAAGCCGGAGCTTCCGGCTTTTTTATTAGGGTGAAGATTAAATGTTATCTGCAAGAGTCAATGCTTTGTCTCGGGATGTGCCATCAGCGTGTTTCTTTAATCAGCCGCGTTAAGTTCCTGACTTCATCACAACCCATGTCTATTGTTGACACCTTTGCCGTCTCATTTTTTCGGCGGGAATAATTCCTGCTGTTTATCTTTGGACGAATTCACCTTATTCTCGTGATGCACGATGGTTGATTTTTTCGTCTTCGCCTTTTCGTGCAATTGATTATTTTTCTTTTGTACCGCTTTTTGGCGACTTTCTGCGTGGGCTTTGGCAGCCTCACGTCCCGCCTCCGCTTTCTTCGCCGAATGCGTGCCGACGTCATGGCTAGCAGCTTCGATGCGCCCCGGGTCCGTTATCACCGGCGCCACAGAATTACCGTGAGCAGACTCGACAGCCGCGTTCGCCGCCGTATAACTCAATGCTGATGTAGCGAATAAGACACCTAAAAACACCGGTTTGAAATGCATAATCAATATCCTTTTACCGCATTATTTAATCAGTATGGTCAGTCATATAAAACGCGTCAGATATTTATCCTTCGCTTAATGGATAGGCCTGACACAAAAAGCCCTCTTAATGAGGACCGGAACAGAGTAATAACAAGCGACAGAAAATATTGATACGCGGAATTGTCCGAGAAAATAATATATCGGCCATAAATAAGGCGCTAATTATGTCTTGCGTTTGGATAGGGTAAGATTTAATGACTAATTATTTCCAGATTCACCGATGCCGTTATTTTCGACACCGGTGAAGTGTGATAAAGACGGCGTCATATTACACTCAGCAGTCTTTATTTTATAAATCTTTGCGCTGATAAGGTTCCGTTTCTCCCGGCTTGCGGGTCTTCAACAATTTCAGGATCCACGTGTACTGTTCCGGATTAGGACGCACTAAATACTCCAATTCTTCATTCATCCGGCGCGCGATGCCTCTATTATCCGCCTCTGCGATATCGCTCATCGGCGGACGGATATGAATATTCAACCGTGAAGTCCGAGCATTGTAGACCGGAAACAACGGAACGATCTCACTACGGCAGACTTTCATCAAACGACCAACTGCGGGCAGCGTGGCTTTGTATGTGGCGAAAAAGTCGACAAATTCGCTATGCTCGGCCCCGTGATCCTGATCCGGCAAATAGTAGCCCCAATAGCCTTCTCGCACTGAACCTATAAAGGGCTTGATACCGTCGTTTCGCGTGTGCAATCTGCCGCCGAAGCGGCGTCTCAGCACGTTCCACAGATAATCGACCAGCGCATTTTTCTGGTTGTGGATCATCGCCGCCATTTTCTGACCGCGCCAACTCATCAGCATCGCCGGCAGGTCGACCGCCCAGCCGTGCGGCACCATGAAAATCACATTACGATCCTGGTCTCTCAATGTATCGATGATGTCTTCGCCGTGCCACCGCACTCGCTCATAAACGCGTCTGGCCGGGAGAATAGCCAGCTCGACCATCAGTACAATGGACTGAATGGATGTCGCGAACATGTCATCGATAATCTTCTCTCGCTGGGACTCGGTTATCTCTGGCATACACAACAGCAGGTTGATGCGAGCGCGGCGGCGCGCGCCTTTAGATAGGCGGCCAACCGTTCGGCCTAACGCGCCCAGCACCGGATCGCGTAGCTTGGCCGGAAGGCAGGCGACTAGCGCCAGCGCACCTGCTCCCAGCCAAATTCCCCAATAACGTGGGAGAAAAAAAGCAGGTTGGAACTGGGGAATGAACTCGGACCGATTTTTCTTCACTTTTTCCATGCGTTTACTCTTGAGTACTTAACGGTGACCGCGTTGTGGGCAGTCAGCCTGGTAACAGTCATTTAGCCGGATCGCCGTCCTGAGAGGACGCGACCCACAAAAAAAAGCCGGTGGCGATGAGGCGACCGGCTGTTGCAAGACGTTGAGGAAGTTAATCCAGCTGCAACTGCGGCAGCATCTCGCGCACCTGAGCCAGATAGTCACGACGCTCTCTGCCGTCCAGCCCTTCAGAGCGCGGCAGCTGCGCCGTCAGAGGATTGACTGCCTGCTGGTTGATCCAGACTTCGAAGTGCAAATGCGGTCCGGTTGAGCGGCCAGTATTACCCGATAGCGCGATACGGTCGCCACGTTTGACTTTCTGTCCCGGTTTAACGAGAAGTCGGCTCAGATGCATATAGCGCGTAGTGTACTGGCGACCATGACGTAAGGCGATGTAATTACCTGCCGCTCCATCGCGCTTCGCGACCACCACTTCGCCATCCCCGATCGCCAACACGGGCGTTCCTACCGGCAACGCAAAATCGACGCCGCGATGCGGCGCCACACGGCCAGTGACAGGATTAAGCCGACGAGGGTTAAAGTTGGAGGAGATTCTGAACTGCTTCATGGTAGGGAAACGCATAAAGCCGCGAGATAACCCAGAGCCTTCACGATCGTAGTACTTCCCGTCTTCGGAACGGAAAGCATAATAATCTTTACCGCCGCTACGCAGACGAACGGCCAGCAGTTCGCTTTGTTCATTGTGTCCATTCAGCACTTCGCGGGACATCAGCACAGAGAACCGATCGTCGAGACGCAATTTACGGAAGTCCAATTGCCATTGCAGCGCTTTAATTACTTCACGCACTTCCCCGTTGGTTAGCCCCGCATTCAATGCACTGTTGACAAAACTGCCCGTCAGTCGCCCAGTCAACACTTTGTTGTGCCAGTCGCCCTGCATGTTTTCGATCGCTTCTTTGAAAACATCGCCCTTACGGGTGTAGGTGCGGACTTCGCGTCGGGAAACCTGCCAACGCAGACTTTGCAACTCCCCGTCCTTCCCAAGCTCCCAGGAAATCTGCTGACCAATCTTCAGATTGCGCAATGCGGAATTCTGCTCCGCTAAGGTCGCGATATCGGACATATCGATGCCGTACTGGGTCAGAATGCTGCTGAGGGTGTCACCGGTAGAGACGACATATTCATGCGCGGCGTTGCCGTCAGAGACGTTATCGTCCAGTTCATCCTTCGGAATATCGTCCGAGGGCGTCGGCTGGTCGAGCATCGAATTGTCGTCGCTGTCGGCGGAGTTCGCATTAGCGGATGAAGGCGCGTCAAGCGGTTCGCTGGCGGGAGGGGTTAACGTTTTAGGCTGATTTCTTTCATTATCAGCATCTTTAATAATCACAGGCGCATCATTGACCGGCGGATAAACCATGGGCCGCCAAACGGCGACGGCCAAGGTTACGATGGTCAGAGACCCCAACATCACTCGGTGAGGTCTTGGGAGGGTGTTATACGCCTGAGCGATAGTTCGGACTATCTGCTGCACTTATTCGTATCCTCATGATTTTTTCTCCAGGCAGCTCAGATACTGGTTAGACAATTGCAGCAGAAAACGTGCATAGCTGTCTTTATCCAGAGCGATGTCACTTCCCAACGGGTCCAGGACGCCCATGCGTACCTGCGTTCCCTTGGCGACAGCACTGATGACCGCTGGCCTGAATTGTGGCTCAGCAAAAACGCATTCCGCTTTGTGCTCAACCAACTGTGTTCGTATTTGATGTAAACGCTGTGCTCCGGGCGAAATAGCCGGATTGATTGTGAAGTAACCAAGTGGGCTTAATCCGTAGTGTTGTTCAAAATACCCATAGGCATCATGAAACACGAAATAGCCTTTGTTTCGCACAGGCGCGAGCATATTAACAATATTTTTATCCGTATGCGCAAGTTTCTCAGTGAAATGAGTCAGATTGGCGTCTAATTTGTCCCTATTCTGCGGCATTAGTTCCAATAATTTGTCATGAATGGCGATCGCAGACGCTTGCGCCATCTCCGGCGACAGCCAAAGGTGCATGTTGAACTCGCCGTGATGATGGCCGTCGTCATGCTCTTCATGTGTCGCCGCCGCGCCGTGCGCGTGCGCGTCGTCGTGCCCGGCATGCGCCTCTCCAGCGTGGGCAGCATCGTCATGATCCGCGTGCTCACTCTCTTCCTCATGTTCATTCTTGCCGTGGTGATGAGACGCTTTACTCATCGCCGCTTTGATTGCAGGTAGTTCGGAAAGCGTGATCTGGCGGTTTGCAGGAAGTTGGCTCAAGGGCTTTTGCAGAAAGGCTTCCATCTCCGGCCCGACCCAGATAACCAATTCAGAAGACTGTAAGCGCTGGACATCAGATGGACGCAGGGCATAATCGTGGGGCGACGCGCCGTCCGGCAGCAGCACTTCCGTCGGCGTGACACCGTCAGCAATCGCGGCGGCGATGAAAGCCAGCGGGCGAATGGACGTCACCACGTCCGCAGACGCGATTGGGGCAGCCCCAGCCGCCACCATTAGCGTGCTGGCCGTTAACGCTTTTTTTATCCATTGGTGTAAATTACGGCGTGTCATGATAGGTCATCCATCGATTTCAGAAAAAATTTTCGTTATATTATAACGTCACACGGTATCTGCAAGCAGAATTCTATGTCTACACTGGTTTCTCTCGATAACATTTCCGTCCAGTTCGGCAGCCGGCGCGTACTCTCAGACATCTCGCTGACGCTGCAACCTGGACGTATCCTCACGCTTTTGGGGCCAAACGGCGCCGGAAAATCGACGCTGGTCAGAGTCGTCCTCGGTCTACAGGACATTGCCAGCGGCACACTAACGCGAACCCCAGGCCTGCGTATTGGCTATGTGCCTCAGAAGCTGCATCTCGACGCCACCCTGCCTCTAACGGTCAGCCGTTTTATGCAACTCAGCCCCGGCGTTAAAAAGCAGGATATTCTCCCGGCATTGAAACGGGTTAACGCCGGACACCTGCCGGAGCAGCCGATGCAAAAACTTTCCGGCGGCGAGACCCAACGTGTACTGCTGGCTCGGGCGATTCTTACCCGTCCCCAATTGCTGGTGCTGGATGAGCCGACACAGGGCGTCGACGTCAACGGCCAGTTGGCGCTCTACGATTTGATCAATCAGCTGCGTCAGGAGTATGGCTGCGGGGTGCTGATGGTTTCCCATGACCTGCACCTGGTGATGGCGAAAACGGACGAGGTCCTGTGTCTAAACCAGCACGTTTGCTGCTCCGGCGCCCCGGAAGTCGTTTCTCTGCACCCTGAGTTTTTGGCGATGTTCGGCCAGCGCGGCGCCGAACAGCTGGCTGTTTACCGGCATCACCACAATCATCGACATGATTTAAATGGAAAAGTGATTCTGAAAAGGCAGGATGGCGTATGATCGAATTGTTATTTCCCGGCTGGCTGGCGGGAATATTGTTGGCTGTGGCGGCCGGACCTTTAGGCTCCTTCGTCGTGTGGCGCAGAATGTCTTACTTTGGCGATACGCTCGCGCATGCCTCTCTGTTGGGCGTCGCCTTTGGGCTGCTGCTGGATGTGAATCCCTTCTACGCCGTGATCGCCGTAACGCTGGCGCTGGCGCTGGGCCTGGTATGGCTGGAAAGGCGCCCTTACCTTGCCATCGATACGCTACTGGGCATTATGGCGCACAGCGCGCTCTCGTTGGGTCTGGTCGTGGTTAGCCTGATGAACAACGTTAGGGTCGATCTTATGGCCTACCTGTTCGGCGACCTGCTTTCCGTCACCACCGACGACCTGTGGTTCATCGGCTGCGGGGTCGTGGTGGTCGTGGTGGTTCTATACTGGCAATGGCGCGCGCTGCTATCCATGACGATCAGTCCGGAGCTGGCGCACGTCGACGGGGTCTCTCTGCAGCGCAGCAAACTCCTGTTAATGCTGGTGACCGCATTGACCATCGGTCTGGCCATGAAATTTGTCGGCGCGTTGATTATCACGTCTTTGCTGATCATCCCCGCCGCCGCCGCCCGGCGCTTTGCCCGCACGCCCGAACAGATGGCGGGGATCGCCATTCTCATCGGGATGATTGCCGTGACGGGCGGCTTGGCGCTTTCAGCCGATGCCAATACCCCGGCTGGCCCTTCTGTCGTGCTCTGCGCCTCTCTGCTGTTTATGCTGAGCCTGATGAAGAAGCAATCCGCCTAGTTTCTTCGCTGGTCTGCGTGATCCTCATTCAGGCCAGTTCAATCCCCTCTCCCCTGACTTTTGCCTTATCGGACGTTTTAAAAAGAAGAAGGCCGCACTATAGGCGGCCTTCTGCAAAACACCTTCAGACAAACACATCAGCGTGACTCTTCCCGCGTCAGACCGAAATGACGATAGGCGTGCTGCGTGGCGATACGCCCACGCGGCGTGCGCTGTAAAAAGCCCTGCTGAATCAAAAATGGCTCCAGCACATCCTCGATGGTTTCACGCTCTTCGCCGATGGCCGCAGCCAGGTTATCCAGCCCAACCGGGCCGCCCATAAACTTATCGATGACCGCCAACAGCAGCTTGCGGTCCATATAGTCGAAACCTTCGGAATCAACCGCCAGCATATCCAACGCCTGAATCGCGATGTCGCCGTCAATCACACCGTTCGACTTCACCTCGGAAAAGTCCCGTACGCGACGCAACAGCCGGTTGGCGATACGCGGCGTACCGCGCGCACGGCGGGCCACTTCCAGCGCACCTTCCTCCGTCATCTCCAGTCCGAGACAAACGGCGCTGCGGCCAACGATATGCTGCAAATCCGGAACCTGATAAAACTCCAGACGCTGAACGATGCCGAAGCGATCGCGCAGCGGCGAGGTCAACGATCCCGCACGGGTGGTGGCGCCCACCAGCGTGAACGGAGGGAGATCCAGCTTGATTGAACGCGCCGCAGGACCTTCGCCGATCATGATATCCAGCTGGTAGTCTTCCATCGCAGGATACAGCACCTCTTCCACCACCGGCGACAGGCGATGAATTTCATCAATGAAGAGCACATCGTGGGGTTCAAGGTTAGTCAGTAGCGCGGCCAGATCGCCGGCTTTTTCAAGCACGGGTCCGGACGTGGTGCGCAGGTTTACCCCCATCTCGTTGGCCACGATATTAGCCAGCGTGGTTTTGCCCAGTCCGGGAGGACCAAAGATCAACAGGTGATCCAGCGCATCGCCCCGCTGTCTCGCCGCCTGAATAAAGATTTCCATCTGCTCGCGCACCTTGGGCTGGCCGACGTACTCCGTCAGCAACTTGGGGCGAATAGCGCGATCCAGCACCTCTTCTTCGGAGACGACCTCGGGGGAAATTAAACGATCGGCTTCAATCATGGCTACCTCAAAGAACGGCGCGCAGCGCGTCTCGGATCAGGGTTTCACAATCAGCACCCGCTTTGGCGACCTTGCTAATCATCCGGCTGGCTTCCTGCGGCTTATAACCCAGCGCCACCAGCGCAGATTCCGCTTCGGCTTCAATATCCGCAGACGATGCTGCGGCATCCGTTACCGGCGGCAGCGTTAGATCGCTAGCTGAATTGAACAACTCGCCATTGAGTCCCTTAAAACGGTCCTTCATTTCCACGACCAGACGCTCGGCCGTTTTCTTGCCTACGCCGGGCAGTTTCACCAGTGCGCCGATTTCCTGACGCTCGACCGCGCCGACAAACTGCTGCGCCGACATACCGGACAGAATGGCCAACGCCAATTTGGGTCCGACGCCATTGACTTTGATAAGCTCTCGGAACAGGGAACGTTCCTGCTTGTTGTTGAATCCAAACAGCAGTTGCGCATCTTCACGCACGACAAAATGGGTGAAGATGATCGCTTCCTGTCCCTGCTCGGGCAACTCGTAGAAACAGGTCATCGGCATATGCACTTCATACCCCACGCCGTTGGCTTCAATCAATACCTGCGGGGGTTGTTTTTCCAGAATGATGCCTCTGAGACGACCTATCACGTGACGTTTCCTTTTGAATTTACGCTTAACGATGGGGTATAGCTTATACCATAAAAAAGGCTGGATGAATATCCAGCCTGGTCTCTAGCGAAGCCGCCCTCGCGCTAAGGTCAGCCTCTCCTGCCCCATGCGGGTCAAGTTCTGACTAAAGTGACAATGCGTGATGGCGATAGCCAGCGCATCAGCGGCATCCGCCTGGGGATTAGCGGGCAATTTCAGCAATGATCGCACCATATGCTGCACCTGGCTTTTTTCCGCAGCGCCGGTGCCGACCACCGTTTGCTTCACCTGCCGCGCCGCATATTCAAAAACCGGTAGCGATTGGTTGACCGCCGCGACGATCGCCGCTCCCCGCGCCTGTCCAAGCTTTAGCGCCGAGTCTGCATTTCGCGCCATGAAAACCTGTTCGATGGCGAAACAGTCCGGCTGAAACTGCGTGATGATTTCACTCACTCCCGCATAAATCAGCTTGAGCCGCCCTGGGATATCGTCTACCACAGTGCGAATGCAGCCGCTACCCAGGTAGCTGATCTGCCGCCCCTGCTGGCGGATGATGCCATAACCGGTGATTCGCGAACCAGGGTCAATACCTAGGATGATCGTCAACGCCTGTCTCCCCACCGGTTCATCGCCGGCAACGCCATTACAGCAGCGCCGCCACCTCGTCGGAGATATCACCGTTGTGGTAAACCTCCTGCACGTCGTCACAGTCTTCCAGCATGTCGATCAAACGCATCAGTTTCGGTGCGGTTTCTGCATCCATATCGGCCTTGGTCGAAGGGATCATGGACACTTCTGCGGCTTCAGCCACCAGACCGGCCGCATCCAGCGCATCTTTGACTTCACCGAAGGTTTCCCACGGGGTGTAAACGTCGATAGCGCCATCGTCATAGGTCACGACATCGTCAGCGCCCGCTTCCAGCGCCGCATCCATTACCGTGTCTTCATCCAGACCCGGCGCATAGGAGATCACGCCTTTCTTGGTGAAGAGATAGGCGACGGAGCCGTCGGTCCCGAGGTTACCGCCGCTTTTGGTAAAGGCGTGACGGACTTCGGAAACCGTACGGTTACGGTTGTCGCTCAGGCATTCCACCATCACCGCCGTGCCGCCGGGGCCGTAGCCTTCATAAATGATGGTTTCCATGTTATCAGCATCATCGCCGCCCACGCCGCGAGCGATCGCGCGGTTAAGGGTATCGCGCGTCATGTTGTTGGACAGCGCCTTATCGACCGCAGCACGCAAACGCGGGTTGGATGCGACGTCACCGCCGCCCAGACGGGCTGCCGTCACCAGCTCACGAATAATTTTGGTGAAAATTTTTCCGCGTTTGGAATCCTGCGCCGCTTTACGATGTTTCGTGTTGGCCCACTTACTATGACCTGCCATAAAAATCTCCGAAAAAAGCCTGTTCAGGCCGGATAAATAACAAATTCTTCAATCGCCTGCCGGTTACTCCATGACTTAGTCAGACGCGCCGCACTGGCCGCGTCCAGCCACTGATATGCGAGGTGTTCGCTGATCCGCACCTCACGTTCCGTAGGTAACGCCAGACAGAACCACGATTCCTTATTGTGCGTGACCCCCGGGGCATAGCGATGTCTTAAATGAGCAAAAAGCTCGAACTCAACACAGCGATGACAGTCGACAAGCGATAGCGCTTCCGCCGCGATATCGATGTCCACCTCTTCCTTTACTTCACGCTGTGCGGCATACCGCGCGGTTTCTCCCTCTTCCAGACTGCCGGTAACCGACTGCCAGAAGTCAGGATCGTCGCGCCGTTGCAACATGAGCACCCGCCCGGTATCACGGGCATAGATAACCACCAGAACCGAAACGGGTCGCTTATAGGTCATATCATGGATTCTCTGACCGTTGATCCTGTGCCGTTTTGCCTTTGCCCACGACTGCGATGGAGAGTTCATCTAATGCCGCCGGGTTGGCGAAGTTCGGGGCTTCGGTCATGAGACAGGCTGCCGCCGTGGTTTTCGGAAACGCAATGACATCTCGAATGTTGTCAGTCCCGGTCAACAGCATGACCAGACGGTCGAGACCAAATGCGAGACCGGCATGCGGCGGCGTGCCGAATTTGAGGGCATCCAGCAGGAAGCCGAATTTCTCGCGCTGCTCATGTTCGGTAATACCCAGAATGCGGAATACCGCCTGCTGCATGTCGCCATTGTGGATACGTACGGACCCGCCGCCCACTTCATAGCCATTCAACACCATATCGTAGGCGTTGGCGATGGCCGAAGTCGGCTCGGCTTCCAACTGCGCTGGCGTCATGTTGCTGGGCGCGGTAAACGGATGATGCATCGCCGTCAAACCGCCTTCGCCATCGTCTTCAAACATCGGGAAGTCGATGACCCACAGTGGACGCCAAGTGCCTTCTTCCGTCAATTTCAGGTCGCGACCCAGCTTCAGTCGCAGCGCGCCCAGCGCGTCAGAGACCACGCTAGCTTTGTCTGCGCCGAAGAAGATGATGTCGCCGTCCGCCGCACCAGTGCGTTCCAGCACTGCCGCGATGATCGCTTCATTCAGGAACTTGGCGACCGGACTCTGGATACCTTCGAGGCCTTTCGCACGCTCGTTAACCTTGATGTAGGCAAGCCCTTTAGCGCCGTAAATCTCCACAAACTTCGCGTATTCATCGATCTGTTTGCGGCTCAGCTGCGAGCCGCCCGGCACGCGCAGCGCGGCAACGCGGCCGCTGGCGTCGTTGGCAGGACCGGAGAACACTTTAAATTCGACCTCTTTCAACAGGTCGGCGACGTCCACCAGCTCCATCGGGTTGCGTAGGTCCGGCTTGTCGGAACCGTAGCGACGCATGGCTTCCGCAAAGGTCATGATCGGGAACTCGCCGAGATCGACGTCGAGGATATCCAACCATAGCTCGCGCACCAGTCTTTCCATCAGCTCGCGCACCTGCGGAGCCGTCAGGAATGATGTTTCCACATCAATCTGGGTGAACTCCGGCTGACGGTCTGCACGCAGATCTTCGTCACGGAAACATTTTACGATCTGATAGTAGCGGTCGAAGCCTGACATCATCAGCAACTGTTTGAACAGCTGAGGTGACTGCGGCAGCGCGTAGAATTTGCCTTTGTGTACTCGGCTTGGCACCAGATAGTCGCGCGCGCCTTCCGGCGTGGCTTTGGTCAGCATCGGCGTTTCAATATCCAGAAAACCGTTGTTGTCCATGTAACGACGTACAAAGCTGGTGATGCGTGCACGCGTTTTAAGACGCTGCGCCATTTCAGGACGGCGTAGATCGAGGTAGCGGTACTTCAGGCGAGCTTCTTCGCTGTTGACCTGATTGCCGTCCAGCGGCAACGGCTCAGCGCGGTTAATGATGGTCAGTGAAGTCGCGATAACTTCCACTTCACCCGTCGCCATGTCTTTGTTCACCTGATTGTCCGGACGGGCGCGCACCTGACCGGTCAGCTGAATACAAAATTCGTTACGCAGTTCGGAAGCCAGGGTAAATGCGTCCTGTCGATCAGGATCGAAAAAGACCTGAACCAGACCTTCGCGGTCACGCATATCAATGAAAATCAAGCCACCCAGATCGCGTCGACGGTTAACCCAGCCGCACAATGTCACTTCCTGGCCCACGTGGGACGAGTTTAACCGTCCGCAATATTCAGTACGCATCACGATGTCCTTTATACTCAACCGCCGTTGCCGCGCCCGGCCAACCCGATTGACGGCTGGCGAAGCGACGGCATGATTTGCGGGAATACTGTCCGATGAAAAAAGGGGGGCATTATAAAGGAATTTCCCCCTTTCGATAAGAGTCCCGACGGGCTGTGGCGGCTTTCTTCACCGCGCTGCCCTTTGTTTGGTAAAAAAGTTAACATGATTATCATCTGGTAAACGTTTTTTGCTGGCCTGTTTACGGGCCTCCGCCTAGTCTGAAGCCAAGATTGAAGACCAGAGTCATCACACAACGGGGCCATCACAATGCTGAAACTGACACCCTCCTCCACCGCATTGGTACTGATCGATCTCCAGGAAGGTATTCTTCCTTTCGCCGGCGGTCCTTATGCCGCCCAAGACGTGGTAAGCCGTGCAGATAAGCTGGCGACAATCTTCCGACAGAACGGCGCGGCGGTCATCCTGGTGCGCGTCGGCTGGTCCGCAGACTTTGGCGACGCTCCGCGGCAAACGGTCGACCAACCCAATGCAGCCGCAGCCCTGCCGGAGAATTGGCTGACGTTTGCGTCTGGGCTAAACCTCAGCGACAGCGATATCCGCATCATCAAACACCAGTGGGGCGCGTTTTATGGTACGGATCTCGATTTGCAACTCCGTCGCCGCGGCATCGACACCCTCATTTTGGGCGGCATCTCCACGAACATCGGCGTAGAATCCACCGCGCGCAACGCCTGGGAGCACGGCTATAACCTGGTGATAGCCGAAGATCTCTGCAGTGCCGGCAGCGCGGAACAGCATCAGAGCAGTATGACGCATATTTTCCCGCGTATCGCGCGGGTACGGAACAGCGCCGAGATCGCGCAAGCGTTAACCAGGGACACGGAATAGAAGGCATAACGCAAACTATGTATATCGGATTGCCGCAGTGGCAGCACGCGGCCTGGGGAAAATTGGGTTTAAGCGATCTGGCGGACTACGCCAGACATTTTAACTGCGTGGAGGGCAATACCACGTTTTACGCGCTGCCGTCCGCAGACGTGGTTTTACGCTGGCGGGATATGACGCACGATGATTTCCGTTTCTGCTTCAAATTCCCGTCGACCATCAGCCATCAGGCGGCGCTGCGGGATTGCCAGCCGGAAGTGACTCAGTTCTTTCGCTGTATGGCGCCGCTCGCGACTCGAATGGGACAATTGTGGCTGCAGTTGCCTGCTGCGTTCGGTCCCGGACAACTGCCGGACCTGTGGCAGTTTCTGGATGCGCTGCCGTCGGGCTATACCTACGGCGTCGAGGTTCGTCACCCGCAGTTTTTCGCCAAAGGCGAGGATGAGCGCCGGCTCAATCAGGGGCTGCATCAGCGTGGCGTCAACCGCGTCATTATGGACAGCAGGCCGGTTCATAGCGCAATAGCCGACAGTGAAGCGATGCGAGAAGCTCAGCGTAAAAAACCACGCGTTCCCGTCCACGCCGTAGTGACCGCCTCACAGCCGCTGGTTCGATTCATCGGCAACGACAGTCAGGAGGATAACCAGCGCTGGTTCGCGCCTTGGCTCGCGAAACTGGCTCACTGGCAGAACGAGCATTCGCCCTACCTATTTATTCACACGCCGGATATCGGTTTCGCGCCGGAGCTGGCACGTCGGCTTTGGCCCAAACTAAGCGCCGTAATTTCGGATATGCCGCCGCGGCCGCATTGGCCAGAGCAGTCAACGCTGTTTTAACCGACTCTGACAAGGCATTTGTTAGTTCTTTTTCTTATACTCAATTCGTATTGGCAGAAAATTTTAGATAAAAAACCGTGCCGTTGCAGGCGACAGCTGGGCAAAAGAGAGGCTATTATTCTGCCAGCCGCTTTGGACAGGCAATGGAGTAGAAAATGGTAAGCACGCTATATGTGGTGCTCGGTGCATTGTTGTTAATCAAGCTTTCCTTTGACGTCGTGAAACTCAGGATGCAGTACCGTGTCGCCTACGGCGACGGCGGTTTTTACGAGCTGCAAACCGCGATTCGGGTTCACGGTAACGCGGTCGAATATATTCCTATCGGCGCTATCATGCTGGTGTTGATGGAAATGAACGGCGCATTAATCGGCATGATCCATTTCTGCGGCATTCTGCTGATTGTCGGTCGTCTGTTTCATTACTATGGCTTACGGCAGCGAGAATTCCGCTGGCGCCGCTATGGCATGATGTCGACCTACCTTTCTCTGGCATTGATGGTTTTGGCAAATCTGTATTATCTGCCCTGGGAACTGATCCTGACCCTGCGCTAACCCCTATTCCACGGTAAGACGGGACACCCCGCGCTTACCGTATTGCCTTGACACTCTCTCTTTGCTCCACGTTTCTGATAGAATGCGCCCCAATTTCTTGCTCACATGTATTTTTCCGCTATGACCAACCGCGATATGCTTTTTTCCGCTCCCATCGCCAATCTGGGAGACTGGACGTTTGACGAACGCGTGGCCGAGGTCTTTCCCGACATGATCCAGCGCTCGGTGCCCGGCTACTCCAATATTATTTCGATGATCGGAATGCTGGCCGAGCGCTTTGTTCAGCCGAACTCTCAGATTTACGATCTGGGCTGCTCATTGGGCGCGGCCACACTGTCCATGCGTCGCCATATTCAGGTGCCTGGCTGCCAGATTATCGCCGTCGACAACTCTCCTGCGATGGTTGAACGCTGTCGCCGACATATTGACGCCTTCCGCGCCGACACACCTGTCGACGTACGCGAAGCCGACGTGCTGGCGACGCCGATCGAAAATGCTTCGCTGGTCGTGCTGAACTTCACCCTGCAGTTTGTGGCGCCGGAACAGCGACAAACCCTGCTGACGCGGATTTATGAAGGGCTGCGCCCCGGCGGCGCGTTGGTCTTATCGGAAAAATTTAGCTTTGACGATGACACCATCGGCGACCTGCTCTTCAACATGCATCATGATTTCAAACGCGCGAACGGCTACAGCGAACTGGAGGNCAGCCAAAAACGCAGCATGCTGGAAAATGTCATGCTGACGGACAGTGTGAACACGCATAAAGCGCGTCTGGCGCAGGCCGGTTTCGAACACAGCGACGTCTGGTTCCAGTGCTTCAACTTCGGCTCCCTGCTGGCAATCAAAGCGGAGAGCGCGCAATGATCGACTTCGGACGCTTTTATCAGCAGATTGCCATCGGGCCGCTCAGTCACTGGCTGAACACATTGCCGGCGCAAATTACCCAGTGGCAGCAGGAGTCGCTGCATGGCCGTTTTAAACAGTGGTTCAACACGCTGGAACATCTGCCTGAACTGACGCCGACGACGCTCGACTTGCAAAACGGCGTCACGGCCACGATGACGCCCGACATCCATGACGGCCAGCGCGCAGGCATCGAACAGCTGCTGCGTAATTTGATGCCGTGGCGCAAAGGACCCTTCTCGCTCTACGGCGTTTCTATCGATACCGAGTGGCGGTCAGACTGGAAGTGGGATCGCGTGCTACCGCATATTTCGTCCCTACAGGACCGGCATATTCTCGATGTCGGCTGCGGCAGTGGTTATCACCTGTGGCGCATGGTCGGCGCGGGCGCTCGCCTGGCCGTCGGCATCGACCCTATGCAGCTGTTCTTATGTCAGTTTGAAGCCGTTCGCCGACTGCTTGGCGACGACCGTCGCGCCCACGTATTGCCTTTAGGCATTGAACAGCTGCCGGCATTGGCCGCGTTCGACACCGTCTTTTCGATGGGCGTACTCTATCACCGACGATCTCCGTTGGATCATCTGTGGCAGTTAAAAGATCAGCTGGTCAGCGGCGGTGAACTGGTATTGGAAACGCTGGTGATTGAAGGAGATGAAAACAGCGTGCTGGTGCCAGGTGAACGCTACGGCCAGATGCGTAACGTCTATTTCCTTCCCTCACCCGCGGCGCTCACCCAGTGGCTTGAAAAATGCGGCTTTACGGACGTCCGGGTTGTCGATCTTTGCGTCACCACCACGCAGGAACAACGACGCACTGACTGGATGGTGAGCGAGTCGTTGGCGGACTTCCTCGACCCGGCGGATAGCACCAAGACGGTAGAAGGCTACCCGGCTCCACTCCGCGCAGTCGTCGTCGCCAAAAAACCCTGATACGTTGTCGCACATACCCCCGGTTACGCGCCGGGGCAAATCACCATTATGCTCGCCTGGCCATCAAACCGCCCACAAGACGATCGCCATCACGTCCTCTCAAGCCCTCTACTCTTTTGATCGAACCCGATGCCTTCTCTACGCTATTTTTCCGGGAACACTTGTGTCTGAGGGGCCGTGCCGATTGAAATAGGGGTTTGCTTTCAAGTGTTCCGACCTGTGGGAAAAAAGGATTTCTCCTCACTTTTCACTATCGCCTGATGGCGATATCACCGATAAGCGAGTCAGATGGCCTGACGATAGGCGAAAAAAAGCCCCGGT
This sequence comes from Lonsdalea quercina subsp. quercina, assembly GCF_000688655.1. GTDB lineage: Bacteria > Pseudomonadota > Gammaproteobacteria > Enterobacterales > Enterobacteriaceae > Lonsdalea > Lonsdalea quercina. Next base: position 11,557 of record NZ_JIBO01000006.1, on the reverse strand, counting down.
AACACACCGGGGCTTGGTACTCGCAAGCAAACCTGCTGAAGTATGCTGCGCGGCAAAGGTAGGCACACCGCGTCACATCACGTCACTGAAGCGGTGTGCTGATCGGAGGTCAAGGCGCTCTTCATGGCCGCCACCACATCGCCATCAACACAGTAATGTTGGAATTCGTCGCCGTCGACGTCAGCACTCATGGTCACGCCCGCTTTGCGATAACGCATGGGCGACGGCAGCCACTGGCCCGCGGAGCTGTGCAATTCTTTAATTCCGCTAGCGCGAAACTTATGCAGATTGGTCAGACGTACGCCAGAACCCGCCATAATGATAGGACCACGGTCTAGTGCGTTAAGTTCCCGCAATAACGGCAAACCGCTTTCGGCACTCTGCTGCTGGCCGGAAGTCAACACGCGGGAAACGCCCAAATCGGCAAGCTGCATCAGTGCCTGTCGCGGGTTGAAGCACATATCGAACGCGCGGTGAAACGTCACGGCTAAACCCTCGCAATGCGTCATCACCCGCTTCATGCGCGCTAAATCGATATGCCCTTCGTCATCCAATATACCGACGACCACGCCCGGAAATCCCAGGTCGCGTATCTGATCGATATCATACAAAATCGCTGAGAACTCCGTCGCGCTGTAGCAAAAGTCGCCGCCACGAGGCCGTACCATCGGATGCACCGGGAGCGTGAGGTGCTCCCGCGCCTGGCGTAGCATGCCGTATCCCGGCGTCAGTCCGCCCTCCCGCAGGCCCGCGCACAGTTCCACACGGTCAGCCCCGGCACGTTCTGCCGTCAATGCGCAATCAATGCTGTAGCAGCATACTTCCAGCTTAGGCATAGGTCCCTCCCTAAAATCGCGGCCAGGAGCAACAGTGCTCCTGAATCAATGTCTCAATATACTATGGCACCGCGTTACTGTTCTTGAGGAGAGCAACATTACAGGATATGAAGTGGCGCACAATATCGACTTCAGCGCCCGGCGCGATCGCCGCGTAGCGGGAGCGAATCCCTTTCGCTCTCGACGATGTTCTGCAAGCTAAAGGGGTGAAACTTAAGGGTGACCGTACCGTTGGTCACGGCCAGCGTGGGATTAGGCAATCGTTCTTGCTCTCCCTGCGGCTGACTGAATTTAAGACGAATGCCCGGAGTGAGTAGCGCCGCATCCGGCAGACACGCCAACGCCCGCTGATGAAGCGTGGCCGGATCCCCCGGAAGGACCACTTCCACATGCTCCCAGCCTTCATGAGGATAGCGCTTGTTCCCCGGCCACGGCAGCTCGATGCACGCAATTTGCCAAGGGCCGACCGTCATCGGTTGAGGAAGCAAAAACAGGCAAATAGGCCGATCGTTGATGATATTTTCAGATAACAGCGTCGCGCCTTTGTCCAGCAGCGCCTCGCGCCAGCGCGCCGCCGTTGCGTTTTGATGGCAACGCAGTGAAATGTGATCGGCTTCAAACTGCGCAATATCTAACGAAAGCTGCTCAGCCAGTTTGAACATCTCTGATTCGAATCGAGACAGATCTTCCATTAATGACGCGGGTAGCGGTTGCGATGTATTAGCAGCCATTTTATTTTCAAATACCTCCGTTAACTTAATTGCTTTATTAATTTACAGAGAGTTAGCATCAGCATCCAGCTTTAAACGGAATTGTCAGTCGATTGTCAGTTTTCTGTATGTTTTTTTATCGTTTAAGATCATCACGCTGATTAATTTATTAACGAAAATCATTCCTGGCCATGATGTTTTTTTTTGCTTGCCTCCAACAATACCCTGACGTAAATAACGACCTTAATTCACTGTTTTTACGCATATTCCTATATATCATGGGAGTAATCTTAAATACACTTTCCCCCATTGTTAATAAACAATAAAAGGGATAATTTCATTATTCCAAAAGATATAAAAAGGTCGTTCGCCATGTTTCTACTTATTGTATCGGTTTTATTAATTGCATTAGCCGGTTACGCTATCTTTCGTCATCTCAAAAACATGAAAAACACGCGTTTGGTGACTGATAGACGAAATAAAAAACGTTAATGACTCTCTGGTTATTTATTTTTTAGATTTATCTGTATGGCTGTTTTCTTCCCTATTTCCTCTGTGCTTTTTTAACCGTGATGCGTCAACATCATGAGCACCCCGATGAGCCTGTGACACCGCCGCTCTGCTGACTCAATCTATCAAATATGGTATAAGCAGGGCTTAATTTGTAATGTAAGGTAACCCGGTGAATATTCAGGCTCTTCTTTCCGAAAAAGTCCGTCAGGCATTGGTTGCGGCGGGCGCACCCGCTGACAGCGAAGCGCAGGTTCGCCAATCGGCAAAAGCGCAATTTGGTGATTATCAGGCTAACGGCGTGATGGCCGTGGCTAAAAAATTAGGCATGCCTCCGCGTCAATTGGCGGAGAAAGTCGTCCAGCTGTTGCAGTTGGAAGGAATTGCCGCCAAAACTGAAATCGCCGGTCCCGGCTTCATCAATATCTTCCTCGATCCTCAGTGGCTGTCCGCGCAGTTAGAGCGCGTGCTGACCAGCCCGAAACTGGGCGTGGCGCCGGTAGAACCCCAAACGATTGTCGTCGACTACTCCGCCCCCAACGTGGCTAAAGAGATGCACGTCGGCCACCTGCGTTCCACCATCATCGGCGACGCGGCGGTAAGAACGCTGGAATTCCTCGGTCACAACGTCATCCGCGCCAACCACGTCGGCGACTGGGGCACGCAGTTCGGCATGCTGATCGCCTATCTGGAAAAAGTTCAGAACGAAAACGCCGGTGAGCTGGAGCTGTCCGACCTGGAAGCATTCTACCGCGAGGCGAAACAGCATTATGACGCCGACGCCGCATTCGCCGAACGCGCTCGCGGTTACGTAGTGAAACTGCAGGGCGGCGACGAATATTGCCGTGCCATGTGGCGCAAGCTGGTGGACATTACCATGAGCCAAAACCAGCATAACTACGATCGACTTAACGTCACGCTGACGAAAGACGACGTCATGGGCGAAAGCCTGTACAACGACATGCTGCCGGGCATTGTCGCCGATCTGAAAGCCAAGGGCCTTGCAGTTGAGAGCGAAGGCGCCACGGTCGTTTTCCTTGAAGAGTTTAAAAATAAGGAAGGCGAACCGATGGGCGTGATCGTCCAGAAGAAAGACGGCGGTTACCTGTACACCACCACGGACATCGCCTGCGCCAAGTATCGCTACGAGACGCTGGGCGCCGACCGCGTCCTCTNCTACATCGACTCTCGTCAGCATCAGCACCTGACGCAGGCCTGGACCATCGTCCGCAAAGCTGGCTACATCCCCGATAGCGTGAGCCTGGAGCATCACATGTTCGGGATGATGCTGGGCAAAGACGGCAAGCCGTTCAAGACCCGCTCCGGAGGAACCATCAAGCTGGCTGATTTGCTCGATGAAGCCTACGAACGTGCGGTAAAACTGATCGCGGACAAAAACCCTGAAATGCCGCAGGACGAAGTGGCCGAGCTGGCGAACGTCGTGTCCATCGGCGCGGTGAAATACGCAGATCTTTCCAAAAGCCGCACCACTGACTACGTATTCGACTGGGACAACATGTTGGCGTTTGAAGGCAATACCGCGCCTTATATGCAGTATGCCTACACCCGCGTCGCCTCTATCTTTAAGCGCGCCGGCGTTGATGAAGCCAGCCTGACCCACCCCATCGTACTGACCAACGAGCGCGAACAGGCGCTAGCGACGCGTCTGTTGCAGTTCGAAGAAGTGATTACAACCGTGGCTCGCGACGGTACGCCGCATGTCATGTGTGCTTATCTCTACGATTTGGCCGGCCTGTTCTCCGGCTTCTACGAGCACTGCCCGATCCTGAATGCCGAGAACGAAGCGGAACGTCAGAGCCGTCTTAAACTCGCCATGCTGACGTCGAAGACGCTGAAGCAAGGTTTGGACACGCTAGGTATCCAGACCGTCGAGAAGATGTAACGCGTTTACCTCCTCACGCCGTCTTTCTGAAGGCGGCGTGTTTCTCCCCTCTTAGCATCCCTGATCCATCATCCCAGACGACGTTTTCACATGCGTATCATTTGCTATCAACCGGGCTTGCCTTGTTCCCGGCAATGCAGCTGATAACGCTTTTCTCAGAGAAGGTGTATTAAGAGCAGAGGCGTGAGTCAGACGGCCATTCATCGCAACGACCACCGCAACTAGGGCGAGCGAACTCGCCGTTCGTATTGTTGATGTGGGTTGTTGATGTGGGTTATTAGATACTGCGGCGCGAGAAATCTTTCGGACGGAATCCCATCAGCCCCAGCGAGACGAAGTAAGCGCCGGCGCCGGCCACCACCATCGCCATCAAGCGTAAGATTCGANCCGTCATATTGCCCTGATCCCATGGCGGCATGATCTGGTCTAGCGCCAACAGCGCCGCCGACATCACGACGACCGCCAGCAATAGCCGCACCAGAAAACGTGCCCACCCCGGCGACGGCTGGAAAATTTGCTGCTTACGCAGTTGCCAGAACAGCAGCGCGGCGTTGAGACAAGAGGCCAGCCCTATCGACAGCGCTAATCCTGCATGCTGAAGCGGACCGATAAACGCCAGGTTCATCAACTGAGTTAGCGCCAGCGTCACCAAAGCGATCTTCACCGGCGTCTTGATGTCCTGTCGCGCATAAAATCCGGGTACCAGCACTTTCACCAGAATCAGCCCCATTAGCCCGATGGAATACGCCACCAGCGCCCGCTGTGTCATCGCCGCATCGAAAGCGCTGAACTTACCGTATTGGAACAGGGATACCGTCAGCGGCTTTGCCAAGATGCCCAGCGCGACCGCGCTCGGCAACGCTAACAAGAAGCAAAGTCGCAGCCCCCAGTCCATCAGGTGGGAGTACTCTTTATGATCACCGCTGGCGGCGCTTTTTGACAGCGAAGGCAACAGGATAGTGCCCAAGGCTACGCCCAGAACGCCGGAGGGGAACTCCATCAGACGGTCTGCGTAATACATCCATGACACCGCGCCCTGACTCAGAAAAGAAGCGAAAATCGTGTTGATGATCAACGAGATCTGGCTCACCGACACGCCGAGAATTGCCGGCGCCATCAGCTTCATCACGCGCGCTACGCTCGGATCACGCCATTTGATACGCGGCAAGACCAACATACCGATTTTTTTGAGATGCGGCAGTTGATATCCCAGTTGCAAGACGCCGCCGACCACCACGGCCCAGGCCAGCGCCAGCACCGGCGGGTGAAAATAGGGCGTGGCGAACAAGGCAAAAAAGATCATGCTGACATTGAGCAGCGTCGGCGCGAACGCGGGCACCGAAAAACGGTTCCAGGTATTGAGCACGGACCCGACCATCGAGGTCAACGAAATCAATAAGATGTAGGGGAATGTGATGCGCAGCAGCGAAGAGGTCAGTTCAAAACGCGCCGGGGTTTCGGCAAAGCCAGGCGCCGTCACCATGATCACCCAGGGCGCGGCCAGCATGCCGGCGATCGTCACCAACGTCAGCACCAGCGTCAGCATCCCGGCGATGTAAGCCAGAAACGTGCGGGTGGCCTCTTCTCCCTGCTGGCTCTTATATTCGGCCAAAATGGGAACGAAAGCCTGGGAGAACGCGCCCTCGGCGAAAATACGACGCAGCAGATTCGGAAGTTTGAAAGCGACAAAAAAAGCATCGGTCGCCATACCTGCACCGAATACGCGGGCGACGATGGCGTCACGCACAAAGCCCAGCAGGCGCGAAAGCATTGTCATTGAACTGACCGCAGCCAGTGATTTAAGTAAATTCATGCGAGTGTTCTGAATACCGGGGAAGATAATGACGCAAACAGCCGTCTGGCCGTACGCATCTATTGGGTGCGCCTAGTCTACGCATTGTGCGAGCAAAAGCTACCGGTTGGTGCCCCCGCTCCGCACCGTTAAGCTGCAGAAGTGACTGATCGCCCGGATTTTTGCGACAGTTCTGATCGCCGGGCAATCACTTCCGCTGCGCCCAGCGGTCATTGGTCAAGGAAGTTAAAACGTGATCCTGCCATTCGCCGTCGATCAGCAGGTAATCTCTGGCATAACCCTCTTTTTCAAATCCGAGACGCGCCAGCAGACCGCCGCTGCGGTGGTTGTGCGGCATATAGTTGGCCATAACCCGGTGCATGCGCTGTTGAACAAACATGTAGCGCAGGCTGGCTTTCAGCGCTTCAAACATCAGCCCCTGCCCCTGCCATTTCTGCCCGAGCGAATAGCCCAGATAGCAGGCGTGGAAAGATCCGCGCAGAATATGGCTGAAGTTGGCGACGCCGCGCACCTCCGTTTCCTCAGGGTCAAGCAGCAAGAAATAGAACGCGCTGTTCTGTTTGTGCATATCGGTGATCGCGCTCAGACGCGCCTGCCAGCCCGAGGGATAGCAGTGGCTGGCATCACGTACCGGCTCCCAGGGTTTTAGAAATTCGCGGTTTTCCGCGTAATACTCTGCCAGTCGCCAGGCATCACGTTCATGAGCCAGACGTACCACCAGCCGGTCCGTCGTCAAACGTACCGTGGCAGATGTGGAACGATAGCCAAACATTTCTCTTCCCTCAGGTTCGGGGTGGTTAATCGATTATGTTTATGGAACTGAAAAACGTCTATTCGCCAGCAATAAGCGGATAAACATGACGTTAAGCTTACTATAAACCGCGTTGACTGCATCAACGTAACCGCTCCAACGCGCGGTTATCACGCAATTTGAATACGTCTGCAATCTGCAATTATCACAGCTCTGCATCGAGCGGTGTTTGACGATAAAAAAATATTATCTCCAAGTCACCTATCGCCATAACACAATTGGCGAGAGAATAAACAAGTAGGATCCTTTCTTTCCGTGACGGTGCAACATGCCTTTGATGACGCAGGCGCGCAGCCTGGGTAAATATTTCATTCTGCTTGATAATATGCTGGTGATTTTAGGGTTTTTCGTCGTGTTCCCCCTGATTTCCATACGATTTGTCGACCAAATGGGCTGGGCCGCGCTGACGGTCGGCACCGCATTAGGGCTGCGCCAGCTCACCCAGCAAGGCTTAGGGATCTTCGGCGGCGCGATTGCCGACCGATTCGGCGCCAAACCGATGATTATCACCGGCATGCTGATGCGCTCGGCCGGTTTCATCTGCATGGCGCTGGCGACTACGCCGCTGGTGCTGATGCTCTCCTGTTTTCTTTCCGGACTCGGCGGCACGTTATTCGACCCGCCGCGCACCGCGCTGGTCATCAAGCTGACCCGTCCCAGCGAACGCGGGCGCTTCTTCTCCCTCTTGCTGATGCAAGACACGGCTGGCTCAGTCACCGGCGCGCTGCTCGGCAGTTGGTTGATGCAATACAATTTCAACGTCGTCTGCTGGGTCGGCGCCTTTATGTTCCTGCTGGCTGCGGGCGCGAATGCCTGGCTGCTGCCCGCCTATCGCATTTCCACCACGCGAACGCCCATGCGTGAAGGCATGCTGCGGGTTCTGCGCGACAGCCGTTTCGTCATCTATGTCCTGACATTGACCGGGTATTTCATGCTGGCGGTGCAGGTACTGCTGATGATGCCGATCGTCGTCAACGAAGTCGCCGGAACGCCCGCGGCGGTGAAATGGATGTACGCCATCGAAGCCGCGCTCTCTTTGACGTTGCTCTACCCAGTCGCGCGCTGGAGCGAAAAACATTTTCGGCTGGAGCAGCGTCTCATGGCCGGGCTGTTCATTATGACGCTCAGTCTGTTTCCGATGGGGATGGCGACGCACCTTAACCTGTTGCTGGTTCTAATCGGCCTGTTTTATTTCGGCTCTATTATCGCAGAACCCGCGCGCGAAACGCTGGGCGCTTCGCTGGCGAACGCCCGCGCCCGCGGCAGCTATATGGGCTTCAGCCGTATGGGGTTGGCGCTGGGCGGCGCGCTCGGCTATAGCGGCGGCGGCTGGTTGTACGACAGCGGGCGTGCGCTGGGCCAGCCTGAACTGCCGTGGTGTATGCTCGGGATCATCGGCCTGATGACGCTGGCCGCGCTCTACTGGCAATTCCATTTGCGGCGTATTGAGCCTGCGATGCTGGGCGATCGTTAATCTCCCCTCCGCCTGTTTTGTGTCGGGCGCCCTCGCCACCCGAATTGATCTCAAGCGAAAACCCCCCCATACTTTTTCGTCACAGATGCCCCCTTTTTAAATCACGTGCTCGCAGGGACGCCCTGTGTATACGGCAGCGGCATCGCATTGATCGACAACAAAGGAAGATTGGTATGAAACTTTATATTTACGACCACTGCCCATTCTGTGTGAAAGCTCGTATGATTTTCGGCCTGAAAGATATCCCGGTGAAACTGGAATACCTGCTTAATGATGACGAAAAAACGCCCATCTCCATGGTCGGTAAAAAGATGCTGCCCATCCTGCAAAAAGAAGATGGAAGCTTTATGCCAGAAAGCCTCGATATCGTGGAATATATCGATGCGTCTGATGGCAAGCCTCTATTGACCGGCCCGACGAATCCACAGATCGACGCCTGGCTGCGCAAAGTCTCCGATGACGTATATCGCCGTCTCGTCATGCCTCGCCTCAGCCGTGCGCCCTTCGAAGAGTTCGCCACACCTGCCGCACGCGACTATTTCATCAATAAAAAGCAGGCCCAGGGCGGCGATTTTGAAGAGCTGCTGAGCCACTCCGCCGGTTTGATCAAAAACATCAGCAACGATCTCAAAGATCTCGAACCGCTGATTGTTCAGGCCAACGCCTGTAACGGCGAGCTGTCGATGGATGATATTCACCTGTTCCCGCTGCTTCGCGCCCTGACCATCGTCAATGGCGTCAGCGTGCCGTCGAAGGTGGCGGACTACCGCGACAACATGGCCAAACAAACCCAGATCCCGCTGCTGAGCGGCATGGCTCAATAAGCACCAGAATCGCCGTCACATACCGGAACATGACGTGCCGGTATGTGCGTTACCGTTTCAGGACTTTCCGATTGGCGCTGTTCACGCAAAAGCGCACGCTGCCCCGCTATCAGATATCGATAGTATTAAGGGAATTAACGAGGTTATTACAATGAAAAAAACAGGATGGGCGACACTGGCATTGCTGGGCGGACTGATGCTCAGCGGCTGTAATCAGCTGACCCAATACACCCTGAGCGAACAGGAAGTCAATCAGTATTTACAGGAACATAATGACTATCAGAAACAGATTGGCGTGCCGGGTGTCGTGGATGCTCATATCGTTCTGACCGATCTCACCACACAGATCGGTCGCGAAGAACCGGGCAAAGTGACCCTCAGCGGCAATGCCAAAGTCGATATCAGCTCACTGATTGGCGCACAGTCGGCAGACATGAAGCTAACGCTCAAGGCGCAACCGGTCTTCGATAAAGCGCAGGGCGCCATTTATCTTAAAGAGATGACGCTGACGGATTACAGCGTGCAGCCGGAAAAAATGCAGTCGATGTTTAAAACGCTGACGCCTTATCTCAATCAATCGCTGAAAAGTTATTTCGACCAGAAACCCGCCTACGTGTTGAATGCTGAGCACAGCACGAAAGAAGCGATGGCCAAGAAATTGGCGAAGGGTATAGAAGTCAAACCGGGTCAGTTGGTGATCCAGCTGACCGAGTAATTTTGTGGCTGGNCGGAGACGATCTCGCTCACGGTCAGCCTTATCTTTTTGAGGGAAACGTTGGCTCGCTTACTCCTCGCCCTCTCTTGTCTCTGCCAGCTCTTCGCGCATCGCTTCCAGCGCTTCGCGCGTTACTATCGCCAGCGAACGGTAAAACCCCGTCGTCGCATGACTTTCGACTTTGCCCAGAAAGCGGTCGCTCCACGGTAGCAGGTAGGTATCGAATAGCGCAGTCTGCGCCTCGGTCTCATCTTCCTCCGCCTGATCCTCCAGCCATGAAGCGGCAAGCAGCAGTCCGCCAAAGTGGTCTGACGGACCTTCGCCGAGCGGCATGCCGCGTTGCTGTAAAAATTCGCGCNCAGCCGTTTCCGGTGACGCTGGCTCGTATCCGGAACGCCAGGGCGTTACCGCCGGCTCGTCCCCGGCAAACAGCCGCAAATAGTCGGCACTCACGGTATCAAGCCCTTCGGCCTTCAAGCTGGTTTGCATTCGCGTCAGCAGCGCATCCTGTTCCAGCGGCCACTGCGGGGCTAGCTTGCCCTCTTTGACCAACGTCATGAGCGGGGTCAGCAGCGGATCCTGCGGCTGACGGTAAAACAGTGAGCCGAGAACACGGCACACAATCGAGAATTCATTCATGCATTAAACCTGTAGATAAAGAGTGACAACGTCACAAAGAGGCTAATTCAGGGATAGCCGGCTTACCGCGGCGTTCCAGAAAATCCAGTACCCGACGAGGGCTGACATTCAACACGCGTTCCGCCGGGAAATCAATCTCCCGCAAAATGCGTTCGCAGTAGGGAAATTCGCCCAACGCGAACGCCACGTGGCTATCCGACCCTAGCGCCAGATATCCGCCCGCATCGCGCACCGCTTCAGCGATGACTCGACAGTTGGCCTCGCTTCCTTTGCGGGAATGAATAAAGGAGGAGTTGTTCAGCTCCAATGCGACTTCATACTTGGCTGCCGCAGCGGCAACCGCCGGGATATCGATCGGGTAACGCGGATTGCCGGGATGGCTGATGATATGGACGTTTCCCTGCGCCATCGCCGCGATCATCGCGGTGGTGTGCGCCTCTTTATCCTGCGGGGGAAACACCGGTTCGTGGAAACCTGCGATGATCAGATCCAGACTTTCCAGCATCGGTCCCGTGCAGTCGATATCGCCGTTAAGATTTTTGATATTGGCCTCGATACCTCGCAGGATACCGATCCCGTCCACCATCCGGGGCCAGACGCGCATGTTGATAAAATGCCAATGATGCGGGGCATCCGCCATATCTGGACCGTGATCCGTAATGGCGAACAGTTGAATATGCTTACGCCGGGCTTCGGCAATGTAATCATGCAGTGTGCTATAGGCGTGAGTGCTGGCTACGGTGTGCATATGTAAATCGACGGGGTACATGGCTTCTCCTGGCGCTTATTTTACCGTGCCAGCATACCATCCTTCCCTTCCCCACACAGCTCACGGGGTAATTGTCACGTGATTCGTACAAATGCAAAACACGCTGTAGCGCCCGTCAGACGCCTGAATACGTACATCTGGCGAGTAAAACAGCAAATTGCGTTAACTTTAGCTAATCGCACCATAACGAGGCATAAGTGTGTTGACGCTGCGGGGGAATTTCCCTACAGTAGCGCCCGTTGTCTGAGAGGACAACCCCCGGTGAGGTGTCCGAGAGGCTGAAGGAGCACGCCTGGAAAGTGTGTATACGTGAAAACGTATCGAGGGTTCGAATCCCTCCCTCACCGCCATATTTACAGAGAAAGCCTGAACTCACGTTCGGGCTTTTTTGTATGCAGAAATCCCCTTGAGGGAGGGTGAGACCCCTCGCCAGGGTTCGACAAAACGGCAGCGCCGTTTTGCATGGCCGCAGGCCACCCGAAGGGCAAGGCGCGCAGCGCCGCAGTGAATCCCTCCCTCACCGCCATATTTACAGAGAAAGCCTGAACTTACG